>NZ_JBVFUR010000001.1:0-8968 GCF_055693845.1 Tateyamaria sp. GN1-10
TCAGAACGGACATTGATTGAGCCTGTCACCTCGCCACCCCGCGACCAGGTGATGCTGCGACTGACGCTGGACTCCAAAAGCCCTTCGCGTTTCAGCCACCTAATATCAATCGAGCGGTAATCGTCTGTCGTGTTTGCCCCGAACTGCCAGTGCCGCCCGCTACCTATTCCGCCCATGCCTCACCTCAGGATTTTGCCGAAATCATTTGAAAACTTGCCCATTATCGGTTCCCGGCTGCTTTTGCTTAGAAACGGGTGTTTCCGGCAGTGCCCCTGAGACGCGCATAGAGCGCCGCTGAGCGCCCTTTCCGCATTTGGCACCCCCAACCAGACCTCAAGCCCTCATACCGCTTAAATCGCCGCTCTGGCGCGCTTTCATGGCCTGTTTGAGCGGGCGGGCAATGTCGAACCGTTTCTTGAGCGCAGTTGTGCCCCTGATTTGCCCCTGCGGCGCGTCATATCGGCCAGACCTTTCGCGGCCACCGAATACCCGCCCCCTGACCGGCTTGCGGGTGTTAGGCACCAGTTTGCCACGATACATGCGTTCAGACGGTTCGCCCTTCCCAAGATAGGCGGCGAGGTAGAAGCTGGATCGTTCCGGGTGCGTGTCTTTCGCCAGATGCCACGACCCCCAGACGCTACAGGCGAACTCGCCCTCTGTCCGACCCTGCGCCGTGGTGCGAAGCGTGTGGCTTAAGGGTTCGCCAAGAAGATCGGAGAGATAGGCCCCGATGGCCTTTTGCTTTCCGCGGGGCAGATGAAAGGCGAGGTGCCAGTGCTCGCCCAGCTCTGATGTTGTTTCGCGCACCCAAAGATACTGGAAACCGCCGCGACACCGTGCGCCGATCCATTTTCTCAGCAACTCGACAAGGTAGGCAATTCGCTCGACGGGTGGTTGTGCAAAGAGGGGATTGGCGTTGTCGTGATGGTAGAGCGACGACCAGCGAACCGTGAGAAGCGTGTTAACCGGGAAACCGAGAATGGCCGCGCACTTTGCCGCTTCTATGAAATTGGTCTGCGAACCTATCGGCAAGCCGTCTGTGCATTTTTCTGGTGACTGGATCGTTTTAGTGATCTTACCGGCCACCGCGTCCAGCGGGTGTGCTGCGGTTGCGGCTTTGAGAGCCGCCCCTTGCGCACCCTTGTCTGCTAATGTGTTTTGATGTGGGTTCTGATGGGAACAGTACGGTACAGGTAACGCGCGATCTATATATATAGGCCGCTTCCGTAACTCGGGCGTTTCAGCCGTTCCGTTTGAACTTGATGCGGTAAATTGCGTGTCCATTTTCTTAACCTCGATGTGCCCGCCGTTCCTCCCATTTCGACCGGCAAGATGTTGTTAGTGGATGGTGCTGCTTTTGGTTTCGTTCTCGGTAAGCCATGCCTCAGCCGCTTCCTTTCGGATGCGTTGAATGCCGCCGATAGTGACAACAGCGGGTGTTGCGCCTTGGCGCTTGAGTTTGTGCCAGGTAGATCGGCTAATACCTACGGCCTGACAGAAGTCAGCCACGGTGAGCAGGGGTAAAATGTCCATATCTTGTTGTCCATGTATGAGCAGATACGACGGATTGTACCGTCTCGTCCCTTGCAGCTCAAGGAACAAAGATCGAACATGGGTATTTTTATGCGATTACGTAATTCCGCAAGCTTGAATTTCCCTTCTTCTTCTTTTTCTTCTAGAATCTTCTTACTTCAGTGGCCGTAAGCTGCTGACTTAAAGACATTAATCGGCCTAAATCTTAGGAATCGGGCGAGGACAGATTAGTTTTGGGGCGGTTATCCATTAGTTTTGGGGCGGTTATCGCTTAGGAATCGGGCGGTTTGTGCGTCACCTGGATCGAGACACAAAACCTTGCCTCTGGCATGGCTTTACTCTTAGCTTTGAGCGAATCGCCAGCTAACGGAAACGCTTTGTCAGAATCGACCCGCCCCAAAACTAATAATACGCGAACACTCGATGTCGCCCCGAACATGGGCGAGATGGTGAAGCCTGCCGAACTGATCGAGGTTAAGGGCGCGTCCAGGCTGACGCTGGCAGATAGGCGCTTGTTCAACGTGCTGTTGCGTCATGCCTTTGGGCCAGATTTGGCGTCAGAGGGCAGGCGCTTTGAAATCGCGGTTGCTGACCTAAGAGAAACACATGAAAGCAATGATCGGCTTGTGCAGTCGATTGAAGCCCTTATGACAACCGTGGTGACGATCCAGCGCCCGGATGGATCAACCGACCGCGTGCAGCTCCTGGGCTGGAACAACCTGTCAGACCCTAAGCGGAAGCGCGGCAACCTCAAATATTCGATCCCGCCCGAGCTGGCATTGCTGCTCAAGGATTCCACCGTCTTTGCCAAGCTAGAGCTGGAGGTGCTTCGAGCCTTCACCTCGAAATATGCACTGGCCCTTTATGAAGCCGTGGCGCGGCGCGTGCGGCTCAAGCATGTGTTCACTGAACGGTTTGCCCTGGATGACTTCCGGGAACTCTTAGGCGTGGAAGCTGACAAGCTGACGACCTTCGGAAACCTGAACCAATACGCGATTAAGCCCGCGCTCATGGAAGTGAACGCCCTGTCAGACTTCACCGTGACCGTGATGCCTGAGAAGACAGGGCGGCGTGTCACCGGCGTTCTGATCGGCTGGGGCGCGAAGGACATTGAAGGCCGGAAAGCCGCTTACGCTGAATTGCAGCGCCCCCGCGTGGGCCGAAAGGCGCGGATCACCGGGACTGTTGAGGACATGTTGCCACCTGAGGTGATAGAACCGACAACAGAAAGCAGCGATCCTTGACTCCAAAGGATCAAATGCCGCACGGTCTATTTGACGATTTGAACGAGCTGAAACCAGCTTGTGGGGGCATACAAATGGAAAATTCAGCGGGTTTCATACCAGCAGAGTGTTTTCCATTCCGTTTGTCCTTCGGACAAGGAAGCGGGCGCACGCGAAGAACGCCCGCTTCGGGTTCACCGGTTTCTGCGGTGAATATGTTTGCAGATCATGGACGCTACGTGCAGCGTGAAATAAATCACGAAGCAATAGCTGTAGACCGCATCTATGCCGACCAATTTACTTGGTACAGACACTGTATTCGCGGATGCACTTATGCTGCCCGCGAAATCGCCAAGTTTGATCACGTTCGCCATCAAATAGCCAAAGTGTGCCGTTCCTTTGATGTGAGAAGCAAGATCGTGAAGCACCGTCATAACGGAATACCTCCTTTGCCAAGTTAGCCGCTGGCTGGTCGATCTGCTCAAGCGGGTAGCCGACCAGCCTAATCGTGGAGGTTGAGAAGCCGGGTCTGGTAGCCGCCAGACCCGGTTTCGATTTTTGGACCTCTTTTTCCACGATTTCGGACGCGGGTTCTCCTCCCGACACAGCACGAACTGTACGGTAGAGAGGTGTCCGTGAAGTTGGCGCTGTGCGTTTGCCAACCCTAGATGCAAAAAAGCGGCGCTCACTGCTATGAGTGAACACCGCCCTAAGCTGTCCGGGCCGCACTGAATCGCCGTGGTGCGTGACCGGAGAATGATCTGCTGATTTACTGCGGACTGTATGCATTCTCAGTCTCCCACATTCGCTTGGCGGCTGCTTGAATTTGAACGAGTGGATTTGTGAGTTTGATCAAGCTGAGCTGCCGCATGTTATGTGTCACCTGGAAACAGGTGCCCCTGGATGTGTTTGAATTATGAGGTTGCAGAAGCCTGCAATCCTGAATATCGACGCCGATGTCGTAGTATTTCTGATTCTGTTCTCGGCGGTATGTGAACATGAGATCAGAATATCTGGCACCAGCATTCTGACAACCGGCCTTGAACGCACATCCCTGCATTTGGTATCGATCCCAAAATTTGGGAACGGTTATGGCTAAAAAGTATAGAGGGCTCGCGCTATTCATAGCGCCGACCAAACGGTTGAACCCGCAGATTATTAGGTTCATGTTTTCTCACCTGATCCATAAATTCTTCGATGGCGAGCAGAAGAAGGCACATCGCACACTGCAAGTTGTGCGTGATCATCGAAGAGGCAAACGCCCTTTCAGCAAACACAGCTTGCCCAAAGTTTTGAAGGATGAAACGGCGATCACCTACGCCATGTTGGAGTCTTTCGCGCGTGAAGCGGGTGTACCAACATGGCTCTTGCTGCTTTTTACCCGTTCGCTTTCAGATAGTATTGATTTTCATAAGTCCGTCGGGAAAATATCTGAGTTGGAGCGAGAAGAAATCGCCTTAAACATAGAGCGGACTATCCGCTTTCTTGGCAACATTCGTAGCCAGCTTGACCCCAACCTGAATGAAAATCAGCTTACAATGAGCGATCTGGACGAATGGATCGAGCTATATCTTGCCTCAGAACCTACCCAGGACGATCTGGGTTTACCGCTGCCTGACAAGTAGTGCTCTGCAACAAGTGAATAACATTGTTGACCGTTGCCGCGTGCCACTTTCCGCCCCGTGCGGTTTTGATGCCCCGCGCATTCATCTCCGCTGCGATCTGGCGAAGGGATGCGCCCCCTGCCCTGATTTGCTCGATCACCGGCAAGACGTTCTCTGCATGGGCCAGCGCCCGCGCCCTGTTCACCGCCGCGCCCTTTCGCGCCGCCTGACGTTGCTCGGAAGCCCGCTCAGGGATAGACCAGCCCAGCTTGACACCGCGTGCCTTCGCTGCCGCCAGCGCCGCCTTAGTGCGATCCGATATGGCTTGCGCTTCATGCTCTGCCACCGCCGCCATGACGTGCAACAGGAACCGATTGGCTTCTGGCATATCCGCCGCCGTGACCTCGACCCCGCTTTCTAGAAGGTTCGCAATGAAGGCGACATTGCGGGCGAGACGGTCCAGCTTGGCAATGAGCAACACGGCCCCTGCCCGCTTCGCCTCTGCCAGCGCCCGCGCCAGCTCCGGGCGATCTGACCGCTTGCCGCTTTCGACCTCGACAAACTCTGCGACGACCTCGCCCCGGCCCAGGACGTGCGCTGCCACCGCCGCGCGTTGCGCTTCCAGCCCCAAGCCGCTCTGGCCCTGGCGTTCTGTTGATACGCGAAGATAGGTGACGAATTTCATGGCGCGGCCCTTTCGATCCTAGGGGAATCTTAGGGTGTATAAAAACCCTACGTCCGTTGTGTCTCTATACAGATGTATGCATTTACGTAATTATGCAAGTGCGTATGTGTGAAATTATGCATTTGCGGCTTCGCGGATTTGCGATAGCGTCCCGAACTATGAAAACGATACTCATAGCCGCTCAGAAAGGCGGGGCTGGCAAGACAACGCTAGCCCGCAATCTTTCTGTTGCCGCTGCACAAGACGGCCTCAGAGTGCTTTGCCTCGATCTGGACCCGCAAGGCTCACTCAGGGCGTGGTGGGAAAGCAGGGATGCTGACACACCGGCCATGCTGGACCGTGACCCCGCCCCTCATGCGCTCAAGGCAACACTGGACGCGGCCAAGGCGCAATTCGAACTCTGCATAATCGACACGCCACCAGCGGCCCCAGAATGGTTATCTGAGGCGCTTGGAGCTGCTGACCTGGTGCTGATCCCGGTTCGCCCTTCCCCCGACGATCTGCGAGCCGTAGGCGCAACCATAGCCGCCGTGAATGCTGCGAAGGTGCCTTTCGCCTTTGCCCTGTCTCAGACACCGCGTGCGCGGATCACAGAAGAGGCGGCCCGCGTCCTGGCGCAGCATGGCCGCGTTGCCCCGGTGAATATCGCGCAGCGTGTCGCCTATGCCGAAACCGGCGCGACCGGGCAGGGGGTATCCGAAACAACCGACCAGAAGGCGGGGGCAGAGATTGCCGCCGTGTGGGATTACGTGAAAGGGATTCTGGATGGCTAAGAAACCCGTGGCCCTCGATGGCCTATTGAACACCGAAAGCCGCCCGACTGATACCGGCATACCGCAACGCGGGGCAGGGCAGGGTGCAGCTCAGGACAAGAAACCGGCAAAGCGCCCAGGTGAGAAACGGCTAACGCTCGCGCTCGATGGCGAGACCTACAAGCGCCTGAGGCTTCATGCCGCCGAAACCGACCAAACGCACCAGGCGATATTGGAATCCGCCCTTGCGGAATACCTTAAACGCACAAATGCGTAGTTACGTAAAACCTCACAACGCGAGGGTAAATTTCGAGCCTCATCGCAACAATAAACCAACCTCCATTAGGAACTGGCTTGTTCCTGCGAAATCCAGAATGATAAGTTTATGAAACGCAAAGACGGTAGACCAAAGGTACGAGCAAAGCGAAACCTTCCTGAATTTGAAGGCGGGTTACGTGATAAACACCCTCGCCTTGCATCTGATAAAACTGGGAAACAGCACAAAACTGTCTCGATGTTCTCTGGGTGCGGAGGCATGGACTTGGGTTTTGAAGGAGGTTTCGAGGTCTATGGAACACACTATGAACGGCGTCCATTTAAGATAATTGCTGCTTATGACAACCTTGATGATGCTCTAGAGACGTATCGCTTAAATATTGGCGATGAAGCCAAAAACCTTGATCTAGAAAAAGCCGAAGCGCGGGATCTTCCGGCAGCGGATGTGCTGATTGGTGGCTTTCCGTGCCAAGACTTCTCATCTTCTGGCCCTAAGACTGGCCTCGCAGGAGAACGCGGTCAGCTCTACACGTCCCTCGCCCGTTATATGCACCATCACCGCCCGAAAGTCGTTGTCGGAGAAAACGTTCCTCACCTAGGGCGTCTGTCTGGGGGATCGTATCTTGAGCGAATATTGGAAGACTTTGAAGCAGAGGGATACTCTTTTAGAGTTTGGAATATTCACTGTCCAAGCTACGGACTACCTCAAAGTCGGCGGCGACTATTCCTGATTGGCGTACGCAACGATCTATCTGGATTCCCGCAAAAACCGAAACCAACACACGCAAATTCATATTTTACCGTTGATCAAGCACTGCATGATCTTGAGGCTATCGGAGACGAAAAGGTTACAAATCAGAGCCAGTATTTCATAGCTTCACGCGCAACCAGTGGTGGAGGCCAAGGAGACCATACGAACAAACGTAATGATGTTGCATACTGTATTCGTGCTAATGCACGCGGTCGCATTCAGTTCCACTATGCTCTAGATCGGCGGCTAACGGTGCGAGAGTGCGCTAGATTACAATCTTTTCCAGATGACTTCGTCTTCCCCTTCACAACACAACGCAATTTAACGCTTATCGGAAACGCTGTACCGCCCATAATCGGTCACTTGGTGGCTGGGTCTATTGCTGCTTTTCTTGATGGCAACAACGCGCAGGACATGAATGACACCTGTGACTTCCGCAGCACTCGAAACGTTAGCCAGTTGAGCCTTGCACTGTAATATGTCCAGCGATAGAGATTTAGTAGAAACGTTCCTCATTCCTGTTCGCAAGTGTGCCAATTATCGGCCTGCTTTTGGGCAGTCAAAGTCAGATGGCGTAGGCTTCGAGCAGTTCGAGCGCATCTATGGTGATGACCCCTTCTACTCACTTATTGGGATGACAGTTCCATCCGTCTACGCTGCTCATAGGGCCGCAGGTGGCATGACCTCCGTTTACCGCCAACTTGGAATTGGTGCTGAACGCTTATTCCGCGCAGTTCTAAGCAATCAGCTTGGCCTAAGTGCGCCGCAGTTGGCGTGGTCATATGAGTATCCAGCGGGCAAGAAGATGAAGGTCCATACGTTGGATGCCCGTATCACACTTGATGACTTGCAAGAAGAGCGCAGAGAAGCTCTCACCAAATGGATGGAAGGTGCCCTATCTTCTATTTCTAGACCAGCTGACGCTGCTACCAAAGGCGTCGTGTTTGAGGTCAGGCAAGGCTATAAAAGCGCGGACTCCAAACGTCAAAATGCGGATTTGCGCTATGGCTTGAACGCATATCAAGCCCGAATGCTTCCAGCCTTCGCCATATTTTCTAATCAGGTAAGCGTTCCAGTTATCGAACGTTACCGAAACGATGGCATGATCGTCTTGACAGGACTACTGGATGGCGACGTGTACCGCTCAACATTCACGTTTCTGTCGGAAGTCGCCGGGTACGATCTCATTGCTTTTTTGAACGAAACCAAGACGAAATCCGCACCGAAGTTCAATCGGTAGTGAAAACACTTCTTACACCTGAATAGGTCGAACACCTCAGCGGCCTAAGCTCGAACAGCACAAAATCCGGTGCTGACCTTTCCATGATAAGGGAAAGAACCGACCCCATTTATCGGGGCGGTTTTGGCCGTTCTGATGCACCGCAAAATGCGCCTTTGAAGCGGTCAATCCGGCACGGTTTCTATCTTCACACCCAAAACTGATTACGCCCTTGGAAAACAAGGGTTTCTCGAACTGACAAAGGGGTGAACATAGAGCCCCTATTTCCTGCCAGTTTCACCCCATCATTTTCACCACCAGATGGAAGGTGGGACAAAAGGTGCATACAACCGCCATATCCTGCCAAGGTCTGACCCTCATTACTGGGGCTTGTGAGGATGCGAAGAAAGCGGCCCTATTTCCTGCCACCTTCGCCACACAGAACGAGGCGGGCAGGGCGGCAGGCCAGCGTGTCTAAATCAGCCTATTTTAGAAACGACCCGCGAGGCGGCGCAGGTGGCCCATGATCCCGACCAGGGCGCGATCTGACAGGGCGTCGTGTTCCCGACAAAGCCGCTCATAGGTGCGCCAGTGCATCCCCTTGGGCTTGCCCCAGTCGCCGCCTTCCAGGATGCCACCAGGCCAGCCCATTTTGTCGCGGATACGATCTGCCCGCCGTGCAGCTCGATCACCCGACTTTTCGCGCTGAGAAGCGTAGGCCAACTGGTAGCAATGGCGGCAAGCAAAGATTGCCCCGCCGTAGAGAATGGCGACCCGGCGACCGCACCCACGGGCAGGGCAGAGAAACCAATGCCGTTCACCGCCCATGTGGCAGGGCGTGGTGTCGAGATAGACGGGATAGCGTTCCGGTTTCCATTCCCCGCCTCGATCCCGCTGACGATAGTCCAGGATCAAACGCCCTGGC
>NZ_JBVFUR010000002.1:0-111476 GCF_055693845.1 Tateyamaria sp. GN1-10
TCATCCCCTAGGGCGGGGTTCACCCCGCCAGCCCACTTATCCCACGACCTACACCGCTTAATTGCATCACCTCCCACCTGTAAGGCGGACGTGTCGTCCGCCAAAGGCAGCACGCAATGACAGCCGAAAGCTGGCATAACGCGGCCCTCGCCCTGCGCCTCCTGGCCCTCGACCCCGCAGGCCTTGGCGGCGCGGTCATACGCATGCGCGCCAGCCCCGACCGCGACGCGCTACTCGCAGGCTTCACCCCTTCCCTGCCCATCCGCAAACTGCCCGTCACCATCTCAGACGAACAACTCTTTGGCGGTATCGACCTAAGCGCGACACTTTCATCTTCCCAAGTCATTGAAAATAAATCATTTTTCAGCGCGCCTTGCATAGCTCAACTCCCAATGGCCGAACGCTGCCCGCCAGCCCTCGCAGCCAAACTCTCTCAACTCACGGATCAGTCTCTAACACAGGGCTTTTTGCTCCTGGACGAAGGGATCGAACCCGACGAACGCACCCCCGATCCGCTTGCTGATCGTTGCGCCTTCCATCTCTCGCCCGAGGGGCGAAAACCATCTGTCCCCGCGGGGACACCCCAATCTGTCCCCGCGGGGACAGCGGTAAAAACGGCAGACGCGATCTTGCAGCTCACCCTGCTCGCCACTCGCTTCGGCATCGCATCCCTCAGGGCTCCCACCCTCGCCCTGCGCACCGCGCGCGCCCACGCGCACTACATGGGCCGAGCGCACCTTACAGACGCCGACGTCGAGGTTGCCGCAACCCTCGTTTATCCGCATCGCGCAACCGTGATCCCAGAGGACATGGAGGACCGGGAAAGCCCCCCTCCACCACCTTCAAATGATGATTGTCCCCGCGGGGACAACCAGGAAAACGACGCATTCCCGGACACGGATATGCTGGTCGAAACCGTCAAATCCCTGCTCCCAGCAGACCTCCTAAACGGACTTGTCCCCGCGGGGACAAACCGCACATCCGGCGGTGCTGGCGCCGGTCAAAAACGCAGCAGCAACCGTCGTGGCCGCCCCCTACCCTCGCGGCCCGGACGGCTCGACGGCACCTCCCGCATCGACCTGGTTGCCACGCTGCGCGCCGCCGCCCCGTGGCAACCCCTCCGCCGTCAACAGCAGCCCAACCGCTCGGGCCTCCTCATCCGTCCCTCAGACATCCGTCTGAAACGCTACGCCAAACAATCCGACCGCCTCCTGATCTTCGCGGTGGACGCGTCCGGCTCAGCCGCCGTGTCCAGACTGGGCGAGGCCAAAGGCGCCATCGAACTCCTGCTCGCCGACGCTTACGCTAGCCGCGACCACGTCGCACTCATCTCATTCAGAGGCACCGAGGCCGAAACTCTCCTGCCTCCAACCCGTTCCCTGGTTCAGACCAAACGGCGGCTCTCTGCCCTGCCCGGCGGAGGCGGCACGCCCCTTGCCTCCGGCCTGCAACACGCCCTCCTGCTCGCGCAGCAAAGCGGTGGAAGAGGGCTCACACCGACCGTCATTCTGATCACCGATGGACGCGCAAATATCGCGCTCGACGGCCAAGCAAACCGGGCGCAGGCCGCGCAAGACGCGACCACGATGGCAAGGGCCTTGCGCGGCTCGGGAACGGCTGCTTTGGTGATCGACATGTCCAACCGCCCTCAACCCGCTCTGAAGGATCTGAGCCGCACTTTGGACGCTCCCTACGTTGCCCTCCCGCGCGCTGACGCGCAGCGGCTAAGCGGCGCGGTGCAAGCGGCTTTGGACAGCTAAAACATGGACTGGGCGCAAATTCACACATGGCCCAATTCCGAACTGTCCCGGCGGGGACAAGGACCCGTGCATCGTTGGCATATCCAGGAAACAGGTGCGGGCAAAACACTGCTGATGCTGCACGGTGCCGGGGGATCGACCCACTCCTATGCCGACCTCATACCCACACTCGCACAGAGTCATCACATCGTCGCTCTGGACCTGCCAGGACAGGGATTCACCCAGCTTGGTGCACGACATCGCAGCGGACTTGAGCAGATGGCTGAAGACATTGCCAAACTGTGCGACCAAGAAGGCTGGATCCCCGATGTCATCATTGGCCATTCCGCGGGCGCAGCCGTTGCTTTGAGGCTCGCCGAAAGCGATCTGTCCCCGCGGGGACAAGCGCCCTTGGTCATCGGGATCAATGCCGCATTGGCACAGTTCACTGGGCTTGCCGGGCTTGTCTTTCCCATGATGGCCAAGTTGCTGGCAGCAGTGCCATTCACAGCATCCTTGTTTTCGGGCGCGTCCAATCGACCGGACCGGATCAAGGCGCTTATCAGTTCAACGGGGTCTCAACTGAACGCAGACGGGCTCGAGCTTTATCGCCGACTGGTTGCGGACCGGAACCACGTGGATGGAACGCTGTTGATGATGGCGCAATGGGCGTTGGACCCGCTTCTGGCCCGACTGCCAAATCACCCATCCACCATGCATTTCATCGTCGGGGACAAGGACGCCACTGTGCCGCCCGAGGTGTCAAAAAAGGTAACCTCTCGCATGCATCAGGCCACCCTGCATCGCTTTGCCGAGTTGGGCCATCTTGCCCACGAGGAAGATCCCGAAGGCTTTGCCCAGCTGATCAACAACATTATCGAAAAAGAGTTGGGTTAATTCAATCTGTCCCCGCGGGGACAACCTGCCATCACCACCAAAAAAGCCCGCCGAATTGGCGGGCTTTCTACTTTGTCCCCGCGGGGACAAGTGCGTTAACGCGGCTTACGCATCATTGGGAAAACGATTCCTTTTCTGTGTCTGTCCCCGCGGGGACAGATTACAGATCGAGCTGGTCGAGAAGGGCGCGCACTGCGGCTTCAAGCTTGCGGGGGTCGACCGATCCGAAGTCGCGGTTCATCTGCAATTCGATCTTGCCCTTGGCGCCGATGACCTTCACCGCACCTGCTTTGCGGTTCAGTTTGATTGTGGTCTTAGATGACGTCGAAGGTGCCGTCTGTTCGCTGACAGGCTTGGGCGCCACAACCTTGTTCAGAACGGCCAGCTCGGCAATCGCATCCGTGGGCTTCTGGTGCTCGAGCAGGACGTTCAGTTGTTGGACCGCGCGCGGTTGTTCTTCCAGCGCCTTGATCAGCTTCAGACCGAGGGCGCGAGGGATCGCTTCGGGGAATTGGAGGCGGGGCCCCAGTTTGTCCATCAAGAGACTGAAACTGCCTATGTAGTGACGTTTTTGCCGTCCCGCAGATGCAAAAAGAACGGCGATAGCATCGTTCAATTCAAGGTCCATTTGCCGGGCATAGCTGGCGGCAAGCTGTCCCATCTCGGCGAAGGAGATGTCGCGCCGTACCATGTTTTCGTCGACCATGCGGCGGTAGAGTTTTTCGAGTGCCTCGCCCTTGGCCACGAGGACGGCGGGGATGGAGGCATATTTGTCGTCTCCTGTTTCCTCGTAGAGAGATTTGTAGGCGCTAAGGCGGCGGAAGCCCTGGATCAGTTCGTATCCTTCGCCGGTGTCTTCGACCTGGATCGGGTTGGAGAGGCCCAGATCGCGGATGGAGGTTTTGAGTTCTTCGAGGTCCGGGTCGCGGTTGGTGCTACGGTCGCGGGTCAGTTTTTTCATCGCCACGTCCCCGAGGGGAACGCGGGCAACGATTGCACCATCCCTTTTTAGAGACACATATTCGTGGGCGAGACGGTCATTCTCGGCGCGGATTTCAGCTTCTGCTGAGTGCCGCTCACTAAGAGCTGTGGCGTTTTCCGAGATGGCGGCGGCCATGGGGCCGCGACGGCTTTCCGGGGCAGGGGCTTCTGGCTGTTCTATGTCCAGGCTGGGGCCCGCATCGGGCTCGAAGTCGATGTCGAATACGCGGCGTTTGCTCATGCCTCATCCTCCAATTGGTCCCAGGCTGTTCCCAGGTTGGTTTTGAATTCTTCATAGGCCCGGTCAAACGAGGCGCGGGCGCGGCGCCAGGTTTCACGGGTCATATCGCGGTAGTCCATTTCGTAGATACTGCTGAGGAACCGCCCGGATTGTTCGACAGCGCGGGTCATCTCGATCGGGTGTTCGCAGACGCGATCCCCGAAAACCTTTTGGAACGCGCCCTGCATGGCGCGATGGAGTTCGTTGCCCGGTTCGTAGCGGGTGAGCAGGAAGCGCAGGTCGAGGAAGGTCTTGGGTAGGGTCATTGTCCCCGCGGGGACAAGGCCGTTGAAGCGGCTGAGATCTTCGAGCGCTTCGGAGAGCTGGCCGATGAAAGACGTGGTTGAGTCGTATTCCCAGTAGCCAGGGCCGGAGGGGATGTAGAGCACGTCGGCGGCGAAGACGGCATTCATCGATTGGTAGCCGATGGCGGGCGGGCAGTCGAAGAGGATGAGGTCGTAGGTGTCAGGCGCGATCTGGTCGAGGAAGCGCGAGACGGCGGCGAAGAAGGACCATTCGGGGTTGATGTGCCTGTACTGGGCGGAGGCAAATTCGACAAAGGCCGCGTTGGCGCAGCTTGGCACGATGTCGATGGTGGGCCAGTTCGTGGGCTTTATGAAATCGCTGGCGCGCAGGTCGTTGAGCCCCATGTCGGTAATGGCGGCGGGCAGTTTGCGCTGGGGCAGGGCGGTGCCTGATTCCGCGCCGCGCAGGGCGGAGTTCATACGGTCGGTCTCGTGCCCCAGATCGCGGGCCATGATGCCCCAGACGGTGTATTCTTCGGCCACGTCGCTGAGGCCCATGGAGTGGCTGAGCGTGGCCTGTGGGTCGAAGTCAACACACAGCACGCGGTAGCCGTCGAGAGCGGCGGCGTGGGCGAAGTGGAGGGCTGTTGTGGACTTGCCCGCGCCCCCTTTGAAATTGGCGATGGCGGCGCGGATCGCGCGCTTGTTCGCCGGGCGGTGGGGCATGAGCGATTTGCGGTTCACCTTGATGCGGCGGCGCAACTCGTTGATTTCTTCGAGCGTGTACCAGCGTTGGCGGCCGTCTTCTTCGACGATGCCCTGGGGCAGAGAGGGGTCAGCGCCGAGGCGACCGCGCAGGGTGGATTGGTTGGCCTTGAAGATGAGTTCCGCCACCTCCCAGCTTGAGAAGCGGCGAAGCGTTTTTTCGCTTTCGGGAGAGTAGGTTTGCTGGCGGATAAAGCCCTGCATTTTGAGGGATTGCGCCTGGAGTTGGGCGAGGTCTGTGTGCGTGAACATGCGCTGCCTGTACGTTTGTCCCCGCGGGGACAGGTGGTTTTTTGGCCCCGTGGGGACGCTAATTCTGCTCATTTCCAGATTTACGCTGATTTTGCGGAAAAAGCAAAAGGGGAATATGTCTGTCCCCGCGGGGACAGATCGGGCGTTGCGCCATGGAAGCAGGTGCAATGGTTGTGATTCTGTGATGGACGCGACCGCTGTGTTGACCGACCAGATTTGGGGGGACAGTTTTTTGCCTTCCACCATCTATTGGGTGACAAAAGGGTTGGAATAGGGGACAAACAGGATGTCCCCCAATACCATTTAAACCTGTTTTTCTTTTGAAATTGGTTTGGGTCTGACAGGTTATCCACATCCGCCCTTGACAGAATCGCAGCTTCGGACGCAAATCAGGGGCAGAGACGGAAAAGCGGCCAGAACCGCGGGGAAACCCACCGTTGGCAGGTGTTGTTCGGTGTAATCCGGACAGTTTTCAAAAATGAGGGCAGTGATGCAAACGCTGAGGCCGGTGGGCCGGGGCGCGTCTGCGCGCAAATACGATATTCTGACAGCCTTGGGTGCCTTTGCGTTGGCGCAGGGCAAGCATGAGCAGCGCCGTGTTCTGCGGCTGATGACGCTGATCACGGCGCGCTACAACTGGGCGCGGGACGAGCTGGCCGTGGGGCAGCGCGAGATTGCGCGGCTGTGGTCTGTGGACGAGCGCACGGTGAAACGCGAAATGGCGCTGTTGCGTGCCCGGGGCTGGTTGGTCGTGAAGCGACAGGGTGCGCGGGGGCGTGTATCTGAGCATGGTTTGGATCTGGAGCGCGTGTTGCTGGATACGGAGGCGTATTGGGCGGCTGTGGGGCCGGATTTCGAGTTGCGTATGGGGGCTGCGGAGGAGGAGGCGCTGAAGGTGGTGCCTTTGCCGGTGAAAGGGGCCGTGGCTGCGCCGGATGTGTCGAAGGGGACGGAGTGGTCCTTGGCCCAGGCGGTTTTGCATGCGGAGGATGCCGGCGTGTACGCGTCGTGGATTGCCGGGCTGGAGCGGGTTGAGCGGGCAGGGGGGCGGTTGACCCTGCGCGCGCCGTCGCGCTTTCACGGAGCCTATGTACAGACGCATCTGGAGCGGCGGGTTTTGGCGGCGTGTCGCGAAGTGGATGGCGATGTGAGCGAGGTGCGGATCGTTGTCTGAGTTTGTGGAGCATCTGCGGCTGATGGCGCGGTACAACGCATGGCAGAACGGGTCGCTTATGGCAGCGGCGGATACGTTGAGTGATGCGGAGCGGTGGCAGGATCGGGGGCGTTTTTCGGCTCTATTGCGGCCACTTTCAATCATGTGCTGTGGGATGATGCGCTGTGGTTGGCCCGCTTTGCCGCGGATACGCGGCCTGAGTTGAGCGTACCTGTGTCTTTGGAGGCGCCGCGAGATTGGGATGTGTTCAAGGGGTTACGAACTGAGCGGGATGCGGAGGTGTCGGCGTGGGCCGAAGGTCTTGCTTCATCCGATTTGGAGGGCGTGATTGCGTGGTATCCTGGGGGAGGGGATATGCGGGTTGAGAAACCGGCGGCGGTGTGTTTTGCGCATCTGTTCAATCATCAGACACACCACCGGGGGCAAATTCATGGGATGTTGACGGCGGCGGGGGCACGTCCTGAGCCGACCGACTTGCCGATGTTGGGGTAGGAGGGGCGCTGCCCCCGGCGCTTTGCGCCTCCCCTGTCGTACTATAGGTCAGAAGAAGCTGGGCGGCGTCATTGTCACATGAGAGTTCTGAACCAGCTGAAATTGTTGGAAACATTGCTGTCTGACATTTCGGTCATTCAGAGAATAGTTTTGGCGAACATGGGCAAAGCTCATCTGGAACGCTGGAAGGTCGAGTGCGCGGACTCACCAAACCCGTTATTCTCAACGGAGACCGCACAACAGGGCCGCTCCATATTGGCCACTTCGTAGGTTCGCTTGCAAATCGATTGGCCTACCAAGACAGCCATGGCGACCTTGTGGGTGCCGGCCCTGGCATCGTCTGCTTTGGGCGAAGCGTTCGTCGAACCAAGTCCGCATGTCGATTTCAGGGGGAACTGAGGCGCTGGCTTGCCTCGCTTGGGACAACCGAGGTGGGATGAATCTCAGAGCGTCTGTAAAATATCGCTGGCCGCACTGATCACCGTTTCGATGTCAGAGCCCAGGTCAAAATACATCGGCAGACGCACCAGTGTGTCTGCCACATGATCTGTGACTGGCAAGGGCCCGGTGGTTCGGCCAAACCTAAGCCCTGCAGGCGCGCTGTGCAGCGGGACATAATGGAAGGGTGTGTTTATGTCCCGCTTGCCCATCTCTTTGATAAACTGATTGCGCGCCTCCAGATCGGGCAACCGCAAATAGAACATGTGCCCGTTGCCAACACTGTGCGGAGGCACTTTGGTGCGTGTGACCTTTTCCTGCATCTCAAATGGGGCAAAGGCCTGCATATAGGTGTCGAAGATGGCCTGCCGCCTGGTCAGGATCGTGTCGTGCGCCTCAAGCTGAGCATACAGATACGCTGCGATAAGCTCGCCAGGGGAGTAGGATGAACCGACATCGACCCAAGTGTATTTGTCGACCTGCCCACTGGAGAACTGCGATCGGTCAGTACCCTTTTCGCAAATGATTTCGGCGCGCTCAAAAAGGTTCTCCCGGTTTAGCGTCAGTGCGCCACCTTCGCCGCTGGTAATGTTCTTGGTTTCGTGGAAGCTCAGGGTTGCCATGTCCCCAAGACTGCCCGCAAGACGGCCTTTATAGGTGGCACCAAGCGCTTGAGCCGCGTCCTCGACCAGCATCAGATCATGCGCTTTGGCAATTTCGGAAAGCGCATCCATATCAGCCGGGAAGCCCGCATAGTGCACTACAAAAATAGCGCGTGTGCGGGGCGTGACATGTTTGGCCACCTCTGTGGGATCCATATTGAGTGTAAGGGGGGCGATATCAACAAAGATTGGAGTTGCATGACGGAGCACTACGGCGTTGGCCGTCGAAACAAAGGTAAAGGACGGCATGATGACCTCGTCCCCCGGGCCGAGGTCACATAGGACTGCTGCCATCTCAAGCGCCGCCGTACAGGAATGGGTGATCAAGGCTTTGGGTGACGTTGTGAGCTTGCAGATCATTTCTTGGCACTTGCCAGTATAAGTCCCATCACTCGCGAGTTGCCCAAGGCGCACCGCATCCCGGATATACTTGATTTCATTCCCGGTCAGGCTGAGGCGGTTAAATGGGATGTGCCGCACCACAGAGGTCTCCGTTGTTTTCAACAGTCCATGAAAAACACAATGACTGCGCACTGGTGGGTGCGAAATGTGCAGTCGAATATCTCCAGATACTCCTTACTGCCTTGAAAATAATATATTTTTTACAGAGCAATAATTGGCGCTTTTTAACAAAGCTGATGAAAATCCAGAGCCTTTTGAAATGAAGTAACATACAGATATTCCGCTCCGGCGTGAATTCACATGATCGCTCATCGTACAAATCCACATCTTATATAGGTTGCTCAGCCACTGATCAGTATCCGACGCTTTGGGGTACTGTAGAAAGCTGGATGGCACGGTGCAGGGTTTTGCTTTTTCGCGCGGCTGACTCTCCGCCTGTCATGGTTAGCTTGGCACGTCGTCCCGCAGCCATTGGAAGACCCATGTTTCCGAGAGCCGTTGCGTGTCATCGGCGACATGGGCGGTGAGTTCGATCAGGTCGTGATCCTGCCCGTCGATGTCGATGAACAGGCGCCAGGTTGGGACCGCCGCACCTGTGACCTTGTGCAGGACCATGCCGTCGATCTCTCCGGCGGAGTGGGTGATGATCGGGGTCACGTCAGCGTCTTCGGGCATGGACCCGAGCGCGCCGCCCTGGAAATCCACCACGAATTTGCGCAGGTTGGGGTTGTCCAGTGGGACGCCCGAGGGGCCGCCGATGCCTGCGAGCGTGCCTTGAACCCATGCAAGGTCGCCTGAGGGCGGTAGGTCGCCCCAGTGCATGCGGTAGCTGTAGGTGCGGCTTTCCCCGGCTTGCGGTGCGGTCTTGGGCACCCAGAAGGCGACGATGTTGTCGTCAATCTCAAGCTCAGCGGGGATTTCCACGAGGCGCACGATGCCCGGTCCCCAATCGTTCAGGGGTTCGATCATCACGGAGGGGCGGTCGTGGTAGCGCGCGCCTGCGTCCTGGTAGTCCTCATAGGTGCGGTCGCGCTGGATCAGGCCGAACTGAGCCATGTTCGGTTCGTTGAAATAGGAGCTGGACACGCGGGGCGGGTTGTTGAGCGGGCGCACAATCACGTTGCCGTCCTTGCGGATGATCTTGAGCGCTTCGCTGTCGTGCACCTGCCGGCGGAAGTCGTCGAAATCCCGTTCGGAGTGTTCGGCGAAATAGAACATTGAGGTGAGGGGGCCGAGGCCGAGTTGCGGGACCGCTTCGCGGAAGAACAGCGTTGCTTCGACGTCCATGGTGGTGTCGTCGCCGGGTGTGATCGTGAACTTGTAGGCCCCGGTGACCGAGGCGCTGTCGAGGGCCGCGTAGACCGTCAGTGACGTGTCCGTTGCCTTGGGCTTTTCCAGCCAGAATTCGGAGAAGCGGGGGAACTCTTCGGGTCCGTTCAGCCATGTGTTGATGGCGAGGCCACGGGCGGAGAGGCCATAACTGTTGCCGCGACCCAAGGCGCGGAAATAACTGGCGCCGAGGAACGTGACCACTTCGTCAAACTTGTCGGGCGTGTTGAGCGGGTGGGTGAGTTTCAGGCCCGCGATGCCTGATAGTTCGGCGTGGTCTGGAACCCGTGTGCCCACATCGTTGCGATATTCGAAATCGTCGGTTGAGAAAGTGAGCGGGCGGGCGGTGCCATCCGTGACTTCGTGGATTTGCACCGGTTCTTTGAACAGCCAGCCGGGATGGAAGGATGAGACATGGAAGGGCAGGGGGGTGTCGGACCACCGCGCGGCTTCCGGCCGGAAATAGATGTTGCGGTAATCGTCATAGGTGAGGTTCTGGAGGAAATTGTCCAACGGCGGGGGCGGCGTGTCAGGCTCATGCGCCCGCGCCTGCATCCGCGCCTTGAGCCAATCAAAGGAGAACGCTTGCCCTGTGGCCTGGCCGAGCACCGTTCGTGGCAGGGCGACGCCTGCCAGAAGCGTGGCAAGGGCGCTGCGGCGCGTCATGTGGGCTGTGAGGGCCATTGTTGTTCTCTGGTTTGGTATTCAATGCGGAGACAGATGCAAAGTCCGTGCGGTGGCGTCCAGTCCCTTGTCGTCACTTTTGTTCAGCGCGCATTCACATCCCCGCCATTGCCCAGCCCAATCGGCGGGAATGCGCCACATGTACAAAAGGCCGCCGGGGGTCCGACGGCCTTTGTTGACTGTATCCGGGTTCGGCTTAGCTGCCGCCGTCAGCCTGCAGAGAGGCGAGGTAGGCGTAGAGGTTCACTGCGTCCTCTTCCTTGCGAACCTTGTAGGTCATCTTGCTGCGACCCTTGTCGCCGGTGACCTCACGCAAGTAGGCCGTAGGGTCCTGGGCATAGGCCACGAACACTTCTTCGGTGATCACGAGGCCTTCCATCTCGGCTGCGAGCTGGTTGATGTCGGAGTAGCGGAAGCCTTCGACCATGCCGAACTGGCCGCCTGCGATCCCGTAGAGGTTCGGGCCGGTCTTGGCGTTGCGGCCTGCCAGCGTGTCGCCTGATCTCGTTTTGGACGACGTGGCACGAGATGCATTGGCGGAATGCCTTTTCCCCTTCGGCGACGTCGCCGGAGGCTGCGTGGCCGTCAGCAAATGCGGGCACGGCCAGCGTGGCAGTTGTGGCTGCGATGGCAAGTGTGCGGAACATGTGAATCTCCTTCCAAAGTTCTTCGCAAGAACGTAGCGGCTTCGTGATCAAGTCAACAGTAACTTTGACTTGATCCACGGATCGGCGGGAAATGTAGGCGGGTTTTCCCCTGTCAGGCGACGGCGTGGGCAATAGCGCACTGTTTCCATAGGTCTTTTAGCGCCATGACAAGGTGTTCTATGTCCTCCGTGCTGTGCAGGGGGGACGGGGTGAACCGCAGCCGCTCCGTGCCCTTGGGGACCGTGGGATAATTGATGGGCTGCACGTAGATCCCGTATTTCTGCATCAGGTAGTCCGACAACATCCGGCATTTGACCGGGTCCTTGATCATCACCGGGATGATGTGACTGAGGTTGTCCATATGAGGGATCCCCTCCTGGTCCAGCCGTTTGCGCAGGTAGGCGACGCGCTTGCGTTGTTCGATGCGTTCCTGGTCCGATTGCTTGAGGTGGCGGATGGACGTACGCGCCGCTGATGCGACGGCAGGCGGCAGGGCGGTTGTGAAGATGAAGCCGCTTGAGAACGAGCGGATGAAGTCGCACATCGCATCTGAGCCGGTGATGTAGCCGCCCACCACGCCGTAGGCCTTGCCAAGTGTGCCCTCGATCAGGGTGATGCGGTCGGCCAGCCCTTCCTGCTCCGAGATACCCCCGCCGCGCGGGCCGTAGAGGCCGACGGCGTGCACTTCGTCCAGATACGTCATGGCGCCGTGCTTTTCGGCCACTTCGACGATTTCCTGCATGGGGCAGATGTCGCCGTCCATCGAGTAGACGCTCTCAAACGCGACGATCTTGGGGGCGTTGGCAGGCAGGGACGCCAGCTTGCGATCAAGGTCTTCGGGATCGTTGTGTTTCCAGATCACCTTGTTGGCCCGTGAGTGGCGGATGCCTTCGATCATGGAGGCGTGGTTCAGTTCGTCCGACAGGATCACTGCGTCGGGCAGGCGGCTGCCCAGTGTCGAGAGGGCGGCCCAATTCGACACGTAGCCCGAGGTGAACAGGAGTGCGCTTTCCTTGCCGTGCAGGTCAGCCAGTTCCGCTTCGAGCAGCTTGTGCGCGTGGTTCGTGCCCGAGATGTTGCGCGTGCCCCCTGCGCCTGCGCCGTAGAGGTCCACCGCGTCTTTCATCGCCTTGGTGACGCTTTCGTGCTGGCCCATGCCGAGGTAGTCGTTTGAACACCACACCGTCACTTCATCGGGGGCTTCAGGGTCGTGGCACTTGGCCTTGGGAAAGGCCCCGGCCTTCCGTTCCAGTTCCGCGAAAATGCGATAGTTCCCCTCGTCCTTCAGCGCGTCGATTTGGCTTTGGAACAATACATCAAAGTCCATGATGTCCCCCTTGTGGTGTCGAGTTCTTGGTTGGTTTGGGCGCAGGCAGCATCCAGCGCCAGAGCCGTTCGTCGGGGATGGGTAGGACCATCACCCAGTGTTCGAGGGCCGCGAGGGCCGTGAGTGCGGTGAGCAGGGCAAAGCCCGTGACTGCGCCGGTGGTGTCTGCGGCGTAGAGCCGTTCGAGCCAGCAGGCGGCAGCGAATGTCAGGGCCGTGACCGAAATGGGGAAAAGCCAGTTCATGCCCGCGGTGCGGAAGTGACTGGGCAGGTGGCTGAGAGCTTCGGGTAGAAAATCCACGTGGATGCGGGGGACGCCGAGAAACAGGTTCAGCTTGGCTGAGACGCGGGCGAAGAAGAGCACCGCGAAGGTGTAGAAGGCGAACGGATTGGGCGCGTGCCAGAGGGTGAGGCCCAGAAGGATCAGGGCGGCTGTCAGCAGCATCTCGTGATAGGCGATGGTGCCCCATGCGCGGATGAACCGTTCCCATTCCGCCTTGTGCGGCGGCAGCGGCATGCGGTTGGGGCCGGTGATAACGCCCGTGAGGAAGGCCAGTTCGATCCAGCCCCAGAGGGCGAGGGCCGAGAGGAACGCGACATAGGTGCCGAGGATATCGGTTTGCGTCATGGACCAGTAGGTGCCGTAAGCGCCCAAGATCATAAGGGGCAGGGCGGCGAATGTCGTGGCGCGCCGCGCCCTTTCGCCGGAACGGTCGGCGTATTTTACCGCCATCAGGATGGTGCCGGTGGAGAACCACCAGATGAACAGGGCGATGAGGGCGGCGATCCACGGGGTCATAAGTGTGCCCCCGAAGTGCTGAGGGCAGCGCCCGAGCCTGGATGGGCGCACCCGGCAATAGTGCGGTGTGAGGCGTCGGATTTCCGTAGAACCTGGGTTCGGTGCATGACATTGCCCATGCGCCCTCCCGGGGGGAGGGTCGGGCGCGGCCCGGCTTGAAGCCGGGCACAACAGTTCCACCGGAACGCCATCTTATGTCGACCGACGTGGTTCAATACGCTGGCTCCAAGCGGGTTGACGCAGGCACAACGTGCTTTTTCGCCGGGATCGTGTAGAGCGCCACGAAGGCCGCTGCGGCCCGCAGCTGTGCGCCGATCTTTTTCAGCCCCTTCGCCTCTGCCATGTCGACATTGGCCTTTTGCAGCTTCTCAAGCTGGCGCTGCCAGCGCGGGTGGTCGATGTCGAGCGTGATGGGGAAGATCTGTTCCGACAGTTTCGAGGTCTTGGTGAACACCTCGTGCGCGTACCAGTCGGGCTCGACCCCAAGGGCCTTGTGGAAGGCGGGGCGCTGGTGGTCGCGCACGTACATGGTGGCATAGACCGCTGTCAGGAAGAACTTGATCCAGTAGACGTTCATGCCGGAGGTCAGTTTCGGGTCCGTCTTCATCAGCAGGGCAAAGGCTTCGCCATGAGAGAACTCGTCATTGCACCACTCTTCGAACCATTTGAAGATCGGGTGGAAGCGGTGTTCGGGGTTCGCCTGCAGGTGCCGGAAGATGGTGATGTAGCGGGCGTAGCCGATCTTTTCCGACAGGTAGGTGGCGTAGTAGATGAACTTGGGCCGGAAGTAGGTGTACTTTTTCTTCTGCGTGAGGAACCCGAGGTTCACGCGCAAACCCGCCTCACGCAATGCATCATTGATGAAGCCCGCGTGGCGTGCCTCGTCCCGTGCCATGAGTTGGAACAGCTGGGTAATGTCCTCGTTGTTGCCGCGCCGCTTCATCTCTTTGTAGAGCACGCAGCCCGAAAACTCGGCGGTGCAGGAGCTGATCAAGAAGTCGATGAATTCCTTTTTCAGCTCCGGTTCCATCCCGTCCCAATCGACGGTGTCCCAGTCTTCGTTTTTCTTGAAGTGGCCCTTGTTCGGGTCGGATTCCATTTGCGCGATCAGCTTGTCCCAATCTTCGCGCACCGGGGACACGTCGATTGCGTCCATTTCGTCAAAGTCGGTGGTGTAGAAGCGCGGTGTCAGCAGGGTGTTCTGCATGGCCGTTTCGGTGGCGAATTCGGACGTGAACTGTTCGTCCTGCGCTTGGGCGATGGCCAGCCCTTCCTCGACCGAAGTGGCGTCGGCGGTGTGTTTGCTGTGTCGAACATTCATAGCGTCACCTCTTCGGAGAAGGAGAATTCGCAGAGTTCCATGACTTCGAGATCGCCCGTCAGGCGGGTCCAGAGCCGTTCGAGGCCCGAGGCGCGGACGATCACGGCCTCGCGGTCTTCGGTCACGATTTCACCGAAGGGGGCCATGATTTCTGGCCCTTGCACTTGCACTTCGTCGCCGGGATAGATCACGGCGCCGTTGTTGAACCGCACATGGGCGTGCAGGCTTTCGAACTTGTGGCTGATTTCAACCGTGCACGGGGCACGTTCAATGTCCTTTGTCAGTAGTCCCATGAGGTGGCTTCCTTTCTGGGTCAGGGTTTGCTCAGCAACCTGGCGAAGGTGCGGAGATTGTCGGCGCCAAAGCCCATCAGCTCGGCGCTCCAGTTGGTTTCGGGGTCGTAGAGGGACAGGCGGTTGCCGTCGCGCAGGCGCAGCAGCACCGGGGCGGCGGGATCCGCACCGATCTTGCCCCGTTCGCGTGCGATGACGCGCTCGATGCCGGCAACAAAGCCGCCCTTGTCCGATGAGAAATCCGCCAGAACCGTGCCGTGTGCATCAAGCACGCGGGCCGCCCCCGAAGCATCACCGGACAGGAAGATCGCGCGTTCCGTGATGATTTCTGTTTGCGGCGGTGTGCTTTCCAGAGGTCGGTCCGTGAGGGTGGCAATTGTGACCAGTGAAAGGACAATGAGCAGCAGGGCGAGGACCGCGCGGATCAGGATGCGCGGGACAAGTTCATCCTCCTTGGCGTGGATGCGGGGGCTGTCGGCGTGTGACATGGCGCTTACTCCGCCGCGACGGCGCCGCCGGGGGCAACGCGGGTGATTTGGGGTGTTGTGATCCGCGCCTCGGCCGCGTCGGCGAGGATGCGGGCCACGTTTTCGGCATCCGGAATGCAGCGCAGGGCGGGCTGCGTGCTGCCGAACCGCCAAGGCCGCGCATGGGGCCAGAGGACGAGGTAGCTGATTTTGGTCTGACCTGTGGTGTCGAGCGCGATGGTGCCCGTCCCGTTCTTGCGCAGATCGAGCGCTGCGTTGCCCAGTTCGCGATAGGGCAGGTTGATCGTGAGTGTCAGGGCCGCCCCGATCCGCATGGCGATCCGCGACGTGGTGATCGTGTACATCGTCGCCCGCGCCTGGATCAGCGCGATAGCATAGAGCAGGCCGCAAACCACCAGCCCGAGGATCGCGACAGGCAGGGTCGCCCCGATCGCTTGTCCGATGGGCAACAGGTCGACGACCGAGATGAACCGCCATGCGGCGAGGATGGCGAAGTAGCCGATGATCCAGTTCAGGTTCAGCGCCTCGCGGGCGAGCGCGAGGGTGTCGGGCCTGCCTTGCCACAGGATCTGTTCGCCCTCGGGCGGGCGTTCGGGGAGCCCTTCGATAGGCTCGACTGCGAAATCATCATGGGACATGGCGCACGTTCCCTTCCTTGGTTTCGGGGGTCTTGCATTTGAACTGGTATGCCCGGGGTTCAGCCCCGGGCCGCGCCCGACCCTCCCCCCGGGAGGGCGCATGGGTTATGTCACGCATCGAACTCGCGAACGCCTTGCCGCAGTCAGAGTGTCTAGAAATCATGTCGAGAGCGCCCACCCAGGGTCGGGCGCGTCCCTTTTCGCAAAGTGACGAAGACGCACGCGCCAGCCGCCGGGGTGCCCCGGGGCCTTGCCAGGATATGGCGCGTGCGTGTTGCATCAGAGCTTGGGCTCTTGTCGGCTGCTGTCGGCATAGAGGACACCGCCGCCGTAGTAGCCACTGATCTTTTCCTCTTCGAGCATGGTCACCTGCGTGGCGCTTGCGTGCTGTGGCACGGTGGCAAAGTGCTTGCCATAGAGCGTGCGCACGACAACCCGGTCGGATTTGATCCGCGCCAGTGTCAGCGGCACCAGTCGATTGCCCGTGCCCCATTTGGCGTCCAGCGTGTATTCGAGATAGCGCACAAGCTGCTCGGGCTCGTCGATCCACATATCGACAACCTTGCCCACAACCTCGCCGTCCCCGGACATCAGTGGCAGCCCACGCGGGTCGCGGCCCGTGGCAAAACGGAAGCTGTCATTGGCGGACATCGGAATGATCTTGGGGTGGCCGTGGCCGTCCAGCTCGGGCACGTCGCGGCGCGGGGCCCAGCTGGCCGGGCCAACGCCGTCCAGCATCGGATCGCCCGTAGGCTCCAGAGGGTAGCCATTGCCTGGGCCGGTGCGCTTCATGGGAATGTCGGCGCGTTCGGGCGTTTGGCCCGACGGGACAGTCACGGTGCCACGCCCGTGGGGCAGTTCAAAGCTTTTATCTTCCGGCAGGGGGAACAGGCCGGAATTGGACGAGGCGTTGCCTTCGTCATCTTCCAGCGGATAGCCCTCGCGCATGTTCTCGCGCTGGATGTAGATGATCAGCCCGGCAAAGAAGATGTAGAACAACCAGAGCGCCAGCGACGCAAGGTCGAATTCGCCAAAGAATGTTGCGGTCATGACAAATGTCCTTTCCTGGAGAAGGTCATGTGGGGAAATCCGCAAGGCCCAGGCGGCCTGCGTCCTTCCGTTCGGTGAGGGGACCCGAAGTGCGCACAAGCGGTCCCAGGATGACGAGAGTGACGAAGAGAAGGCCAATCTCTAGGTGATAGACGAAAGAGTATCCGGTGGTGGGTGTGGCGAGGCCTTCGCCCCAGGTCCCGGACATGGCGATGGCGCCGATCCAGTCGCGGAGCGTACCGCCGAGGGCGATGGCGACGCCGGCTGCCGTGGCTTGCGCCGCACCCCAGGCACCAAGGGCAAGGCCGCGCCCGGCGACCCCTTTGGCTGGCATGGCCATAGCAGCGGTGAGGGTTGAGACGGCAAAGAGCCCGCCACCGAAGCCGATCAGCGTGGCGCCCGCGTAGAACAGGACGTTGGCCTGCATGGGGGCGGCAAAGATCACGAGGCTGAAGGCCCAGATGCCCGCGAGGATGCCTGCCCCGGCCAGACGGTAGGAGTTTGACCCTTTTGCAAGCCGTCGTCCGGCCCAGATGAAACCGGTCAGCGCGCCTGCCGCCCAGAGGGCTGTGAGGATCGTCGTGGCCGACACCGACAGGCCAAGGATTTCGCCGCCATAGGGTTCGAGCAGCACGTCCTGCATGTTGAAGGCCATGGTGCCGATAAAGACGCAGGCCAGAAGCCGGCCGGCCTTGCCCCCGGCGGCGTAGTCGTTCCACGCGCCGCGGAACAGCGGGCGCGGGGCCTCGCGCTGTGCGCGGCTCATCGGGTTCACGCTTTCCTGTTTCCAAAGCGCGATGAAGGTCAGGACGGCACCGACAACGGCAGAGCCTTGCACCACGCGGATCAAGGTCAAGCTGCTGTAATTGTTCAGTAATCCACCGATGATCAGGGCTGAGATGCCCATGCCCACAAGGAACATCACATACAGCATCGCCACCACGCGGGGGCGGGTTTCGTCCGTCGCCCGGTCGCTTGCGAGGGCCAGCCCGGCGGTCTGGGTCATGTGGATGCCAAGGCCCGTCATCAGGAAAGCGAGGCCCGCGAGGACTTCGCCCGCGAAGGGGATGTCGTGCACCGTGTCGCCCGATAGGACGAGCAGGGCAAAGGGCATGATGGCGAGGCCGCCGAACTGCCACAGCGCGCCGAACCAGATGTAGGGGATACGCTTCCACCCGATGGCGGAGCGGTAGGTGTCGGAGCGGAAGCCCAGCAGCGCCCGGAAGGGGGCCGAGAGCACGGGCAGCGCGATCATGACCGCCACGATCATGGCGGGCACCGACAATTCCACGATCATCACGCGGTTGAGTGTACCGAGCAGCATGACCGAGGCCATGCCGACCGACACCTGGAACAGCGAAAGGCGCAGAAGCTGGCCCATCGGCAGGTCATCTGACGCCGCATCGGCAAAAGGCAGTGCCTTGAGCGAGAGATGCTTGAGCGCACTCATGGCCGCAGCTCCATCGCTTCGGAGATGTAGAAGCCGCTGGTGATCCGGTCGACCGGGCGCAGCATACGGCGGACCTCGCGGATTTGGCAGCGCTCATGAGTTTCGGATGCGCGTGCGGGATCATCACGGGCGAGCGGTCTGAGCGAGGGAAGGCCTTGCCCGCGTACCACATCGCCATCAACGCAGGTGTGCGAGGCGCGACCGTAAAGACGATGGGCCCGCTCACGCGCGGTTCGAGTGCTGCAAGTGCCGCGCCGATATCGGAGGCCGTGTAGTAAATCAGGCTGTCCATCGCGATAACGGCATCAAACTGGCCCAATTTCGGGTCCAGCATATCGCCGGTATGGAAGGTCACTTGGTTTTGCAGATCATGGGGCAGGCGCAGTTGGGCGATATCGATCAGTTGGGGCGAGATATCGGCGGCGACCACGGTGGCCCCGCGTTCCGCCAGTGCGATGGTTGCCACGCCGGGGCCGCATCCGGCATCCAGAATACGTGCCCCACGCAGGTCATCGGGCAGGCGGCTCAATATCAGATCCCGCATCCGATCCCGACCCGCGCGCACGGTTTCCCGAATGCGCGACACAGGCGCGTCCGAGGTCAGACGCTCCCATGTCTTGGTCGCCGTGCGGTCGAAATAGTTTTCGACCCGGGCGCGGGTTTGGTCATATGCGGGCATCAATCAAAGCCAAGCAGTTCAAAGATATCGCGGTCTTCCATGGGTGCGGGGGCCAGCCCCTCGGTCCCGTTCCAGAGGGTTTCGGCGAGGCGGATGTACTCGGCGCGGCAGCGCACGATGTCTTCCTCGTCGTCCATCTCGAACAGGGTCTTTTTCTTCAGGCGGCTGCGCCGAATGGCATCCACATCGGGCATATGCGCGATGCGGTTGAAGCCGACGGTGTCACAGTAGCGATCCACCTCGTTTGTCTCGCGTGAGCGGTTGGCAATGCAGCCGGCAAGGCGCACCTTGTAGTTTTTGGATTTGGCCTGCACCGCGGCAATGATGCGGTTCATGGCGTAGATGCTGTCAAAATCGTTGGCGGTGACGATCAGGGCGCGGTCGGCATGTTGCAGAGGGGCGGCAAAGCCACCGCAGACCACGTCACCCAGCACGTCAAAGATCACAACGTCGGTTTCTTCCAGCAGGTGGTGCTGTTTCAGCAGCTTCACTGTCTGGCCAACCACGTATCCACCGCAACCGGTGCCCGCGGGCGGACCACCGGCCTCGACGCATTTCACGCCATTGTAGCCTTCGGTCACAAAGTCCTCGGGGCGCAGTTCTTCAGGGTGGAAGTCGACCTCTTTGAGGATGTCGATCACAGTTGGTTGCAGGTGTCCGGTCAGGGTAAAGGTGCTGTCATGCTTGGGGTCGCACCCGATCTGCAGCACACGCTTGCCCAGATTGGAAAAGGCGGCCGACAGGTTGGACGAGGTGGTCGATTTGCCGATCCCGCCCTTGCCGTAGACGGAGAAGACCTTGGCTCCGGTGATCTGTGCATCGGCGTCCTGGTGCACTCTGCACCGATCCTTCGCCGTCTTGCCCGCGCAGGACGGGTGGGTTTCTGTCGAGTGGGCTCATGCGCCCCTCCTTTCGAATGGGGAAAGATCCCCTGCTTCATCTTGCGAAATAAACCTCCGCCGGAGGCTCCCGCGGTATGTGTCCGTGTAACGGGTCATTCGGCTGCGATCCCTTCGAGCTTGTCCTCAAGCGCATCGGCGGCATCCTGGAGCGCGGCCAGCGTTTCGGCGTCGGGTGCCCAGTATTCGCGGTCGGACGCTTCCAGCAGGCGGTTGGCCATGCGGGACGACGCGGTTGGGTTCAGATCGGCCATGCGCTGCCGCATCTCTTCGTCCAGAACGAAGGTTTCCGAGATGCGCTGGTACACCCAGTCGTCCACTTGTCCGGTGGTGGCGGACCAGCCGACGGTGTTTGTGATATGCGCCTCGATCTGCCGCACACCTTCGGCGCCGTGTTTCAGCAGCCCTTCGAAAAACTTGGGGTTCAGTGCGCGGCTGCGGGTTTCGAGCGCCACTTGATCCTTGAGCGTGCGCACGGTCGCGTTGCCGCGAGTCCGGTCGCCGATATAGACCGATGCCTCGGACCCCCGCGCGCGTTTCACCGCGCGGGCGATGCCGCCCAGCGTGTCGAAATAGTGGTCCACCGTGGTGACACCCAGTTCGACGGATCTCGAGGTTTTGGTAGGCAACCTCCACATCTGCGAGCGCCTTTTGCAGGAGCGCGGGGTTCGCGGCGGATTTGCCATCGACGCCGTAAGCAAAGCTTTTGCGCGTCTCATAGGCGTCGGCCAACTCGTCCTCGTCCCCGAAGGCGGAGCTGTCGACCAGTTGGTTCACGTTCGAGCCATAGGCCCCTTCGGCATTCGAGAACACGCGCAGCGCAGCGGTTGCGAGATCCACGCCCTGCGCCTCTGCATAGGCCAGCGCGTGGGCGCGGATGTAGTTTTGCTCCAGCGGCTCGTCGGCTTTGGCGCATTTCAATGCCGCTTCGGCCAGCATGCGGGTTTGCAGGGGCAACAGGTCGCGAAAAATGCCCGACAGTGTCATGATCACGTCGATGCGGGGACGGCCGAGGTCCGTGAGTGGGATCAGGTCGGCCCCGGCAAGACGGCCAAAGCTGTCGAAGCGCGGGGTGCAGCCCATGAGGGCGAGGGCCTGCGCGATGGGGCCGCCGTCGGATTTGATGTTGTCGGACCCCCACAGCACCAGTGCGATCGAGCGGGGCAGGGTCGGGTGCGTGTCCAAGAGCAGTTGCGCCTGTTTCATCCCGTCGCGGCAGGCGAAAGCCGTGGGCATGCGGAACGGATCAAAGGCGTGGATGTTGCGGCCCGTGGGCAGAATGTCGGTCGAGCGGATGAGGTCACCGCCGGGCACCGGTTTGATGTAACGCGCGTCGAGCGCTGTCATAAGCGCAGTCAGTTCAGTTTCCTGCTGTAGCAGTGCGTCGACGCGCGCCCGAGCATCTTCATCCGCGTGGGACATGAGGTTGAGGTATTCCGTGCGCGCGACATCGCTGAGCGGTTGGCCTACCACGTGCAGACCTTCGGGGATCAGCGCGTCTTCGGTTTCGAGCAGTTTCAGCCAGAGCGCTTCGGCAGGCGTGCTGCCCATGTCCACGGCTTCGGCCTGTTCGGCGATCAACTCTTCCAGCTCAACCCGCGCAGGGTCAGTACCGTCCATCTCGCGCCAGCGGCAGAGGGAGTCTTTCAACTCCGCCAGCCCCTTATAGAGACCGGATTGCGCGAGTGGTGGCGTCAGGTGCGTGATTGTCACGGCGTTGGACCGGCGCTTGGCCAGCGACGCCTCGGACGGGTTGTTGGCCGCATAGAGGTAGATGTTCGGCATCTCGCCAATCAACCGGTCCGGCCAGTCCTGTGCCCCAAGGCCGGCCTGCTTGCCAGGCATGAATTCGAGCGCGCCGTGCATGCCGAAATGCACCACCGCATCAGCCTGATAGGTGTTGCGGAGCCAGAGATAGAAGGTGGTGAAGGCGTGGGTCGGGGCAAAGCCTTTCTCGAACAGCAACCGCATTGGGTCGCCTTCGTAGCCAAAGGCGGGTTGGACCCCGACAAAGACGTTGCCTAGTTCCTTGCCCAGCACGAACACACCGCGCCCGTCGGATTGGATGCGGCCCGGCGCAGGGCCCCAGACGGCTTCTATGGCGTGAAGCGGCGGCGTGGTGCGAACGATGGTGTCGGCATCCACATGGGCGGCGACATTCGCCTCCTGACCGTACTGCGCGGCGTTGCCTTGCAAGACTTGGGCGCGCAAGGCGTCCACGCTTTTTGGCAGATCGACCGTGTAGCCGCGCGCTTGCATGGCTTTCAACGTGTTGAAAAGGCTTTCGAAAACAGAAAGATACGCAGCTGTTCCCACGGCACCCGCATTGGGTGGGAAACCAAAGAGGACGACAGCAACCTTCTTCTCGGCATTCTTTTTTCGACGCAGGCGACCAAGGCGCAGGGTTTTTTCCGCCAGGCTGTCGATGCGTTCGACGCAAGGCACCATCGCCTTCGGTTCGCCTGCCTGACAGGTATGGGCGCAGCCATTGCACCCTTCGGGGCCAAGCCGCCCGCCAAAGACGGTGGGGCAAGTGGCCCCGTCCAACTCGGGGAGAGCCACGAGCATTGTTGTTTCGATGGGGCCGAGACCGCCCGTGCTGTCTGCCCACTGGCCGAGCGTCTGAAATTCCAACGCGTGGGCGGCAAGGTATGGGACATCCAATTCGGACAACACGTCGATGGCTGCCTCATTGTCGTTGTAGGCAGGGCCGCCCACCAGCGAAAAACCGGTCAGGGAGACAAGTGCGTCCACCTGACCTTTGAAATAGACGTCGATGGCAGAACGTGCGTCCAGCCCTCCGGCAAAGGCGGGCAGAACGCGCATGCCTCGGGCCTCAAACGCGCGAATGACGCCGTCGTAATGGGCCGTGTCGCCCGCCAGTACGTAGGAGCGCAGCATGACGATGCCCACGGTCATCTCCGCCCCTTTGGGACCAGGGATATCGGCGGCATCAGTGGTGATGCGCTGCGGCAGATCGGGGTGATAAAGGCCTGTGTCGGGGTAGTCGATGGGCAGGGCCGCTTCGGGCCCGTTCGCCCAATCGGCAGAGGTCGCGTAGCGTTTCAGCAGGAACTGGATCATCGCCCGCACATTGTCGTCGGACCCGCCCAGCCAGTACTGCATGACCATGAACCAGGCGCGCAGATCCTGCGCCTTGCCGGGGATAAATTTGAGGATCTTGGGCAGACGACGCAGCATCTGCATCTTCTTCGCGCCGTCCTCGGTCGAGGGTTTGGAGGAGCCGCGCAGGCGCTTCATCAACTTGCCCATGGTCGAGGGCGGGGCCTGCATGTCGAGCGTGCCCATGCGGGTCAACTTGACCACTTCGGCATCGGCTATGACCCCGACCATCGCGTCACAGGTGTCTCGGCGCGCTTTCAGCGCAGGCAGGATTCGGGCCACATGTTCTTCGAGGAACAGGAGGTTCGAGATGATGATGTCGCCATTCATCACGGCCTCTTCGGCGGCCTCGAAGGCCTCGGGAGATTCGCCCCATTCGGCGGCGGCATGTATTTGCAGATCAAGGCCCGGGTAGTCCGACACCAGTGCATCCATGGCCCGTCGGGCCGGGCCGGCGGCATGGCTGTCCAACGTGATGATCACCACGCGGTAGCCGGGCATGCGCCCGTTTATGTGCGTGTCATCGCGCATAATGGGCCTTTGCTTCATAGAGTGTGTCGACGGAGATTTCAGCGACACCGCGTTCGTTGGCGAATATTTCGGTGTTGCGGCGGGCCTTGCCGCGTACGAAGAACGGAATCTTCTTCAACTCTTTCTCGGCATCAGCCAGCCAGATCACGGATCCTTCATTCATCTTGCCAGATAAACTTCGGGGGGAAGCCGCAGGCTGGGGGGCTGGCCCCCCTGCATCGGTTGGGCTTGGCGCATGGCCGCCATGGTGCGAGGGACCGGCCGCATCGTGGAACTCGAAATCCTCGCGGAACATGTGCAGCAGGTGCTCTTCCAGCCCCATGACCAGCGGGTGGACCCATGTGTCAAAGATCACGTTGGCCCCCTCGATCCCCATCTGGGGGGAGTAGCGGGCGGGGAAATCCTGTACGTGGACCGGGGCCGAGATAACGGCGCATGGGATGCCGAGCCGTTTGCCGATATGGCGTTCCATCTGTGTGCCGAGGATCATTTCGGGCTGCAGCGCTTCGATCACGCGCTCAACCTCGAGGTAGTCGTCGGTGATGGTCGCTTCGATCCCCATTTCGCGGGCCTTGGCACGGACAGAACGGGCCATTTCGCGGTTGTAGCAGCCCATGCCTACGACCTCGAACCCCATCTCGTCCTGCGCGATGCGGGCGGCGGCGAGCACGTGGGTGCCGTCGCCAAACAGGAAGACACGCTTGCCGGTCAGATACGTGCTGTCGACGGATTTTGAGTACCAGGGCAGGCGCAGGCGGGAGGTGTCGAGATAAGCATCCTTGCCCGTGATCGTCGCGACTTCGTTGACGAAATCACGGGTGGCGCCGACGCCGATGGGCACGGTTTTAGTATAGGGCTGGTCCAGGTCCCGTTCCATCCAGCGGGCGGCGGACTCTGCCGTTTCTGGGTACATCAGAACGTTGAAATGCGCCGCGCCCATGCGGGCGATATCGGCGGGTGAGGACGTCATTGGGGCCACGACATTTACGCTGATCCCCATGTCCGAGAGCAGCGCGGTCACCTCTTGAATGTCATCGCGGTGGCGGAAGCCGAGGGCTGTGGGACCGATCAGGTTGGCGGTGACCTGTTCGGTCCGCTCCATGGGTTTCGCCAGCGTTTTTACGATCTGGAAGAACGTTTCATCTGCGCCGAAGTTTTCCTTGCGCTGGTAGCTGGGCAATTCGAGCGGGATGGTGGGGACTGGCAGGCCCATGGTTTCGGCCATGCCGCCGGGGTCGTCCTGGATCAGTTCGGCGGTGCAGGAGGCACCCACGATGATTGCTTGCGGTTTGAACCGGTCGTAGGCGTCTTGCGCTGCCTGTTTGAACAGGTTGGCCGTGTCGGCGCCAAGATCGCGGGCCTGGAAGGTTGTGTACGTGACCGGCGGGCGGTGGTCGCGCCGTTCGATCATGGTGAAGAGCAGGTCGGCGTAGGTGTCGCCTTGGGGCGCATGGAGCACATAGTGCAGGTCCGTCATGCCGGTGGCCACGCGCATGGCACCGACATGGGGTGGGCCCTCATATGTCCAGACGGTGAGCTTCATGGGCCAACTGCGTGGGGGCCAGCCCCCACACCCCGTGGTATTTGCCGTCAGAAGAAACAGGGTCAAGTTGAAGGACGTCCGCGCGGCGAATGGGGCGGGAGAAGAGGCCCGCGAGGTCGCCCGCCTGTTCGTAGAAATGGACCGGAGTGAAGACGAGTTCGATGGCCCATTTGGTGGCCAGCCCTTCAGCCTCCAATGGGTTGGCGAGGCCGAGGCCGCAGACGGTGAGGTCGGGTTTGGCCGCCTTGGCGCGGTCGAGTTGCAGGTCGACGTCCTGTCCTTCTGAAATCGTGGGCCCTTCGGCTAGCAGGTCGAGGTCGGGGCCGACGATGCCTTTGTGGATAAAGGGCGCTCCGACTTCGATCGCTTCCATCCCGCATTCACGGGTCAGGAAGCGGGCCAGAGGGATTTCGAGCTGGCTGTCAGGGAAGAAGAAGATGGATTTGCCGTTCAGCGCCTCTGCCGCCTGGGCGATGGCCTTGCGGGCGCGGGCACGAGGTGCGGCGGTGACCTGTTCGAACAGCTCGGGTGCGACGCCGAATTCCGTGGCGATGGCGGCGAGCCATTGGGTTGTGCCTTCTTCACCGAAAGGGAACGGCGCCGGGATGTGGCGCGCGCCGCGGCGGCTCAGCGCGTCATGCGTGTCGCCGAGGAACGGTTGGGTCAGGGCGTAGAGGGTGTTTGGGCCGACGCCGAGGTTGCTGTCGGCCCGGGGGGCAGGCAGGACCTTGATCGGGCCGATGCCCATGGCTTCGAGAAGGCCGATGGCCTGTTCCTCAACCACGTCGGGCAGGGCGCCGACCAGCAGCAGTTGCCGCTCGTCTGTTTTGGGAAGGACGGGCACCATGGAGGCGAGGCAGGCGTCTTCGCCTTGGGTGAAGGTCGTTTCGATACCGGAGCCGGAGAAATTCAGCACCCGCACCGATGGTGCGTGGCGTTGGGTCATGCGTTCGGCCGCCTTGGCGAGGTCCAGCTTGATCACCTCGGAGGGGCAGGAGCCGACAAGGAAGAGTTGCTTGATGTCGGGGCGGCGGGTGAGCAGTTCATCCACGACCTTGTCGAGTTCGTCCTGCGCATCGGCCAAACCGGCGAGGTCGGTTTCTTCGAGGATCGCGGTGCCGAAGCGTGGTTCGGCGAAGATCATGACCCCGGCCGCCGATTGCAGCAGATGGGCGCAGGTGCGGCTGCCGATCACCAGAAAGAACGCGTCCTGCATCTTGCGGTGCAGCCAGATGATTCCCGTCAGACCGCAAAACACCTCGCGTTGACCGCGCTGTTTGAGAATCGGTGTCTCGCGGCAGCCACCTGCCGATGGGAGGCGGGGAAGCTCGGTCATGCCGGTGCCTCGTGCATTGCAGATGCCTGCAATCGAGCGGCGCGCAACTTGAGCACGAACTGGGCGGCGTTGATGACGTAGGCACCGTAGGCGGCGAGGGCCAGCCACATCAGCGGGACGGGTTCCAGGGCACCGGAGAACAGCGCCCAGAGATAGGCCGTATGCAAGGCGATCACGAGGAAGGAAAACACGTCTTCCCAGAAAAAGGCAGGGGCGAGAAGATATTGGCCGAAAACGACTTTTTCCCAGATCGCACCCGTGATCATGATCAGGTAAAGCACGCCCGTCTTGATGACGATGGACCATGTGGCGGCGGCGTATCCTTCCCCCGTAGACAGGTAGCGGATGACAAGCGTCAGGGAGATCAGGAACACCGCGAATTGGAGGGGTGCGAGAATGCCCTGAACCGGGGTCCAGATGGTGGCATCCCGACGCGCGCGTTCCTCGGCTGTATAGAGCCCGACCGGTGCTGCATGTGGGGGTGTCCGAATGGACATTGTGTTGCGCCTCTCCCTTTGCGTCACGGGTTCAGCGTATCGGGTGGGAGGGAAAAGTGTCAATTATAACTTACACTCTGACTGTCATCTTGGCGCACAGTTTTTAATCGCTGCAACCTGTATGGGTGTGAAAAAACCCCGCTTTTCTGAATTAAGCTGCGCTGCTCAGAGGCGCGCATAGGTCTGTGACGTGGTGCTGCTGTCAAATTGAGTTGACATTGTGTGTGTTCGGGCAGACACTTTTGTTGTTTCCACGGCTCTGACGCGCCAGAACCGTTCATTGCGTTCACACGGATCGAGGTAATCCATGACGCAGGACGACCCATTTGGCACTTCCCGTTATGTGTACGGGCACAGCTACGACCACGAGTCGTTGGCCGGTGAGGTTATTTCTATCCTGAAGGATCGTCAGGTCGTTGGACCCTCGGGCGCACGTCAGATTGCCATCGACTATCTGGTGCGGGCTGTTCTGTCTGATGGCAGTTTTGATGCAGCGCTGGTGCTGGAGGAGTTGAGCACCTACCGCCTGACCCATGATGCGCTGATTGACCTTTATATTCCCAAGGCTGCGGAATACCTGGGCGCGCAATGGATGACATCAGACCTGGATTTTGCCACGGTCACGGTGGGTTCGTTGCGTTTGCAGGCGCTTTTGGGCGTTGCGGCACATGGCCTTACGCGCGAGTCGGTGGACCAGAGCAATGTATTGCACGCATTGGTCATTGTTCCTGATGGCGAGCAGCATTTCCTGGGAGCCAGCGTTGTTGCGGCGCAGCTGCGTCGGCTGGGCTGTGATGTCAGCCTGTCGATCAACGAGGCAACACCTCAGATTCTTGCCAGGGTTGAATATGATCAGCCGGATATGATTCTGTTCTCATGTGCGCGGGCCGCGGGCCTTGAAACCGCATGTGGAACGGTTACAAAGATAAGAGAAGCAAGTGATATGAGTCCCGTGTTGGCCATAGGTGGCGCCTATTCTGGGATCACTAAACATATAACAGAACAAACAGGCGTCGATCTTGTGACGAATACGGCAAAAGATGTTGTTGGCTTCACGACGAAGCGCAAAAAGGCATTGGCCCGTAGATGACAACTGACGGAAGCAGTTTTTGGACAAGCGGCGCTGTCCCGCTCATTGAGCCTGAGTTTCTGAGCAGCATTATTGCGGCTGCCTCGGACATCGCTCTTGTTGTATCTGCCGAAGGCACGATCCTGTCGGTGCTGTTGAACGACCAGGATGACAGCTTTGGCAACCTGAGCCATTGGGAAGGTCGACCTGTTGTCGAGTTCCTGACGGAAGAGAGCATTGAAAAGTTTCAGCAAGCGCACGACGCGTATATGTCGGGGCATCCGCCGAAAAAGCCGCTTGAGCTGAACCACAGCGACAATGCCGTGTGGCAATATCCTGTGCGCTATACGTTCCACCGTTTTGGACAAGAGAATGGGGTCTTGTTGTTGGGTCGCGACCTGCGCCCCATTGCCGAAACGCAGCAGCAGTTGGTGCAGGCCCAGATTGCGCTTGAGCAAGGATACGAGGCCAGCCGCGAGTTTGACGCGCGTTATCGTGTGGTCATGTCGAATGTTGACGATGCGATTGTGTTCGTGTCGGTGCAGACCGGGCGGATCGAAGATGCGAATGGCCGGGCTGCAGCGTTGCTGGGCCTGAAGCCGGATGCGCTTGTGGGTGTCACCCTTGCCAGCCTGTTCAAGGATCGGTCCGGTGCGGAGCTGACCGAAAGCCTGATGAACGCCACCCTGACAGACGGTGGTGAAGCTGTACCGGTGCGTACGTCGCGGACACATCAAACCATCGACTTGTATCCGACCTTGTTCCGCGCTGCAGGGCAGCGCGTTCTGATGTGTCGTCTTGTCGGCAGCGAAGCGATTGCGTCAAACACGGATTCTGGCATCCAATCATGCGGTGTCGCTGTTCCGGGGAACGACGGATGCCATTGTCTTTATGGACCCGCGTGGCACCACGCTGTCCGTCAATGATGCCTTTCTGGATCTGATAGGGGCAACTCATCTGTCGGATGTGGTGGGTCAATCCTTGGCCGAGTATCTGGCCCGCGGTCAGATTGATCTGGGTGTGCTGTTGGAGAATGCGGCCCGCACCGGGCAGATGCGTGTCTATGCCACCCGTCTTGTGAATGATCTGGGTGCGCGCATTCCTGTCGAAGTTTCAGCCACCGCGCTTGAAGACGCGCAGAACCCGGCCGTGGCGCTGATCATGCGTGATGTCAGCCGTCTGGAAGGTGTCCGCAAGGTTGAAGGCAGCGGCGGGGCGAGCATGCCAGAGCCTGGCCGCAACGTGATGGACCTGATCGGCTCTGCGTCGCTGAAAGAGATCGTGGCCGAGACCACTGATGTGGTTGAGAAGATGTGCATTGAAACGGCCGTCAACCTGACGCGCAACAACCGCGTTGCCGCGGCCGAGATGTTGGGGCTGTCCCGTCAGTCGCTTTACGTCAAGCTGCGCAAATATGGGCTGCTGAGCAAGAACGGCTAGCCTGCTGCGACCCTTGCGCCGACTCAAAGTGTCAGCCATAGTTGACACATGGATGTCAGCCCTTCTTTACCTGCGCGCCGATTTCCCGAGCCTGCGGCGGCCCTGCGCCTGATCAAACCGATCACGTGGTTCCCGCCGATGTGGGCCTATCTGTGTGGTGCCATCTCATCCGGGGCGTCCCCGGCGGGGCAGTGGTCTTTGATCTTGCTGGGTGTGCTTTTGGCGGGCCCTATCGTGTGCGGGATGTCTCAGGCTGCAAATGACTGGTGCGACCGGCATGTGGACGCCATCAATGAACCCGACCGCCCGATCCCGTCCGGTCGTATTCCGGGGCGATGGGGGCTGTGGATTGCGTTGACCATGTCCGCCCTGTCCCTGTTTGTCGGCTGGCAGTTGGGTCCGTGGGGTTTTGCCGCGACGATTGCGGGCGTGTTGGCCGCGTGGGCTTATTCGGCTGAACCCGTTCGCCTGAAGCGGTCGGGATGGTGGGGTCCGGGCCTTGTCGGTCTGAGTTATGAGACTTTGCCGTGGATCACAGGTGCTGCCGTGCTGAGTGCGGGCGCACCGCGCGGCGAGGTGTTGCTGGTGGCGCTCCTCTATGGGCTGGGCGCGCATGGCATTATGACCCTGAATGATTTCAAAGCGCTGGAAGGCGACCGGCAGATGGGGGTCAATTCCCTGCCTGTGATCCTTGGTCCGCGTCGCGCGGCACAGGTGGCCTGTGCCGTGATGGCGGTGCCACAAGCTGTCGTGATTGCGCTGTTGACCCTTTGGGATCGGCCCGCCCATGCGGCGGGGGTTGCCTTGGTCCTGTTGCTGCAATTCTGGGCCATGACAATCATGTTCCGCGATCCCAAGGCCAAGGCGCCTTGGTACAATGGCACGGGTGTGCTGCTCTATGTCTCCGGCATGATGATTGCCGCCTTTGCACTGCGGGGGCTGGCATGATTGCTGGCTGGGGCATGTTGGTGCGTCTGTGTCTGGTGAATGCCGCCATCGGTGGGCTGGCAGCACTACCCGTAAATCTGTTCAATCGGTTGATGACGGTTGAACTGGCCTTGCCCGCGCTGCTGCCCGGTTTGCTGGTCGCCCTGCATTATGGTGTGCAGCTGACCCGGCCTGTCTGGGGCCACCGGTCGGACGTGAAGGGGGGGCGAACACCGTTTATCCTTGGTGGGATTGCTGTTGTTGCATTGGGCGTGATTGGAGCAGCTTGGGGTATCCTGCTGGCAGAAACGTCCGTGATCTGGGCGCTGACGGTTTGGGTGCTGTCGTACGCCGCTATTGGCTTGGGTATCGGGGCCGCGGGCACATCGTTCCTTGCTCTTCTGGCCTGCGTGACCGGACCGCGCAAAGGGGCAGGGGCCACGCTGGCGTGGTTGCTGTTGATTGCCGGGGCGATCTTTGCCTCTGTCGGGACCGGCATCGCGCTTGAGCCTTACAGCCCGGACCGGCTGGTGTGGGTTGTCGCGGCGGTTTGTGCGGTGGCTTTCCTTCTGTCTGTGATCGCAACTATCGGTGTTGAGAGCCATGCCGCATTCGAGCATCAGGCGGATGATACGCCATTGATTGCAGCCTTGCGCCGCACATGGGCTGACCCCGCGGCGCGCCAGTTTACCGGCTTTGTCTTTCTGTCGATCCTCGCGTTTTACCTGTCCGAACTGATCTTTGAGCCTTTTGCCGGTCATGTGCATGGCCTGAGCCCCGAGGACAGCACCAAGCTGTCGGGGGTAAGGACGGGGCCGCCCTGATGGGGATGATTGCGGCGGGGGTCCTGTCGCATCTGCGAATTGGCAGTCTGCGGTTTTGGGCGGTGACGGGCTGTGTGTTGTCAGCGCTTGGCTTGTTGGGTCTGGGGGCCGGTCTGCCGCTGGTGCCGTCGACGGTTGTGCTGGGCTTGGGCAACGGGTTGTTTGTCGTTGGCGCGGTCGGTTCAATGATGCAGTTGGCCGCCGCCCATGCGCGCAACACCGGCACCCGCATGGGTGTCTTTGGTGCGGCGCAGGCCATTGCCGCGGGTCTGGCTGGGTTGGTCGCCACGGGCATGCTGGACCTGACCCGTTTGATCCTGCCCGATGCTGCGGCTTACGGCACGGTTTTCACATTCGAAGCGGCGCTGTTCCTATGTGCCGCTCTGGTCGCCTCTCGCGTGATGCGAGCGGTCGAGACCCATGATGTAACCTTGGTTCCGGGGGAGTAGTATAATGTATGATGTCGTTGTTGTGGGCGGAGGACCGTCCGGGGCCACCGCAGCCGAGGATCTGGTGCGGTCGGGCCATTCCGTTGCCCTGCTGGACCGCGAGGGGCGGATCAAACCCTGTGGTGGTGCCATTCCGCCCCGGCTGATGCAGGATTTTCACATCGGGGAAGAGCAGTTGTTGACCAAGGTCACGACCGCCCGGATGATTTCGCCCACGGGTCGTCGCGTCGATATCCCGATCGAGAACGGGTATGTCGGGATGGTCGATCGGAAGGATTTCGATCCGTTCCTGCGCCAGCGCGCCGCCGATGCGGGGGCCGCGTATTTCACCGGTACATTCGTCCGCATTGACCGGCCCGATGGGCATCCGGTGGTGGTCTATCGCGACAAGGAAACACAGGAGCATCGCGAACTGCCCTGCAAGCTGGTGATCGGGGCCGATGGGGCCAAGTCCCGCGTTGGGCAGGCCGAGGTGGAAGGGGCCGACAAGGTGCCGCTTGTCTTTGCCTATCACGAGATCATCAAGGCTCCGGAGGCCACCGACACCTATGACCCGATGCGCTGTGACGTGATCTATGACGGGTCCATATCGCCCGACTTCTATGGCTGGGTGTTTCCGCATGGTGGCACGACAAGCGTTGGGATGGGGTCCGAGCAATCGTCTGTGAACCTCAAGGAAGCGACGGCGGCGCTGCGCGTTGCATCCGGTCTGGACGAGTGCGAGACCTTGCGCTAGGAAGGTGCCCCCATCCCCCTGAAGCCGATGGACCGGTGGGACAATGGCAAGGATGTTGTTCTGGCCGGAGACGCAGCTGGTGTCGTGGCACCATCCTCGGGCGAGGGCATCTACTATGCGATGGTCGGGGGTCGGGTTGCTGCGACGGCTTGTGCGGCGACTCTTGCGTCGGGCCGGGCCAAGGACCTGAAACTGGCGCGCAAGCTGTTCATGCGCGAGCACAAAACCGTGTTCCGGGTTCTGGCGTCGATGCAGAATGCCTATTATCGTAATGACGACCGGCGCGAACGCTTTGTGTCACTTTGTCACGATATAGATGTGCAGCGTCTGACCTTCGAGGCGTATATGAACAAGAGGCTGGTCAAAGCGCGGCCCATGGCGCATCTGAAGATCGGTATCAAGAATATGGCCCACCTGACCGGGCTGGTGAAGGCGAACCACGTATGACGATCATGATCCCCGCCTGGGTCGACGGCGCGTTGACCCCGGTGGAAAAACTGGAGGCGCATCAGCGCGGTCTGAAGCACAAGGCCGTGTCGGTCTTTGTTGTGCGGGGCACCGAGGTGTTGTTGCAGCAACGCGCGATGGGTAAGTATCACACGCCGGGCCTGTGGGCGAACACGTGTTGCACGCATCCCGAATGGGACGAAGCGCCTTCGGTGTGCGCAGCCCGCCGCCTGAACGAAGAGTTGGGCGTGACTGGCGTTCCGCTCGAGCATCGACATCATCTGGAGTACCGGGCGGATGTGGGCGATGGGTTGATTGAGCACGAGGTGGTTGAGGTCTATCTGGGCCACGCCCGGGGTGATCTGCGCGTGGCGCCAAACCCGGATGAAGTCATGGCCTACGAGTGGGTCGACTACCACGATCTGATGGCCACGGTGGCCCGTCATCCTGATCGTTTTACGCCATGGCTGCGCATCTACCTGGCGGACCATGCCGACACGATCTTTGGCGCTGACCTGGCGCAGGCCGCGCGGGTGTGAGTGTAGAGATCTATCTTTTGTACCTCGCGGCTGTTGCGGTGTTTTTTGCCACACCGCCGGATACCAGCCAGCTTTTGATCATTGCAAATGCGATGAAGCACGGGCTGCGCCGTTCCGTCTGGGTCATTGCAGGTGACTTGAGCGCCAACGTGATCCAGATGACGGCTGCTGCTTTTGGCCTTGCTGCGGTGATAGCCACGTCTGCGGCGGCCTTTGGTGTCATCAAATGGTTGGGCGTCGCCTATCTGGTGTGGATCGGGCTGCGCATGATGATGTCCCGAGGCGACGGTGCGCGGGGGCGTGCGGATGGCGCTGCCCATCCTGTCCGGCTGTTTCGCCTTGGGTTTGTAACCTCAATGACCAACCCGTTTGCCGTTGTTTTCTTTGCGGCTCTGTTCCCGCAATTTATCACGGTCAATGTGCCAATCCTGCCGCAGCTGTTGATCCTTGGGGCCACGTATCTTGTCGTGGATGGCGCCACGTTGCTGTTGTGGGGCTGGGCCGGGGACCGGGTGGCCGCCCGTTTTGCAAAGCGATCCATGACGGCCATCAATCGCGTCTGTGGCGGCCTAATGATCGGCGCAGCCGTTCTGTTGGGTCTCAAGGACATCACGCCGCAACGTTAACGCTAACGATTGATCACTGCCTACTATGGTTTTAAGAGGACTCCGTACCCATCCGGAGGACGCGGGCGTGTCGGACGACAAAATCTATGATCTGTTTGTGATTGGTGGCGGTATCAACGGGGCCGGGATTGCCCGCGATGCGTCGGGCCGTGGCCTGAGTGTGGCCTTGGCCGAGGCCGGTGATCTGGGGGGCGCAACCTCGTCTGCGTCGACCAAGCTGTTTCATGGTGGGCTGCGCTATCTTGAGTTCTTCGAATTCGGGCTGGTGAAATCCGCGCTGAAAGAGCGCGAGGTGCTGCTGAAGGCGATGCCGCATATCAGTTGGCCCATGCGCTTTGTCCTGCCTTACGCGCCCGACATGCGGTTCGACAGCGACACGCCGACCTCGCGTCTGTTGCGCGTTGTGATGCCCTGGATCGAGAAGGGCGGCGGCCTGCATGGCTCGTTCGTTTGGGCCTGTTTCTCTATGACAATCTGGGCGGTCGGGAGATCCTGCCGGGGACCAAGACGCTGGACCTGACCACCGCGTCCGAGGGCAAGGGCCTCAAGTCACGCTTCAAGATGGCCTATGAATATAGTGACTGCTGGGTCGAGGATTCCCGACTGGTCATGCTGAACGCCCGTGATGCGGAAGCGCGGGGTGCCACGATCCTGACCCGCTGCGCGGTCAAGGAGGCCACGCGGGATGGTGATCTCTGGCGGATCGAGACCGAGAAGGGAACCTATCGCGCCAAGGCCCTGGTCAACGCAGGTGGGCCATGGGTAGCCGACATTTTGACCGGCGTGATGCGGCAGAATTCACAGCACAACATCCGGCTGGTGCGCGGTTCGCACATCGTGACCAAGAAGCTTTATGACCACGACAAGGCGTATTTTTTCCAGGGCACCGACGGCCGGATCATCTTTGCCATTCCCTATGAGCAGGACTTTACCCTGATTGGCACCACCGATGCCGAGCATACGGATGCGGATACCAAGCCCGCGATCACCGATGAAGAACGCGACTACCTGTGCGCTTTCGCCACCGAATATTTCGAGAAGCCGGTGACGCCCGAAGATGTGGTCTGGACCTATTCCGGTGTGCGGCCTCTCTATGACGATGGGGCATCTTCGGCCACGGCGGCGACGCGGGATTATGTGCTGGCGCTGGATGACAACGGCCCACCCGTGCTGAGCGTCTTTGGCGGCAAGATCACCACCTATCGCAAGCTCGCTGAACAGTCGCTGGCCAAGATGGGATTGGGCGAGGCATGGACTGCCGGTGTTGCGCTGCCCGGTGGGGATTTCAAGGTGGCAGATGTGGGGTCGCTGACGTCGAAACTGGCGTCCGACTACTCGTTCCTCGACCAGAAATGGGCTGCGCGTTTGATCCGGGCATACGGGACCGAAGCGTGGGACGTTTTGGGTGACGCCAAGACAGCGGATGATCTTGGGCCCGACTTTGGCGCAACATTGACCGGTGCTGAGCTGACATGGATGATGACCCGCGAATACGCGGTGGCAGGTGATGACGCGCTGTGGCGCCGGACCAAACTTGGACTGCGCCTGAGTGCAGAAGAGCGCGCGGCCGTGGACGATTGGATGAAGGAAAACGCTGCATGACCCATATTCTTGCCATTGATCAGGGCACCACGTCCTCGCGCGCGATTGTGTTTGACGGGGACATGCAGCCTGTTGCCTCGGCTCAGGAAGAGTTCACGCAGCATTTCCCGAACAGTGGCTGGGTTGAACACGAACCCGCCGACTTGTGGGCGACTGTGAAATCGACGTGCAAGGCCGCGATGGACCAGGCGGGATTGGGGGCAAGCGACATTGCCGCGATCGGCATCACCAACCAGCGCGAGACAACCGTGATCTGGGATGCGGAAACAGGTGAGCCGCTGCACAACGCCATCGTCTGGCAGGACCGCCGCACGGCGCAGATGTGCGAAGGGTTGCGGGCCGACGGGCATGGCGATCAGGTGACGGCGATCACGGGCCTGCTTCTTGATCCGTATTTCTCGGCCACCAAGGTGAAATGGATTCTTGATCAGCATGAAGGATCAAGGGATCGGGCCAAGGCGGGCAAGTTGCTGTTCGGAACGGTCGACAGCTTCCTGATCTGGCACATGACAGGCCGCACGGCCCACGTCACGGATGCGACCAATGCCGCACGCACGATGCTCTATGACATCCACAAGGGCGCTTGGAGCCCCGAGATGTGCGCCATGCTCGACATCCCGATAGAGATGTTGCCCGAGGTCCGCGATTGCGCGTCTGACTTTGGTGTGACCGACCTGCTGGGTGGTGAGACCCCGATTTATGGCGTCGCGGGCGACCAGCAGGCGGCAACCATTGGACAGGCCTGTTTCGAACCGGGGATGCTGAAATCGACCTATGGCACGGGCTGTTTTGCGCTGCTGAACACAGGCGATGCGCCGGTGACATCGAACAACCGTTTGCTGACCACCGTGGCGTATCAGCTGGACGGTAAACCGACATATGCACTCGAAGGGTCGATCTTTGTCGCGGGTGCCGTCGTGCAATGGCTGCGCGATGGGCTGGCGATTATTGCATCGGCTGCGGAAACACAGGCACTGGCCGAGAAAGGCAATGGCAACGTGACCCTCGTACCCGCCTTCACCGGCCTTGGCGCGCCGTATTGGAACCCCGATTGCCGCGGCGCCACGTTCGGTTTGACCCGCGATACGGGACCTGCCGACATGGCACGCGCGGCATTGGAAAGTATTGGTTTCCAAACCCGCGATCTTTGGGAAGCGATGCGGGCGGATTGGCCCGATGCGGGCGATGCAGTGCTGCGCGTTGATGGCGGGCTCAGCGCCAATGATTGGGCCATGCAATTCCTGTCGGATATGCTGGGTGCGCCGGTAGATCGGCCTGCCGGGCTTGAGACAACGGCACTGGGGGCGGCGTGGCTGGCCGGCATGCGTGCTGGCATCTACCCGGATACCGAAGGGTTCGCTGCCACATGGGCACGCGAAGCACGGTTTGATCCGCAGATGTCGGAAGATGCGCGTGAAGCGGGCTATGGCCGTTGGAAACGCGCAATCGATGCAACGCAGGCCGTTTGATGGCAAACGCAAGCAAGACACCGCGTGCTTTGATCGAAGGTCGTGCAGCTCTGATCGTGATCGACATTCAGGCCAGTACATTTATCGACGACAGCGAAGTGCGGTCGATCGACAATATGCCCGGCTACAAGGATCGCATGCTGGCTGCACGTACCGCGATTGACTCCGCACGCGCCGCAGACGTGCCGGTGATTTTCATCCAAGAGGTCCACCATCCGTCCATGGTCGATTTTGGTCGAGAGTTGGATGGAGATGAAGATGTGCATTGCCTTGAAAACAACCCGGCCACGGCCCTTGCGGTCAAGGAAATGGATGTTCGACCGGATGACTACGTGATCCGGAAACGGCGCTATTCGGCCTTTTTCGGGACGGATTTCGAGATCCTGCTGAAAGGCCTCAAGGTTGATACCTTGCTGTTGGTCGGCGGGCTGACCGATGTCTGTGTGCACTACACTTTTGTTGATGGGCACCAGCACGACTATTTCTGCCGCGTGATCGAGGATTGCGTCGCCGGATCAAGTCTGGAGGCGCACGAGGCGTCCTTGCGGGCCATGGAGTATCTGCAAACCGGCGCGCGCCGCAGTTTGAAAGAGGTTTTGGCGGGACTTTAGCCTCGAGACCCGACAGTCACTTCGACCTCTCCGATCCCGTCCACACCTCCGGTCATCACATCCCCGGGATCGACAGCGCCCACTCCGGCAGGGGTTCCCGTCATGATCAGGTCACCCGGGGCCAGCGTCACCGCTTGCGACAGGTAAGCCACGTGATCGCGGACGGGCCAGATCAGGTCCGAAATGTCTGCGTCCTGCCGCACCTCTCCGTTCACGGCGAGCCAGATGCGCCCAGCGGTCAGGCTGGGAACATCCACCAGCGGCACAAGCGGCGACATGGGGGCGGAAAAATCAAACGCTTTGGCCCAGTCCCATGGGCGGCCCATTTTCTTGGCTTCGGCCTGTAGATCGCGGCGCGTCATGTCGATGCCCACACCGGCGCCCCAGACGTGATCCATGACGGCATCGGCTGGAATGTTTGCGCCGCCGGTACCGATGGCGATGACCAGTTCGATCTCGTGGTGCAGGTCTGCCGTCAGCGGCGGATAAGGAATGGTGCAGGGGCTGTCGGCAACGGCGTCCGCGGGTTTGGTAAAGAAGAACGGTGGCTCACGGTCGGGATCCTTGCCCATCTCGCGCGCATGTGCGGCATAGTTGCGACCGACGCAAAAGATGCGGCGGACCGGGAACCTGTCTTCTAACCCTGCAATGGCAACAGAGGCTTGCTGCGGAGGCGGTATGACAAAGCCCATGTTTGGCCCTTTCCTTGTTACAGGCACATGACCCGAACGAGGCTTGGGCGTCTACCCTAGCCACATAATTTTACATAATCATCATTACAAGGCGCTTACCGGCCTTGCTGTGGCCGAAACCTGCTGGCACAGTTCACACATTCAAACGGAGGTGCCGATGGCCCTGAAGACAACTGCCGCGAAAATGGTCGCCGATGCGCGCGCCCGCATCAAAGAGGTTGAGACGGTGGATGCCATCAAGTCAGTGGATAATCCTGACGTCGTTATCGTCGATATCCGGGACATTCGCGAACGTCAGCGCAGCGGATACATCCCCGGATCGGTCCATGCGCCGCGCGGCGTGATCGAGTTTTGGGTCGACCCCGACAGCCCCTACTTCAAGGACGTGTTCGGTCAGTCCGACAAAACATACCTGTTTCATTGTGCCTCGGGCTGGCGATCGGCGCTGACCGTCGCCACATTGAAGGACATGGGATTTGAGGCGGGGCATCTGCGCGAAGGTTTCTCGACTTGGGAAGCGCAAGGCGGCCCGGTGGAAAAGGAGGACACGGCATGACACCCGATATGAATTGTCACCCGAAAGTCACCCCGTTCTTCGACGAGCGGTCGAATACGATTTCCTATGTCGTGCAGGAACCAAGCGGGCGGGCCTGTGCCGTCATCGATGCGGTGATGGACATTGACTATGCCGCAGGTGCTTTGAATTTTGATGGTGCCGACAAGATCATCGCCCACATACGCGCCAATGACCTCCGGCTCGACTGGATCATCGAAACCCATGTCCATGCCGATCACCTGTCGGGGGCGCCCTATATTCAGCAGGCTTTGGGCGGGAAAATCGGCATCGGCGCCAAGATCACCGATGTGCAGGACACCTTTGGGAAAGTGTTCAACGAAGGGACCGAGTTCCAACGCGACGGGTCGCAATTCGATGCGCTGTTCGAAGACGGCGACAGCTACGAGGTTGGCGGAATGACCTGCTTTGCCATGCACACGCCCGGCCATACCCCCGCCTGCATGGTGCATGTCATTGGGGATGCTGCTTTTGTCGGCGATACGCTATTCATGCCTGACGGTGGCTCGGCCCGCGCGGATTTTCCGGGTGGAGATGCCGGACAGCTCTACGACAGTATTATGCGCGTTCTGGCCCTGCCCGATGCCATGCGCTTGTTCATCTGCCACGATTACGGCCCCGGCGGGCGCGCAATCGCGTGGGAGACGACCGTCGCAGAAGAGCGCGAAAAGAACATCCATGTGGGCGGTGGCAAAACGCGCGAGGATTTTATCAAGTTCCGCACGGAACGGGACAAACAGCTCGCCATGCCAAGCCTGATCATTCCCGCGCTACAGGTGAACATGCGCGCCGGTGAAATCCCGCGTGATGACGAGGGGGACATGGCGCTCAAGGTCCCATTGGGCAAACTCTGACACTTCCCTGTTTCAAAAAATCCTCCCCGAAGGGCCGGGTTGAGCTGGGACGTCCCTTGCCATTTGATGTCTGCGGCTCAACACTCGGGCCATGACCCTGTCCGCTCGCATCGACGGTCACCGCGACGCTTTGATCGCGCTGACACAGGATTTGATCCGCATTCCCACGCTGGATCCGCCGGGACGGCATTATCACGACATCTGCGCATTGGTCGGGGAACGACTGAAGGGCCACGGGTTCGAGGTGCAGATGATCCGTGCCCATGGCACACCGGGTGACAGTGATACCTACCCACGCTGGAACGTGGTGGCGCGGTGCGAAGGGACACGTGCCGGGGAATGTGTGCATTTCAACAGCCACCACGATGTGGTCGAAGTGGGCCACGGCTGGACACGCGATCCGTTCGGGGCCGAGATTGAGGGCGACAAGATCTATGGCCGGGGTGCGTGCGACATGAAAGGCGGGCTGGCCGCCTCGATCATCGCGGTGGAGGCGTTTATCGAAGAACACCCCGACTATGCCGGTGCGATTGAAATCAGCGCCACGGCAGACGAGGAATCGGGCGGCTATGGTGGTGTCGCCTACCTTGCTGAAAAGGGCCTGTTTGCGCCGGAACGCGTCCAGCATGTCATCATCCCTGAACCCCTGAATAAGGATCGTATTTGCCTGGGTCATCGCGGCGGCTGGTGGGCCGAGATTGAAACGAAGGGCGAGATTGCCCATGGCTCCATGCCATTTCTCGGTGATTGCGCAGTGCGCCACATGGGGGCCGTGTTGGACAAGTTCGAAAGTGACCTCTACCCGGCGATGGCGGCCCGCCACACTGAAATGCCAGTCGTGCCGGATGGTGCACGGCAATCCACGATGAACATCAATTCGATACATGGCGGTCAACCGGAACAGGCCGAAGACTATGATGGCCTTCCCGCCCATTGCGTGCCGGACAGCTGCCGCATCGTGATCGACCGCCGCTTTCTGGTCGAAGAAAACGTGGAACAGGTGCGCGGTGAAGTGGTCGAGCTGCTTGAAGGGCTGAAAGCCTCGCGCGACCGGTTCGACTATGAAATGCGCGAGTTGAACGTGGTCTTGCCATCCATGACGGACAAGTCGGCCCCGGTGGTCGAAACGGTGCATGCCGCCATTGAAAGCGTATTGGGGGTCGAACCCACCTATGTCGCCTCGCCTGGGTCCTATGATCAAAAGCATATCGACCGGATCGGCAAGCTGCGCAATTGCATCGCCTATGGACCGGGTGAGTTGGAACTGGCCCACAAGCCCGATGAATGGGTCGGGATCACCGATATGCTCGACAGTGCCAAGGTGATGGGACGGGCGCTGGAAACCCTGCTCTTACCATAGGCCGGACCGTGGCTGCAGGTTACATCCGGTTTTTGATCCCTTGATATGTTGTCGGTGGATGTGCATTTTCTGATGCAGAAGGACACCGCAGATATGACCAAGACAAACAGCGCAACCGTTGCCCGCAGTGCAAACGCCGGAAAGTTCACCGTCCGCAAGGAAGGTGGGGATACGTCCGAGCATGCCTCGGGCAAGAAGACCCCCAAGGTTGTGCGCAGTTCGATCAGCAAGAACAGGGACGCCCTGCAGCGGCTCGCCAATCGGTAAGCGGCACTATCGCGTCAAGCTTGGCGACGTTCTTGAGGCCCATGAGCAATCGCTTGAGGCTTTTGGTGGGCTGCCGGGTATCTGCAATCTCGACAGCGTCCTTGGGGCGATTGGCCGCCCCTATCACGGCTATCACCTGCCTATTCACAAGAAAGCTGCAGCCTTGTTGCATGGCTTGGCGACGTCCCATGGCTTCAATGATGCCAACAAGCGCACGGCGTGGCTGACGACAGAAGTGCTGTGCCTCAACAGCGGCTACGACCTTGCCATCCACGCCGGGGACAGGATCGATGACGTGGTGGTCGATGTGGTGACCGGGGCCATGTCGCAAACCGCGCTCGAAGCGTGGTTTCGGGCGCGGCTGTCCAAGCTCGACAACTAGCTAGCGTTTGACGATCACCGGCACATCTATGTTGTCGATCAACCGCACTCCGGCCATGTATGCGGCCGCAAACAAGCGGGCCGGTTCTGTCGCGCGCTCAAGCAGCGCCAGAGTGTCTTTGGTGCGCATCTCGAGATAGTCGATCTCGCCAAACCCAGCAGCCGCCAGCCGCGCCTGTGCGTCCGGCAACAGATCGGCAATCTGCGCGCCCTGCCCCAACGCGTCGGCCATCTCTTCCATGACGTCATTCAGCGCTGCGGCCCGACTGCGGGCCTGATCGGACAAGAGCAGGTTGCGGGATGACATGGCCAGCCCGTCGATCTCGCGAATGGTCGGACAACCAACCACTTCGACCCCCAAATCCAGATCACGGGCCAACCGCCGCACCACCTGCAATTGCTGAAAGTCCTTTTCGCCAAAGAACGCCAGATCGGCCGAGGTCTGGGTGAACAGCTTGGTTACGACCGTTGCCACCCCGTCAAAGTGACCGGGCCGATGCGCACCGCACAGCACGTTGGTCAGCCCATCCACACTGATGTTTGTCGCAAACCCGTCCGGGTACATTTGCAGCCCATCAGGGACATAGATCGCATCGACGGCAAAGCGTTCCAGCTTGCGCGCATCCTCGTGTTCGGTGCGCGGATAGTTCTCTAGATCTTCGGGATTGTTGAACTGCTTGGGGTTCACAAAGATCGTGACGATCACCCGATCCGACATGTCCTTGGCCCGCGCCACGAGGCTCAGGTGTCCGTCATGCAGCGCGCCCATGGTGGGGACAACGCCAATTGTTTCTTCGGCCCGCTGCCACCCGCGGGTCATCTCGCGCAACTCAGCCAAGGTGCGCACGATTGGCGCCGTCATGTCTTGGCTCCAGGCACTGCGTCACCAAACACGTGTTCGGGTCCGGGGAAGCGGCGCGCGCGCACGTCCTCGGCATAGGCTGCGATGGCCGCTTCGCCATCCACGCCCAGCTCGGCATAGCGTTTCACGAACTTGGCTTTGAAAGCAGTGAACAGGCCCAGCATGTCATCGACAACCAAGATTTGCCCGTCGCATCCTGCCGACGCACCAATCCCGATGGTTGGGATATCAACCGTGCCCGTGATGTCGTTGGCAAGGTTTTCCGGCACCTTCTCAAGCACGACGGCAAAGGCACCGGCCTCTGCCACCGCCTTGGCATCAGCCATCAGGGTCGCCCCCGCGTCACCCCGGCCCTGTACCTTGTAGCCACCCAATGTGTTGATCGACTGGGGCGTCAGACCGATATGGGCCATGACCGGAATACCGCGTGCAACAAGAAACGCGATGGTGTCGGCCATCGCCACGCCGCCTTCCAGCTTCACGGCGCCTGCCGCCGTCTCGGCCATCAGGCGGGCCGCGTTTCTGAACGCCTGCTCTGGTCCTTCCTCATAGCTGCCAAAGGGCATGTCGATGACCATCATGGCGGATGTCAGCCCGCGCGCAACTGCCTTGCCGTGCATCACCATCATGTCCATCGTCACGCCAAGGGTCGAGGGCAGCCCATGCAGCACCATGCCTACGCTGTCGCCCACGAGAACAAAGTCGCAATGGGCGTCCATCATCTGGGCCATGGGGGTGGTGTAGGCCGTGAGGCTGACAATCGGTGTGCCCCCTTTCATGGCCCGGATATCGTCGGGCAATGGGGCGGATTTGCGGGCTGTGGCGCTCATGTCCATGTCCTTCGCATAATGTCGTTGCGCGCCCATAGCAGGCCCGGGACCGCAATGTCACCACCCCGGGCCGTGACGTCACAGCATACGCACGGACATGCCCCCGTCTGCAATCAGGGGTGCGCCAGTGACAAAGGGCGCGTCATCGGACAGCAGGAACAGGGCGGCCTGCGCGATTTCCAAGGGGTCCGCCAGCCGTTTCATCGGGTGCAAACCGGCCACGAAGTCGATGGTGTCAGGGTCGTCACCCGCCATGGCAGTGCGTGTGCCGCCGGGCAAGACCGCGTTTATCCGAATGCCCTGTCCGGCCCAGTCTATGGCCAGCGACTGAACAAGGCCCATCAACCCGGCCTTTGACGCGGCATAGGCGCCCATGCCAGGCATTCCGCCATTGCTTACGCCGACAAATGATCCCGTGAAAACCAAAGCACCCCCGCCCCGCTCGACCAGCGCGGGGATTTGGGCGCGGGCCGACAGGAATGCACTTGTCAGATTGGTCTGGATGACATCGGCCCATGTCTGGTCCGTCATGTCCGTGACCGGACCCATGTCGCCCACCATTCCGGCATTGTTGAATGCACCATCCAGACCGCCAAATTGCGCTATGGCCGTATCGACAAGTGCCTTGGCAACAGATAGATCACCCACATCTCCGGCAGCATAGGCGGCGTGCCCGCCCGTGGTTTCAATCTCACCCACGATGTCTTGCAATTTGTCGGGCCGGCGGCCCCCGAGCACGACGTTTGCGCCTTCCTCAGCAAACAGTCGGGCCGCCGCCGCGCCAATCCCGCTGCTCGCACCGGTGACTATGATCGTTTTGTCTTTCAGTCGCATGTCTTTTGCCTTTCGGAAATCTGTGTTCATGCGCTCGCTCTACGTACCGCGCGACCCTGCGCCGACCCGTTTCCTGCGCAGGCGTAAGCACCCATGCCCAACCCGCAAGAAACGGGTCGAAGGCACAGAGGGCTTGCACGGTGCCCGGTTTGCGGGAAAGCTGGGGGAAACCGCACCGATGGGGAGACCGCCATGTTCAACCGACTGATGATGACCACCGCTGCCATCGCCCTTGCCGCGACGGGGGCCTGGGCAAAAACAGACATCACTGTGGCCATGCAATTGGAACCCCCGCACCTTGATCCCACCTCGGCCGCCGCGGGGGCCATCGACCAGGTGCTTTATTCCAACGTGTTCGAGGGGCTGACCCGCTTCATGGGCGATGGGTCGGTTGTGCCGGGTCTGGCGGCAAGCTGGGAAATCTCGGATGACGGGCTGACATATACCTTTGCGCTGCGCGACGGCGTCACCTTCCATGACGGCACCGGCATGGACGCTGAAGATGTGAAATTCACTTTCGATCGCATCCTTGCCGAAGACAGCGCCAATGCGCAAAAGGCGCTTTATGCTGCCATCGCCTTGGTCGAGGTGGTCGACCCGCAAACCGTGCGCATGACGCTGAACGAGCCCAACGGCAACCTGCTGTTCAACCTCGCATGGGGTGATGCCGTGATCGTGGCACCGGAAAGCATCGAGAACATCAAGCAACAACCCATCGGTACCGGCCCCTTCAAGTTCGATAGCTGGACGCAAGGCGATAGCATCCGCATCAGCCAATATGACGGGTATTGGGGCGACGCGCCCGCGCTGACCGAGGCCACGTTCAAGTTCATCTCGGACCCAACGGCCGCCTTTGCTGCCGTGATGGCCGAGGATGTGGACGTGTTCACCGGCTTCCCCGCGCCCGAGAACCTGCCGCAATTCGAAGCCGACCCGCGCTTTCAGGTGCTTGTCGGTTCGACCGAAGGCGAGACGATCCTATCCACCAACAATGCGCAATCCCCCTTTGACGATCTGCGTGTCCGGCAGGCCGTGGCCCACGCCATCGACCGCCAAGCCATCATTGACGGGGCAATGTTCGGCTATGGCACCCCGATCGGGACCCATTTCGCGCCGCACAACCCGGCTTACGTCGATCTGACCGGTGGGTCTGCCTTTGACCCCGAAAAAGCCCGCGCCCTTCTGGCCGAGGCCGGGATGGAAGGCGGGTTTGAAACCACGCTGCACCTGCCGCCCCCGTCTTACGCCCGTCGCGGCGGCGAGATTATCGCCGCGCAACTGGCCGATGTTGGCATCAAGGCCGAGATCATCAATGTCGAATGGGCGCAATGGCTGGAAACCGTGTTTCGCGGCAAGAATTTCGGCCTGACAATCGTCAGCCATACCGAGCCGATGGACATCGGGATTTACGCCAACCCCGACTACTATTTCCAGTACGACAACCCGGCATTCCAGGAACTGATCGGCACGCTGAACAGCACCACGGACCCCGACAAACGCACGAACCTGATGGCCAAGGCGCAGGAAATGATCGCGAATGATGCGGTCAACGGCTACCTGTTCCAGCTTGCACAACTGTCTGTTGCCAAGGCCGAGGTGCAAGGTCTTTGGGTCAATGCACCGACGCAGGCCACGGACCTCACGAGCGTGAGTTGGGCAGAATGATCCTACACAGGGCGGGCAGCCGCCCCAGCCAACGGGCGAACCCGGAGTACTTCACTGGTGAAGTGTGGCAGGATCCGATCATCTCGGCCGAAGCGCCGGCGCGGCTGCATGCGCTTACCGTACATTTCGCACCAGGAGCCCGGACGGCATGGCACACGCATCCGCTGGGCCAGACGCTTCATGTGACCCAAGGGGCCGGGTTGATCTGTATGCGGGGCGAGACACCGCAAGAAATCCGCCCGGGTGACACGGTTTGGATTCCTGCAGATGCCGAGCATTGGCATGGTGCAGCGCCGGACACCGCCATGACCCATATCGCCATGCAAGAGGCGCTGGACGGGTCAGCCGCCACATGGCTGGAACAGGTCAGCGACGCGGATTACGGCGGATAGGTCGAAGGGGGGCCAGCCCCCGGCCTGCGGCCTCCCCCCGAAGTTTATCTGGCAAAGTGAATGGGGATCAGAGTTGCGCGAGACGGTGTCGCACCTCTTCCCTGATCGGGCCGTTGCGGGGGGTGTCTTGTAGCGACGTAAACCAGTGCTCTGGTGGGTTTTTGCCGCGCCGGTTGCCATCAAAGCGTAATCCACGCAGCACGTCCTCGCCGTCGGGGGTGACGCGGTCGGGAATGCCGTACCCGTTCAACGTGGCCCAAACGCCAGTCCACAGACGTCCCACAGACCAAGGGTTGTAGCCACCGCCACCTAGCACCAACAGCCGCGGGGCGAGGTTCATCAGGGCGCGGACGATGGCCCAATGCGCCGTGTTGGAGAGGGACAAATGCGCTTGGGGGTCTTCCTCGACCCCGTCGGCGCCACACTGAATGACGATGGCGTCCGGTCGAAATGCCTCAACACGGGGCAAAATGACCTGATCCCGGATCAGGGCCATTTCGTCATCGTTGAGATGTCGTGGAACAGGTATGTTGACCAAGGTATCCATCGCTCCAAGCGCGCCTGTACGCGGCCACAACCCATCCTCATGCACCGAGATCATCAGCACATCCGGGTCATCGCCAAAGGCGACTTCGACCCCATCCGGGTGGTGCGCGTCAATATCCACATATGCGACACGCGCAGCCCCGTTCCGCTGCAGGGCAAGGATCGCAAGCACCGGATCATTGAGATAGCAGAACCCCCGGCCCGATCCGGCATCGCGTGATGCGTGCCGCCCGCTGGGTGATAGACGATGCCTCCGTCACGAAGCAGTTCACCTGCCAACAGCGATCCCCCCGCTGCCGTGGCAGGACGGCGGTACATCTCGGGAAAGATGGGGTTGTTGGACGTGCCCAACCCGTGCCGGGTTTTTACGTCGTCATTCACATGCTGCGCTGTTTCCGCTGCGCGCAAGGCCGACAGATACTCTGGTGTGTGCCAGATCGTCAGCGCGTTCGGTTTGGCGCGTGGGCTGGGAACATAGGCTTCGTTTGGCAACCACCCCATCGCGCGGCTCAGGTCGATGACGGTGGATACGCGCGGCACCCGCAAAGGGTGCCACGTTCCGTAGGACGATCCGCGGTAGATCTCGGAGCCAATGAACAAGGGGCGTTTCATGACCCATACATAACGGTCCTGTCCACTGCGGCGAGGGGTCAGGCCGCCGCAGCGCCCATTGCCTCGGCCCGCTTCAGCCAATTTGCGATCTTTTCGGGCTTGGCCAGTTTGACCGATCCCAGCATCACAACGTTGCGGGGCTTCACGCCAACGAACTTCATTACCTGATTGCGCATCACGCGGCGGCCCGGACTGCGGTAGAGCAGCGTGTCGACCCATGGCGGTGTATCTGCTGTGATGATCGCATCGCCCGTCCGGCCCTCAAGGAGCTTGTCCCAGCCCAGACCGCGCCCGTGATATTTGTAGGCAAATCCCGATTGCAGCCCCGCATCCATCACCGCCTTGGCCTGCGCCGGCATCGCGCCCCACCAATAGGGATGCACAATCATCACGTGATCGGCCCAGCGGACGTTGTCCTGCCACGCCTGCACATCCGCTGACACGGGTGTATCCGCATCATAGCCGTGTTCGGTGTCCATGTCCGACAGGTGCATGATCCGCACCTCGGCCCCCTTGGCCCGGGCCCCTTGCGCATAGCGTTCCGCCAAGGCTGCATTCAGCGATCCGGTCTTGGGATGCGCCACCCAGATGAAAACCTTTTTGGTCATGTGATGTCTCCGTCGTTTGCTTGACACTGTGTAAATTGACATCGTGTCAACTATGTGCTTCTTGACAGCATGTCAAGTGAGCAAACCGATACCCCGACAAAAATTCTGCAGGCGACCCTGAAGCTGCTGGAAGCGCCCGATGCAAAACTGCCAACGATGTCCGACATCGCGCGGGCAACGGGGATCAGCCGGCAAGCGGTGTATCTGCACTTTCCCAGCCGGACCGACCTGCTGGTGGCGGCAACGCGCTATCAGGACCGGCTGAACGATATTGATACCGGCCTTGCCCCCAGCAGGGGCGCACGGTCTGGCGCTGAACGGCTGGATGCCTTTGTCACGGCATGGGGCAACTACATCCCCAAGATATATGGAGTGGCCCGTGCCATTATGGCCGTCACAGACACAGATTCCGAAGCGGCTGCCGCTTGGAACACCCGTATGCAGGACATGCGCGAAGGATGCGCCGCCGCCATCGCGGCGCTGGCCGAGGATGGCACCCTGCCCCCCGGCACCGACATGGAACAGGCCACCGATCTGCTCTGGACCCTCCTTTCGGTTCGCAACTGGGAAAACCTGACACAAACCTGCGGCTGGTCGCAGGACTGCTACATCGCCACGATCCGAGGGATGGCCATGGCCACGCTCGCCCGCGATCTCGGTGCGCTTACCGACGTGCTTGCCTGCACTGATCCCCCCGCCTAACGTCGCAGCCATATGCTGCGCTACACTCTCAAACGGCTTCTGTCCTTGTTCATCAGCCTCGCCATTGCATCGCTGCTGATTTTTGCGGTGATCGAAGTCGCGCCCGGCGATCCGGCATCCTTCATGCTGGGCATCAATGCGCAGGAGGATACGCTGGCCGCCCTGCGGGCCGAGCTGGGCCTCGATCAACCGAAATGGCAGCGATACCTGTCTTGGGTTGGCGGCATGGTGCAGGGCGATTTCGGTACGTCCTACCAGTACCGCACCCCCGTGGCAGAGATGATTGCAGACCGGCTCTGGGTGTCCTTGCCACTTGCGCTCTATGCGCTGACACTGTCCACGATCATCGCCTTTCCCGCTGGTATCTATGCCGCGTCCCGCCGGGGCAAGGCGGGTGATGTGGGTGTGATGGGCGCGACCCAAGTGGGCATCGCCATCCCGAATTTCTGGTTCGCGATGATGTTGGTGCTGATCTTTGCAATCAACCTGCGCTGGTTCAGTGCCGGAGGGTTCGCGGGTTGGGATAAAGGGGTGTTGGCTGCGATGAAATCGCTCACCCTGCCCGCCATCGCGCTTGCACTGCCGCAAGCAGCGATCCTTGCGCGCGTCATGCGGTCATCGCTGCTGGATGTGCTGGATGAGGATTTCATGCGCACGGCGCGGGCCAAGGGCCTGAGCCGTGGGGCCGCCCTGCGCCGTCACGGGTTGCGCAATGCAATGATCCCGGTGCTGACGATCCTCGGCCTGCAATTCTCGTTCCTGCTCGCGGGTGGGATCATCATCGAACAGGTGTTCTACCTGCCCGGCCTCGGGCGACTGATCTTTCAAAGCATCTCGGCCCGCGATCTGATCGTGGTGGAGAGCGTGACAATGCTGCTGGTCTTTGCCGTGATAATGGTGAACTTCCTTGTTGATCTGGCCTATGCCGCCGTCGATCCAAGGCTGAGGGCGCGGACATGAACCGCTCATTGATCCTTGGGGGGACGCTGTCGGCGCTCATGGTCATCGCAGCGCTTTTGTCCTTTGTCTGGACGCCGTTTGATCACGGCGCGATGAACATCCCCGACAAGCTGCAAACACCGAACGGGACCCATTGGTTCGGCACGGACCATTTCGGGCGTGATATGTTTTCGATGATCATGGTGGGTGCACGCACATCCATCGCCGTGGCCTGCGTCGCGGTGGGCATCGGCATCGGATTGGGTGTTCCCTTGGGCCTGTGGGCAGCCGCGCGGCAAGGCGGCTGGGTGGACGAGGTCATCATGCGCGGCAACGACCTGATCTTTGCCTTTCCATCACTGGTCATCGCCATCCTAATCACAGCCGTCTTCGGCGCAGGGGCGATCAACGCCATCATTGCCATCGGCATCTTCAACATCCCCGTTTTTGCGCGCGTCACACGCGGTGGCGCCCTGCCCCTCTGGGCACGCGAATTCATCCTGGCAGCGCGGGTTGCGGGCAAAGGGGCCGCGCGGATCAGCATTGAACACATCCTGCCAAACATCGCGAACCTGCTGATCGTGCAGGCGACCATCCAATTCTCGCTTGGTATTCTGGCCGAGGCTGCGCTGTCCTACGTCGGTCTTGGTGCACAGCCACCCACCCCCAGCTGGGGCCGGATGCTCGCAGACGCACAAACGTTGGTCAGTATCGCGCCCCACATGGCGCTCGTGCCGGGGATGGCGATCATCCTGACAGTGCTTGGCCTGAACCTGTTGGGTGACGGCTTGCGGGATGCGCTTGATCCGAAACTGCGTGTGGCGCGGGTATGAGCCTTCTGTCCATCAACGGCCTGTCTCTGTCCATCGCAAGCGCCCCGATCCTGCGAGACGTGTCGCTGTCATTGGCACCGGGGGAGGTTGTCGCCGTTACCGGGGAAAGCGGGTCCGGCAAGTCCATGACGGCGCTGGCCGTGATGCAATTGCTGCCCCCTCAGTCCGAAGCAACGGGGACCATCAGCCTCGACGGCCACGAGATGCTGGAGTTGGACGACGCCACGCTCTGCACCTTGCGCGGCGACCTCGCGGGTATGGTTTTTCAAGAGCCGATGACAGCGCTTAACCCGGTGCAAACTATCGGCGCCCAAGTCTCAGAAACGGTGCGCCTGCACCGGCCCGAACTCAACCCGCAACGCCGCGCGCGGGAGGTTCTGGACCGTGTGGGACTAGAGAGTATCCCCCTGTCCCGCTACCCGCATGAGCTGTCCGGCGGACAGCGCCAGCGCGTTGTCATCGCCATTGCCATCGCTTGCGGACCCAAGCTGTTGATTGCAGACGAACCCACCACGGCGCTTGACGTCACCACGCAGGCCCAAATCCTGAACTTGCTCAAACGCCTTGCCGCTGAGGATGGGATGGGTCTGCTGATGATCACCCACGACCTTGCTGTCGTGGCCGAGATGGCCGATCGGATCGTCGTCATGCGTCATGGTGAAGTGGTCGAGGCGGGCGACACGCCCGCCTTACTGGCCGACCCGCAGCACCCCTATACCCAAGCCTTGCTGGCCGCCTCCAACCACCGCGTCGATCTGCCGGGCGGGGCGGAGCAAGCTCCGCTGTTACGGGTGCAAAACGTCGTGCGCGATTACACCCTGCCCCGCACGAAACTGTTTGTCCCCGCGGGGACACATCGTGCGGTGGACAACGTGAGCTTTGACATCAAGCGCGGCGAACGAATGGGCCTTGTGGGGGAAAGCGGCTGTGGCAAGTCCACCCTCACGCGCGCCATCCTTGGGCTTGAGCCAGTGCAAGGCGGGTCGATCACGCTTGACGGCACGCCCGTCACGGACCCGTCCGTCAGGCGCAAGATGCAGGTGGTGTTTCAGGACCCTTACGGCAGCTTCAACCCCCGCCACCAAGTTGCACGTCTGATCACGGAGCCTTTTCATCTGTTGGACAGCCCGCCAAGGGATCACGATGTCCGCATCGAGTCGGCTCTGACGGATGTGGGCTTGTCACCCGACGATGCGCAAAAGTACCCCCACCAATTCTCGGGCGGACAACGGCAACGGCTCGCCATCGCCCGCGCCCTGATGATCAGACCCGAACTGGTGATCTTTGATGAAGCGGTCAGCGCGCTTGACGTCTCGGTGCGCGCGCAAATCCTTGACCTGATTGCGGAACTCTGTCGCCAGTACGATCTGACTTACCTTTTCATCAGCCACGACCTGAGCGTCGTGCGTACGATCACCGACCGGGTGATGGTCGTGCAGAAAGGAAGGATTGTAGAGGCAGGCCAGACCGAAGCTGTCTTTAGCGATCCGCAACACCCCTACACAAGGCAATTGATTGACGCCGCGCCGCAATTGCCACTCCATGAAACAACACGCGCAAGGAGCCTTCCATGACCGACGCCCTCTGGTTCGACCCCTCGCTGATGCTGATCGGTGGCACATGGGGCGCGGCCAGCGACACGCTCCCCCTCATCAACCCGTCGGATGGTAGCGACCTGGCCCGGATCGCGCGCGGGCAAGCGCAGGACATCGATGGCGCCGTGGCAGCCGCTCACGCAGCCCGTGACAGCGATTGGGGTCGAATGACGGCCACCGAACGGGGGCGTATCCTGACCGGGATCGGGCGTTGCGTGCTGGACCGGGTCGACGACCTCGCCACACTCGAAGCTCTGGATGTCGGCAAACCGCTCACCCAAGCCCGCGCCGACGCCGTTGCGCTGGCCCGATACATGGAATTCTACGGGGGTGCCGCGGACAAGATCACCGGTGAAACTATCCCCTATCTGGATGGTTACACCGTCTATACCCTGCGCGAGCCACATGGGGTCACGGGCCACATCGTGCCATGGAACTACCCAATGCAGATCATCGGGCGGTCAGTTGGCGCAGCCCTTGCGATGGGTAACGCATGTGTTCTCAAACCAGCAGAAGAGGCGTGCCTGACCGCCCTCGCTTTTGCTCACATAGCGGCAGAGGCCGGGCTGCCCGATGGCGCGCTGAACGTGGTCCCCGGGCTGGGGTCCGAGGCCGGTGCGGCCCTAGCGTCCCATCCCGGTGTGCAGCACATCAGCTTCACCGGCTCAGTCCGCACCGGCGCGCTGGTGCAACAGGCGGCAGGGGCCAACGTGGTGCCCGTGACCCTGGAACTCGGCGGCAAATCCCCGCAACTGGTGTTTGATGATGCCGACCTGGATGCAGCCCTGCCCTTCCTTGTGAATGCCGGTGTCCAAAACGCCGGGCAGACCTGTTCCGCCTCGTCCCGCATCCTTGTGCAGCGCGGGGTTTATGAGAAAGTACGCAAACGTATGTCCGCCGCCTACTCCAACCTCAGCGTCGGTCCCGCGCTCGATGACCTGCGCATCGGGCCGCTGATCTCGGCCCGGCAGAAACAGATTGTTGAAGGGTTCCTTGAAAAAGGCGCGGACCTGACCATCGCCGCCCAAGGCCACCTGAAAGATGCGCCCGATAGCGGCGCCTATGTCCTCCCCACCCTGTTTGAAAACGTCCCGCCAGATCACACGCTTGCCCGCGATGAAGTGTTTGGCCCGGTACAAGTGCTGATCCCCTTCGACACAGAAGAAGACGCCCTGCGCATCGCCAACAGCACTGACTACGGCCTTGTCGCCAGCGTCTGGACGCGCGACGGCGCGCGGCAGATGCGTCTGGCAAAAGCGCTGCGCTCGGGTCAAGTCTTTATCAACAACTACGGCGCGGGCGGCGGTGTTGAACTGCCTTTCGGTGGGATCGGCAAATCCGGCCATGGCCGCGAAAAGGGGTTCGAGGCGCTATACGGCTTCTCAACCCTGAAAACTGTGGCCGCGCATCACGGCTGAAATCGGGGCGCACAGCCAGACAATCGGAAAGGACACCTCATGATTTTCGAAAACCGCTTTCAGGGCCGCAAAGCGGTCATCACCGGGGGCGCCGCCGGGCTGGGTCACGGCATCGCAGAACGGATCACAGCCGAAGGTGGAACGGTCGAGATTTGGGACATCAATGCCGATGCCCTTGACGCGTTGGACATGGACAGCCGCCAAATCGACGTGACAGATGCAGAAGCCGTGGCACTGGCCATGCAAGACGCTAACCCGGACATCCTCGTCTGCTCTGCCGGGATCACCGGGCCAAACACAACCACATGGGACTACCCCATCGACGACTGGTTGAAGGTACACGATCTGAACCTGAACGCAGTCTTTTACTGCAACCGCGCAGCTGCCCCCGTGATGCGGGCCAAGGGGTGGGGGCGGATCATCAACATCGCCTCGATCGCGGGGAAAGAAGGCAACCCGAACGCCCCTGCATACTCGGCCTCGAAGGCAGGCGTCATCGGCCTGACCAAATCACTGGGCAAGGAGCTGGCGACGAGCGGCGTGACTTGTAACGCCATTGCCCCGGCGGCAGTGCGCACAGCCATCTTCGACCAGATGACGCAAGAGCATATCGACTTTATGCAGTCCAAGATTCCCATGGGCCGCTTCGGCACGGTGGACGAAATCGCAAGTATGGTCTGCTGGCTCGCCTCGGATGAGGCCAGTTTCACCACCGGGTTCTGTTTCGACCAATCGGGCGGGAGGGCGACGGCGTAATGCGGATCGAGGTAAACGGCGTTCGGCTCTATGTTGACATAGAGGGCGCAGGCCTTGTCCCAGACGGACCCACCATGCGCGAAAAGCCCACGCTCATCGCCCTGCATGGCGGTCCGGGGGCGGATCATTCGATCTACAAACCGCATCTGAGCCAACTCGCCGACCTGTGCCAGATCGTCTATGTCGATCATCGTGGAAACGGACGATCAGACGATGGCGATCCCGAAACATGGACCCTCGCGCAGTGGGGCGATGATATTGCCGGGCTGTGCGACGTTCTGGAGATCGAGAAACCCATCATCTACGGCGCGTCTTTCGGCGGCTATGTCGCGCAATCCTTTGCCACGCGGCACCCTGACCGGCTGTCGGGGCTTATTCTGTCAGTCACAGCGGCCCACGTGGATTTCGAAGCGGTGTTCGACGCTTTCACACGCATCGGCGGAGCGAAGGCCGGTAAGGTCGCGCGCACCTACTGGTCCGACCCCACGCCAGAGCGCAGGCAAGCCTATTTCGACACCTGTTTCCCGCTCTATTCGATCAAGGGTCTGGACCGGGACATGGTCGCGCGCATGATCGTCAAGAACCCGGTTGCCATGCACTTCAACGGACCAAAAAACGAACATGGGCGGTTCGACTTCCGCCCCGGGCTTGCAAAGATCACCTGCCCCGCCCTCGTCATCTCGGGCAAACAAGACCCCATCATGCCCCATCCTTTCGGCGCTGAAATCGCACAACACCTGCCTGACGCCCGCTACCACCTGCTGGACAACGCGGGCCACACGGTCGACTTTGACGCGGCAGAGGCGTTCTATAGCCTCATGCGAGATTTCATTGGAGAGGTGTCACATGCAGCTTGAAGGCAAAACGGCCATCGTCACGGGCGGAGCCAGCGGCTTTGGCGAAGGGATCGCGCGCGCCTTTGCTGCTGAAGGGTCGCAAGTCATGGTCGCGGATATCGACGGCGATGGTGCAAAAGCAATTGCGCAGGACATTGGCGGCAGTGCCTTCGAAGTCGATGTGTCCATTGGCGCATCCGTGCAGGCCCTTGCCGACCACGCACTCAAGACTTTCGGCAATTTGGATATCCTGGTGAACAACGCAGGCATCACCCACCTGCCCCAAGCGCTCGAGGATGTGACGGAAGAGGATTTCGACCGCGTGCTGGCGGTCAACGCCAAGTCCGTCTACCTCACCGCCCGCAGCCTGGTCCCACATTTCAAAGACCGCGGGACGGGTGCCATTCTCAACGTGGCTTCCACCGCGGGGGTCAGCCCCCGGCCCCGGCTCAACTGGTACAACGCATCCAAAGGGTGGATGATCACGGCAACCAAGGCGATGGCGATCGAACTTGCGCCTCATGGCGTGCGTGTGAACGCAATCAACCCGGTGGCAGGTGAAACGCCGTTGCTCAAATCCTTCATGGGCGTAGATACCCCCGAAACCCGCGCCAAATTCCTGTCTACCATTCCCCTCGGCCGCTTATCCACCCCGCAAGACATGGGGGCCGCTGCCACCTTCCTCTGCTCTGATGCCGCGTCAATGATCACCGGCGTGGCGCTTGAGGTGGATGGCGGGCGTTGTATCTGAAGCCGCCTTGGTGGTTATGCATTGATGGCTCAACGTTCGAAATGAGCCCAGAGTTACAAGGTCATCGCTTCGAGATGACGCATCGGCATTCGGCAACTCGCGGGACGAAGTGGACATGGTTCTGACTTGTCCCCGATCCCATGTTTCCCGCAGGCGGGGCGGATTGCAGACCTTCGCTGCAGACGCGACCTGAAATCAACTGCCCCCAAAGCGGACGTTGAAGCTGGCAGGCGGGATGTTCTGGTCTTGGAGGGCGGAAAGCGGAAGTTCGCTGCAAGTGCCAACGCCACCTATCCGAACGAATGAACGTCGGCACGCCGCGCATGATGAACAGGTCACTCACGACATCGATGACATTGCCTGAGTTGAGCTTGCGGTGTTTAGGAAAACGGAAGACCCAGGATGGTTATCAAAGAACTGAAGCCAGGGGAGATTGCATCAGTTTACGGCAAACTTAGCTGCTCAAAGGGCAAGGTATGCCGCACCTTGATGCAATACGGCAGATTACAAACGCAATGAAGGTACATTTGTCAGGCTTTCGGAAATCAGATGGCTTCCAGCTCGGTTGTTACGAAGCTTTCCTAAAATGCACAAAAGGACGAAAAATACCACTTGAGGCTTCGCTTGCGGTAACCCCGAACCGGCGCGCAAACCGATACCACACAGGGCAAGCGCTTGCTCTGCACATCGGACTGTGGTGTTCCAATTCACTTGACGACAGGTACTGACATCTTGATCGCGGCGTCTTGGGGCACAGCCGTCAGCATTTCGCATCGTCCTATAAGACGTGCATTTTGTCGATCCTCGTTGAATTCACTCTCAACCTTTCCCCGCGCCGCTCTAGCCATAGTGGCAGCCATCTGCGGGGTCTGAACAAGTGAAAGGATGTTTGCGTAAAGCCCTTCCACATCCCTCTCGTCCGAAAGAAAGCCGGTGTCGCCGTGGGAAACAAGTTCCGGTATTCCAGAGTGGCGGGTCGCGCAGACCGGAGTACCTAGCGCCATCGCTTCCATCAGCGTCACGGGGATACCCTCCTGATCGCCATCAGCTGCGGTTACACTTGGCGCCAGCAACGCATCGGCCTTTGACATGCGTTGCAACACCTCTTCATGGGGCAGGGCTCCCACAAAACTCACACGGCTCTCGAGCCCTGCCAGCGCGATCTGAGCTTTCAGTGCTGCCGCCAGGGGGCCTTCACCGCCAATGTCATAACGCCAATCAATCTCGGGATGGCGGTCATGCAGAAGAGCAAGTGCATCAATGGCAACATCAAGGCCCTTCTTTTCGACCAGTCTGCAGACACTGAGAAACCGCAATGCGCCCTCGCGGTCTGGGATCGAGAACTGATACCGCGAAACAGGAATCCCGAGATGATGGCTTTCAACGCGCGCAGCAGGAGCTCCGCAAGAGATCAGCTGTTTTGCGAAGGGAGTGTTGACCGTCAGATTAAGATCACCTTCGGCAAAGAGGTCCTGGTAGCGTGTCATGCGGTCTCGGCGTAGCTCGACACTGACATCCCGACCGTGAAAAACGGTCACCAATGGCGGTCGCTGTCGCCATCCGCGCTGTGCCCTTGCCACTGCAGCCCCCGATAGCCGAAGTGGGCGATGACGACATCAGCGTCGATCTGGCGGCGCCAAGTGTCCCGATCCAGCCGCGCCACGAGCCGATTACGAAGTGCGGTCGGAAGAAGTGTCAGAAGACCTACCTTGGGCGACGGCCAGATCACGATACGCACCCGGCGAAGCGCTTCCCGATCCTCGGGCGACAAGAGGGTATCCGCTTCCATGGCTTTGCAGATCACGGTGACATCATGCCCGTTGCGCACGGCATGAAGCACCTGCGAGGTCACGAAAGTCTGCGACAGCGCCGGAAAGCTCGAGACGCAGAAGCTGATCTTCAAAACAGAGCTCCGTATCCCACCGCGCCGTCCGGGATCGGCTGTTGCGGCAGGGCTGTCTCGAGTGTTTGGATGAATGTCCTATACTGCTGCTCGAAATCCAGTTCGGGTCGGCGCGCATAGGTTACCGCCCGTTCGGATAGGGCGGTGTAGGCGTCCGTATCGGACCATAGTTCTCGAAGCGCTGATACCCAATCTTCAATCGATGCATCGTGTGGCAAGACCACACCGCCCGGCCCGATCGCCTGGGGCAGACCGCCCCGGTCGGAGCCGATCACTGGAATGCCGCTGCAATGTGCCTCTGACGCAACCCGGCCCCACGCCTCTTCCCATTGGCTTGGCGCAAGAAGGATATTTGTCCGTCCGTAGACTTTGGACATGTCAGACGTTCGGCGCATGAATGTGACGTTCGGAAGGGCGTCGATTTCAGTCATGATTTGCTTGAACTGCTCATCCCAGAGCGTCCAGGCTTCTACGAACAGGAAGGGGATGTCCGGGCAGGCACGGGCCATGTCCCGCGCTATCTCGTAGCCCTTCTTGGGGTGGATATTGATCAGTGTCACAAACTCGCGCGTGGTATCGCAGCGATACTTCTCAAAATCTATTGTTGGGGTGATCACCGTGCAGTCAATGCCGTAGGCGTCGCGATATGCCTGTGCCGTGAAATCGGAATTGGCGATGAAACGCGCGCCTGGAATGGTGCTGACATCTCCATCGTTCTCGTCAAATTCTACATTCCGCAGATAAAGAACAACAGGTACGCCCAAGCGTGCAAAAGCGTGCCCAAGTGCTGCTGACCGCCGGGTCTGGATCACCACGACATCGGGCCTGAATCTTGCCACCGCGGCTTCGATCCGCACCGGATCCAGCGGCTCCCATGTGCGCATGACTTCGTAGCCTTGCGTACGGTCGATGCTGAATGGCCGACCTGTCATTTTCCGCTGCACCTTCATGCGGAACCCAAACACACCGCGCCCGGAAAACCCGCAATAGACGGCGGCAGTGTGGCCCTCGGCCATGCTCTGTCGAATAAGATGATCGGTGCTGTTCTGTGTGCCACCGCTGGCTTCCGGCAGCCATCCGTTTCCACCAGCAAAGAGAATACGCATGACGACCTCTATGTTGTGCGGGTCGCGACGACCCCTGAATGGCAAATGGGGGGCGGTCTGTAACAGTCTTTCCAAGTCACCCCAGACCCACCCCGCGTTCGGCCAGCGCGCGCTTAAGCGCTGCGCCAGCGGATTTGGCGGATGCCTGAAGCCGCGGAGCGGCCTCTTCCTGTTTGGCCGCGACCTCGTCAAGGGAGACGAGCCAGTCCAGCACCCGGTTGGTAAACGACGCCGGCTCAATCTCTCCGATCGGGGTCACGAGTTCCGGCAAACCCAGTTCTTCGAAGGTTTCCTCGAATTTCGGCTCGTAGGATATCGGCAGGACCGGGGTGTTCGCGCAAATCGACAGAATTGCCATATGCAGCCTGCAAGCAATCAGACCGTCAAAGGTCTGCAAGACCTGGATCAACTCGTGTGGCGTATGAAAATCGCGGTTTACCCTGACATGGGCGGCAACATCTGGTGGTAGCTCGGCAACGAATTCGGCGGCAACCGCGGAATCGTCCGTCCAGTATTCGGGGATGCCCTGACAGGTCGATATGAAGGTAATTTCGGCACCCTTGTCGCGGACCAGGGTGGTGATTGCCGCAAGAATGGACTGCCTGAAATGGGCAGCCCCCGTTTCGGTGTCGCGGGCACCATAAAACTTGAGTTTGCGAACCGCCACGGCGATGCGCAGCCGATCATCCTCTCTACGACCTGACCGCTGGCGTCGGGCCGCAAGTGAGGTCGGACCTGATGTCCAAAGGGCAAAGACTGAATCGGACACGGTTTTGATGTGATCCGAACGCCCGATCAGGGCGTGCACATGCGCCTTCGACGTGTCGTGACGCACGAGGATCAGTTCCATCTTGTCCAATTGCGGCGCCAGATGCCTTGATCGAAAGTCATCGGCGAAAGCCTCGAAGGACTGGGTGAATGCGGCGACCGGCTTGCCCAGCTGATAGTCCTTATGAAACTCAACTATTCGTCGACCGTAGTCATATTTGCTCAGCAGATATGTGCCGCCGGTGGTAAGAACGAAGTCGGCATCGAGATAGGGTTGGATGGCGCGCATCACGGGTGTCGGCAGCGGCAGTCCCACCGACGCCAGTATCCGCGTTAGGGTTACGGACGCCGACATGTAGAGCTTTCGCACCATCAGATATCGGCGGTACTTCCCGAAGAGGGCCGCCGCGAGTCGAATGGACGGAGCGCGGTCCATTAGAAAAGATGGCAACGGGATGAAGTCGATGTCCGGGTAGTAGCGTGCGATGCTTGGCATGCCGGAGTCGGCAAACCTAAGCTCTGCATTCGGGAAGCTTTCAGTGACGATTTCGCGCAGGGCAATGCCGATCGCACTGTCGCCACCATTCATGAAAACACAGTTCTCGATGATGATACGCATGTCAGATCGCGCCTTTCTCGGCACGCATGCGCTGTGCCATCGCGGAAAGGCCGCGTACTTCGGCAAGAACCTCACGACCGAAGGGGGTGAGGGCCAAGAGACCCGCAAACATGGCGTAGCAAAGTGCAGTGCCGCTCAGAAGCCGCAACACGGCAGTCTCGGGTAACAGGTCCTGAATGAGCAGCATCGCTACATAGGTCAGCATGCCCGCACAGAACAGCGGGGCAATGCGGCTGCGTATGCTGTCAAACCCGATCGGTCCCTTGCGGCAGATCAGGACCCAAAGCGGGATCAGTTTGGCCATACTGGCTGCCGCATAGGCCGAAGCCATCTGTACCACGCCGTACTGCACGCTCCACAAGAAGACTGCGCAACTGATCAGCGCTGATGTGAGCCCCCACCAAGCCATCTCGGTGGTCCGTCCCTGGCTGATGAACAACCATCCTGTCGGATTTGCCAAAGCCTGTGACAGACCCGCGATCCCCAGAGCAGCGAAGATCGGCGCGCTTTCCGCCCATTGCGCGCCCAGAAGAAACGGGACTGCCGTATCCGCCATTGCGGTCAGGGCTGCGACAGCGGGTAGAACGGCGAGTTGCATCAATCCGAAGACGCGGAAAAACATGTGGGCATAGCGCTGCGGTTCGTCTTGTAGCCGAGACAGAACAGGCACCATGACCTGCGACAGTGGCTGTGCGACGCGGTTCAGGGGAAACAGCAGCAGCTTGTAGGCCCGGTCATAAAGCCCGAGGGCCGCTCCGCCCCAAACCCGCCCGATCAGGATGCTGTCGAGGTTGCGCGAGAAGAAATTTGCCAGCTTGAAGCCGGTTACGCCTGCTCCGAAGCCAACCAGATCTCTGGTGCCTTCGGCGAGTGCCGGGCGGGACGGGGTCCAGGGCACCCAGAACCACACCATGACCGCGCCGATAAGCCCGCCTGCAATCGTGCCGGCAACCAATGCCCAGGGGCTGGGATCAATAAGGGCCCAACCGATCGAGACCGACAGGGTCGTGACCGCAACTACACCGGCGTTTATCGCAATACGGCCAAAAGCCATTTGGCGGTTCAAAAGGGCGAAGTGCTGGGCGCCCAGGGCCGTGACGACCATATTGAGCGCCAGGGCCCGGATAAGCCATGTCAGGTCCGGTTCGTTGTAAAACTGTGCCACGAGCGGTGCCATGAGCATCAGGAAAACCGTCAGCGCGACGCTCAAGCTCATGTTGATCCAGAAGAGCGCATTCAGTTGTCCATATGTCAGGCTGCGCCGCTGAATGACCGCTTGCAAAAGACCCATGTCCCTGAACATCGAAAGGAACGCGATTATTGGGCCGATCATTGCAATCAGGCCGATGTCCCGAGGCGTCAGCAATCGGGATAGGACAATCACTGATCCGATCTGACACCCTACGGTGACCCCTTGGCTGAGCGCAGTATGGAACGTGCCGCGTGCGACGGTGCTACCGTAGCTGCTCTGCTTCGCGGTTTTGACAATCGTCTCGGGCGGATGTTGTGCCATGCCGTGTCTCAAATGAACCGACTTTGTGCCGTTGGCTCGACCTGATCACAGTACGCCGCTGGATACCCGCCCTTTTGCAGTTGCAGCATTCCTTTCAGCAGCTTCTCGCCCGCCCGCGGTCGGCAAGAGCAAGATCCTGCAAGAAATGTAGACTCATACCTGTCCAGCTGCTTCTCAAACCGGCAACGCTGACGTGTTGACGTGAGCGTGACCGGATTATCCTGCGATGCTCGTTTTCTTGCTCATAGTGGGGCAGGGAATCGGCTGGCCTTCGCCCCCTCCGGGGATGACCTTTGACTTGCTCCAAGCGCCATGGGTACTCCGAAAACGCTCCGCTAGCGCTAGGTGGCAGAATGAAAAAGACGGGTGTTGTAGCCCAAAGCAGTGTACGAGATCACTCGTCAGATCACGGGCCCCGGATCTTGTATCTGGCGCACGACCTGGGCGATGCAGCCATTTGGCGACGGGTCGAGATGTTGCGCTTGGGCGGCGCGCAGGTGACGCTTGCCGGTTTTCGGCGCGGTGAGGGCGCGTTGCCCGGAGATGCGCTGGTTCTGGGGCGGACTCACAATGCGAGAATGCTGCAACGTGCGCTCCAGGTGCTGCGTCAGCGTTTGCGACCGCAGCGAAACTTGGCTGGGGTCGGACCCTACGACATCCTTCTTTGCAGAAATCTTGAGATGCTAGCCTTGGCGGTCCCGCTGTGGAGAATTTCAGCTAGCGGGCATCGCGCTACGCTGATCTACGAAGTCCTCGATATCCACCGGCTCATGGTTGGGTCTGGGTGGGCATCGCGCGGCCTGCGATGGCTGGAACGTCGCCTGTGTCGGGATGTCGATAAGCTGATCGTGTCGTCTCCCGGTTTCTTGCGGGAGTATTTCGACGTGTATCACCGCCCCGGGGTCCCGGCCTTGTTGGTCGAAAACAAGGTCATGACCCAAGACCTCGGGGAAATGCCCATCGTCCAGCCACGCCCACCGCTCTCGCCTGCTGAGCCCGTTCACATCGGTTGGTTCGGTATTCTCAGATGTGCGTTTTCGCTGCGATGCCTCGATGCGCTGACCCGCGCCAGTCCGGGGCGGTATCGGGTCGTGTTGCGCGGTCGTCCGGCGCTCGACGAGCTGACTGACTTCCATGATGTTGTAGCGCGAAATCCTGACCTCATTTTTGGTGGACCCTATCGATACCCCGACGATCTGAGCCAGATATATGGCGAGGTCGATCTGGCATGGTTGGTCGACCGATACGACGCGGGAAGCAATTCGGATTGGCTGTTGCCGAACCGACTTTATGAAAGCGGCCTGAACCAAGTGCCCGCAATCGCACTCGAAGGAACCGAGATCGCGACGCGGCTGCGCACTCTCGAAATTGGGCTGATACTTCCCGAGGCCAGTGAGGCTGCTGTTACAAAGGCATTGAATGCGATAGACGACGAACTGCTTGCTGGCCTTCGGGCGCGGCAGCGGTCCGCCCCATCTGACACCTGGCGCATCAGTGAAGTCGAGGTTCGCGCGTTGGTGGAGGAAATCGCCCCCACCAGCGAGGCCACGGTGGAAAAGACGACCGATCTTGATCGCGGCGGCGTTCTAATCGTCATACCGACGCTGAATGAAGCCGCGTATATTGCGGGCGTCATTGACGGGCTCAAACCTTTTCTCGACCGGCGTCTGAGTTGCGATGCGCCGACCCGCCTCGTCATCGCCGATGGTGGTTCTACAGACGGGACCGTCGATATCGTGACTGATCAGATTGCCTCCGTGTCGCGGTTCGATATTCATTTGCTGCACAACTCGGCCCGCTTGCAAAGCGCGGGCGTCAATCGTGCTTGCGAAGCGTTCGGCGAGGACATGCGCTGGCTCGTGCGTCTCGACGCCCACTCGGTCTATCCTCAGGACTACGTGGATGTGCTTCTGGAGGAGGCGGAGCGCACAGCTGCGCAGAGTGTCGTTGTCGCCATGCATGCGACCGGAAACACACTGGTGCAGCGCGCCATCGCTCTCACTCAGAACGCGCGTCTGGGCAACGGCGGTTCGGCGCACCGAAGCGCTGGCTCTGGCACATTTGTTGATCACGGGCATCATGCACTGATGCAGCTCGCGGCTTTCCGCACGGTCGGCGGCTATGATGAAAGCTTCTCGCACAATGAGGATGCCGAACTGGACATGCGCCTGACCAAGGCAGGCTATAAGATATGGCTCACGTCGCGGACTCGGTTGGACTACATGCCTCGAAAGACCCTTCTGGCTCTGGCGCGGCAGTATCTCAACTTTGGCAGCGGTCGTGCCCGCACGGTACTGAAACATCGCCTGAAGCCACGGCTGAGGCAGATGGTTATGGTAGCCGTCGCACCTGCGGTCGCGGCCTCCGCTCTGGCCTTCGTGGTTCCTGTCTTCGCGCTGCCCGCTGCGGTTTGGGTTGCGGCTTGTTTGATTGGTGCATTCGGACTGGCCTATGCGCGCCGTGATCCACTTGCTCTGGCAGCAGCGCCCATCGCCATGATCATGCATTTTTCCTGGTCACTGGGTTTCTGGCGGCAGCTGCTGGTCCCCAAAGTGACCCCGCACCTGCCAGAGCCGATCACGGAGGTGCCCGGTGCAGGTGCCCCGCTCGACGTTACCGTTGCCGTTGGCATTTGTACCTTCCAGCGTCCCTCTTTGATTGAGACGCTTACCTCTCTTGACGCACAGGCTTTGCCCGATGGCCTGAGGTTGTCCATCATCGTTGCCGATAATGACATCACGCCAAGCGCGAAGGAGACCGTTGCCACGTTCTCGAAGCAGACAAGGCACCTGATCACCTATGTGCACGCGCCGTCCGGTAACATCTCGATCGCGCGGAACGCCATACTGGATAAGGTTGACCGTCAAGGTCTGCAAATCTGCGCGTTTATAGACGATGACGAATTGGCGCATCCGAAGTGGCTGGCCAAACTGTTTGAGCGGCTGTCGACCGGAGGGGCCGACGTGGTGGTTGGGCCAACCCGCGCTGTCTATGCCGTTGAGGCGCCGGAGTGGATGCGGCACCTTCGGATCCACGACACCCAGCCCGAACTCGGGCCCGATGGCCGGCCAATCGCTGGGCACAGTTGCAATGTTCTGATGGATCTCGGGCATCCAGCGCTGGCTGGTCGTCGTTTTGATCTCGACCGCGGGGTCTCGGGTGGCGAAGATACAGCGTTTTTTGCAGATGCCATGCGTGCTGGTGCGCGACTTGCCTTTGCGCCCCTGGCCTATGTCGACGAGACGGTACCTGAATCGCGGATGACGTTTTCCTGGTTGTTCCGGCGCCGCTTTAGAATGGGCCAGACCCATGGCAGTCTGCTGCGCAGAGCCGATGATCCGACGAAGGGCTGGGTGGCCTTGCCGTTGGCGGGTGCAAAAGTCGCGTATTGCGCCATGCTTGCCCTTATGACTTTGCCCTTCGACAGATATAGGAACGCCAACCTGCTACGGGGTGCATTGCATCTTGGGACGATGTCATCCTTGCTGGGTTTGCGCACTGTCGCGATCTACGGTCACACACAGCGTGACCGCGACGGGTTACCTTCAAATTGAAGGCGGAAGGTGATCAGCTGCTTCAGCTGACATGCCTCAAGTGGGGTGGCCGGTAATCTTCTTGCGCGAGAGCCGGCAAAATGTAATTGGTTGGAAACCTCTGTTCGTCAAAAACACGAAACGATTGATGGCTGTGCCTCAACCGTATCGCAAATTCAGCATCTGGAGCGTTGATGCGAATATCAGTTTTTTTGATAGCTCTCCTTGTTTCAGGCCTCGCTGCGACAGTTCTGGGTATCCTGGCTGGATTCAAAGCCATTACCCTCGTTCTGTTTGTGATTGCGGTCGTCGTGGCGGTGCAGTTGGCTTATCTCGGGTTGATCGCGCTGCGCGTCGCGGAACGAAAACACGAGATCTCGCAGAGCGGCAAAGTGACTCGAAAAGCGTCCTCGAAACACGCATCGTCAGAAAGCGATCTCTGACGCGGCAAACTGCTAAATTTGCCATCATCAGCGGCGGTTAGATGCCTGTTGATCGCCAACGCCCTTTATCTGTTATAGACATGGTTCACGCGTAGATTATTGTTTTTATGGCGTCCCGGTGGGCGTTACTCCAAGATTATCAGACAGAGGGCCTATGCAACGAAGCGTAACGGTCATCATTGCCGCGTATAATGCGCAAGACACGCTTGCACGGGCTATCCGATCCGCATTGTCCCAACCCGAGACCCTTGAGGTCATTGTGGTAGACGACAAGTCGCTGGATGCGACCGCCGCCGTCGCATTTGAAGAGGCCAAGGCCGACGCGCGTGTCCGGCTTCTCACTGCGGAAATCAACCAAGGGCCGGCGGCGGCGCGCAACCGGGCTTTGGACGCTGCCACCGCCGACTTTGTCGCAATTCTGGACGCTGATGATGTGTTCCTGCCGGGAAGGCTCAGCCGCCTCATGGCCTGTGATGACGCTGAGATGCTGGCGGACAATATTGCTTTTGTCACAACCGACAGGATCGGCGGGCTGATGGATCGGACATGGCCTGACATCACACCCGATTTCCAGACGCTGGGGATCACGCAGTTCGTCCTCGGGAACCTGCGCAGAAAGAATGTCGCCAGAGGTGAGCTTGGTTTTCTCAAGCCTGTGATGTCACGCAAGTTTCTGAACCGTCACGGTCTGCGATATGATACCCGCCTGCGGCTCGGAGAGGACTACGATCTTTATTTGCGTGCGTTGCTTGCTGGCGCGCGGCTGAAATTTACACGTCGCCCTGGATACGCAGCCGCGATAAGAAGGACCTCGCTCAGCGCGCAGCACGGTGCGGCAGAGCTTTCTGAAATGCATGATCGGCTGGTTGCTCATTTGCAAATGGATGGGCTGTCTCCCGCTCTCACTCAAGCCATGCAGGCGCATCGTGATGAGGTTCGGCGCAAACGCGACCACCGTGTGTTTCTGGATCTGCGCCGCAAAAAGGGGGCTTGGGTCGCCTTGCGTTACCTGTTTGGTGCCACAAACCGGATCTGGCCGATCGCACGCCAAATCATGTCGGACAAACTCGGATGGACTGCGATGGCCGGTGATGCGGCACCGGCCATTGATGTCAGGTTGCTCTTGCCGCCAACAGGACAGCCGTCAGTGGCGGTCCACCAATAGTGCGACCTCGGCGCCGGGCGGGACAGCTGCATGCCTAGCATTTTCACGTTTGAGCCGTACGTGGGCTGACTTCCAGAGCGGGACATACCCAAGGGCGTCCAGACCTGCGGCACCATCAGCGATAATATCGGATTGACCAACGCTGGCGAGACGTGCGAGGCGGCTGGCCAAGGCCCGATGCGCGCTCCAGTCTCGTTTGGAACTATCTTGCGCGGTCACTGGAATGCGCAATGCACCCGGGGACGCTGGGATCTGCTCAACCATATCGGTTTCGGCGAGCACAATCGTGTGCGGAAATACCCGCCGATCCATATTATTCTCTGACCGCTTGCGCCTTTTCCGATCCAAAAGACTGGTTACGAGATCGCCGATGAGCACTGGATCGCGCAGGACCCGCCCCGCAGCGTCAAACACCTTACGCGTCTTGATCGCATCGACAAGCCTTTGATACCGAAGCGCACGATCCAGTGCCGCCCCACGTGCGCGCAGGGCCTGCTGCAGATCGGGAGTATTGGTATGGAGTCTGGCAGCGTCGGCTGCCAACCGCTGATGGGCCTTCAGAAGACCCAACAGGACGGGCATCGACAGACGATTGGATATCGATTTTCCGTGCTGACGATAGAGATAGAGCGGCGCCGGGATGACCAAAAATCTGGCATCTGCCAACAGCAGTCGCGCGTACAGGTCGAAGTCTTCGCCAACCCTCAGTGTTTCGTCATAACGCAGCGAACCAAGTGTCTGGCGATGGATCATCGGCTTGAGATAGCCAAATGATCCGAGGCCCGAGGTAACGCCGTCGCTCCGCACCAGTTCAGCAGGCGTCAATTGCAAGGACCCGGTCAGATGCCTGCCATCAAGCAACGTGCGCCCGGCCAGCGGCGCCGATCCGAAGCTCACCAGATCATCAGCGATGACATTGGCCCCAAGCGCACGTGCGGCCGCCAGCAGCCGTTCGATCCGCCGAGGATGCAGGAGGTCATCGGCATCCACCACGGCTACCCATGTTCCCCGCGCGGCATCAAGGGCTGTATTTCTGGCACCGGCCGGGCCGACATTGTTGTCCCTGGCGATAACTCTCAGCCTTTTATCGCCGGATTTCAGTCGCTCCAGGATCGTCAGGCTGTCATCATCAGAAGCATCATCGGCCACGATCAGTTCGAGGTTCCGGTACGACTGTGACAGAACGGAGGTAACCGCTGCCTCCAAATAGCGCGACCCATTGAAATTCGACATGATGACGGACACCAAAGGTGCCTGCGCCATATGTTGAGACGGAGCAGCATCCGAACTGTTGTCGGGGACACAAGCCCGTTTTCCGGTATCTGTGGAGCACGTCTCGGCTCGCGTTACAGTGCCGCTGGGCAACGTCATTCCCCGGTCCGGCAAACTCGCGTGACCGGATTTTTCGATCATGAAGTCTCGCTTGAACGCATCGCCGCAGGTAGGGTCTTGGCAAGGATCGCCATATCAGATGCATTGCTGAAACGCTCGACATACAATCGATCATAAGCCACACGGCGCCTGTAAGTGGTGCTGTTGCGTCCACTTACTTGCCAAAGGCCCGTGATGCCGGGACGGGAGCGCAGATAGAAGCGTCGTGATTTTCCGTACAAGCGTAGTTCGTCTGCCGGGACCGGCCTTGGACCAACGAGGCTCATATCCCCGCGCAGGACATTAAAAAGCTGTGGAAGTTCATCAAGGCTGAGTTTCCGCAGCACGTGGCCGGTTGCGGTGACCCGCGGATCGTCTTGTAGTTTTCTGGTCTCTTCCCACTCACAACGTACATCTGGATACCGCTGGAAATGCCTCTCCAGAACGTCATCGCCGTTGATGACCATCGTTCGAAACTTCAGACAGTTAAAAGGTCGATTGCCATATCCGACACGCCGATGGCGATAGAGAACCGGCCCCGATGACGAGGCATAGACCAACAGCATCAGCCCGAGGAGTAGTGGGGATAGCACAACCAGCATGGTGAGTGCTACTGTGACATCCATACCCCTCTTTATCGTTCCTCCGAGGGGCGTATCTCTGTTCCGGAAACCAGCCCACGCTGCGGTAGTTGCACCTCCAGCAGACGGGACGCGATGTTCAGGGTGGCCAGGTTCTACTTCGATCGATTTCATCATCTAGCATCCTTGTTTCTGGTCATCTCCGCGGTACGCCACCAAAACAAAATGGGATGAGGGGCCACTACCTTTTCCCCTCAACGTGTCCGCCGGTATATGCTGTTTTGCACAAACTGAGATTCAGACTGCTCGTCCCGACAATCCATGGGATTCGCGCAAAAAGCGTACGACAATTGCTGCGGTTGCAGTATGTCGGTTGTTGGTACAGGCGAGGCACCGCCGACGTTAACCTGCGCTTTCGCATGGTTTTCGCACATTCGGGCAATGTGCTCGGGCATCTGTTGCTTTTCAATCGATCACACTGCACGACACATCAGCACATTGAGAACCTGGGAACGCTCCTGATCGGGCCTTGTGACCGTATTTGTGATGGCGACCAAGCTCATCCGCACATTGTAGAATCAGTTGGCTGCCGGATGCGAAAAATGCCTTGAAAACAGCGCCATATGTGATTTTTTCAGCGGTACGCCTGTCTCCGAGGGGCTCTTGCGCCAGGATCAGGACGTTCGGTTGTCCAAGACCCGGCAGCACACTACGAGATGTTGTATGCCGTCCTAATCCACACGTACCGATATCTCCTGGCCCCGCCACCCAATCATGGATGTTCCGATGCACACTGCAGGTACAAAGACTGATCGCCCTCTACGCATTCTCTTTGGCAGCGCCCATCCGCATTTGCCCCAAATGTACGGCGGCGCACAGTCCAGTACGCATGAGCTTGTCAAACGGCTGCGGGCGAAAGGTCACGATGCGGCGGTGCTGGCTGGACTAACCGGAACAGGTTGGTTGGGTGTGCGGGGTCGCGTTCTCCTGAAGCTGACACGCGATGGCTATGTGCGCGACGACAGCCTTGGTTACCCGGTTTTTCGTGCTTGGTTTGCAGACAGGGTCGCGCGACGGGTTGTCCGGGACTTCGGTGCGGATGCGGTCATCTTCCAGTCGCGGCTTCCCGTGCCGATGGCACAGGCCATCGACCGCGAGAAAACCCGCACTTTCATCTATCTCCGTAATGTCGAAAAGGAAGACCTTGGCGGCTCTATCCGCGGTCTGGCAAATCTTGGGTTCATCGCCAATTCCCGATTTACCGCGGAGCGCTTTGCCGAAACCGACGGTGTGCATGCCGACGTTATCTATCCAATGATCGAGGCCGAGAAGTATAGGGTGAACTCGACCCGCCAGAATGTGACGTTCATCAATCCGCATCCCTACAAAGGTGTCGACATTGCTCTCGGTGTTGCTGCGGCCTGTCCTGAAATCCCCTTTGTCTTCGTGCGCGGCTGGCAACTTCCGCCGGATCAGGAAAAAAGCCTGACCGCTGCTCTGGCCAAGCTACCGAACGTCACATTGCGACCGTCGACGAATGACATGCGCACTGTGTACGGCGAGGCTCGGATCGTTCTGGCACCCAGCCAGTGGCAGGAAGCTTTTGGTCGCATAGCCGCCGAGGCGCAGGTCAGTGGGATACCGGTGCTGGCGTCTAGGACCGGCGGTCTGCCTGAAGCGGTGGGGCCGGGCGGCATTATTCTGGACAAAGATGCGCCGATCGAAACATGGGCTGACCAGCTTCGGCATCTTTGGCACGACACCAGTGCCTACGATCGCGCATCGAAAGCTGCCCGCGATCATGCCGCACGTCCCGAAATGGTGCCCGGCTGGCAAATCAATCAGCTTGTCGACATTCTTCGAGCGCCGGTGCCGGAACCTCAGCACTGACCAGCCCTCCGGGGCGTTCAGGACGGCGGAAGGCCTTTCTTGACGCTTTCGGCTTGGTCCAGTGCGGTTTTTGGATCAGCAGATGGGGCCGCCTCGACGCTCGGTGATGAGGTTGCCGGTTCAGAGAGCCTGCGCATAGGAATCGCGTCGTTTGGACTCGGTACGTCCAGCACGACCTCCAATACGTCACCGCCTTGGATGAAATCGCCCCGTCCAACAGGGAACGTCATCGGCCCCTCCGCCCCCTGCCGGGTAATCTGCAACTGCGGCGCAACGAGTGCGGAAAGCTGCACAAGTCCCGTGCCCGTTCGAGTGGCGTCAGCGAACAGCGCAGCGTCAGTTTCCATGCGAAGCCTGAGTTCTCCGATGGCCGCACGCTGATCCTGTAGTCCCTGTACCAATTCGCGACTGCGTTCATTAACCAGATCAAGGCGGTCGCGGCGCGCTTCGTTGAGGCGCTGCTCAGCATTCAGTCGGGCGGTTTCTACTTCGAGCAACCGCACCTGCTGATCCGTCACTTGGCGCTGAAGCGCGCTCTGGCGTGAGGTGGTCGACAGACCGCGTTCGACAAGACTTGCAGCGTCCCGAAGCTCGCCTTCCAGCAAGCCAAGTTGCTTTTCACGCAACTCTGCCTGTGCGTTCAGTCGAGCGATGCGTTCCCGCAGCAAAACGTCCAGATCGTCGATCTGCGCAAGGCTGGAACTAAAGGCCGATTGCCGCGCCGCCATAATTCTCCGCTCCTCCGCGATCAACTCAGCACCCAGCGACGAGGCCGTAAGCTCTTCGGGCGGGGTCATCTCCATCTCGGCTTCCTCGGCTTGCAGACGAGAGAGTGTCGCCAGCCGCCGCAACAGTTCAAGCTCGCGAACCCTGTAGTTGCCTAGCGCATTCAACGCACTGCTTTCACCTTGTACGAAAGAGGTTCCCGGGCCGTCGATGCCTCCGGCCAGGCTGAGCGCCTGCAGAACGGTCAACTGCGGTGCATGGGGGTAGACACCTGGCGCGCGCACATCGCCCAGCACGTAAATGGGGGCAAATTCCGCAATGCTGACCACGACCTCAACATTGCCGCGCAGACCGATACCCACCTGTAGCTGATCAGAGATCTGCATCGCCAGATCATCGGGTGTCGTACCGGCCACTGTCAAAGTGCCTACAATGGGAAGCGTCACGGTTCCGCTTGCACTGATTGGATAGGCCCCACCGACTGCAGGCCAGTCACTATAGGTCTCCTGAACCGGATCCCAGCGCCCGATCCGGATATCAATGACCTGTTGCGGTGCCAATTTCTGGCTCTCGACAGCCTCGGTCCCGGTCTGTGCACGCGACTGCAACGGCACAATGAGAGGAAGAACCGCGATCATGAGGGTCGCAGCCACCGCCCTCAGCGCGGGACGCCAGAAAACCCGCACCTCACGCATTGATCTCAAGCTCCTCATAGCTGCCCGAGCTCATGTATTTCCGCGCGACCGCAAGTTCGGCATCCTCCAGCACTGTGGTGGAAAGCGCGTCGCGAAATCTCGGATGATCCGCCAGTGCGTCGGTGACGAAATCCGGCGACACCTTGCCCCAAGGTATCCGCAGCAACGTCGTATCATAGGCCCAGGCATGAGGATCTGACCGATATGCGTCCGCAATGGGACGCAGTGCAAGGAGGACCACATCGAACTCCTCGCGCAGGCGACGGGCGATCAGGCTGAAATCGCCGCCCGAGACATCAATGCCATCCACCACACTACGAAGTGCCACAACCTCAAGACCTGTTTCGGCATGTGTCGCCGGCGATATCTGTGCCTCGTCTTCAAAGATCAGCAATACGCGCCGCGCTCCACTGCGCGACAGATGCGCTGCAAGTTCGGCGGGCATAGAGCTTGGCTTTTCGAGCCCGGGCAGCAATGGCGCTATTGCCACAAGCCGCCCCTGGTTCTGTATCACGGTGCTATCGCAGGCTTGGGCCAGCCGCTCCAACGTGCGTTTGCGGGCATTCAGCGCGCCTTTGTCCTTGAGGCTGCGGCGCCGGGGCAACAGTCCGGCACAACGCAGCCCGGCATTTCGGCGCAGTTCCGAAACCGTGCGGGCAGGCTTGGGCGAAATTTCCCGCAATGTCCCGATCAGGACACCGATCAAACCACCCAGAAAAATGCCTGCGGCCAGCATCATTTTCTTTCTCGGGCTCGAGGCATCGCGTGGGATTTCCGCCGGCGAAATCACCTTGATCGAAGCGATCGGGAAGCCCTGTTGCTGAATGGTGACTTCGAGACGCTGGAGGTAGTCGCGATAAACCTGTGCGTGGGTTTCCGCAATGGCTTCAAGCTGTTGCAACTGACCGCGCAGGGCAAGTGCCGACTGCGACCCGCCCGTGGTCAATTCAAGATCGGTCCGCAGGGATTTTTCCCGGCTGCGCGCGATATTGTAAGTGACACGTGCGGCTTCCGTTGCCTGCTCAAGTTGCACCTTAAGAGCGTCGCGCAGCAATTGCATCCGCTCGTTGATGTCCTGTGCCTGTGGGTGCTCACTGCCAAACTGAGTCACCAGTCGGCTATACCGCAAACGCGCATCAAGGTACTCGCTCCGAAGTGCTTCACTCGATGGCTCCAGCTGTCCATTCAGGCCAGGTACAGTGACAATCTCCTCCCCCTGTTTGGACCTCGCGAGAAGCGACTCCATGCTTTCAAGCTGTGCCTGCGCTTCGGCAGCGCTGGCCGAAGCGCTCACAAGCGCGCTGGCCAACTCCGATTGTTGCTGCTCTGTCAGCAAATCGCCGCGCACCTGAACCAAGTCGTTTGCCGCGCGAAATTCCTGCACAGCGGCGGCGGCTTCAATGCTTCGCTGTTCCAGAACATCCAACCGATCACGGAGCCACTCCTCGGCTTCGGCGGCAATTGCAGTCGATGTCGACAACTGAAAGCTTTCGTAAGCAATGCCATAACCACGTGCGATCATCGCGGCGCGGCGTGGCTCGAAATCGGAAAAACCGATCTGGATGACAAGACTGCGTCCCGCACGGGATACTGACAGGCGGTCCCGCAGTATCCGCACAGCCCGGTCGCGGTCAGTGACGGCAAGGTTGAAATCCAGCCCGCCTTCCTCAGCTGTCCCTCCATCGGCAGAAACCGAGCTTGACGGTGCGGGTGGTTCAGGTGTCAGCAGGTCCGCGAGGGTACCTGTCGCCTTTGAGACGAGCCCAAGCACCCGTTCGGTTATGCCGACTGGTGGCGACAGAAAATCCTCGTCCTTATCAAGTTCAAGCAGATCGACTACGTTCAGCGCCAAAACTCGGGAGCGAATGATCTCTATCTCGCTCTGTACGGCGGTGTTCGATCTGACGGCATTGGGAAGTGGCGAAACCTGGTTCAGCAGTTCTCCGCGCTCTTCGTCAAGAAGGACAGTCTCTACGGCAGTGTAGCGTGGCAGCGTACCCAGGATCATGAGGACTGCGACAATGGCGCCCGCCGTCGCCCACAATATCGTTAACCGGGCTTGTCGGCGAACGGCCCGCGTGATCGCACCCAGATCCAGACTGGGCTCCTCGCGGTCGCGGCTGAAGCTCCGCGCCGCTTCCCTTCTCCATGTGATATCACGTTCTTTCACGGGATGCGTCATCGCAGGTTCTCCAAAACCACTGGCTGTGCACGACTAAGGCAGGCAGTCGTGCAGGACTTTGTCGGAGCTTTTTGATACAGGCTCATGTTCATAGCACCACACTGCGCTGGGAAACGAAGTGCACCTCTGTGACCGACGGGAAAGCCCGTCGATGAACAGGCTGCGGGCGATCAAGAAGCCGCATCAGAATGAAGCTGACAAGGAAGGTGCCCACTGTGTGAGGCGTTACGAAATCAACCTCCGCCACGGAGCGGACCAGGAAAAGCACCGAGAGACCGAAAATCAACAATAGGGAGGCCGTGTTTTCGGGCCGCAAAGCTGCGCGCAACGGCAGTACGAACAGCAATATGCACATTCCCACAACAAGAGTGAGACCGACCAAGCCAACGCCCACATAGGTTTCGATCAGCGCGTTGTGGAAATGAAACCCCGTGCGCGCGGTGATGTAGAATTCTTGCCAAAGCATTTCTGCTTCCGGGCGCCCGTGGGTCCAGAACGCGTTGTAGCCAAGTCCGAAAAGCGGTTGCTGCCCACCGATTTCAAGGGCCTGGTTCCAAAGGTAAGTACGCCCGGTCAGGCTTGTGTCTCGGCCGAACGCCGATAACACCGCATCAAATCCGCCAAGCAATAGACCGGCAAGGCCAGTTCCGAGACCGCCGATCACAATGATGAACACGGCAGCGCGACGCAAGCGGGGCGGCAAGAGCACGACACCTCCGATCAGAGCAATCGCACCAAAAGCAGCCATCGCCGACAGCAAGGATGTCGCGGAATCCGACATCCAGAGCATTGCGAATCCAAGCCCGGCACTGAGAAGAGCAACAAGCTGAACACTGCGTATGCTCTGAAAGATCCAGATCAGCGAGAGCGAGAAGAGAATTGTGAGCGTCGCGAAATAGCCCAGCTGGTTCTTTGACGAAAACGCGCCGCGAAACGCGAAATCACCGTCGATATAGTCGTATGAATAACCACCTTGCATGATCGAATAGATCAGCACCAGCATACAACCAATCATGCTGCCTAGCGCCAGGTTCCCAAGCGACACGATCCGCGCCGCAATCAAGCCCGCACCGAAGGTGATGGTGTATTGGATTGCGGCGCGCAAGGTGGCCCCGGCCGCGTCACTCCAGAGTGTTGAAAGCCCGAAAAAGAACGGCATGATTATCAGCAGCATGACTGGCCTGGGCTGGGCGAGCAGGATTCTCGGTGCGATCAGGAAAGGCAGTGCCCAGCAGCCATAGAACGCGAGGATCGAGATCGCACCGAAATTCACCGAATAGGCAAAAACGAGCATGGACAGCGCGACCACTGGCACCGCGGAAAGTGTGTTCTCGGCTGGATTCACAAGGCGCGCCTGAGAGATCATCATGCACTTGGTGCTCCAATGCGCCAAAGCCAGGTGAGACAGGGTCTGCTCACAGCGATGCGTCCACGTCGGGATTGCACAGCACTGACTCATCGAAAGCACAGCCGCTGCCCAACTCAGTGAACCCCATCCAGTCCACTTGCAATGTCTGCGGGGCAGACGCCGGATCGAACCGTCCCATCCAGTCGATCAGAGTGTCAGTGGACCATAGGCTAAGATAAATTTTCTGCGGTTCGTCCGGTAAGACACCGCCGCTCTGGTCGCGGATCAGGGAGCCGTCGATAAACCAGCGAATACGGTCCGGTTCCCAGATAAAAGAGTATGTACGATACCCGTCGTCCTCCGATGTGCGATGCACCTCCTCGTTGGTGCTGCTCTCGGCCGTGTGGAAGTTCGTTTGCAGGGCGGGCTGGCGGGGCGCGATGAACTCGAAATCAATCTCATTATGCGGGCGCTCCTGCGGCGCACCGATGAAGGTGAAGAGATTGGCGTTCATCCCCTCTGCGTAGGGAACCTTCATCCGTGCCTCGTAGGTGCCATATCCAAACCGATCGCGGGTCTGGATTTCGGCACAGCTCAGATCCCGGTCTTCCTTGGGATCCGCAGTCAGCGACAACAACAGCTTGCCGTTTTTAATGGCAACTCGATCCCGGTGCCATAGACAGCTCTGGTGGTCTCCATTGGCCCAGCCGCTGGAAATGAACCACCGGCTCTTTGCCAAGGTATCGAATGGCTCGAAGAAGGAGGTGTCCTCTTGCGCCGACCCGGCAAAGGGCATCAGCAGACAAACGGCAAGAGCAGCTTTTGACAGGAAAACCTGCCCTAGACGTCGACGCATTGCTCGCATTTTTCCACATCCATAAAAGCGCAGGGATCGTAAGGAAGTGCCAAAAAAATACCGTCCAGCGGTGGCACGAACAAACACGAACCCCGGACATACGCGACAGCTTGCCGACCTGAACACGATTTGGCCGCCTGTTGCCGCCAAGGGGCATTTGTTGCCCAGGTTTTAGGCATTCCCTTATTCCGTGAACCCCTGCCAGTACTGGCTCAAATCCTTGCCAAGAAGATCAGAGAGCCCCGCATTGCGGTCTGAAAGATGCTGACACAGATATGCGCGTGTTTTCGCTCGCATGTCTGAAGGCGGGTGATCTTGGGTAAGCACTTGTTCCGAAACAAAGCGAAACCAGCGCCGATATGCCTTGTGCCCGATACGCGATGACAACGGCACGTGCCGTTTGAAGTGCCGCGCATACCGATACCGGACCAGTAGCCTGCCCACACGGTTGAGACGCTGCAACGTCTCCGCTTTTGCCGGGTATCTTGTCCTGTTGTGCCAGGTCTCAACTGACTCCACCGACATGGGGGACAGGCCCAGAAATGTAGTCAAACCGTCAAGTGTGGCCTGTTGATCGGCTTTGAATTCCTCGAACAGAACGACATGGACACGCTTCTCCCCAAGAGCTGCGTAAAAGTTTCGCAAGCGTGGCGCATAGGTCGATCCCATAACGATGGACATCTCGCTGCTCAGGGCGGCTTCGAAGGAGTCGCAGGTGCGCCCGCTGCGCAGCAGGTGCCAATACTGCGAGAACGCCCGCTTGACCGGATCACGCAGCATGAAGATCACCTTCACCTTGTCATCGGCCGCTTTGATACGGAACGGGGCCACGTCGGACATAAGGTAGGTCGTGGTATCCTCGCCGATCAGCGCATCCTGTGGCGCGTCGGCAAAGCGGCTCTCATACATCTTTCGCATGGCTGGATCCCTTGGATGGCGCCATGATAAATCGTCCCCGTCAATGCCGAGGAAATCGCCATGGGCGACCGGATCGTCGGCATCGAAGAAATAGATCTCGTTTCTTGCGACCCAGGCGTCCGGATGCTGGTCGAGGATCTGATGAAGCGATGTGGTCCCGCATTTCGGCGCGCCTGCGATGATAAAGTCTGGCGTCATGAAAACTTCCTCGCCCAGCGGATGTTGCAATAGGTTGTTTTCACTGGTCCATGCACCAAACATAGGTGCAACCCTAACGATATCAGGTCGGCAGCAGACCGCCGGACAGGCCGCGCATATGCTAAGATTTCAGCCATTTCTGTAGTGAGAGACTGAAAACAGATTTGCGACCCTGTCCGCCCCAGCATGTTCCATGCTCACAGGTCGGCGGGCGCATCCGCAAAAGCGAACAGGGATCTTAAGTCACGTCTGATAAGGCCAGTGTGATGACAAATCCTTGATCCGGGTATCTTGAACGGCGTCACATCCAGATGTCGTAGACCTGGCTCTCATAGACGCCTGCCAATGCACCCGAAAAACCAGCGTTGTAGTCCGTTGCAACTTCGTTTTCGACGTAGTTGGTGCGCACATCGTCATAGTCGCCATTCCGGGCCGGGCCACCGACCAACGCCCCATGGAGGATGTAGGCGTTCGGCGCGGGGTCATCCACATGCGTTGTGCCTGATGCACCGCGATGGTGCGGATTCAGCGGAAAGTCTTCGCCGAAGCCGACAACAAAACTCTGCCCATCCGGATTGTCGCCCATAATGAAATCCAGTTGATCGGAGGCGAAATCCAGCAAATCCTCGACACGATCCGCATTGCCTTCGGGATCGACCTCAGCCAGGTGCTTCGCGTGCACTGTGGCCAGAAGCGATGTATTAGCCGCATAGCGGTTTGAGCCCCACTGATCGATCCAGGCCAAGCCATCATTGGTGTCCGTCCCGGGCGTGGTCGCGATGTCGTTCATCCAGTAGTCCAGATGCCGGTCCAGATCATCAATATAGCGCGCATCCCCTGTTTGCTGCGCCAGCAAGAGCGTGGTGCCGTTGCTCATATTGTCCCAGCCATAGGCAAAGTGGGTGTTCGGCTCCACGTAGTAGTCTATGGATTTCTGCAGATAGGCCTCATCCCCGGTCGCCTGATACAGCCAGTTCGCAGACCATGACAGTTCGTCCTCATAGCCGCTCCAAGAATAGTAGAACTGCGCGGCATCGGTTACGGTGTCCGTGTATCTTCCCAAATACGTCTCGGAGAATTCGAACAACTGAACGGCATTTTCGAGTAACTCATCGGCGTAGGCCATGTCGCCTTGCGCGCGAAAGAACATGGACGCAGAGGCCATCGCGGCGGCTGTTTGGGCGGTGACCTCTGTTCCGGGGTTTTCAGCATCAAGGGAATAGACGGGACGATCCATCAACATGTCTTCTGGGGCGCCCCAGAAGGCGTGGTCGTCGTTGCCGTCGCCCACCTGTGCGTGGAACACGTCGTCCGACAGATCCGCCGTGCCTTTGTCGTCATAGGCATTCAGGAAATAGTCATTGATCTGGCGCAGATGGTCACTGAGCGCGTCATAGGCGTCTGTGTCTTTGTATCCGTCCTCAAACTCGAGCCCACCCCAGGCCAGGGTTGTGGCTGTGCCCGCCATTGGCAAGCCGAACTTCACGTGATCGCCCGCATCAAACATGCCGCCCGACAAATCGCGCCCGACTTCGGCTCCGTCATCAAGCGTTGAATCCCAACGCCATGAAATAGGGTGATCGTCCGGCAATTCGCCCGCATAGTTGGCGTAGTAAAACTGCATGGACTTGTTCAGAACGGCGTCGTAGTCGGCTGCACCAAAGGGCGCACCGTCGTTTCCACCGACTGGAAGTGTGACGCCGTCATCATCCGTTATCGGTATCTGGCCCGCGGGCTCGGCGTCTTCAGGCACCCTGACCGTGCTGCCATCTTCCAAATTCGCATCAAAAACCAGGCTTCCCAGTTCCGAGGGTTCTCCGCCCACGGCCGAAAAGCCGAAAGTGATTGATTCACCGGGGGCGATATCGGTCGTCCAGCCCTTGGCCTCAAAGTTGGCCATATTGCCATGAATAGTCAGATCACCACCCCATGCACCACGGATCAAATACCCAGTGGTGTCAAAATCCAAAGACCAGTCTTCTATGATCTGGTCAGTTGTGTTGGTGATTGTGATCTTACCCAGGAACCCGCCTTGCCAGCGATCGCCAACCTCGAAACTGATCATTGGGGACCTCCGCCTGGTTCTGTTGCTGCCACTTCACTCTGGTCGTCGCCGTCCGCGCCTGGCATGTGGCCGTGCACCATTTTGGTGTAATGCGCTGCCATACAAATCTCCCCTATAGGTTGTATCACCAGTTGGCTTGTGTATGTCTTCAACGTTGGTGCTTAGCGACCATTAATTCCGCTCCTGACGCGGCTGCGCAAAAAGCCGCTGCTATGATTGATCATTCCCACCCAAGTGGCTCAGTTTTTGGGCAGAATGTCAGGTCGGTGCCCGGATCGGCGCGATCCGATACCAAACGGCCCACGACTCAGCCTGGTAACGTGACCATGGCGCGTCGGTCTTATGCCTGTTCTGGGCGTGTGCTCACTCCAACTGTTGTGCGTCTCGAGAGGTTGGGGACATCAACACTAGACACGGCGGAAGATAAGCAAAGCCCAGACAATCGTTACCGACGCGGTGAACTCGACAGCTTCCTCCAGCAGAGAGACTTTGCGAGACGGCACAAGGTCCAAAAGAACGCCACAGGCCAAAAGACCTAAATGAAGCAAGAGGGCGAAATGGAAGTCATCTTGCAGGAAGCGCCGGATGGGATCGCGTGCCTTGTAGATCACGGCCAGAAAACCAATGAAGCCAAGCAACAGGCAAAGCGCGACGACAAGAGATGTCGCATCGCCTTTCAGCATCATCCTCAGCAGGATGATGGCAATATCATGCCCGCCATCAAACTGCCCGCCACCCTCCATTAGCGGCATCTCGAAATCAAAAAAGCGCGCCCCAAAACTCACTTCACTCAAAAACAGAAGAAGCGAGAACATCGAGACCCCGAGAAGCATCCGCACATCGCGTTTGAACGCCATGTCCCGGGTTGCCAAGGTCCAGAAAGCAAGCAGACTGGCAAATAGGAAAAGGGCCGCCGAGGCAGATTCGACCAAGCTATCTTCGCGCATGATCGAGGGACGGACCAACGCTGCGAAGAAAAGCAGACAAACGATTGCAGTTATTGAAAGCAGCAACACAAGGGACTGCGGGACGTGCTTGGCCCGCGCGACCATCTCCCCTCGCCATAACGTCACATAACTGTTTCGTTGGTGTGCTTTCATCACCTTACTCGAAGTGAATGCACTGTTGGAGTTAAAGGCATGTGCCCTTGCGCGGAAGGTGCGGGCACTTTTGTATGTGTGTTTGGGCGGTTAACCGCGCTCAATTTTCTTGTCTTGCGGTCTTTTGCTTATCTGCCAGGTTTGCCGCGGGCTGGAAGCTCGACACTTGGTCACCGACGCTGGCATGAGCCTTCCCAAACTGAATTGGTCCTCCGCCATGATTAGGAAACGGGGGACCAAGAATGGCGAACAAGCGACCAAAGCCCAAAGCCCAAAGCCCAAAGCCCAAAGAGACTGTCTCGAAGTTACATCGAGCAACCATAGACTGTCATCCTTCACGCGGTGCGGCGTGAGAAGGCGTTTGCGTGTTTTAACGATGACTCACGTTAGGAGATGCCTTCGCTAACTTCGGGCCATTGCAAGGCCAGCTCAACAACGTCGCTCCATCTCATGGGGTCAGTCCCGATACTCGTCTTGGGTCGATATCCACCAGACCATGCCATTTCCGTCGGCTATGCCGCCGCGACAATCACCATCACCGGAACGACGCAGTTCTTGCACGACACTCCCACCGGCGGATATGATACCGAGCTGATCGCCACCTTCGACGCCGATACTCGCTTTCTGGCCTGGGCGCTACTCCCGGCACTGGTGTTCGCGGCGCTCAAAAACGTCCTGAACGCTGTAAGCCGTACCGGAGCCATCACATTGCTGTCGGTAGGCATCGTGCTGGGGAACATCGTGGGCAGCATCGTGCTAGTTCACGGGATCGGAGCCAGGGACGGTTTGGGTGTGGCCGGCGCGGCCTGGGCCACTGTCGGCGTAAACACCATCACGGCGGCAGTCCTTTTGGTCCGTGTTGTTCGCGCAGGCCTCGTACGCTTCGATGCGGTCCGTATGCGCGCAGTGCTGCGAACCGCGCGTGAGATCGTCCGCCTTGGCTGGGCCGCAGGTGCCCAACAGGCATTGGAAAGCGTCCTCTTCGTCGTTGTCCTCTATATGTTCGGCCTCCATTCGACGGTCTGGCTGGCAGCGGGGACAGTCGTCTTCGCAGTGATGGAGCTGAACTACGCGGCTGCCGGTGCCGTGGGTGAAGTCCTGTCGGCTCGGCTAGCCGCCGTTAGTACGTTAGTTGGTGACGTGCGCCGTCTGCTGCGCCTCGGGGCTGGGCTGGCCGCGGTGGCCGCCGCAGTCCTCAGGCTGACGGCAGCAGTATTCGCGGACGCGACCGTCACGCTGTTCTCTGGGGCAAAGACCACGCCCGAAGCGCGCGAGCTGATGCTTGCCCTGCTCCCTTGGACCGCGCCATTCTTCCTGTTCGACGCTTGGCAGATCGTGTTCGTCTACGCCCTGCGCGGGCTTCGCCGAACGGTTCTGCCGATGGTGCTCAGCACGACGTGCTATTGGGCCCTGGGGTTGGACGGCGGGATCGCTCTGGCCGAGTCGATGGGTCTTGGGGCCTCCGGCATCTGGGTTGGATTCTGTTCCGGACTAACCTGCGCTGCAGGCCTCCTTGGAATTATGGCAATCCGCACGATGGGGTGATGTGTGTGGGTGGCGGGCCGAAGCCCTGCTGCAGAGATACTATCGAATGGGCACATTCAAAGGCGGACAATCAACTCGAAACATGGAACGGCAGCTCTGTACTGCGAACTGTGGGTCGGCTTGCGCAAGGTTTCGCACCTGCGGCGAAAGTCCGGTCTGACGGGTCGCGCTGCAGCATCCGATACCCAAAACGGACGGCAGCTTTGGGCCGCCCGCGAAGACGGCACAAATTCTTAGATTTCAATGGCCTCTGCAATTGCAAGGGCATCTTCAAGTTCAACGCCTAGGTATCTGACGGTGCTGTCCATCTTCGTGTGGCCCAACAGGAGCTGAACCGCGCGCAGATTGCCCGTCTTCTTGTAAATCTGTGTCACCTTCGTGCGCCGCATCGAATGTGTGCCATACGCACTGGCTTCTAGTCCGATCGACGTGACCCAGTCTCAAACAATCCGCGCATACTGGCGCGTCGATATGTGAAGGCGTTCATGAAACCGGCCGGGCCAAAGATACTCGGATCCGATCATCAGTTCATCTTCCATCCATTTCTCGACAGAGGCCCGGGTGCCTTCCGAAATCTCGAAGCGTACCGGTTTCTGGGTTTTGCTTTGCAGAACGGAAGCGCGCTCTTTGATTTGGCCTAACGCCATGACATCGACCACTTTCATCTTCACCACGTCACAACCCCGGAGCTTGCTGTCGATTGCCATGTTGAACAGCGCTAGGTCGCGATAGTTCTCGGCCAGCTCAAGTCGTACGCGGATCGCCCAAACATGCTTTGGTTTGAGCGGGCGTTTTTGGCCGACGATCCGGCCCTTGTTCCAAGCAGGGCGAAGAGCGCGAATGGCCGGTAAGTTAGGTGTTTCCATGACTGATCCTCCGATCCGCCATGCCCTCCCACAACGACAACCCGAAGTTGACCAGTCTAGCATATCACATGATGCTGCGCTGCCTCCGGGGTCTGCAAAGAGGCCAGTTTGACCAATGCTGCGGCATGCTTGAATGTCTGGTTTTTTGGGGATGGGTCGTTGGCTTCTTCGAAACGCAGCGGACGGTGGTCTTAAACTTCCTTTACCAATGATGAATACAACTTGCCCCGTGCATGCTCGGAGGTTCCATGCAACACAGTTTCGGCGACTTCCTCAGGCATGGCGGCAACGGCCAGTATATTATTGCACAGGGCGATGGCCGTATCGTTGGTTGTCGTCTAGGATTGTCACTCAAATCGACCTTTCCAAACTATTCCGCTCTGCATTCGGATTTCAGCGAACGCCTTGATGAGGTGATTTCCGAGAACACTCGGATTCTCTTGAATGCGCTCACACCGCCCGACACAGTGCCAACCGTCACCGAAGCCGATTTGCGAGATGTCTCGGACGCAAAGGCAGAGGCGCTTGCTGCATGGGCTGCCCGCCTTGAGAGTATTTTCAACCAATACCAAAATCACCAACAGCGACTGCATCCGCTTCGAACAGCCATGGAAGAGCGCCTGTTGCGGGCATTTGCTGGGCTGATCAACCAACTCCGGCAGGAAGACCTTGGGATTGAACGGTATGTTTGGCGTTCACAAGATGATGCCAAGGTGCGTGACAGCCATGCGGTCTATGACGACCGCGTGTTTCAATGGGATGAACCTCCGGAAGGCGGGCATCCTGGCGAAGCCCATAATTGTCGTTGCTATGCGGAACCAGTTGTATCGAATGTACCCAGCAACGTTGTACTCGCTGATTTCGCACCAACAGCCGATGGACCGGTTCCCGATCAGATTGGCGGCTTTTGGCGTGGGTTGGCGCGCAGCTTTCCCGCAATTGCCGGATTGCTCGGAGCACTTGAAGAGCAAGACAGGCTCTCAGAGCTTTCGGGGTCTGCTGCAGAACGCCAAGCGGAGGCAGCATCACGCCTTGGGCTCGACACCTCCAGCGAAGAAGGTGGCCTCGCGGCGTGGGCGCATCAAAGTTATTTCGACAACGTTTTTCGCGGACTAGCGCCCTTTGTCGTCCCGAGAACACGGGAGACGGCAGAAATAGCCGGTCAAGCGGCGGCGTTGTTTGAGATGTACCGCCCCGGTGCGATCACAGGCCTAAATACCGAGGCAAGCGCCGAAATGGCACAGTTTGTTGAGCAGGCTGTTGAAGCATTTCAGGCGGGACGTTTGGAACTCACACCTGAAGAATGGGCCAACGGCTGGGTCGAGGTTTTTCCGGAGTTGACGGAGGACGAGCGCCGTTTGGGAGAACTATCCGGTTTCACCCCGGAACGGATCGAGCAATGGCTTGAAACCTACCCCATTGAAGAACTGGGCCTGCCGAACAACGCTGGCTCCCCAATTCCTGGAAATCTGAACGATAACATCATTTCAACCCCGATCCCGGAAGAGACAGGGCCAAACATCGTTGAAGCACGACCTGGAAACACAACGACCCCTGACGGCAACAGCATTCTGCCCCATGGCACGAAAGGGGACGGTCAAGAATACATTACCGGCAAAGGCCATACCGTTGAGCAAATTGATGATATCGTTGCCAACCCACGTCCCGACTTGAGCGGCTTTATCGAAGGTCGTGGTCGTCTTAAAGGACAGGATGTTAGACTGTTGGCGGGGGTGGATGGTCACTGGGTCAAATTGGACGAGGATGGCAATGTTAGAGCAACAAGCAATCGAAACTTGCCGCTGAGCCACCAAGAAAACGATCCTGGCAAGATCATTCGGCCCTTGGAGTGAACATGAATAAGCGATTTGAAGATCTCATTGTCCAGGCGCAAACTGGGGGTGGCACCGAATGGATTTCGGAAGCTGAACTTCTAGAGTTTAACGAATACCTTGCAACACGTGGCTTTGGCGTTTCTCGCATGGAAGTCGCACGGGCGGAAGGTGGAACAGTACGCCCCAACCATGGTTACGAGGTTTCACCCCAACCATTTCGCGGTGATGATGAGCATTGGATGCATCATTTCGACGCCGCCCGTTCTGCTGCTTACGTTCGCAGACAGGTTCAGTATGCCAAAGAAGACGGGGCGCTGTTCGATTACAAGGTCTGGGCAGAGCAACCATAGACTTGACCTAAAACACATACGTTTCTGCCCCCCAACCAAAAGCCGCCTATTACGCATCCGCAGAGAAAGCTCACTTCGTCCCGCGTTGTGTGAGTTCGACTCGCATCAGTTTTTGCTTTTGCGGCGAATGTCGGCAATGCGGGCTGCAACCGCAGCATCGAGGGACTGGGTCGGATGTCGGCAATGAGCCGACCCACTCTTGAAACCCGTCACAACTTTGTAACTTTGCAAAGTTCGCTTCCTGCGCTTCACGCTCTTTGTCCGAGCTAAATGCTGCGCTGTGGCTAGAGGCAGGTTTGTCCTGCAAAACGAACAGTAGGCCACTGAACCCCATCACTGCCCAAACCCCTCTTGTGGGTGGCCCACGTTCGGGCATGATGTGCCCAAGACAGGAGCCACCGATGAATCCAATCAATCTCAACGCCAAGCTGGCCCAATTCAACACCCATTGGGACCCGCACGTCATCGCCGACTACAACGACAACGACGTCATGGTGGTCAAGTTCCAGGGCGAGTTCCCGTTCCACCTGCATGAAGATACCGACGATTTCTTTCTCGTACTTGATGGCGAAATGGTGATGGACATCGAAGATCAAAGCCATCCCGTCAAAGCAGGCGAGTTGTTCATCGTGCCCAAAGGCGTCACCCACCGCCCCCGCGCGGACCAAGAATGCAAGGTCCTGCTGATCGAACCCAAAGGTGTGCCCAACACCGGCGATCCAGCCACAGCGGCACCAAAGCCTCGCATCTAAAGCGAACGGGTCACTCCTTCCCTGTTTCAAAAAATCCCCGCCGGAGGCACGAATTCAAAATGACCCCAGGACCGCAAAACGCAATTACGGACATCGAAGGGCTCAAGGTCGGCCACGCGCAAGACGACAGGCTTAAATCCGGCGTCACAGTGCTGACGGCAGACACACCTTTCACGGCCTCGGTTTCAGTCCAGGGCGGCGCGCCGGGCACACGCGAAACAGACCTGTTGGCGCCAGACAAATCCGTGGCGCAAGTAGATGCTTTGGTGTTGTCAGGTGGTAGCGCCTACGGCCTCGACGCCTGTTCCGGCGTGGTCGAGGGACTGCGGGCCACGGGGCGCGGCTACCGGGTGGGCAACACGATCATCCCGCTTGTGCCGGGGGCGATCATCTTCGACCTGTTGTCCGGAGGCGATCAGACATGGACCGACACGCCCTACCCCGCGCTCGGACGGGCCGCGTTTGAGGCGGCAACAGACAGCACACCCATCGGCACAATCGGCGCTGGCACGGGCGCCATGACCGCCATGATGAAAGGCGGCCTCGGCACCGCGTCGCTTACCCTCGACAGCGGGATCACGGTCGGCGCGCTCGTCGCGGCCAACCCCATGGGCAGTGTGACGACGCCGGGCGACAAGCATTTCTGGGCCGCGCCATTCGAGATCGATGGTGAGTTCGGCGGCCTTGGCCCCGACGCACACGCGGGGCTCGGACGCACCCATGTCAGCCGCAAACTGACGGCAATGCTGGAACGGGCCAACACCACCATCGCAATCGTTGCGACCGACGCCACGCTCGACAAGGCGCAATGCCAACGGATTGCCACCGCCGCACATGATGGCATCGCGCGCGCCTGCGTCCCGGCGCACAGTCCCAGTGACGGCGACCTCGTGTTCAGCGTCTCGACCAGCGCGAGGCCCATGACAACACCACGGGATTTGGCGCTGATCGGCCACGCCGCTGCATTGTGCCTCAGCCGCGCCATTGCTCGCGGGGTCTATGCCGCAACACCTGCGCCGGGCGACCTGCTGCCGACATGGGGACAGCTCAATGCCGACATTTGAGCGTGACGACATCGCCCTGCACTACAAGGTGACGGGCAGTGGACCACCGCTGTTGATGCTGGCGGGCTTCATGTCGGACCATGCGAGCTGGATGCCCCTGGTGCCGCTCCTGCAAAACCACTTCACCTGCATCACGCCCGACAACCGGACGACAGGGCAAACAACCCCTTGGAACGCACCGGTCAGCATCGACCTGATGTGCAAGGACGCACTGGCGCTGATGGGTCATCTGGGCTTCGACCGGTATCACACGATTGGACATTCAATGGGCGGGATCATTGCCCTGCACATGGCACAGGAAGTACCCGACCGAATGGCCTCGAACCATATTGCAGCTTCCGCCCCCGTACGCCTGCCGCGCAACACGGCGCTGTTCGCAAACCTCATCGCAATCCGGCGCAGCTCGGCACCCGAAGATACATGGCTGCGCGCACTGTTCCCGTGGCTCTTCAATCCGCGCGTCTACAACGATCCCAAAGCGGTGGATCAGGCGGTCGCCGACAGCCTCGCCTACCCGCACGCCCAGTCTGCCGATGCCATGGAACACCAACTGACCGCCCTGCGCGGCTTCGATGGAACAGCACTCGCCAGCCCAAACTGCCCCACACAGATACTCATCGGCGCGCTTGACCTAATCGTGCCGCCCGATCACATCCTCGCCGTGCTCAGCCATCTGCCCCACCACATCCTCGAAGGGGCCGGACACTCCATCCACTGGGACGCGCCCGACCAGGTGGCCGAATTGCTGTGCGCCTATGCCGCCAAACACCCGATCTGAGGGGGACATCATGCAAGACCTCTACGGCCTGCCCATCACTTGCACCAATGACGCAACCCGCCAAGGGATCGACGATTTCGTACATGGCTTCATCAGCTTTCAGACCAAGGCCGTGAATGTGCTGAAAGTGGTCAAGGCCGACCCAGACAACGGCCTCGCCAACGCCTATGCTGCGATCCTCTACATGCTGCTCGAGGCGCCAGCAGCACCAGACCTTGCAAAACCGTTTCTGGACAACGCGCTGGCCGCCAAGGGCCTCACGCCACGCGAAGAGGCCGCCGTCGAAGCCGCCCGCCTGTTCGTGGCCGGCGACATCCCTAAACTCATCGAATTGTGCGAAGCCACGGTCAGCGCCTATCCCCGCGACATGGTCATGCTGAAACTGGGCCAATACCACACGTTCAACATCGGCGACTTCCCCGCCATGCTGCGCGTCGCGGAAAAAGCCCAACCCGGCGCAGCCGATATCGCCTATGCCCACGGCATGCGCGCCTTCGGATTCGAGGAATGTCACCTGCTGGATGACGCCGAAGCCGCCGCACGTCACGCACTGATACTGGACGAAAGCGAACCCTGGGCACACCACGCGCTGGCCCATATCTACCTCACTCGCGGCCAGGTGGCCGAGGGCACTGCGTTTCTGGAATCCGTCGCCCACCATTGGGCCGACCTCAACAGCTTCATGCACACACACAACTGGTGGCATCTGGCGCTGTTCTACATATCCGCCGGGCGCACCGACGATTTGCTGGCCGCCTACGACACCCATGTCTGGGGCGTGAACAAGGACTACTCGCAGGATCAGGTCGGTGCGGTGTCGCTGCTCGCCCGGATCGAATTTGCCGGGGTCAATGTCGGCAACCGCTGGCAGGACGTGGCTGACCATGTGGCAAAGCGGGGCGCCGACACAGTCAGCGCCTTCCTCACCCTGCAATACCTCTACGCGCTTGGCCGCACCCACCGCCCCGAGGGAGAGACCCTACTTAAGGCTATCGAAGCCCGCGCCGAGGATGAGAAAAAACACGATTGGCCCGTCTGGCGCGACGTGGCCCTTTGGGCCGCGCACGGCATCGCCGCGCATGCGGCTGAGGATTACGACGATTGCATCCGCTTTCTGGGCAAGGCCCTGCCCCGCCTCGCCGAATGCGGCGGCAGCCATGCCCAACGTGACCTCTTTGAACAGATCCACCTCGATGCGCTGATCCGCGCGGGCCGCACATCACAGGCGCAACAAGTCCTTGAAATGCGCCGCACCTTCGATCCCGATGGCATTCCGCTCAACACCATGCTGGCAGGGGTTTACGAAAAGTCCGGACTGCCTGAGCAGGCGGCCGCAGCCCGGGCGCGTGTTTCTTCTGACTGAAAATACTCCCGCCGGAGGCTCCAACAGCTGACGTCGGAGCCTCCGGCGGGGATTTTTTTAAACAGGGAATTCGGACCCTCCGGCAAGTGAGTCAGGCGGTGCTTGAAGGTCGAATGAGCGGGGCCTTACTCCCCCGCGATCAGGTCAACCACATTGCTCTCGGCCCGCCCCACGGCATCGCGCACGGTGTTCACAATATCCGCCGCCGTCAGACCGGCATCTTCATACATCTCATCCGGGTTGGCCTGATCAATGAACCGGTCGGGCAAATGCATCGTGCGCACCTTCAGGCCCTGATCCAGCAGCCCTTCGGCGGCCATGGCCTGCAGCACCATCGCGCCAAAACCACCCATGGCCCCCTGCTCGACCGTCACCAGCAGCTCATGACGTGCAGCAAGGTCGCGGATCATCTCGACATCCAGGGGTTTGGCAAAGCGCGCATCCGCAATGGACACCGACAACCCCTCCGCCTCGAGCCGCGCGGCGGCACGCTCGCAGGCGTCCAGATGCGTGCCAAGCGACAACAGCGCCACGTCCGACCCCTCCTGGATCATGCGGCCCTTACCGATCTCCAAAACCTCGCCGTGTTCCGGCATCGCTACGCCACGCCCGTTGCCACGCGGATAGCGGAATGCAATTGGCCCGCTGTCATGGGCGGCGGCCGTCGTGACCATATGCACCAGCTCCGCCTCGTCCGCTGCAGCCATCACCACGATCCCCGGCAAAGATGCAAGATAGCCAATGTCAAAAGACCCTGCATGGGTGGCTCCATCGGCCCCCACCAGACCGGCCCGATCAATGGCAAACCGCACCGGCAGACCTTGCAACGCCACGTCATGCACCACCTGGTCATACCCGCGCTGCAGGAAGGTCGAATAGATCGCACAAAACGGCTTCAAACCGCTGGCCGCCATCCCGGCGGCAAAGGTCACGCCATGCTGCTCTGCAATGCCGACGTCAAACACGCGCCCCGGAAACCGATCCGCCATCTTGTTGACGCCGGTGCCCGACGGCATCGCCGCCGTCACCGCAACGATAGACGGATCCTTCGCCGCCAGATCGGCCAACGTTTCCCCAAAGACAGACGTATAAGACGGCGCATTGCTCTTGCCCTTGGACTGTTCGCCTGTCTCTACATCGAACTTAGACACGCCATGATACTTGTCGGCGGACCCTTCGGCGGGGGCATAGCCCTTGCCCTTGACCGTGCAGGCATGGATCAGCACCGGTCCGGTCGCCCGGGTGCGCGCCGCACGCAACACGCTCAATACCTGCCCCATGTCATGCCCATCAATCGGGCCGATATAGTCAAATCCCAGCTCTTCAAAGAACGTGCCGCGACTTTCAACGCCCGTCACCATCTCGCGCGCCCGCCGCGCCCCGTCGCGCATGGGCTTGGGCAGCGCGGCCTCCATCCCCTCAGCAATCGCGTGCAAAGGTGCAAGGGGCGAGTTGCGCGACAGGTTCGACAAATACGTGCTCATCGCACCCGTAGGCGGAGCAATCGACATCTCATTGTCATTCAGGATCACGAACAACCGCCGCCCCTCGTGCCCGGCATTGTTCAACGCCTCATAGGCCATGCCCGCCGAAATCGACCCGTCCCCGATGACAGCCACCGCATCGCCCGTCGGCATGCCCATGTCGCGGCCCACGGTGAAGCCCAACGCAGCAGAAATCGAGGTCGAGGAGTGGGCCGCCCCAAAGGGATCAAAATCGCTCTCGGCCCGCTTGGTGAACCCACTGATCCCGTCTTTCTGACGCAAGCTGCCCATACGATGACGGCGCCCGGTCAGGATCTTGTGCGGGTAACACTGGTGGCCCACATCCCAGATCAACTTGTCCCGCGGGGTGTCGAACACGGCATGAATGCCGACCGTCAATTCAACCACGCCCAGCGATGACCCCAGATGCCCGCCCGTCCGGCTGACGGCATCGATCACATCCCCGCGCAACTCGACGGCCAAACGGGACAGCTCATCGTCGCTCAGCCGCTTCAGATCAGCGGGTCCAGCCACGGTATCCAACAGGGGTGTCTTTACAATGTTCTCGGTCATGGGCGCACATCCTTTCAACTCGCCCCGCCCGCCTTGCCAAGCAGACCCTTGGGGCAAAAAGGCGTCGCGCCTGAGGGTTCAAGCACGACGCCAGGTTCCTGTAGCCAACAGGAAGGGAACCGGGACCAGATGATCCCGCGCGTGGGTCAAGGAAGCCACCGACCCGCGCCTGGCGTCACGGGGGCAGGTTGCGCCGCCCCCGCCACATCACTCGTAAACAGGCGCCTCGGTCGACGCGAGTTCAGGCCAATCCGCCACCATGTTCATGCCTTGCAGGGGTTTCTGATACCCCTTGTGGCAGGTGCGGCAGCCCACCTTGGGCGCATCGGCATAGATCGGGCCAAGGCGCTCGGCAGGGTACGTGTCCTTGAGCGGGATCAGGTATTCCTGGTTCAGCTCGATGACCATCTGGCGGCCCTGCTGGGCCGTCGACCACTGCGGCGTCACCTGCGCCCCGTCATAGAACGCGCGGCTGTTGTGGCAGAAGACACAGTTCACACCCAAAGAGTTCGAGAAATAGTTCATCAGGCTGAACGTCATCTCGGTCTTCTGGATCGTATGAATGTCATCATCCAGACCCGGCACACCGGCCACCCGGCTCTCCAGATCATGCACATTCACCTGGCTGTCATAGTCGGTCAGATAGACCTCCAACGCCGTTGAGGGCAGCGACGTCGATGAACTCATCGACGTGGCACGGTTCTGATCCGCGGCCCAACCACCGACATTCTCATTGACCGGCGTGACATTGAACCAGACGTCGCTTGGAACAGCCTCGCCCCGGTGACAGGTATAGCAGTTCACACCTGCATCCCCGTTCACATTGACATGGCCCGCCCAGTTCTCGTTCAGGTTCTGGGTCATCTGGATCATGCGCCGCGCCACGACAGTCTGGTAGTTTTCCTCGCCATCGAACAGCACGCTGATGCCCGTCCATGTCCGCATCGCATTCACGACACGCTCGTAGTTTTCAGGCGTCAGATCGGCCAGCAACGGCTCGGCATTGTCGATGACATCACCGGCGCGGGCAGCACCCGGCCCGGGGACAACCGGCGGGGCCGAGCTGTAGCCCGCAACCGTCGGATCCTCGGCCTTGCGGGCCACATTGTATTCCGGCACCGACATGCCCGTGCCGCGTGGACCCGTCTGCATACTCTCGGTCTGAACCGGGTTGCCCCATGTCACCAAGAGGGCGGCGACAAAGACAGCACTGCCAACAATGCCGATGGCGATGGCCGGCCCGAACACATTGGTCGGATTGGCCTTGTTCCATTCATTGAACCACTTGGGCAGCATGATCAGTCCTCCTTCCCGATGAAGGCTTCGTACGACCCGTAGTCTTCGTAGCCATATGCACCGTCATAGGCGGGGGCAAAGTTGTGCTCCTGCGCCCAGATGAACCAGTTGTCGACCACTGTCCCGGTCAGCAGGATGCCGATACCACCCGTGATCGGGGTCAGCACCGCAAACCACCAGGCCCAGCGGTGAATGCCCTCCATCGTGGCGTTGAACCCCATGGTCCAGCGCCAGAACAGGGCCGCCCGCTCGGTCGCCGTACCACGGTCATATATCTGCTCCAATTCGCGGTCGCCGCCATAGCGGGTCACGGCCAGAATAGTACCACCATGCATGCAGAACAGCAGGACAGAGCCATAAAGGAACACGATCGAAAGACAGTGGAACGGGTTGTAGTAAAGGTTGCCGTACCGGATCGAGAATGCGGTCGTCCAATCAAGGTGTGGGAAGATGCCATAAGGCACCGCCTCGCTCCACGATCCCATCAGGACCGGACGGAACAGACCCAAGACAAGAAACAACCACACCGCAGCCGCAAAGGCCCAGAACACGTGCTTGCCCATCTTGTGCTCAGCCGCCAGCAGGTAGGACCGCAACAGCCACGTCATCACCGACACCAGCAGGAAGAACGAGGCGATAATGTACCAGCCGCCCTCATCCAGTGGCGGCATGGACAATCCGTATTCCGGCGATGGCGGCTCAAGCGCCAGCCAGAACAGCTGCCGGATGAACTCGGGAATGCTGAACCCAACCTGGCTCAGCATGTTAATGCCGACCATCACGAACCAGATCAGGCCCGTTGCCAGCGACACCATGCCAGTCCAACCCAGATAGATCGGTCCGATCTGCGCATTGCCGATCCAGCCTGCGAGGGTCGAGAACCAGGGCTTTCCGCCCCGCTCGGCCATCATCTCGCCGCTGTCGTCCATACCCCATTCCGGGTTCCCCTGAACTTGGACCTGGGTGAAGATGTTTTGATATTCGATATTGAACATATCCTTACCCTCCAAAGCCGGATTGATAGACAGGCAGCGGATCAGCGCCCCAGATCGGCAGGTTCAGCCACCAGTTCCACCACTCGGGCCAGCCGGACGTCCAGACGGGACCGGAGATGATGATGCAAACCGCGCTGAAGAAGACCGCGTTTATGGCCAGCAACCAGCCCAGACGGTGAATGCCCAGCGTGCCGATCGAATAGCCGATGAAGTCACGAAAGAACGTGTCCTCGTGATCCGGTGTCTTGGCCAGCTCGCCCTCTTCGGGGTTGGCCGCCGACAGGATCAGCGCGCCGTGCAGCGCCAGCGCCAGCGTGGTCGTGAAGAACAGCGTGACAGCCAGCATATGCGCCGGGTTGTAGTGGAAATGCAGATAGGCGTAGCCGGTGTTGCTCACCCAATCGAGGTGGCTGAAGATCCCGTACGGAAACCCATGCCCCCACGCGCCCATCAGGAAGGGGCGGAAGATGACCAGCGTCATGTAGGCCAGAATGGCAAAGCTGAAACCGATGGGAACGTGATATCCCATCCCCAGCTTGCGGCAAATCTCAACCTCGCGCAGGGCCCAGCTGATGAACGCGCCAGTGGCACAGATCGTGATGATCTGCCACAGCCCGCCTTCCAGCAGGGGCGCCATGCCCAGACCATAGCTCAGGTCCGGCGGGGCGATGTTGATCAGCCATGGATTGAAGGTACCCTGTTGGGATGCGCCCCAGAAAATCAGGATAGTGCCCAGAAGGGCGAAAAAGGCGGTCGTGACCCCGAAAAAGCCCACGTAGAATGGACCGACCCAGAAGTCGAACAGATCGCCGCCGATCAGCGTCCCTCCGCGGACGCGATACTTTCGTTCGAAGGACAGCAAGGCCATCTCTCTATCTCCGCGTTTGGCGGCGCGGCCCGGGTCGGGTCGTCAGCCGTCTTTGTAGTGTCAGAATGGGTTTGCTGCGGGCAGGCGGGGGCGCACTGTTGCCCCGCCCGCAGCGATCTTGATGATCCCTTCGGACCAGCTCTTACTGGGCGCCTTGGGCAGCCAGCTCGAACCAGTTGAAGTGCTCCGTGCTCAGCAGGACGAGGTGAATCATCGCTGCCAGCAGGAACAGAAAGACGCCTTGCGCAACGAACACGCGGCGAGGATCAAAAATGAGCCAGATCTTGTAGAACTTTGCCATGTCTTGTCCTTACCAACCGTTCGCGAACCAGGGACGCCAGATGTACGTTGCCAAGTGAGCGACAACGGCCACGGCTGTGAAAAGCCAGAGCCCGCTCATGTAGACAGCGTGCAATTCTTGCGCCTGCTCGTCTGTAAGACCTGTAAAAGACAGGTTTTCAGCCATAGTCATTCCTCCGGAAATCAATGCTGACGCCGCGCACCCCGCGGCCGGGTCCTTTGGGGTCACCCCCTCCGGGCTCTGTCCACCTGCAGGCAGGCGTCCAGTCTCGTGTCTCGGCAGGCGCACACAGGCCGAGATGTTCGGTGAGCTCGCGCGAAAGCGGGCCCGTCAAAATATGTTTCGTAGCGCGGATCACCCGTTGAAGATCATCGGCGTGATGATCCGCGCCTGGGTCCAGGCCCGGGCCATCGGGCCCTTGTCGGTAAAGCTGCGCGACTTGATCGCAGCCAGCGCCCAGGTCAGGCAGGCCAGCGGCAGTGTCGCCACAAAGATGATCGCGAAATAGACCATGAACTCGGTCTTCTCGCTGTTGCGCTTTCTGGCGGGTGCCTCGGTCGCCATGTTCGATGTCATGTCAGTCATGCTGTTCCTCCCTCGGAAACGTTGTCTGACGACCCGACCAAGGCCGGATCCTTCATGTCGGACGACCCCGCCAAAGCGGGATCGAGAGCGCGCACAGTTTCGATCACAACCCGGTCCGCACCTTGCGCGAGGGCTGCTTGCTCAGCCGCATCGCGCAGGGTCTTTGCCGCGGAAATTCGGGTCAGGATGGGGTGCTGGGCCACGATCCGGTCCAGCATGGCCTGCGCGTCTTCATCCCATGGGAAATCACGGCGCAGGGTCGTCGGGGTCGCCTCGGCCGCATCCATATCGGTGGCCAGGGGCAGAATATGAAAGAGTGCGTCAAAGAGGCCATTGCAGACTTCTTGAATGACGTAGGTCGCGCCCGCATATCCCATAAATGGGGTACCCGTGGCCCGGCGAATGGCAGCGCCGGGAAAAGACGCAGGAATGAATGCCGGGCTTGGGCCATGCCCACCCTTCAGCTCCGCCAGATACATCTTTTCATTGATAGACCCGAAGACCACCAATGGGCGCTTCTGGCCCATCCAGGCGCGCACTTCCTCATTGTTGGTCTTCTTGCCCGCAACGCGGGCCGTCGCGAACGCGCACGGCAGACCCATGTCGTCCTCAAGGAACAGACGCAGGCCGCGGGCATAGGTCTCGTTCGCCACGACCGCAAAAGATGCGGTGGCAAAGAAATCCTGCGTGACAGACCGCCACAGGTCCCACACAGGTTTGAGCGTCGAATGCTTTTCGCGCTCGATAAAAGGTTCGGGGTCGAGGCCCACCAGATTCCCCAGTGCGCGCAGGAACTTGGTGGTACTCTCGACCCCTATCGGGGCTTGTAGATACGGCTTGGCAAGAAGCTCGCTCAACCCGCGCCCGAACTCGCGGTACATGCAGATGTTCACATCCGCATTCACCAGATTTCGCATGTCGGCCACATGGGCGCCCAAGGGCATCACCATGTTGACCTCGCAGCCGATCCCTTCGACCAGCCTACGGATCTCGGCCAGATCGGATGGCATGTTGAACGTGCCATACATCGGACCAAGGATATTAACGCGAGGACGCGCACCTTCCTCGCGTTTCTTCTCGGGCGGCATCCGACCCTTGGTCATACCAAACTCGGTAAAGATCCAGGTCATCGCCCGATCCGCCGCTTCCCACTGATCCTCATCAATGGTGCGCGGCAGGAATCTCTGAATGTTTGTGCCCATGGGCGTCACCCCACCGCCGATCATCTCGGCAATGGAACCGGTCACAACAACGGCTGGAAGTGCCGGATCCAATGTCCCCCAGGCCCGCTTCATCGCGCCCTCGGTGCCATCGCGGCCCAACTCTTCCTCGCCGAGACCGGTCGTCACGATGGGCAATTCATGCGGCGGCAGCGCGTCGGTGTAATGCAACACAGACGTCACCGGCAGGTTCTCGCAGCCCACCGGGCCATCAATCACACATTGCAGGCCCTTCACGGCACAGAACGCATAGACCGCGCCCCAGTAGCCCCCCGCCCTGTCGTGATCCATGATCAGCATGGGGCACCTCCGCTTAGTGCAGAGGGCATCGCGCGTCCGCGGGTGGGCGCATAGCGCTCGCCCAGGGGGCGGACGGGCGCTGCCCGGCGTTGCTCGCCGGGCGGAACGTGGCAACCGATCCGCTTTCATACAACGGTGCGCGAACGCGTTCGGCTTGTGCCAAACGCTGCCTCGCGCCGGTGCGCGCATATGTTCCATATCCGCGCACTAAATCATCTCCGCCGCCTTCGCGGCCTTCTGTTGACGCTCCAGCTTCTTCACATTCTGCGCCCGGAAATCTGGACGCAGGTTGGGATCACCTTCCCAAACACCCGCGGTGTCGCCCGCGCCCACACCTTCGAAGAAGGCCTTCATATGCTCCATCCGGCCCTTGTTCCCGATGGCCGCATTGATCACTTCAGCCAACGACCCGGCCCCGGCCACACCCATCAGGGGCCGCGCCGAAATCAGGTTGGTGAAATAGAGACCCGGAATGCCCAGCTCTTTCGCCTTCTGCACCACGGGCGTCGTGCCGATGGCCAGATCAGGCTGCACCGCTTCCATGGCGGCACAATCATCTTCCAGCGACGCGCGGAATTTCACCTTCACACCCTTGGCCTCAAGCCACGCCTGATCCTCCGCATTCCAAGGCGTGCGCGGACAGGCGGTGCCGACATAGGGCACCTCCGCCCCGCTCTCGATCAGCAACCGGGCCACCAGCAATTCGGACCCTTCATAGCCCGACAGAGTGATTGTCCCCTTGATCGGGGTCGCGGCCAACGCGCCGGAAATCGCAGGCAAGACAGCATTCTGCGCTTCGGCAATCTGCTCAGCCGAACAGCCATGGGCCTCGCCAATGGCCTTCAGCCACGCCGCCGTACCATCACGCCCCACAGGGGCCGACCCCACAACAGGGCGACCAGCCGCTTCAAACTCACGCACAGCCGCAGTGTAGAACGGATGCACCGCCGCCACGACGGACGCATCCAGAGCTGCATAAAGCTCCCGCCACTCACGACACGGCACCACAGGCCCCGCAGCCAGACCCAAGGGTGCCAGCATCTGTCCAATCATCATGGGATCCGCTGGGAACATCTCTCCCAGCAGCGCCACAGTCGGGCGATCAGATTTTCCACCCACGGGAGCGGCCACCGGCCCTGCCTCCACCTCGGCGCGGGCATAGTTCAGCATGGCCCCGGCCAGAACATCCTTGGCCTCGGCATGGGTGGGAATCCCAAACCCGGGCACGTCGATCCCGACGATCCGAACCCCATTGATCTCGTCCGGCAACAGCCGCAGCGGCACGCCAGATGCCGTGGGAACACACAGGTTCGTCACGACAATGGCGTCGTATTTGTCAGGGTCGGCAAGGTCATGGACAGACTCGCGAATGTCTTCGAACAGCTTGCCGGTCACCAGCGTTTCGGAGTTGAAGGGCACGTACCCTACAGACCGCCGCGCCCCGTAGAAATGGGACACGAATGTCAGTCCATAGACACAGCAGGCCGAGCCGCTCAGCACAGTCGCCACGCGGCGCATCCGCAGACCCACACGCAACGACCCGAATGCCGGGCACATGCTTTGCGGTTTGTCATGGGGCCCTTGCGGATAGTCAGCGGCGAACTTGTCCAACATCTCGGAGTTGCCCGCCATCCGCGCGGCCTTTTCCATCTCGGAGCCTGAATGACAGCCCAGACCATCCACGGGCGCCTCCACCGCAGGCATCTCTGCCTCGCGCGGGTGGCCCTTGGTCACCTCCACCGTATCGGCGGCGTCATATGTGACCTTGGGACTCATGCGTCGTCATACACCACTTCAAGGGACTCTTTCGGCGCTGCATTCTTGCCGCGCATGTCCATGTCCGTGGCCGGGATCAATTCAATGCCCGCCCCCGTCTCGGACCCGTCAAAGAGATCAAGCAGCCCATCCTGCGACAAGGGTGCGGGACGCACCGGCGGTGCGACGGCCACGTTCTCTCCCAGGGCAGCAAACAGGGCACCCCATTGTGACGTGTCCGTGCCGACAATCTGATAATTCGCGGATTTCTTGCGCAGGTCATCATCCTGCGGGATCGAGGCAAGCACCGGAATATCCACGGCCTCGGCAAAGGCCTGCGCCTCACCCGACCCATCGTCCTTGTTGATGACCAGCCCGGCCACACCGACATTGCCGCCCAGCTTTCGGAAATACTCCACCGCCGAACAGACGTTGTTGGCCACATACAGCGACTGCAAATCGTTCGACGCGACCAGGATCACTTTCTGCGCCATGTCCCGCGCGATGGGCAGGCCGAACCCGCCACAGACCACGTCGCCGAGGAAGTCCAGAAGGACGTAGTCGAAATCCCAATCGTGAAAGCCCAGCTTCTCGAGCAACTCGAAACCATGAATGATGCCGCGCCCACCGCAGCCGCGACCCACTTCCGGGCCACCAAGCTCCATGGCAAACACACCGCCACGCTTGAAACACACGTCACCGATCTTCACCTCTTCGCCCGCCAGTTTCTTGCGGGTCGAGGTTTCGATGATGGTCGGGCACGCCTTGCCACCAAACAACAGGCTGGTGGTGTCAGACTTCGGATCGCAGCCGATCAGCAGCACACGCTTGCCCTGCTCCGCCATCATGTGGCTCAGGTTGGCGAGGGTGAAGGACTTGCCAATCCCCCCTTGCCATAGATCGCGATGATCTGCGTGTCCTTCGTCGCCTCAGCGGGCAGCACGTCGGCCAAATCCTCGTTGGCCTCGTCCCGCAAGCGTTGATCGAAATCCTTGAGATTAGGAACTTCGTCTTTCATAGGCTCAGTGCTCCCAATCCAAAATCATCTTCAGGCAGGCCCCGTCAGTGAAGGCCTGTTCATAAGCCGCCCGCGCATCAGCAGCGGGGCGCGTATGTGTGATCAATCCATCCAGACGCAGCGCGCCGCACTCAACCAACGCACGGGTCGCCGCCAAGTCTTCGCGGGTCCACTCGGCCGCCACGCGGAACCGGGCCTCTTTCATGAAGGCGGGTGGAAAGGCGAAACTCAAAGGCGCGGAATAGAAACCGGCCAGCACGATCTCACCACCCTTGGCGATGCGACCAACCAGATCATTCAACAGGCTGCCCTGCCCCGACGCGTCATAGATCGACCGATAGTCGCGGCGCTCGTCATCATCAGGATGCAGAACCTCGTATCCCTGCGCACCAGCACGGCGGGCCGGGTCAATCTCCCACACCTTTGGCGCAGGCGCGCCCGAGGCGATGGTCAACCGAGCCAGCAACCGGCCCAGCACACCGTGTCCGACAATCAGGTCCGGCACGGCCTTGTTCATGCCAGCCATTGCGTGACGGGCTGTAGCGGCCAAGGCCAGCAATGCGCCCTCTGCCCCCAACTTGGGATCAATACGGGTCACACGCTCGCTGTTGGTGACCAGCGTTTTCGCCGCCCCACCAAACAGGCCAAAGGCGCCTTCGAAACAATTCGACCCCGGCACGAACACACGGTCGCCGGGTTTGAACCCGGTCAGCACACCGGCCTCTACCACTTCACCAGCAGCCTCGTAGCCCGGCACCAGTGGATAGCCCATGCCGGGAAACGGGGGCATATCGCCCGACCAGAACAGCTTTTCCGTGCCCGTCGAAATGCCAGAATGTGTGACTTCGACAACCAGATCACCTGCCCCCGGCGCCGTCAGCGCCAGCGTGTCGACATCAAGGTCTTTGGGACCTTTCAGAAGGACGGCAGAAGTGTCCAAGGTCGTCTCCGTGTTCGGGCGCCGCAATTGCCTGGATTCCGGTGAAAGAGACTCAGGGCGACGCTTTGTCGTTATGTGTCATTCTAATTGGACATCTCATTGTGTCAATTAAATTGGACACATTCATGTGAATCAGGCTGGACGCACCGCCGTGACAACGCGGGTGACATAGGTGCGCGCAGGCGTCGGACAGCGCACTTGATCAAAGCCCGCCTCGGCCAAAAGCGCACTGATCTCCTCCGCAGATCGGGCGCGTCCCGTCTGCATCGCCATCGTGTAAAATGCGAAATACACGTCCCCTGCCCGCTCGGGCCGGGCACCGCCGCCCATCGGCTCGGACACGATCAACTGCCCGCCGGGGGGCAAGGCATCATGCACCCTGGCCAATAAAGCGCGCACTGTGTCATCGGAATGATCATAAAGAACGCGGACCAGTGAAATCGCATCCGCGCCCTCGGGCAGGGCATCCTCGCGGAACGACCCCGGCGCGACGGTCACCCGGTCCGCCATCCCCGCCGCGTCAAACCGCGCCTGCGCATCGGGCACCACAGACGGCAGATCGAACAGCGTCATCTGCATCGTCCGGTTGATCTGACCCGCCGCTTCCAGAAACGCCCCCGTGCCGCCGCCGATATCCAGAAGGTGCTGCACACCTTTCAGCGACACGGTGCGCAACGTGTCCTCGGCCACCAACCGCTGAGACTGCGCCATCAGATCGGAATAGACCGCCGCGTCACCCGCATCGACGTCACCGCCAAAGACATAGGGCCAGAACTGGCTCAGCTTCGTCTCATCCGGCTTGCGCAGCAACGCCACCGGATCACGCAAATCATCATAGAATGCTTTGTGATGCCGGATCATCGCCTCCAACCCCGGTACGCCCATCAGGGCCGCCCCCTTGCGCGCCAGCGCAAAATGATCCTTCTTACGTTTGAGCAGCCCCAGCGCGGCACCGGCCTGCAACAGGACAAGCATCCGATCCTCAGGCACATCACAGGCGCGGCCCAACGCCTCGGCGCTCTGAGGGCCAGCGCGCAACCGCCGGAACAGGTCCAGCTCCACCAAAGCCATCAAAACCTGGCTTTGCACAAACCCCTGCACCACATCAAACAGCGCCGCGCCATCGGCGCGCGCCCGCGATCGTGTGAGTGGAAACTTGCTCGCCCAACTTTGAAACCCGGGTCGCGCGACCAGCCGGTTCACCCAGCCACTGACCCTATACTTGGGCCATCCCGGCAGGTCATGCGCGTCGCTTGTCATTCGCCCGGCACGCGGGATGGAGACACAACAGGCGTCAGCCGCTCCGCATACATCCGCACCATCTCGGCCAGCTGCGCCTCGCCCGGGCAACTCGGGATCGAGGCGATCGCCCCACCCAGAATATCCTTGAGGCGGCTGATCGCCCCCTGCACGCCAAATGAGGCCACCGCATTCGGTCGCCCATGCAGATCGTCCTGACCCGCAGGCTTGCCCAGTGTCGCCTCGTCATACAGTGCATCGCGCAAGTCATCAGCCACCTGGAACGCCTCGCCAATCCGGTCGCCCAGCTCGAACCACTGCTCCGCATCCTGCCCTGCCGCAATGGCACCCATCTGCGTGGCCGCAATGAACAGCGCCCCGGTCTTGGCCTGATGGTAGGCCTTCAGATCCACCTGATCCTCGCTCTCCCATCCCTGCCCCGCACAGATACCGCCGGGCATGCCGGTCCGCTGTGCAAGGGTCATGATCAACTGCGCCACCCGCTCGGGCGCATGCCCCGACTGTCGGGCAAGGGTTTCAAAGGCCAGTACGATCAGGCTGTCACCGGCCAGCACAGCCAACGGCTCGGAATAGGCACGATGCACCGACGCCTTGCCGCGGCGCATATCCGCATCGTCAAAACACGGCAGATCATCATGGACGAGGGACGCGCAATGGATCATCTCCAGCGCCGACGCGGCAGCATTCGACACGGTCGGGCGATCATCACCACAGGCCATCGCAACAGACATGAGGATGGTAGGGCGGATGCGGGCACCACCGGGGGCCGTCGCATAATGCAAAGCGCTCGCAAGCTTCGGCGGGGTCGCCCGTCCAGCCCCCTGCCCTACACCCACAGCCTCGGCAATCGCCGTCTCGATCCGCGTGCTCAGGCCCATGCGCGTCGCTCCCTTTCGGTATAAATGTCACTTTAAGCGTACACCAAAGTGTAAATCATACTGGACACATTGCCTGTCACGAGTCAACATTCCACCCGATGACCCATGTCATAGCCCCCGCCCCGCAACGCGCCGTGATCATCGGCGCGGGCATCGCCGGCCTTGCCTGCGCGGCCCGGCTGCGGGCGGCGGGCTTTGCGGTGACACTGCTGGAACGGCACGCGGCCGTCGGTGGCAAAATCCGCGCGGTCCCTTCCAAGGCAGGCCCCATCGACGCAGGCCCCACCGTGCTGACGATGCGGCACGTCTTCGACGACCTCTTTGCGCAACTGGGCACATCGCTCGAAGACCACGTAACCCTGATCAAACAAGATGAACTGGCCCGCCACTTCTGGCCGGACGGCAGCCAACTCAGTCTCTACGCAGACGAAGAGCGCAACATCGGCGCGCTCCGCAGCTTTGGCGGCAACGATGCAGTTGCGGACTTCCTCAAATTCACCAAACGCACGCGCCAGCTCTTCTCGGCATTCGACGCACCGATGATGCAAGCGCCCGAACCCAAACTCGCAGCGCTCACCAAACACGTGCTGCGCCAGCCCCGTCTCATCCCGGCCATGGCACCGCTCTCAACGCTCAAAACCCTGCTCAAACGCAGTTTCCGCGACCCAAGGCTGCGGCAACTCTTTGGCCGCTACGCCACCTATGTCGGCGGCAGCCCCACCCACGCCCCTGCCATCCTGTCCCTGATCTGGCAGGCCGAGGCCAACGGGGTCTGGGTTGTCAAGGGCGGGATGCACAAGCTGACGCAGGCGCTCTTGCAAGTATTGGACACCAATGGCGTCGACACAGTGACAAACGCGCATGTCAACCGGATCGAAGTCCGGAAAGGGCAAGCAGTTGCGGTCCGTCTGCTGGACGGAACCCGCCTGCCCTGTGACGTGCTAGTACATGCGGGCGACCCAAGGGCGCTAGCCACCGGCACACTCGGACCCGACACAGCGCATATCGCCCCGCAAACGGCCAAGGCCAAACGCAGCTTCTCCGCCCGCGTGCTCAGCTTCGCCGCCAAACCGCACGGACCAGACCTCGCACACCACAACGTCTTCTTCGCGGCGGACGCGACCAGCGAATTCCGCGACCTCATGGCCGGGCGCGTGCCCGCAAACCCCAGCTTTTACATCTGCGCCCTCGACCGCGGCCAGGACTGCAACCCGCCCCAGCTTGAACGGTTCGAGATCATCACAAACGCGCCCGCAACGGGCGACGACACGGACAAGGACCTCTCCCCATGGCTTCATCAGATCACGCAGCAGATGGCGGCGCACGGGATGCGTTTCGGCCCGCCCCCGGATACGACAACGATAACGACGCCCCAAGCGTTCGGACGGATGTTCCCGGCCACGCTCGGCGCACTCTACGGGCAGACACCGCACGGGCTGACAGCCGCCCTGCAGCGGCCCACGGCCCGAACCCCGATCCCGAACCTGTACCTGGCAGGGGGCGGGACGCATCCGGGGGCGGGTGTGCCCATGGCCACCCTCTCCGCCCGGCACGCGGTCGCGGCGATCTTGAGCGACCAAACTTCAAAGTCGAGGTCGGGCCGAACGGCTATGCGTGGTGGTATGTCGACGGCCTGAGCGATTGCGGCACCCGCGCGGTGTCTGTCATCGGCTTCATTGGCTCGGTCTTTTCGCCCTGGTACCGCTGGTCAGGTCGCAAGAACCCGCAAAACCACGTCTGCATCAACGTGGCCACCTATGGCAAAGGCGGCCGGTTCACGATGACAGACCGGGGCACTTCCGCGCTCCGGCAAACGGCCTCAAGGTTCGAGGTTGGCCCCTCCATGATGCGCTGGGAAGACAACACACTGATCATCGACATCGACGAAATCTCATCTCCCCGCTGATCTCGCGGATCAAGGGCCAAATCCGGGTCATCCCCTCGGCGCTCACCAATGTCGAACTCCCCCTCACAAATGACAACGCCCATATCTGGCGCCCCTTCGCCCCCCGCAGCCGCATCGAAGTCGACATCGACCGCCCCGGCTGGCAATGGTCGGGCGAAGGCTACTTCGATGCCAATTTCGGCACCCGCGCTCTGGAAGAAGACTTCTCGTACTGGACCTGGGGCCGCTACCCGACCGGGGACGGCGCCACCTGCTTCTACGACGCCACAAGGCTCGACGGCTCGGAACTCGCCGCAGGCTTCCACTTCGACGAAACGGGCAAAGCCGCCAGCATCCCGCTCCCGCCCAAAGCCCCCATCCGCCGCTCGCTCTGGGCGGTCAAACGCGAAACGCGCGGAGACGCGGGCGCCAAAGCCCGCCAAGTGCAAAACATGCTCGACGCGCCGTTCTACTCCCGCTCGGCCGTGGAAACGACACTCAACGGCGAACGCACCACAGGCGTGCACGAAGCCCTCGACCTCACCCGCTTCCGCTCGCCCCTGATCAAACCGATGCTTGCAGTCCGGGTCCCCAGACGCAGCAAATGGACCTTCTCCTGATCCATCTTCAACGTCCGCCTGCCGTGCATGGGAGTTGGATGAATGGCAGGTAAGAGCCCATTTTGACCACCATCCCATCTGGGGCTATGAGTTCTGAACGCCATTGATTTAGGAGTTCCGATTGTACAGAAGCGCGCCACCCGACTGTTTCCGGCGATGGAAGATTTCTGACAGGCAACACGCTTACATACGGAATGCGTCGCGCGTTGCATCGAATGACGGTCTCAAAGAAATCTGCGGGATTTTCTTTGAGAGCCGTGGTTATTTAAATTTCATGCGTAAGCATAACAGAACTACCCAACCTGGTGGTTTCTTGCTGGCGAATAAGGACTTACGGGAAGCAGCGGCGAGAGCATCAGGAATATGGGGTTCATTTCATAGCCATCCTATTTCAGAAGCCGACCCGTCAAATGGTGACATCACTGGCGGCCCTCGAGACGGCCATGCAATTATCTATGATCTAATCGGTGATGAGTTTCGATTGTGGCGGATTTCTCGTTACAAATGGGATTTGTTGAAGTCCTTTGATTTTGATCGAAGTTGGCTTTTCGAAGCGGAAGATGACTAATCTCGAAGTCCGCTTCGTCCCGCAAAACGGACGCAAACCAAACGGCACACTCATCCAACCTGTACTATCAGCTTTCGCGCTTCAATTCGGTACAGAAAGAAGGGTCCAGGCCCCGGCCTGTCCCACCACACTCGCGCCTTCCACGACCCTGTCACTGATCGCGCCCGTTTCATGGTTTGGGCAACCGATGAGCAGCGAACTGTCATCCAGAAACTCCTGCGTTGCAGCACTTTCTCCGGCAACGACGCATATGTCATCGGGATTTGGATAGGGGCGAACGCCCACCAGTCCAGATTCTTCAGGCGGCGTGTATCTGGGGTCATCGCACCCCGCCAGGACAAGGGGGAGTAAAATCGCTGCGCAGGCGTGTTTCAATTGCATCTGGTGACCTTCAATGAATACGTCTTCAAAATCACGATGATGTGCCAACATACTCAGGTCAAGGATCGTAGGGTGCGCATTCACCGCGCACCCGGAATCAACTCGACTGAACCGACCCCTTAGCCGCCTCATCCCGGTTCAACCGCCACACTTCGGCGTTCAATCCCGCCGCAATCGTGACCCAAACCAGATACGGCACAAACAGCACCCCCGCGAGCGTATCGACCTGCCACAGGGCCAGCATCGCGCTCAGCACGGTCACCCACAGCACCCCGATAATCGCCATGCCCAAACGGATATTGCGCAACCCAAAAAACACCGGCGTCCACAGCCCGTTGAACGCGATCTGCATCGCCCAGAACGCCATGGCAATCCCGTTGCCCTCGGCCATTGCCGCGCGCGCACCTGCTACGGCCATGCAGACATAAAGCACCATCCACGTCACCGGAAACACCCAGTCGGGCGGTGTCCAACTGGGCTTGTTCAGCGACCGATACCATGGGCCCGGCGGGAACAACCCACCGGTTACGCCCGCGCCAAGGCAGGCGGCGAAGAAGATGCAGAATAAAAGCCAGAACATGAGGGTCACGTAACCCGTGCGCGGGTCCCGATCAAGCTTGCCCGATCCGCCTGTCGCTTGGCTTCCAGCGCGGCCAGCGCTTCGAACAGGCTGTCACTGCGGCTGGGCCGCGCCCCGGTGGCGGCAGCATCGACCAGAAACTGCACCTCTGGTAGCGGCTTGGCATAAAGGACGGCCGATTGCGGCATGACCATGCTGGCCCCACTCAGCCCGACCGATTGCGCCAGCCATCCCAGCTTCTGCGCCTTCGATGTCCGCGCCCGGGCCGAGATGCTGTCATACCCCATCCCCGTCAGCCGCCCACCGATGCCCGCATAGATGAACCGCGCCGCATAAATCCCCGGACGGCACCCGCGCGGCAGCGCGGCAATCCCCGCTTCTGACCTGTAATAGAGCCTGTTCGCCTCCATCACCAACCGCTTGACCATCGCCCGCACCGCCTTGGTCGGGCGCGGGTCGGCAAAGAAGCCCTCGGGCGTCATTCCCGCCTCCTCCAGCCACTCTGTCGGCAGGTACAAACGGTGCTCCAGCGCGTCTTCGCCCACGTCGCGGGCAATATTCGTCAGCTGCATGGCCACGCCCAGATCACAGGCCCGCGCCAGCGCATCCGCATCGCGCGCACCCATCAGCACGCACATCATCGCGCCCACCGCAGACGCCACCCGGGCCGAGTAATCCTTGACCCCCGAGAGCGTCGCGTAGGTCCGCGCATCCGCATCCCATGCCAGCCCCTCAAGCAGCGCATCCGGCAAGGCACGCGGCATCTCGAACTGCTCCACAACAGCGGCAAAGGCCCGATCCGGCGCCGCATCCTTCGGTGTCCCGGCGTAAACCAGATCCAGCCGGTCCCGCAGCCGCAGCACCGCCTCCACCTTCTCGGCCTTCAGGTCCACCTCGTCATCCGCCAACCGGCAGAACGCATAAAGCGCCAGCGCCGGGTCGCGCACCCGCTTGGGCAACAGCTTCGATGCGGCATGAAACGACAACGACCCATGGCGGATCGCCTCGGTACAAGCCTCAAGGTCACGCGGATCGATCATGTCACCGCATCCGGCACCAATTGCGCCAGAACCTCCGCTGTTGAAATCACCCCCGGTACGCCAGCGCCGGGATGGGTCCCCGCCCCCACCAGATACAGGCCCTCAGCCTCTTCACTCACATTGTGAGGCCGGAACCAGGCCGACTGCAGAATCCGCGGCTCAATCGAAAAACCCGCGCCATGAGGCGACAGATACCGATCGCGGAAGGTCTCGGGCGTGAACACCTGTTCAGTGCTGATCTTCGACCCTAATCCAGGCAAAAGCTGATCTTCGAGCACGGCCAACACCTTGGCCTTGTAGGCCTCCGCCTCCGTCGCCCAATCCACACCGCCATGACCCAGATGTGGCACAGGGCTAAGAACGTAAAACGTATCATCCCCCTCGGGTGCAACAGATGGATCGGTAACAGACGGACGATGCACATAGAGGCTCATGTCGTCCGACAGTTTGCCCTTGATAAAAATATCCTTCAGCAAGCCAGTATAGCGCGGACCATTCAGTATCGTGTGATGACCCACATCACCCCACTGCCCCCGCGTGCCCTTGGTCCCGAAATACCAGACAAACAGGCTCATCGAATAGCGCGTGCGCTTCAACTTGGCGGGCGTCCACCGCTTCTTCGGCACCTGCCGCATCAACCGATCATAGGTGTGACCGGCATCGGCATTGGACACGACCACATCGGCACCCAGCTCCAGCCCCGACTCCAACCGCACGCCCGCACACGCCCGTCATCGACGACAATCTCGTCAACCACAGTGTCCATCAGCAGCGTACCGCCCTGATCCTCGATCACATCGGCCATCTTCCGGGCCATCCCGGCCAACCCCACCCATGGCGTAATGCACGCCAAATTCCTTCTCGAGGTAGCTGACCAGAATATACATGCTGGTCACATGGGTCGGATCGCCCCCGATAAAGAGCGGGTGAAAGGAAAACGCCATGCGCAGCTTTTCATTGCGGAACCGGCGCGCCGCATGGGCATAGACAGAGCGATCAGCCCGCAACATCCCGAAGGTCGGCAACACCTTCACCAACTCCCAAAGCTGGTGCATGGACCGCCGGCCCAGATCCTCGAAGCCAAACCAGTACCGCTTGGCACTGTCGCGCAAAAAGGCGTCAAAACCAGCCACATCACGCGGCTCGATCTTGGCTACCTCTTCCCGCATGGCATCGGTGTCATGCTGGGCCACGAACTTGGTGCCATCCGGCCAGCGGATCTCATAGAACGGGTCCAAAGACCGCAGATCCACATCATCATCAAACCGACGGCCACACGCTGCCCACAACTCGCGATAAAGCTGCGGCACGGTCACAATAGTCGGCCCCAGATCAAAGCGATGCCCGTCCTGCCAAATGGCCGAGCCCCGGCCCCCCGGCACATCCAGCTTGTCAACGACAGTAACGGCATAGCCCTTGGCCCCAAGGCGCATGGCGGCAGCCAACCCACCCAAGCCCGCACCAATGACGATGGCGCGGTTGCCCGCACGGGTCTTCGATTCTGATGGGATCAAGGCGTGTCATCTCTCCAAAACAATACGAGTGTCTAGTTTAGTTGACAATTTCTTTTCCACCGATAGGCTAAATCATGTGCCAATGGGCACGCTGCCAGTGCGAATTGATGGACCAGACAACAACCATATCCTTCTTCCGTTTTCCGCGGTGGCGCGACCGGGCATGGGCGCTGACCATGATGGGCGGCGCACGTCTGGCCATGTCGCGCGTCCCCGATCTCGGGTTCTGGAAACTCTGCGGCTCCGGCACGGGCGAAGGGTTCACGCCTGTGCCCAACACCGCCGTCTATGCCATCCTCTGCACCTGGCCGGACGAAGACACGGCGCGCCAACGCGTGGCACATACCCGCATTTTCCAACGCTACCGCGCCCGTGCCTCCGAAGATTGGACCGTCTTTCTGGCCCCCACCTCCGCCCGCGGCGCATGGAGCGGCCGAATGCCATTTTCTCCTGTATCAGAGCCTAAAACCGGGCCACTGGCCGCCCTCACACGCGCCACGATCAAACCCGGTATCCTTACCAAATTCTGGGGCCGCGTCCCTGACATCTCGGCCATGATCGGCAGCGACCCCAACGTGGTGTTCAAGATCGGGATTGGCGAAGTCCCCATGCTCCACCAGGTCACGTTCTCCATCTGGCCCGGGCCGCAGGAAATGGCCCAATTCGCCCGCACAAACGGCCCCCACGCCGAAGCAATCCGGGCCGTCCGCGATGGCGCATGGTTTCGTGAAGAGCTTTACGCCCGTTTCGCCATCCTTGGCGACAGCGGCACATGGGGCGGCACCAGCCCGCTCGCCCAACTGGACCTGACCGCAGCATGACGAAAACGCCCTTTCCCTTCTCCGCCATTGTCGGCCAGGACGACATGAAACGGGCCATGATCCTCACGGCCATCGACCCCGGTATCGGCGGCGTTCTGGTGTTTGGCGACCGGGGCACAGGCAAATCGACCGCCGTGCGCGCCCTCGCCGCCCTCTTGCCCCCGATCACCGCAGTGCAGGGGTGCCCGATCAACGCTGAAACGCACGCAGACTGCCCCGATTGGGCCAATGTAGAGACAAAAAGAACCCGTAAGATCCCTACTCCGGTCATCGACCTGCCCCTCGGCGCAACCGAGGACCGCGTGGTCGGCGCACTCGACATCGAACGTGCCCTCACACGGGGCGAAAAAGCCTTTGAACCCGGCCTGCTGGCCCGTGCCAACCGCGGTTACCTCTACATTGACGAGGTCAACCTGCTCGAAGACCACATCGTTGACCTCTTGCTCGACGTCGCTCAATCCGGCGAAAACGTGGTCGAGCGTGAGGGGCTCAGCATCCGCCACCCTGCCCGCTTTGTGTTGGTGGGTTCCGGCAACCCCGAGGAAGGCGAATTGCGGCCCCAACTGCTCGACCGTTTCGGTCTGTCGGTCGAAGTGCGCAGCCCCAATGACGTGGCCCAAAGAATCGAAGTCATCAAACGCCGCGACGCGTTCGAGAGCGATTTCCACACCTTCATGGCGACCTACGCACGCGAAGACGCCAAGATCCGCCGCAAGATCCTCGCCGCCCGCAAGCTGCTGCCCCAGATCGAAACGCCCGACGCCATCCTGCATGATTGCGCCGAACTGTGCATCGCACTCGGCAGCGACGGGTTGCGCGGCGAGTTGACGCTCCTGCGCGCCGCCCGCGCCCTCTCAGCCTTTGACAAGAAGAAAGTGCTCACCCGCGACCATCTCAAGCGCATCGCGCCCATTTCCCTGTCCCACCGCCTGCGCCGCGACCCGCTGGACGAGGCCGGCAGCACCACCCGCGTCACCCGCACGGTCGACGCCGTGCTGGCATGACGGGCGGGGCGGAGGACACCTCCGCCTTACGATTGCGCGCCGTCTTTGCA
>NZ_JBVFUR010000003.1:0-270836 GCF_055693845.1 Tateyamaria sp. GN1-10
TGGTGACACGCGCACCCATGGTTTACGCCCGAAATTCGTTTAGCTGGGTGACGTGGTGGTGAATGCGACCATCGAAATGCTCAGCCACAATCTCTCCGGTCACGTCCCGCGATTGTGCGCGGAACGGACTTTCCAGCGCCCCCTCCATCGCGGCAGCATCGGGATAGGTAATGGCGAGGATCAACGGAAACTCTGGCGCGCCCTCGTCCCGGTCGTCGCTAAACATCACCCGCACATCCGTATTGCCGGGAAACTGCTTCCACAAGGGCACCAACCGCTCCAGCACGGCAGCGCGAAAGGCATCGGTCTGACCAGGCTTCACCGATCCTTCGAACAGGGCAAACCGCGTGATCATACTTCTATCTCCTCTTTTGCGCCTTGGAAGAATTCCATGAGCGCTGCCTGATCTTCTCCGCCCAGCCCAGCAGCGGTCAGCATCCGGTGAATTTCGGCACATAGGGCAGTCATGGGCATCGAAGTACCGGTTTGCCGTGCCAGATCGTTCACCATGTTCAAATCCTTGACCATGTTGTCGATGCGGCCAGTACGGCGGTAATCCTTGGTGGCGTACCGGGGCAGATACTCCTGCAACAGAGCTGAATCTGCCCGCCCACCCTTCAGCGCCTGCGGGATTTTTTCGGCATCCACACCAGCATCCAGCGCCAGTTGCGTGGCCTCTGCCACGGCCATAAAGCCCAAACCACACAGCACCTGGTTGATCAGCTTCGTGGTCTGCCCGGCACCAGACGGGCCCATATGGGTGTAGTTCGCCGCCACATGCTTCAGCGCCACATATGCACGCTCCACATCCTTGGTCTCTCCCCCCGCCATTAGGGTCAATTCCCCGATGAGCGCCTTGGGTGCGCCGCCAGACAATGGGCTGTCGACCCAGGCCAGATCACGTTCTGCAGCCATCTTTGCAAACTTACGCGTCGCATCCGGTTCGATCGAAGACATATCGATAATAACAGTGCCCGGCTTCGCCCCGTCTGCAATCCCGTCTTTGCCAAAGGCGGCAAGGCCCACGATGCGCGAAGCGTTTAGGCTGGTGATCACGAAGTCCACGTCGCGCGCTGCCTCGGCGGCAGAGGCAGCCGCAACCGCCCCCTTCTCCACCAGTGCGTCTACCCGTTCCTTATCCAGATCGAAGACATGCAGGGAATTTCCGGTCTCCAGCAACCGCGTCCCGATGGCGCCGCCCATGGCGCCCGCCCCGATCAAGGCAATTTTCTCACTCATATCATCGTCCCCCTCACGTAATCCTCGGACTGTGCGACCACCTGTTCAAAAGGAAGGGCGATATCGATCTCTCCCCCCACTCATCGCGATCCAGCCGTTCCAACGTCGCGAACTGACTATCGAGTAGGGACGCAGGCATGAAATGTCCGGGCCGGTGGGTGACCCGCTGGGCCAGTACATCGCGTGGCGCGTCTAGATGCAGGAAGTGCACCGGCTCGTCGACATGCGCCCGAATCCAGTCACGATACTTCTTTTTCAGCGCTGAACAGCCAATGGCGATGGCGCCTTCGTGCCTCGCCAGCATTCGGCCCACATCGGCCAACCAGGGCGCGCGATCGTCATCATCCAGAGGCACACCTTTCGCCATCTTGTCGATATTTTCTTGCGGATGAAGATCATCACCATCAACGAACTCCATATCGCATAGCACCTGCAAAGCCGTGCCAACCGACGACTTGCCGCAGCCCGACACTCCCATCAGAACGTAGCACCGCATTAGAGCGACGCCGTAATGCCGCCGTCCACGAACAACGTGTGACCGTTGACGAAACTTGATGCGGGCGAGGACAGGAAGACAGCCGCGCCCACCAGTTCTTCAACCTGACCCCAGCGGCCCGCCGGGGTACGCTTTTCAAGCCACGCCGAAAACTCAGGGTCAGCCACGAGGGCCGCGTTCAACGGCGTGTCAAAGTACCCGGGCGCGATGGCATTGCACTGTAAGCCATGCTTGGCCCAATCCGTTGCCATCCCCTTGGTCAGGTTGGCAACTGCCCCCTTGGTCGCGGTGTAGGGCGCAATGCCCGGGCGTGCGAGTGCCGTCTGCACGGATGCGATATTGATGATCTTACCTGCCCCGCGCGCGATCATGTGGCGCGCCACGGCTTGGCCCACATGGAAAACGCTCGCGATATTGGTTTGTAGCAACCGCTCGAAAGCATCTGCGGGAAAGTTCTCCAACTCCGTCCGATACTGCATCCCGGCGTTGTTGATCAGGATGTCGATAGTGCCGGTGTCTGCCTCAAACCCGTCCACCGCAGCGCGCACTGCATCATGGTCCGTCGCATCAAACGCCAACTGATGCACCTTACCGCCCAAGGCCTCAGCCGCTGTCGCCAGCTTGCCTGTATCGCGTCCGTTCAACACGATCTCGGCCCCCGCCTTCGCCAGCCCTTTGGCCAAAGCAAAGCCGATGCCTTGCGATGATCCGGTGATCAGGGCGCGGCGGCCCGTAAGCGAGAAAAGGTCAGACATGCGACACTCCGAATGTGAGGGGCGGGATTGACGGCCGCCAATTGTTATCGATAACATGATACCGATAACATCGCGTGTCAACGAGGAATCGCAATGCCAAAACCCATCGTCCTTCAAGTCGGCCCTTACCCGGACTGGGACCAAGACCCGCTCGACGCAGCCTTTGACGTCAAACGCCTGTTCGAGGCATCAGACGCCCCTGCGTTCCTTGCCACACATGGCCCACATGTACGGGCCATCGCCACGCGGGGCGAGCTGGGCGCCGATGCCGACATGATCTCCGCTTGCCCCGCGCTCGAACTGATCTCAGTCTACGGGGTGGGCTATGACGCCGTCGATCTAAGCGCCTGCAAGCCGCGCAACATCCGCGTAACCAACACCCCGGACGTGCTGACCGAGGATGTGGCGGACCTCGGCGTCGCCATGATGCTGTGCCAATCCCGGGGTGTGGTCGGGGCAGAGACATGGGTGCGCGATGGCTCTTGGGCCAACAAGGGGCTCTACCCGCTAAAACGCCGCGTCTTCGGGCGCAAGGCGGGCATCTTGGGACTTGGCCGCATCGGGTTCGAGGTGGGCAAGCGACTGGCGGGCTTTGGCATGGACATCGCCTATTCCGATATCGCGGCCAAGGACTACGCGCCAGACTGGACCTTCATCAATGATCCGTTGACGCTAGCACAGCACGCCAACTTCCTCTTTGTCACCCTGGCCGCCTCAGCCAAAACACGTCATATCGCGAACAAGGACATCATCGAAGCGGTCGGCCCCGACGGCATGATAATCAACATCTCGCGCGCTTCCAACATCGACGAGGATGCGCTGATCGAAGCTCTACACTCCGGTGCGCTTGGCTCCGCAGCGCTCGACGTGTTCGAAAAGGAACCGGCGCTCGACCCCCGCTTTCTGGACCTCGACAATGTGCTGGTGCAGCCACACCACGCCTCAGGTACAATCGAGACACGCAAGGCCATGGGCCAGCTTCTGCGCGACAACCTGACTGCCCATTTCGCAGGCGACGCCCTGCTGACCCCCGTTCTGTGAAAGGCCACACAATGAAAGTCATCGTTGCCCACGCGGCCAAGGATCTGCGGGTCGAAACCCGCGACATGCCAACACCCGGCCCGGGCCAGGTGCTGGTCAAGATGGCCGCGGGCGGCATCTGCGGCTCGGACCTGCACTACTACAACCACGGCGGCTTCGGTCCGATCCAACTGCGGGAACCGATGATCCTCGGGCACGAAGTTGCGGGCCATATCGAGGTTGTCGGCGACAACGTCACAGACCTGGATACAGGCACGCTTGTCGCCGTGTCCCCTTCCCGCCCCTGCGGCACCTGCAAGTATTGCGCCGAAGGCAGCCAAAACCATTGCCTCAACATGCGGTTCTACGGCTCCGCCATGCCCTTTCCGCACATCCAGGGCGCGTTCCGCGAATACATCGTTGCCGAGGCCACCCAATGCGCCGCGGCAGGCGGGCTAAGCGCGGGCGAGGCGGCAATGGCCGAACCTCTGTCGGTCGTCCTGCACGCCGCCAAACAGGCAGGCGACCTGATGGGCAAACGGGTGCTTGTCACCGGCTGCGGCCCCATCGGCCTTCTAGCGGTTCTGGTCGCGCGGGCGGCAGGCGCGGTCGAAATCGCAGCCACCGACATCTCCGACTTCACATTATCAAAGGCGCGCGATGTGGGCGCCGATCACACTGTAAACGTAGCCCAAACCCCCGACGGGCTTAGCCAATTCGAAGCAGACAAAGGCCATTTCGACGTGCTCTTCGAATGCTCCGGCGTGGCTTCTGCCCTCGCCTCGGCGGTCACGGCAATGCGCCCCGGCGCAACCATCATGCAACTCGGGCTCGGCGGCGACATGACCCTGCCGATGCAGGCGATGACAGCCAAAGAGCTGCAGCTCAAAGGGTCCTTCCGCTTCCACGCGGAGTTCTTCACAGCCGTCGAAATGATGCGCACCGGACGGCTTGATGTGACCCCGCTCATCACCCATGCCATCGACATCGACGCAGCGGTCGACGCGTTCGAACTGGCCGGTGACCGGTCGCAAGCGGTCAAGGTCAACATCACGTTCTGATGACCGGCGGCGGTGCAATATGCATCGCCGCTTGTCCTCACCTTTAAAGTCTACTATTTTTATCGGAAATCACCGAACGCAGCCAAGCCGCCCGGCCCAGCCATCCCCCTGCCCTTTTCAAGCATCAGGATCTGGCCGCGTGTCTGCACCTCACCTTTCCGCCGAAACGATCCGCGCCCGGCGCGCGGACAACCCCGACACCCGCGACCGCGACTTTGCCGACGGCCTCGGCATAAGCGAAGGCATGCTGGTCGCCGCCTATTGCAGCCGTGGCGTCACCCGCATCGACCCGCATCCTGACACGGTGATGGACGCGGCGCAAAAGCTGGGCGAGGTCATGGCCCTCACCCGTAACGCCTCCTGCGTGCACGAGAAAATCGGGACCTACGACAACTATCACCCCGGCCACCACGCCGCGATGATCCTGACCGAAGACATCGACCTGCGCATCTTCCCCAGCCACTGGCAGGATGCCTTTCTGGTCGAACGGGACAACGGCAAAGGCACGCGGCCCAGCCTTCAGGTGTTCGATGCCGCAGGCGACGCGGTGCACAAGATCATCCTGCGCGACGGCTCGAACCACTCAGCCTTTGCCGATCTGGTCAAGACACTGGCCTCCGACAACCAGTCGCCCGAAGCCACGTTTGCCGAACGCCAAGCTCCCGAAGCGCCCAAGATCGCTGAGGACAAGATCGACATTCTGCGCAAGGAATGGCAGCGGTTGAAAGACACGCACCAATTCCTGCGGCTGGTATCGAAGCTCAAGATGAACCGGCTGGGCGCCTACCGTGCGGCGGGGGCACCTTTTGCCCGGTCGCTCGATCCATCCGCTGTCGACACACTGCTGACCGACCTGCAACGCACGGAAACCGAGATTATGCTCTTTGTCGGCAATCGCGGCTGCATCCAGATCCACACCGGCGCGCTACACAGTCTCAAACCCATGGGGCCGTGGCAGAATGTGATGGACCCGCGCTTCAACCTTCACCTGCGCCGTGATCACGTGGCCGAGGTTTGGGCCGTAGACAAACCCACCCAACGCGGCACCGCCACATCGGTTGAAGCATTCGATGCCGACGGCGCGCTTATCTTTCAGATCTTCGGCGTGCCCAAGGAAGGCCGTGATAGCCGCCCGGCCTTCCGCGCCATTGTCGCGGAATTGGACGGAGTGGCTGCGTGATGGATCGCCGCGACTTCATCGCCCTTTCGCTGGCCTTCGCAGCGGCACAGCCCACCCGCGCTCTTGCCGCCAGCGATGCGCAAGACGTCATCGCCATCGGCGGCGACGTGACCGAGATCATTTATGCACTTGGTCAGGGGCACCGGCTGCTCGCGCGCGACGCCACCTCGACCTACCCGGCAGAGGCGCAGGCGCTGCCGGATATAGGCTACATGCGTAGCTTGTCCGCCGAAGGTGTCTTGTCCTTCGCCCCCTCCCTCATCGTCTCGGCCGAAGGCGCTGGCCCGCCCGAGGTGATCGACATTCTTCGGTCCGCAGCAGTGAATTTCGCCGAAGTGCCGGAAGGCTATGATGCCGGCGCAATCGTGGAAAAGATCAACGCGGTTGGCGCTGCCCTCGATGTGCAAGAACTGGCCCAGACCCTCGCGACCGAAACCCGTGTCGCGCTTTACGCGGCTCAGGATCGCGCGACACGCCTGAACGCGGAGAAGAAAAGGGTGCTGTTTATCCTGTCGACCCAAGGGGGTCGGATCATGGCCTCCGGCACAGGCACCGGGGCGGACGGGATCATCCGAATGGCGGGGGCAACCAATGCCGTGTCCGAATTCGAAGGCTACAAACCCCTGTCGGACGAAGCGGTCAGTGCCGCTGCCCCCGACGCAATCCTGATGATGGACCGCAGTGGCGATCACGCCTCGACCGACGAAGAGCTGTTTGCGCTGCCTGCCCTGTTGGCAACACCCGCAGCGCAAAAACGTGATGTAGTGCGCATGGATGGGCTGTTCCTGCTGGGATTCGGCCCACGCACGGCGGATGCGGTCACTGCGCTGCACCGCGCCCTGTATCCGATCTAGCGCCCTTGGTACTGGCTGATCATATGCCGAAAAGCCGTGTGTCACGGGCGCGGCACATGCATGTCTGGTTGGCGGTTACCCTTGTGGTTGTCGGCCTGTTCAGCCTGACGATTGGCGCGACGGATGTGTCGCTGGGCCCGGCACTGCAAAAGGTGGTGAGGGGGCAAGCCCTGACACGGACCGAGGCCATCGTGCTTTGGGACATTCGCGCCCCGCGGCTGGCGCTTGGTGTTTTGGTTGGGGCTGCGCTGGCCATGGGCGGCACGGTGATGCAGGGGCTTTTTCGCAATCCTCTCGCGGACCCCGGACTGGTGGGCGTCAGCGCGGGTGCAGGTCTGGGGGCGATCTCTGCCATTGTTCTGGTTGGATTTGCACCTGCATGGCTTGTGCGGAATGTTGGGGATCACCTGGTCCCGGTGGCTGCCTTTCTGGGCGGATGGGGCAGCACGCTCTTGCTCTATCGGGTGTCGACGCGGCGCGGGCGCACGTCTGTGGCAACGATGTTACTTGCGGGCATCGCCCTTGGCGCCTTGGCCGGGGCCTTGTCAGGCATCCTCGTTTACATTTCTGACGACCGGCAGCTGCGGGATCTGACGTTCTGGGGGTTGGGATCGCTTGGTGGCGCCAGCTGGGCCAAGGCACTGGCCGCTGGGCCGATCATCGTGATCTCAGTTCTGGCGGCCTGTGCCTTGGGTCGCGGCCTGAACGGGCTCGCACTCGGTGAAGCAACGGCAGCGCATATCGGACTGAACGTGCAGCGGGTCAAGAATATGGCAATCCTGACAGTGGCAGCCGCCACCGGTGCCGCCGTCGCTGTATCTGGCGGGATCGGGTTCATCGGAATTGTTGTACCCCACCTGCTGAGGCTGGCAACGGGTCCCGACCACCGCCCGCTCCTGATCAACGCGGCCTTGCTGGGCGCGTTGCTGCTGGTGCTGGCGGACGTGATCGCGCGGGTCATCATCGCACCTGCCGAACTGCCCATTGGCATTGTCACGGCGGTACTGGGTGCGCCAGTCTTTCTCTGGATCCTGTTGCGACAGCGCGGGATGGTGGACCTGTGACGCTTACGGTGCGCAACCTCGCAGTGCGTTATGGACGCAAGACCGTCATCGACGGGCTGTACGCTGACGCGCTGCCCGGTGCACTGACAGCCATCGTCGGGCCAAACGGGTCCGGCAAATCGACCCTGATCAAGGCAATGTGCGGCGACCTTCCCTATGACGGCACCATCACGCTGAACGGCATCGATGTGTTCCGTGCACAGCCCTGGGAACTGGCCGCCGTGCGGGGGGTGTTGCCCCAGACCTCAACCCTTGCCTTTCCCTTTCACGCCATCGAGGTGGTCAAGATCGGCCTGACCTCAGGCACGGAAGCAGATCACGAAGGGCGGGCGAGCGCCGCGCTGGCGCGGGTGGGCCTCGCCGGTTACGCCAACCGCTACTATCAGGAACTGTCAGGCGGCGAACAGCAACGGGTGCAACTGGCCCGCGTACTGGCGCAGGTGTGGGCGCCCGCTACTGCAAGTGGCCCGAACTGGCTCATGCTGGATGAGCCGGTCTCCAGCCTCGATATCGCGCATCAATTGCAAGTGATGCGGATCGCCCAGAACTTCGCGCGCGCAGGTGGCGGTGTCGTGGCCGTGATGCACGATCTGAATCTGACGGGCCTGTTCGCCGATCAGGTCCTTGTCATGGCCGAAGGCCAGGTGCTGGCCGCAGGCCGCCCTGCCGACGTGATGACAGACGGGGTGCTGTCGCGCGCTTATGGATGTGATTTGCGGGTCAATACGGCGCCGCAAGGCATGGCCCCATTCGTGTTGCCGCACAGCATCGATGCATCTGGCAATGCAGGTTTCGCAGAGTAAGGAGACGCGCCATGAAGCTCAGCACAAAGGGACGATACGCGCTGGTCGCTCTGGTCGACATCGCCTTTCACCAAGATGCCGGACTGGTGTCGATGAACGACATCAGCCGGCGGCAAGACATCTCTTTGCCATATCTCGAACAACTCTTTGCAAAGCTTAGGCGGCACGGGCTTGTCATCTCGGTACGCGGCCCCGCCGGTGGATACAAGCTGGCCCGCGCACCCCATGATATCCGCATCGATGCTGTACTGGCCGCCGTGGACGAGATCCGTAAATGCGCTGCGTCAGGGTGCCGGGGCCAAGGGCGGCGCGTCAGGCACGCAGGCTCAGTCTCTGTCCAACCGCCTCTGGGAAGGGCTCAGTGCGCATGTCTATGTGTTCCTGCACCGCACAACGCTGGCGGATGTGATCGACAATGAACTGGTGCCCTGCCCGGCCATCCCCGCCCTGTTCGAAGTCGAAGACGCCTGAGATCACACCCGGATCGTGTCGCGCGTCGTTGCACCGACACAATCGGCAAAGCTGCGCGCGGCAGCAATCACGCGGTCGGTCGCATGGCCCTCGCACAAAAGCATAGCTGATGAGGCCAGCATGGATACACGGTGCGCCCGCGCATGCTGCACCAGTTGCAGCAAGTGCCGTTCGTCTTCAGTGACAATGCTGGAACATCCTTCGCATCGGGGATTGGAAAAGCGAAAGGTTGACCGGCGCGAGGTACGCATTTCGTGTACGATCGCCAAGGCGCTGCGCATCTTTTCCGCGCTGTCGGGGCCGGGAAAGAAATAGTCCGCCCCAAGCATGGCCGTCACCCATGCGCCGCCAAGCGGTTCAGAAAAGGACACACAGAAATACCGCGCGGCGGACAGAAATCCGTACTCGACGGCATCCGCACCTAACGCTTCTAAGGACGTGTCGCCCATAGACATAAGGTGGCAACAATTGTGTGGTCGATCAGCCATGATACCCATCCTTGGCGGGTCGGCCGTCACGGTCAGCGACAGTTGCGGACCCGCGTTCAGGCAAGACCCGATGGCAATAGGCATCCATCGGATGCGTTCGCATTCGCAGCAGATCAGGCTTTACTCCGTCCGCAAACTTGGCTGCAAAATCCAGCAGCCGCAGTATCCCCGGTAGATCTCGTGACATCGCCAAAGCCCCCATTCACAACAGAATTCCCGGGCATACGATTGGTTTCGCGGCTTGGTTACAGAAAGGTGATAGAAAAACTCAGGATTCGGCAAGCCATTTCCGACAATTTTGCTCGGAAAGGGTTGCTTTCCGCCGGGGCTGCTGTAATTGACTGTTTCTGTAAGATTAAGATCTGTGGAAACAGGGAGTATTTCCATGACTGCAAAAACCTATTTTGTGACTCTTGCTGCTGCGGCCATCACCGCCACAAGCGCTGCGGCCGAAGGCGAACTGAATCTGTATTCATCGCGCCACTACGACACCGATGAACGCCTGTATTCAGAATTCACCGAAGCCACCGGCATCACCATCAACCGCATCGAAGGCAAGGCCGACGAGCTCATCGAGCGGATGAAAGCCGAAGGGGCCAACTCGCCTGCAGACATCCTGCTGACCGTTGACACTTCGCGCCTTGAGCGTGCCAAGGACGCAGGCGTATTGCAGTCAATCGAAAGCGAAACGCTCGAAGCCCGCATTCCTGCAAACCTGCAGGACGGCGACAACCAGTGGTTTGGCTTCAGCCAGCGCGCTCGGATCATCTTTTACGACAAGAATGACGTGGCAAACCCGCCCGCGACCTATGTGGACCTCGCCGACCCTGCCTATAAAGGCCAAGTGTGTCACCGCTCGTCCTCGAACGTCTATTCCCAAACACTGCTGTCGGCTGTGATCCAGAACCACGGCGAAGAAGCTGCCAAAGGCTGGGCACAGGGTGTGGTCGATAATTTTGCCCGCTCACCTCAGGGCGGTGATACCGACCAGCTGCGCGGCTTGGTGTCGGGTGAATGCGATATTTCGATCTCGAACACCTACTACTTTGCCCGCGCCATCCGCAAAGACGTCGATGGTCTGCCTGCCGATGCCCGCGCCAACATCGGCTGGGTCTTCCCCGCGCAGAATGCCGAAGGCGCGCACATGAACCTGTCAGGTGGCGGCGTAGCGGCAAACGCTCCGAACAAGGAAAACGCAATTGCGTTCATGGAGTATCTGGCCAGCGATCAGGCGCAGCAATACTTCTCGGCTGGCAACGATGAATACCCTGCCGTACCTGGCGTCGGCCTCAGCCCATCGGTGGCTGCGCTTGGGCTGTTCCGCCCCGATGGCGTGGACCTGACCGAGGTGGCCAAGAACGTGCCGACAGCTCAGAAGATCTTTAACGAGGTGGGCTGGGAGTAATTCCGCTCAAACGATGAAGAATTAGGAAGGCGCGGTCTTTTACCGCGCCTTTTCTTTTCCTACTGGAATTGTCAGGATTGACGTACCCGACAAAAACAATCAACATATCTGCAATGAGTCTCAGCCACCCTATTCGGGCAGCCCGGACACCGCTGACCCAACAGGAGGTGAGACATGGTGAGACGACACGTAAGCAAACGCGAAAAAGCCCGCAGGTGCTGTGAAAAGCCGTGCTGCCAGGAACTGCTGCAGGGTGCCCTTGGTGGGCTCTACGGCGATGATCAATGTCTTGAGCGCATGCTTGATCATCTGGAGCGGGCATCATGAACGCAATGACACAGGTCCCGAACACAACAACAGCGCCCGACCCGCAGCAGATCGATACCTATGACGCGCGTGACTTGATCAAGGACGGCGTGCAGGCGTCCATCGTGCTGGATGGGCAGGTCTACTATTTGCGCATCACCCGCGCCGGCAAGTTGATCCTGACAAAATGAGCAGCGCACATCACGCCCGTGGGGGTGCGGCCGTCGCCGCTCTCAACCGCATGGACGAATGGGAAGCCAACCTTGTCCTGAATTTGCGCCTGTGGTGCGAAGGGCCTGCCGGCAAATCGCAGGCGCGCCAAGATTATAGTAATGTGTTCCCCGCGCCCGAAGCAGATCGCGCGTGGCAAACCTTTGAAGGTCTGCTGAACAAGATCATCTGCACCGCTTCCCGACCGCTTGTCCGGCACGAGGTGGGGTGCAACTGCGTTGGTTCGGACGAATGCGTTTTCGTAAACCTTGTCCGCACGGCATCCGACGGACATCTGAACGACGCAGCGCTGATTGCAACGCTGCTGTCGGGTCCGGCCCACGCTGAACACATCGCCCTCATGGCGGGCGAAGTCGGCACCGCGATCCGACGCATCCACAAACCATTTTCACCCGCAATCGCACCCAACGAGGTGCGCCTGCATTAACCCGTCAGAAAACCAATTAAGGGAACGCCACCTATGAAACTGACAATGACCACGGCACTCGGGACAGTGCTATTGGCAGCCGCCCCCGCACTTGCGGACAAGGCCGCCGTTTTAAACAATTATGCTGATATTGCGCTTGCCAAATACACCGACAGCCTGACCACGGCTCAAACGTTGCTGGCAGCGGTAAATGACCTCACTGAAAACCCTTCGGCCGAGATCCCTGCAGGCGGCGAAAGAGGCATGGCTGGCGTCTCGCGTGCCCTACCAACAGACTGAAGTTTACCGCTTTGGCAACGCCATCGTCGATGACTGGGAAGGCAAGGTGAACGCTTGGCCACTGGACGAAGGGTTGATCGACTATGTGGACGCCTCCTATGGCGGGGCCACGGATGAAAACGAATATGCTGTGCTGAATGTCGTGGCGAACCCGACCTTCACACTGTCGGGTGAAACCGTTGATGCCTCGGCCATCACGCCCGAACTGCTCGAAGGTGCGCTGCACGAGGCGGACGGCGTCGAGATCGAACGTCGCGACCGGCTATCACGCCATCGAATTTCTGCTGTGGGGTCAGGATCTTAACGGCCATGACGCAGGTGCAGGTAATCGCCCCTGGACGGACTACGCCGCGGGTGACGCCTGCACAGGCGGGAACTGCGACCGCCGCGCCGACTATCTGACGGCAGCAACGGAGCTGCTGGTGTCCGATCTGGAATGGATGGTCGCGCAATGGCAGGACGGCGGGGATGCCCGCACCCAACTGACCGCAGACGAAAACGCAGGCATCAGCACCATCCTGACCGGCATGGGCTCGCTCAGCTACGGCGAGCAGGCCGGTGAGCGAATGCGCCTTGGCGTGCTGTTGAACGACCCCGAGGAAGAGCACGACTGCTTCTCGGACAACACGCATAACAGTCACTTCTACGACGCGCTTGGCATCCGCAACGTCTATCTGGGCAGCTATACGTCCATCGACGGCACCATCGTGTCGGGCGAAAGTCTATCGTCGCTCGTCGCTGCGACTGACGCGGGTGTCGACACCGAACTGCGCGCCAAGCTGGATGCAACGATGCTGGAAATGTCAGAGATGAAAACGGCCGCCGAAGCCGGGTTTGCCTATGACATGATGCTTGAGCGCGGCAACGACGCGGGCGAAGCCCTGATCATGGGTGCCGTCGACGCTTTGGTGGACCAGACCCGTTCGATCGAACGGGCTGTGGCTGCCTTGGGCGTTGACACGATCGAGTTCGAAGGCTCGGACAGCCTCGACAACCCCGACGCTGTGTTCCAATAACGGTTCCCCATGCGTGGCAACGGGGTTCCCCTAAACTCCGCCGCGCACATCGCCATCCTCCGGGTGGCCACCTCGCGCGCACCGGATGTTTCCGCGTTTCCGGTGCGCGCGTTGCAAATCCAGACCTGAATACCCAGCTCAGCTCAGCAACAGCAAGGTTTCCGAATGGCCAAGACCCCAAGCCCCTGCATCGACGTCTGCAAGTTCAAACGCGAAGGTCATTGTATCGGCTGTTCCATGACCAAGACGCAGAAAACGATGTTCAAGCAGTTGAAGAAGGACAAGCACCGCGCAGCCTTTGTCGAGATGGTGGTGACCCAGCAAAAGATGCTCGGCCAGTACAAGCACTGGGTGCCGCAATACCTGCGCAAATGCCTCAAGAAGAAAGCGAAACCCGTTCAGGCGGTGCGCGACGCGGCCTGACATCCTGACACAAGGATCGCCCCATGCTCCGCCTTCCTGCCACCTGTCTCCTTCTCTCTACCCCTGCCGTTGCCGACTACAGTCTGGCCATCACGGACACCGGCAAACGCGACTATTACTGTACGATCACCGTGGCCCTGACCAATGACAGTGATGCGCATCTGACTGAAATCAACGCGTTCTTTCTGAACTATATCGGCGACAAACAAGTGGGGCGGTCCAAGGGCGCTTCCTTTTTTAATGTCGCGCCCGGCACTTCGGTGTCAGCGGTGTTCGAAACGCCCAACGCGCCTTGCGCCGAGGTCGAGCGTTACGACATGATCATCGGCGCCTGCCGCCTTGGTCCGTCATTCGAAGACAAAAGCGTGTGTGTGGACCAAATGGCACTCACCCCACCCTTCGGGGCGGCCGCACCCCTTGAGTGACAAGAAAAAAGCCGCCCCAGCGGAACGGCTTCAAAAATTACTGCTTGCTCACATCACGCCAGATGGGACCGCAGAAACCATGCGAACTTTTCGTGCTCCTGACCACGCGCAATGCACAGGTCTTCGGTCAGTGTGTCGCCATGCTCGGCTGCCAACTCGCCACAGCCCGCCAGTGTTGCAGCCAGGGTCTCCTGCGCTTCTTGCATGATCTTGATCATCTCTTTGTCGGTCGCATGGCCCTCATGCTCTTTGACCTTGGACCGCGCCAACATGCCCGCAAGCGTACCCTCGGCAAACGCATCGATCGCGCGGATACGTTCGGCCAGATCGTCTTGCGCAACAAAGTGATCTTCGTAAATCTTCTGAAACAGGTCGTGCAGCGGGCCAAAGGCCATGCCCTTTACATTCCAGTGGAAATTCTGCGCCAGCATCGTCGTCACTGCGGTTTCCGCGACGGACTGGTTCAACGCTTCGGCAATGGCAGCGCGTGCATCAGTAGACAGCGCAACAGCTGTTTGGGTCATCCCTACAATCCTCTTTATTTTGACGCTGGCTTGCACGGTGCTGGCTGGCTTGCCCAGTATTAGTTAGGCACCCAGATCAGATAGGCAAGTGGTTTTTAGAACAATTCTAACTCAGAGAAAAATACTCTGAAATACGGCCCACCAGAAAACGGACCAAACGACAGTGTTCCGGCAGCACGCGCGACCTCAGTAGAAAGCCGACGCTTGCCTCATCCCGCCGCACCACAGCCTGACCGAGCTGTATCAGCCACGTCTCATCAAAAGACATCTCAAGCGTGCCGGGCGTATGCAATCGCGCGGGTTTTCCAAGGGCTTGGCTCAAACATCGCATCAACGCCTCGGCATGGGCTTCTTGCGAGGCAGTGCGGGTCACATGCAACAAGGCGCAGGCTTCAAACAAGTCAGCGCGCGGTTTGGACCGGCATGACATGGACATGAAACGCAAGTGATTGATAAAGGCAAACGCCTCGGCTGATACTGGCCGAATGGGCCGCGGGTCAGCCACCATATCCAATCGCAAGGGCACCATGTCGCAGGTCTCTCCATGGGTGCGAAGCAGGGATCACCTCGCCAATACAAATTCCTGAGTATATTTATAAGCTATGAGTAAGATCACAAGCATATTCCCGACCATACTTGTCGGAATTTTGACATTTCCTGCCGGTGCAGTGGCCGAACTCACAGACTTACACCTGCCTGTGATCCCAAGAACAGCGGCCGAGGCCGAGCGTATCTCGGCTGTCACGCAACCCACCACCGATTTCACAAAAGCCGAACAATTCGAAAACAATCCGGCCGGAGCCGCAACTGTCCGCGTCAGCGACACACGCAACGCATTCAGTCAGCCATCGGGCAATATCAGCTTTGAAAAAGAGCTGGATTTCAAAGTCGGCAACGGCCTGTTCAAAAAGCTGTGGGTGTCGTCGCCCTCGTCCACACTTGCATCCGACGGGCTAGGGCCACTCTTCAACGCGCGGTCGTGCCAGCGCTGCCACCTGAAAGACGGGCGGGGTCATCCACCTGCGGGGCCAGACGACAACGCAACATCAATGCTCGTGCGCGTGTCAATCCCCGGCGGCGCATCCCCCGAGGACATTGCAGACTACATCGCCACCCAGCCCGACCCGAACTACGGCGGCCAGATTCAGGATTTCTCGGTCGCAGGGGTCGATGCCGAGGCAAAGCTGCAAATCACCTATACCGAAGAGGTCATCGCGCTCTCGGGCGGTGAAACCGCCTCCCTCCGACACCCCGCCTATGACCTGATCAACCTCGGCTACGGCCCGCTGCACCCAGATGTGATGCTGAGCCCGCGCGTGGCGCCGCAAATGATCGGGCTGGGCCTGCTCGACGCGATCCCCGCGGCGGATATCCTCGCAATGGCCGATCCCGATGATGCGGATGGTGATGGCATCTCGGGCAAGGCCCAAATCGTCATGTCCAGCGCATACAGTGTGCCGATGTTGGGGCGGTTCGGCCTCAAGGCGGGCAAGCCCTCTGTCTGGGAACAATCGGCAGGCGCTTTTTCCGGTGACATCGGTATCTCAACCACATTGCACCCCGCAGGTTACGGCGACTGTACCGAAGCGCAGACCAAATGCCGCACGGCACCCAACGGCAATACAGCGGCGCACGACGATGCCGAGATCGGCGATGTGGGGCTTGAACTGGTGTCGTTCTATTCCTCGAACCTTGGCGTGCCCGCGCGCCGCGATATCGATGATCCGCAAGTGTTGCGGGGCAAGCAGGTATTTTATGAAACCGGCTGCATCTCCTGCCACACACCCAAGCACGTCACGCACCGGCTCGACGGTCAGCCCGAACAAAGCTTTCAGCTGATCTGGCCCTATACCGATCTGCTCCTGCACGACATGGGCCCCGGTCTGGCCGACAACCGGCCCGAGGCGCGCGCGAATGGCCAGGAATGGCGCACACCACCGCTTTGGGGTGTCGGCTTGACGGAAACCGTGTCCGGCCACACGTTGTTCCTACACGACGGACGCGCCCGTAACCTGCTTGAAGCGGTCCTCTGGCACGGGGGCGAGGCCAAACCACACAAACAAACGGTCATCGACATGCCACCACCCGACCGCGACGCCTTGATCCGTTTCCTTGAAAGCCTCTGACATGCGCTTTGCCCTGATCCTCCCCTTCCTCACCCTACCCGCTTTTGCCGACATGCAGACGGCATTGGATGATCACATCCTGCCCGGCTACACGCGCCTTGCGGACGAAACGGCAAAACTCGCCGAGGCGGCACAGGCCGATTGCACCCCCGACGCGCTGCAACCGGCGTTTCACGCCGCGTATGGCGCGTGGATCAGCATCAGCCACATCCATTTCGGGCCGTTGGAAGATCAGGCGCTTACACTCACCATGTCATTTTGGCCCGACCCCAAGAACAGCACCGGCAAAGCGCTCGCACGTTTGACCACTGCTGCTGATCCCATCGTCGATCAACCAGAAGCGTTTGGCGATGTTTCTGCGGCGGCTCAGGGCTTCACGGCCCTCGAACGGATGCTCTACGATCCGCAGCCCGATGCGGATTACGCGTGCCGTCTGACACAGGCCATCGCTACGGGTCTGGCGCAGAAGTCCGACAGCCTAAACGCTGCCTGGCCCGCCTTCGCCGACCAGATGCTGAGCGCAGGCACCGGCGGTAACGCCCGCTTTCAAAGCGATATGGAGGCGCAACGCGCCCTCTACACGGCCCTGTCCACCGGTCTTGAATTCCTGCATGATCAGCGCCTTGGTCGCCCCCTTGGAACGTTCGACCGCCCTCGGCCCAGCCGAGCCGAAGCGCGGCGCTCGGAACGGTCCCTCCGCCATATCGAATTACAGCTTGCAGCCCTGGAACGGCTCGCCGCAGCGATGACCAACGCCGATCTTGGCGCGACAAGCGCTGCCTTTGCCGAAGCGCGGGCACGGGCCGACGCCCTGGAAGACCCGGCTCTGCAAGGCGTCGCCGACGCCGAGCAACGCTTCAAGGTGGAGGTGCTGCAACAGGCCGTGCGCGCCGTACAGGTCGCCGTGATTGACGAGATCGGCACACCCCTCGGCATCACTGCCGGGTTCAACGCGCTCGACGGAGACTGATGCCCTCGCGTCGCGCCTTCCTTGCCGGGCTGACCTCGGCCTCGCTCACACCCACGCTCGGATGGGCAGATGTGGGCAACCCGATCGCACTCAGCGCCGCGATGGATTGCGAGGGGCGCTACCTGCTTATTGGGCTGACGGCCGCTGGCGACATCGCCTTTCGCATCCCCCTGCCCGCCCGTGGCCATGCGGCTGCCGCCCATCCCCACATAGCCGAAGCCGTTGCTATCGCCCGCCGCCCCGGCACCTTTGCCAAGGTGATCGACTGCAGCACCGGTGACGTCACCCAAACCCTGCGCGCACCGACAGGGCGGCACTTCTACGGGCACGGCGCCTTCTCCGGCGATGGCACCCTGCTCTTCACCCCGGAAAACGACATCGCGACGGGACAGGGACGCATCGGCGTCTGGGACTGCAGCGCAGGCTACAGACGGCTCGATGATTTCACATCAGCCGGAATCGGACCGCACGAGATCCTACGCCTGCCAAACGGCACGCTCGCCGTCGCCAACGGGGGCATCCGCACCCATCCCGCAACAGGACGAGACAAGCTCAACCTCGATACCATGCGACCCAACCTCGCGCTGTTTGACACGAGCGGACGGATGACGGATTTCGCTGAAGTGCCAGAGGCCCGTCACCACAACTCCCTCCGCCATATCGCGGCAGCTCCCGACGGAACTGTCGTCTGTGGCTTCCAATGGCAGGGCGATCCGTTCGACACACCCCCTCTGGTGGCGCTCTACACCGGCAACGGCACATTGAAGCCAACGGATATGGACGAAACAACGCTCCACCAGTTGGACGGATATATCGGCAGCGTTAGCGCCTTCGGAACAGGGCACTACGCAGCGTCCTCACCCCGCGGCGGTCTGGCTTTTCAATTCGACCAAACAGGTCAGCAGGTTGGCACGTACCGGATGCACGACGTCTGCGGGCTGTGTGCCGCCCCGGACGACACCTGCCTTGTGACGGACGGGACCGGCCAGGTCCACACATTGAAGCGTGACACGCTCACACACCGCACGACACACACGCTCGCCTTCGACAACCACCTGACCGCCATCTGAAAGGGCCGCCCATGTTTATCGCCATGAACCGCTTCACCGTAACCAAGCATAAAGCAGAGGCATTCGAAGCGCTCTGGCTCGGGCGCGACAGCCACCTGAAAACTATGGATGGCTTTGTCGAATTTCACATGCTCAAAGGACCCGAAAACGAAGACGGCACACGGCTCTACGCCTCGCATACGGTCTGGTCATCGGAAGAGACATTTCGCGCCTGGACCCGGTCAGACGCCTTCCGTGCAGCGCACAAGGACGCAGGCAACACGGCCAAGCTGCACGAGGGCGCACCAACGTTCGAAGGCTTCTCAGTGATACAGGAAATCTCGGCAGACGCCTAAGTAAGCGCGTCCGCTTTGACGCAGACCGCGTATGCTTTGAGCTGCCTCAACATAAATCGCTTTTTGCGCTTGGGTCCGCTTCAAAAAACGCAGACAGCACCGATATTGGTGACTGCCGACATTGTTCAAATCTGTCGGCGCAAATCGCCAATACAAATGGGCTCCGTGACATGATCCACCAGCTCTGGCAGAACGTCCTGTCTGCTGTCCTGCGCCTTCTGTTGATCGCACTCGTTTGCGCCAGCTCAGCCGGAAACGCTACCTCGAACGAGCAGTGGCAGGAAACGCTGGAAGGCTTTGTAGATGGGTTGGTAACCACCGGTCTGGATCAGGATGCCGTTGCCGGGGCTGTCGTGGTTGTTGTTTCGGGCGACAACGTAATCCTGTCACGTGGCTACAGGCTGTCGGATGTTAGGTTCGGACGCACGATGACCCCCGAAGCAGACATCATTCCACTGGCATCTGTTACCAAGGTTTTTACAGCCCTGGCGATCCTACAATTGGCAGATGACGGGCGGCTGTCTTTGGACGACCGCATTACCCGACACCTTCCCGGACTGCAGCTGAACCAGCGTTTCGGCAATATCACGGTTGCTCATCTGCTCAGCCACACAGCGGGGCTGGAGGAGCGCTACTCGGGATACTTCGCGGTGCATGGTGAACGGGGCAACACACCGGCAATTGAACAGATTTCGAAAATCCTGCCACGGCAGATTCGTCCACCCGAAGATGTCATATCCTACTCGAATGCCAGCTACGTTTTGCTGGGTGAAATCATTGCTCAAGTCTCGGGCCAGCCGTTCGAAGAATATATTACCGATACCATCCTGTCCCCTTTGGGAATTGACAACGCCCGCTTCATGCATGAGCCATCCGAACTTCGAGGGACCAGCCCGTTTCATGTTTGGGATACCGGTCGCTATGTCGCCATCGATCCACCGTCTTTTCACGCGATACATCTAAGCTCGGGCGGTCTCGCGCTGACGGCCGAAGCTATGGGCCGGATCATGCAACTGTTGCTGGCGAAAGGCACCGGCGATGAAACGCCTGCTCTGACCTCAACCAGCATTAAAAAGATGTACGAACCCGCGTGGCCGGACGCTGCAGAGTTTTCCGGGCGCACGCTTGGCTACTGGACGGAACGCTGGGCCGGTCACACGGTCTACCACCATGGCGGCAGCCATTTTGGGTTCCACACCAATATGGTGCTCGTCCCGTCCATGGACCTGGCGTTCTTTGTCGCCGCAAATGGTCCCAGTGGCAGTGCGCTCACGGGGTTGCCACGCCGTGTGCTCAGAGAAGTGATTGCACCGCATGAACGTCCGGTTGCGGCGCGTTCCGACTGCGACACCGCCTGCCTGCGCGATTTCACTGGTCATTACATCCCCACGCGGCGCAACGCGACTGGCCTGGATCGACTGCATGCACTCAATTCCCATCGCATGGACATACAAATCGCCGACGACGATATGCTTCTTTTGTCCGGCCTTGGCCATTCCCGCCTGTTTCAAGCAATAGCGGAGGACCAATTCGAAACGCCAGAAGGCGATTTTCGTCTTGGGTTTCGACGCGATGCATCAGGCAGCATTGTCGGCGCTTACTTCAATGGCGGTATGCACACATTCGACCGCATAGGGTTTTGGCACAGCGCAGCCTCACTAAACTCAGCGCTGTGGGCGGCTTTGGCCGGTTCTCTGCTGTGTTTGGTGGGCGCAGTGATAACGTGGCGCTCAAAAAGCTGCCTGACAGGTATGACTTTCTCGCTGGGTGTGGGCTGGATAGTGGGCGTCTGCATTTGCATGGTTGTCCTGGTGCCACTGCTGAATGGTCGAGACCTTTCTTCTCATGCCTTTGCGGGTATCGGTCTTTGGACTCTAACCTGCCTCTATGCGGCTGCCGTGGGGACCCTTGTGTGGTCCGCAGCATGGCTTCTACGCCCGCTGCAAAGCGCAAATGCAATGCGAACGGAGCGGTTTGTGGTCTTCGCTGCTATGCCCCTTTTTGCGTGGGCCCTTCTCGCCGCTTGGATTTGGAAGTTGCCAACCGCCGCCCTGACATGGTGAAACTCAAAAACTCTTTGGCGGTTGGGACAGAAAGCAAACGATGACACGCCCCTAGACCAATGGCGGTGTGTGGCGCATCTTTCGGTCAGATGCAGGATGTAACAGCCATCAGGTCGATATGAGCCCATGATATTTATCCCGCTGCCCTTTGTCGTTGCGCTTCTGCTGGTGCTCCTCTTCCTCAGTGTGGTGCAGCGGAACAATGAACATCCGACAAACTTCGCATTTCTTGCACTCATCGCCTTGGCCGCAATGCAATCCGCTCTCATCGGCTTGCGCTTCGGTTATGGGGTTGAGTGGTTGCGGTTTCTCTCGCCCCTCATTGCAAGCGTGATGGCCCCAGTGGTGTATTTTGGGTCTTTGCATCTCGCCAAGCCAAGCCCTTATGAAAAGACCCTGACAGTTGCGTCTCATGGTATTCCACTGCTGCTCGTCTCGCTCTCCATGCTAGCCTGGCCGCTTGCGCTTGATGTCATCATCATCGGCACGTTCATTGCCTACGCAGTCCTGCTGCTGCTTCTTCTGCGGTCGGGCGAAGACTCGCTCAGATTGGTTGCGCTTGAAGGCGTTGGGACCGTTCACCGCGCGCTGGTCTTTGCAGCGCTCGTCCTGCTGTTCTCGGCAGCGATCGACACCCTGATCACCTTCGATATTGCCTTCATGGACGCACGCCACTTGCCGCAACTGGTTTCGGTTGGGAATGTCGCAACCTTGCTTTTCCTCTCCATAGCCGGTGCTGTTGCCAGCAGAGGCCGAGCACCGGAAGATCACGCACCCCCGCCGGTTCGGATGCAGCCGGAACCAGAGGCCCCGGATGACCCGGTGATCATGAACAAGATCGAAGAGCTGATGACAAAAACCCGTATTTATCGGGATGCTGACCTGAACCTTGATCGGCTCGCACGACGGCTGATCACCCCAGCCCGGCAAATCTCCGGGGCCATCAATCGAACGACGGGAAAGAATGTTTCGCAATACGTCAATGATTTCCGCATCAGCGAAGCCTGCGAACAGTTACGATCTGGCACCAAGTCGGTAACAGAAATCATGTTCGACGCCGGGTTTCAGACCAAATCGAACTTTAACCGCGAGTTCCGTCGCGTTACCGGCATGACCCCTTTGGAGTGGCGCAAAGCCAAAGGATTGCAACAAGAGTTTGAAGCCTGACAGCCACCTGAAGTGACTAAATCGCGATTTTGAACGTCCCGGATCGTGATCTAGGTCGCGGACAAACAGCACGCCGCCGATCCTGGTGGCATGAACACATTCACCGATCACAACCGCCAGATGGCAGAGACATTGCGAGAGCTTTCAATGTCTCCAGTCCCATCACCCGACATGGTGCCAACACCGCTCCGGCGCTTTCCTCTGAAATTGGCCGCCGTCCTCGCCGGTACTGCACTGCTGTTGGCCGGTGCCGCCTTCGGCCTACGATCAGAAGGGACCCAAACGCCATTCCAAAGCGCGCCGGCAGCGAAAGATCAACTTCCACCTTTGTCAGAGGCCTCGCCCTCGGTAGCCGCACCTATGGTTCGGGAGATTACCGGATCAGGTTACGTCATCGCACCGGACATGGCCGTCATCTACGCCGAACGCGGTGGCACAATCACTGACATCTTGGTCAAACCCGGAGATCAGGTGGTTGCAGGGCAAGCTCTGCTTCTGGTCGAAGAGTCGAGTGTGCGCTTCGCCGCCCAAGAGGCACAGCTCGCGCACACCGCAGCAAAGCTGACGCTCGCAGCCGCACGCATATCCGAGGCGCAGGCCAAGAACATTTTGAACCGGCGGACGGAGTTGCGCCAACGCGGGGTGATCGCTAGCGAACGACTTGAAGACGCAGAACATGCCTTCCTCATCGCAGCCAACTCTGTCGAGCAGGCCAAGGCCACGCTCGACGACGCGGAGCTGGCGCTACAAATCGCCGAAGACAGGGTTGCCGACCTGACCGTGCGCGCGCCGATCCCGGGCACGGTGACCCAGCTCTCGGCGCATGTCGGCGACGCCGTGCTCGACCGGGTGGATGCGATCCACGACGGGGTCGGCCTGATGACAATTGCCCGGCTCGACACCTTGGCGATCGATGCTGATGTGGCCGAAAAGGCAATCGGAAACCTTCAGGCGAACCTCGTTGGCGAGGCTGTTCTGGACGCCTTTCCAGATCACACCTTCAACTTCGAACTCCACCGGGTCGCACCACACGTGAACGCAGCCAAAGGTACTGTCGCGCTGCGACTTGCACCCATCGCACCGCCGCCCGGCATCCGGCCCGGCATGGCCGCCCGCATCCGCATCCCGCTGCCCCCTTCCTCTTCGCACGACCCACAAGAAACCGGAGTCAGAAACTGATGACGACATTAAAAACTGAAAGCCCGTTCATTGCCCTCAGCGGCGTCAGCAAAAGCTACCGAACCGGCAATGAGAGCTTACCAATTTTCACAAATCTCGACATGACCATCCAAGGTGGCGATTTCGTCGCCGTGATGGGCCCTTCCGGCTCCGGCAAATCAACACTTCTCAATTTGCTTGCCGGCATCGACCACGCCGACACCGGCGACATTCAAATCGCCGGCCAAAGACTGGACCACATGGGCGAGACGGCCCGCGCAGCCTGGCGGGCACATCACCTCGGGATCGTGTTCCAGTTCTACAACCTGTTGCCGATGCTCACGGCGGCGGAGAATGTCGAACTGCCGCTGCTGCTCAAACCAATCCCTGCATCCGTGCGGCGTGAGCGGGTCGCCAAGGTGCTCGACCTGGTTGGTCTTGGCGGACGTGGCAAACAGAACCCCACGCGGATGTCGGGCGGTCAACAGCAGCGCGTCAGCATCGCCCGCGCCATCGTGGCCGACCCAAGCCTGCTGCTCTGTGACGAACCGACCGGAGATCTCGACCGCAAATCCGCCGACGACGTTCTGGCCATGCTCGGGTATCTGAACCGCGAATTGGGCAAGACCATTGTCATGGTGACCCATGATCCCGAAGCGGCCAACGCCGCCAATCGGACACTGCATCTGGACAAAGGAGTCTTTGTCGAAAACGAGCAGGTGGCGGCATGACTTTTCTTGGCCTCATCCGAAAAAGCGCGGTGCGCAAACCGCTGCGAGGCAATCTTCTGATCGTTTCCGTCGCCATGGCTTTCCTGATCTACGGGCTGACAGCCAGCTTCATTGCCGGATCACAGGGTACTGCCGCCGCCAGCGATGATCTTCTTGGCGTGATGAATGCGGCTGGTCGGGCACAACCCTTGCCGCTGGCATACTTACCCCGGATCACTGAACTGAAGGGCGTTGCCGCAGTCAGCCCGATAACGCGCCTCCGCGGCAGTGTGGGCGACGCACGCAACGTCGTGGCAGTCAGCGCGGGCAACCCAGACAAGTTACTTGCAGTCAGCGGCAAAGAACTCGGGCTGACAAACGCCATGGTCGATGCGCTCGATGATGGGCGCGACAAGGTTCTTGTTGGCCGCGCACTGGCCCAAGCACAGGGCTGGAGCATCGGCGACACGCTGACCGTGACGGCCTTTCGCACCAAAAAAGCGGATGGAAGCCGAGACTGGCGTTTCGAAATCGCGGGTATCTTCGACGGTAAAAGCGCCAGCACCGACACCTACTTCATCCTCGCCCAGTATGATTATATAAACAATGCAAGGGCCAAAAACAGGGATACAGTATCCACCTTTGCGCTGCGCCCTGAACCGGATGTCTCCCCACAGCAACTGGCGCCGCGGATCGATGCGCTCTTTGCCAATTCGGCGGCCCCCACGCGCACGCTGTCCGAAAAGCAGTTTCTGAGCGCGTTCCTCAGCCAATACGCCGATGTCAAGCGCGTGGTCACGCTGGTTGTCAGCGTCTCATTCGTGACGCTCTTGATGATTGTCGTAAACACGTTGGTTTTTGCGCTCCGCGAGTACCGCTTTGAAATCGGCGTTTTGAAGGTTCTGGGGTTTCGGTCATCGAAGATCATGATGATGGTTCTTGCCGAAGCGCTCTTCGTGTTCCTGGTCGGCGGCACCATCGGCATTGGCCTCGCCAAACTGGCCAGCCTTGCCGCGCCACCCGTGCTTGGGCTGGTTCTGGACAGAAATGTAGCCCTCCGGGCCTTTGCCTTGATTTTCCTACTTGGCCTCGCCTCCGGAGCACTTCCGGCACTTTCGGCCATGCGCACGCCAATCCTGTCAGCTTTCAGAACGAGGTAACACCAATGATGGCTTCCATACGACAAACCATGGCAATGAGCCGGGCGACGTTGCTCAGCGTGCCCCGACGCATGGCCATCTCGCTCTCAATGGTCGGATCAATCATGCTGGTCGTGTGCGTCCTGAGCGGTTTCCTGTCCATGGCACGCGGTTTTGAAATCACGCTCCAAGGCGCTGGATCACCCGACGTTGCCGTTATCCTGGGCGGCAGCACGCGCGAGGAAGTGAACTCCGAAATCCCCTCTGACATCGCACGGTCCATCATGGCAAAAGGCAATGACATCGGCGTCCTGCGAGATGCATCAGGCACACCGCTCCTGTCACGTGAACTTGTTGTCCCGGTTGAGTACCGCACGCAGCTCGACACATCGGGAACGACGCTGGCGCTCCGCGGAATGGAGGCCTCTGGTCTGACGATCCGATCGGGCGTGACGTTTTCATCAGGTCGCCTCGTATCACCAGGCGCGCGCGAGATCCTGGTGGGGGAACAACTGGCAACAAAATATCCGGGCCTGAACATCGGAGCCGACATCCGGCTGGGCCCGGTCGTCTGGACGGTGGTCGGCCATTTTTCCGCCGGGGGAAGTGCATTCGAGTCCGAGATTTGGGGCGACTTCGACGCCGTCGCCTCAGCGTTCAACCGCATGGGAGAGGTGCAAAGTCTACGGCTGAAGCTGACCGAACCTACCGCAATCGACAGGCTCAAATTGTCCATGTCGGAGTTTGCCGACGCACAGCTCATGACCTTCACCGAGGCCGATCTTTATGCCGAGCAATCCGAAGCAACCGCTCAACTGATCCGAATGTTCGGCTGGCCCATCTCGTTGCTCATGGCGATCGGCGCCACCGCGGGCGCGCTCAATACCATGATGAGCTCGCTGTCGGACCGAACGGTCGAAATCGGTACGGTTCGTGCGCTAGGGTTCAATCGCCTTTCTGCTTTTCTCTCTACCTGGCTGGAAGCGTTCCTGCTCTCTGCGGTTGGTGCCAGTCTTGGTGTCACCCTCTCGTGGCTGGCACTGAACGGTTGGCAAGCCAGCACGATGGGGGCCAACGGCGCCCAGATGGCGTTCCGATTTGTCGTCAATGCCGATGTGATGACGATCACCGCTTTGGTGGGCGTTGCCATCGGAGCGGTCGGCGGGGCTCTACCCGCATTTGCAGCTGCCCGGCTTCCCGTTGCAACCGCACTAAGAGCGCGGGGATAAAGCGTTGTCGTTCCCAAACCAACCGCTGCGAACTTCTTATCGCCCCTTGATCTGAATGCTGAACGACCGCTGCGCGCCCGGCGGAGGGGCAGGAAACGGCGCGGCACCCCGGATCACCTGCAAGGCCGCGTTGTCCAGATCGCGAGAGCCCGAGCTGCGTGCCACCGACACGGCACTCAATCCACCATTCGATGCGATGCGGAAGCTGACGGTGGCCACACCACGATCCCCGACACGCGGGCGACGTGCACGTTGCAGCTTTCGCATGATCTCGCCGGGATAGTTCGATGCTGCCGCGTTGCCTGCCTGCGCCGCTCCCGCGTTCCCCGTTGCCCGCGGTGCCGCACGCACCGCCGTGCCGTCTGCCGCCCCAGCGCGCGTGTTCGTCCGCGCCTGATTGCCACGCAGCGCAGGGGCATCAGGGGTTCGGCTTGCCGTCTGCGTTGTCTGACGCAGCGCGGGCGGCGGATCATCCGGCTTGTTGCGCTCTTCAAAGGCACGGGTGCGGACCTTGGGCCGCAACGATTGCGTCAGATTCAACCGGTCAGGGTCTACCGCGGTCAGGGTGTCGGGTGGTGCAGCTGGTTGCAGCGCAGGCGGTGTCTCGGAAACAGAGGGCGCGACACGCAGAGTGGGTTGTGGGACCGGCGCTGCATCAATCGCAGACGCGCTGGCCGTCACCTGATCTGGCTCAACGCGGCGCATTGCGTCATCCACGTCTTGCTGCTCGATGCGCGTATCAGTCTGTGCCGCCTGAGTCTCTGCAGGGGGCGTCGGATCGATCCTCTGCTCAGTCGGTTCAGCGGTCTCCACTGTCTGCTCAACCGGGACAGGTTCCGTCACATCGGTGGTTTCGATGCCGGTCAACGTGCCTTGGGCCAGATCGGCAAATGCATTGCCCAGTGACGCCTCGGTCGCCCCGGCCTGCCCACCTTCCATTTCGACAGGTTTGATGAGGTCCAGACGCATCACCCCACCCACATGAAGGGTGGCAGCCATCAGAACCGCCAGTACTGCGACGGAACGTGACCCGGCAATCATTCCAGCCCCCGTTCCGTTACGATGATCACCTTTCCAGCACCGGCACGGCGCAAGTCTCGGCCCAAAGCGACCAATTGAGCAGCGGGCAGCGTGCGGTCCGGCACAATGCGCACCTCGTCCCGCGCTTCGGGGTCAAGCCCGGACACATACATCTCTGCGTCCGCTTGATCAGTGCCACGGAAACTCAAAGTCCCATCAGCGTGAATGACCAGCGCATCCGGCGGCGGCCGCCCCTCAAGATCGGCGGTCCTGACAAGGGTCATGTCCCGATCCAACGGCGGTGCCAAAGTGCCTGCGACCATGAAAAACACCAGCATCAGGAACACGATGTTGATCAGGGCAATGGTCGGCTCTCGCCTTGACCTTGGTGCACGCCCACGCATCACGCATCCCCCAACACGGTGACGCGCAATCCTTGAACGGCACGCAGGACAACCAGCACATCGGTCAGCCGCTGTGCCGTCACCCCACCCTGCAAGCTGACAATAAGCGGCTGCATCTCTGCCGCAGGCACAGTGTCACGCAACGATGCTTCCAGCAGCGCGATCCCGACACGTTCACCATTCAGCGCCAGCATCTCCTCACCGACCTGCAAAAACAGCGGTGGTGCGTCTGCGGGTGCTGCAGCCTGCCCTGGCCCTCCGGCGGTCAACTCGACCTCTGCAAATTTCGAAAAGGTCGACGTGAGCATAAAGAACAACAGCAATAGAAAGATCACGTCGATCAGCGACGTCATCGACAACCGCCGCACCCGTCGCGTTCTAGCCATGGGCGGGCATCATGTTCGCGCCCGGGTCGGATGCACCCGCCCGATTGGCAGGGGCAAGAGCCGTCAGAACAAAGGTGTCGGCCACAACCCGCTCCGCCTCCATCCGCGCCTCAAACCAGGACAGCAACAGTGCTGTCGGCATAGCGACGACCAGCCCGACAGCCGTGGTCAAAAGCGCCACCCATATCCCACCCGCAAGAATAGAGGGGTCCACCTGCGCCCCGGCGGCCTGCAATGACTGGAACGCCTCGATCATCCCCAGAACAGTACCAAACAGCCCCAGAAGAGGGGCCAGTTGTGCCACAGAATCCAGATACCGAAACCCCCTCTCCAACTGGGAAAAACGCTCCTCCGCCATGGCCAGCAGACGGTCCTTGTCACGCCCTTCAAAGGCTGCAGCCACAACGGGTGCCAGATAGCTCTTTGATTTTTTCAGGGCCGTCCGCGCACTTGCCCGATCGCCTGCGTCCCAAGCCGCCACAGCCGTGCGCAACGCCGCATGGTGACCGACATGCGCCACTGAAAACTGCCACAGTTTGTAGAGAACAACAGCGAGGGTGACGACCGACACCCCGATCAGCACCATAACCACGGGGCCGCCCAGATCGAACACGGCCATCAATTGTGCAAAAATCGCATCCAACATCAGCCCAGCACCTCAATCTCGACACGGCTTGACGGCAGCAAACCGTCGGCACAGTCGCTTTGCGCCAGACCCTCAGCCGCGCAGGTATGCAAACCATTGAACAGCACCCGACCCAAGCCCTCGCAGGTCAATTCCGGCACCGCAAATTGACGGACACGCGGCCGGCCCACCGGCAAGGCTCCGAAATCGAACAGGGTCAACCGGTCGACACTGCCAGAGGAGTCAAACAGCACGGTCTCATAGACAAGCTTGTCAATATCAACGGGATGGCCATTGGTGACCATGAAGGTCAGAGTACAGGCTCCCTCCCCGTCCGATACGGTGTTTAACTCGACGGCCACCTTGCCGGTCACGTCGGTCTCTTGGGCAGCACCTGCAATGGGCACCAGTATCAACATCAATGCCAAAAGACGTGCAAACGTCGTCCCCATGTCATGCTCCTCGGTCGAGAGTAAGGGCTGACCTGGCAAGCGGCTGGGGACCCGGGTTACGGTCTTAAAACCACTAATATGGCCGTATCGCAATACCTGATTAAAACACTCAGCGGGCAGGATGTTTGCAACCAGTCACTACGCCGGATGTTCTTTTACACTCTCCACAGATGGAACGGCGGCAAGCAGGTTCCGCGTGTAGTCTTGCTGCGGCGATGCAAACACCGCGTTGCGCGTGCCGTATTCAACGATATCGCCCATATACATGACCGCCACGTCGTCACACATCTGCTGCACAACGCCAAGGTCATGGCTGATGAACAGATAGGTCAAATCCATATCCCGCTGCAGGTCGTGCAGCAGATCCAGAATCTGAGCCTGTATGATCACATCAAGGGCGGACACCGCCTCGTCGCAGATGATCAGACTGGGATTGGTGGAAAGCGCCCGAGCAATGCTGATCCGTTGCCGCTGCCCACCCGAGAATTGGTGTGGGAACAAGTGCATCTGTGCAGGTTCCAACCCCACCTGTTCGAACAACTCCGCCACGCGCGCATCGCGTTGCGCGACGGGCAGACTGCCTAGGTTGTCCATGGGTTCACGCACGATGGCGCCCGCACGCAGGCGCGGGTTAAGCGACGAATAAGGGTCCTGAAAAATCACCTGCACATTTGCGCGCGCCTGCCGCAACGCCTCACCTTCGAGCGTCAGCATGTCCGTGCTGTCCAGTGTCACATGCCCAGCCTGCGCCGCCACCAGCCGCGCCACGGCAAGGGCCGCCGTGGTTTTGCCTGACCCACTCTCTCCCACGATGGCCAACGTCTTGCCCCGCTCCACATCAAAGCTGATGCCATTCACGGCGGTGAACATCTCGCGCTTGCCCCAGCGTTTCTTGACCGGGAACTGCACCGTCAGGTCGCGGACACTCAGAAGCGGCTGATCGACCTGCGCCGCGACTTCGCTTTCATCGCGTGTCTCTGGCGTCAGATGCGGCACGCTCGCGATCAGCGACTTGGTGTAGTCGTGCTGCGGGCGGTTGATCAGATCGGTCACGGTGCCATCCTCGACCTTTTTACCTTTGAGCATGACAACCACCCGGTCGGCCATTTCGGCAACCACACCCATGTCGTGGGTGATCAGGATCGTGGCGGTCTGGGTCTCCTTCGCCAGCTCGCGCATCAAGTCAAAGATTTCGGCCTGCACAGTCACATCCAGGGCCGTGGTTGGCTCATCCGCGATCAGGATCTTGGGCCGACACGCCAGGGCCATGGCGATCATCACCCGCTGACGCTGCCCGCCGGACATCTCGTGCGGATAGGTGCCCGCACGGCCCTTGGCGTTGGGAATGCGCACGGCATCCAGCAGATCAACGGCATTGGACCAGGCCTGCGCGGCACCTTGGTTCTGGTGATGGCGCAACACCTCTGCAATCTGCTCTCCAACCGTATAGACAGGGTTGAGCGACGTCATAGGCTCCTGAAAGATCATGCCGATCTGGTTGCCACGAATACGGCGCAGGGCGGCGTCCTCCATCTGCGTCATGTCCTGCCCTTCGAACATGACCCGGCCCTGCGCGACACGTCCGATACGCGGCAACAGCCCCATAACTGCCAGCGCCGTCATGGATTTTCCGCTGCCGGATTCCCCAACGATGCTCAAGGTCTCACCGGGGTTCAGCCACAGCGATAGGTCATCGACAACCGGCACCATTCCGCCCCGCGTGGCCAGTTCGATGCGCAGGTTTTCGACGGAAAGAAGTGGTGCGCTCATCGTTCCCTCAGCTTTGGGTTCAGGGCGTCGTTCAGGCCGTCACCCACAAGACTGATGGCCAGAACGGTAATAAAAATAGCGATGCCCGGCACAGTGACGGTATAGCTGGCGTCGAGGATGTATTGCCGGTTCGACCCGATGATCTGGCCCCAACTGGCGACGTTCGGATCGGTCAGACCCAGAAAGCTCAAACCCGCCTCGAACAGGATCGCCGACCCGACCATAAGGGCCGCCTGCACGATGATTGGCGGCAGCGCATTGGGCAGGATCACCCGGAACATCAGACCGCCATTGCGCACGCCCCCGGCGCGGGCGGCGGTGACGTACTCCAACTCACGGATGCGCAAAAACTCCGCCCGCGTGATCCGCGCCACGGCAGGCCAGCTGACAAGGCCAATGGCAATGGTGATCATCAGCAGCGACGCCCCGAACAGCGCAACAATGACCATGGAGAACAAAAGCGTCGGCAAGACCTGAAAGAACTCGGTCAGGCGCATCAACACTTCTTCGACCCAACCGCGATAGAACCCGGCAAGCGCGCCAATGGTGATGCCGATGGTGACGGTGACAAAGGCAGCGGCAAGGCCAACCGTCAGCGACACCCGCGCGCCGTGGATGAGTAGGGACAACAGGTCCCGCCCAAGGTAGTCGGTGCCAAACAGATACCCTTCTGTCCCAGGCGGGGTGAACGGAGCCCAGACCATGTCAAACGGGTTGCCGGTGTACAGGACCGGCCCGAGGATCGCCACGGCGACAATGATAAGCAGAATGACCAGCCCTGCCACCGCCGCATGGTTGCGTCGAAACATCTCGAACGCTTCGGCAAAGGGCGACCGCGCCTTGAGTTGCGTATGCTCGCTCATGCCTTCCCCCTGACCCGCGGATCAATCAAACGCAAAACAAGGTCTGTCAGCAGGTTGCCGACAATCACCACAAGCGCTGAGAAAAACAGAATGCCCAGGATCGTCGGCGTGTCCCGCGCGAGGATCGAGGTCAACGCAAGCTGTCCCAAACCCGGCCACGAAAACACCGTTTCCACCAGAACCGCGCCCGAAATCACGGCCGAGAATTGCAAACCGGCAAGCGTCACGACCGGCGGCAGGGCATTTTTTAAGGCATGTTTCATGGTGACATCACGGGGCGACAGCCCCTTGGCCTTGGCCGTGCGCACATAGTCCGATCCCAGCACTTCAAGCATCGAGGCGCGACACAGGCGGGAATAAAGCGCGATGAAGATCGACCCAAGCGTCAACATCGGCAGCACCAGATGGTGCGCAACCGACAGAGCTTGGGGAAAGAAACCTTCGACCGTCACGTCCCGCATCCCCGCGACGGGAAAGAGCGGAATTTTCAACGAAAAGGCAATCAGCAGCAGGATGCCGGTCCAAAACACAGGCGCGGCATAGCCGAACAGCGCAAAGAGCGTCACGATATGGCTGAGAATGCCGTTTGGGCGCTGCGCCGCGAACACACCCAATAAGATACCCACCACAAGGGCAAAAATCTGCGCTGAAAAGACCAGAAGCAGCGTGGCGGGCAAACGCTCAAAGATCATCTCGGTCACGGGGCGATTGTAGAAATACGATTGGCCCAGATCGAACTGGAACACCCGCCAGATGTAGTTGCCCAACTGCACGATAACGGGTTGATCCAACCCGTACTCGGCCCGGATTTGAGCCACCAGTTCGGCGCTGGCCCCGCCCATATCGGCGGCAATCGTATCAACCACATCGCCCGGTGCCAGATTGATCATGGTGAAATTCAGAACCAGTACAGCCAGCAACAGCAGCACCCCATAAAGAGTGCGTTGCGCCAGTACGACCAGAAATCCCATGCACCACCACCTCAATGAAGACCTGCCCCGAACATCGGGGCAGGAAGGTCTTTCTCAGGACAGCTTACTCTTTCAAGAAGACAAGGTCATAAGGAGAGGAGGATGACCAAATGCCCAGAGGCGGGTTACCGACCTTTTTGTTGTAGATCGTGTGATACGGAAGCGTATTGGTCCAATAGACCGGCAGGTCATCTGCCAGAATCTCTTGGAACTCCTTGTAAAGCGCTGCACGTTTATCGGGGTCAATCTCCTGCCCCGCTGCCGCCATCAGCTCATCGATCCGTTCGTTGGCGTATTGCTGCGTGTTGGACCAGATGACGCCTTCTTTGATGTTCTGGCTGTCATAGGTGCGGTGCACCCCGATCACCGGGTCGCCCCAGTTGAACACAGTGTCCCAGGTCATGTCGAAATCGTGGTTCGAAATCTTGTTGGCCCAGGTCGGGAAGTCGACAAAGGAATTCACGCTGACGTCAATACCAACCTTGGCAAGCGACGCCTTGGTAAACTCCGCCTGCGGCTTTGTTGTCGGGTTGCCGTGGTCGATGGTCAGTGAAAAGCGGATGCCATTGGCGTCCTTTTCATACCCTGCCTCATCCAGCAGCGCATTGGCCTTCTCGATGTCCAGATCGTAGCCATTCACATCCGGGTAGTAGAGCGGCGAACCGGGATGAATTCCGGTTTTCGACTCCTGGCTCAGCCCCAGCATGATGGCGTTCAGGATGAAATTCTTGTCGATAGCATAGGCGATGGCCTGACGCACCCGCTTGTCCGCCAGCGGCCCATCGGACCCGGTGTTGAAAGCCAGCCAATTGATCGGACCAATGGCGGCATAGCCTTCGTCCGTGGCAACCAGATCATCGTTCTCGGACATCCGCTTGATGTTGCGCACGGTGTTCTCGAACGTCGTCATATGCAGCTCACCGTTTTCCATGCCGATGGCACGGGCCGACGCGTCCTTGATGATGCGATAAACGATGCGGTCCAGATACGGACGACCCTCGATAAAGAAGTCGTCGTTGCGCTCCAGGATAACCTGCTGGTCTGCCGTGAACTCCACGAACTTGAACGGACCAGAGCCAACCACATCCTTCCCATTGCGGGGATGCGATTTCGGGTCCTGACCGTCGCCGTAAATGTGCTTGGGAATGATCGGCATCAGCTGCGACGACATGGCCAGCAACAGCGCCGGGTGCGGCTGTGACAGCTTCAGGATGGCAGTGTGATCATCCGGCGTCTCGACCGCCTCAACCACGCCGAACATCGTCTTGAACGGGTGGTTCGCCTTGATGGTCTCGACCGAGAAGGCGACGTCCTCGGACGTGATCGGCTCGCCATCATGGAAGGTGGCACCCTGCACAAGGTTCAGGGTCATCGACAGGCCGTCATCCGACCACGCCCAACTTTCGGCAAGGTAGGGCTGCGGCGTCCAATCCTCATCATAGCGCAGCGGCGCCGCGAACAGTTGCGCCCCCGGCGCACCCGTGACGATGCCTGACTGGACTGCCGGGTTCAGGTGACGCGGGGTCTGCGGAAGGGTCGTGATCAGGATTCCGCCGCGCACGGGGTCTTCGGCCATGGCCGTCGTCCCCAGCAGGGCGGCAACCCCCGCGGCAATGGCCAGGTGTCTCAACACAGCGATCTTCATCGGTTTTTCTCCCAGGGTCTCTTTTTTGTTGAGAGAAGGTTAGGCGGCACCCATCATTCGAAAAAATAGTTTTAATACGTGTGAAAGCGCTAAAAAATGGTGCTTATCACGCCAACTCACTCGGCGCGCACAGCCAGGTTTTCAAACACCCCATCGTCGCGAAGTGCATGGCAACGCTCGATAAACCGCTGCACGGGATAGGGCAGCGTGACCCGCGATTGGGTCACCAGACCAAAGCGCCGCGCCGGGATCGGGTCGGTGATGGGCAAAACGGTGATGCCTCGACTGTCCAGCGCCGCGCTTACAGGACGGGCATTCAGAATTGAAAAGCCAAATCCTGAGGCAATCAGCGTACGGATCATCTCGACCGATGACGTGGCATGGGCCACGCGCACCGTCAAACCCGCATCGGCAAACAGGTCCGAATAATACGTGCCCGACCGCTGCAATTGCAGATTGATCATCGGCTGGTCCTGCAAATCGGCAAGGCTCACCGCCTTGCGCTGTGCCAGCGGGTCCTGCGTGTTGACCATGGCATAGTGCGGCAGCTCGACCATCAGGTCAAAATCATGGTGGCTCCCGATCACTTCATCATAGGTAAAGGCGATATCGGCCGCACCCGTGTCCAAATATTCGGCGACATTGTCCATGTCTCCCTCAACCAGCTCGAACTGCACATTGGGAAACTCCGACTGGAACTGCTTGATCGCGGGCGGCAGGAATGTCGCCGCCGCCGTTGCGAAACAGGCCAACCGGATCGTGCCCGTCACGGCCCCACCAAGCGCGTAAAGCTCCGCCTCGAAATCCCTGTAGTCAGCCAGGAAGCGACTGATCAGTTTCAGCGTGTCGGCCCCGCCGGGGGTTTTCTGAATGCCCTTGGCCGGCACCCGCGTGAAAATGCCAAACCCCAACTCCGCCTCAAGCGCATCAATGGCCGCCGTGATCGAACTTTGCGAAATGCTCAGCGCTTCTGCTGCAGCCGCAATTGACCCCAGCCGTCCAGTCGCCTCAACGTAACGCATCTGCTTCAACGTCAGACCGACTGCCATCATTCCCCCATAAAATAGTATTTATGCGGCGATTAAATCCAGTTTTTGGCAAAAAGAAAACCGCCTAGCCTTGCACGACAGACGTTTTCAGCCGCAGGCCCCCACACGTGATCAAAATACTCTCCGCCCGTAAAATCCTGACGATGAACCCGCAAAAGCCGCACGCAACCCATGTGGCCATACGCGACGGCATCATCCTTGGCGCAGGATCACTGGAAGACCTTGAAGGTTGGGGCGACTATGAAATCGACACCCAATTCGCCGACAAGGTGCTGATGCCCGGCCTTGTCGAAGGGCACTGCCATCTGCAGGAAGGCGCGCTTTGGTCCCACACCTATGTGGGCTTCTTCGACCGCATGTCGCCCGAGGGGGACATGCAGGCCGGCTGCAAAAACCTCGACGCCGTCCTGTCCAAACTGGCCGCGGCAGAGGCCAAGCTGGACGACCCCGACGCCCCCCTGCCCGCATGGTCGCTCGATCCGATCTATTTCGACAACCAGCGCGTGGACCGCACGCAGCTCGATACGATCTCGACCACCCGCCCCATCGGGATCATGCATGCCTCGGGCCACATCATGAACGTCAATTCCAAAGCGCTGGAACTGGCGGGCCTGCTGAAACCCGGAATCAATCACGAGGGCGTGCCGCTTGGGCCAGACGGCCTGCCCTCCGGCGAACTGAAAGGCCCCGATGTGATGAGCCCCGTCTCCATCCACGTAGGCTTCGACCGCGACATGCTCGCCTGCGACGAACAGGGCATGTGGCGCTTCGGCAAGCTTTGCGTGCGGGCTGGGGTCACAACGGCAACTGACCTTGCCGCGCGCCTGCCCGAAGATGCGGTTAAGCTGATGCACAAAGTCACCGACAACACCGCCTACCCCGCCCGCATCGTCCCCTTGCGCTTTCACCACGGTGTCAGCCCCGAGGATCTGATCAAACATGTCGAGGCGCTCGCCCCGCAAAGCACCGAAAAGCTGCGCCTGGGCCGGATCAAGATCGTGGTCGACGGCTCGATCCAAGGGTTCTCCGCACGTCTGCGCGCGCCCGGCTACTATAATGGCGCGCCCAACGGGCTGTGGTACATCGCGCCCGAGCAACTGGCCTACATCCTCGAAACCTCGCTCGCCAAAGGCATACAAGTGCATTGCCACACCAACGGGGACGAGGCGACGCAACTTGTCATCGACACCATGCGCAAGGCCCTGCGCAAAACCCCGTCATCCGATCACCGGTTCACATTGCAACATTGCCAACTGGCCGACACGGCCCAATTCCGACAAATCAAGGAACTGGGCCTGTGCGTGAACCTCTTTGCCAATCACCATCACTATTGGGGCGACCAGCACTACGAACTGACGGTCGGCCCGGAACGGGCCGAACGCATGAACGCCGCAGGCACCGCCGCACGGCTGGGCGTGCCTTTCGGCATTCACTCGGATGCGCCCATCACGCCGCTGGGCCCGCTGTTCACCGGATGGTGCGCAATGAACCGCAAGACCGCATCGGGCCGGACATTGGGCGAAGCGGAAAAGATCACGCTCGATCAGGCGCTTTACGCCATCACGCTCGGTGCTGCCTACACTCTCCATCTGGACGGAGAGGTCGGGTCGATCGAAGCCGGAAAACGCGTGGATTTCGCTGTGCTTGAGGACGACCCGGAAGAGATGGGCGTCGAGCGGTTGAAAGACACAAGGGTCTGGGGCACCGTCCTTGGCGGAAAACCCTTCGCAGCCGCCAATGTCTGACACCCTGCCTATGACGATCATTGCGGGCTATCTGGGCGCAGGTAAAACGACCCTGATCAACCAGATCCTGCGCCACGCAGACGGGCAAAGGCTGGCCGTGCTGGTCAATGAATTCGGCGCGCTGCCCATCGACGCCGATCTGATCGAAGCGCAGGATGACGACCTGATTGCGCTGGCGGGTGGATGCGTCTGCTGCTCCTATGGCGATGATCTCATGCTGGCGCTCAGCAAGATGCGTACCCTTGATCCCAAGCCCGATCACGTGCTGCTGGAAACATCCGGCGTGGCCCTGCCGGGCAAGATCGCAGCATCGGTGGGCCTTTTTGGCAATGACATCCAGATGCAGGGTATCGTCGTACTGGCAGATGCCGAATGCCTGCCTGACCACTTGGCCGACAGCTACCTGGCCGACACGATCATCCGTCAACTCGCAGCCGCCGACTTGACCGTTCTGACAAAGACGGATTTGGCCACGGCGGATCAAAGGCAAAACAGCAGGGACATTATCTGCCAACACGCTCCGCGCGCGACCCTGCTCGAAAACGGCAGCGAACACTTGCATGAGGTGCTGCTACAGGACACGGCAGTGATACCCCCATCCAGCACAACAACGATCCGCACCGCATCGCCCTGACAACGCGGACCGTCATACCGTCCGAACCCGTCGATGCACAGGACTTCGCGCAATCTCTGGCCGATCAAAACACCGTTGTGCGGGCGAAGGGGCACCTGATCGCCAAACCGGACAACACAATGCTGACGCTGCAAGTGGTCGGCAAACGGTACAAACTGACCAAGGCGGACGCCACGACAACACCGGGCATCGTGATCATCGAACGACACGACAGCGCGTGAGGCCACAAAAGGGCCTTCGGTTTCACAGCTCCGATATCTTTGCCTCGATCTGCGCCAGCAGCGACTTGTATTCCGGCGTGCCATCCGCCGCGTAGTGGAAGTTCTTAAAGAGGCCGGTGATCTCGGTGAACCAGCTGCGGATCGCACCCTTGTCCTCAAGCGTCATCGTGGCATCCACGACCCGCTGCATCAGCCCGAACACGCGTTGCTGCCGGTCAAGCGGCGCGCAACTGTCCACGTCGTCAAGCGCGTCTTGCTGAAGAAAGATCATGTCAACGAACAGCGCCTTCTGGAAAGTCACGTAATCCGCGAGGGTCACGCCCTCCTCGCCCGTCACTTTCATCATTTGACTGATCTGCTCACCGCGCTCCAACAAGGCTTGCAGGGCTTTCACCCGGTCGGTCCAACCCGGTTCGATACGGCGGTCATACCAGTCCGCCATCTGGTCCAGATAGCGCGACCACGAAAGAAGCGGGTCCACCGCAGGATAGAAGCGTTTATAGGCACGCTCGGACGACAAGCCGAGGAAACACTTCACCGTCGACAGCGTGGCTTGCGTCACCGGCTCGTCAAAGTTGCCGCCCGCCGGGGACACGGTGCCAATCATCGTCAGGCTGCCCGTGGCCCCATCCGCAGCCTCGATCACACCGGCCCGCTCATAGAGACCCTTGATCGAGCTTTCGAGGTAGGCGGGAAAGCCCTCCTCCCCCGGGATTTCCTCCAGCCGCCCGCTCGTTTCGCGCATCGCCTGCGCCCAGCGGGAGGTACTGTCGGCGATCAACAGCACATCCAGACCCATCTGGCGATAATACTCACCCAAGGTGATCCCGGTGAAAATCGACGCTTCACGTGCAGCCACAGGCATCGACGACGTGTTGCAGATGATAATCGTGCGATCCATCAGGCTCCCGCCCGAGGTCGGGTCGGTCATCTCCGGGTATTCCGTGATGGTCTCGACCACTTCGCCCGCGCGTTCCCCGCAGGCCACGATGATCACGATATCCACCTGCGCATTGCGCGCGATCAGGTTCTGCAACACGGTCTTGCCCGCCCCAAAGGGTCCGGGAATACACGCCGTTCCACCCCGCGCGATGGGAAAAAACGTGTCGATCAACCGTTGCGAGGTCAAGATGGGCGTGTCGGGAAACTTGCGCTGCACGGCCCCGGATTTCAGCAGATCCCCCGCCATGGGCCGCCGCACCGGCCAGCGCTGCGACAGAGGGATCACATGCTCTTGCCCGCCATCCGAGGTCAGGCGCGCCACCGGATCGTTGACGGTCACGGCTCCCTTCTGCACCCAGTTGACGGTATAGGTGCCTGTCCAGTTGAACGGCAGCATGATCTTGTGGGTAAAGCGGCCCTCGGGCACCGTCCCGATGGTCTGACCAGCGGTAACCGTGTCCCCTAGCTTCACCGACGGACTAAAGGACCACTTGGCCGCCCGGTCCAGCGGGTCAACATCGGCCCCGCGCGGCAGAAAGATACCGTAGGCATTGGCCACCTGCTTCAGCGGCGCCTGCAACCCGTCATAGACCTGCCCCAGCAACCCGGGCCCCAGCGCCACCGACAGAAGCTGCCCGCTTTGCACCACCGGATCGCCCACGGCCACGCCTTGCGTGCTTTCATAGACCTGCGCGTCTGCAGTATTGCCCCGCACCCGCAAGATCTCGGCCTTGAGGCGCTCCTGTCTCGCCGCCTGCCGCCAGACGGCTGGGCAAGATGTAAACCATCTCGTTCTTGACCAAAGCTCCCGGCGTTCCGTCAGGATTGTCCATGGATTCGATCCGCACCAACCCTTCCTGCACGGCGACGATGCGCGCAGTGGCGGCTTCGGCCTCGGGGTGTTGAACCTTCTTTGCGGCGGCGGTCATGCTGTGGCTCCTTCCGCTTGCAAGTGGGGGAAATTCTTCAGCGCGTCTTCGGACAGTTCGGTAAAGCGCTGTGCCGCGGCCACGCTGTCGGCCTTGGCCCAACGGTCAAAGATGTTCCACTTCAGCACGTAAATCACGACCGCTTCGAAATCGAAGTGATGGCGGCCTGCATGACGTTGCAACTGGCGAAAGGTGACATCCAGCAGATGGCGTTGCAGGCCCAGCGGGTCCCCCTGTTCCAGCAACTGCCCCGCCTGCCGCAACCATGGCAAGGATCGATCCAGACCAAAGGCCGGCTCGTTCCAATTGGCCGCGATCTGGGACGTCCAGACGCCATAGCCCCACGCCCCCTCCGGCGCCCCCGCCCCACCATGCCGCATCCGCAGCGCGGCCACAGCAGTGCGCAACTCCATCCGTTCGTCCACGATGCGGCGCAACGTGCGATGCGGTAGATCGGACATCAGGACCTTTGCCCGGCCAACCAACGTGTTCAGGTCTGACCCCGGGTCATAGGCCGACCAGCTCAACAAACGCTCGATCCGCGCAAGCGTCTGCGCATGTTTTTCGCTCAGCGCCGACAGGCGCCTGTTGAGCCGCAAGCGTGACAACGGGGGCCGCTTGGCCACGAACAACCGCTCCGAACTCGGCAGGCTGGACACGAGCGCGACATAGGCATCGGGATCAGACATGGCTACTTGATCACCCCCTCAAGCACGGCGCGGAACCGGGGCTGCAAATGCTGCATCAACAGCGCGGCAATGGCTTGATCCGACAGGTCCAGCGCCACACCATCCTCACCCGCCTGCGCGCGGATACCGGCGTGCAGATCGCTTGCGGCATACAGCGTCACACCCTCTTTCAATTTGTCCTGCGCCAGACCCAGAACATATTGGGTCAGCGCGCCCGATTGGATGTCATCGGCATTCGCCGTGATCGCCTCCGGACCCACCACCTCGGCAGGCAAGATCACACTGGCCCCCTCGCCCATCGACGCCGCCTGCCCGGCCCGCCCGACCAGCTCCAGCACCATCTGGCGCAGCATCTCGGTGTCAGACATCTCGGCACTGACCATCCGCTGCACATCCTGTTTGAACTGCGCCATGAGGGTCGATTTCATCGTCAGCACCGCATCACGCATGGCAGTGTTCAGCGCCTCTTCACCCGCGCGGGTGTAGCGATCTGCCGCCTTCTTGGCGTCGGCTCTGGCCTTCTCTGCCGCAGCCTCTGCCTCGGCAACGATCCGGGCCGCCTCCGCCTGCGCGTCCGCCACCAACCGCTCAGCCTCCGCGGTACCTGCGGCCACACCATCGTGACGCAACCGCGCGATCAGGGCATCGACCCCTCTGGCCGTCTCATGCTCGGGCGACATCACGCAATCCCCGCGCTGATGACCAGAGCAAAGACAAAGGCGAAAACGCCAAAGCCTTCGATGATGGCAGCGGGCGCAAGGGCCAGCCCAAAGATCTGTGGCTTCTCCTTGGACGCATTGATCGCCGCGGCACAGGCACGCCCCTGCCAGATCCCGGAATACAGCAGCGCAATGCCCGACAGCAGACCGACCCCAAACAGGCCTCCCGCATTCTCAAGCGTCACCTCGCGGTTCAGGGTGAACATGATGACAATGCCATAGATCACAAAGGTCGACGGAAAGGCCGAGATGCCGACGAACCGGCCATAGCCGCCTTCGGTCTCCAGCATCGCCCCGATACTCGCCTGCCCGGCAATCGAACAGCCGATGGAACTGGCCACCGCGCCAAGGGCCATGGGGGAAAAAATACCGACCCACCCCAATGCGATTACAAACTCATTCATTCCTGAACCTCCTTGCGGGCAAAGGCCCGGAAGACGATGCCTTCCTCGGGCAGACCCCATTTGTAAAACTCGATGAAATTAAGCCGCAGCCCGTGCACAACGCCGCTCATCATCGCGAGCGCGAAGTTGAGCACATGACCCATGACAAAGATCAGCAGCCCGCCCAGCACAGCAAGGCCGGAGCCGGACGCCATCACATCCGCCGCCAGATCGTTGAACGTGATGGCCAAAGAGGCCGAGGCGAGGCCAAGCGCGAACAAGCGCATATAGGACAGCACGTCACCAAACATGCCCATCAGGCCCGCAGCGCCCTTGAGGCCGTCAAACCCGCGCCACAGCCAGTCCTTGGGCTGCCGCACAGGCCGGTCACTGGCATAGACCATGACCAGGGCAAGGCCCACGCCCATCAGCGCACCGCCAACGTCGCGGGATGATCCCTCCAGACCGCCAATCCACAGCACCACCCCGCCCGCCAGCAGAGCGATCCAGCCCAGGTTGGCATAGCGGCTGCGCTTTGTCTTGACCTGAAACGCCATCGCGTTGGCAAAACAGATGTGCAGCACGCCGATCAGGATCGACAGGGTCATCATCGTGTCGAAGTCATTGAGATCAAGAAAGGCGAGGCCGCGCAGCACACCCCGTTCGGGCGGAGCAAAGCCAAAGTAGCTGCCCACGATCACGCCAAACGCCACCGCCGCCGCTGCCAGATACAGCCCCATCCGCCGCCACGCCCGCAGATGCGGTGTCGCCTCCAGCCGCCGCCAAAAGGCCAGAACCAGAAGGCCGACCACGATGCCATAGCCCGCATCCGCCACGATCATCGCAAAGAACAGGGCAAAGGACAGCATCAGCATCCGCGTCGGATCCCATGCCCGGTAATGCGGCGGCTGGTAGAACGTCGCCAGATCGACCCCCGCAGCAGCCTCATCAGGTTGCTTCAGCAAGGTAGGCGGAGTGTCGTCCGGTCCCGGCGCTTCGATCAACACGGCCAGTCCCAGATGGGCACAGGCCTCCTCGACCTCCAGCACCCGTGCCTCTGGCACCCAGCCCTGCACGGCAAAAAGGTCTGGGTCGCGCAAGGTCTGACTGTCGGCAAAGGCGCGTTCGGCCAGCGTTTCGGCCTCCGACAGCTTGCCCCGCAGCAAGGTCAGATAGCGGGTCAACGCCATCCGCTCGCCCAGCAAGGTTTCAATCTCGATCTCGGCAGTTTCCAGATCGGCTTCAAGCACTCGGCCGGGTTTCGCCCCCAGATGCACGCGCGGTATGGGCAACAGGTCACTGGGCGGCTCATCCGGGCTCAGAACAACAACAAAGAGATACCGCGCATCTTGCCCGACAATCTCCCACGGCAGATCCACCGATTGCAGCGCCGCGCGGTGCTTCACCGGCAATTGCCAGAACCACAGGCGCTGACCCGCAAGGCTCTCAAGCGGCGGGAATTCAAAATCCCCCCATGGCTGCATATGCGCGAGCCGATTGGCCAGCGCATCACGACGGTCCCGCGCGGCGCGCAACCTGTCCTTCAGCGCCAGCACATCCGCAACAAAGGCCTGCACATCGAAATCGGGATCGCTGCGCACCTGCCGTCGCGGCCCCGGCACAACAGCCAGAAAGCGCAGCGCCTTATAGGCCTCCTCCGCCTCCCGGCTCACGCGCTTCTCCACGCGGGCTTCGACTGGAACCAGCGGCAGGATATGCATCACACCCATATCCTGAAGCCGGGTCAGGGCCGCGTCCTGCGCATCCACAGGCCCCACAAGGCTCAGCTTTTTCAAGGGCGCAATGCTCATGCCGCCCCCCGCTTCCGCTTGGCGATCTTAGACCGTGTCACGGCACTGGTCTGCTCGTCGCTCAGGTAAATGCGGATTTTCTTGATGTTGGCGCGGGCGGTGGGAATCAACACCTTGTCAAACAGGTTCAGCCGCTGGGTCACGGTCTGGACAGCACGGTCCAGCACCTCGACCCGCTGGCGCGCCACTTGCACGCGCAACCGGGCAGTCAGCATGTCGTGCAACAGGTGCGTCACATGATCGACCCAGTGGGGCAGAACCATGGGGGAATAGGGGCGCACCGTCACCTCGATCCGGTCGAGCACTGGCAACCGGGTGCCCACCACGTTTTCCTCACCCAGATGATAGTCAGTCAGCTCCACCAACCCGCTCAGATCAATGTCGCGATTGCTCAGCATCGGCACATCGCGCCCGACCTCCGCCGCCAGCCGGTCGACCTCCCCCTGCAAGGCCGCAACCTCCGCCACAGCCTTGGCCCGTTCCGCCATCAACTGCTGACGCTTCAGGTCCAAGGACGGCAGGAACCGCTCATAGGACCGCAACTGCGCCGCCTCTCGGGCGAGCGAGGATTTATTCAGCTGCAAGCGCGCCATCAGCCACCTTGGGGAAAAATTTGTCGATCAGGGTCTGCTTCATCAGCAGCTGCTCAGGCGCAAAGCATTCGGCCAGCGTCTGCCAACACAGGTCCAACGCTTCCTCCAGCGGCATAGATACATTGATGTCCATGAAACGGTCGCGGAACAGGTCACCGAACTTCAGCACCTGGTGGTCATAGTCCGACAGCTCGAACGCCATCGCCTGTTTCTGGGCCGCATCGCGGGCTTCGGAATAGAACCGGATCATCGTGTTCATGATCTGGCTGTGATCCTCGCGCGTGGTCTTGCCCACCACGTTCTGCTTCAGACGCGACAGGCTGCCGAACGGGTCAATCACACCGGAATGCAGGTAAAACTGCCCCTCGGTGATGTAGCCGGTGTTGTCAGGCACCGGATGGGTCACATCATTGCCGGGCATGGTGGTCGCGGCCAGAATGGTGACCGACCCACCCTTGGCATAGTCGCACGCTTTCTCGTACCGGCGCGCCAATTCGCTATAGAGGTCACCCATATAGCCGCGCTGCGACGGCACCCGCTCCTGGCTGATGCCAACCTCTTTCATCGCGTCGGCATAGGCGGTCATGTCGGTGAGCAGGACAAGCACGCGCTTGCCCTCCTCCACCGCGAATTTCTCGGCCACGGCCAGCGCCATGTCCGGCACCAGCAAACGCTCGACCAGCGGGTCAGACGCCTGATTGACGAACATGACAGTACGCGAAAACACCCCGGCGTCCTCGAACGACTGCCGAAAGGTGTAAAAGTCGTCAAAGATCAGACCCATGCCGCCAAAGACAACAATATCCGCATCCGCCTGAATACCGATCCGGGCCAGAAACGGGTTATAAGGTTCGCCCGACACCGAAAAGATCGGGATCTTCTGGCTCTCCACCAAGCTGTTGAACACGTCGATCATCGGCACATCGGTGCGGATCATCCGCTTGGGCACGATGCGCTCTGCCGGGTTCACTGACGGCCCGCCAATATCATAGCGTGGCTCACCGCTCAGGTCCGGACCGCCATCCACCGGCGCCCCGGCCCCGTCAAAGACGCGGCCCAGAATGTTGCCGGAATAGGGTGCCTGCATCGGGTGGCCCAGAAAGGTCGCCGTGGCCCCGGTCGAAATCCCCTTGGTCCCGGAAAACACCTGCAACGAGACAATGCCCCGCTCGATCCGAATGACCTGCGCCAGCGATGTCGCGCCATCCACGCTTTTGACCACGGCCAGATCGCCATAGCGCACCACGCTGTCCGCCCCGGCCCTCTCCGGCACATGAACCTTGAGCGTATCGCCCACGATTTCCAGAACCTGCGAATAGCGGATCAGTTCACGCACCATGTCGCGCCCTCCGTCCCTTTGATTTGCCCTGAGCAGACGACATGCCGCAAACCCTAGTCATGGAATGTGACACCCGTGGCATCGGTTGAAATCAACGTGCCCTTGTCCCCGGCCACCATCGCCTCGACATCGGCGAGCCTACCGATGGCCGCTGTCTTGCCGGTCTTACGGGCGAACTGGCAGGCCGCCGCCACTTTCGGTCCCATGGACCCGGCGGCAAAGCTGTGCTTTTCCAGTGCCTCGGGCGACGCCAGCCTGATCACGCGCTGATCGGGCGTGCCCCAGTCCAGAAACACCCCTTCGGTGTCCGTCGCGGCAATGAACAGGTCTGCACCAATCTCGCGCGCCAGAAGTTCCGAGGCGAAATCCTTGTCGATCACCGCCTCAACGCCTTCAAGATCGCCCTCCGCGTTGTAAGCGGTGGGAATACCCCCACCACCCGCACAAATGACCACAGTGCCCTGTTCCACCAGCCACTTGATCGGACGCAGTTGAAAGATGCGCTTCGGCAAGGGCGACGGCACAACGCGCCGCCACTTGTCACCATCGGCCCGCATCTGCCAACCCTTCTCGACCGCAATCCGGTCCGCCTCGGCCTTGTCATAGACGGGACCCACGAATTTCGTCGGATCTGCAAAGGCGGGATCATCCCGGTCCACCTCGATCATGGTCAGCAAGGTCGCCAGCGGCTTTTCAAACGGCAGCCGGTTGCCCAGCTCCTGTTCGATCATGTAGCCGATCATACCGTCCGTCTGCGCGCCCAGCACATCCAGCGGATAGGCTTCGTCGGGTTTGTAGGCATGGCCCTGCAAGGCCAACAGCCCCACCTGCGGGCCGTTGCCATGGGTGATGATCAACTCGTGATCCATGACGATCTGCGCCAACGCTTCCGCTGCAATCGCGGTGTTCGCACGCTGGTTCTCTGCCGTCAGCGCCTGGCCGCGCCGTAACAGGGCATTGCCACCCAGGGCCGTGACAATCCGCATGATCAGCGCCCCAACGTGGCCACGAGCACGGCCTTGATCGTGTGCATCCGGTTCTCGGCCTGCTCAAACTGAATGCCTGCCGGGCTTTCGAAGACGTCCTCGGTCACCTCCATTTCCGAAATCCCGAATTTCTCAAAAATCTCCTGCCCCACCTTGGTCTCGGTGTTGTGGAAGGCAGGCAGGCAATGCATGAACCGCGTGCTGGATTTGCCGCTCTCTGCCATCAGATCGGCGTTGACCTGATAGGGCGTCAGCTGCTTGATCCGCTGCTCCCAGACATCATCGGCCTCCCCCATCGACACCCAGACATCCGTATGGATGAAATCAACACCCTTCACGGCCTCGGCCGGGTCATCGGTGATGGTCAGGGTCGCACCATACTTGGCCGCCGCCGCCTCGGCCGGGCCGCGGAACTCATCCGTCGGCCACAGCTCCTTGGGCGAAGCGATGCGCACATCCATCCCCATCAGACAGCCCGCGATCATCAGCGAATGGCCCATGTTCGAGCGGCCATCGCCCACATAGGCATAGCTGATGTCATGCAGCGGCTTTTCCGCATATTCCTGCATCGTCAGCAGGTCGGCCAGCATCTGCGTCGGGTGAAACTCGTCCGTCAGCCCGTTGAACACCGGCACGCCAGCGTTCTCGGCCAATGTCTCCACCAGATCCTGACCAAAGCCGCGATACTCGATCCCGTCATACATCCGGCCCAGCACGCGGGCGGTGTCTTTCATGCTTTCCTTGTGCCCGATCTGCGACCCCGACGGCCCAAGGTAGGTCACCCCCGCCCCCTGATCCATCGCCGCCACTTCAAAGGCGCACATGGTCCGGGTCGAGGTTTTCTCGAAAATCAGGCAGATGTTCTTGCCCCGCAAGTGTTGCTGCTCGGTCCCGGAATACTTCGCGCGCTTCAAATCACGCGACAGGTCCAGCAAATAGCGCAGCGCGCGCTGATCGAAATCCAGCAGCTTCAGGAAACTGCGCCCTTTGAGATTGAATGCCATGGGCCTCGTCCTTTCGATAAATCAGTAATCCACCGGGTCGCGCCAGATCGGGCAGGTCATGCAATGCCCCCTCCCCTGCCCCGGCCCAGTTCCGAACCGGCAATGGTGATGACCTCGACCCCGGCCTTGCGCAGCAGCGTGTTGGTGTAGGTGTTGCGATCGTAGGCCACGACGACACCGGGCTCGATGGCGACGACATTGTTGCCGTCATCCCATTGCTCACGCTCCTGGTTGAAAGCATCGCCCCCGGTCTGCACGATGTTCAGGGCCTTGATGCCAAGGCATTCGGCGGCCACGTCGAACAGGTGCTTGTCCTCGTGATGAAAGTCGATGCTGCCCTCGCGGTTGCCGGGGCGCAGGCTGACGCATTTGATCTCGTTACAGACCTCGACAAAGGCGGTCGCGGTCTCGCGGTCACAATGGCTGAACACCGTGTCCAGATGCATCGCCGCACGGCTCCGCGGCATCTGGCAGGCCACCACCCGCTCTGCCGCTTCCTTGGCAAAGAGCGCCTTGGCCACCTGCCCCACGGCCTGCGGCGTGGTGCGCTCGCCCATACCGATCAGGACGGTGCCCTTGCCCCATGGCATGACATCGCCGCCCTCAACCGTGGCCGGGCCATAATCCGTGTCCGGATCACCCCACCAGATGTCAAAATCGGCACCTTTAAAATCCGGGTGGAACTTGTAGATCGCTGTGACCAACAACGTTTCGGGCTTGCGCGCGGGCCAGTACATCGGGTTGACGGTGACACCGCCGTAAATCCAGCAACTGTTGTCGCGGGTGAACTGCGTGTTGGGCAGCGGCGGAATGACAAAGCCCAAGGTGCCCAGATAGCTGCCGAACATGCCCGACGGGGTAAAGGGCAGGTCCTGCACCGAAATCCCGCCAATCAGGAACCGGGCCAAGTCCTTGGCGGCCATCTCGTCCAGCCAGCTCCGCAACTCGCCCAACATACCGACGCCCACCTGGTTCTGGGTGATGCGCCGGTCGAGCACCCATTTGCGCGCCTCCGCGTCCTTCAGCGTTGTGGCCAGCAGGGCCTGGAACTCCAGCACCTCGACCCCGCGCTCCTCCATCTTCATGCGGAAATCGGCGTGGTCCCGGCGCGCCTTGTTGACCCACAATACGTCATCGTACAGTAGTTCCGCCGCATTGCCCGGGGTCAGCCGCGCATGGGCCAGACCCGGTTCACAGACCATGACCTTGCGCAGCTTGCCGATCTCTGAATGCGCACCAAATCCAGACATCAAAATGTTCCTTCCTGTGTGAGATCAGTTCCCTTCATCCAGCATTGCCAGACGTAGACAGGCACCCCGGCCATCAGCAGCAGGAAGCCGTAGAACACGACCTCCGCCCCCGATCCGAAAATCGCCCAAACGGAGTAGATGAAGCCCAAGGCGGCCAGCAGAATGACCTTGCTCATTTCACCCGGCGACGGGCCCACCACGCCACGTGCACGCAGCGCCAGCTCAGCCAGCGCGCAAAGGAGGTAGGGAAACAACGTCGACAGGGTCGCCAGCAGGACAATGAACTCGAATTGCTCGGCAAGATTTTCGCTGAAACTCATCAGGATCAGACCGCTGGCCAGCACATTCGACACGACCAGACCAAAGGCGGGCGTACCGGTGGCGCTGAGGCGGGCAAAGGCTTTGGGGAATACGCCATCCTGCGCCGCACCCAACGGAACCTGCCCGGTCAGCAGGGTAAATCCGTTCAACGTGCCAAAGGTCGACACGCAGGCACCCAAGGCAATGAACATGGCCCCACCCGCACCCCAGATCGCCCCCGCGACCAGCGCGAGAGGCGCGTTTGATCCCACCAACTCAGCGGACGGGATCACCCCCAGAGCCACGACCGTGACGCCAATGTAGACAAGGGCGGTCAGGCCAGTGCCCACGATGGTTGCCAGTGGAATGGTCCGCTCCGGGTCTGCCACGTCGCCCGCTGGCACGGTCGCGGATTCAAGACCAAGGAAAGCCCACAGCGTCAGCGCCGCGCAGGCAGAAATCGCCGACAGCGCGCCAACCCCACTGGTGTTCACCGGTGTGAAGTTGCCCGGATCAATGTACGCCACGCCCAGCACGATCAGCGCCAGCAGCGGAAACAGCTTCATGCCCGTGGTCAGGATCTGGACAATGCCCGCCTCCCGCACGCCCCGGATGTTCAGCCATGTCAGCAGCCAGATCGCCCCAAGCGCCGCTGCCACGCTGGCAAGCGGGCTGGCCCCGACATCCGGCAACAGAAACCCAAGATAGCCAGCAAAGGCCACGGCAATGGCGGCATTGCCGGACCACAGCGCAATCCAATACCCCCACGCCACGAGGAACCCAGCGAAATCACCAAACCCATATCGTGCGTAAGCGTATGGTCCGCCCGTGCGCGGCGCGATCCGCGCTAGCCGCCCAAAGATCAGCGCCAGCACCAGCGCCCCGGCCGCCGTGACCAGCCACCCCGCCAGTGAAATGGAACCATACGCTGCCAACGCAGACGGCAACAGAAAGATACCCGACCCGATCATGTTGCCCACGACCAGCGCCGTGCAGGCAATCAGGCCAAGACCAGCCCCCTCCCCGCCCCTTGGGCAGCGATATGCGGCGTGTCAGTCACGGGTTCAGCCCATGGTCGCGATGCTAAGGCCCACCATGATAATGACGCTCAGCAAGATCAGCAGCGGCACCATGAACCGTATCCACCGGTCATAAGGCACCCGCCCCAGCGCAAGCCCGCCCATCACCACGGCCGAGGTCGGGGTGATCAGGTTCACCAGCCCGCTCGCCGATTGGTAGGCCGTCACGACCAGTGACCGTTCGACGCCCGAAAAATCACCAAGCGGTGCCATGATCGGCATGGTCAGCACCGCCAACCCTGACGACGACGGCACCAGAAAGGACAGACCCGCCTGCAAGCCGAACATGGTGTTGATGAACGCGACCTCGCCCAACCCCTCGACGGCGCCTTCGGCCCAGAACAGGACGGTGTCGGTCATATTGCCCGCATCCATGACCACAACGATGCCGCGCGCGATCCCAATGATCAGCGCCACGCCCAAAAGGTCACGCGCCCCGTCGACAAAGGTGGTGACAAACGTCTCCTCCCCCATCCAGTCGATCACACCAATGATCAACGCAGCAACCAGGAACAGCGCCGACATCTCGGCCATCCACCAGCCACCCGCGGACACCCCCCAGATCATCACGCCAAAGCTGGCAGCAAAGACGACGAGGATGATCTTGTGACGGCCGGTAAACACGATCTCGTCACCGATCGAGGCTTTCAGGAAATGCGTCTTGTTGGACTGTTCAAGGTCGGCCACGACCGACCGCCCCGGCTCGGTACGCACCCGCGCGGCATAGCGCATGACATACGCCACGCAAGCCAGCCAACAGGCCACCAGCAACGCCAGCCGCAGATTGATGCCATCCGTGAAAGAAATGCCCGCCGCATCCGACGCAATGACAGTGGCAAACGGGTTGATGGTGGACCCAAGCGTGCCGACACCGGCGCCCAGCATGATGATGGCGACACCTGTCAACGCATCGTATCCGGCAGCAATCATCACCGGGATGATCAGGGCATAAAAGGCCAGCGACTCCTCGGCCATGCCATAGATCGTGCCTCCGGCGGCAAACAGCGCCATCATGATCGGGATCATCCACTTCTCGCGGCCTTTCAGCCGCCGCATGGCGGTCCCAATCCCGGCATCAATGGCACCAGTTTTGGTCACGACGGCCAGAAAGCCGCCAATCACAAGAACAAACAGCGACACGTCAATCGCCTGCGCCTCATAGCTGCCAGGGTCATAAAACCCGGCGATGGGCGCAAGGAAGACGTCGATGATCCCCTGTGGGTTCGGCTCCACGGTCTCATAGGTTCCCGGCACCGGCACATCCCGCCCGAGCGCCTCATTGGCGACACGCTCATACTCACCGGCAGGTACAAACCACGTTGCAATCGCAACAAGGGCAATCAGGGCAAAAAGGATGGTGTAGGCAGTCGGAAACTTCAGCTTCATGGCGCGATGACTTCCCCGGAGTTATGGCAGACCTTCAAAGACGGATTGGAACGCTGACCCCAGCCTAGGCAGCCAAAACAGGGCCGCGTTGATATGCGTCAACAGTGTTTCCGATTGTGCGATGGACGGCGAAAAACCGCGGGCGGCGCGACAGGACACCGCCCACAATCCCGCGTTTTCAGTGCGTTAGAACTTCCACAACGCACCCAAAACGATGGTCGAGTTGTCTTGGAAATCACCCGTACTGTCTGAATAATCGTATTCCTGATAGGTCAGGTACAGATCGGTGTTCAGCCTTTTGACCTCCTGCACCACACCGATCCCCCAGACATCCGAATCCGATCCATCGACGTTGAAATCGGAACCATCCCAGTAGTGCAGCCCGATGCCGGTCTTACCCATGGGCAACCAATCGGCCTCGTAACTCACCTTGGCATAGTAGTAGCGCGGGTCGCTGGCCCCGCTGGCATCGTCATCGCGGTCACCAATGGCCGCGGTAAAGCCCAGCCCGCTTTGCAACAGAACCGAGGCAGACGCCACGATGTCAGAACGATCACCCTCGGTCCCGTTGCGCTCCTGGTACGCCAGACCGGCCGACATCTCTGCACCACCGCCAATCGATGCATTATAGAAAACGGCCACGTCGTAATACTCGTTCTCATCCTCCTGATCGAGGATGTTCTCGCCCGCCGCCGCACTGAACGAGAAGCCTGAGAAATCGGGTGAATCGTAGCGGATGCGCCCACGGCGCGACCCATCGAAGTTGTCCGTCGTATCCCCGATGGCCGGGCCACTCAGCACGTCAAACCCATCCCGGAACAGAAAGCTCGGGTTGGCATCGGCGGTAAAGGAATACAGCGCAGTGCCCACATAGGACAGGTCATTCTCGGCGACACCATCGGCCGCCATGCTGCCCTGACCCAGCGAAACCTGGCCCCAGGCACCCTCCAGCGAAAAGTCGAAATGGCGGATGTCATCGCGGGTAAAGCGGCTGTAATCCGATCCGCTCTGGCTCACCTCGGATGAGTTCGGCAGCCCAAGACCCGTCTCCAGCCGGAACTGGAACGTGTTGTTTCCGAAGGGCGTTGAATACCGCAGGCCAATCCGGCTGTTCGACAGGTCATTGTCCAGCAGGTTGGTTTCGCTGTCCCGCCCATCATCGACCGAGATGATGGCGGGGTTCAGTTGACCATAAAAGGTCAAGGTCGCACCGGACCCCAAGTTGTATTCCAAATCTGCCAAAACAGGCGTCGCCAACGCGGTCAACCCGGCGGCGGTTGGGATAAGTGCCGTTTTCATTTGAACCCTCGTGTTTGTCCGCTGCGCGACCCGTTTGCACCCCGCGCACGCGGGCCAAAACAAAAGCATTGCCCGCAGGGCAACACTCTCAACATGTGAAGGGGACGCACAAAAAATCATTCTTTTCCAATGATATAGAGACTATAATTGGAAGAAATGGCATCTTCGGACAGATGCTTGATAATTCCGGCCAAATACATACCTGCCGGATATGAGAAAGCTGTCCAACATGCGCACTGCGACAGGCATCCGGGCGGTGTGCGACGTTGCGCAGGACATGGGCATTGATCCGGCAGAGGTGTTGAAAAACACCGGATTGCAGCGCCAGGATCTCACCGGCACAGACAGCCAGGTCACTTGGCTGCAAGAGGTTCAGACGATCAGGAACATCGTTCGCCTCGCCCCGCACGACATCGGACTGGGTGCCAGGGCGGGCCGCAAGCTGCACCCCTTTGCCTACGGGGTCTACGGGTTTGCCCTGCTGACCGCGCCCACTTTACGGGTCTCGGCCCAACTCTCTCTCGACTACATGCAACTCTCAACCGGCCTGACCACCTACACGGTGGAAGACGGCGGTGATCGGGTGCTTATCAAACTGGATATGACAGAACTGCCCCCCGAGGCCCACACCTTCGCGATCGAGGCCCAGTCGGTCATCAGTTTGGACTTCATTCGCGAAATGTTGGACGCGCCCAATTTCAACGACATGGTTGTGGAAACGCCCTATACCGATGCGCGCTATGTTCAGGATATCGCCAGCACAATCGGCGTGACGGTCAAAGGGGCAAGTCCCGGCTTTGCCCTGTCCTTTTCCTCCGCATTGTTTGACCAACCTTTGCCAAAATCGGATCCGGCCACGTTCCAGTACTGTGTCGACCAGTGCCAGATCCTGTTGGAACAGCAGAACGCGCAACCGGACCTCTGGTCGCAAAAGGTCAGACACACGATCCTCGACAACATCGAAGACGACCTGAACATCCAGACGGTCGCCGGGATGCTTGCCACAACGGAACGCACCTTGCGTCGGCGGTTGTCCGAGGAAAAGACCAGCTTCCGCGAGCTGTACCTCGACGCAAGACTGTCGCGGGCCCATCACCTCCTTGAGATCTCCGGTCTGCATGTGGACACGGTGTCGTGGCGTGTCGGCTATGCGGAACCCGCCAGTTTCACACGGGCCTTCACCAAAAGGTTCGGCAGGTCGCCCGGTCAGGTGCGGCCCCAAAAAACACCTGTTGGATCAAACTGAGCACGCCTTTTGGCGACGCGCTCAAACGCGACTTGTGCCAAAATCCACCGCTACCGCAACATCTTGAAAATATCGGTACATCGGGAACACAAAACTCGGTATAACGGGAACACGCGAGATTCGGTACATCGGGAACGGACGTGTCAGACAAACAAGTAGACCTCTTCTTGGACCAACTCGCCGACGCGCCCGTCAAGGACGAGCGCGCGCTGATGGAATTTCCCTTCTTCTCCCTGCAAAAGCGCCCGCGCATGACGCCCTTCGTTTTCGACGATGGCACGGTCAAGATCGAGATCCAGCCGGGGCACAAGGGGATCGCCACGATCTGGGACAAGGACATCCTTATCTACCTGACATCATTGGTAAATGAACGGATCGAAAACGGCCGCTTCGACGCGGACACGTCCAACACAATCCAAGACCGCACAATCACCTTCTCCGCCTATGACTTCCTCAAGGTAACGGGCCGCAGTTCCGGAAAACGCGCCTACGAGCTTTTCCTCGACGCGCTCGACCGGCTCCGCTCGACCAACATCCTGACCAACATCACCGCAGGCGACGAACGCGAACGCCGCGGTTTCGGCTGGATCGAAGACTGGCGCGTGATCGAACGCACGAACCGTCGCGGGCAAAAAGTCATGGGCGCCGTCGAAGTGACCATGAACCGCTGGATGTTCAACGCCATCGTCAAGGATCGCCGCGTTCTGACCATCAACCGCGATTACTTTCGCCTGTCCAAGGGGTTGGAGCGCCGCCTCTACGAACTGGCCCGCAAACATGTGGGCCGCCAGCCCGAATGGTACATCGGCATCAAACGCCTGGCCGAAAAATGCGGCTCCATCGACACCGAGCGGAAATTCAAGTTCCGCATCAACGAGATTTGTGAGGCCGGCACCATCCCCGACTACCATGTCGAGATCGTGGACCCCTCCTCCGTCTCCACCCCGTTCAAGACCAAGGGAAAACAGGCGCTTGTGCGATTCCAGCCGAAATTCGACGATCTGACTGTTCCTGATGTACCGAATGCGCTGAACCTCGACGTCGCCCACTCCGTCCTGACCGAAGTCAAACACGCAAACCCGGAATATGACATCCAATATATCCTCAACGCATGGCGCGAATGGGCGGAAAAAAAGGACGAACCGGTCAAAAACGCCAATGCAGCGTTCCGTGCCTTTGCAAAAAAGTACATCGAAGCCAATCCGATCTGGTGACTCGGTACATCGGGAACATTCTATCGGTACATCAGGAACACACGACTCGGTACATTAGGAACGCTAGTTCGGTACATCGGGAACACATGTTCGGTACATCAGGAACGCTAACAATCCTCAAGGACCTGAATTCCCTGAGTCTTTCCAATGCCCTAACATCGTAACAAACCTAACCAGATTTCTAACAGAAATAACCAAACACCCAGCAAGCAGGCACCGTCAACCTCTGCCATAAACGTCTTTTTTGCTTATAAATAGCGGCCCTGAAGCAAACTCAGCTGTTCCTGATGTACCGATAGCGCCCTGATGCACCCCAACGGTTCACCTTAAGGCCCGACATTCACAGGAAAACGATAAATTCTTGTGCACCTCCCACCCCGCCTGAACGTCAAACAGGCATACAAACCCACCGGCACATTCCCGCTTACGGGTTCGACAGTCGCATGCTTGTGATGTGGGTCAGCCATTCTTACCTGCGAGCAGGATCGACAACCGCAGGTGTGCAAGATGAAAGACTTCAACAACCAACCATCCGAACCCTCCACAGACCACACCTTTCGCAAACTCATCGCAACAATGACGCGCGGCACCTCCCCCGTTTCAACGATCAACATGTGGAACGACTGGGCGCTGCATCTCGCGACATCACCGGACAAGCGACTGACCCTCGCCAACAAGGCGCGAGACAATTGGACAAACTGGCTCAGCTTCATTGCCAATGGATGCCCAGCAGAACCAGAGAACTGGCCTGCCCAGCCCAAGAAAGGCGACCGCCGGTTCACCGACCCCGGCTGGACCAAACCGCCTTTCGCCGCTTGGGCGCAGGCGTTCCTGCTGACCGAAGACTTCTTTGATGCGGCCACATCGAACGTACCGGGATTGAACCCGGCAAATGACGCAAAAATGACCTTCATGATGCGCCAGATGCTGGACGCCATGTCACCCAGCAACTTTCTTGCCACCAACCCCGAAGCCATCGCACGCACTGTTGAAACAGGCGGGCAAAACCTCATTGACGGCGCAGCGCACGCCTTTGCCGACATGCAAAAAGGGCTGAAAGGCGATCGCAAACGACCCACGAAAGTGGTGGGACGGGACGTTGCCATCACCAAAGGCAAAGTCGTCTATCGCAACCGCCTGATGGAGCTGATCCAATACGCCCCACTTACCGACACGGTACATCAGGAACCGGTTCTGATCGTGCCCGCCTGGATCATGAAATATTACATCCTCGATCTCAGCCCGGACAATTCAATGATCCGCTACCTGACCGAACAGGGGTTCACCGTATTCGCAATCTCATGGCGCAATCCGGGGGCAGAAGACGCCGATCTTGGCATGCTCGATTACCTCCATCAGGGGCCCATGGCAGCGCTTGATTACATCACTGACGCAACCGGCGCCCAGCAGGTACACGGAACCGGCTACTGCCTTGGCGGCACGCTTCTCTCGGTCGCTGCGGCCAGCATGGCCCGGGACAAGGACACGCGGCTCGCCAGCCTCACCCTGCTCGCCGCACAAACGGATTTCAGCGAGGCCGGTGAACTGATGCTGTTCATCAACGAAAGCAAGGTGTCCTTCCTCGAAGATGTCATGGCCGAACAGGGCTACCTCGAAGCCGACCAGATGATGAGCGCCTTCCAGATGCTGCGATCAAACGATCTGATCTGGTCGCAGATGGTCCGCAAATACCTGCTGGGCGAAGGCGAACCGCCGATGAATGACCTCATGTCGTGGAACGCCGACAGCACCCGGATGCCTGCACGGATGCACTCCGAATACCTGCGCCAGATGTTCCTGAACAACGACCTCGCTGCCGGACGGTACCACGTGGACGGACGTGCAGTTTCGCTGCGCGACATCCGTGTCCCGATCTTCGGTGTCGGCACGGAAACTGACCACATCGCCCCGTGGAAATCCGTGTTCAAGATCCACGATCTGGGCCATGCGGACGTCACCTTTGCCCTGACCAATGGCGGCCACAATGCCGGGGTCGTTTCCAAACCTGGCCACCCTCGCCGCCACTTCCGCCTCCACACCATCCGCGACGATGAAAACACCCTGACCCCCGAGGATTGGTGCGACGTGGCCGAGCTGCACCAAGGCAGCTGGTGGCCCGCCTGGACGGCATGGTTGTCCGACCGGTCCGGCAAAATGGTCAAACCTCCGAAAATCAAGAATGCGTTGGCGGATGCGCCGGGAACCTATGTCAAAATGGAGTAAGATATGCTGCCCAAAACCGACTTTCTGGCCGGTAAGAAGGGACTTGTTGTTGGTGTCGCCAACGAAGATTCAATTGCGGCAGGCTGTGCCCGGGCCTTTCGCGCCTCACAGGCCGATCTGGCACTGACATATCAGACCGAAAAATCGCGCAAATTCGTAGAACCGGTCGCACAAGCCGTCGATGCAGATATTTTCATGCCACTGGACGTCACCGACGATGATCAGATGGATGCCGTGTTCGACGCCATTCAGACACGCTGGGGCCGGCTCGATTTCCTTGTCCATTCGATTGCCTTCTGTCCCCGCGATGACCTGCACGGGCGGGTCGTCGACTGCTCAAAGGAAGGGTTCGGGCTGGCCATGGACATTTCGGTCCATTCGCTGATCCGGCTGGCCAAACGGGCAGAACCCCTGATGACCGATGGCGGCACGATCCTGACGGTGTCCTATCACGGTGCTGAAAAGGTCGTGGACAACTACAACATCATGGGCCCGGTCAAGGCCGCGCTCGAGGCCACCACCCGCTATCTTGCGGTTGAGTTGGGGACCAAGCGTATCCGCGTCAACGCCATGTCCCCCGGCCCGCTGCAAACCCGTGCGGCCTCTGGCATCGATCATTTCGACGCGCTGATTGACGATGCCAAAACACGCGCACCCCTGAACCAACTGACCACCATCGAAGAGGTCGGCGCGATGGCTGCCTGCCTCGTCTCGGACTTTGCCCGCTCGGTCACCGGAAACACCGCCTATATAGACGGAGGCCACCATGTCGTCTGACATCACCCCCAGCATGGGCTACATCGAAAACCGTCCCTTCGATGAAATTGTTGTGGGCGACAGCGCCGATTTGGTCCGCACCCTCACCGCACAGGATATCGATGCCTTTGCCGTGGTGTCGGGCGATGTGAACCCCGCCCACGTGGATCAGGAATTCGCCCAGGAAGAGGCCTTTCACAAGGTCATTGCTCACGGCATGTGGGGTGGCGCTCTGATCTCGAACGTATTGGGCACGCAATTGCCCGGTCCGGGCACGATTTACCTTGATCAGACCCTGAAATTCCTCAAACCGGTTGGGATCGGCGACACCGTGACAGTGCGTGTCACAGTCACCGAAAAGGACCCCGAAAAAAAGCGCCTGACACTGGATTGCATCTGCACCAACGGCGATGGAAAACCCGTCATCACCGGGCAGGCCGTCGTCCTCGCCCCCACCCACAAGATCAGGCGCCCGCGCGTGGTCATGCCGGACCTCGTCATGCACCGCCGGGGTGCAGGGCATGACCGTCTGCTGGAGGCCGCGGGCAAGCACCCTGCCCTGCCCACGGCCGTCGTGCACCCCTGCGATGCGACCTCTCTGGACGCCGCTTTGCAAACCTTCGATCTGGGTCTGATCCATCCTCTTCTCGTTGGTCCGGAGGCCCGCATCCGGTCGGTGGCAGAGACAGCAGAACTGGACATCAGCGCGCTCGAAATCATCGACACCCCGCACAGCCACGCCTCTGCCGAACGGGCCGTGGCGCTGGTTCGTGAGGGTCGTGCCCGGGCCCTGATGAAAGGCGCGCTGCACACGGATGAAATCATGTCGGCCGTGGTGTCAAAAACCACCGGCCTGCGCAGCGAACGCCGGATGAGCCATGTCTATGTGATGGACGTGCCCACCTACCCCAAGCCGTTGCTGATCACCGATGCCGCGATCAACATCGCCCCCGACCTGCAAACCAAGGCCGACATCGTCCAGAACGCCATTGACCTGGCCCATGCCATTGGGATCGACGCGCCCAAAGTCGCCCTGCTCTCTGCCGTGGAAACCATCACCCCGCGGCTGCAATCGACGGTCGAGGCTGGTGCCCTGTGCAAGATGGCCGACCGGGGTCAGATCACGGGCGGTGTGCTGGACGGCCCGCTCGCCTTTGACAACGCGATTTCGATGCGGGCGGTGGCGACCAAAGGCATCACATCTGCCGTCGCAGGTCAGGCCGATATCCTCGTGGCCCCGGATCTTGAGGCGGGCAACATGATCGCCAAACAGCTCATGTATCTGGCGGGCGCCGAGGCGGCTGGCATCGTGTTGGGTGCGCAGGTTCCGATCATCCTGACCAGCCGCGCCGACGATCGCCGAACCCGTGTCGCCTCCGCCGCGATTGCATCTCTGTTCAGCGGGGCTCTGGATCGATGAACGCTGCAATCCTGACGCTCAATACCGGGTCTTCCTCGCTGAAATTCGGGCTCTACCGAGACGCCCCCGAACCCGAGATGTTGCTGACCGGACAGGTGGACGGGCTGGGCGCGGATGCCCGGTTGGTGCTGGAACGGGCAGGGGAGAAAACCACTGAAACCCTCAGCGCCCCAACCCATGAGACTGCCCTTGGTCAGGTCATCGAGACGCTGAAGCCGCACATGGCGGGTCTGCCAATCTCCGGCATCGGACATCGCATCGTGCATGGCGGCCCACAGTTTGCCGAACCCATGGTGCTGACCCCGGATGTTCTGACGGCGCTGGACGCGTTCTCACCCCTCGCTCCGCTGCATCAGCCGCACAACCTTGCCGGTGTTGAGGCGGCCCGGGCTGCCTTTCCAGACGCGGTGCAGGTCGGGTGTTTCGATACGGCCTTTCACCGCGGTCACCCGTGGGTCAACGACACCTTCGCGCTGCCTCGCAACTTCTATGACGAAGGTGTGCGGCGGTATGGGTTTCATGGGTTGAGCTACGACTACATCACCGGCATCATTGCCCGGGATGAACCGGAGCTGCACAAGAAACGGATGGTGATTGCTCATCTCGGAAACGGGGCCTCCATGTGTGCTGTGCGCGAGGGCAAGAGCGTTGGCTCCACCATGGGGTTTTCCGCGCTCGACGGTCTGCCGATGGGCACCCGCTGCGGGCAGATCGATCCGGGCGTGGTGCTGTATCTGATCCAGCAGAGGGGCATCGCGCCGGACGATGTGATGAAGATGCTGTACCAGCAAAGTGGCCTTCTGGGGTTGTCGGCTGAGACGAGCGACATGCGTGATCTTCTGGCTTCGGACCGGCCAGAGGCGGGGCAGGCGATTGACTACTACGTGTTCCGCGCCCGACGCGAGATCGGGGCTTTGACAGCCGTGCTGGGCGGGATTGGCGCGTTGGTGTTCTGTGGTGGGATCGGGGAGAATGCAGCCCTGATCCGGCAGCGCATTGTCGAGGGGTTGGAGTATCTCGGGATCTCAATCGATCCGACCCTCAACCAACAGAATGCGCGTGACATCAACAGTGGTGCAACACGGGTCATGGTCATCCCCACGGATGAGGAGCGCATCATCGCCCGCGCGGTCAACAGTGCCATGTGGCAGCGCGCGCAAAGGGCGTCCTGAGTGGCTTTTCACGAGTTTGGCGGTAAGACGACCATTTTATCACGTTTATGAGTGGGGATGGCGGACGTTTTGACAGCCGTGCAAATCTGAAAAATGTATTTAAAACAGAGAATTAAGTGTATTTCTGTGTTTATGTGATCAACGCTGGCGTAGCCCTCCGCAAAACTTCAAATTGATATAATCGTTGTGGATAAGTCCGTTCCGCGTTAAGCACAGTTTAACGGTAGAAATCGCGCAAAAAGCGATATTACACGAGGCGGCAGCATGGGAAATCCCCAATTAGAGCCTGTTATAGGCGATATGTCCTTTGATGAAATCATCCTTCGGCAAGGGGAATTGATTTCTGACAGGCTGAACATCCTGCGTCAGGAACAGTACCCCCCGAACGCCCAGAAAGGCCTGCGGCAGTTTTCGCTGGCCGAGGTGGCCTATTTCCTGGGTGTCACGCAATCCACGATCAAGAAGCTGCATCTTGAGGGCAAGGGCCCGGAACCCGAAACATCACCGTCAGGGCGGCGGTCATATTCGGCTGAACAGATGCTGGAATTGCGTGCCTACCTGGATGCGCATGGCCGTCCCGGCAAGCGGCAGTACCTGCCGCACCGGGCCGAGGGTGAGGAATTGCACGTCATCTCGGTCGTGAACTTCAAGGGGGGCAGCGGCAAGACGACCACGGCCGCGCATCTGGCGCAGCATCTCGCGCTCAAAGGGCACCGGGTGCTGGCTATCGATCTGGACCCGCAGGCGTCGTTGACCGCGCTACATGGGATTCAGCCTGAGTTGGACTCTGTTTCATCGCTTTATGAGACGTTGCGCTATGACGACGAACGGCAGCCGATCAGTGCGGTGATCCGGCCCACGAACTTCCCGAACCTCGACATCGTTCCGGCCAGCCTCGACCTGCAGGAATACGAGTATGACACGCCTGTCGCGCTCACCAGCCGCGACCCGTCCGAGGGGCGCGCATTCTTTACCCGCATCTCGAAGGCGCTGGAGGAGGTTGAGGACCGCTATGACATCGTGGTCATCGATTGCCCGCCGCAGCTTGGCTATCTGACCCTGACGGCCCTCACGGCGTCGAGTTCCGTGCTGATCACCGTGCATCCCCAGATGCTGGACGTGATGTCGATGAGCCAGTTCCTGTTGATGCTGGGTGGCATCCTGCAAACGATCCGCGAGGCGGGGGCGGAGATGCGGCTGAAATGGTTCCGCTATCTGGTGACGCGGTTTGAACCCACGGACGGGCCGCAGAAGCAGATGGTCGGCTTTCTTCAGGCCATGTTCCCCGAGCAGATGCTGGAAGCACAAATGGTGAAATCGACCGCGATTTCTGATGCGGGCATCACCAAGCAGACGCTTTACGAGGTCGAACGGGCGCAGTTCGTACGGTCCACCTATGACCGGGCGATGGGGTCACTGAATGCGGTGAATGACGAGATTGCGGGCCTTGTGCACCAGGCCTGGGGCCGGGATATACCATGAGTTTTGACAGCCGTGCAGATTGGATTTTTGAGCGCACGAAAAGGAGGATGACATGGCCAGAAAGGACCTGTTGAAATCCGTGATTGGTCAGCCGACCGACACGCCAAGCGGGGCAGGGCGGTCAAGCTACGCCATGCGCGGGGCGTCGAAGTCGATGAAGGTGTCGATTGACAGTCTGGCCGAGCATTCCAAGCGGTTGATGGAAGGCGAAACCATTGTCGAGATCGATCCCGATCTGGTCGATGTATCCTTCGTCAATGACCGGTTGACGGGCGATGATGAGGCCTATGAGGACCTGAAAGCGTCTATTAAAGCCAGTGGTCAGGACACGCCTGTCCTGCTGCGGCCGCACCCGGATGTTGCGGATCGCTATATGGTGGTCTTTGGACACCGTCGCGTGCGTGTTGCCCGCGACCTTGGCCGGGCCGTGCGCGCGGTCGTCAAGGAGATGGACGATGAGGCTCATGTGCTGGCGCAGGGTCAGGAGAATACGGCGCGGGCGGACCTGTCCTTTATCGAGAAGGCGCTGTTTGCGCGGAACCTGTTTGATCTGGGGCAGGGCAAGGATGTCATTCAACGTGCCTTGACCATTGATGGGACGTTGCTGTCACGGATGCTGGCCGTGGCCCAGACCGTGCCCGAGACCATCGTGACCGCCATTGGACCCGCCAAGCAGATCGGGCGGGACCGGTGGGAGGGGTTCAAGAAGCTGATGGCGGATGAGGCCAATCAGGGCATCGCGTATCGCATCCTCAAGACCGAAGGGTTTGAGCAGCTCGACAGCGACACGAAGTTCGAGATCATGCACAGCAAGGTCGAGGAAGCGGGGAAAGGGCCCAAACGCCGACGGGCCAAGGCCGCACCGCCCAAGCGGACCTGGACCGCTGGCGAGGGTCGGATCAAGGGTGTGATTGGACGTGTAGGGCGGGCCTATAACATCTCGCTGACGTCCAACGATTCCACGGCGTTTGGCGAATATCTGTCCGAAAACCTTGATCAGCTTTATGCGGATTTCCTCAAGAAGCCGGACCCTTGACTACCGTGGTTTTATTGTGCCGGGCCGTCACAACCCTGCGGCTTTTGTGAGGTTGACGCGGAACCGGTCGCGGCGGGTCACTTCGGCGGAGGCGTGGCCTGCACGCAGGGAGTGACCGGAGAACAGGGCGAGGCGTTCGGCCTTGGGCAGCTCTGCGCGGATGCCGCTTTTGAGAACAGTCGCCTTGATCAGCCGCGCCACGTGCTTGTCGTTGAGCCGTGTGTCGAGCGCCCTTTTCCCGTCTCGCGACGTGCGGACGAAGACCGGGCCAAAGTCGATCTTGGCGAAGTGCAGCCACTGTTCCAATGCATGTACCGGACAGGTTTGATCGCTTGAGCCGCGCCCGATCTCGACCTCCCGCCAGCCGGTTTTGGCGTTGAGCGTCAACACCGCGCCATTGTCGAGGATTTCGATCCAGCCACCGGAATCCAGAGTGTCATCCTTGCCGACATTCAGGCTCACGATTTCGCTTCGGCGCAACCCGCCGGCATATCCGATGAGTAGGATGGCGCGGTCCCTGAGCCCGCGCAGATCGTGGGGCAGGGTGGCCACCATGGCGCGGATGTCTTCGGGCAGGATCGCTTCCTTTTGCGCTGGCGGACGGGCGTGTGTGCGTTTGATCCCAGCCATGATGGCGGCGATGTGCCGGTCCTTGCGATCAAGGGTGAAGCCGCGTTGTGCATAGTTCCAAACCAGGCCGGAGAGGCGGCGGTCGATCGTTGACACCGACAGGGCAGGGGTCTTTCCCTGGGGCGCGGCGAGGTCCGTCAGATAAAGCCCGATCATTTCCGGCGAGGGGGGCAGGGGTTCGGTGCCTTTCAACCGGCACCAGCGGGCAAAGTGTTTCCAATCGGCGGCATAGGCCTTGTTGGTATTTTCGGCGGTGGAGGCCTGGGCGTAGGTGCGCGCTGTGTCGACAAGCCGATCAAGGGCACCGGACCCGGCGAGGCCCCCGGTATGCGAGGGTAGGGCGAGGGCATCGTTGTCTGTGGGTTTCGTTCCGCTGGGTTCGTCGACGGTCATTGCATCTGTGGATGCTGCGCTTGATTTCCGGGGTTTCGGGCGGTGGGTTTCAGATGGTTCGCTCATATTTTTGACTGCAGCCCAGATATGTCCGATAAGACAACTTTATTGGACATAAATGCGAACTTCAAGGTGGGGCGGTTTATACACTATCTGGTAGCCAAAAGCGCCGTTGCTAGATAGTCTTGTGGCATGACCTACCAACCCGCAGCTATCGATGACGACTTGAACACTCTACCGAAACTCCCGGGTTGGGTCACCTCCCTGCGTGCGGAAACCCCTGAAACTGTGGCTTTTCGATCCGGGGCAGCGCTCATGGCGCTGGACGCGCTGGTGAGCGATCCGCGTTATGGCGTGCCGGTGAAACTGCTTGCCAATTGTGTGGCGTTGAAAGCGGCCACCGCCACCTCGAAACTACAGGGGCGGATGGCGCGAGAGGGTGATATCCGGGATGCGTTCCATCTGACGCCGCCCGGTGAAGCGCGGGGACCGGATGGCGATCTCCTGGCCTTCTGGCGCGAGGCAGCGCGGATGCGACTGACCGGACGCGATTGGCAAGTGGTGCTCAAAGGGTTTGTTGGGTCCGAATTTGAGATGGACGTCGATGTTTGGCTGCAATCGGCTGTGGCCCATAGTCGGACCCATGGGCCACTAGCGGGATGTGTTGCGGTAGTGCGCGCGGTTTTGGCGGTGGACGACCGGGCGGAGCGGGCGGCATGTCTGTTGTCGGATATCGTGTTAGCGCGTTGCCTGAATTGGCCGATGATCCTTCCCGTCTCTGCCCTGAACCTCACCAAAGCAGTATTGCGCGATCTCGTCGGGAACGGGCAGGGGGCTGACCTCGCGGTGCAGCAGCGTCTTTTGCAGTCCACTGAAGAGGCGATCCGACTGGCACGAGACCTGGCACAGCGCGGGGCGGCGCTTCAAGTGGTTGCCCCAAAGCTACGCGCCAAAGGATCGGACGCCGCGGTCGCGCTGTTCCTGTCTGAGGATGCGGTTGCGCCGTCAACTATGTTGTCGCCCCTGATCCAGGGCACCGACATTCCCATGACGGACCGTGCTGCGCGGCGGTTTTGTGATCGGCTGGTGGAAATGGGAGTTGCGCGAGAGCTGACCGGACGCCCGACCTTCCGCCTCTACGGGATCGCGCCATGACAACTGCAACCAAGAAGCGGAAACCGGTGGACGAGCGCGGCGCCATCTTTGACCGGGACCTCGAGGATCTGCCGCAGGAGCTGCGCTGGCGCGAATGGATGGGGCGGATCGAGGCGGTTCTGTTCGCGAGCGCGACGCCCGTCGGGCGCGAGGATCTGGCACGCGTGGTGGGGAACGTTTCGGTCGAGATGCTGATCGATGACATCCAGGCCGAGCTGGCCGGTCGTCCCTATGAACTGGCGCAGGTTGCGGGCGGCTGGATGTTCCGCACCAAGACGCATTTCGCCGAGGCGATCAATGCCGCCGCCGATTTGGGCGACCAGTCCTTGGCCTTCAGCGAAATGGAGATGGGGGTGCTCTGCGCCATCGCCTATCACCAGCCGATCGATCGGGCGGGGCTCAAGGACATCTTCGGCAAAGAGGTCAGTCGCGATCTGCTGGCCCGGCTGCGCTATAAGGATCTGATCGCGAGCGGCCCGCGCGCCCCGCGCCCCGGCGCGCCACATACATTTGTGACGACTGAGACGTTCTTGGTGACGTTTGATCTGGAGACTCTGAGAGATTTGCCTGATCTTGATCTCAGCGTTGGCGGTGAAGCTGAAGACGTCTAAATTCTGCGGTCAGGGCCGGTGCGCTTTCAATTGGTCGAGCTTTGACTTTCAATCAGTCAGAAGTTCGAGTGCCAATCAGACAGTATCTCGCTTTCAATTGGTCGGATATTGACTTTCAATTGGTCGGGCGCGTACTTTCAATCGGTCGAGAGGAGTCGCGCGGTAATGTACCCAAGATTTACCAAGGCCAGAGTAGAAGAGGCGCTGTCCGACACCCGCGTGGTTCTCATCTCGGGGCCACGTCAGTCCGGCAAGACGACGCTTGCAACCGACATTGCGTCGGACAAGACGCCCTTTCTGACATTGGACGATGCCAACGTTTTGCGGTCAGCGATCGATGATCCGGTGGGGTTTGTCCGCGGATTGGACCGCGCCGTGATCGATGAGATCCAACGCGCGCCCGACCTTCTGCTCGCCATCAAAAACCTCGTCGATGACGACAAGACTCCGGGGCGGTTCCTCCTAACGGGTTCGGCCAACCTCATGACCATTCCAAAAGTGGCGGATTCCCTTGCCGGTCGCATGGAGGTCGTTCGGTTACTTCCTCTCTCACAGGCGGAAATTCTGGGTACGAAATCAGAGTTTATTGATCGGGCCTTTGCTCGGGAGAAACCGACAGCCGAGCATATGATCGTCGGTGATGAGCTCGTTGAAAACGTCCTTTCCGGCGGGTATCCAGAAGCGCTCGGCCGGACGAGATGGTCCCGGAAGCAGGATTGGTATCACGGCTATCTTGATGCGATCGTTCAGCGGGACGTCCGTGACGTCGCACAGATCGAAAAACTCGCCATCATGCCAAAACTAATGTCGGTGCTGGCCGAGCACTCGGGGCAGTTGGTCAACTACACGGGTATCGGTGCTGGCCTCGACCTTAATCATGTCACCACACAAAAGTATGTGAGTGTCTTCGAGAGTCTCTACCTTGTTCATACCCTGCAGCCCTGGTTCACAAATCGACTGAAACGTCTGACCAAGTCACCCAAACTACATTTTTATGATGCGGGCCTTCTCGCAGCGATGCGGGATGTTTCACCCGAAGTGGTCCGCAAGGACAAAACGAGTTTCGGTGCGATCCTGGAGACGTTCGTGTTCAGCGAACTGCGGAAGATCGCGACCTGGAGCGAACAGAGGTGCACGTTCTCGCACTTCCGGGACAAGGACAAGAACGAAGTCGACATCGTATTGGAGAACCGCCGCGGCGAGGTCGTCGGAATCGAGGTGAAGGCCTCTGCTACCGTTTCGGCGAGTGATTTTTCTGGCATGCGCAAACTTGCAGAAGCATGCGGGAAGAAGTTTGTCCAAGGTATGGTGCTCTACGATCACGACCAGGTCGTTCCATTTGGAGAGAATTTATTCGCCGCACCGCTTTCATGCTTGTGGAGTTCACCATGAGGATTGTCAGCGCCAGATGCATCGAAAATATGACGGAAGGACATTTCAGCTTCAGTACTAGATGGCGGAACTTTCGCGCGCAAATTCTGCTGGCTGCGGCCTGGGTTGGCCTCGTACCGCGACAATACAGTACAGGCGGTCGCACAGTGCTTGGCCGGATACCAAAGCGTGGCAGCCGATACCTGCGAATGCTCTTCGTTCAGGCCGCCAAGGTTATCTTGATGCGAACCAACCGTTGGCCGGACTTTAGCTTTGGAGATTGGCTGACGCGAGCCGCAGAACGGATGAACCGCAACAAGCTTGCTGTCGCCTTGGCCAATAAGCGGGCACGAATGGCGTGGAGCATCTTGAGATACAAAACGGCGTTTGACGCGCCCAGAGACGAGATCGCCATCGGCGTGTAAGTCGGATCGACCCAGAAGAGTTCGCGACTGAAAGAAAGCATGGAGCGGAACAATTACGCCCCCAGAGGCTGACGGCCCATTCGGTCAATTTGGACCTTGCCGCTAATGAGACCACGGCGCGTGCGTAACCCCAACACGGCCACGACCCGCGTGTCGATCAGTAGGCTGGATACATATGAGCCACTTCCGAGAACATGCGAGAAATCATTTGCGAACAGCAGCCGGTACATACATTGGGGCCGATAGGGACTGAAGACTGACGTAACGACGTCTTGTTTGCGCTGTAGTGCCGCAGGATCGGTGAGAATCGCCGTACAAACAATCCGCAATTTAGACGGACCGGGGTCATAGGCTCTATTGTTTTCGGTTGGTATTGCCGCTGGGACCAGTCATAGAGAACAATGCTCTCCGTATCGTTGAAATCAGTTCTACAGCACGCAAGATACTTTCCACTGTGGTCGGCGCTGACCGCTGTGAGGTGGCGCTCCTTTGACTCTCGTTCTGCTGGATTGGGAACGACATTCAGAGCCGTCATGCGTTGGTTCCCACCAGCAAAGCGCCGATTTGACCGCGAAGCCAAACGGGTCTTTCCCGATATGAAGCGCAGTACACGCGCCAAGCTTGGCCAAGATATGGGCTGGCATATGGGCAGAACGCTGTTTGAGATTTATCATGATGCTGATTTTCAAACCCAACACTATAAGTTCAGGGTCTCCGGTCCTGGCATTGTTGCTCTCGAAGAGGCTCAAAGGGCTGGCAGGGGAGCGATCATTGTTTCCGGCCATTTTGGACAGTGGGAAGCTATTCGCGCCGTGATCAAAATGCATGGGCTCGAAAGCGGAGCTGTATATCGGCCACACAAGAACCGCCACTACGAGCGTCGCATTCGTGCTGGAATCGAGGCAGGTGGGAAGCCGATCTTGGCGACCGGCCGCGTTGGAACCAGAGCCCTTGTGCGGCATCTGCGGAATGGTGGCATTATTTCAATTTTGCTCGATGAAAAATATTCAGAAGGTGTAAGGATACCGTTTCTCGGGCATGACGCTCTCACATCTCTGTCGGCGGCCCATCTTGCACTGAAATACGATCTGCCCATGATCCCTGCATTTGGCACCCGCATTGGCGATGGGAACGCATTTCGCGTAGAGTTCGAAGCCCCAATCCCCCACACCGACACCATCCAAATGACGCGTGCTTTCAATGACAGTTTGTCTGCGCGGATCATGGCGAACCCGGAACAGTGGTACTGGATGTTGAGACGGTGGGATGGTGTTTGAAGGAGTGCAGTTCGCTAGCCGATCGTCCTAGTTTGAAGGATGTTGCGCCTTCCACCAATGACCGGTTTGGGGAGGTTGCGCTGCAGCGACGGGTAGCCAGCTGAAGGTCAGCTCGGGGCCGTTATCTTGGCAAATCAGAGCTAGTTCGTGGGATTCTGCGGTGGCTGCAATGGCACCAAGGAGCCTAGACTTACGAATGCTGCGCCCTAAACTAGTGGCCGCTTTCTTTTCCAAGTCTACATGAGTTTGCACAAGGGTTTGGGTAGGTACTGAAACGGGTTAGGTTACTCCAAACTATCTGCGATGTATCGCTGCACTCCTCTGCGGTCGTCGAGCTTAACCTTCACAGAAATCAAGCGTGATCGACATCCAGACAAGCGATAGATACAGATCAAAGTCGACCACACCAACGCTGACCATAGAGCGACAGACATCTTCCGCCTCGAGTATGCTGGCCTATTTTGGCGGCGAATTTTCCTGCGCCGTCGTTTCCATTCGCAACCAAGAGCGGGAAGAGTTTTCATACCGGCTCAAGGAGCACCGCTTTTGCTACAACCTGTCAGGGGGAACTCGTGAAACAGTGATTGTCAAAAACGGTCGACAAGATTTCCGCGGGGCGGATGAGCCTGGCATGCTGACCGTCTTGCCATCGGGATCGGACCGTCGATCAGTCTTGTTTGGATCGGATCTTCGGATTTTACGGTTTGAGATGTGCGCGGACAGTTTTGCCGCGCGTGCCCAGCGTGCCTTCAGATCACAAAAACAGTTGCCGATCATGCCGATGGACAACAGCTGTCATTCTCGCCTCGCCCAATTGGCAAAGGAAATGGCGCGGAGCCTCGTTTGCGGAGCGGAAACGATCCACTTTGAATTTCTTGCAGAGACGCTTGTTCACAGCGTCCTCACTGCAAGCGGCCACCGTAAGAAACCCGACAGCGTTTGGGGCTTGCAACCTAGAGCGCTGACGAGAGTTGTGGACTATGTCTATGCACATCTGGATCGGCGCATTCGTTTGGACGAACTCGCGGCTGAAGCGGGGCTGGCCCCGTCACCCTTCATTCGTGCTTTGCGCTCAAGCACTGGTCGGACGCCGGGTCAACTTGTGCGTGACATCCGGATGGATCGTGCAAAATCCATGCTCCGTGACGATCAGCACTCTGTTTCACAGATCTTTGTCGCACTCGGATATGCGACCCACAGCCAGTTTAGCGCCGCTTTCCGCAAAGCCGTTGCTGTTACGCCCTCTGACTATCGCAAGAGATATCGGACCTGATCGGTCAATTTTTGAACAGTCCAAATCGCTGACAACTCTTATCTGGATTTCCGAAGAGGTTGCGCGGCACCCTGAACGGTGAGCCCGTTCGAGAATGCGGGGTGCCCTCGCAGCCACGAGTTTTTGGATTGCGAAGGGACACGGAATGGCTGCATCTGCACACCAGTTACGCATCGATCTTACCATCAACGACACAGTGCATGGCATAGATATCGATCCACGCACGACGTTGTTGGATCTTTTGCGTGAGACGCTGGATCTGACTGGAACCAAGAAAGGCTGCAATCACGGGCAGTGTGGGGCCTGCACTGTGCACGTCAATGGTAAACGGGTCCTGGCGTGTCTGACGCTGGCAGCGCTGTGCGACAGGGCTGATGTGCGTACAATCGAAGGCGTTGGTACGCCCGAAGAACTGCACCCGCTCCAGGATGCATTCATCGCCCATGATGGTTTTCAGTGTGGATACTGCACCTCGGGTCAGATCATGTCGGCTTTGGCGGCGCTGGAAGAGCCATGGGGGCCGGACGATGCAGCAATCAAAGAGGCCATGAGCGGCAATATCTGCCGCTGCGGTGCCTATCCCAACATTGTTTCGGCAGTTCAAGAGGTTCGCAACAGCTCGGAGGGTGGCCGCAATGCATGAGTTTACCCTGATCCGTGTCGAAACGGGCGAAGCAGCAGTCTCCGCCCTGACAGCACATCCAGATGCCCGGTTGATTGCAGGCGGCACCAATCTGGTCGATCTGATGAAAGAGGGCGTTGAGGCCCCGACGCACTTGATTGACATAAACGGTCTTAGTGACCTCGACCATATCGAAGTGCGTGCCGATGGTAGCCTCATGATCGGGGCGATAACCGGCAATTCAAGCGTCGCGTGGCACGCCGATGTTCAGTCACGTTTCCCCATGATCTCCGAAGCAATCCTCGCCGGAGCCTCAACGCAGCTTCGCAACATGGCGACGATGGGTGGCAATCTTCTGCAGAAGAACCGCTGCTTCTACTATCCTGAACACAACGCGCGCTGCAACAAGCGCGCGCCTGGCAGCGGCTGCGATGCCATGGACGGGGTGAACCGCATGTGTGCGGTGCTTGGCACGAGCGATCAGTGCATCGCGGCACATCCGTCGGATGTGTGCGTCGCGTTGCGCGCACTTGATGCCATCGTGCATGTGCAGGGTGCCGAGGGTCGCCGACAGATCGACTTTGCCAATTTCCACAAGCTGCCCGGCGATACACCCCATGTCGAATTTTCCCTGGCGCATCATGAACTGATCACAGCCATTGAAGTGCCGGGATTGCCTTTCGCTGCGAACTCAACCTATCTCAAACTGCGCGACAGAACGAGCTATGCCTTCGCCCTTGTTTCTATTGCCGCGGCTTTGAAGCTGGACGGCGACAAGGTGGAAGACGTGCGCCTTGCCGTGGGCAGCGTCGGCACGGTGCCGTGGCGCAGCGCGGACGCCGAAGACGCGATGCGCGGCGCACCGGCGACGGCAGCGACATTCACCAAAGCGGCGGAACTTTTCTTTGAAGGCGCAAAACCCCGAGCAGGCAATGGATTCAAGATCGAACTTGCCAAGAGGGCCATCGTCCGGGTCATGGAAGGATTGAGGGAGCAGGCAGCATGAATGTGGAGAGCAAGGTCATTGGAAAGCCAATCTCCCGGGTCGACGGACGACTGAAAACCACTGGCACTGCCCGTTATGCCGCAGATAACCGCCTGGCCGAAGATCGACAGCTGCATGGAGTTTTGGTCAAGAGCAGCATCGCGTCTGGCCGCATCACGGGGTTTGATCTGTCTGCAGCGCAAAGCATGCCCGGATTTGTCCGCTTTCTAAGCCACCTCGATGGCGGGTTGATCCGCCGCATCAAAAATCCCGCAGATGGAACCTTTGCGGCGGGCGAAGAATACACACCCTTCGACAGAGATCAGGTTCACTTTGTCGGCCAGCATATTGGCCTGGTTCTGGCGCAGACGCTTGAGGTCGCAGAAGCGGCTGCAAAGGCCGTCGTGGTGAACTACGAGGCGTCGACCGCAAAGACGGAGTTTGATGACCCGGACGCAGAGGTGCGCCAGCCCAGTTTGTATAACACGGGCGAAGAACTTCAGGTGTCACGCGGAGATGTCGAGGCTGGCCTTGTCCAGGCCACTCACGTCGTCAACGCAACCTACACCACACCGATCGAGCACCATAATCCAATCGAGCCGTCGGCAACGCTCGCGGTCTGGAACGAGGATCAGGTGACGGTCTACGACGCCACGCAAGGCAGCGTGAACGACAAGAACTACGTTGCGTTCGGGATGTCGGTGGACCCTGAAAACGTGCGCGTTCTGAACCCTTTCATCGGGGGTGGTTTCGGCTGCAAGGGTTTTACTTGGCCACACACTTTGATCGCGGCGGCTGCCGCGCGTGCAGTCAACCAACCCGTGCTGTTGGTTCTGAGCCGGAAGGACATGTACACCTCCTGCGGGCACCGCCCCCATACAGAGCAGGAAGTGACACTGGCCGCGAACGCTGACGGGGTTTTGACAGCAACGAGGCATCTTACCCATAGCTACCGCTCTCCGGTCGGAGACCATGTGGAACCCTGCGGGGTGACAACCGTGATGTTGTATCAGTGCGACAATTTGGAGGTGAGCCACAACATCCGGGTTCTGAACCGTCCTTCCGGAACGCCGTTGCGGAGCCCTGGTGAAGCCCCCGGCACGTTTGCCCTGGAAAGTGCCATGGACGAGTTGGCAGAAAATCTGGGCATGGATCCGGTTGATCTGCGTCGCCGTAATCACACCGAGATCGATCAACGAAATGGCCGCAAGTGGTCATCGAAGCACTTGCTCGAATGCTATGATCGTGGTGCCGAAAAAATCGGCTGGGGGCGACGCAAGGCACCCGGACAGTGGCGTGATGGCAACGATCTTGTCGGGCTTGGGATGGCGACATCCTGTTACCCAGGCTACCGTATGCCGGCCCAGACTCGTCTGACGCTGGACCGCGATGGCACTCTGCATGTGGGTGTAGCGGTGCAGGACATTGGCACCGGGCTTTACACCGTCTTGGCACAGATGGTGGCCGAACGGTTTGGCACATCCCCCGAAAATGTACGCGTGTTGATCGGTGACAGCGACCTGCCGCCGGGGCCTCTTGCCGGTGGGTCCATGACCACGGCGAGCGTCGCTGCAGCGGTGGATGATGGCTGCCGTGCACTTTCTGAGAAACTGCGCGCCCGGCTGGTTGATATGGGGCATACCCCTGGCAATGAACCGCTGGTGATCGACGGCGGAGCGTTACAGAGCGGTCCACTCTCGGTTCCAGCAGCCGAAGTGATGCCGACCGATGTGCATGAGATTGTCGCGGAAGGGGGCTCCGATGACACCTACGGATTCACAGGCGGCGTTGAAACCGACAAAAGCTTCTACTCCTTCGGTGCTATTTTCGCCGAAGTTCGGATCGACCGGGATTTCGGCATCATTCGTGTGCCCAAGATGACCGGCGTCTTTGATGTTGGCCGGGTGATCAATGCCAAGACCGCGCGCAGCCAGATGCTGGGCGGCATGACATTCGGCATCGGCATGGCACTGATGGAAGAAACCTTCATTGATGACAAAACCGGCCGGTTCGTGAACCCGAGCTTGGGCGAATACTATGTCCCGGTGAATGCCGATGTGAATGAGTTCGACGTCGAGATGCTGGATATCCCCGACTACGATTTCAACCCGTTTGGCGCACGCGGCCTTGGTGAAATCAGCAACGTAGGTGCGTCCGCGGCCATCGCCAACGCAGTCTACAACGCAAGTGGCATCCGCGTGCGCCACCTGCCCATACGCCTTGACGATCTTCTGAAGGACCTACCGAGATGACCGACACAACAGCCCGCCCCGACTTTGTGACCAAAGCACATGATGCCACTATTCGAGCTGCAACCGAATTTCTCGAGACGCTTGGACGTGGTGACATGGAGAGCCTGATGACGCTCTGGCATGATGAGGGAAGGTTGGAGTTTCCGTTTTCCCCCAAGGCCGAGGCACCCGTTGTCGGGATCGACAATCTGCGCTCTTATTTTCTGGACACCAAAGGCTACAAAAAACCGCGCGGCTTTCCGATCAAGGCTGTGCATCCCGGTGCTGACCCTGAATGGGTGATCATCGAATTCCACGGCGATCTGACGAACACTCGGACGGGAAAGGAGTACTCGAACGAGTATGTTGTGATCGTGCAAGTTACCGAGGGCAAGGTGATCTTGTTTCGAGAGTTTTTCGATTCACTCAAACGCGCGAACGAGGAAGGCTGACCGGACAGCCCGGAGTCGGAAGGGCGGCGATGATAGCGGCTCTTTTCCAACCGGCAGCGCTGGACGCATTTGCACAGGATGGAGCGGTCAATTCCCAGTGTTTAACAAAAGGACAATTGAGCCAGCAGGCTCCGGCGTATATTCGGTGCGATGCTTCTACAAGAGGGCGCTTTCACTCACTGACCTTGCTCTGTTTTATCGTGAAGCCGCCATTGGCGCAGCCGAAGCGAAGCCGAGCTTGAACGAATTTCCGCTCAGGGCCGCCTGCACCAGAATGACTTTTGTTGGCCCAATTGCTGCTGAGATCCTTAATCGGGCGAAATCAGGAATTTGAGTTCAGCTTTTCGTCGCACCAACGTTGTACGGCATTGCAAAAGTGTTCCACCCTGGAGGGCCGCATTGTGCCCGATGGCAGTGCCATGTTGACTGGTAAGCAGGCTGCGCGCAGATCCTGTGCAGCTTCGAGGAGCGCTTTGTCTTCAAGTTCTGATGCGATAAACCAGCGCGGCATGATGGCAATGCCCACACCTTGCATTGTCGCCTCGTAAATCGCGTGAATATTGTCACTCGCCATCTTCGGTTTGACGGAGAATGTCTGTGTCCTTTCTTCTTGATCGAACAGTTCGATCCTGTTCCCTTCGAAAGGGCCCAACGTCAGCCAAGGCATTTCATGCAGATCGCACCCGGCATGTCTCTCCAAACATTCCGGCGTTCCCACGACCAGCCGCTCGACACGTGCCAGTTCCCGCACGACCAAGGTGTCGTCCGGGACAGGGCCAACTTTGAACCAACAATCGCAGCCTTCCTCGGCAAAGCGAATGGGATCATCACGCAATCGCCAGTCAATTGTTACTTCGGGATGATCTTTCAAAAACTGAGCAGCGGCTTTAACAAAAAGGCTTTGACCAAGGGCTACCGGGGCAATGACCCGAATGGTGCCTTTCAACGCGCCTGCACCTAAATGTCGATCCTCAAGCGCTTCCCATGCTCCGAGCATCCGTCGGGCGTCCGCCAATAGGGCGAGCCCATCTGGTGTTAGTGTCACATCATGTGTTGTGCGACGCGCCAAGACGACGCCCAGTCGCTTCTCCAGCGCCACAAGCTGCCGAGAGACTGATGGCTGTGATGTCCCCAAATCACGTGCGGCTGCGGAGAGCGATTGCCTCTCTGCGATCCTCACAAATGATTCCAACAGTGCAAGGCGATCAAAGCGGGTGGTCATGCGTGAAACGTATAACAATTTTACCTTTCATGCCACTACCGTATTTCCCAGTGCTGGATAGGTTCCTCTCAATCGAAATGAAAGGAACCAGGACATGACAAATGATCTCAACCCCACATTCACGTTTCTTAACGGACGATCAGTGAACCGTATCGGTTATGGTGCCATGCGCTTGACTGCGCAGCCCCGAAACTTCGGCCCCTATGCCGATTGGCGAGGTGGTATTGAGTTGCTCCAACGCGCCCGTGACCTCGGCGTGACGCACATAGACACTGCCCGCGCCTACGGACCCCATGAAAACGAGAAACTGATCGCCGACGCGCTTGTTGGTGAGAATGGCAGCTACGGCGAGATGTTTATTGCGTCCAAGGGCGGGGTCGAAAAAACCGCAACCAGCATCAACAGGGATACAACCGCTGAAACGATGAAACGCCATCTTTACGACAGCCTTGCAAACCTGCGCACCGACAAGATTGATCTCTACTACGTGCACTCACCAGACGGAGTCACGCCGATTTCCGAAAGCATCGCTGCGCTGGAAGACATGCGGCAAGCTGGAAAAATCGACATGATTGGTTTGTCCAACGTCTCCCAAGCGCAAGTCGAGGAAGCCCTCAGGATCGCCCCGATCGCGGCCGTCCAGAACCGCTATTCGCCAGCCGATGCGCGGGATGAGGTGCTCGAAGGAATGATTGACTGGTTGGACGAAAAAGGTATCGCGTTCGTGCCCCACGGTCCGCTTGGGGCAAATCCGATGAAGCGGGGGGCAACTGTCGATCCCAATGTTGCATTGCGCTCGCTTCTGGCGCGGGCCCCCAACATTCTCGTCATTCCCGGTACGACAACCATAGCCCACCTAGAAGACAACGCTGCAGCATTAGGGGCGTGAGATGCGCGGGATCCTGATTTCGTGGGCAGCAGCATGGCCGACAATCACGGGCTTGCTGTTCGCCCTTGGAAGAGTTTTGGAACATTGGCCGCTGGCGCTGCGAACGCTTCTTTTGACTGGCATGATGGTCCCTGTGATGGCTCTTTTGATCGTACCAGCTTTGAACCGGTTGCTTAACAAGGCCACGAAGAGCTAGCGACAGAAGCGTCACGACGATGCATGATTGCCGCCCAAGGGCGATGTTGTCATCGGACTAAGTGTCCGGTCCAGCTTGGACTTAAGGGATGTCCAAAGTCGAGCCGCGCGCGTCGAGGGCACGACGGCGGAACGCAGGCGTTGGCAACTGCCACAATGCGCTGCGCAGATCGCGAAGAAGCGGGGAGACAGGCCGAGGCAGGAGTCAGAAAACCTAGCGGCGAGCTCAAACGGTTGAAGTGTCAACGGATGCCGAAGCGCAACTTTGCTATACGTGCCGCCGGTTAGAACCCCATCAGCTATCGAAAAACAGTGTCTCCGCCCGTTGGGGTGGACGACAAAAACAGCTGAGCGGTTACACCATCACTCTGAACTACCAATCAGGAGACCCCGACAAGACCTCGCGTACAGATCACAAATTAATGAAACAACCAGGAAATGCGCGCCGTTTGCAGAACATAGTACTCCGTGACGGCACAACATGAGTATCAAAGAGAAAGAAACTTCAATGAAGAAGCTAATTATCCTAGCTGTTCTCAGTCTCTCCGCTTGCGAAACACCTGCAGAGATTTCCGCCCGCAATCAGCTTGATGCTGCCTGTGTCGACGGAGACCTGCAAGCTTGCAGGGCTGTCCAAGAGAGGGTTGCCGCAGAGAATCAGGCGCTAGCGACAACTGTCGCAGGACTTTGAATACGGCGGCCGATACTTTTCGAAGTGATATCGGCAGACCCAAAAGACCTTGATCGATGACATTAAAACTTGGGCAGCCGCGACGAAGAAAGCCTAAAGTCGGCGCTGCCCAAGCCTATCTTTGGGACTGCCCATAACCGGTATCAACCAGGCCAGCTTGAGATGGCTGTCAATTGTGTACCGACAACCGACGTCCGGGATTGCACTACCGTCACTCGCGGGGGCACATCACCCTATTGGACAAAGAAGGTTAAACGGGCGCTGAATGACATTGGAAATCTCCATCAGCATCATCACGACAGGCATTTGTTTGTTTTGCGCGCATCTTTTGTTGCTCAGGCGGCGAGACACCGGGGTATATCTGCCCCTCGCATTGTTGTTCCTGTTCCAAGGGACGTCTACTGGCGTCGCTGCAATGGCCGAGACGTATGATCCCAATGGTTTGGGCATCCTTTTCCGTATCAGCGTCCTTGTCGGTGGCTTGGAAATCACCATCCCGTTCCTCTTTTGGGTCTATGTGCGGGCGCTTACTACGGAAGGCCAAACGGAACGTATTCCAAAATTGCGGTATCACGTGATCCCGATCGTTCTGGTCTTGGCATCATTCTGGTCTCTCTTGTTTCTTCCAGACGGATTTGCAGAAGCGGAGTTTGACGATGATGACCCACAGGCGTTGGGATTTGTACTCATTGCGTTGGCAGTTCTACTCGCGGATTTTGTGTTCAAGGCGATGATAGGAACATACGTCTATCTGACCATCCGCCGCCTTATGGCCTATCGGGCCCGCCTTAGGGATGTGTTTGCCAGTACGGAAAACCGAGAACTGACTTGGATATGGATGATCTTGATCTGCTTGGCCTTTTACCTCTGCGTGAGCATTGCCTTTACCGCATCAGTTTTGTCAGGTCTTTTTGCCGAAGATATCTATGGCACCTGGTTACCAACACTGAACGGCGTGGCGCTGCTAGGTTTATTCTGGGCTATCGGTGTTTGGGGGTTGCGACAGCGTCCGGGAATGACCCGCCAGCCCGTTGTTGCCCCGCCAGAGCCCGACCATCCTCAGCCGCAAAAATATGAGAAGTCCGCGCTTGATGATGATCGGCTACAGCGCATTGCCCGCAAGGTTGAGGCGGCGATGGAAAAGGACGTACTCTACCGTGACCCAAACTTGTCACTTTGGGATTTGGCAAAGCATATTGGCGTCACGTCTCATTACGTGTCTCAAGCTCTGAACACTCATCTGAACAAAAGCTTCTTTGATCTTGTGAATGGGTGGCGGATCAAGGATGCGATCGAACAGTTGAACGCGACAGACGAGACAATCCTTGTGATTGCCTACGATGTCGGCTTCAACTCCCGCTCTGCGTTTTATAAAGCATTCAAACGCGAAACAGGGAAAACCCCTTCTGATCTAAGAAAGTAGCGTATGTTTCTGTCGGTGAATACGAACACCTCAGACCTTCTTGGCCTGATTGAGCTCAAACCAGTCTAATACAATCGTGTATCTAATGCAGTTGGGTTGTCCTTTTGGACATTGCAAAGACCAAGGGTATGTCACTGGCTGAGGCCGCCGCACTGCTCGTTGATCAAAACGACACGCATTTACTATTTACGATCTGAAAATCCAGTCAAGCCACGTTCTGCGGGAACAAGCAGACCTTCAAGCGACACAAACGGATACACTCTTTGCCCACAGTGTGTAAGTCCGCTGGCCGTCTTACTTTGCGGTTGCGGCGAAGGTCCGGTCTGGTGAAGCTGCGCCTCACCGCTTGAACGTAAAGCGAACGACTGGTTTGGACCAGTTGCGCCAGTGAGTGATCTTAGTCCAGATTTCTTGGCTCAAGGATGCTGCACTGCCTTGGAGGTCGGCTGTGAGCTCCAAATTGCCTGATGCTGCGGGTTGCACGAATGTCGGCTTCTTATGCAGCACGCATCGTATGTGATTTGAATTTGCGAATGGCTGCCGACGCATCCTGGACTTTCAGAAATGGACGAGCCGCTGGACCGTTAAGAGGCGATTTCAGGCATGTCGCCCCGAATCTATCCCTCAAAGTATGGCGTTCTCGATGGCGCAGACCTGCCAAAACCAAGGGGCCCAGCAGCAAGGATTCCGTTGCGCAACCGTTGGCAAAAACGATCTCGTGACGGCGAAAGGCGAAATGAAACCATTCGACGCCTTTCAGGCCCATCATGTGACGGACCCCGCAACATTGGGCCAAAGCCTTCGAAGCCGTCAAAGCCGGGCCTGCAAATATATCATGGAGTTGCTCGTTTTGACCAAGAAGGATGCGATGTTGCGGCGAAACGATCAGGTCCATTGACGGTCGGTTTGGCCCAAGTGCATGCGCTTTGATCAGAACAGGCCTCTTGTTCCTGTCCGCTTGCAGAAGCGGCTGACGTGCATGGCGCAGCCACACGATCGGTTGCGCGCCGTTGTCCATTGTGGTGACCAGATCGCCTGCGCGCAGGGTTTCGACGGGCCGCCGACCATCTGGAGTTTCTATCAGCGTTCCCCTTGCAAAACAGGGCACTGTTCCAGGTGTTGAAGACGACGTGGTTTGATAGCTCGCGCCACCTTCTGATGTGGCGATGGACTCTTGGTCCCCACTATGCTCACCGATTTGTGTTGCGGATATTCCATTCGCAGGCCCGTCAATCGCCGTGATTGCGTCCTTGAATGAGATGAACTGGACAACAGTGCCAGTATCGTCAACCAATGCCAGGGCCTGGTCGTTCTTGATGTCCGGAAAATCCGGATCGGTTGCGTCAAAGAGGTATACGTCCTGGCCTGCAATGGTCTGCGTTGATGGATCGAAGGAAAGCGTGGCGGCAACCGCGCCATCCTTGTCATAGACGACAAGGGTATAACCTGACACATCGGTACCAGCGGGCATGACGACTTCCACGAAGTTGTCGTTCGCCCCCCCGTCGTAATCTACCTCTGAAATATAGCCAGACATTGCGCTCTCGTATCTTCACCCGAGCGCTAATTTGTCATTGAGGCATTAAAACAGTGTTTTTGGGGTGACTTCGTGGTCGTTTGAACGGGGATCAAAATTGCAGCGGTCACATAGAAGTTCCAGCGGTTTGAGGGAAACATCTTCACGCGCGAAGAAGCGTTTTCTCCGTCCCCAGAACCAGAAACCCGCATCGGACGGAATTTCGGAGACACATGATCGCGTGGGTACAAACTGGACATTGAACGCTTTTGGGTCAACGACCGCTCTGTCCCGCATACTATGGTTGGGCCGCAACTGAGCTTAGGGGCTGCAGCGAATGTCTCCTCTGACGGACCGCAATGCAGCATCTTGTCGATTGTCTGAAGGTCCGCTTAGGGTCGCTTCTATTTGAGGAGATAGAGGCACTGTTCGCAATGACGGCCAAACCATTGCGCAAAAACAATACAATTTGTGTGGCCGTGATGAACCCGAGATTGCCCTCAAGCACGGCAGCATTTGAGCCAGGTAGCTCACTGCTCAAGAACGACACCCGCTTCTGCCAGTTCAAATGCCTCCAGATGAATGCCGGACGCCGAAGCCCCCTGTCGGACCGCTGCCTTTGCCTGCTCCAGATGGGTCGGATCCGACATGGCAGCATCTAGCGTGACGCTGACCAAGATGGTCTGCAGATAGTGCGCCTTGGCCATCTCCTGTTGGGATGCATTGTCTGATGAAAGCAGTGCAGGAAATGCGGCAATCGCAGGGTTTTCAGCTGTCTCCCGTCACACGCGCTGAAGGTGAATTTAGCACGTAGGTTAACGCTATCGGAGCACTTGAAAAGGTCCAACAACTTGCCGTCTGCATTGTCTGGCAGGGGGAAGTAGCTAAGCGAACCCTAGATGGAAGCCGACAATCAGTTCAGTTGCTGCTTCGGTCGAAAGGACCAATGCGAATAACCTGTTCGAAACAGAAGAAAGACCTGCGCGCGCCGGGCACGACGCTCCAAGCCGGGCACGAAACACATCCGACGGCCCCGCAAAGCGCAAGAATGTCGCTGCATCGTTTCAGAGTCAGAAACCGGTGGCCAATCGAACTTGTGTGTCCGCGTCAAAAACGGTTGCGCAGCCGCGGTCGAACGAAAGCGGAACCCGGTTCGAGCCCGGCGCAAATCGTGCTGGCATACGTGCCAAAACGTCGACACCGGCCCATTCGAATGTCAGAAACGTGTCTGACCCGGTGTCTTCCATCATGCTTGGGTTGGCCTCAACAAGCGCACTTTCTTCGGTAAAGTTGAAATGCTCCGGTCGGACACCGACAAGCACGTCCTGTGGCAGGTTGGAGAGTGAGGTTGCGATCCGGCTATCGCCTATCTGCAAGTGCCCATCTGCTAAGGTTGCCGGGATCAAGTTCATCGGCGGCGACCCCATAAAGTCTGCCACAAAGGTATTGGCGGGCATGTCATAGATCTCGGTCGGTGTCCCGATCTGCTGCACATGGCCACCCTTCAGAACGACGATCCGGCTTGCGAGTGTCATGGCTTCGACCTGATCATGGGTGACGTAGACGATGCTTGCGCCTGTCTGCATGTACAACCTTTTGATCTCCGCGCGCATCTCGACACGTAGCTTTGCGTCCAGGTTCGAAAGCGGCTCATCGAACAGGAACAGCCTTGGGTCCCGTACCAACGCGCGCCCCATCGCAACGCGCTGGCGTTGCCCGCCGGACAGCTGGCTAGGTTTCCGGTCCAGTAGATGGTCAATTTGCAGCAACTCGGCCACAGAAATGATTTTCTGCTGCATCTTGGCCTTCGGCATACCGCGGATCTTCATCCCGAAACCGATATTCTCACCCACGCTCATGGTCGGATAAAGAGCGTAGGATTGGAACACCATCGCGATGTCGCGGTCCTTGGGTGGTTCTTGCGTCACGTCGCGCCCACCGATGAAGAGTTGGCCCGAACTGATCTCTTCCAGCCCCGCGATGCAATTCAGTAGCGTAGACTTGCCGCACCCCGAGGGACCGACAAGCACAAGGAATTCACCCTCGGCCATATCGATATCAAGATTGTGCAAAACCTCGACTGCGCCGTAGGTTTTGCGCAAACCACGCACCGATAGGGCAAGGGGGGTATCAGTGTCATCGAGGGCCATCGGATATCTCCGGTTTTGGGGCGGGCCCGGTAGAGCCGCGAATGATCAGATCGGCCTTCAGCGTCACCTGAAGCTCATGTGCCGGGGTGCCGTTCAAGTGATCGACCAACATATGCGCCAGCGGTGCGCAGGCATCACGCATCGGCGCGCGCGTGACCGTCAGCGCCGGTTCGAAATTGATTGCGCGGGTTTGCGGCAGCGCGTCATCGTGGGCCATGACCGATACATCGCCGGGCACACTCAGCCCGCGATCGCGAATGGCACGCATGGCGCCCGCCGCAATAACGGTCGATGCACAGATAATGGCGGTCGGCGGGGTGGCAGCTGACAGAAGATCAAGCGCCTGAGAATAGCCGTGGCTTTCCAGGCTCGCGCCTGTCCTTATCAGGTCTTTGTTCAATCCGAAATCTTCCATCGCGGCCTCGAACGCGGCGAGGCGATCATGCGCAAACGCGGCCGAAACTTCGCCGTTGATCAGTGCAATTCGCCGATGGCCCAACTGCGCCAGAAGCCGAACGGAATCAGTCGAGACCGCAAAATTATCTATCCCGAAAGTCGGGTAGTTCGGACACGCCCGATCCTGACCGTGTAGCACAAATGGGATGCCACGCTCTTGCAGAAAAGAGACCCTGGGGTCGTCAGGGACCGGCGCATTTAAAATGAAGCCATCGAGGACATCGCGTTCCAGCATACGCTGATAGGGCAGCACTGGATCCTGAGCCTGATCGACGGCCAGTACGAGATCGATTTCGCGCTCAGACAGCGCGGCCGTCAGCCCTGTTAACATCTCAAAGAAAGTCTGGTCGGCACTCATGTCCGGCTTGATCTTTACGATCATGCCGACCATTCCGGAACGCCCGGTCACAAGCCGTTGCGCCACTCGGTTCGGGCGGTAGCCGAGCCGATCTGCAGCCTCCCGCACCCTATTGCGGGTTGTTTCCTTGACCTCGGGAAACCCATTCAAAGCACGACTGACGGTTGCCACCGACAGCCCAAGCTCTTCCCCGATTTTCTTCAGCGTTGCCAAGGGTAGACCTCAAAGCGTTTTAAAAAACTGCGCGCAGTGTACAAAAACAGTGCCAGCATACATCAAAGAAGACAAATTTAAAACGTTTTGAATAATGTCGGATTTCTTGGTACGTTCTCCGCAGAATCGTCCGGAGGTTTTCATGTCAGACTGGTGGCGCAACGCCGTGATCTATCAAGTTTACCCACGGTCCTTTCACGACTCAGACGGCGACGGCGTTGGAGACCTGAAGGGCATCACTCGTCGCCTGCCGCACATCGCCTCTCTTGGTGTCGACTGCATCTGGTTAAGCCCTGTCTTCACGTCGCCGCAAAAGGACATGGGCTACGATGTGTCTGACTATTGCGATGTTGATCCGCTCTTCGGCACGCTGGCGGATTTCGACGCGCTCATCGCCGAGGCGCATCGCCTGGGCCTGAAAGTCATCACTGATCAAGTCCTGTCCCACACCTCTGACCAGCACCCATGGTTTCGCGAAGCGCGCGTCAGCCGCGACAACCCAAAGGCTGACTGGTATGTCTGGGCCGACCCGCAGCCCGACGGATCACCTCCGACGAACTGGCACAGCCATTTTGGCGGGGCGGCATGGGAATTCGATCCGCAGCGCGGACAGTACTACCTGCACAACTTCCTCGCCGCGCAGCCCGATCTGAATTTTCATAATCCAGACGTACAGGACGCGATCCTGGATACATGCCGCTTCTGGCTCGAGCGTGGGCTTGATGGCTTCCGTCTCGATACCGTGAACTACTACGTTCACGACCAGCAGCTACGGTCGAACCCGCCGGCGCAGGTCGCGCCGCAGGTGATGGCGACCGACCTCTTCGGGATGCAGGACAACATCTACAATAAGAACAGACCCGAAAATCTGGCCTTTCTGGAACGGTTGCGTGCACTGACCGATGAATACGCCGATATCATGATGGTCGGGGAAGTGGGCGACATTGGCACCCGCTCCATCCGCATCATGGGTGAGTACACCGAAGGCAGCGCGCGCCTGCACATGGCCTACAGTTTCGCCATGCTCAGCCCGGAATTCAGTGCCGATCACTTCCGCACCTGCATCGAAGGTTTCCAGCAGGGGGCACCGGGTGGGCACCCCAAATGGTCCTTTTCGAACCACGATGTAGAACGCCATGTCAGCCGCTGGTCGCAACACGCAACCTCCGAAGATGATATTGCGCGGCTGGCCTGCGCGATGCTGATGTCCTTTGAGGGCGCGATTGGCATCTACCAAGGCGAGGAATTGGGCCAGACCGAGACCGAATTGGTTTACGAAGAGCTGACCGATCCGCCTGCGTTGCGATTCTGGCCCGGCATCAAGGGCCGCGACGGCTGCAGGACGCCCATGGTTTGGGAGGCCGAAGCGCCGAACGCGGGCTTCACCTCTGGCAGTCCCTGGCTGCCCGTTAAAGCTCCGCAAGCGGCCCGTGCCGTCGATCTTCAGGAGGCGGCCAACGACTCGGTCCTGCATTTCTATCGCAACGCCATCGCCTTCCGCAAAGCCAACCCTGCGCTGCAATCGGGCCGCACCGCGTTCCTGACGGCCCCAAAGGCGGTTCTCGCTTTCCGGCGTGAGACCGCCGAACAGACGCTCACTTGCGCCTTTAACTTGTCGAAAGAGCCGCTGACGCTGACCCTCTCGGACGCCGCCAACCTGACGGGTCCGTACAACGCGGCGCTTGAAAACCAAACCCTCACGCTGCCCGGCAACGGGTTCGCCTACCTCAGCCATGACGGGCACCTGTCCTTGTCCGCCTGAAACGCATCTCTGGGAGGATACCATGAGAACGACCACCATCCTGACCACCGCAGCGTGTCTGCTTACCACCGCGATCCCTGCCGCCGCCTTCGACGACGACAGCCTTACGATCTGGACCGGCAGCAACCGGGACCGCGATCAGCTTATGGCCGCCACCTCCGCCTTCACCGAAGACCTCGGGATCGAGGTGATCGTCGAGGTTGTCGATCCCGACCTGCCACAGAACTATCAGCAGGCAGCCGCCACCGGAGATGGCCCTGACATCTTGATGTGGGCCCACGACCGCTTTGGCGAATGGGCCAGCGGCGGCCTGATCCAGCCGGTTTCCCCCGCAGCCGGATGGGTCGAAGGTGTCCTTCCTTCCGCTATGGACGCGGTGCAGTTTGACGGGAAGACGTGGGGTTATCCCGTCGCGGTTGAGGCCGTCACGCTGGTCTACAATGCCGATGTGATCGATACCCCTCCTGCCTCGTTTGAAGAGATCATTGCAACCGGCGAAGCCAACATCCTCTGGGACTACAACAACACCTATTTCACGATGCCGATGCTGATGGCAGATGGCGGCTATGCCTTCCAGAAGGTCGATGGAAGCTATGATGGCAGCCAAACCGGTGTCGCCACTGACGGCGCAATCGCAGGTGCCGAGGTTCTGGCGGCGCTGTTCGAGAACGACATCATGCCCGAGGGCGTCGACTATGGTGTGATGGATAGTGCAATGGCCAGCGGCGATGTCGCCATGGTCCTCAATGGACCGTGGAGTTGGGACGGCTATGCCGATGCTGGTATCAATGTTGCTGTGGCTCCAATCCCGTCTGTAAACGGTAACACCGCGCCACCCTTTCTGGGCGTCCTATCGCTTGGCATCAACGCGGCTACACCCAACGCCGATCTCGCAGTGGAACTGATCGAAAACTACCTGCTGACCGATGAGGGGCTGGCCACTTGGAACGCCAACGGAGCCCTGGGCGCAGTGGCCGACATCTCTGCCGCCGAAGCGCAAGGCGATCCGCTCGTTTCCGGAATGCTTGAGGTTGCGGCCAACGGTGTTCCGATGCCCTCGAACCCCGAAATGGGGGCTTTCTGGGCGGCCATGGGGCCCGCGCTGACGAACATCACATCGGGCACATCCGCGCCGGTCGATGCGCTGAACGACGCCGCCACGCGGATCATGGAAGAATAAGGTCCACGGGGTGGCCTTGTGCCTCCCCAATCGCCATGACCACCCGCACCGATATTCACGCACAGCCAGCCTCGGCCTTGCCTCGCGTCATGCTTGTCGCTGCGGTTTTTGCTGTGCTCTGCGCGGTGGCCTTCTATCTCTACCAGATCGCGCAACCGCTCTTCGGGGCGATCGTTCTTGCTCTGGCGACAGGCTTCGCCGTCGTCTTCGGGGCCAGCCGCTTCTACGGCGCGCGGTTTATCTTTCCCGGCATCGCAGCGGTCCTGATTTTCATCGCCTTTCCGGTGATCTACACAATTTACATCGGCTTCACGAATTACAGCAGCTCCAACCTGCTGACTTACGACCGCACGGTCGAGGTCCTGACCTCACGCGCGTCGGTCGATCCGGCGACGGAGCAGCCTTTCGCCGTGGCACAGGATGATCGCGGCTACCGCATCTGGTTGCCCGAAAGCGCCCTTTTGTCCGAACCTGTCACCCTCACCGACGAGGAAACCGCCACGCTTTCCGAGGCCCAGGCACCCGACACCCTGCTTGAAAGGCGCGCGGCTGTGCGCCTGCGCTCGGGCCTCCAAACCCTGACCCTGACGCTGCCCGATGGCACGAAGCTCCAAAACTCGGGCCTGCGGACATTCGGCACCGTCACGCCTGACTACACCCGCACCGACCGGGATGAGCTGACACGCTTCGATGGCATGGTCTTGCGCGCTGACCATTCCACAGGCTTTTTCACCGACACCGCGGGTGAGCGGGTGCCGCCCGGTTGGCGGGTGCCGATTGGCTGGGACAACTTCGAACGCATTTTTCGGTCCGAAGGCATTCGTGGCCCGATGCTTCGCGTCTTCGTCTGGACGTTCTTCTTCGCCTTCGCCTCGGTCGTATTGACCTTCACTCTAGGCCTGACGCTTGCCGTCATCCTCCAATGGCCGCATCTGCGTTTCAAGGCGATCTACCGAATCTTGTTGATCTTGCCCTATGCGGTGCCCGCCTTCATCTCGATCCTCGTGTTTCGCGGGCTGTTCAACCAGAACTTTGGCGAGATCAATTTGATCCTTGAGGCGATCTTCGGCATCCGGCCGAATTGGTTCACCGACGGCACATTGGCGCGGACTATGGTTTTGGTGGTGAACACCTGGCTTGGCTACCCCTACATGATGCTGCTGGCGATGGGGTTTCTTCAAAACGTGCCCGAAGATCACAAGAAATCCGCGGCACTCGAAGGAGCGTCCTCTGTCCGCATCTTCTTTTCCATTACGCTGCCGCAGATCATCCCGCCGTTCCTGCCGCTTCTGATCGCCAGCTTCGCGTTCAACTTCAACAATCTCGTCCTGATCTTCCTGCTGACCCGCGGCTTGCCCGACATTCCCGGCACCGTAATCCCAGCGGGCGAGACAGACATTCTGGCAAGCTTCACCTACCGCCTTGCCTTCGACAATGCCGGTCAGCAGTTCGGGTTGGCCGGGGCGATTACGCTGCTGATCTTCCTGGTCGTGGCTGCGATTTCCTATGCCAATTTCGTGGCGATGCGCCGCGCCGCTGAAAAACGGTCGGGGAGGGCGTGATGTATCGCGGCAAAGTATCTAGGATATCCTCTGTATACACCGGTTTCGTATCCGGTAATCTCGGCATGCCGGGGCGCGTCTCATGATCGTCGAACGCCCTCGCGACCTTCTGATCAAGAAGGTCCTTGCCCACGGCTTCCTGCTGGTCTTCCTCGGGCTGATCCTCTTTCCCTTCATCGTTGTCCTGTCGATTTCTTTCCGTGAAGGCAATTTCGCCGTGGGCAGTATCATCCCGGAAAACCCCACATTGGAACATTGGGTCTTGGCGTTCGGGTTCGACTATACCCGAGCCGACGGCACAGTGGTTGAACCGCCCTATCCGGTTCTGCGTTGGATGTGGAATTCGATCAAGATCGGCTTGATCGCCAGCACCGGTGTTCTGGCTGTGGCCACAATCTCTGCATATGCGTTCAGTCGGATACGCATTCGCGGCAAGGGCGCGATGCTGGATGGTCTGTTCCTGATCCAGATGTTCCCAACGACGCTGGCACTGGTTGCGATCTATGCCATTTTCGACACTTTGGGTGAGGTCTCACCCATCCTCGGCCTCGACAGCCATCTCGCGCTGATCCTGATCTATATGGCCGGAGTGACGCTGCATATCTGGACGATCAAGGGCTACTTTGACAGCATCGACACCGCACTCGACAAGGCCGCCGCCATAGATGGCGCGACGCCTTGGCAGACATTTCGCTTCATCTTCCTGCCACTCGCCGTTCCGATAATGTCTGTCGTTTTCGTCCTCGCCTTCATCGGTTTCGTCAATGACTATCCGATAGCTTCCGTCCTCATCCGGTCCGAGGACCAGATGACGCTGGCTGTCGGCAGCCGCCTCTACCTGAATGAATTCAGGTACTTGTGGGGAGATTTTGCTGCTGCCGCCATCCTCTCGGGCTTACCGATCACTGTTGTTTTTCTCATTGCTCAACGCTATCTCGTATCGGGTCTCAGCGAAGGTGCCGTCAAAGGCTAGGCACCTGTTGCGACGGAGAGTTTCTTCAACGAGCCATTCTCTATCCGCCGCAATGCGATCCGCATCATGCGTGGACACGAAAGCCCCGAACCTTTGGCATCGCCTTGGCAATCTTCGGCTGTGCCGTGATCAGTTTGGCCTTTTTTCGGAGCAGCGAACGTCGGCACCCCGCCAAAAGTGGTTTTCGCAGCTCTCGCAATGTGCGCAAACTGTGAGCTTGAACAGGTCACGATTGTGTTCTTGCAGCGAATGTCGGAAATGCGGGCTGCACACGTAGCATCGGTACCAAGCGCTGGAAGGCAGGTATGGGCCGTTTCTTTCGTCACCACGGGTATGGGTCTCACAGATACTGCACCGCATCCGACACGATCTCTAACCTTCGTTTCTGGCTGTGTCATCCGCAACCAAAGGACCTGCGTTACGCGCCAGTGTACCATCAACAAACGCGTCATTTCTTCTGCATTGATGGCAAGGAACCCCCATCCGAACGCCAAACCGAACCAGATCACCGCGGGGGCGGTGACGTGGATCGCGACTGACCACTGTGCACTTACATCAGTGACAATGGATGAGATCGAGTTGGCTACGGCGCACTGCACCCCGATGAAATGGGTCACGTTGATCGGGTGGATGATCAGGACGCACGCGAGGACCCCAAACACCATTGGGGGTTTCCAGAACGGCCGCAACGCCTCTTGCATAAAGCCATAGTAAGTCTGGTTTCAGAAACCAATGGGAGGGCGCCATTGGGATGCGAACCGTACGGAAACTGATCACTGGAGCAGTGCGGATACCTCTGACGCAGATCGGTAGGGATTTCAGCATGCTCTTTTTGTTGCATTATCTTTCGATGCAGCTTCAACGCATGTCGGATGCGTGAACGTTTTTGGTCCTAATATCACTCCATCTTCATCGCTTCGGTTTCGATGTTGATCCGAACCTCATCGCCAACCAGACCGTTGTCGACGCCATAGGTCATGCCAAAATCACTGCGCAGGATCGTGGTGGTCATCGACAAGCCCAACACTTCTCTCTTATGGCCGAAAGGATAGTCGGCGACCTTGTTGAGAGTCACGTCCAGTGTCACGGGTCGAGGTCACGCCCAAAATGGTGAGATCCCCCGTCACCGTGCCCGTCGTATCCCCGGTCGGAGTGCCTCCACTCGCGACAAAGGTGATGGCCGGGTGCGCCGACACATGCAGGAAGTCTTTGTTGCGCACATGCCCGTCGCGGGCGTCATTGAACGTGTTGACCGAACTCGCGTCGATGGTCACCGCCACGTCACTCAATTCCTGCATATCGACATCATAGTCGAATGCGCCGCTTAGGTCAGTGAAAATCCCCAAGGTACGGGCGTAGCCAATGTGCTCGATGGTAAAGTAGACATTGGTGTGTTCGGTATCCAGTTCATAACGCGCCATGTCGGCGTGTGCCGTGGTGGCAAAGGCCGCTGTCAGGGCTGCGGCGATGAGGGGCATGCGCATCGGGTTGTTCATCCTCTCTGGGGCGCAGGGCAGGTGGTATGTGAAAGAGCGTCGCCACCCGCGTTGCGCGGTCTACATGTTGTATCCGATATATAGGGCGTTAGTGCAGCAGGGCAGGTAAATGTAATGCGAGCGGGGCAACTTCGGTGCGCGACATGGAACGTCCACCGCGGCAAGGGCACTGACGGCAGAGTTGATCCCGCGCGTACTCTGAACGCGATCGACCGGGAACTGGCCCCGCGAGGTCTTGACGTTCTGGCCTTGCAGGAGGCGGACGAGGAATGCCGCCCACACGCGCGCATTTTTCACGTGGATCAAATCGCTGAAAGCACTGGGCTTAGTTACATTCACGAGCCCGCCTTGCGCTGGGGACCGCAGAGCGATGGGTTCCTTGGCACAATCCTATTCCTGTCGCCTGCACTCACTCCCACGCACACCGATGTCATCGACCTTCCGGGTCATTGCCACCGCGGAGCTGTTTCGGTCGAAACCTTGTTCGAGGGCCGTTCAGTCCGCATCATGAGCACGCATCTGTCACTGTTCCAGCCGCTGCGGATCGTGCAAATGCGCATCATTGGACAATACCTGCGTCGCCGACCGCAAATGCAGACCCTTCTTTTGGGGGATCTCAATGAATGGCGACCCTGGGGTGGGTTGATGTTTGACCGTCGTCTGGTCGGCACCCGCCTGCGGGGTCCAGTGCGCCCCACCTTTCCCAGCGCGCAGCCGCTCTTGCCGCTCGACCGTATCTTGACCGAAGCTCCGGGCGAGGTGCAGCAGATCCGGGCCGTGACATCCGCCGAGATGACCGCCGCATCGGATCACCTGCCGCTCGAGGCCGTTGTCACAGTTCCGTGACAGGGCTGAATATTCCACCGGCTCAAGTGTTATTCAAACTGTCAGACGGCAGCCAAAGACCTAGGTATTGCGGCGGAAAGAATGGAAAACCAAATGTTTCTTAGCACCCCACAAATCGTTGCGCAGCGGATCGAAGGGCAGGCGCCCGTCAGCACGTTCCTTGCCGTATCCGCCCTTGTCAGCGCGGCGCTGGCGCTGGCGGCGTTCTACACATTTGGCACGCTGACCGGGCCGGTTCTGGTCTTCGCGGCGATTGTCATGATCGCAACCTACGGTCTGATCCAAAACTACCCGCACCCGGTGCTGGGCCTGTGCAATGTTGTCACTTTGCTGCGGGCTGCGATGGTGGCCTTTCTGATTGGCGCCGTGCTTGTCCCCGGGGTGTCCGTGTGGGTGGTGTTCGGTTTGGCCGTCGCCGCCTTCGCGCTCGACGGGATTGACGGCTGGTTGGCGCGACGCGCGGGCCTTGTGTCCGACTTCGGCGCGCGGTTCGACATGGAAACGGATGCGGGGCTGGGCGCAGTCATATCCCTGTGGTTGCTCGCGAGCGGCACGACGGGACCCGAGATACTGCTCCTCGGGTTCATGCGCTACGCATTTCTCAGTGCAAGCTTTATCTGGCCGGCGCTCCAAGCCCCTTTGCCCGGCGTTCCGACGGAAGGCGATCTGCGTGGTTCAAATCACGGCTCTGATCGTTTTGATCTTTCCACTCACGCCGCAGGCGTTTGTGCTGCCCGTCACAGTGTGCGCCGTGCTGCTGCTGAGCTGGTCCTTCCTCGTTGACATCCTCTGGCTGGCGAGACGCGCTGCATGATACGGGTGGCGGCGCTTGCACTTGCGGCGGCGGTCATCTTCGCCGTTCTGGTCTTGCCGAACCACCCCGGCACGATGAAGTGGAGCGCGCTGAACCGCTGGCCGCTGGAATTGCCCGTCCTGCTGCTGGCGACGGTTGCTTTCGGACGGCGCTTTGGGGCGACGTATTTTCTGGCACTGCTTCTCGTGGTCTCGGTTGTGATCAAGGTCGCCGATTATGCGATGTTCAGCGCCTTCAACAGAACGTTCAACCCGATCCTCGACACATTCCTGATCTGGGCAGGGCTATCGCTGCTGCGGGACAGTGTTGGTGGCGTGCTGACCGTGCTGGCTGCGATCGGCGTTGTTGTGTTGCTGATCCTGCTTTTTGTCGCGCTCGAACGAAGCCTGCGTATCTGGGCCGGTCTGTCACCCGCCCGACCGTTGCGGATTTCGGCGGCGGTGCTTGCACTCTTTGGTGCAGGTTGGGCGGCGGCGGATGCGGGCCACCACCTTGAATATTGGCGGTTCGACAAAAGCCCCCCGGGCACGGCGTGGACGGCGCGTCTCACCCTTAAACGCGGGATCGAAGTGCAGCAAACCGCCGTCGAACTGGCCCGCTTTGCGCAAGACGCGCGCGTTGACGCCTATGCCGATGCAACCGGGATTCTTGATCGGCTCGAGGGCCGCGATGTCATCCTGATCTGGATCGAAAGCTATGGCCGCGCGAGCTTTGACAACCCGCTTTACGCACCGACGCATCTTGCAACGCTGCGCGCGGCACAGGCCGAAATCGCCCAGACCGGCATGGCCATGAAAAGCAGCTGGCTGACCTCGCCCACGTCTGGCGGTCAAAGCTGGCTTGCCCACGGTGCACTCGCCAGCGGGCTCTGGACGTCAGACAACGGGCGCTACAACGCGATGCTTGCCAGCGGTCACAAGTGGCTCTTTCACTTCGCACAGGACGCAGGCTACCGCACGTCCGCCATCATGCCCGCCATCACGGTGGGGTGGCCCGAAAGCCTTGTCATGGGGTTTGATCAGGTCTTTCCCGCAGCCGACATTCCCTACAAGGGGGACAAGTTTCGCTGGGTGACGATGCCCGACCAGTTCACACTGGCCGCATATCCGGACCTGTTGCCCGGCGACCCGGGCCCGGATTTCATTCAGATCGCCCTGATCTCCTCTCACGCCCCGTGGACCCCGATCCCGGACATCGTGCCGTGGGAGGCGATCGGAGACGGAACGATCTTCAACGACATGGCGGCGCGCGGGCCCGTACCCAAAGAGTTGTGGCGCGACCGGGATGCCGTGCGCGACGCCTATCGCCGGTCCGTCAACTATGTGCTGCAAACGACGTTTTCGCACGTGGCCCGTCTTGGCGAAGCCGCGCCACTCGTGATCGTCGCGGGCGATCATCAGGCCGCAGGGTTTGTGGCGGGCAGCGACAATATGGACGTCGCGGTTCACATGATCGGTCCACCTGCGGTTCTGGACCTCATAGCCGATTGGAACTGGACCGACGGCCTGATCCCCGCAGCGGATGGGCCAGTGCGGCGGATGGACAGTTTCAGAAACGACTTTCTTTCCGCGTTTTCCAGAAACATCGTTTCAAAGGTCGTGTCGCGGTGACGGTCCGCTGGCTCAAGCTTGCCGTCTCCACAGCCTGCCTTGCCGCGCTGCTGTGGTGGACCGATGCTGCAGCGGTGGTGGAACGGTTGCAAAACGCCGACATGACGTGGATCACGCTGGGACTGCTGGCAATCACGGCGTCCACGTTCGCAATGGCAAGCCGTTGGAAAATCGCCGCAAGCGAAATCGGCGTCCAGATCACCTATCCGGTGGCCGTGCGCGAATATTATCTCGCCCAACTCATCAACACGGTGCTTCCTGGCGGCGTCGCAGGCGACGTCACGCGAGCCGTCCGCGCGCGGCACACGGCGGACCTGAACCGCGCCGCACAATCGGTCATGGCCGAGCGCCTGCTGGGCCAGATTGCGGTCCTCGCGTTTATGTTCGTTGGCTTTGCCGTGGCGCTTTTGGTGACGGGTGGCCTTGAATTTGGCCAACTGGGGTGGGTGGTGATGACCGCCCTCGCAGGTTGCATCATCGTTGCCGTAGCGGTGTCGAGATTGCAAAACGCAACCGGCCGATTTCTCCGCATGACCTTTCAGCTGACGCGCCGCCCTGTGGTGATCCTGCATGGCCTGATCACGACGCTTTGTCTCGTCTTTGGCTTTTACGCCTGCGCGCGCGCAACCGGCGTCATCATGCCAGCCGAAGCACTGGCAACCTTGATCCCGCTGATCCTCTGCGCGATGCTGATCCCTCTATCGGTCGGCGGTTGGGGATGGCGTGAAGGGGCGGCCGCCGCTCTTTTTCCGATCATCGGAGCCCCTGCCAGCGCGGGTGTCGCGACCGGCATCACCTACGGTGTTGTCCTGCTTGCCGCAGCACTGCCCGCAGCGGTTATACTCGTCGCACAGCCCCCTCTCGACACTGCCTCATCCAAAGGGAAACCTGACCTACCATGACACAACCCGCTCATCTCACCCGCCGCTTTTTTCTGCAAACCAGTGCCGCAGGCGTCGCCACCGCCGCCGCGGGCGTACCCGCCTTTGCGGCGCGTGACGTCAATTTCCAGCTGTCGTGGCTCCATTCCGTCCAATTCGGCGGCAGCTACATCGCCGCCAACAAGGGATATTGGAGCGACCTCGGCCTCAATGTCTCGCTCAGCCAGGGCGGACCCAACGCGCCGGTCGAGCCGCCCGTGGTCTCGGGCGCGGCATTGGTTGGCATCTCGGCTGCCGACTACACCGCCGCGGCGGTGGCCCAGGGTGCGCCTTTCAAGATCATCGCCGTGGCCATGCAGAAGAACCCCTTCGCCATCGCGTCACTGGCGAGCAACCCGGTGAACACGCCCGATGATCTGGTCGGCAAGCGGATCGGCATGGCCGTGGCCAATACGCCCGTACTACAGGCGCTGTGCACGCTGAATAACGTGGACATCAACGACATCGAAATTGTCCCAACCCAGTATGACCCGGCACCACTTGTCATTGGTCAGGTCGACTGTCTGCTGTGCTGGGAGACGGACCTGCCCGTGGCAATGACCGTGCAGGGCGTCGACAATACCACTATGCTGATGGCCGACCACGGCTACGCCCTGCATTCGCAGACGTACATCACGACCGAAGACACATTGGCCAACCGACGCGCCGATCTCTTGGCCCTGCTCAAGGGCGAGGTCATGGGGTGGAATGACTACCTTACCGACACCGATGCCGCCGCCGCACTGACGGTCGAGATGTTCCCCGATGCGGGCCTCGATCTCGAAGCGCAAAAGCTACAGGCCGCGCGTCAGGTGCCCCTTATGTTCAGCGACCTGACCGAAGAGAGCGGGTTCGGCTGGTTTACCGACCACACCGTCGCTTCAAATATCGAGACGCTGGCCTTACTGGGGCAGGATGTGCCGGCAGACCTGTGGGATCGGTCCCTGCTCGAAGAGGTGCACGGCTGACTGAAAACCAAGGTCTGTTCGGGCATGGCCAGCGTCGACATCCATTGCAATGACGTCAGCAAGAGCTTTGGCGCGACGGACGCGGTCGCGCCATTCTCTGTCACACTTGCTGCCGGGCAGACCACGGCGCTTGTGGGCCCCTCGGGCTGTGGCAAGTCGACGATCCTGCGGATGATCGCGGGGCTCGAGGCTCCGGACACCGGCACCATCCTGTTGGGCGCGGAAATACCCCGCGCCGTGGCCCGGCGGGGCGGAGTGGCAATGGCCTTTCAGGACCCGACGCTTTTGCCTTGGCGCACCGTGCGCGCCAACGTTGCATTGGGCGCGGAACTGGCGCGCAAACCTGCTGGCGACATTGATGCGCTGATCGACCTTGTTGGATTGAAGGGATTTGCCAACCACCGTCCGGCGGAGCTGTCAGGCGGGATGCGCCAGCGCGCCGCAATTGCACGCAGCCTCGTCTCGACACCGGAGGTTCTGCTGCTCGATGAACCCTTTGGCGCGGTCGACGCGATGACGCGCAGGCGGTTGAACGCAGAGCTCCCGCCGCTCTGGCGGTCGCGCGGGGCTACGGTGGTGCTGGTCACCCACTCCGTTCAAGAGGCGGTCCTGTTGTCCGACCGTGTGCTGGTCTTGTCGCCACGGCCTGCGCGGCTCGTCGCAGACATTCCAATCGACCTGACCGGTGCACGTGACAGCGAGTTGTTCGATACGCCTGCGTTTCTGGCCCTGTCACGCGCAGTCTTTTCCGCGTTGGAGCAGCCATGACCGCCGCGCTGCGCCATACCGCGCCAATCCTCCTCGCCCTGGCGATTTGGGAGGGTATTGCTCGCATCAGTTCAGGTGGCTTTCTCGTCAGCGGTCCAACAGCGATTGCACGTTACATGGTCGACAATGCCGCGCTGCTTGCCCGTGCCATGGCCGAGACGTCGATCAACGCGGCGTGGGGCTTTCTTTGGGGCAATCTTGGCGCGATGGTGCTGGCCGCTGCGATCATGTTGGTGCCGCGCAGCGAACGCGCGCTGTCCGCGCTGGCCCTGCTGGTCTTTTGCGTACCGCTGATTGCCAGTGGCCCGATCCTGCGGGTGCTGTTCGGGCCGGGGCAGGGGCCCCAGATCACGCTGGCCGCGCTCGCCGTGTACTACACAACGCTGCTGGCGCTGCTCGTTGGTTTGCGTGCTGTTTCGCAGAATTGGACTGACCTCATGCAGGTCTACGGGCACGGTGCGGTCTCAACGCTCGTTCGGGTGCGCGCCCGTGCAAGCCTACCTTACCTGTTTGTCGGACTTCAGATCAGCGCACCCGCCGCTTTCCTCGGCGCGATGATCGGGGAGTTCACCGGGGCCGAACGTGGGCTCGGCGTGCTGACGCTGCGTGCCATGCGCGGGCTGGATACCGACGCGACGTGGACGCTCGCGCTGCTCGCGGCGCTTATCGCGCTGGCCGCCTACGCGCTGATCGGAAAACTGGGCGAACGGATGGTCGGCTACAAACCGGTCATTCTTTTGTCTGCGCCCGCCGCGTCCATGCCCAAACCACCCTGGGCGCGCCTTGCTGAAGTGGCACTCATCGCGGCCCTGGTCCTTGCCCTGTGGCAATTGTCGATGGACGCGTTCGGCCTCAACCGTTTCTTCGCAAAACGGCCCGGCGATGTGTGGGCATTCCTGACGGACCCCCAGAACCGCAACACCCTGCTGGCGGCGCTGTCCGAAACCCTGTCTTTTGCACTGCCGGGCTATCTTGCGGGACTGGCCTTGGGGGCCGGGCTGGCGGCTGTACTGGTCCTGTGGCCGCCCTTGTCCCGCGCGGCCCTGCCCGTTGCGGTCGCCCTGCGCGCCGTGCCGATTATCACCACAGCGCCACTCTTGGTGTTGGCATTCGGACGCGGTTTGATCGGAACTATCGTTGTTGTTGTGGTAATGATCTTCTTCCCTACGTTTGTCGCTTGCCTCCAGGGGCTGCGCCAGACACCGGGTCAGACCGTCGATCTGTTCAAGAGCTATGGGGCTGGGCGCTGGCATCTGCTGCGTGCGGCCCAGATCCCCGCCATGCTTCCTGCCTTTTTCGCCTCTGCCCGCATGGCCGTCCCGGCGGCCCTTCTGGCGGTCACGACGGTGGAGTGGCTGGCGACGGGCAAGGGGATCGGTGTCCTGATGGCCATGACGGCCAGCACGTCCAACTATAACATGCTGTGGGCCTGCGTTGCGGTGTTGGCGGTCGTCGCGGTGGGGTTTTACGCGCTTGTTGCCGCACTGGAACGGGCCGTCCTTCGGACCTATGCAAGCGAGCAGGTGACATGACACAGGCCGTTTTCGCCATCCCCGGCGACAAGGATCGCCGCACCGGCGGGTTCATTTACGAAGCGCGCGTGCTGAAAGAGCTGAACGACATCGGTTGCGCCACGCAGCATTTGCAATTGCCCGACAGCTTCCCGGATCCAACCCCGTCCGATATGGTCGCCACCCTCGCGGCCCTGCACGCCGTCCCTGATCACCACCCCATCATCCTCGACGGCCTCGTCTTTGGCGCCATCGACCCGGACGGTTTGGCCAAGGTAAGCGCGCCGGTCATCGCCATGGCGCACCATCCGCTCGGGCTCGAAACCGGGCTGCCTGCTGCGCGTGCGTCCTTTCTTTTGCAGAACGAGGCAGCGGCCTTGCGTCACGTCGACCATGTCATCGTTCCAAGTGAGGAAACCGCCCGCATCCTCTGCCGTGACTTCGATGCCGATGCAAACAAGGTCACAATTGCACCACCCGGCTTCGACAGGCCCGTCGTCAACCGAAGCCCGACGGATCCACCGCTTGTCCTGTCGGTCGGACTGCTCGCCCCGCGCAAGGGCCACGACGTCCTGCTGACCGCGTTGGGTCATCTGCGCGATATGCCATGGCAGGCCAGCATCGTGGGCAAGGCCCATGATCCCGTCTATGCAGCCGCGCTTCGCGGTCAGTCCCGCGATCTCGGGATCGATGAACGCGTGCACTTCGCGGGAGAGATCGACCAAAACGCTCTGTCATCGCTGTTCAATGCGGCATCCGTCTTCGTCCTCGCGACCCGCTACGAAGGCTACGGCATGGTTTTGAGCGAGGCGATGCAATTCGGGCTTCCGGTGGTGTCGTGTCGCGTCGGTGCTGTGCCCGATACTGTTTGGGATGCTGGCGTTCTGGTTCCGCCCAATGATCCGAAAGCCCTCGCACACGCAACGCAACTGATACTGCAAGACCGTAAGAGAGCCGAAGAGTTGTCCCGCCTATCCACCCAAAGATCCAATGCTCTTCCGCGATGGAGGCATACCGCACGCATATTCGCAGACGTCATTGCGAAGGTGAAAGCCGCGTGACCGTCAGCCTGACTACGAGCGCTGTCGCTGGCGGTCGGAGATGCCAACGTGTGTCAGACTTTGCGTGCGCGGCGTGTCCGTCGTCAGATGTTTTGGGACAGATGGCTGCCTGATCCAAGAGAGAGTCTGGCTCATCTGGTTCATGTGATTGCCTGACGTCAGCGCCATTGGAACAGTTTAGGGCGATTTGATAAGGGAGGGTTTCTGGCACGTCGTAACCACCAAGGAGTGGAGATGAGACGGAAACCCGGAGCCAAACAGAGCCACGGCGACGGCGGGTTTTTCAAATTCCTTGGTAGAGCCTATTCAAACCCGGTCAGCCTTGTGCACGATGCAACGCGGAGACTGTTATGTTTGAGTCAAGGTCCGGACGATGGTTCGGGAAGTTTGGGCATCACCGGCCACATGATTGTTGGGTTGTGTATGCCCTTGAACGTCTTCGCCTCCTTGGTGATCCCGCGCTCGGCACTTAGCCTTTTTGCACCCTTGACCGTACCGTCCTTATTGAAGGTGAGGAATCCTCCGAACTGGTCCAGAAAATAAAACTTGGGCGCGGCGACGTCATTACGGTCCACCATGATCATCACCATGTGATGCGCATGGAGCGACACCAGGAAGAAATACACTCCCGGTTCGGGATCCTTCGAGGTCTCGGCCAGCAGGGTGTCCTCGAAGTCGGGGGTCCAACGCCCGGCCTTAGCCTGATAGGAGAAAACCAACCGTTCCCCCACCGCACCGTGGCGTCGCAGGAGGTGGGCCAGCCGAGTAACGTTGGCCCCATCTTCGGATCTTGCGTTTGCTGCCTTGGCAGGACCGATGACCTCGGGTTCGATCAATGCGCTCATCCCTTGGTTGCCTGCGTTCATGCACTGCAGACGGCTCAGGCGGCCTGATGCGGCTTTCTTGTCCCAGCGCTTGTAGACCCGCTTCATCTTGTGTGACGGCTTGAGGCCACCTTCCTCGGGTGCTTCATCGACCCAGCGCCCGGTTCCCCCGGCGCGCTTTTGCGCCTCATCGCCAATCGGCTCATGGTCGACCTTCTGGTCATACATAGTCTCCCAGATGAGCTCGCCGACATTCCTGCGGCCCACTTTTGCGTCGGGATAGTCGACGGTGAAGATTTCGACGAGGTCTCGTTTCGAGGTCTCGGAAAGTGGCTCGATGTCCGCCAATAGTTCGCTGGGTTTCCCATACCCGTCTGCCAACACCTTCTTTTGGATGGAGCTAAGAGTGGGGTCACTCTCGCTGGCTTCTGCCTCGCCGGTGGGCGGCGCGCACTGCACAAGGCCGGGCGCTGTGCGCTGAACGGTATGGACCAGTTCATGGGCTATGAGCCGTTTGCCCAACAGCGTGTCGGGATGGTACTCGCCATTCGCGAAGCCGATGTGATTTCCAAGCGTGTAGGCGCGTGCATTGATGCCACGGGCGGCGGTGCCGGTGCGGGTGTCGTCATGGATGCGTATCTTGGAAAAGTCCTGGCCCAGGCGCGGCTCGAAATAGGACCGCTCGTATCGCGGGAGGGGACGTCCCCCGGAGGAGATCGCCGCCGCCGCTTGCGTGACGTTGCCCGCGTTTGACGGGGCAGCCCCAGACGGTTTTGACCGGATCTCCTGTGCGTTGTCGCCCTTGTCATCCACGACCTGGCGTCGAAGCCCGGCCGCAGTGTCAGGGGTTGAAGGATTTGCGGTCATTGCGTCCGGGACTGCCTGATCGGCGACGCGGTCGGCCTCCTGTTCGTACCTGTCTCCGGGCGTATTGAGGGTGAGATTTGGTCTGATGCCGCGTTTCTCCTGCGCCTCGCGCTCCAGGAGCCCCTCTCTCCCTGAAAGACCCACCGCTTCCCCGGAGGCGCGCTGAAACGCACTTGCCCGTCGAGGCGTGACATCCGGTTCTGGCGGGGCGTACACGCGGGTCATAGGAAAAATCTCCTAACGATTGCGGCGTCATTCAAAGTTAAACCGACAAGTCCCCGTTTGATTGGGATCGTAGCACTGAGGGGGCCGGAAAGCGAGACAGAACTAAAGAGCACAGTAACGTCCGCACCTTGCAGAGCACTCCAGAAGCCTGCGGCAGCGGCCATTCGTGTGCCGTCTGGCGGAGTGCCGAAAACAGTGTGAAAAGAGATGATTACGCAGATTTGAAAACGCTTTGGGTTGACAGCTCTTACTGATTCCCCAGAGCGGCACTTGACTCGAATCGTTAATTTCCGCCTCCTAAAGGGGTGCAGCGATGCACAGCCGGGGGGCTACGGACAGACTTACAGTGAATCCATGCTTTGCTGCTTGCGAGGCAACTTGTTTATTGCGCGATTATTTCTTTGCAGGCCACGTGTGCCTCTGATGTCCTTATAAAATCAAAAGTAGCGCCGAGTTTTATTGGATTTGACTGCCGCATAGTTAAAGCAAGGGAGTTGTTCCATGCCTGTCAACGTGTCCTATCCCGGAGTTCTATATTCAGGAGGTGCCGAGCGGTTCCCGCGCCATTGCCGGTGTGCCAACCTCCATCGCGGCGTTCATCGGCTATACAGTGCGCGGCCCGGTGAGCGAGCCGGTTCAGATTTTCTCTTACGCGGATTTCGAGCGGCAGTTCGGAGGGTTCGATGCAGATAGCGATCTTAGCTATGCGGTGAACCACTTCTTTTTAAACGGTGGTGGCACGGCATGGATCGTGCGGGTGGCGGCGAATGCGGAAGCGGCCACTGTGGGACTGCTGGATTTCGACGGCAACCCGAGCCTGACGGTGGAGGCTTCCTCTGAGGGTGCTTGGGGGAACAATCTGCAAATCACGGTGGATCACGACACTTCCGATCCCTTGAACACGTTCAACCTCACGATCGTCGAATTGGGGGAGCGGAACGGGAATCCGGTTGAGCTGCGGCGGGAGGTACATCGCAATCTTTCGATGAACGACAGAGCCGCAACCTATGCCGTGGATACGGTAAATGCTGCTTCCGATCTGGTGGAACTGACGGATGACAGCGTGGGTGGCGGCGCCGGTTTTGCGCGGAGCCGGGATATTCCTCAGGCGGTGATAGATGATCTTAATGCGGATCGGCGGCGAATGGTTGTGTCCGTCGATGGGAGCCTGCCAACAGAGATTACCCTCTTTAACGAGGGCGACGCGCCGCCTGCGACGCGCGCAGCGATTGAGACGCGGATCGTGGCGCAGATCGGCGCGATGCTGCCAGGGGTTGCTGCTGTATCGAGTGCAATCGAGGGCGATCAGATCGTGATTACTTCGGGCACGAGCGACCGTCGCTCAGCCGTGGTGTTCCGCAACGCGCCGCAGCAGAATGCAGCGGCGCATCTGGGCTTTGGAGCTGCCAATGGTGGTATCGAGGTGTCCGGTGCGGCAGAGTTGCGGCCTGCGCTGCCCCACACGACGATTGCGGATTTCGCGGCGCTGACGGGCGCCATCGAGGCCAATGACGAGTTGCAGTTCGATCTGGTGGATCTGACGGATCCAGGAACGTCGCTCGCGGATGTGACGGCTGTGTTCGCGGCGGTGCCAGCCGATGAAGAAGAGGTGCGCGCGGCCATCGAGGCGGCGCTGCAGGCGGATGCGGCCCCGGCGCTGGCGGGTGCAACGGCGACGATTGTGAACGGAGCGTTGCGGGTCGTGCCGGGCGCGGCGAACCCGGTTACGGGCATTCTGATCTCGGATGCGGTGGGTGACGCGCTCGCCTCGTCGGGCGTGGATGTGCTGGCCAATGTTGGCTTTTATCAGCCTGGCGTTGGCCCGACTGTAGGTGCGCAGGTGTCGGGCATCACCGGCGCAGATGGGGACCCACCAACGCTGACTGCCGAGATCGTGGGCGACCGGATTCAGAAAACGGGGATATTCGCGCTCGAGGATGCCGACATATTCAACATCATGTGCCTGCCGGGCATTCAGGATGAGCCTGCGCTGACAGCGGCGGTCGCCTATGCAGAAGAGCGGCGTTCGATGATCATCATCGACATCGATCCCAATGTGGATACGCTTGAGGAGGCGCGCACTTGGATTGAGGGCGGGCCCTTCCCCTCGAACAACGCGATGGCTTATTTCCCTCGCATTCGCATGGCGGACCCGTTGCAACAGAACCGGCCGCGACCTTTCCCGAATTCGGGGGCAATGGCGGGGGTTATGGCACGCACGGACAATGCGCGCGGCATCTGGAAGGCTCCGGCTGGCATTGAGGCTGGGCTGCGAGGCGTTCAAGAGCTCGACTATGCGCTCAGTGATCCGGAGAATGGCGTGTTGAACCCGTTGGGGCTGAACTGCCTCCGGAGTTTTCCCGTTTATGGCACGGTGGCTTGGGGCGCGCGCACGCTCGTCGGGGCGAACGCGCGGGCGAGCGAATGGAAGTACATCCCGGTGCGGCGCACGGCGCTTTTCATTGAAGAAAGCCTTTATCGTGGCACGCAATTCGCCGTTTTCGAGCCAAATGACGAGCCTTTGTGGGCTGAGATCCGGCTTTCGGTTGGATCCTTTATGAACAACCTCTTTCGGCAGGGTGCGTTCCAGGGATCAACACCGCAGGAGGCGTACTTCGTCCGATGTGACAGCACGACGACGACGCAGGCGGATATCGATCTTGGCATCCTGAACGTCCTCGTTGGTTTCGCGCCGCTGAAGCCAGCCGAGTTTGTCATCATCTCGCTCCAGCAGATCGCTGGACAGGGTCAGTAAGCGCAAAGGAGAAAGACTATGGCTGAATTCAGTGTGAATCCGCAGCGCTTCGATCCCTACAAGAACTTCAAGTTCCGTGTCCGTTGGGACGGGCGCTTTGTGGCGGGGATTTCCAAGGTAGGGGCGCTCAAGCGGTCCACCGAGGTGGTCGAGCATCGCGTCGGTGGGGATAGTTCGACGGGGCGAAAATCGCCGGGACGTACAAAGTTCGAGCCGATTACGCTGGAGCGCGGCGTGACCCATGACGAGGATTTCGAACGCTGGGCAAACCTTGTGTGGAACGTCGAGGCGGGATTGGGGGCCGAAGTTTCGCTCTCCGACTTTCGCAAGGACATCATCCTAGAGATGTACAATGAGGCGGGACAGTTGGCGATTGCCTATAAAGTGTTCCGCTGCTGGGTATCGGAATTCCAAGCGTTGCCGGAGTTGGACAGCAACGCGAACGCCGTCGCCATCCAATCCATCAAGCTGGAGAACGAAGGTTGGATCCGCGATGTGGAGGTGCAGGAGCCGACCGAGCCCTCCTTCGCCTGATCTGAAATGAGAGTCTGATGGCACAGCATCTGACATCCACCAGCATCCTGCAGGCGTGGGAGGCCGGGGTGGGCCGCCGCCCACTGGATCGCGGTTTGGCACTGCTTTGGGCGGCTGGTGTATCCGGAGATTTGGCAGCGTTGCCATTGGCTGAGCGGGATCGCGGACTGTTACTGTTGCGGGCAGCGACGTTTGGGCGCGACTTGGAGGCGCAAGCGGTTTGCCCGGACTGCGGTGAGGTGTTGCAGTTAGCATTGGATGCAGAGGCTTTGGCGGGCGCGTTGCCGGAGATGGCCGAAGAGATTGTTGGCGTCGGCGACGACGAGATTTGGCTACGACCGTTGACGAGCCGCGATTTGGCCGCCGTGGTAGCCGTGCCGAATGCAGACCTGCCAGCCGCTTTGCGGGCCCGGGCGACAGGAGGGGAATGTATTCCACCGACGTTGGTCGCGGAGATCGACGCCCGGCTTGAAGCGCGGGAGGCCGAGGGGGAACTGACGACGCGGTTGTCCTGCACAGCATGCTCTGCCGTGTGGACAGAGGTGCTGGACGTTGTAGCACTTGTCTGGGCCGAGGTGGAAGCAACGGCGTTGCGGCTTTTTGGTGAGGTTGCAGAATTGGCAGCCGCGTTCGGCTGGGCCGAGCGGGATATTCTGGCACTTTCAGCTGTGCGGCGGCAGACATACCTGCGGATTGCGAGAGGCGGATGAGCAGTGTGTTGCAGCGGCTGGTCGCGCGCGCCGCGGGCGGAGAGAAGCCCGGATTGCAGGCGCGTCTGCCAGCACGGTTCGAAGCTGGCGGCATGACGGAGGACGGATTTTCCGAGCGGGTGGAGGACGTTGCGGCCGAGCCTCGGCACGCGCGTGAGGAGTCTTCGCCGCGACCTGTCAGGGAGGTGCCTGCCAGCGAGAGTATGACCGAGGACGTGCGCGCCGAGTCCTTAGAAGCACGTTTTTCACCCGACATGCCATCTCCGGCGGTGCCGAAGCGACGGACCGAGCCGGAGCGTGAGGATCGGCAGGACGATGGGCCGCTATTCGTAGAAGTTCGAGAGGGTTCCGATGGTACATCAGTTGGGCCAGCACCTCTTTTGACCGCCGAGGAGCGCGTGATGGAACGCGTTGTTAAGGAGGAGCGGCTGGTAGCGGAAAGCGCGCCACCCAGTGCATTCCTTGCAGGGGATGAACCTCCTGAGCCGCTGTTGCCGACTGAGCCCGCTGAGCGCGAGGTCGGATCTTGGCCCGTTGCGCCGATGCCCGCGCAACGTGTTGAGCGAGGGACGCCGTTGGGCGAACCGCTGGACACGCAACCGCCCGAGATTTCCATCCATATCGGGCGGATCGAGGTGCGCGGTGAGGCCGAAAAGGTGGCCCCGCGGAAACGGGCGCAGCGGGACCTGAAGCTGTCCTCACTGTCCGACTTTCTTGGCGGGGGTGCGTCGTGAGCAATGTGCTGGCTATCTCCGCGGTGACGCAGTTGATGAAGGACCTCATCAACGATGCGATGATCAACGGAAATATCAGCCAGGTGCTGGGCTCGGATTTCACCGTGACGGCATTGCCGCCGAACCGCGTGGTTTCGGAGAATTCGGCGGACCAGGCGACGCAGTTGAACCTTTTCTTGTACCGCGTCTCGCCGAATGCGGCGTTGCGGAACTCGGATATGCCGACACGGAACCGGGCGGGTGATTTGGTGTGCCGGCCGCGTCTCGCGCTCGATCTGCACTACATCTTGACGGCGGTTTCGGCAGAGGAGCTGCACGCGGAGATACTGCTGGGCTACGCGATGCAGCTTTTCCACGAACAGGCGATGCTTCCGCGTGAGGTGATCCGGGAAGCGCTGAACCTTGCGATCATCGATCAAATACTGCCGCCCGAGGATTTCGACCCGATCCGCGCCTCCGAACTCGCTGATCAGGTGGAGATGATCAAGATCACGCCGCGGACGCTTTCTATGGACGATATGTCGAAGCTCTGGACGGCGTTTCAGGCGAGCTACAGGACGACGGTGGCCTATGACGTCTCTGTCGTGCTGATTGAGCGGGAATTGCCGGTGCGACCAAGCTTGCCGGTTTTGTCGCGGGGCGGGCTGGTGGACCCGGAGACAGAGCGCGACCCCGGTTTGACTGTGCGCCCGGACCTGGCGAACACTGTACCGACGCTGACGGCGGTCACGCCGGAAGACGGGCATCCGGTGATGCGGCTGGGCGGGAACGTGGTGCTGGAGGGGTTCGCGCTGGATGGCGCAGAGGTGACAGTGCGCTTCACCGAACCCGGCACGGGTGTTGTGCTGGCCATGCCGCCGCTTGAGCCGGCAGCGCCGAACCGGTTGGTGGTGACGCTTCCTGAAGGGGTGCCGCTCTTGCCAGGATCGCCGCAAACGGGCGGGGTATTCGACCCGGCGCGTTGGCGTGTTGGCGCGTACGTCATTGATGTTTCGATTTGGGATACTGAGGGGCGCGAGATGGTTTCCAACGCCTTGCCCCTTGCGCTGGCGCCATTGAGCACGGCCTCGGCCTTGGCGGTGCTGGCGGATGTGGAACTGACGCTGACCTGTGCGCCGCCGATTAGGCCTGGACAGACGGTGGCGATTGCCGCTGGAGCGTCGGCGATACCAGTGGACACGCCGGTGGTGCCGGTAAATGAAGCATCCGCCACGTTCGCTGGCCTGACCTCTGGCGTTGAGGTGCCGGTGCGATTGCGTGTCGATGGGATCGACAGCCCGGTGATCGACCTGACAACAGAGCCCCCGAGCCTTGAAACGGTGACGATCCCATGACGGTGACGATGCAGACAACGCCCGAGATGGAGTTGGCCCTTCTGCGGGAAGGGCTGGAGGCGACAATCGGCTCTGTCAAGGCGCGGCTTTCGGCATTGGCGGAGGGTACGGCACTACCGCCTTTCTCAGTATCCAAGGAGAGTGCGTTGCTTCGGCTGTCGACGATCTTCCGGTTGACGGAGGTTGAGCAGGAATTGCTGGTGCTTGCCGTGGCGGTTGAACTCGATGGGGCGACGGCGGCCGTGGTTCAGGCGCTTGGCGGGCGCGACGTGTGCGATGTGTCAGTCGCGGAGCGCCTCGTGGGTCCGGCGATTTGGGATGCGCTTGTGCCCGAAGCGCCGCTGCGGCGGTGGCGGCTGCTGGAACTTGGCGGGACTGGGCCGCTCTGGCAGCGAAGCTTGCGCGCGGATGAGCGGATCGTTCATGCTTTGCTTGGTACGATGTACCTCGACCGGCGGTTGGAAGGCATGGTGCGCCCGGTTTGGGCCGACGGAGTCGTGAGCGCCCGGGAGCGCGACTTGGCCGAGCGGTTGGCGCAGGCCTGGCGAGGTGTGGCGCGCCCGCCGGTGATCCTGCTAGGCGGACGGGATGCAGCTGCCAAGCGCGCGCTTGCAGCGGAAGCCGCAGCGCGGCTGGGCATGGGGCTTTATCGGATCGCGGCGGTGGATATTCCAGCCGATTGGGTGCAACGCCACGCGCTTGCGATCTTTCTGGACCGGGAGTTGGCGCTGTCCTCTGCAGCCGTGCTGATCGAAGGTGCAGGGGAGGCTTTTGCAGATCTGATCTCTGGCCCAACAATCCTGGCAGCGGACGACCCGGACTTGCCGGAGCGTCAGCCCGTGCTGCGGCTTGATCTGGCCGGGGCGGACCGGCGTGAGCGGCGGGATCTTTGGCAAAAGGCGTTGGGACCCCGGGGCGAGGCGGCATTGCTTGATCGCGTTGCGGCGCAGTTCGCATTGCCGCCATCGGCCATTCGCGCGGCAGCGGCAGAGGTGGAACCGGGCATTGCGCCGGAGGCACTGACCGGACGGCTTTGGCAGGCGGCGCGGTTACAGGGGCGGCGAGCGCTGGATGGGTTGGCCGACCGGATCGAAAGCCGGGCAGGCTGGCGTGACCTTGTGCTGCCGGAAGATCAGCTTTCTGTTCTCAAGGATCTTGCAGGACACCTGCGCGATGCTTGGGTGGTAAACCAGGAGTGGGGCTGGGAAGGCAAAAGCCCGCGCGGCCTGGGTGCGGCGGCGCTTTTTGCCGGGCCTTCGGGCACCGGTAAGACGCTGGCGGCAGAGGTACTGGCAGGCGAACTGGCACTCGATCTCTACCGGATCGACCTGTCGCAGGTTGTTTCCAAGTATATCGGTGAGACCGAAAAGAACCTGTCACGGATTTTCGAGGCGGCGGAGGACGGTGGGGCGATCCTGCTGTTCGACGAAGCGGATGCGCTCTTTGGCAAACGCTCGGAGGTGAAGGACAGCCATGACCGTTATGCGAACGTGGAGGTAAGTTACCTCTTGCAGCGGATGGAAGCCTATTCAGGTCTTGCGATCTTGACCACAAACCAGAAAGGCGCGGTGGATACGGCGTTCTTGCGGAGGCTCCGTTACGTGTTGAATTTCCCGTTCCCCGATGCGGCGGCGCGGGCGGAGATCTGGGCGCGGATATTCCCGGACGAGACGCCGCTTGACGGGGTCAGGCCGGACGCGCTTGCGGCGCTGAATATTGCCGGGGGTGCCATTCGCTCCATCGCGCTCAACGCTGCTTATCTGGCAGCCGGCGTTGGGGAACCGGTGCGTATGGGGCATGTGCTGCGGGCCGCGCGGCGGGAATACACCAAACTTGAGAAGCCCTTCACGTCGGCAGAGATGGGGGCATTTCGATGAGTGGCACTCGGATCACACTTCGGATTGACCGGGTTGTCGTGGATCAGCCCGGATTGACGCCGGACGCGCTGGACAGCGCGTTGCGCGCGGCGATCGAGACGCATTTGGCCGAGCGTGGGACCGCCGCATTTGTAGGGGAGCGCGCGCGACGGCGACTGCGCAAATGCCACGGGCAGCGGATGCCTTGCCGGTGCGCCTTGCCTCTGCGGCGCTGAAGGCGGTGACGTCATGAGGGCGCGGGTGGCACGGCGGCGGGGTGCGGGTGTGCAGAGCTCCGTTTCGGTGAGCCGCCCGGGTGATGCGCATGAGCGGCGGGCGGATGCGGTGTCTGGCGCGGCGCTTGGCGGTGTGACGTCTCATCTGGGCGCGTCGCACGCGCCAGCTGTTTCATCCGGGGCGCTTACCGAGGCGGCGGATGCGACGGCGCTTGGTGGGCGGGCATTGGGTGCTGCGGAACGCGCCTATTTCGAACCTCGCTTTGGACGGGATCTTTCCACGGTGCGCCTGCATACCGGCGCGAGGGCCAACGCGGCCGCAGCGGGGATCGGGGCCGAGGCTTTCGCGCATGGTCAGCATATCGCTTTTGCGCCCGGTGCCTATGCGCCCAAGAGCCCGCGCGGGCGGCGAGTGCTGGCGCATGAGATTGCGCATACGCAAGCATCGGGCGGACCGACGATCCAACGGCTTTGCACGGCGAACAACATTTGCAACCCGCCCTCTGGCGGGCTCGTTGCGGGCTCTGCCGAGGGCTTCAGTGAGGATCAGGAGGCAGAGGAGGCGGACCCGCGGGCACGCCGCCGCGGCATGACGCCAACGCGGGCGCGCAGCAGCGGCCATGCGGGAAGGGCGCGGCAGCTTGAGCAGGTGCTGACGGCGCATGATGCCTCTCGCGTCGCGCTGGTGCATGGCATCTTCATCGATGCTGATTTGGCCGATGGAAGCTCCGCTATGTTGGCCGATTGCGGACGCTGGGCGCGGGAGAGCCTGCCAACCGGAGACACCGATCCGGACGGGTTCGCCGCCGCCACGAAGCGCTGCATCTTCGTGCCTGGGAAGCTCAATCGAGGGGCTCTGAAGTTTAACCGCGGTGCGCGGCGGATTTTCGGCGAAACACGTGATGCGTGGCACGCAGAGGCGCTTGCGGCGCTGGTCCACGAGAGCGAGCACGCGCGGTTTGAGGATAGGATCAGTGGCGGGCTGACGCGGCCTGCGTCAGTGACGACGGCGACGTGCACCCATGCCGCAACGCAGGGCGAGCTTTCCGAGATTGTGGCGCTGGCCTCTGAGTTTCCCACGCATTTCGATGCGGCGGAGGCCGAGACAAGCCCGAGCGGGCCAGCACATCAGCGCCTCGATGCGAACATCGATTTCATCGCGACCTTCGATCCCAACAGCGAGAGCATTCCCGGATCGCTGCAGGCTTTGGGCTGCAAGTGCGAATGCAACGAGGTTGAAACGATGGTGACCCAGACGATGGATGCAGTGACGACGGGTTGGACGACAGCGCAAAAGGCCGGGCTGCGCACGGCGTTGCGGGGGCGGCTGCCCAACTGGCCAGCGGCACCGAGCCCATGATCCGTGAAGGCGCACATAACGCGGGAGGTTGCCATGGAGCGTAGCGTTGCCGTTGAAGCTGCCGACGCTGCAGTGGTGCAGCGGGCCTGCGACTGTGGCGGCGGCGGGGCATGCGCAGCTTGTGCGGCTGACGAGCAACTCGGAGTGCAGCCGAAGCTGACGCTTGGCGCACCGGGAGATGTGTATGAGCAGGAGGCCGACCGCGTCGCGGACCGCGTCGTCTCGGGGGCGGGGCTGACGGGCGCGCCGATCGCCGCGACGCCGTTGGTGCAGCGGATGGAGGTGGAGCCTGAGGAGGACGAGACGTTGCAGAGGAAAGCCGAGACGCTGCAGCGGATGGAAGAGGAGGAGGATGACGAGGCCGTCCAGATGAAGCCCGAGTCGATACAACGCATGGCGGAGGAGGATGAAGAGGAAGCAGTGCAGATGAAGCCGGATCGTCTGCAACGGATGGAAGACGAAGAGGAAGAAAGCGTCCAGATGAAGCCTGCGGCATCGGGACCTGCCGCGCATACGGGCGCAGCGGCCGCAGCGGTGGCCACGGGCGGGCAGCCACTTTCATCCGCGGACCGGGCCTACTTCGAGCCGCGATTGGGCTATGACTTCTCACGCGTGCGACTTCACACGGATGCGTCTGCGCAAAGGGCCGCCCGGGATATCAATGCCCGCGCCTACACCCTGCAAAACCACATCGCCTTTGCGCCGGGCGAGTATGGTACCTCGACCGAGGGGCGGCGGCTCATGGCGCATGAGCTTGTACATACGTTGCAGCAAGCAAGCGCGTCAGAACCGCGTGTTCAAAGACTAGAGTGCCCTGAGCAGGGCGAGCCGATCTTCGAGCAAACTGGGGATGATGTCGAATTCAAGCCTTCAGTCACCGCTGCCGCAACGGTGGCGGACGATCCAGATGGCGACGTAAACTCCGAAATTCTGGAGAATGCTGCCGATCTCACCCAGTTCGACTTCCATGTGGGCGACACGATCCGACTGTCCTTTGAAGACGAAGACCTTGAGGCAATGGAGGATGTTTCGCTGGCATCCGCCACGTCGGGCATCGAGATAGTTGAGGTTGGTGGAGATGGTACGTTTCTCTTGCGAGTATTGACTGGGCCAGAAGGGGAGACAGAGCAAACAATCTACAAATTGCAGGCGACGGGTGCCGACCTGCCGGAGCCGGTGACAGTGCAATTAATGGTGTCAAAACTGCCGGAGCGGGTAGATGTCATTGACCCTGAGGCTTTGGCGCTTGACGCGAAACTGGAGCGAGTCAAAAGAGCGCGGCGCAGCCTGCGTGGAGATACGCGCAACTTGCCCAAGAGCACACGTAGAAAAGTGCGCCGCCAAACGAAAGAACAGCTGCGCACCCGCAAGCGACGGCTGAAGGCCGAACGTCGCGCCAAGAACAATGAACAGCGCGGCGTTGCGGTGCGCCCGTAGGAGCGCCAGAAAGGCCGGAGCCAAGCGGGCGCAACAATCCATGAGCGATGACACGCGCAAGGCGCTCCGGCAAGCAGATCGCGCCGAGATCGAGAATCTTGCGACAGCCTGCACGCTCGAGGATCAGAAGCTTATCGAGGCTGCACTTGTAAGAGCCATTGACGTCGCTAATGGTGCAATTGCCCGCCTGAAACCTTCCGGACAACCTTCAGATGCTGTTACTGCGGCTCTGTTGGAGATCGCCCACCATGAAGTTCGTGAAGGAAATGCCGACGAGACCAAGGCGCTACTTCAGCGTTTCGTCGATGTATTGAATCTTGCACGCAATGGCATGGGTTCGGTTTCGTTCGAGAATTTCCGGTGCGGCTCAAAGAACTGTGGCGACACAACCGGTGCCTATGTAACCGCGGATAGTCGCAACGCTGGAAACACAGTGAGGCTTTGCCGCTCCTGGCTCCGAGGTACTGCGGGATTCAAGTATGCGGCCGGCCCACGAGATGGCCGAGCCTATGCTCTCTTGCACGAATTCGCGCATCTGGCAGGACCGCATGGTAAAGTGGCTATCGGGCGTGAGGAGGAGGGGGAAAAGTATCTGCACAGGGACGATTGGCACGAACTCACTACCGATCAAACGATGTCAATGGCAGACGCCTACTCCGCGATAGCGTGGAAACTGGTGGTGACGGGATGAGGTGTTCATAATGACAGGTTTCCCACGCTCTCCGAAACTCACGCGCGCCGGACTGGTGCTGATCTCGCCTGACAGCGGGGCGGTGGAGCGGATCATTACATTGCAATATGCGTCCGAAACGCTCTCGCGCTCGCTGGAAGTCCAGAGCATCGCGGATGAGCCGGATCGTTCGCAGCCGCTCAGGTTGACGGGTCCGGCGGTAGAGACGATCACGGTGGAGGCTGAGCTTGACGCGACCGATCAGCTGGAGTTCCCACGGGAAAATCCGGATGCGGTGGAAGCGGGGGTTTTTCCTGCGCTTTCTGCACTCGAGACGATGCTGCATCCCACCACGGCGCAGTTGGAGCGGCAGAATGCGCAGGGTTCGGCCGGATCGTTCGAGATTACACCCGCCGAGACGCCGCTGGCGCTTTTCGTCTGGTCCGCCAAGCGGATCGTGCCAGTGCGGGTGACGTCTCTGTCAATCACGGAGGAGTTCTTCGACGCCAATCTCAATCCCATCCGCGCGAAGGTCTCGCTGTCTTTGCGGGTCCTTTCCGTGGATGACCTGGGGTTCACACATCGCGGCTCCGGCCTTTTCATGGCGTATTTGCAGAACAAGGAGCAGCTTGCAGGACGCGCGCGAGGCGGTGTTCTGAGCGGCTTGGGCGTGGGAGGGTTGCCATGACGAGATCCAATTCAGGCGATGTTTGAGGCGGGGATCGTGGAGGCCACGGATTTTCCACCCGAAAGCCGGTATTCGGGTCTGCCGACGAAGACGATCACGGGCCTTGATGGGCGGGTGATCACGTATGTGACGCGCCGGTTCGTCGCGCAGCCCGAAGCCTTTGCGACGCAGGCCTACCGGGTGGTGACGCAAGGCGAACGGCTCGATCAGATCGCCGCCACCGATATCGGCAACCCGGAGGGCTTTTGGCATTTGTGCGACGCCAACGGCGCGGTGTTTGCCGAGGAACTTGAGGTGCCGGGGCGCGAGGTGCGTTTGACGCTGCCCCAGGGCGTGCCGGGCGCGGAGGAAGAGTTGTGATCAAGGGGATCAATCTTTCGGTGCTCTTCGGGCCGGGTGTACCGGTGGCGGCCCCGCGCGCGGTCGTCGATGCGTTGCAATCTGTGAAGGTGATGGAGAATTCGGGAGAGACGGCGAGCGGCTTCGAGATGATGTTCGCGCTTGAGAAGGACTCGCCCCTGAACACGATCTTCCTGCTGGCCGGCGGTGCGGCGTTGCCGATCCTGCGGGTGGCTTTGTTGGCAACGATCAATGGGCAGGCCGTGAGCCTGATCAACGGCGTTGTCGAGAAGACGGATTTGCAACCGGGATCAGGCAGTGAGCCGTCGATGCTTTCGGTCAAAGGCAAGGATGTGACGGCGGCGATGGATTACTTCGATTTCTCCGGCATTCCATATCCTGCTATGCCGCCCTTTGCGCGGGTTGGGCTGGTGTTGGCGAAATATGCCTGGCTGGGAGTGATCCCTCAGATCATCCCCTCGTTGGAGAGCCCGCCGCTGCCGACGGACCGCATCCCCCGGCATCAGGACAGTGATCTGGCCTATATTCGCGCGCTGGCGAGGGAGGCGGGGTATACGTTTTTTCTGAAGCCGGGACCGGCGCCTGCGACCTCGGTTGCCTATTGGGGGCCGGAGATCCGACTGGGAGAAGTGCAGCCGGCGCTGACAGCCGAAAGTGGGTTTTCGACCAATACAGAAGAGCTTTCTTTCAGTTTCGGTAAGGATGAGTTCGAGGTTCCCGTGGTCTACATTCAGGAGCGCAATACAAAAGCGCCGATCCCGATCCCCATTCCGAGCGCGCATCCGTTTCATCTGCCGCATGGGGCGATCGTGCCGCCCCCACCCAAGATCAACCGCTTGAAGAATACAGCACGGTTGAACCCTTACGAGGCCGTGGTGCGGGGGTTCGCCGCGGCGGCCCAGCGAAGCGATCCGGTGCGCGGGCGCGGGCGGATCGATGTGTTGCGCTATGGTCGGATCTTGCGGGCACGGAGCCTTGTGGGTGTGCGGGGTGCCGGGCGGGCGTTCGACGGTGTGCACTACGTCGACAGCGTGACCCACGATCTTTCGCGCGGTTCGTACAAGCAGTCTTTCACCCTGAAGAGGAGCGGGCTGTTGCCGACCCGTGCGTCGGTGCCGGTATGACGGAGACGTATTACGGAAAATATCGGGGGACGGTCGTGAACAACGTCGATCCCCTGCTGACGGGCCGGATCCAGGCGATTGTGCCGGATGTGTCGGGCGTCGCTTTGTCCAGCTGGGCGATGCCGTGTTTTCCAATGGCAGGCATCCAGACGGGCAATGTGGCGGTGCCGCCGATTGGTGCGGGCGTGTGGATCGAGTTCGAGAAAGGCGATCCGGATTATCCGATCTGGACTGGCGGCTTTTTTGGCTCGGCCGCCGAGGTGCCCGCGCTCGCGAACATCACGCCGCCCGGCCTTTCGGCTTTGACGATGCAGACGACCCTGCAGAATGGGGTGACGGTGACGGACCTGCCGGGACCCACGGGTGGGATCGTGCTGAAAACCACCGCCGGCGCATCGTTGATCGTGAATGATACCGGCATCTACATCCAGAACGGGCGCGGGGCCTCGATCACGTTGGTGGGGCCAACAGTGACGGTAAACAACGGAGCGCTGACAGTCATTTAAACAGGGTATTTGAGAGGGAGATCATGCCAGGACCAATGCTGCACCTCGGGGCGACCGTGACATGCTCACACGGTGGGCAGGCTTTTCCGGTGGCACCCAATCCACGGGTGCTGGTGTCCGGTCAGCCTGTTGTGGCGCAGACATCGGTTTGGACGGTGGCGGGCTGCGGGTTCGTGCCGCTTGCTGGCAACGGGCCTTGTGTGACGGCCACCTACGTCGTGGCCGCGACACGGGTGTTCATTGCGGGCGCACCTGCGGTTCTACTCGACAGTGCAAGTGTTTGCGCCCCGACTGGAACGCCTTTGATCCCGGTACAGAGCCAAACACGTGTGGTTGGGAGCTAAATGATGCAGCTTGAGTTTCCATATGGCTTCGATGGGCGGGACCGAACGGCGGAGACGTCCGAGGAGGAACATATCCGCGATCTTATTGAGCAGGTTCTGTTCACCAATCCCGGTGAGCGGGTGAACCGACCGGAATTTGGCGCAGGTGTACTGCAGCTTGTGTTTGGTACCGCAACACCAGAAGCGGCAGCGACAGCGGAGTTCATGATCCGCGGGGCGTTGCAGCAGTACCTTGGGCAGCGAATTTCGGTTGAGGAGATCACAGCAGAGGCGGTCGAAGCCGCGATTGAGATTACGATCGTGTATCGGATTTTGCGCTCCGACAGCTTGAGCACGACGACGTTCCGATTGGGAGAAGGCATATGATCTATCATTGCTGCGATCCCAGGCGACGGGAGCTTGTCCTGGAAGCTATTGATGGCGGTGCGGCCATCAATGGGATCGACTTTCTTGAGGTGTTGGACAACGAGGCGCCGGATGATGTGGCCCCGCAGCGGACGCTACTTCTGCGGTTTCTCGGAGCGGCGCCAGCACTGACATTGCAGAATTTCGAGTTGATCGGCGGGGAACGGATCATCGGCGTTGCAATCGAGTGGGTGATGGCCGCTGATGCGCCGGATATGAACTTGGCCGAGCCCGGATTGCTTACATATCTTGGAACGCTGCCGGAGCCTGCGAACGTCCTTGTGCTAAGGACGGATTCCGCCGGAGATTATGCTGGCTATACACTGCGCCTTGTCGCCGGCCCAAATGCATTGACGCCGCCGCCGGGCATAGATCGTGTGCTTTCGGAGGTGGACTTTTCCTTCAAGGTAGAATGCCCCACCGATTTTGATTGCGCGCCAGCCCATGTCTGCCCCGAAGACGCGCCGGAGCAGCCATCGCTGTCTTACCTTGCCAAGGACTACCAAACCTTCCGCCGCCTGATCCTGGGGCGGATGGCACAGATCATGCCGGACTGGCAGGAGCGGAGCCCGGCGGATCTGGGGATCACGCTTGTGGAAGCGCTGGCGTATACGGCCGATCGGCTGAGCTATGCGCAAGATGCGGTGGGGACCGAGAGCTATCTGGCGACGGCGCGTCTTCGTTCCTCGATCCGGCGTCACGCGCGGTTGGTCGATTACCGGATGCATGACGGGACGAATGCGCGCGTCTGGGTTCATGCCGCTACTGATACAGACGGGACTGTGGTTGCCGCCGGTACGCGGTTTTTGAGCCGGGTGCCGGGGTTCGATCCGGTTGTCTCCCCCGGCGATGACGAGGAAGAGGCGCTAAACACAGGTCCGCTGGTGTTCCAGAGTTTTGCGGAGAAGGAGCTGTTCGTACTCCACAACACGATGGACTTCTACGAATGGGGAGATGCGGAGTGCTGCCTCCCGAAGGGTGCAACGCGCGCGACGCTGGAGGGAGATCTCGAAAACCTTGCTGTTGGAGACGTGTTGATCTTTGAGGAGCTGGTGGGACCGCGCACGGGACTGGAGGCAGATGCGGACCCGACGGTGCGCCATGCCGTGCGGCTATGTGCCGTCGAGGCGGGTCTGACGGACCTGCTGACGAACGCGCCCATCACCGAGATCCGGTGGGCAGAAGAGGATGCGCTGCCCTTTCCGTTCTGTATCTCGTCGCGGCTTGACGATGCTGTTGGCGGCGGGCTGGCGGTGGGAGTGTCCCGCGCCTTGGGAAACATACTGCTGGCGGATCACGGGCAGACCATCGTGGCGGAAGAACTCGGCGAAGTGCCCGAACCCCATTTGCGGCTGGTACCTGAGCGCTCGGACAATCCGTGTGACCACCCGGAGCCGAAAGCGGTGCCACCCCGTTTCCGCCCTGTACTGCTGAAGGGGCCGGTGAGCCAGATCGCTGAGTTTGACGAAGATGCGCCTTCGGCATTTGCTTCAACCGCCGTGGGGTTGGCGGGTCGGCGGCCGGATGTGACGCTTGATACGGGCACGGTGGAGTGGGACGCGCGGAATGATCTGCTTGGTTCCTTTCCGGAGGACAGGCATTTCGTTGTGGAAGTGGAGCGCGACGGTGTGGCGCGGTTGCGCTTCGGGGATGACCAGAACGGGCGGCGCCCGAATTCAGGCACGGCATTTGAAGCGACATACCGCGTTGGGAATGGGCGTATTGGCAATGTCGGCGCCGAGGCGATAGCCCACGCGATTACGGGTGTGGCGAATATCACGGCTGTTAGGAATCCGCTGCCGGCGACGGGTGGCGTCGATCCTGAGGGAATGGAGGAGGTGCGGCAGGCGGCACCACACGCCTATCGGCGGCAGGAGCGGGCCGTTACGCCTGAGGATTACGCGCGGCGGGCCGAGAAGTTCCGCGATGTGCAGCGGGCGGCGGCGACATTTCGGTGGAACGGTCACGGGCACACCGTCTTCGTGACAGTGGATCGCTTTGCCGGGCGGCCTGTAACGGCGGATTTCGAGACGGAGTTGCGCTCCTATCTCGACCGGTTTCGTATGGCTGGATACGATCTTGAGATTGATGCGCCGCGTTTTGTGGCCCTTGAGGTCGCGCTTTTCGTCTGTGTTGGTCGGGAACACTTTCGTTCCCAGGTCCGCGCCGATGTCCTGGCTGCCCTTTCGGCTGAGCGGTTGCCCGATGGCAGCATCGGCTTCTTCCATCCCGATAACTTCACTTTCGGTCAGCCCCTTTACCTCTCGGCGATCTACGCACGGGTGATGGAGATCGAGGGCGTAGAATCCGTCGAGGCACTGCATTTCAGGCGGCGGGGGAGGACGGACCCGGCGCCCTTGCTTGATGGGGTGCTAGAGTTTGGGCGGCTGGAGATCGCGCAGTTGGAGAATGATCCGAACTTCCCCGAGCGGGGTGCTTTGCAGATCGAGATGGGAGGCGGAAAATGAGCGACGCGCCGATCAGGATTGGCCACCCAGATGAAGGCTTCGCGCCGGATGTCTGCGGCTGCTGTGACGGGACCGAGCTGGCAACGCTCCGACCAACAGAGAACCGGCCCAATCTTTCCGCGATTGCGTTCCGGGCAGGCGATCATGGGCAGTTCAAAGCGTCGATGCTTACCCGGTTGGCGTCTTCCACCTATCCGGCGTTGCGGGGGCTGGGGACGCGCGAGGATGACGATTTCTCGATTGCGCTTATTGATGCCTGGGCCTCGGCCTGCGATGTGCTGACCTTTTATCAGGAACGGCTGGCCAACGAGGCCTATATGGGCACGGCGACAGAGCGGCTTTCCATCGGGGAGTTGGCGCGGCTGATCGGGTATCGCCTGCATCCGGGTGCGGCTGCTGAAACCGATCTGGCGATCTTGATGGAAGATCCACCGGCAGCAGAGGCAGATGTGGCAGAGCTTCTGGTGCCCGAAGGCACGCGGGTGCAGAGCCAGCCGGGGCCGGACGAGATGCCACAGGTGTTCGAGACGATCGAGGATCTTGAGACGCGGGTGGCCTGGAATGCGCTGCGGCCACGGCTGTTCGAGGCGGTGCTGCCAAGGAACGGGGACAGGTCCGCCTGGCTCGCCGGGAGCCCCGCCTTACAAGTGGGCGATACGATCCTTTTTGTCAGCCGGGAACGCGATGACGAGGATTTTGACGATTTCAGCACGAACTCTCCGTTTTGGGATAGGCGGCGAATAGTACGAGTGGAGCCCTTTGCGGAGCTCGACAGTACGCGGATCACTTGGGATCGACCGCTCAACAGCGTGAATTCAGGCCCCTCAGGACCGACGACGGGCCTGCGCCTGTTTCTCCTCCGCGACCGGGCCTCATTCTTCGGCTACAACGCGCCGCATCCGCTTTCGATCGGGGAACGGAACCGGGATGCCTACGGTTATGCTGATAATCCGCGGCCAAACTCGCCGTCTACGATCTCAGGTACGGATGCGGAGTCCGGTGATTGGATTTTTACCTTTGCTGAAGACGGCTCGATCTCGCTCGATCTCGTCTACAAGAGCTTTGTGGAAGGTGGCTGGGTGGTCATCACGACGCCCGCAGGATTGAGCACTCTGCACCGGATCGAGACGGCGAGCGCAGATACGGAAGCGCGATATGCTCTGAGCGGCAACGTGACCCGGCTAACATTCGATCTACTGCCGGTAATCGTAGGGCTTGAGACCGTCTATCGCCGGTTCTCGGTGAACGGTGGCAGCGAGGAGCTTCAATTCGCGGACACCCCGGTGACGCGCATCGTTGCTGGTAGCGACGTGACGCTGAACAATGCGGTGGAGGGCCTGCCCGAGGGGCGGAAGCTGATTTTCCGCGGCAAGCCAGCGCGCCTGCGGGTTGTGGCGCAATCGGTGAATGTGGCGCTGCCTGATGCCGACCCGCTGGAGGTGGAGAAAGGCGCGTTACTGACGCTGCTGGCCGATCCAATTTCCATCTTCATCTTCGGCGTGACGATCTCGATTTTCCGGGTGCGGACGGAGGTCGGCGACGAAGGCTCGATCACGGTGTTCGGAGATGTCGATGCGGTGCTCGAGAGCGTGGCAGCGGACGAGGTGGTGCCGGAAACCGCCGTCGTTGCGGTTCTCAAACGTGCCGAGACGGTAGGGGGCGGCCCCACCGTTCTGACGCTGAAGGACGCGCTTCCCGTGGCCTTCGACCGGGAGAGCCTGCACATCCACGCCAACGTGGCGCGCGCGGCCCATGGAGAAGGGGTGACAGATATTCTGGGCTCGGGCGATCCTTCACAGCCCTTTCAGAAGTTTTTGCTGAAAGAGGCGCCTGTGACACATCGGGTGGCGCCGACAGAAACAGGGATAGAAAGCACGCTGACGCTGCGCGTGGACGGTGCCGAATGGGACGAGGTGCCGGATCTTTACCAGCGGGGCGCGTCCGCGCGGGTGTTCAAGACGTCGCTGACGGATGCCGGTGAGACCGTCGTGGAGTTTGGCGACGGGATTTTCGGGGCGCGGCCTCTGGCCGGACGCGACAATATCGTGGCCGACTACTCCAAGGGGATCGGGCTTGCCGGGAACGTGCGTGCTGGGCAGCTGAAGCTGCCATTGGACAGACCCCTGGGATTGAAAGAAACGACCAACCCGCTGCCCGCGACGGGCGGGGATGACCCCGAGCGGCAGGAGGATGGGCGGCGGAATGCGCCGATTTACACGCTGACGCTGGGGCGGGTGGTCTCGCTCACGGACTATCGCGACTTTGCGCTCGGTTTTCCGGGGATCGCAAAGGCCGAGGCGCGCTGGGTTTGGCAGGGAGAGACGCGGCGGATCGTGGTGACTGTAGCAGGACCCGGAGGCGTGGAACTTCCTGAGGGCTCCACGACGTTTGCCAATCTCCTGGCGGCGTTCCGTGCTCTTGGGGACCCACTGGTCGGAGTGGATTTGCTGTCTTACGCGCCTGCGTTCTTCCGGCTGGGGTTAAAGGTGGCCGTGGACACCGCGTATGATGCGGATCTTGTGTTGCCCTCTACGGAAGCTGCATTGCGCGCGGCGTTTTCCTTCGAGGCGCGGGATTTCGGGCAGTTACTGGCCTTGAGTGAAGTGGCCGTGGCGGCGCATCGGGTGCCGGGAGTGGCGGCGATTGATGTGGATCTACTCTACCGGGAGGCGACGCCTCAGACAGCACAGATCGCCCATGCCAGGCTGATTTCGCAGCAGGGACGGCAAGGAACCGACGGTGAGCTTCTGCCTGCAGAAATCCTGACACTTTCGCCAGGTGCGCTTGATAAGCTGGAGGTGATGTCATGAACCGGATCACGCCAGAAGCTTTGTACGAGCTGTTACCAGCTGTGCACCGACTTCGCGATGCGGATCAGGGCGAGCCGCTGCGCGCGTTGATTGCAGTGCTGGCGCGCGAGGGTGCTGTGGTGGAAGAGAATATCGAGCAGTTGCTCGACAATCTCTTTATCGAGACCTGTGAGGACTGGGCTTCACCTTACATCGGCGGCACGATTGGCTACCGGACGCTTCACCAAATCGAAGGCACGGATGTCGGCAACCGGGCGGAGGTGGCGAATACGATCGGCTACCGACGCAGGAAGGGTACGGCGGCGGTGCTCGAGCAGCTGGCTCGGGATGTAACGGGGTGGCCCGCGCATGTGGTTGAGTATTTCCAGGTGGTCGCGACGTGCCAGCATACGAACCATATCCGGCCCGCGCATCACCTCGGACCGGATTTGCATGACCCTTTGAATCTTGAGCCGTTAAACAAGGCGTTTGATCGGGTGTCGCAGACAGTGGATGTACGCTCCATCCAGCAATCACCAGGGCGCGAGAGTATTGGGGGCACGCATAATCTGCAGAACATCGGGCTGCATCTCTGGCGGTTGATCCCCATGCAACTGACGCGCGCTCCCGTGCGGGAAGTCGACGCGACGCGCTTTCTTTTTGATGCGCTGGGAGCGCCGCGGCAGTTGGTGAACCGGCCCGCGCCAGAGGATACGATTGCAAGTATCTCCGCGCCGCGGCACGTGCCGGGAGATCTTACACGGCGGGCATTGGATGCGGATGTTGCCGAATGGTATCCGAGAGCTTTCGAGATCTTCGTTGATGACGTCGGCGTGCCTTTGGAGGAGATCGAAGCCTGTGATCTCTCGGATGATGGTGCGGGCTGGAATCATGTGCCGCCCAACCCTCCGGAGGGTGAGGTGGCGGGCGTGCGGGTGGATCCGGAGCTTGGGCGGCTCGCTTTTCCGGAAGCGCCAGCGGGTGAGGTGCGTGTGAGCTATCACACTGGCTTTCCGGCGCGGATCGGTGGAGGAGAGTACAATCGTGCGGAGGGGCTGGCAGGATTGCCAGAGGCGGAGGTGCGCGAAGTACCAAGCCAGCACGCTACGATCCAGGCCGCGATCGATGCACTGACGGATGCGGGCGGGATCGTGGAAATTGCCTCCAACGACGTGTTCACAGGCAATGTTGTGATTTCCGTGGCAGACGGCGGGGAGATCGTGCTGCGCGCGGCCGACGGGTTCCGCCCGATCCTGCGCCCAGCCAACCCAATGCAGATTGAGGGCGGGGTAGACGGCCGTGTGATCCTCGACGGGCTTGTCATCGAAGGGCAACGGGTGAACATTCGGGAAATGGGCGACGTGTCGCTGAAAGAGGTGACGCTGCGCCATTGCACGCTGATCCCGGGTCGGCGTTTCACCGATACGGGTGCCCCGCAAAGCCCGAATGCTTCGAGCCTAACGGTGAACACGGTCGGGCTGGAACTGTTTCTGACGCACAGCGTCACCGGGCCGATCCTGATGGACGAAACGACAAATGCGGAGATACGGTATAGTATTGTCGATGCCGCTGCCGCCGATTCAGGGGACAGCGCCGAGGCGCGGGCCATTCGGGGGACGGGCGGGGTAAACCAACCAGCCGGTGCATTGACGATCATCGCGAGCACCGTGATCGGACGAATAACGGCACGAGCGTTTCCGCTGGTTTCGAATTCCATTCTTTTTGCGCGGAGCCCAGGGCCAGGTGCGCCGATCCGCGCGCTCCAGCGACAAGTTGGATGCATGCGGTTTTCTTGGGTTCCGCAAGATGCGATCACACCACGGCGCTATCGTTGCCAACCGCAACTAAGCATTGATCAGGCGATTGCGGTGGCCGAGGAGAGTGGGCCGGTGAGCCAGATGGTACGGCAGCTCATCATCCGGCGGATCACACGGTGGCTTGTGCCAAGTTTTACCGCACTGAGCGCCAGCCACCCTGCCTACTGCCAACTCCGGCAAGCGGCACCGTTAGAGGTTCGCACTGGCGCTTCGGATGAGAGTGAGATGGGCGTTTATCACCTTCTTTCTGCCCCGCAGCGCGAGACGAACCTGCGTATTCGTCTTGACGAATATCTGCGCTTCGGACTGGAGGCCGGGATTTTCTATGAAACTTGATTTTGGAGGAACACGCCGATGAGTGGTGACTACAGCAGAGACAGTTTCGATGCCCTGCGGGATTATGCCGGGGTGTTCCTTCAGCAAGGTCGTGCAGTTCTGGACAGCGACTGGAACGAGATGGTCGAGATGTTCGAGCGGCGGATCCGGGCGGGCACCGTAGATACCATTGGACGTGCCGTCGTGCCGCGGGAGACGATGACGGGTTTCGAGATCCGGTTTACGGATGAAGGTGGGTTGGAAATCGGACGAGGGCGAAAGTATCTGCATGGGCTGCTGCTCGAGTGCCACGGGGTTGCGAATTTTACGGACGAGGCGCCCGCGTTGCCCGATCCTGTATTTGATCGAAGCAGGCCCAACACGACCAATGACGATCTTGGCGACCCTGAAGGGGTGCTGGACGAGTTGATTTCGGCCGAAGAAGGGGATTTCGTCAATTACATCAACCAGCCCTACTGGCCGACGCCAGTAGATTTGCCCGTCGGCGGCACGGCACTGGCTTACGTGATGGCATGGCAGCGGGAGGTGACACCGATTGAGCGGCCAGATCTACTGGAGCCCGCTCTGGGGGGTGTCGATACCACAACGCGATGGCAGACGGTCTGGCAGGTGCGCACGTTCGATGTGCCGCGGGCGACCAACTGCCAGACTCCAGACGAAGATATCCCCGGGTGGGAGGCAGAGATCGCGCCCTCGACCGCGCGGCTGACGACTGGGACAGTGGATGTGGAAGATCCTGAGGATCCGTGCCTGGTGCCGCCGACCGAGGGGTATTCGGGGATCGAGAACCAGCTCTACCGTGTCGAGTTGCACTCTGTTGGCGAGGTGGACGAAAACGAGAATCCGCCAGATCAGGAGGATGCTCGGTTCAAGTTCAGTCGGGAGAACGCCTCGGTCGTGAGCGCTGTCGAGAGCATCGGCAGCACGAATGAGAGCGTCGTGTTGAATCGGATCGGACGGGATGAGATCTTGCGGTTTCGCGAAGGCGATTGGGTGGAGCTGACAGACGATCACAGGGAGTTCAACCACCGTTCCGGCGTGATGCTAAGGGTTGCGGTGGTGAATGCCGAAACGCGAGAGATCGAATTCGAGGCAGCCATCGACGCGGATGTGGAGAATGCGGATTTGGTGCCCTCAGGCGCGGGCGATGATACGGTCGCTGTGCGCCGCACGCGGCTGGTCCGCTGGGATCAGAGGGGGTGATCCGAGAGACGGACGGGGCGGAATGGGTCGATCTCGATGCGCCGGGTTCCGATGGGCTGATCCCGGTGCCGCCTGCGGGTACAGTCTTGGTGCTGGAATCGGGAATTACGGTGGAGTTTTCGACTGCGGATGCAACGGGCCGGTTTCGCGAGATGGACTATTGGCGCTTCGAGGCTCGGACGGCTGGCACGCAGATCAATGAGCTGCGGACAGCACCTCCCGAGGGCATTCAGCGGCACTACTGTCGACTGGCCGTTGTGCGCTTTCCGACGGCGGCGGCGGGCGGGTTGGTGCTCGACTGCCGAGTGTTCTGGCCGCCGGAATTCGAGGGGGGCGATACGGAAGTTGAGGGATGCTTTTGCACCGTCTGCGTGACGGCCGAAGAACACAATTCTGGTTCATTGACCATTCAGGATGCGATCAATCAGGTGGAGGCGGCAGGGGGCACGGTATGCCTTGAGGCTGGCAATTACCTTCTTGGCGATCCCATTGTGATAACCAACCGCAACGCAGTAAAGCTGACGGGCCAAGGGATCGGTACGATCCTTGTCTATCAAGGGGCGGGCGGTGCCATTCAGATCGACACGGCCAACGACATCCAGTTGGAGCGCTTTTCGCTGCTGGTGGCGCCAGAGGAAGACGACTTGGGCAATATCCCCATCGCGCATGGGGTAACCGCGATCAATGCAGGCCTTGTTGCGCTACGGCGGTTGGCGGTGCTGGTGTTCAGCGACGACCCGGAAGAGCGCGTGGATCACGGGATCGCTTTCGACGGCACCCAGTTGGGCGCGAAGGTAGAGGAGTGCGTTGTGGTTGCACCGGTGGCGTTTGGCTCGCGCTCCTCGTTCGGGCTCGATGAGGATGGCGACCTGCAGTTTGCAGCCTTTGCAGAGCTGCGCGTGCTTGACAGCATTCTCTTTGGAGGCCGCTTTGGCATCCAGATCGACCGGGCTGCGATCAACATCTCGGCTGCGCTTCTGTCGCGCAATCTGGTGTTCTCCAACGGAGAAGGTGTGCGGATCAACTGGGCGGAAATCCCGGCAGCAAGCCTTTCGATAGAGACAAGCACCGTCGTCTCTGATGCTGCGGCAATGGTACTGGGTGCCAATACGACGCGGGTGCAGGATTGCGAGATTTCAGGCGGGGATGAGGCAGGAGACGGTATCAGGCTGTTGCCCAATCTTGTGCCTGAGGCGACGACGGATGCACAGATCATCGGCAACACGATCTTCGAGCTTTCGGGAGCGGGCATTCGCATCGCGGGGCTGCATGATACGCTGCTGATCAAGCGCAATATCATCCGAGAGTGCGCCGAAGCCGGGATTGCGACGACGGCAGAGGCCGAGATCCGACATGTCGCCATCGACAATAACATGATCGAAGATGTGAGCGGGACGGGTGCACAGTTTGGCGCTGCGGGCATTCTGCTGACGGCCGCGGCGTCCGGCCAGATTATCGGCAATTCGGTGCGGGCTGTGGGCCAGACGGGTGCTGGCCAAGAGAGCTTTGCCGGGATCGCTATCCAAGGAAGCGGGAGCGTGGACATCGCGCACAACTCGATCTCGGAGATCGGGCCACGCGATCCGGGACCGCGGACGTTCGGGATACTTGCTGCGTCGCCATTCTTTGGGCTGACGATTTCGGACAACCGGATCGTCGAGATCGAGGACGATGTGGGTCCGAATGACATCGTCAACTGGCGGGCCATCCAAGTCGGGCGGTTTGACGCGGATATCGGTGCTGAGATCGGCACGCTCGCCACGGGGTTCGTGGCCGTCGCGCCAACGGTAGCACGCGAGGCGCTGGCTTTTGTGGCCGTTGACGGGGCAATGTTTCGCGCCTCGGCGGCGCGATTTACGGTCGCTTCGCGCAACCTGCCGAGCCAGATTTCGGTTAAGGGCAATCAAGTGCAGAGCAACCGGCAATTGCTGGGTCCTTTGGTCTCGCTTGTTGATCCGGGCGCGCGCAGCCTCGACTTCAGCCAGAACCAGTGCGATCTGCAAAGCGGAGGTGGACTTTCTGAGGTCGTCCTGATCGGTTCGCAGCGGCTTTCTGCAGGTTTCAACACGGTGACGCATCAGACAGATGCGCTTTCCATGCGGCTGGCCACAGGGGCCGCGGGCGCGGCGACGCCGATCGGCAATATCACGACTGCGGGCATTCAGTTGAACGGTGGCGGTCTTCCGGCACCGTTTTCGGCGCTGAATCTGCAAGCTTAGAGAAGGGAGAGAGGCGATGCCGACACGAATAGCGACATTGGGGCGGGAACGCCGGATCGCGACGCTCGCGCGGCGGGTGTTCGATATAGAAGGACGGCCACGGGGAGAGGCGCAGCGCCGGGCGGAAATGGCGCTGTTGCGGGCCAATCCGCAGTTGGCGACGGAGGCGGGGTTTCGCCCTGGCGCCGCTATTGTCGTGCCAACTGTAGCAGGGCTGAGGCCGACAGAGGCCGTATCAATGGCGCAGGCGGATGCGCGCGGATTGACGGAGGAAGCTCGGCTGCGATTGCAGACAGGGAGCGCCGTAATCACATCTCGCTTTGCACTTTCAGAGCAACGATCGAAAGCGTTGCGGGCACAGCTTTCCAGCAGAGCGTTTCGCCAGGAGGTGAAGGAGGCTTTGCCCGAAGCGCTGCCCCTCGCGGAGGCGGCGAATGCACGGCTGGAGGAGGAACAGGCCACGAACCGGGAGCGCAGTGCAGCGTTTCAGGCCGGGATCGAGCAGGCTTTGGATGCAGTGCAAGCGCTGCAGGATCTGGCCGAGCAAGAGCAGAACAGCTAAGCCTGTCGGCCGGCGTGGTTGCGGCGTAGTTTTTTCCGTGACGACATTGCCTGTCATGCGGCTAGGCTCAGGATTCATAACCAAAATATGAAAGCTGCAGCGCGTGCGATTGCGGAGAGGAAGACGGTTGGGGATCTGTCGTACCGCGTCGCGACACGCCTCCAGCCCCTGATCCTGCGTAGTATTCTTTCAATCCGGTTACGTCGTTTATGGCGGCGCCTATCATACTTGACGGTTTTCTTGCGCGACTTGCGCTCCGGAGTGCAAGGCTTTGTGCCCTTGTCTATAAGGTTCCTCTCGGAACCAGTCAGCTTCTGGCAAGCCGCTCATTTGGGAGAGCGGAAAGAACGTGGGGATTGACCGGACTGTGAGGTAACCTTCTGGGAAAGCGACCGGAGGGCTAGTGATGAAAATCCGTATCAGGGTTGAGACCGAGTTCGGCTGGGGCGAGACACGGTCGCATGATCTGGGCAATGTCGAGCGCGACTCGGTCGGGGTGTGGTTGTGCAGCGGCGGCGGCCGGTAGTGGTCAAGCACCTTCTGTTTTTGGTGTGCGGTGTATGCGCACTGCTTTGGCGAGTTCCGGCACGATGATGAGCGGGGCGGCAAGCAGGCAGATGATTGACCAGTGTTCAATCCCGAGAGGGACGGTGCGCAGAAGCGTTTGCAGTGGCGGCCAGTAGACAGCCGCCAGTTGCAAGCTGACGCTGATGGTGAATGCGATCACAAGGATCGGATTTGAGAACCATCCAATTGTGGTTGTGGGCCGCGTGAGAGAGCGGAATGCGAACACGCTTACCTTTTCGAAGATCAGCATGGCGGTAAAGGCTGTAGTACGGGCGATGTCTACGCCGTGGGGCAAAAATGTGTAGAAAATCCATAAGCTTGCGGTGGCGGTGTAGAGCCCGAAGGTGACAATTAGTGCAAAGCCTGCCCGCCCGAGGATGGCCTCGCTTGGTTTGCGTGGCGGGCGCCGCATCTGGTCGGGTTCTTCCTTCTCCAACCCCAGGGCCACGGCAGTGATACTGTCGGTGATCAGGTTCATCCACAGGATCTGTGTGGCCAGGAAGATCAGTGGCCCGCCGATAATGAGGTTAACCATGATCGCCAGCACCTCGCCCGCGTTGGAGGACATGAGGTAACGGACGAACTTGCGCACGTTTTCGAACTGCCTTCGGCCTTCGGCGACGGCATTCACAATGGTGGAAAAGTCATCATCCAGCAGGATCAGATCGGCTGCACTCTTGGACACCTCGGTGCCCCGAATGCCCATGGCGACGCCGATATTTGCTTGCTTCAGGGCGGGCGCATCATTCACTCCGTCGCCCGTCATGGCAACAATCTGATCTTTGCTTTGAAGGGCTTTGACGATGCGCAGTTTGTGTTCGGGCCGGGTGCGGGCAAAGAGCACATCGTCCTGGAGCCTTTCAGCCAGTGCATCATCACTCATGGCGTCAATTTCATGCCCTTCAATCAGATCAGGTGTTCCCAATCCGATCTTGTCCGCCACGGCCGCCGCAGTGATTGCGCCGTCGCCGGTGATCATGATCACCCGTATGCCTGCGTTGCGGGCAAGGCGCAGGGCTGACTCGACCTCTGCCCGTGGTGGGTCAATCATGCCGACGAGGCCCAAAAAGGTGAGGTTTGTCTCTGATGTGTCTTTGCCGTCAGTGTCGCGTATGGCCAGTGCGAGGACGCGCAGGCCCTGGGCGGCCATGGATTGATAGGCGTCCGCAATGCGTTGTCGTGTGGATGGGTCAAGCGGGTGCTGTGTGCCGTGGGTCAGGATGCGATCGGATCGCTCAACCACGACTTCGGGCGCGCCCTTGACGAAGAGGCGGGTCCGGCCTGCATCGTTTGCCAGCACGCTCATGCGTTTGCGTTCGCTGCTGAAGGGCGTTTCCGAGATTAGGTCGGCTTGCGACACCGGGGGCGCCCACCCCTTGTGGGCGAGGGTGACAAGCGCCCCTTCGGTGGGTGCGCCGATCATCGTCCAATGCTCCCCCTCGCGGTGGAGGGAGGCGTGGGTGCAGGTCAGCGCCGTTTTCAGGATTAGGGCGAGCGTCAGGTCGTCGCTCGCTCGGACGGATTTTCCACCGGTTTCGATGTGACCCTTGGGATCATAACCTTCACCGGTGACATCATACGTGCGGTCGTGGGTCCAGATCTGCGTCGCTGTCATCTGGTTCTCGGTCAGTGTGCCGGTCTTGTCGGTGCAGATCACCGAGGCCGCGCCGAGCGTTTCAACCGCCTGCAACCGGCGCGCCAGCGCGTTCTTGCGCGCCATGGCGGACGCGCCGATAGCGAGCGTGATCGTGACGACGGCGGGCAGCCCTTCGGGCACCATGGCGACGGCGAGCGACAGGCCTGTCATGAACATCTCAAAAGGGCCGCGGCCGACCATCAGGCCGATGACGACAACCAGAGCGGCGATGGAAAGAGCCGCAATGCCGATCTGCTGGGCCAGTTTGCCGAGCCGGATTTGCAGATTTGTCCGCTTTTGCCCGACACTTCCCGTCAGTTGGGCGATCTGGCCGAAGCGGGTGTGTTGGCCGATCTGAGTTACGATACCCCGGGCGCGCCCCTTGACCAAGGCGGTGCCGGCAAAAAGAAGGGTTTCATCTTCTGCGCCTCGCTCCGATTTGTCCACTGGCACCGACTCCCCCGTCAGCACGCTTTCGTCCACGCGGATTTCCATGGCTGATACGATGTGCAGATCGGCGGGCACAGCGGCCCCGGCAGTCACAACGACAAGGTCGCCGGGCACGAGTTCGCGGGCGGGGATGTCAATCTCTTGCCCGTCGCGGACCACGATGGCGTGGGGCGATAGCATGGAACGCAGTGCATCTAGCGCAGTTTCGGCGCGCCATTCCTGCACAAACCCCAGAACCGCGTTCAGGAGCAGCACAAGGGCGATGGCCAGCGCGTCAACCCGTTCGCCCAGGGCCAGTGCGATCAGGGCAGCAACCACAAGGATGACTACCAACATGCCCCCGAATTGCCGCAAGAAGACGATCAGCGGTCCGGGTGGTTTCTGGCGTGGCAATTCATTCCAGCCGTACTGGGCGCGCAAATCGTCGATCTGCTGGGCTGACAGTCCCGTAGCAGGGGCTGCGGACACGTCGGAAGCGCGCATCTTGGTTTCTCCGGGCCGGACCCTTTCGCGCTAGCAGTGCACGGGTTCTGCGGCATTGAGAAAGATCAATCGGCAGCGACCCGGGGCACGATAAGCTCGCCTTCATCAGTCATTGTTGGGAGATTGAAATGCCACCGAAACAGCCCGCAGGCGCAGCGCAGACCGACACATCGACGACTGCCGATGTGACCAAGATGGCCGGGGACGTCGCAGCCATGCAGGATCAGGCCGTGAAATCCATGTCGCAGATGGGGCTGGCTTGGGTCGAAGGGATGAGTGATCTGGGCAGCGAAGTGCTGTCCTTTGTTGCAGACCGGATCAAGGAAGACGTCAAGACGCAGCACAAGATGCTGCATTGCAAGGACGTCTCGGAGCTTCAGAAGATCCAGGCCGAGTTCATGCAGACGGCTATTGATCAATACACTGCCGAGACTGGAAAGCTCGTGCAGATGAGCCAGGATCTGTATGCGCCGCCAAGTGCGGACGAAACCAAAAAGAGCTGAGCCCATTCCCAAAAGGATCAGCCGAAGACGTAACGCCCTGGCGCTGGTCCTTTGGTCCAGCGCTTTTTCGCAGGTGCATGCTGTTTCGAGCCGCTGTGGTCGGCCAGCCATTTGACCCATGCAGGCCACCATGAACCGTCTTCAATGGGGGCTTGGTCCATCCAGGCTTCGGCCGCGGTGTGCGGGTCGCCTTCGGTCTTTTTGCGCAACCGGTAGTGGCGGTTGCGGTGGCCCGGTTCGGAGAGCACGCCGCTGTTGTGCCCGCCAGCAGTCAGGCAAAAGGTCACATCTGTGTCGGTCAGCATTTGCAGCCTGAACACAGACCGCCAAGGCGACACGTGGTCAGTTTCGGTGGCAAGGCAAAAGATGGGCACCCGCAAGTCGGTGAGCGCGACCGTCTTGCCCCCCACTTTGAACCGCCCCTTGGCCAGCTGGTTTTCCAGAAACATCTGTCGCAGGTATTCCGAATGCATCCGCGCAGGCATCCGCGTTGCATCGGCATTCCAGGCCATGAGGTCGTTCATGGGGGTGCGTTCGCCCAGTAGGTAATGGCGCACGATCCTGCTCCAAATCAGATCGGTGGAGCGGAGCATGCGGAATGCCCCTGCCATCTGGTCCGCGCGCAGGTACCCTTGGGTCGCCATGATGTCTTCGAGGAAGGCGACCTGGTTTTCATTGATAAATAGTGACAACTCACCTGGTTCGGAGAAATCCACCTGTGCGGCCAACAGCGACAAGCTATGCAAGCGCGTGTCGTGGTCCCGCGCCATTGCGGCGGCGCCCGCAGCCAGCAGCGTGCCGCCAAGGCAGTAGCCGACCGCGTGCAACGCGCCGTCGTTTTGGGGCACTATATGGTTGATGGCGGCAAACATTCCAAGATTCAGATAGTCCTCCAAAGACAGGTCAGCGTCGCCCTTGTCCGGGTTTTTCCACGAGATGATATACACTTCGAACCCCTGATCGCGGAGATAGGCGACCAGTGAGTTCCGCGGCGACAGATCCAGAATGTAGTATTTCATGATCCAGGCGGGCACGATCAGGATCGGTTCAGCGTGGACCTTCTTCGTCGTGGGCCGGTAGCGGATCAGTTCAATCAGCTGGTTCTGGTAGATAACGTCGCCCGGTGTGATGGCGATGGTTTCGCCCACGCGGTAGTCTGGATGCAACTTTGGACTCTGGCTGATCAATTGGTTGAAATCCTCGATCCAGTGCTGCCAGCCCTGTGTGAAGTTCTGCCCATGTTCCGCCAGCGTCTTGTCCAGCACATCCGGGTTGGTGAGTGCGAAATTGGCGGGTGACATGGTGTCGATGATTTGCCGCGCAGCGAAGGAGACAATGCGTTGATGGGCAGGATCGACGCCGACGATGGGCGCCGTTGCCTCTTGCCACCACCTCTCTTGCAGGCTGAACCAGTGCCGCAGTTGGCTGTAGGGTGGCACGTTCCACGCGAGGCTTTGGAACCTTGGGTCGTCTGTTTCGGGGGCCTTGCCGGTCAGAAACGTGGTCCATGCCTCTGCCCCCTTGGCCCATGCGCTGAAGGCCAGTTGGATTTGCCGTTCGGGGGAGCCCACGACATGCAGCGCCCAGTCGAGCCACGCGGTGCTGAGCGCTGTGGGCGACAGCCCGCCCGTGGCCTTGCCCACGGCGCTGTGCAAGATGCGGTCGAGGTTGCGGTCGGTGCTGTCCTTTGGCACTGGGAGTCCTTTCAGAAGGTGGTGCGTTCTTCGATCAAGGCACCATCGGTGAGGTCGTCGCGGGGGTGCTCCACGATGCGGTCACCGGGCTCCAGCCCGCTTTCCACCACCGCAAAGCGTCCATTGCGCGCGCCAAGGTCGACCGGCACGCGCGTGACCCTGTCGCCGTCCGCGCGGAACGCGGCCCAATAGTCATCGGTGCGGAACGCAGCACTTAGCGGGATCAGAAGTGCGTCTTCTTCCTCGTAGGTGACGATGCGCAGGTAGACTGCGAATTCATGGCCCAGATCAGGGCGTTGTTCGGGAGGTGTAGTGATGTCGAATACGACGTCGACGCGCTGTTCCTCGATCCCGAGGGCGGAGACTTTCATGCGTGCCGCGGGCTCTACATAAGCCAATTTGGCTTGAAGCGGGGGGCCGCCCCAGCGTTCAACGGTTGCGCGGGCGTTTGGTGGCAAGCTGACCGCGTCGGATGTGAGCAGGTCCGCCACGAGTTCGATCTGGCCGGGGTCGCCGATTGTGAGCAAGCGTTCGCCCGATGTAACTGGCCGAGCGCTGACCTCGTCGATGTCCAGAACAACGCCGTCCGTTGGGGCAAGAAGCGACATGCAACACGTATCGTTTTCGCCGTTGCCCGAGGTTTCGACCAAGGCCGCCTTTGCCCGGCGCAACCCGCCTTCGGCCTGCGCGATACGGGCATTCGCGGCCTCAAGGGCGGCATTTGTGATGGCAAAGAGCTGTTGCGCTTCCTCCAGCCGGGTGATGCTGGCCACGCCCCGTTCAACCAGTTCCGAGGTGCGGTCGAAATGTGACTTCGCGAAGATGTAATCCTCTCGCGCACGGGCCAGGTCCGTTTCGGCCACGTGCAGGGCGGCTTCGGCCTCGGTGACGGCGGCTTCGGATTGCATACGGGTGCGGGCATCGAGCAACCCCGGCGAGATAGGTTCGACCAAGGCGACGACCGTTTCCCCCTGTCACCGGATCGCCGACGCGCACGGGTGAGCGTTGGGCGACACCGGCGATGGGGGCCGACACCTCGAACACCTCTACCACGCGTGTCGTGCCGTCGGCATCGACCGTGATCTCGAAATGGCCTCTATCCACGGTGTGCAGATCCACCGGCACGGGTTCGGGGCGGAAGGTCACATAAAGCAGGCCCCCGGCGATGCCGACCCCGATCAGGCCAAGAACAATGTTGCGGCTGGTGTGGGCCATGGTGTCACTCTCTGGTTTTCATCACGGAAACAAGGTCGATGCCGTCGAGCCTGCGTCGCACAACCAGGACGGAGACAAGGGCGGCGGTCAGCACGATCAGGCTGGCGGAGGAAAACGTGGAGGCGCTGACCACGAGAGGCATGGAGTAAAGGTCGCTGGTGTAGCTTTCGGTCAGCATCTTGGCGACGCCCCAGCCAATCCACCAACCCAAGGGTTGGGCAAGGACGGCCAGCAACATGATCTCGCCCACCAGTATGAATCCGACCTCACCCTTGGTGAAGCCGAGGATGCGCAGACTGGCGAGTTCACGCGCGCGCTCCGACAGCTGGATGCGCGCGCCATTATAGGCGACGCCGACGGTGATCAACGTGCCGAGGATGGCGTAGATCGTGGTCGTGATCAGGATGTTTCGGCTGATCGTATCCTCGAACCCTGCCCGGTTTTCGGCCAGCATCGCGCGCCCGGCCAGCTTAGGCAGGTCTTTGAGGCTTTGTTGAAAGGCGTCGCCATGGGCCGCGTCCAGCGTGACGTTGACGATGGAGACGCGCGGGTCTTGCTGGAACAGGCGATTGGCGGTGGCTTGATCCATGTAAGCGCCCAGGCCGAAAAACTGGGTTACAAGCTGTGTGACGGGCAGGGTGTAGGTGCCTTGATGGACACCCAGAAATTTCACCTCGATCACGTCGCCAAGGGACGCGCCAAGCTGGGCAGCCAAACGTTCCGACAGCATGATGCCGCCAGGCGGGGCATCCACCACCTTACCGTTCGTTGACACCACGCGGCTGAGGTTCATGCCGGGGCGCCGCGCCTCGATCGTGGCGCGCTTGCGATAGTGTTCGTGACTTAGCACTGCTGTCATCACCTGCTGCCCCTCGGCCTGAAGCACGCCGGGCAGACGACGGGCCTCAACCACCACGCTCTCGTCCACCTCGTCATTGAAGAACAGGACCGCGTGCTGGCGGTTGGATTGGTAGAACGCCGTATCGATAATCAGATCGAGCGCGTCGGGGAAAAAGTTGGAGGACACCAGGATGCCCACTGCCAGTGCCATGCCCAGGATGCTTAGGCCTGCGCGCATCGGCCAGCGGATGATGCTGCGCAGGATCATCATAGTGGGCTGGCTGATGCGGATGAAGTGCAAAGCACGGTCCACCCAACTGGTGGTAAAACGGGGCGGCGCAGGTGGTGCCATGGCCGTGGCAGGCGCAAGCCGCGCCGCGACCCATGCAGCGCGCGCGGCCCCTGTGCCTGCCGCGATCAGGCCCAGCACGCCGGACAACACGTAGATGTTCCACGACACCGAATAAATCAGGTAAGGGAACTTCAGGAAATCAGCATAGAGTTTCGCGAGCTCGAAACTGAGCCAACTGCCAGCGATATAGCCGATCGACACGCCGAAGACGCCCACCAGGCTGGCAAGCAGAAGGTAGTGCATCAGAATGGCCGTATCGGAATAGCCCAGAGCCTTGAGCAACCCGATCTCGGCCCGTTCGAGCGCCACGATCCGCCCCATCACCATGTTCACAAGAAAGATCGTGATCCCGAGAAAGATGGGCGGCAGCGTATAAGCCAGCGTGCGCAGTTGCGTGATTTCCGCATCTATGAAGGCGTTGGATACCTGTTCGGTCCGATCAATGGCGCCAAGCGCGCCGTATGGTTCCAAGAAGATGTCGAGCGCGTCGATCACCGGTTCCAATCGGTAGCCCGAGCGCAGTTTGACCGACAGGTTGTTGAACGCCCCCGTTCGGTCCAGAGCCGCGGCTAGCGCCTGTTCCGGCATCCAGATCACGCCGAAATCTTCGTCGTTGGGGATCAGGCTACCGGGGCCGATGGTGTAGATAAACTCGGGTGACAGGGCCCAGCCCGTGACCGTCAGCGCGCGTTTGGTGCCATTGAGCGTTGCGGTGAAATTGTCACCGGGCCAGAGGTTGTTCGCTTCACCAAAGGGAGCGTTCAGGACCACCGCATCGGTGGCGGTGGCATCAGGCCAATTGCCCAGCCGCAGGATCGGTTGGTTGAGGGATGTGCCGTCTTCGGGCAGCGATACGACATAGGCCACCGTGGCATCAACCTTGGCCGGAATGTCCAGCGTCGCGTAGGTGGTAACGCGCGGCTCGATGGACGCGACCCCGTCGATATTGCGGATAATATCGAGCATCGTGTTCGGCGCCCGGTTCACGTCGATGAATATGTCGGCAAAGCGGTTGCGCTCGTAATAGGTCGCGCGCGTTTCTTCGAGCGCATCAGACATGCCGAAGGACATCAGCAGCACGGCCACGCCGGCTGCCAGCACAAGTGATATGGCGAGGAACTGTGACCAGAGCCTGCGGAAGTCACGGATGAGTTTCCGGTCAAGCGCCTCCATCCCGTTCACCACGCGATCTCGGCTGGGTCGAGCCGAGTTTCATTCACGTCGATGTTCGCGATCTTGCCATCTTGGAACCAGATCACGCGGTGCGCCATTTTGCGGATTTCCGCCGCATGGGTGATCACCACGGTCGAGGTGCCCAGGTCTTCGTTTACCTGTTTCAGCACTTCCAGCACTTGGATACCGGTCTTGCTGTCCAGCGCGCCGGTGGGCTCGTCACAGAGCAGGATTTCGGGCCGTTTCGCCACGGCACGTGCGATCGCGACGCGCTGTTGTTCGCCCCCTGACAGTTGTGCCGGGAAGTGGTCCATCCGGTGCGTCAGGCCGACAAGGTCCAGGGCCTCTTCGGGCCGCATGGGGTTCAGCGCCACGTCCGTGACCAGTTGCACGTTTTCGCGCGCCGTGAGGCTGGGCACGAGGTTGTAGAACTGAAAGACAAAGCCCACATGGTCTCGCCTGTAGCGGGTCAACCCCCGGTCGCGCAGATTGGTCAGTTCCAGATCGCGGAACCAAACACGGCCATCGGTAGCGTGATCCAGCCCGCCCAGAATGTTCAACAGCGTGGATTTGCCGCTGCCCGAGGGACCCAGCAGCACAGTCAACTCGCCCGCAAACAGTTCCAGATCCACGCTGTCGAGCGCGTAGACCTTCACTTCTCCGGTATCGTAGACCTTGGTCAATCCGCTGGTGCGGAACACGCGCTCGGCGGGCAATTTGGTCATGCAACACCTTGTGATGCCGACGTCATCATGGCGTGGGCAAATGCGTCGAGGCGTTTGTCCGTTTCCGGAGCGTCTTCGATCTTGTTCTGAATATTTAAGCTTGCTGCCAACCGGCGGCCCAACACCGTTTCGCAAGTTGCCACGCATTTGAGCGGTTCACCGGCCCCGCCAGACGTGGTGAGCAGGCCAACGGGTGTCGCGGTTGCCGCCAGCGCATTTATGACACTGCGCGCCGGGGAGGCGGGCTGATCCGCCCAGATGGGGCAAGCGACCACTATCCAGGGTCTGTTTGCTGTAACCACATTGCCGCCGGTTAGTGGCGGCAAATGTGATCGGCCCACATCCCAGATTGCGCGCAAGATCCACAGCAGAGGTACCTTATAGCGGTCGGTTTCAATTGGTATGACCTCGGCCACCGTCCGCTGCGCAAGCGTATCCGCGGCACGGCGAGTATGTCCGGATTTCGAAAAGCACAGAATGGCTGGTGATGTGTTTGCAGACATGACTCCGGGCTCCTTGCCGGGTCGGTTTACCGCCTTCGGTGCGTAGCGCATTGACCAATATCAATCTGAGCACTGAAGCCGCATGGCACAGAACGATCAAAGCCAGTCGAGAGGAGCCGTGAGATGCCGGACACGTTACCCAAGACAATGAAAGCAGCGGTTGTGACCGAGCTCGCCAAGCCGCTCGATATCCGAGAGGTTCCAGTGCCACAGATCGGGCCGCGTGATGTGTTGGTGCGCGTACGTGCCTCGGGCGTATGCCACACTGATCTGCACGCCGCGATGGGTGACTGGCCGGTCAAACCCACTGCACCGTTCATCCCCGGTCACGAGGGCGTCGGCGAGGTGGCCGCCTTGGGTGCTGAGGTCACGCATCTTAAGGAAGGGGACCGGGTGGGCGTTCCCTGGCTGCACACGGCCTGCGGGCGATGCGAGCATTGTTCGGGGGGTGGGAGACCTTGTGCGAAAGCCAGCAGAACACCGGGTACTCAGTTGATGGCGCCTATGCCGAGTTCGTGCGGGCAGATGCCGATTATGTCGGCCAGCTACCCTCTGCGTTGGAATTCGGCCCTGCCTCGCCCGTGCTATGTGCAGGTGTAACCGTCTATAAGGGTCTCAAGGAGACAGAGGTGCGTCCGGGTCAGTGGGTGGCAATCAGCGGTATTGGCGGGCTGGGTCACATGGCCGTGCAATACGCCAAGGCCATGGGCATGCATGTGGTCGCGGTGGATGTCGCGGATGACAAGCTGGACCTTGCAAAATCACTGGGCGCAGACGTAACCATCAACGCCACCATCACCGATCCGGTCAAAGAGGTAACCGACCATCTGGGCGGCGTGCATGGGGCGTTGGTGACCGCCGTCAACACCCAGGCCTTTGCACAGGCCACCGGCATGTTGCGGCGGCATGGCACGATGAGCCTTGTGGGCTTGCCGCCCGGATCGTTTCCCTTGCCGATATTCGACGTGGTGTTGAAGCGCCTGACAATTCGCGGTTCCATCGTGGGCACGCGGCTGGATTTGACGGAGTCGCTGAGCCTCGCGGCAGATGGTCATGTTGCGACGCATTTCGAATGGGACAGGCTTGAGAACATCAATGCGATCTTCGACCGGATGAAGGCTGGACAAATCACAGGGCGCACTGTGCTGGAGATTTGATCAAGACTGGACCACGCTTGACGTTGATGTCTGGATTGGCATTGCGGCGATCAGTCTGCTGAGCGTCTCCACCTTCATCGGCTTCGAGGACATGGTGAATGTCGCCGAAGACGTGAGTGTCACTGCCAATGCGGACGCCTTCTATTTCCACACTTTGCATGGCCTTGATCAATCTGAGCTTCAGCGCGCGCTTGCCGCTTGGCGGCCTTATCACTCTCTAACCTGGGCATGGACGTCACGGACCTTGAGATAAATCAAAGGCGGCGCGCAATGCGCCCACTAGGGTGAAGTCCAATTCAGGAGAGGCGAGCAAAAATGACATCCACAATGAGAATGGTTTACGGACTGCTGGCCGCAGTCGGCCTGATGGCCTGCGCACCGGACAACGCGGAACCTGATCTGAGCGCTACCCGTGGTGAACAGCTCTATTTCCAGAAATGCGCTTCGTGTCACGGGGTCGATGGCAAGGGCGGTAGCGCGCCCGACCTGACCACGTTGTCTGCGCAAAACAGGGGCATCTTCCCCCGGAATTTCGTAATGAGCGTCATTGATGGCTTCAATCGACGCGATCACCCCAACTCTGTTATGCCTGAGTTCGGAAACGAAGACTTGGGGCCGACTGTTCAGGTCGAGGATGGGGGGGCGACCACACCGACACCATCCGATCTGATTGCTCTGGCGGCCTATCTGGAAAGTATTCAGAGGTAGCAGTCAGCCTTTGCCGAATTGTGCGATCTGCGCCAGCGCGTTTTGCCGCAGTGCAACTTCCCTCTGCGACGCACGCACGATCCCTTCAAGAGTCTCGTAGCCTTCAAGTTCGGTTTTGAGGTACTGCGTGCGCCCGCCCAGTTCGACATACCAGGCTTCGATCATGTTTCGAAGGCGGTGTGATCTGTTAGTGTTCAGTCCCCGTTTGTCAGTGAAGCATTGCTGGTCCCGTCTTGACTGCCGCCAGTGCTTGAATACGTGCAGTCAAAGCGTCGAAGAACAGGCTCCGGAACGCGCGATGGCGCTTCAGAACGGAGGCGCACACGTCGTAAGTCATGCTGAGCATCCGCAGATCGCGTGTAGCATAGGCGCAAGTGTTGCGCACATCTGCCTGAAGGATCACGGTTGGTCCTGAAAGCTCGACCACAAATCCGCATCGCCACGCCGCGCGCAAGTCACCCGTGAGCACAATTGCAAGGTCGGCATGGTCTTCGAGGGTCATGCGTCGGCCGCATTCAACAGCATCCATCAGAACGTCGCCGTATGGCTCAAATCCGCTGCCGACAAGGTAAGCCAATTCATCGGTGATATGACATGTTCCATGCATTGCGTCCGTTCCATATTCCTGTCGCATGGCTCAACTTAGGTTGCCCCATGCGGCCTGGTATTGAGAATTGTCAACGCTGTTGCGGGTCTCAGCGCAAACTGTAGTAGACCAGCATACTTGTAACGAAACTGATCAAAACCAGCACGGAATCCAGGCCAACATTGCCAAGTCTGGGTTTACGCCGGATGAGTAGCCCCGTCAGGAAGATGGCCGTTACAACAATTGCAAAGCCGAGTGATGTCAGCACGATCGGTGAAGTCGTGCGCAAAACGGGCCCCGAGTGAAACAGAATGTCGGCAGGAAAAACCAAGACCAGCATAATCAGATTGCTGCCAAATATATTAGAAATCGCCAATGTGTACGCCCCCATGCGCACCGCAGTGATGCTTGTGGTCAACTCCGGCAGGGACGTGGCAGCCGCCAACAATGTGACACCTATGAAGCTGGTGCCAAGCCCGGATTGAATAGCCATGCTTTCTGCGCTGAGCACCAGGAGACTGCCAAAGATCAAAATCACCGCACAAGCCAGCACGGCTTGTGCGGTGAGGAGTTTCGTAGACGCTTTGGTCAGGCCGGTGGGTGCTGGAAATGGCAAGGGGTCGGGGTCAGGGAGGTCTACCGGAACCCAGTCGCTGGCTTCGTCATAGCTGCGCAGCAACCAAAGCGCGCCAGCATAGGCCACAGCGAGGATCACCGAACCTGCACCCACGCCCGCAATGGCGAACGGCTCGCCCACCATCAGGATCACGATCACCAGCCCAAGCATCAGAACAAGCAGAGTCGCCTCAAGCGCGTGATTTGCTTTACGCGGGTAGTTGGTGATTGCTCCGCGCGCCCAGAAGTCCGACATCGCCAGAATCGCCGTCTGCAACGCGATACCGCCAAAAAGGTTGTTCAGAACCAGCGCTTGCGCCCCTTGCACCGCAGCCGTCAATGTTGTGGCGATTTCCGGCAGGGACGTTGCCGTGGAAAGAAACACAAGGCCCACAACGGACTTTGCCAGTTTTAAACGATCCGACAGTGCATCCGCCAGATAGGCCAGTCGTGCTCCAGCCACCCAGACGGCAAAGGCGCTGATGGCAAAGACCAGCATTGTCAAAGGCAGGCTGCTGCTGAGATATCCCATGCAGGCGGCTTAAGCGTGCTGCTTGGTGACGGGTCTCGACATTTCTCAAGCCGGAGCATCTGCCGGGCTTGAGCAAAATCAACGGTGCTTTGCCACGCGTAGTTTACGCTGGCCACAAGGGGACAGTCGCCATGTTTTCAAATGCCCGCACCATCATCACCATTTTTGGCTTCCATATCCGGGTCGATCCCAGTTGGATCCTGATTGCAGGTCTGATCACTTGGAGCCTTTATCAGCACACTTTTCCTGCCGTCTTGCCCGGTCTGTCCAGCTGGACATATGCGACGATGGCCCTTCTTGGTATGCTGCTCTTTTTCGCCTCACTTGTGGGTCATGAGTTGGCCCATGCGGTGACGGCCCGGCGCTTTGGGGTCGACACGCGGAACATCACGCTCTTCCTGTTCGGCGGTGTTGCCGAGCTTGCGCAGGAGCCCGCCAGGGCCATGCACGAGTTCTGGATCGCGCTCGCTGGCCCGCTGATGAGCCTTGCCCTGGCCGCGATGTTTTGGACATTTGCAGTGCTCGGCGCGGTGTTGTCAGGGGTGGGCCCGGTGGTTGAGGTGTTGCACTATCTTGCGCTGATCAACTTGGTGCTCGCGCTCTTCAACTTGCTGCCAGCCTTTCCACTGGATGGGGGACGCATCTTGCGTGCGTGGTTGTGGCGGCGCAGCGGGGATATACTGGCGGCCACGGAAACCGCCGCCCAATCCGGCACAGTCCTTGCCTACGCTTTGATGGGGCTGGGTCTGCTGGGTCTGTTCCAAGGGGCGGTGGTCGCTGGTTTCTGGCAGATCCTGATTGGCTTGTTTGTTCTTGCGGCCGCGCGCAGCAGCCTTGATGCGCAGCGCACCAGGACATTGCTGGGTCCACGCGACGTGCGGGCGTTGATGACAACCGAGGTTGTGACAACGGAAGCCGGGACCAGTCTGGCCGCGCTGGTCAATCAGGTGATGCTGCCAAAACGTATCGGTTTTGTGCCTGTTGTCGAAGACGGGCAACTGCTGGGCCACATAGACACTGATGTGATCAACGGTATCGACCGCGAAAACTGGGCCAATACCACGGTGGATGACGTCTTTGTCGAATTGGATCAAGCGGTCTGCATTCCTCCGGATTTGCCCGTTCTGGATCTGATGGAACGTATTTCACGAACTGGTCAACGCAAGTTCATGGTGGTCGCAGGCAGCCTCCTGCTGGGCGTCGTTTCGCTGTCCGATCTTACCCGATACCTTGGACTGCTGGCGATGTTGGGAAAAGGGAGCAACGCAGCCGCTCCGACGCGAACCTGGAGCGAACCCTCTTGGACTCAAATCATGGCGGATTGATGCATCCCGGTTAGCGTGATCCTAAAATGATGGAACTCGATCCTTGGACCACAACCGCGACGCAGCCCTTCTTACAGCTCTGATGGACGCCGCCGCCGATGCAATCATCGTCGCTGACCGACACGGCGTAATGCAGCGCGTTAACCCCGCGGCAGAGCAGCTGTTCGGGTTCAGCACGAGCGTCCTTGTCGGGCAAAGCGTGAACGTGCTGATGCCCAAAGCGCTGGCGGATGTGCATGACGGGTTTATGGCACATCACCTCGAAACGGGCGAGAAGCGGATCATCGGTATCGGACGCGATGTGGAAGGGAAGCGGCGGGACGGAACGGTTTTTCCCCTGCATCTGTCGGTGGGGAGCGCCGAAGTTGGCGGTGACACAGTGTTCATTGCCATTCTGCACGACCTGACGGAACGTCACGCAGCGCAAGAGGCTTTGGCCCGCTCCCAACGGTTGGATGCGGTCGGTCAACTCACGGGCGGCGTTGCACATGATTTCAACAATCTACTGACTGTGATCATCGGCAATCTTGAGCTGTTGCAGATGCGCGGCGCAGACGAACGTCAGACTGGCCTGATCGACGATGCGCTAACATCTGCGGAACTGGGCGCAGACCTGACCCGGCGACTTTTGGTTTTCGCGCGCAAGGGCGACCTGAAACCTGTCGAAGTCGATTTGCGCGCACAATGCCGCGACGCACTTGCGATCCTGAGACGCACGATCGGGGAACGGTACCAGATCCGAACCGACTTTGCGAAAACAGTCAGCAAGGTGATGATTGACCCGGTGCAACTACAATCCGCGCTGATCAACCTCGCCCTCAATGCCCGCGATGCAATGCCCGAGGGTGGAGAGTTTCTGATCTCTGTCGCCGATATCACCATCGACGATCACTACATGGCGCAAGAGACCGACATTCAGCCGGGGCATTACGTCAGGCTGTTTGTCAGCGACGACGGCGAGGGAATGCCGCTTGAAGCCCAACGCCGCGCGTTTGAGCCGTTCTTCACGACGAAGGCCGAAAGCGGTGGCACGGGTCTCGGCCTCGCTATGGTTTATGGCTTTGTGCGGCAGTCCGGCGGTCACATCACGCTGTACAGCGAATTGGGGCATGGAACGAGCTTTGGCCTCTACTTTCCTGCGCTGCGGCCCGCCAGCACACCCCAAACGAGTGGCGAGGACAGGATGGGCAATGACCTGCCTCGCGGCACAGGCCAGGTTGTTCTGGTTGTCGAGGACAACCCCCATGTGCGCAAACTGTCCGTCGCGCGGATACGCGATTTGGGTTACCAAACACTGGAAGCGACAAGCGGAGATGACGCCTATGCCTTGTTGGGCACCGGGTTACGGGTAGATGTGCTGTTTTCTGATCTGGTGATGCCGGGATCGCTCAACGGCTATGACCTGGCCGCCAAGGTCCGCGCGGAGCATCCGCACGTCAAAATACTCCTGACATCGGGCTATGCTAGCGATGTGGTCACCGGCAAAATGGGAGCAACGGGCGAATACAGAATCCTGCACAAGCCGTATCGCCATTCGGATCTGGCCGAACGGCTTCAGGCGCTTTTGTGAAGCGTTTCAAACGGTTTGCAATCCACGTCGCAAGCAAATGTATATCCTACGCCACGCACCGTCTTGATAAGGCGTGGGTCGGACGGGTTGCGCTCGATCTTCTTGCGTAGCCGCGCCACCTGGTTGTCGATGGTCCGGTCAAGGGGTGACCATTCCACGCCTCCAGTCAGATCCATGAGTTGGTCTCGCGACAATACCCGTTTGGGCCGTTCCAGAAAGACCTTCAGCAAGTTGAAATCACCACTGGTCAGTGCACAGTCGGAACCGGTGCGGTCCATGACCTGCATCCGATCTGGGACCGCGATTATGCCGTCAAAGTAATAGGCCGCACTGTCGGGCACAGTGGCAGGGGTAGGCGCGCGCTTTTGGACGTCGGCTTCGGCAAACTGGTGACGCCGCAGAACGGCACGAATGCGGGCGATGACCTCGCGCAGATGAAAAGGTTTCGTGATGTAATCATCCGCCCCGATTTCCAGCCCCACAACGCGGTCGATTACATCATCCTTGCCAGTGACCATTACGATGGGCACAGTCGATACCTTGCGGATCTCGCGCGCCAGATCGAGCCCATTGTCCTGACCCAAATGAATGTCGAGGGTGATTAGGCAGGGCGCGCGGTTTTTAACATGCTCAAGCACTTCTGCACCACTTGCAGCCTCCTGAACTGCAAAACCATCATCTTCCAGCACATTTCGCAGCAAGGCGCGCACCTTGAGGTCGTCTTCCACGACCAGAATTGTCGGCTGTTTGCCCATGATCCCCTCACCGGGTTTATGAAAATGCACCACGTGCCCCCGGAAACGGTGCGCATCGGCTAGGGAGCGTTACAATTTGATACAAAACTGTCCTGCTCAACCATACGTAAGATTACAGTCTGCGTCCAACAAGGTCCTGGGACAGCCTAGGGGGACCACAGATGTATGTCACTTTGTCAGCTGAAGAACGTCCAATGCCTGCCGTTTTGGGAGGGGATGAACGTGCGCGCAAATCGCTGACCACACGACTGCCACAGGGCAAATACCTTTACCGCGAAGGGGATGTGGTCGAGCGCATTTATCAGGTGATGACTGGGGTTGTGCGCCTAACACGGATGCTGGAAAACGGTCGACGACAGGTGATCGCGTTCGGCTACCCCGGCGATATCATTGGTTTTCCCGCCAATGGGTGCCACCACGCCGATTGCGACGCGCTGGTCGACACCACCTTGCGCGCGTATCGCCGTGCGGCCCTTGATCACGGTGATGGCGACCCGGAATTGCATACGGCACTGTTGCAGGCTGCCTTGGGCGAAATCAGCGCCATGCAGGATCACGTCATGATGCTTGGGCTGAAATCCGCTGCCGAGAAGGTTGCATCGTTCCTGGATGTAATCAGCCGTCGGTACGGCGAAGATCTGGAAACCTATCGCCAGATCGAGTTGCCCATGAGCCGCAGCGACATTGCCGACTTTCTCGGCCTCACAACAGAGACGGTCAGCCGCGCGGTGACCGCCCTGCGCAAGGCCGGCGTGATCTCGCTTGATGGGGCGCAAATGATTATCGTGCTACAACCCGACACCCTTGCGGAGTTGTCGCAGGGCGAGGACTAGGGTGCTGCCCAGTACACGCGCATCTCCTCGGGAAGACATGCGCGGACATCCTCGACCTCACCGTGGCTGATCCTGTTGTTCAGCAGATCAAAGACGAATCTGGTGTCCTCCGATCCGCGAAACTCGGATGTATCCTTCATCGCTTCGGCAATGGTGGGTCCAAAACGCAGATGCGTGTCCGGTGCGTGCTTGGGTTGCCAACCTTCAAACATGATGCCCCGCACCAGCAACGGTAATTGCGCAGAAAACTGTGCCATCTCGTTCTCGGGCAGCCGGTCCCGCAAAATCTGCAACGTGACACGCAGTAACCGCAGCGCGCTTCGTTTCGACGTATAGCCGACCCGCTCCGCCAGTTCGTTGATCCACTCGTGCGTCAGGTGCACGGTATGGTCGATCACTTCGAGACCCTGACTGGACATACAATATCCTCCTTTTCAGGTTTTGGGATTGTCTTGGTCGACCGGCTGCATATCCAAGTCGAACGCAGGATCAATATCAGGCACAAGGGCCAGGAGGGCGGCATGGGTCATGGCGCCAACACCCAGCAGAACCAGTGTGTAGTTCGCCACCCATCCGACGAAGGGGACGAAGTTCAACAAAGCGACGGCGATGATGGCGGCAGCAAAAACCACCAAACGTGTGACGTTGTGCGGATCGACCTCACCCCCGAGGCCAATCCAAACACGCATCGCCACCGCATAGGCACCAAGCGCATAGGCTAACGTCCAGACCAACACGATGGACAAGATCGCGACAGGCACAAACGGGATCCCCACGATTGTCAAACCAGTCACCGGCACCGCACCAAACAGGATCGAAAGCCCAACCACCCCCTGAAGCAAAGTGCGCCCTGGCGCTGCTCCAATGGATTTGCGCAGCCACGATACATGCCGAGGTGCAAACCCCAGCGCGATGGCACCGACCAGGACGAAGAACAGCAAGGTCACCAGAAAACCAAAGAAAACAGAGGCGAAGGTCGGGAAGATCGGCATCTCCCGTATCCCGTCCCATTCACGCAAAAGGGTGCCGCCAGTCAGTGGTTCAAACGTGACGCGCGCGGCTGGGGCCACACGCTCCGGTACGTCCATTCTGGTGTCGGTTGTGTATGTCAGGCGGCCCGCGACCACCGCCTTGGGCCCGAAGCGGAGTGTTTTGGCCAAAACCAGCGCGTCACCCGTCACTGGCGCATTCAGCAGCACATCACGCCCGGAAACGGACAGCGCACCGTCAATCGGCCCGTCCACAATGACGGTCGCCCCTGCAAGCCGCGCATTGCCACCAACACGTGATGTTGTATCCGTTCGAACGGTGAACCCTGCAGCAGTCAGATCTTGCCCCACCGTGCCCTTCAGCGTCACGGTCGCCCCAGCGGCATAGGCGTCTTCGCCCACATCAGCCTCAATCAGGACGTCAAAGCCTGCAACATGAAAGTCTTCATTGGCTTGGCCCAGCACCGTCGTAGACCGCCCCGCAACGAAGGCATCACCGGATACCTCCAGCGTTTGGGTAATGGTCTCGCCCGATACAAACGTGTCGCCCCCATGTTCGGTCACCAGGGTCTCGGCGCTACCCGTCGAAACGCACAGAACAAAACCGATCAGCACAGCTGGTAAGTAAATCTTTCGCATCTCAACCGCTCCCTTTCTGCAACGACTGGATACAGCGCGTTCCTGAATTCCGATTGACAACGATCAATCGGGACCAGTGCCGATTTGCTAGTTTAGGAGGGCAGAAAACAAATGAACCTGAAAGGAGATCCATGGTGTCCAATCCGAACCTTCCCACCCGAACGGGCAGCTTCTACCCGCCTTTCTTTCAATCCTTCCAAAAAGAAATGGCGCAGATGCTTGACCATCTGCGTGGCACTGCGACCCCGCAACCGACCGAGGATTTCTTTTCCAGCGGTAGCATGCTCGTGCCCGCTATCGATGTGGCCGAAACCGACACGGGGCTGGAAATCAGCGCCGACATTCCCGGCGTGAGCGAGGAGAACCTGGACGTCACAGTGCAGGGCGACACGCTTGTCATCAAGGGTGAGAAAAGCACCAGCAAGGAGGAAAAGGAAAAAGACTTTCACCTTATCGAGCGTAGCCATGGCAGCTTCCGCCGACACATTCCGCTTGGGTTTGTCCCGGACGCGGGCGCCATCGCGGCTGACTTCTCGAACGGTGTTCTCACATTAAAAATCGACCGTCCCGAAAACGCGACGACCGGCGTTCAAAAAGTCGACATCAACACATCGTAAAGCACTCGGTCCGGCAGCACATGAGGCCGGGTCGAAACCACCAGTCCGGAGGGGATTTTATGGGACCGAAGACAATTCTGGTGTGCCTGACCAGCAAAGAGCACTCTGCCACCTTGCTGAAAGTGGCCGTGCCGCTGGCCCGCCGCGCTGGCGCTCACCTGATCGGCTTGCACACGCTGGAAGCGCTTGAAGTATATCCCGGTATTTCCATTCACATACCGGATCATGTCTTCGCGAGTTTCAGCGCCAGCCAAAAGCAGACCGCGCAGGAGATCAAGGAGATTTTCAACGCCCACACCCGGTCTGAAGACTTTGTGAGCGAGTACCGCTTGGTGCAGGCACAATCCAACACAGCCTCGGAACGCATGATCGAAAGTGCGCGGGCCGCTGATCTGGTGATCATGGCCCACGAAGATAAAGACTTGGACAGATACGACCAGCGCCGTGCGCAAGAGGCCGTGATCCGCCAAAGCGGAAGGCCGGTGATCGTGGTGCCGCTGAGTTATGACGGTCCCGAGATCGGTCACAAGGCTCTTCTTGGATGGAGCGAAACAAGAGAAGCGGGGCGCGCGGCCCATGATATGCTGGACATTATGGCACCCGGCTCTGAGATCGTCGCGCTGCGCGTCAAGGACCGTGCACAGGACGAGTTGCACGATCCCGACATGCTTGACGTGACCAGCGCGCTGGCCCGCCACGGACACAAGGTTGATCTGCGCCATCTTGACCAAGCCGGCCAGGCTATTGCGGATGTGCTGCTTCAATGCGCGTTCGAAGAGGGTGCGGATATCGTTGTGACAGGTGCGTTTGGGCACTCCAACGCCTATGATTTTGTGGTCGGTGCAACCAGCAAGGCGTTGTTACGAAATGCGAAACTGCCAGTTCTGCTGTCGAAGTGAACAACGGCAAAGCATCCAAAAAAACCAACAAAAGATGCCAATTGGTCTTTTTGCGCATGGTTTACACTGCACCTGAAATGAAACTGGCTGACTAAGGCTCTTCTGCCGGAATGAGGCAGGTCTCATGCCCTCACTTTGATAGGCGGCAGCGATAAGGCACTCGCCAAACCTGGCTCGGAACGCGAACGGCAGCGAGTAGATCAGTGCATCTAAATCCAGAAAGCACAGCTTTATCGCACTCCTCGGCAATCTGGATTGCACGCTCCAGCATGGGATTATTTCTAAGCCCCACGAGCCCGTTGAGTCACCGCTTTTTTAGAACGGGTTATATTGCACTTATGACCGCAAGGAGGGTTCGAACAGATGCTGTATGAGTAAGAGTGGCGTCTTGAGAGGGCCGGTTATCCCGCTTCGAGAATTTGAGCAGCGCGGAATTTTGCACAATTCACGAATGGCTGCTTCCGGCCCCTAAGACGACATCCACGGTCAGTTAGCGGTACTGCGCTTGCGCCCGGAAAGCTGCCATTAGCTGCGAACGCAAATTTCGGAACTGATCGAACTCACAAAAGCGGACTTTGCTGCCGTTTACAAAGTCGTCGTAACGTGCAGAAAAGCTTATTCGGAAGACTGACCTTTGTTCCGATGCGCATTGAGCAATCGTGTCATCGAATTCGCCGCGCGTATCGCCGCAACAAAGCAGAGCAAAAACCACACAAGCGGCACCGGAAAAGGTGCCAAACCAATGTCCAATTGATTTTGAAGGAAAATTGCTAGGCCAGGAACAACAAAGCCTACACAGACAAATATGGCGGATTGTCTGTGCCAAGTTCGCCGAAGCTCGCGAATCTCGTGGTTTCTGTCCATTGTTTGCAATCTACACTTCGCTGGCTTGACAGCTCATAAGCAGATCCTTGCTGCGATGCAGTATTATGTCAATCAGGGCTCTAAAGCTGCCCTTAGCTGCGCAATACCCAAACTACCGCATGCGGACAAAACCCTGTGACAGAACATTTCTGCTACAAACAATCCTATCTGCCGGTGGCAAAAACGTCTGAGTTTTAGCTTATTCTGCATCCCATCCGGAATCTGGTCCGTGATCTCTAAGAATATCACCAGGTACTCACAATGCCTTCAGATAGGACATCTCCCCCGATCCAAATGTTATCTCGTTCGACCGCTCGGACCGTTACTCTGCATTTCCCTTAGGTCATAGCTCTTTGGGAAACGATAATTGGTCTGCTTGTCCAAGCCCAGAACCCTTCGCCAACCGATGACCACGGATCGCGCTTACTTCCAAATCCATCGTTCTGGCCATATTCCACCGCTCGAGTCTTTCTTCAGGCATTGGATCATCGGCCGTCCAGTCGGTCAGCGCCTCAGCTAGGAGCGCGGCATCCCCAAATACTTTCGAGGTGCCCGCCGCAGTGTGCGGGCGGACTGTTCCAGCGGCGTCGCCAATGAGCAAAGACCGACCATGAACACGCGGCTGCGCGGCTACGTCCTGCACGGGCTGCATGAATATCGCCGATTCATGAACAAGCGCGCGGAACAGGTGTGGCAGGCTGCGGTTAGCCAGTTCGTGTATCACGCGCTTCGTCGTATCCGTGACATCACTGGCCGGAAGAAACGACCTGTACCGTGTACCGGTTTGACCCGTCAGAAAGCGGTCGAGGTCATCGGCGGGCGTGTTCACATACCAAACCCAATTGACGCGGCGATGGCCTGGCGTGGTCTCGCCATCCGCGCCGGGAACGAGGTAGCAAAGCATCTGCATTCCGGGGTTCATGTACGATGTAAAGCGATCCTTCAGTGCCGCGACCAGCTCATTGGACAAATCGGACTCTTTTTCGAGACCACGCCAAGCGACATAGCCCGTATAGGTCGCCATGATCTCATCGCCTTGCAGCAGCTGTTTCGTTACAGAATTCACTCCGTCCGCACCAACCAGAAGATCACTCTGCGCGGCATGATCATCAGCGAACCGCGCAGTGACGTCACTACTGGACTGGTCGAGACCGATCAAACGGCTGTCCGAATGATAGCAGGCGTCACCGAGATGGGCGCGCAAACGCTTATAGAGTATATCCCAGGCCGTCATCAGCTGCGGGGCAGGGTTCACACTATAGCGACCATCCAACGCGAGACCGACCCGTTCGTGCAGTTCGACACAGACTTCGCGTGTTTGAACCCCAATCCGGTTCAACAGGGCATCGACCTCGGGCTGCATTACGACGCCTGCGCCACGGGCCTGCATCTTACCAGCGGAACGCTCGTAGACTTTGACGTCTGCGGCAAGCTGGTCGCGAAGTTCGATCGCGGCAGCGAGACCACCCACGGATCCGCCGATGATTGCGGCTGAAAAGGGCGTCGACATCTAACTACCCCTTTTCGAGATAACGGTGCACGAAGGAAACCGCCATTGCGCCTTCTCCAACCGCCGTTGCCACCCGCTTGACGGACATGTGCCTGACATCGCCCGCTGCGAACGAGCCCGGCACGCTCGTTTCCAGAAAATGCGGCGGGCGGTCGAGTGTCCAGCATTCGGGCGGTTTCCCATCGGTTAGTAGGTCAGGCCCGGTTATGAGGTAGCCGCCTTTGTCTCGAAGTATGGCCGTATCTTTCGCCCAGTCCGTGAAGGGTTGACCTCCAATAGCGACGAAAAGACGGCGAGTATCATGCCAGTCCGCATCACCGGACTTGCTCGATACCTTTATCTTGGCAAGCCTTTCATCACCATCCAGCCCGGTGATCTCGCTGTCGTAGCGAATATTGACATTTGCGGTCTGCTGAATGCGATCCGAAAGATAGCTCGACATCGACGCGGCGAGCTCGGAACCACGCACAACAATCGTCACCTGTTTGGCATGATCCGCGAGGTGCATGACGGCCTGGCCCGCAGAGTTGCCACCCCCGACAACAAAGACATGCTCGCCAGAGCAGAGAGGCGCCTCGCTGACGCCCGCGCCGTAATAGAGACCTGCGCCTAGAAAGTCGTCTTCCCGGTCAAGGTTGAGACGCCGCCAATCGACGCCGGTGGCACATATGTTGGATCGAGCGATCATCGTTTTGTCATTCGCCAAGTCGGCATGGATGCGTCCGCCCTTGAACACGGCTTTCACACCCTCACGCATAAGCAGAATTTCCACTCCAAACTTAAGCGCTTGTTCTCGAGCCCGCTCGGCCAGTTCGACGCCTGCCAGACCCTTCGGAAAGCCAAGGTAATTCTCGATATTGGACGTCGTACCAGCCTGACCACCGACTGTGCTTCGCTCGATCAATACGGTGCTGAGACCCTCAGATGCAGCGTAGACCGCCGCGGAGAGGCCCGCCGGTCCCGCGCCGTAGATCGACAGATCGTATTCAGCAAGACTTGGTTCAACGACGAGACCGAGAGAGTGGGCCAAGTCCTCAACCGAGGGCGTGCTCAACTTGTCCAGACCGGGAACGCACGCGGTCGTTTTCTCGTCTGTTTCGGTCCATTCGTAGTTGATGCCAGAACGTTGGAGAAAATCGCGTAGCGCATGGCCACCCGCATCTTCGTTACGCCCTGTCAGGATGATCGGAGTATCTTTTCCAGCGATTACTGAGGGAGTTTGGTCAGACATGTCACACCCCATCTAAGGAAAAACTTGGTGCCTTAGCGGCACGTAGCCTTATTAGATGCTAGGGAACCTTATGACGAGTAGGCACCTTTTGGTAACTACTAATTCCCGCTGAGGAGATCATGATGACCAATGATAATGTCGACAATGGCAGCAGCATAAGACTTGATGAAAAGTATCCAGCCCGTCGCGTACTGAACCACATTGGGGATAAGTGGACGCCAATTATTCTGCATTGCCTCGCATCCGGTACAAGACATTTTGGACAGATGCACAGGCGCATCCCCGGCTTGTCCAAGAAAATGCTGACGCAAGTGTTGCGAAGGCTGGAGCGAGACGGGCTGGTTACGCGTCGTGTTTTAGGTGCGGTGCCTCCAAAGACAGACTACGAACTCACATCGCTGGGTCTACAACTACATGAGCCCATCGAGCTCATCTGTCAGTGGGCAATTCAAAATGAAAATGTTCTCGATACCATCGACAAAGCGCGTGCGAAGCAAGCCGAAGATTGAAGTGCAGGTTGCAGGCCTCTGGCGAAATGGGCTCTTTTAGGCTGATCATGTGCGGCGGCTCTCTGTGAAGTACATCAAGGTCGGCTGCGCGGGAAAAGCGCTCTTTCGCCAGTGCTCGCCCAACGTTCGCTTCATTACTCAAAATCTGAATCGATCCTGTCCACGGTCCATGCTGCGCGCGTCCAATCGAGATCAAATAGTGCTTCTAGCAACAAAGCTAATTGAGTTGGCGTCACGGCAAATGCCTCACTTCCGTTTTCCGAGACCGCCCGACAGTTCTTCAAATCTACCGGTCATGGAGTTCAGACAGATCGGGCGAACGCTGATCGCATCAAACTAAATCCGAATACTGTAAAAAGCATTGCCGCCGCACCTTGAACCCATGGCCGCACGTGCTTGTAAACCGTCATTGCGCCGCGCGTTAAAAACACGAGGGCGTACAAGAAATTTGTTCCGAAAGCGAGCGCCCCGCAAAGCATGGTTGCTGCAACAACCTGCATCTGCAATTGATCCTGCTGGGTTGCGAGAGACAAAGTCGCCATGCACGCCAGAACCAGCGCCCGAGGGAGTTCGAAGTTACGAAGTTGACCTCTGTTCGAGCCGCCGCCTGAGCTGCAGTGTAGGCGAGCCAGAGCAGGTATACGCCACCCAGCAGTTTCAGGATGACGAGCGCATTGGAGGCGGCTTGAAGGATCGCGCCAACGCCGGTCGCCGCGACGCAGCCCCAAAAGATATGGCCAACAGAGAGCCCCGATGCCAAAGTGAAGTCCAGCTTGACGTCCGTGGCTCATCGAATGGGTGGCAACGGCAAGCGTTGCCGGACCAGGCGATGCACCTATCACTGCAAATACGCCACCGACAGTGAACAAAGACGTCGTATCAAGCATCGCGCACTCAGCTCCGCCCAATGTCAAAGCAACACGATCATAGCAGTTCCAATTACCGCCATTGCAGCGCCTGAGATCGCCTGTGGATGTGGCGCTACGCCTTCCTTCAACCAAAGAATGGGCAGCAAAACACCGGTGACAGCGACCCAAGCACAGCGGCAATTCCGGCATCGAATGTGGCAAATGCATAGAGCAACAGTGTCGACGAAATCCCATATCCGATGAAGCCCGGCAGAATCGTCCGGCCGAGTAGATATGGGGTGACCGCTGTATGAGGTTTAACTGCTGCCGCTGGCCAGAGCGCGACAACCGAGACATCCACGGCCGCGCCCAGCAGGCGTATAGCCGAGGCTGCCAGGGGCTCGGTCCCGGCCTGCATGGCAGGCTTCATAGCGAGAAACCCAAACCCCTGGAACGCCGTCGCAGCGACGCCGAGGAGGAGGATCGTCGTCAGAGAGCCTATCGCCGCATCGCTTTCAGATTGCTTATTACTTCCGAAGAATACCGCGAGACTCGCCCCGGAAAGGGTGGCGGTTGCTCCAACAAGATCGTCTCCACTTGCTGCCTCACCCAGCCAAAAATAAGCCATAACACCGACGATTGGTGCCTTGAGCGATAGGATAAGTTCGGTGCGTCTTGGCCCTCCTTTCCGCAAGCATTCAATCATGGCTAGGTTGCCTAGAATGATGCCGATCGCGATGCTTGCCACAATTGACGGCCAGAACTCCCATCTGACACTGGACCAGTATCCAAGGCCACCACTTGCGATTGTGAGGATCGCTGAGCAGGCGATGAGTTGGGTTCGCGTAAATTCGAAAGCGCCCAACTGTCGAGCGGGCCATTGCGCCAAAACGATACCCGTTGCCCATCCGAGGGACGCCCCCAGAGCCGCCAGAACGCATGACAAAGCTCCGCCAGATCACTACAGCAAGTGTACAATAGATCGCTACAGAAATGTAGCACGGAGAGAATCCATGTCTTCAAATATTCCGGTTCCGGGCAGTCCCGTTAGAGGGTCAAAGTCGGGCAAACCGATCATGGCGCTGTTTGACCTGCTCGGAAGAAGCTGGGCACTTGGTGTGACCTGGCAACTCTCAAGCGGACCGATGACGTTTCGGCAAATCCAGGTCAGTTGCGAACAGATGTCGCCAACGATCTTGAACCGAGGCATCAAGGAGTTGATGTCGAGTGGGTTGGTGAGGCGAGGAGACCAAGGATACCAGCTGACCGCAAAGGGCGTAGAATTATTTGGGCATTTGAAACCATTGGGGGCGTGGTCTCAGCGATGGGTTGATGACCTTTCTGCAACTAGATCAGACGACCAAGTCTGAAGAACTCGCTTAAACCACTTTCGTGCCACTTCTTGTTACAACTAACACTTATACAGTGTGCAGCATTCGGTAGGTTATGGGCTCTCTGCCGACTATGGAACAAGTGCAGCATCCCGTTGTTTGCCCTGCCGCACCCGGATGAAGCGGCCCATTCCGGACCTCCGCCGCCTCAACAGCCGCTGTAGTGAAGCTTCCCGAAAACGGACGTTGGTCGAAGGCGTAGCTTTTCGACTGGCTGTACAACCCCGACGCGGATAAAGTGGAACTTCACGGATGCGGTGAAGAAAAATCGTCTTGGGATGCAGGTGAGCGGTTTTCTCTCGAGCAGTCCCGCGTAACGTGAACGACCTTCGAGCTTATCCGCCACTGCGGTGCAAGGCCGGTAACTTGACGCAGACGCCCGCACTTCAGTGTCGAGCAAGACGAATGGGCTTCCTAAGACGTCGCAAACCTAGGAATTCTCTAGCAGCTCGCAACTTCTGGGAGTGATGATTGAGTTTTCCGAAGCATGGTGCAACTATTAATCTGTCATGCTTTGGTCAGAAAAACTGTCCAAATGCATGATGTATCAACTGGGAGGAATGTCATGACTGAGAAAACCATCAACAGACGGTCATTTCTACGGAAATCCGCACTCGCTGGCGGGGCTGCTGCCGGGAGTACTTTGGCTGCGCCCGCTGTTCTAGCGCAGGCTCCGCTCGTCATCAAAATGCAGACGTCTTGGGGCGCGGCGAATATCTGGGACGAGTTTGCAAAGGATTATGCGACGCGTGTCGAAGAAATGTCGGGAGGCCGTATGAAGGTTGACGTGCTGCCGGCCGGTGCGGTCGTTGCTGCGTTCCAGGTTCTCGATGCCGTGAATGACGGTGTACTCGATGCGGCACATTCGGTTCCTGTCTACTGGTACGGCAAGAACAAGGCTGCCTCGCTGTTTGGAACCGGCCCGGTCTTCGGCGGCTCGGCCACGACGATGATGAGCTGGTTCTACGAAGGAGGTGGTGCCGAGCTTTACCGCGAGCTTACACAGGACATCATGGGCCTCGACGTCATCGGCTACATGGGCTTCCCGATGTTTGCCCAGCCCTTCGGCTGGTTCAAAGGCGAAGTGAACTCGGTTTCGGATCTTGACGGCTTCAAGTATCGCACCGTTGGCCTTGCCGCGGACCTGATGGCCAAGCTTGGTATGTCGGTGGCGCAGCTTCCCGGCGGCGAGATTGTGCCCGCGATGGAGCGCGGCGTGATCGACGCCTTCGAGTTCAACAACCCGTCGTCGGACAAGGACTTTGGCGCGCATGACGTAGCGAAGAACTACTATCTGTCATCCTATCACCAAGCCTCTGAAAGCTTCGAGTTTCTGTTCTCGCGTTCGTTTGTTGAGGATCTGGACCCCGATCTCCAGGCCATCCTGAAATATGCGGTCGAAGCGGCCTCGACGGCCAACACGGCAAAGGCCATGAACCGCTATTCCTCCGATCTGGAATGGCTGCAGAATGAGGGTGGTGTGACGGTTCACCGGACGTCCAAGGAAATCCTCGACGCGCAGCTCAAAGCCTGGGACGAGCTGATCCCCGAGCTCGAGCAGGATCCGTTCATGAAGAAGACGCTGGACAGCCAGCGGGAATGGGTCGACCGCGTGGCATTCTACGAACTGATGAACGCGCCGGATTACGCGCTTGCCTACGATCACTACTTCCCTGGCAAGCTTAAACTCTGATCGCCATCAATCGATGGTCTCGTCCCGGCGTTATCAACGCCGGGGCATGCATTGGGAAAAGGTTCCATGATCGGCTTCATCCAATTCGCCGACAGTCTGTCCGCATGGTTTGGCAAGGCCTTTGCCTGGCTTATCATCATGATGGCCGTGGGCACCGGCTATGAGGTCTTTGTCCGTTATATTCTCAACAGCCCGACTGCTTGGGCACTGGACGTGTCGTTCATCATGTATGGTACGCTTTTCATGATGGGCGGGGCTTATACCCTGTCCCGCGGTGGCCATGTGCGGGGCGATTTTCTCTATCGACTCTGGCAACCCCGAACACAAGCTAAGATCGACTTCGTGCTGTACATCATCTTTTTCTTCCCGGGGGTGACGGCCCTGATCTTTGCCGGTTGGAAATACGCGGCACGCTCGTGGCAGTACGGTGAAGTGTCGGTCAATAGCCCGGCCGGTGTACCCATTTATCAGTTCAAAACCGTGATCGTCGCTGCCGGTATCCTTCTGTTCATTCAGGGCATCGCCCAGGTGTGCCGCTGTATCATCGCCATACGCACCAACGAGTGGATCGAGGCGGAGGAAGACGTGATGGAGACTGAAGACCTCCTGATGCAGAAGGCCGCCGAGGCCGAGAAGGACGCGCATCCATGAACCCCGAAATTGTCGCCCTTTTCATGCTGGGGCTGTTCATCGTCTTTGTCTTTCTTGGCTTTCCGATCGCCTTCACCCTGATGGCAATGGGGATCGGCTTTGGCTATTTCGCCTATTTCGACGAGCGCCGCATGTGGCGCGACTACAATAGATTGGACGAGACGGCGGGCAGCTGGGAGAGTTGGAGCGCCTGGATTGAAGGGTTCATCAACAACCGAATATTCGATCTGTTCGTGAACCAGACCTTCACCGTCATGTCCAACGAAGTGCTGACGGCTGTGCCGCTTTTCCTTTTCATGGGCTATATCGTCGAACGGTCGAACATTGTTGACCGGCTCTTTTCGACGCTGAACATCGCCTCGAAGAACGTGCCTGGCTCGATGGGTGTGGCCGCGCTGATCACCTGCGCTCTGTTCGCGACCGCAACGGGGATCGTCGGTGCCGTGGTCACGCTGATGGGCCTTCTCGCATTGCCGGCGATGTTGAAGGCACGCTACAATCCGTCATTTGCCAGCGGCATCATCTGCGCCGGCGGCACACTTGGCATCCTGATCCCACCATCGATCATGCTGATTGTATACGCCGCGGCGACCAACGTTTCGATCGTGCGGCTTTATGCGGGCGCGCTTTTGCCCGGCCTGACACTTGTCGGTCTTTATCTGACTTATGTGATCGGGCGGTCAATCCTGCAGCCTTCCGCCGCGCCGCGCCCGACTGATGACGAGGTGCCCAACGTGCCGATCGGCAAGTTGGTCCTGATGATCTTGACGTCCTTTCTGCCGCTGGCCTTTCTGATCTTGGCGGTACTGGGCTCGATACTCTTCGGCCTTGCGACCCCCACCGAGGCGGCCTCGATCGGGGCGCTGGGTGGCATCCTTCTTGCGGTCGTCTACCGCGCCATGTCATGGCAGCGTCTACGCGAAAGCGTCTATCTGACGGTTCGGACGACTGCGATGGTTTGTTGGCTTTTCGTTGGCTCCTACACGTTTTCGGCGGTATTCTCCTATCTGGGCGGCGAGCACGTCATCAGCGAGTTCGTGCAAAACCTCGACTTGACGCCGGTGCAGTTCCTCATTCTGGCGCAGCTCATCATCTTTTTGTTGGGCTGGCCGCTCGAATGGTCCGAGATCATCATCATCTTCGTGCCCATCTTCCTGCCGCTCTTGCAGTTCTTCGACATTGATCCGCTGTTTTTCGGCATCCTCGTTGCGCTCAATCTGCAGACCAGTTTCCTGACGCCGCCCATGGCAATGTCGGCGTACTATCTGAAAGGTATTGCCCCGCCCGAGGTGCGTCTGACGCAGATCTTCGCGGGCGTTATGCCGTTCCTGTTCTGTGTCATCCTTTCGATGGTCCTGATGTACCTCTTCCCGCAGATCGTATTCTATCTTCCCGAGCTCTTTTATGGATAAATCTGCAGGCGCACCTCCGATCACTACAATGGCGCTCGAGCTTCGGGACCGGCTTGCCAATGGCGCGGCCACGGTCGCGGACCTGGCCGAAGCGGTGATCGCAAGGATCGAAGCCCGCGAGCCCGAGATCGGTGCCTGGGCCTGGTTTGATGCGGACTTTGTTCGCCACCAGGCGGCAGCCCTGGACACGCATCGCAAATCCGGACGGCCCGTCGGTGCTCTTCATGGTATGCCGGTCGGCCTGAAGGACATCATCGACACAACAAAGATGTCGACTGAGAATGGATGTGCCCAGGATATCGGCCGCGTGCCCAGACGCGATGCCGTAATCGTCGAACGGCTGAAGGCGGCCGGTGCCTTGATCGTCGGCAAGACCGTAACAACCGAACTGGCCTATATGCATCCCGGCAAGACCCGGAATCCGCACAACCCCGCGCATACGCCAGGCGGGTCTTCTTCCGGATCGGCAGCCGCGGTCGCAGACGGCATGGTCCCTCTTGCCGTCGGGACGCAGACAGGTGGGTCGGTGATCCGTCCAGCCGCATTTTGCGGCGTCACCGGGTATAAACCAACTTTCGGGATGATCCCTCGTACGGGTATTCTCACCCAATCACCAAGTCTCGATACGGTTGGGGTCTTCGCGACCGATCCATCCGGTGCCGCGCTGGTCGCCGATGTGCTGGCCGGGCACGACAGCCAAGACCGCGATACGGCACTGGCACCCGCCCCTCGGCTTCTTGAACTGGCTCATCAGCCGCCTCCTTTGAAACCGGTTCTTGCCGTCGTCAAAATGCCGGGCTGGGAACAGGCAACCAAGGATTTGCACGGGGCATTCGACGAGTTGACCAACGCCTTGGGTGAAGGCGCGTTTGAAGTAGAACTTCCCGCTCCATTTGATGCCGCCGCAGACCTGCGGGCACGGATCAATTTTGCCGAGATGGCACTAAACTTCAGCCGCTATGACCCCCAAAAACTTGCACCGGAAACCCGAGAGGCGCTGGAGCAGGGCCGAAGAATAACCGCGCTCGACTATCTCGAAGCTTTGGCGTGGCGCGAGCGTTTCGCGGCCGCTCTGGACGAAATCTTCGACAGATGCGACGCGATCCTTTGTCCCGCCGCACCGGGCTCAGCACCGAAGGGTCTCGATTGGACTGGTGACAGCATATTCAACGGGCTTTGGACGATGGTCGGGACACCCGCCGTCACCTTACCACTTTTAACGTCGTCACAAGGGTTGCCGATGGGCGTGCAGATCGTCGGCCCCAAGAATGGCGATGGTCGGCTTCTCAGAACGGCCAAATGGTTCTACGATTGGGCGGATACGATGGGAGAATTTTCATGAAGCGGCTCTTGGCGCTATTCGCCTTTTTCATATTTGGCGCTTTCCTCTTGATCCTTTGTATCGAGGTGCCGACCCCGGACCTTATTGCAGTAGCCGCTCTTACATTCGTGCTCGCGGGTATTGATACCATTCGCAGTGCATTCGCGGCGCCAAAAACGAATAGTAGTGTCCGCAACTAGGTCGAGTCCTTTCGTTGGCGTGTTCTGCCAAGAGATTGCGGAATGGTTCGACGGTAAGGAGCAACTCTTGAACGCATTAGGTGGTGACCCCAATGATTGGGTAAGTAGCGTTGCAAACAAAATCCAACACTTAGATGAATTGGTGGCTAACGGCGCTTCCGCGCAAGCCATCTCTAAACAATTGCTTAGCGTGTTGGAGCAAGAAGAAGCGTGGGGCAACGGTTATATACGAGCCCCGGATATGATGCGCTACGCGCTGCGCTCCAAAGAGCCTACATGAACGACGCATTCATACTGATCGAAACGACTGCAGGAACATGCTATTTCTCCCCTTGCGGCCAGTGCAATGGAACAGTTCTAGGGGGCTAGGACAAGGTTGTGCTGCCGTATCGCCTCATCGGTAAATGAAGAGCACTGCGGCGAGGCTATTTTTGTCTATTCTGCCGGCGCAAAGCCAGTGATCAGCTGTCTCAGTCCCACGGCCGCACCGATGAAGATCGCCAAAAAGGCCAAAGGCGCGCTGAACGCCAACACCGAAAATGCCGAGATGCCCTGACCGACACTGCACCCAACGGCTAGGATCGCCCCGGGGCCCATGAGTGCGGCGCCCATGATTTGCCGTCGCAACTCGCGTGGGTCTTCGCAGGCTTCCCAACGGAAGTGGCCCTTGGAATATGACCCCAATGCTGCGCCGATCACGACGCCCAATACCGAGCCGACGCTGAACGAAAGTGCGTTGCCGGATGCTGTCATGGAATAGAAGATGGTGTCGCCAATGGGCGCAGCAAAGGTGTGGGTTTCAATTGGTTCAGCCTCGAACCCGGCCATGGCCACCCAGTACGTGCCGACCCAGCCGGACACGATCGCGGTGCCGACCACGCCGCCCCAGAACAGATGGCCCGGCGCTCGGCGCATATCTGCGGACGAGATGGCCCAAGCCAAAAGCGCGCCTCCGACAGCCAGACCTGTGACCAAGGGTGCGATCCCGAACCCCTCGAACAGTTGCGTGAAACCTTGTGCCGATGTGGCATCGGTTTCGACCGGGAACAGCATGACCCGCAGGTGGGCGAGGGGGCCCGACATGACGAAGTACGCAGACAGGCCCATGACCAACACGATGACGAAAGACCGCAGGTCGCCGCCGCCCAGTCGCGCCAAGGCGCCGTAGCCGCAATTGCCGCTGAGGGCCATTCCGTAACCGAACATCAACCCGCCGATGATCGTACCGGCAGGGTTCCACACCCGGTCAAGATAGGCCGCTTCAGACGCATCGAACATGCCCAGCGACATGGCGATATGGGTGCCGATGATGGCAACGCCGATGGCAATAAGCCACATCCGCATGCGTCGATCATCCGAACCGTAAAGCACGTCTTCGATGGCACCCAGGGTGCAAAAACGGCCAATGCGTGCGGCAAGTCCAAGGGCGATGCCCCCGCACAGACCAATAAATGCAACGGTGTTGGCTTCACCCAGCAATTCCAGCATGTCGGCTTCCTCCCGAAGACCGATCGCTGGCGAAGTGACCGGTCAGTCGTCCCTGCAGAACAGGTCGTAGACGACCTCCATGATTTGCCGGGGCCGGTCATCTGTCAAGCTGTAGTAGATCGCCTTGCCGTCGCGGCGGGGTTTCACCAACCCTTCGAGCCGCAAGCGGGAAAGCTGCTGTGACACAGCTGCCTGACGCGCCGATAGCAAGTCTTCGAGTTCGGTGACCGACTTTTCGCCCGAAGCGAGGTGGCACAGGATCATCAGACGTCCTTCGTGGCTGATTGCCTTGAGGAAATTCGACGCGTCCTGCGCGTTGCGCATCATCTTTTCCATATCCTCGGTACACATATTGGCGTCGAAGACGGGCAGGCGCGATGGTGTATCCACCTTGGGGTTCGGTTCGATTGTCATATCAAGCGTCATAGCGTTCTAACCCGTTTTGTCCAAGGGGATGTCGGCGCGTTCAAACATCATCGTGAGGAGGCTCCAGAAGAAATCTTCGCCCGGATACCCTTCGATCCGACCCACTTCGGTACCGTTATTGATTAGGATGAACGTGGGCGTGAAACGCACCTTTTGAACGAAGGTGACATCCGGTGTCTCGCTGTGCAGATCGTAGCGTTGAAGGGGGGCCGTCTTTCCCTCTGTTGTCTTTGGGTAGATGTGGGAGATTTCCTGGTTCCATCTGGCACACCAGAAACATCCTGCTTCTTCTGCCATAAGCAGATAGGTCTCTGCCGCAGCGGGCAGGGGTAGTGTCAGAAGGGCCGTGACCAGCCATTTGCGTATTGTGTGCACGACCCACTCCGATTGACGCCGTTTCATTCTTCATCATAATCTAATTTGTGAATATCTCAAGGCAAGGGGCCGCCGGATCATGTTTGATGTGACATATTTGGGCGCTTTGCTGGCGGGTCTGCTGTCTTTCTTGTCACCCTGCATTCTGCCCATCGTGCCGTTCTACCTGAGCTATCTCGCGGGGGTGGGTATGAACCAGATATCAGCCGAAGCAAAGGTTTCGCCACAAGTGCGACTGCGCGCGTTTCTGGCGGCGTGTTGCTTTGCTTTGGGTGTAATCACCGTGTTCATGGGGCTGGGGGCCACGGCCACTGCCTTCGGTCAGATGGTGCGCGAGTACTTCGATGTGCTGCGTTGGGTCGCGGCGGGGATCATCATTGCGATGGGTCTGCATTTCCTGGGGGTCGTGCGCATTGGGTTTTTGTACCGCCAGTTCAGGGCCGACGCCGGGAACACGTCCAATGTGGGGCTGCTGGGCGCTTTTGTAATTGGTCTCGCCTTTGCTTTTGGCTGGACACCTTGCGTGGGGCCGGTGCTGGCTGCCATTCTGTTCACAGCCGCGGGACAAGAGACAGCCGGACAGGGGGCGAGCCTACTCTTTGTCTACGGCCTCGGCATGACGCTGCCCTTTGTTGTAGCGGCGCTGTTCATAGGACCGTTCATGTCGTGGATGGCGCGGTTTCGTCGTCATCTCGGCCTGATCGAGAGGATGATGGGGGCGCTTCTCATTCTGTTTGGGGTGCTGATTGCCACCAATTCCATCAACTACATCGCCCAATGGATGCTGGAGCACGTGCCGTGGTTCAGCGCCATTGGCTAACATCCAAGGGAGGATACCATGTTTCGACTGATTGCACTGCTGACCGCCCTGTGCCTTGCCATTCCAACGACGGCTGCCGAATTGGGGGATGACGGGCTGCACAAAGCATCGTGGATGCGCGACACGTTCAAGGACCTGACAGAAGATCTGGACGAAGCCAATGCAGAGGGCAAACGCCTGATGGTTCTGGTCGAACAGCGCGGCTGCATCTACTGCAAGAAGATGCACGAGGAAGTCTTTGTGATCCCCGAGATCTCGCAATACATCGAGGACAACTTTTTCGTCGTACAGATCAACATGTTTGGCGATGTAGAAGTCACCGACTTTGACGGCACGGTGTTGCCCGAAAAGGATATGGTCAAACGCTGGGGTGCACTGTTTACGCCCAGCATATACTTCTTTCCCGAAGAGGTGGGCGATGATGTAATGGCAACGCAAGCAGCCGTTGCCAACATGCCCGGTGCATTTGGACGCTGGACCACCTTCAACATGCTGAACTGGGTCGTGGACAAAGGATACGAAGGCGATGAGCCGTTCCAGAAGTACCACGCACGCAAGTTCGAGGAACAGAACGGCTGAGCGATGCTGCAAGCGCGAAACAATTGTTGCGCCCAATGCTGCGTTTGCAAACAGATATAAAAATTCATGTAGTTGAATTTGATATTGCTCAATCGTGAATGTGTACGATAGTGTACCCCCAAGAACGGACGGGAATCGTCCAAGGGAGGGCACATGAAATACGGAATTGGACTTGGTCTGGCCGCAGCGCTGATAGCCTCTGTCGTCAGCGCAGAGGCCGTGAAACCCACCGCAGTGGTGTTCGAGGATGGCGCGATTGCCTCATCCTTGAGTGGCACACCGGGTGATGCGGCCAACGGTGCGATCCTGATGAACAAGGGATCGGGCAATTGCATTGCGTGTCATTCAGTCGAGGCGCTGTCGGACCTGCCTTTCCACGGAGAGGTCGGCCCACCGCTCGACGGAGTTGCGGACCGCTGGAACGAGGCAGAACTGCGGGGCATCGTGGCTGACGCAAAGATGATGTTCGACGGCACTGTGATGCCATCGTTCTACAAGACAAACGGGTTCATCCGCCTTGGCGATGCCTACACCGGCAAGGCCCATGGTGAAGGCGAGGTGCAACCCCTTTTGACAGCTCAGGAGATCGAGGACGTCGTTGCGTTCCTTGTGACCCTGAAATTCGAGTAACTCGAGACAACTGGAGCGTTCCATGGAACTGACACGGCGAAAATTGCTTGTACTTGGCTCTGGCGCAGTCGCGCTGTCGAGCCTGACCGGTCTTCCGGCCTTTGCCAGCCTGACGGATGACGCGATTGCGGAACTGACGGGTGGCGCGGACCTTGGCGAAGGTGCTGTGACGATCACGGCGCCCGAAATTGCAGAGAACGGCAACACCGTCCCGATCGAAGTGTCGGCCCCCGGTGCCGTTGCCATCACGCTTTATGCCGACGGCAACCCGGTGCCCAACGTTGCGACCTTCAAGTTCGGCCCGCTCAGCGCCTCGCGCAGTGCGTCCACCCGTATCCGCCTGGCCGCAACACAGAATGTCGTTGCCATTGCCGAAATGGAGGATGGGTCGTTCCAGAAGGCATCGGCCAACGTGAAAGTGACCATTGGCGGCTGCGGCGGCTGATCAGACAAGACGAGGAGAAAGAACATGGCATCTGGTGTAAAACCCCGCGTCAAGGTCCCGAAAACCGCATCAGCGGGTGACACGATAACGATCAAAACCCTGATCAGCCACAAGATGGAAAGTGGTCAGCGCAAGGACGATGATGGCAACATCATCCCGCGGTCGATCATCAATCGCTTCACCGCAGACTTTAACGGCCAGAACGTGATTGATGTCGCGTTGGAGCCGGCGATTTCGACTAACCCGTATTTCCAGTTCGAGGCAATTGTTCCGGAATCTGGTGAGTTCAAATTCACCTGGTACGACGACGACGGTGACGTCTACGAGGAAAGCAAGAAGATCGAAGTCTCGTAAGAGGACAGGGATCTCGCCAGGGAGGGAAAAAATGAACTTGAAACCATGGATAGCAGTGGCCGTCATCGGAATGGCCGGAGTTGCGATCGCGCAGGATAATAGCACGCTGTCGATCGACGGCGAGACCTTTGTCACAGAAACCGACGCACCGGCACATCTTGAAAATGTCAGCACGATTTATTCAGGCTGGCGCTTCCGGACACCAGAAACACAAGCGCTTCAGGTCGATGATTTTGACAACCCGGCGATGATATTCGTCGATCAGGGCATCGACCTGTTCAACGCGGTTGACGGGACCGAGGGCAAGTCCTGTGCCTCGTGCCACACGGATGGCCCCGAAGAATTTGTAGGGCTGCATGCCAAGATGCCCAAGGTTGTCGATGGCAAGCTGGTCGTGATGGAAGATCTGATCAATACCCACCGCCAGGACGTGATGGGTGCTGAGCCATGGAAGTGGTCGGGAGCGGACATGCAGGCGATGGTTGCCCTGATCGGTCTGCAGTCGCGTGGAATGCCCATGGACGTGGCCATAGATGGAGACGCAGCACCGTTCTGGGAGAATGGCAAAGAAATCTACTATACCCGCTATGGTCAGCTTGAGCTGTCCTGCTCCAATTGCCATGAAAACAACTACGGCAACATGATCAGGGCCGACCATCTGAGCCAGGGCCAGATCAACGGCTTTCCGACATACCGCCTCAAACAGGCTAAGCTGATTTCGCGCCACAACCGTTTCCGTGGCTGTATCCGCGATACGCGGGCCGAGACCTTTGCCGAAGGGTCGGAAGAGTTCAAAGCGCTTGAGCTTTATGTGGCAAGCCGTGCCAACGGGCTGGATATCGAAACGCCAGCGGTTCGCCAGTAAACCAGATCAAGGGGCGTGCCTGCGGGTGACGCCCCTTTTTTAGGCGTATTAATTCAAACATACGCATATGTATTAAGGGACACGCATCATGATCTCGCGCAGGGATTTTCTTCAAGTTGGGATGGCGGCGTCTGCGCTGGTTGGAACCTCCGGTTTTGGCAAATGGGCGCGGTTGGCGGCCCAACAGACGCTGACGCAGGATCAGTTGCTGCAGTTCGACACCTTCGGAAACGTCTCGCTGATCCATGTCACGGACATTCATGCGCAGCTGAAACCCATCTATTTCCGCGAACCCTCCGTCAATATCGGAGTGGGCGGCAACAAAGGGGCTGTCCCTCACGTGACCGGTGCGGAGTTCCGAAAGCTATATGGGATCGACGATGGCTCGCCTTCGCATTACGCGCTGAGTTCGGGTGACTTTTCGTCCTTGGCGCAGGCTTATGGGCGTGTCGGTGGCATCGACCACGTTGCAACGGTGGTCAAGGCTATTCGTGCCGACCGCCCCGACGCGATCCTGCTGGACGGTGGCGACACGTGGCACGGGTCCTATACCTGCCTCAAGACCCACGGCCAGGACATGGTCAATGTCATGAATGCGCTGGAGCCCGACGCGATGACGTTCCACTGGGAATTCACGCTGGGTTCCGAGCGGGTGGCCGAGCTCGTTGAGTCCCTTCCTTCGCGGCGCTCGGCCAGAATATCTTTGACGTTGAGTGGGATGAGCCGACCGAACTGTTCCCGCCCTACAAGATGTTCGAACGCGGCGGCACCAAGATCGCCGTGATCGGTCAGGCGTTCCCCTACATGCCCATCGCGAACCCCGGCTGGATGTTCCCTGAGTACGCCTTTGGTATCAGGGACGAGAACATGCAGGCCATGGTGGACGAGGTGCGCAGCCTTGGTGCGGAATGCGTGGTCGTGCTCAGCCACAATGGCTTCGACGTGGACAAGAAGATGGCAACCGTGGTCACTGGCATCGACGTGATCCTGTCTGGCCACACTCATGACGCCCTGCCCGAACCCGTTTTGTCAGGCAACACGCTGATCTTCCCTTCTGGTTCGAACGGCAAGTTCGTCACCCGCATCGACCTCGACATCCGGAACGGTCGGGTGCTGGGCTACAAGTCCAAGCTGATCCCGATTTTCTCCGATGTGATCTCTGCCGACGCTGACATGGCTGCGCTGATCGATGAACAGCGCGCACCATTCGAGGCAGAAATGTCCGAGGTGATCGGGCAGACTGACAGCCTTCTTTACCGGCGTGGCAACTTCAACGGTACGTGGGATGATCTGATCTGCGATGCGCTATTGGCCGAGCGGGATGCCGAGATTGCACTGAGCCCTGGCGTGCGTTGGGGGCCGTCCCTGATACCCGGCGAGGACATCACGCGCGAGGATATCTTCAATGTGACCTCCATGACCTACGGCAAAGCCTATCGCACGGAAATGACCGGCGAATTCCTGAAGGTCGTGCTCGAGGACGTGGCCGATAACATCTTCAACCCCGACCCCTATTACCAGCAAGGCGGCGATATGGTCCGCACTGGTGGGCTTGGCTACCACGTCGACGTCAGCCAACCGCAGGGAAGCCGCATCAGCAACATGACTCTGCTTGGCACGGGCGAACTGATCGATCCCACACGCAGCTACGTGGCGGCGGGTTGGGCCTCGGTCAACGAGGACACAGAGGGGCCACAGATCTGGGACGTGGTGGAAAGCCATATCGCCAAGATAGGCACCGTGACCGTCAATCAGAACAACAACAGCGTCGTCGTGACCGGCGTTTAATCAGGGGAAATCTAGACCATGGATGAGAGCTTCAAACCATCCCGGCGGGCCTTCCTTCGCGGCTCTGCCGCTGCGGCCGCAGGGTCGATGACCGGGGCGGCAGCAGCAAGTGGACCCGATCCGCTGATCACCGAATTGCAGGATTGGGCCAGCTACACGGGCGTCGGCGTGGACGAGACGCCTTATGGCATGCCGATCAGCTTTGAGAGCCACGTGGTGCGCCGCAATGTGGAATGGCTGACCGCCTCGCCCATCTCATCCATCAACTTCACGCCGATCCACGCGCTTGAGGGGACGATCACGCCGCAGGGTTGTGCATTTGAACGCCACCACTCGGGTGCGATCGAACTGGCGAAACCTGATTATAGGCTGATGATTAACGGCTTGGTCGATCAACCGCTGGTCTTCACCTATGACGATCTGGAACGCTTTCCGCGCGAAAACCACGTCTACTTCTGCGAATGCGCCGCCAATACGGGTATGGAATGGGCGGGCGCGCAACTGAACGGCGTACAGTTCACCCACGGTATGATCCACAACATGGAATATACCGGCGTGCCACTGCGGACCCTGCTGAAAGAGGCGGGCGCCGATGTGAATCCCGACAAATGGGTGTATGTCGAAGGCGCCGATGCGTCCTCAAATGGGCGGTCCATCCCAATGGAGAAAGCCTTGGACGACGTGCTTGTCGCGTTCAAGGCCAACGGCGAGGCCTTGCGTATGGAGCACGGGTACCCGGTTCGCCTCGTCGTGCCGGGGTGGGAAGGCAACATGTGGGTCAAATGGCTACGCCGCATCGAAGTGACTGACATGGCTGTGGAAAGCCGCGAGGAAACCAGCAAGTACACAGATGTGCTGGAGGACGGCACCGCCCGAAAATGGACGTGGGAGATGGATGCGAAATCCGTCATCACCTCGCCCAGTCCACAAATGCCGATCAACCACGGCAAAGGACCACTGGTCATCTCCGGCCTTGCCTGGTCTGGCCATGGAAAGATCACGCGCGTGGACGTGTCAAAGGACGGCGGCATCACCTGGGAAACCGCTCGTCTAGGCAAGCAGGGCGACACCAAGGCGCTCACGCGCTTCTACCTGGACATGGACTGGGACGGCGCGCCGATGTTGCTGCAGTCCCGGGCTATGGACGACACCGGATACGTCCAACCGACCAAGGAACAGTTGCGCGAACAGCGTGGCGAAAACTCGGTCTACCACAATAACTGTATCCAGACCTGGTACGTGAACGCAGAAGGGATCGCCGAGAATGTCGAAGTCTCCTAATTTCCTCCTTCCCGCGCTTGGGGGCACGGCCGTTGTTCTTGGGGCGGCATTTGGTCTGATGAACCGCGACTACGCTGCCGACAAGATCGACACGCTTGAGACACGGGTTGAACAGGTGTCGGCGCAGGCAAATGCAGCGTCCGAGGTGGCCAAAGCCGAAGCGGCCCGCGCGACTGAACTGGAACAGCAAGTGGCCGAGATACAGGTCGCCGCCGCAACCCGCGCTGCCGGTGGTCCGGTTGCGGAACCTGCGCCGCGGATTGAAGGGCGATACGGTCTGGGCCGCGCCGCGCATCCCGAAGAAATCGCGGCGTGGGACGTGGATGTCCTGCCCGATGGGCGCGGCCTGCCCGAGGGCAGCGGTGACGTGTGGACCGGCGAAGAGGTATTCGTCGACTATTGCGCGTCCTGCCATGGCGACTTTGCCGAAGGCGTGGACAACTGGCCTGTGCTGGCCGGTGGGTTCGACACGTTGGCGGACGAGGATCCAGTCAAGACGGTGGGCAGTTATTGGCCCTACCTGTCGACCGTTTGGGACTACGTCCACCGTTCCATGCCCTTTGGCGGGGCTGGTACACTGACGCCGGACGAGACCTATGCCATCGTCGCCTACATTCTTTATTCGAATGATATGGTCGATGATGATTTCGTGCTCAGTCGCGAGACTTTCATGGATGTTCCCATGCACAATGCCGATGGGTTCATTGTCGATGACCGGGCAGAGGAAGAATACACCGAGTGGCGCACCGAACCTTGCATGGAAAACTGCAAGGACGAGGTCGAGATCTCCATGCGGTCGGTGTTCCTTGTGGAAACGCCGCCCGAAGGGGGTTCGAACTCAGTCATGAACCACGCTACGGTAGACGACTTGCCGACCTTTTCCGCCGCTGGACCGTCTTTCATCCCGGTCGCTGCACCCAAACCCGAAGCGGTGCCGGCACCCGCACCGACCCAGACCGCCGCGGCAAGCGACGGCGACGCACTGCTGAAACACGGTGAAAAGGTGTTCCGCAAATGCTCTGCCTGCCACGCGGTCGGCGACGGGGCGCAGAACAAGGTCGGTCCTCAACTGAACGGCATCATGGGGCGGACCATGGGATCGGTCGAAGGGTTCAAGTATTCGGACGGTTTTGCCGAAGCGAATGCCGAGGGCAAGGAGTGGACGGCCGAAGAAATGGTCGCATTCCTGGCCAAGCCCAAGTCTTACATGAAGGGCACCAAGATGGCCTTTGCCGGTCTGAAGAAGGACGAGGATCTGGACGCCATCGCCAAATATCTCGCGAGCTTTGCGAAGTGATCGTGATGCGCGTTTTTCGATTTCTGATGCCTTTGGCCGTTGCGGTTTTGATGGCATGGCCCTGCCAAGCCGAAACAGGTGATGCGGAAGTGGGCGAGAAGGTGTTTCAGCAATGCAAGGGCTGCCATCAGGTGGGCGCCGGGGCCAAAAATCGGAGCGGCCCGCATCTGAACGGCCTATTCGGTCGAAAAGCGGCAGGTCTGGATAACTTCAAGTATTCTAAAAGTTTCCAGCGTGCGGGTGCCGGTGGTCTGGAATGGCACGTCGAAACACTGGATGTGTTTCTGGAAAACCCACGTGCCATGACCAGTGGCACGCGCATGAGTTTTCGAGGGGTCAAAGACCCGCAGGATCGCACGCACCTGATCGTGTATCTGCGCCAATTCTCCGACAATCCCGCTGACATCCCCGAGGCGGATCCGACAGCTCAGGCGGTGGATCATGACCTTGATCCCGCCATCCTCGCTCTCAAAGGTGACCCGGAATACGGTGCGTATCTAAGCGGTGAATGCACCACCTGCCACCAGGCAGCCGGCAGCGACGAGGGCATCCCGTCCATCACGCTCTGGCCCGAGGATCAGTTTGTCGTCGCCATGCACGCCTACAAGAAAAAACAGCGCAACCACCCGGTCATGCAGATGATCGCCGGACGGCTGGGAGACGAAGAGATCGCGGCTCTCGCTGCATATTTCAAAGACCTCGAGAACTGAGGCAACCCTAGGGAGGATATAGATATGATTTTCAACAGACGGACGTTCCTTGGAACTTCTGCCGTCGCGGCCGCCAGTCTTGCGGCCCCGATGGTGCGCGCGCAAGGCAAGCCGCGCGTGATCGTGATCGGCGGCGGTGCCGGGGGTGCAACAGCCGCCCGCTATGTCGCCAAGGACAGCAAGGGCGCGGTTGATGTGACCCTGATCGAGCCTACGCGCACCTACTACACCTGCTTCTTCTCGAACCTGTATCTGGGCGGCATCAAGGAAATCGACGACCTGGGCCACAGCTATGGCGGTCTTGCCGCGGGCGGCGTGAACGTGGTGCATGACTGGGCCGTGGGTGTGGATCGCGACGCCAAGACGGTCACCCTCGCCGGTGGTGGCAGCCTGCCTTACGACAAGCTGATCCTGTCGCCCGGTATCGACTTTGTCGACGGTGCGGTGGACGGTTGGGATCTGAGCGCACAGAACGCCATGCCCCATGCTTACAAGGGCGGGTCCCAAACCGAATTGTTGAAGGCACAGCTCAAGGCAATGCCTGAGGGCGGTACCTTTGCCATGGTCGCCCCGCCAAACCCCTATCGCTGCCCACCTGGTCCATACGAGCGCGTATCTATGATCGCGCACTACCTCAAGACCAACAATCCGACGGCCAAGATCATCGTGGCCGACCCAAAGCCGAAATTCTCGAAGATGGCCCTGTTCCAGGAAGGATGGAACAACCACTACGCCGGAATGGTGGACTGGATCGGTGAAGACTTTGGCGGTGGCGAAGTGTCTGTAGACCCCGCAGCGATGACCGTGACCATCGACGGCGAAGAAACCAAGGCGGATGTCTGCAATGTGATCCCTGCGATGAAAGCGGGCCGAATTGCCGAGATCGCAGGCGTGACCGATGGCAACTGGGCGCCTGTCAACGCGGTTGATATGTCGAGCAAAGCGGACCCGGACATCCATGTCCTGGGCGACGCAAGCCAGCAGGGCGACATGCCCAAGTCCGGCTTTTCGGCCAACAGTCAGGCCAAGGTTTGCGCTAATGCCGTACGCGGCGCGCTGACGGGGTCCAAGGTGTTCCCGGCCAAGTTCTCCAACACATGCTGGTCACTCATTGATGCCAATGACGGCGTGAAGGTTGGCGCAACATACGAAGCGACCGCAGAGAAGATCGCAAAGGTGGATGGGTTCATCTCGCAAACCGGCGAAACCTCGGACGTGCGCAAAGCCACTTACGAAGAATCCGAAGGCTGGTACGCAGGCATCACCGCCGACATGTTCGGCGCATCTGTCTGAGATCGTGGCGGGGCCTTGATACTTCTCAAGGTCCCGCCCGCACATCCATGCAATTCTGCGGCATGATCAGGAGGATAAGATGAAACAGATCATTCTTGCCATCACGCTGGGCCTTGCCAGCGCTGCCCATGCCGAAACTGCAATTACGGTGCCCTTCGACGGCAGTTTCGACGACGCGGCCTTTGCCGTGGAAAGCGCAATTGTCGGCAAGGGTCTCGTGATCGACTATGTCAGCCACACCGGCGAGATGCTGAACCGTACGGGCGCGGATGTAGGCAGCGATGTGGAGTTGTTCAAAGAGGCGGATATCTTCATCTTCTGCTCAGCCGTGGTGTCACGAGAGGTGATGGAAACCGACCCGATGAATATCGCGCATTGCCCCTATGGCATCTTCGTGGCCGAGAACGCTGATGGCGTCATGATTGGCTACCGCGAATACCCGCAAGGCGAGATGCAGAAAGTACAGGCCTTGCTGGCCGACATTATCGCGGATGCCGTGGAGAACTGATGAACTACACCGATTTTTTCCGGACCGAGCTGGACGCCCTGCGTGACAGCGGCAACTACCGTGACTTTGCAGAGCTTGAACGCCACCGGGGCGCCTTTCCTGCAGCCACCTGCCACGACGGGCCGGGCGAGGTGACGATCTGGTGTTCCAACGACTATCTGGGCATGGGTCAGCATCCCGTTGTGCTGGACGCCATGCACGAAGCGCTTGACCGTACAGGGGCCGGGGCCGGTGGTACGCGCAACATCTCGGGCACGACCCACGACCACGTGTTGCTTGAGGCGGAACTGGCTGATCTGCACCGGAAAGAGGCGGCGCTGCTCTTCACCTCCGGCTACGTGTCGAACTGGGCTGCGTTGGGCACACTCGCGTCGCGTATTCCCGGCTGTATCGTGTTGTCGGACGAATTGAACCATGCCTCCATGATCGAGGGCATCCGCCATAGCCGCGCGCACAAGGTAATCTGGAAGCACAACGATGTTGCTGATCTTGAGGCGAAGTTGGCCGCGCTGCCTGCCAACGCCCCCAAGTTGATCGCGTTCGAGAGCGTCTATTCCATGGACGGGGATATCGCCCCCATTGCCGAAATTTGTGATCTAGCTGATCGCTACAACGCAATGACCTATCTGGACGAGGTGCACGCCGTAGGTCTCTACGGCCCGCGCGGTGGCGGTGTGGCCGAGCGTGAAGGCTTGATGGATCGGTTGACGGTGATCGAAGGGACCTTGGGCAAAGCCTTTGGCATCATGGGCGGGTACATCGCGGCCTCGGCTGAACTGTGCGATTTCGTTCGGTCCTTTGCCAGCGGGTTCATCTTTACCACTGCCTTGCCGCCTGCTGTCGCGGCAGGGGCTGTGGCGTCCATCCGGCATCTGAAACAAAGTACCACCGAGCGTGCAGCCCAACAGGCGCGGGTCGCGCAAGTGCGCGCACGGCTGGATAAGATCGGACTGCCGCACATCGACAATCTAAGTCACATCATCCCGGTGATGGTGGGTGATCCGGTGAAGTGCAAATTCATCTCGGACACGCTGCTCAGAGACCATGGAATCTATATCCAACCCATCAACTATCCAACTGTCCCCGCGGGGACAGAGCGCCTGCGCATTACGCCATCACCTGTGCACAGCGAAGCGGACGTGGAGCGGTTGGTGGCCGCCCTTGAAGAATTATGGACCAAGTGTCAGCTCGCCCGTCGGCCGATGGCCGCACAGTAGAACTGTTCAGGCCGATTGAACCCGTTGAGAGCGTGACGCCATCCAGCGATGCGTGATCATTGCGCCAAGCCACATGCAGAAGACCGCGACCCACGCCGTCAGCGCCATGATGGACCCGCCGGCCATGCCCGCGCCGACCGCGCAGCCACCTGCAAGCATACTGCCAAAGCCCATGAGGACACCGCCGACGAGATAGCGCTCCATCGGAGTGTCTGCATCAAAGCGTTGAACACGCGCCTCACCCTTGATGAGCGCTGCAAGAAGGGCGCCAACGAACACACCCGGGACAAGGCCCAGGCCGAAGCTGGGGATCACGTTAGGGGCAGCAACGAGCGCCATGAGCGTGTCGGTGGAAGGGCCGGTGAAGGTGACAGATTGCACCGCGATCACCTCGAATGACACTTGAGAGATGGCATATGTCGCCGCCCACCCGATACAGACGGCGACGCCGACGAGGGCAGCAGCAGCAAGTTCTGACAAGGGCACGCGGTGCAGGCGGCCAAAGACTACAGAAACCACAAAGGCGACCGCGGCGACAGTGGTCAGCGTGGCCAATCCCATTCCCATCATGGCCGTAACACTGCGGGCAGACCCACCAGGAACGGTCCACACCAAAGCGAGCGCTTCCCGCACTGGAGACAGCGCGCCGCTGAGCGCTGCCTGTGCCACGATTGTCACGACAAGCCCAGTCATGATGGCCCGCAGGTTCCCCGTGGCGGACAAAACCAGAAGCCGGCTGACGCACCCGCGGGCAAGGATCATGCCTGCACCGAACATCAGCCCACCAATGATTGCGCCCGACAGGCTACCTGTAGCCGCCAGTTGGCGGGCATCGCTGGTGTCAAGTGCGCCGGTGAGGATCGTGGCCTGTACCGTGACCAATGCGGCAAAGAACGCCACCAACCAAACGGCGAGGCGGGGCCCGGACTGGCCCTCTGACACCTCGACCGCGGCGGCGCGCAAGCAAAACCTGGAATGCAGGGCCGTAGCCCCAAAGAGAAGTCCGACGAACAGGCCCGCTGCGCACATCACCGCCGGGTCACCGAACCGGTCAATCAGGGATTCCAGCACCGTACGCTCCTGTCTTCGTCCGCCCGTGCTTGATGTGCCAGTATTACCGCGTGCCCGCTTTGACCCATCGCAAATGCGAAGGCCTTATTCGAACTCCATCTGTTCAAAGACGCGGCCAGCGTTCTTGGTCGCCAACTCCTCAAATGTATCAAGATGGGCGTAAGGCGACTGATCGACGTAGTAGGCGTTGGCCAAGTCACCGCCCGCGTCTAAATGCGCTCCGATCTGTTGCCGCAGGTAGACAAGGTAGTCACGCGTGTAGCGGCGGACCTGATCCATGTTGGTGGGGTGGCCGTGGCCGGGGATCACATAGGTGGCGTTCAGGGCCTCAAAGCAGCACTCCCACGTGTCGATCCAGTCGGCCGTCATCGTGTCGGCAAAAATCGGCAGCATCCGTTCGTGGAACGCCATGTCGCCCGCAATCACAAGGCTTTGCTCGGGCAGCCAGACCTGCGTATCACCGGGGCCATGTGCGGGACCCAGGTGCAGCACCTCAATCCTGAAATCGCCTATCTCGATGATCTCCTGATCCTCGAACGTCTGTGTGGGTGGTGCGACAAAGGTGCGCTCGGCCTTGTCGCGGTTGTAGCGTTTCATGCCTTCGAGGACACGGTGCCCGTTTTCCTCGATCTCGTGCGCGGCATCGACATGGGCGAGGATTGGCACGCCTTGTTCGGCCCAGTAGGAATTGCCCAGCATCGCGTGGCCCTGACCATTTTCATCGATGACGAGTTTCACGGGTTGGTCGGTAATCACCTTGATCTCGTCATGCAGCGCCTTGGCCAACAGATAGGCAGCCCCGCCATTGATCACGACAACGCCGTCGCCGGTAACGATGAAGCTGAGGTTGTTGTTGTGGCCACTGTTCTCGTAGGTCGGCGGGGCTGTGGCCCCGATGGCGGACCAGACATGTGGGATCACCTCCACCGGTTTGGAATAGAGCAACGAGCCGGGGTACTGGTCCGCGATATCCTCGCTGGCGAGGGCGGGCAGGGGGATGAGTGCGGCAAAAAGAAACAGCCAGCGCATCATACATCACCCGGCACGAGCACGTACCCCTCTGCATCCGTGTCCACGCGGCCCATGCCACCTTGTGGCAGGTGGAAGCCGACGATCTGCATCTGTTCGGATGTGATCCGGTCGAACAGCACCTTGCGTGTGGCCGCGGCCAAGGTGCCGTCTTGATCGGACCCGCTGATCCATTCCGGTTTGCGAAAAGCCACGTGGTGATTGCCGATGGCGTCCCCGATGACCAGCGCGCTGTCAGACCCATTTCGCAGCTCGAAGCTCATGTGACCGGGCGTGTGACCGGGGGTCGACACGGCAGCAATGCCGGGCAGGATCTCTTCCCCGTCGTCAAAAAGCTGCACACTGTCCTCGATCACCTCCATCCGGCGCTTGGCGCCCACGGCAAAAGCGGCGCGCGCGTCGCCGATGGTGTTGACGGTTTCAGGGTCCCACCAATAATCCCACTCGGTCCGGCCCATTTTATAAGTGGCGTCATAGAACAGCGGTTCGTCAAATTCGTCGAGCAGGCCCCAGATGTGATCAGGGTGGGCGTGGGTGAACACGACATGGGTGATGTCCTCGGGCGTGAGTCCGGCCGCGTCTAAGCTGTCGAGAATAGCGCCCGCAGTTGGCATGAAGTCCGGACCGGAGCCCACATCGAAAAGCACGGTGTTCGTCCCATCGCGGTAAAGCGCAAGGTTGCATTCCGGTGTCAACCGCTCGTCCGAGATACCGTATTCTGTCAGGATCGGGGCCAGTTCGTCCTTGGGCATGGGGTCGAAGATGAAGCTGCCGGGCAGCGTAAGGCTGCCGTCGCTGATCGTGGTGAGGGTCGCGGCGCCCAAGGACGCGTCCGCCCGGGCGAGGCGTGGCGCGATCCCTGCCAGCGGCACCGCGGCGGCAGTTTGCAGAAATGAGCGGCGTGACTGGCGCATTGAATCCCTCCATTTAATTCTTATATTCGAATATGAATGTATTTAGCGGCTATGACAAGATGCCTGTCGCGCTGGCCGCATCGGAAACGAACCACGGCGCCAGATCCGGTGGTGGCGAAACATAAGGATCAGAGGACGATGGGCATCGATGACTGGACAGAGCGCTTTCAGGGGACGGCAGCCTTGCCGCGAACGGTGCGCGACCGGCTCTTGCACAGCGCGCGCATTGTGCGCCTGCAAGCCGGCAAGACGGTGTTTGGCCCCGACAATATCCCGGACAGCCTCATGTTCCTGGTTGATGGGACCATCCGTGTGTCGCAATCGTCCGAGGGTGGCCGAGACATCGTGCTGTACCGGGTTGAGGCCGGGGAAAGCTGCGTTCTGACGACCGCGTGCATGTTGGCCGAAGAGGCATACAATGCCGAAGGCACAGCAGAAACGGATGTTGTGGCTGTGATCCTGCCACGCCTCGCCTTTGACCGACTGGTCGCCGAAGAACCTGCATTTCGCAGCTTTGTGTTCGCGGCCTATTCGCGCCGGTTGATTGATCTTTTGCGTGTGGTTGATGATGTCGCCTTTGGCCGCATCGACGTGCGGTTGGCTGAACGGCTGATTGCATTGGCTGGGAACAACACGCAGATTTCCGCGACACACCAACAGCTTGCCAGCGAACTTGGCACAGCACGCGAGGTCATCTCGCGCGTGTTGCAGGACTTTTCCAAACGCGGGCTGATCCAGCAGACGCGCGGACACATCATCTTGAAAGAGCTTGAAGGCCTGCGCGCGATTGCAGACAGCACCTGAACCCCGGAAATCCTTTCCAGTTTGGTGACAATATCACTGAAGTGCGGGAACCAAGCCAGTATCCTGAGAACAGAATGAACGCGCTGGAGGACTTCGCATGACTGTGAACGTTGGAACTGTTGACCGCATTTTTCGCGCTGGCTTGGGCGTTGGCCTTTTGTACATCGCATTTCTGAGCGGTCTGCCGCTCTTTGCGGCGCCCCTGTTCAAATATGGTGCTGCGGCGATCGGCATCGTGATGTTGGCCACATCGACGCTGAAAATGTGCCCGATCTATTCGATCCTCGGGCTCAAGACCTGCCGGGACTGCTGACATGGAGACCGCGTTTACACCCGTTCTGTCTTTTGGCGGCGGGCTTGCCATCGGCCTTGGTGCAGTCCTTCTGATGCTGGGGCTTGGGCGCATTTTTGGCGCAACGGGCATCCTGTCAGGTGCCGTGTTCTTCGAGAACCGGGAGGAGCTGTCGTGGCGTCTTGCCCTGATGGTGGGCATGATCCTTGCGCCCGGATTGATCTTTGTCACCACGGGCGAGATGCCCGCGATTAACGTACCCATCAGCCCGGCAATGATCGTTGTGGGCGGTGTCATCGTTGGGCTTGGCGCAAGCCTTGGGTCCGGGTGCACGTCCGGCCACGGGGTCTGCGGTTTGTCGCGCCTGTCCGTCCGGTCGCTGGTGGCCGTTCCGACGTTCATGGCGACGGCTGCCATCACTGTTTTTGTCATTCGTCACGTGTTGGGAGGGTAAGCGATGAAACTCCTGTTCGCCCTAGTCACAGGGATTGTTTTTGGCACCGGAATTGCGATTTCCGGCATGATGGACCCCGCCAAGGTTCTTAATTTCTTTGACCTGGTTGGCACGTGGGACCCCAGCCTTGCCTTTGTCATGGGTGGCGCTCTGGTGGTCACCTTCGTTGGTTACCGGCTGGTGTGGCGGCGGGACGCGCCGCTGTTCGGAGGGCGGTTCCAGGTGCCTACAGGCACTGAGATTGACGGGAAACTGGTCGGCGGGTCTGCCCTCTTCGGCATCGGCTGGGGCATCGCGGGGTTCTGCCCTGGCGCGGCCATTCCGGCGCTCGGCACCGGGCGATGGGAGGTTGCGTTGTTCCTGGTGGCGGTGGTTGCTGGGTTCGGCCTGCGCCGACTGCTCGCACCGATCGCACGGAACAAGGTCGCGCCGTGACGCCCACCAAAACATGCATATCGGAGGACATCGCATGACATCCTATCCCGTAGACATGGATACCACACCACTGGTCGAGGCATTTTTTGACGAATCCACCAACACCATCAGCTACATCGCCAAGGACCCGACCTCGGGTGCCTGCGCCATCATCGACAGCGTCATGGACATCGACTACGCCGCCGGGCGGATCACCTCCGGGCATGCAGACACCATGATCGCGCGCGTCACCGAGATGGGTGGCACGCTGGAGTGGATCATCGAAACCCACGTCCATGCTGATCACCTGAGTGCAGCGCCCTATATCCAGCAGCGGCTGGGCGGCAAGATCGGCGTCGGGTCAAAAATCATGGTGGTGCAGGACACGTTCGGGAAGGTGTTTAACGAAGGCACCGAGTTCCAGCGCGATGGTAGCCAGTTCGATGCACTGTTCGAGGACGGCGATACCTACCGGGTCGGCAACATGCAGGGCTTTGCCATGGCTACGCCGGGCCATACCCCGGCCTGCATGGTGCATGTCATAGGCAACACCGCCTTCGTGGGTGATACTCTTTTTATGCCCGACGGCGGATCGGCACGTGCGGACTTTCCCGGCGGGGACGCGGGCGAGCTTTTTGATAGCATACAGAAGGTGTTGGCGCTGCCGGACGACATGCGCCTGTTCATGTGCCACGATTACGGCCCCGGTGGTCGAGACATCGCATGGGAAACGACGGTGGGCGAAGAGAAGGCGCACAACATCCACGTTGGCGGCGGCAAGACAAAGAGGGAATTCATTGAGTTCCGCACCGAACGCGATGCGCAACTGGACATGCCCAAGCTTATTATTCCGTCGCTGCAAGTGAATATGCGCGCAGGCGAGGTGCCGACCGATGCGGATGGCAACCCGATGCTCAAGGTCCCGATCAACGCGTTGTAGCGCCGAAAGGGGATGCCTCAAATGGACATGAAAAAGATCACCGACGTACTGACGGTCAGCCCTCAGATCCATCTCGCGGATATGGCAACGATCAAGGCAGCAGGCGTCAAGACAATCATCTGCAACCGCCCCGACGGGGAAGTGACAGACCAGCCCGGTTTTGCCGAGATCGCGGCCGCTGCGGAAGCGGCTGGGCTCGAAGCGTGTACCATCCCAGTGACACCTGGACAGATCATCGATGACGACGTGACCGCCTTTGCGACAGCGCTTCGGGGCGGACCGCACCCGGTGCTGGCCTACTGTCGCACCGGCACGCGCTCGGCGATGCTATGGGCTTTCCATGTGGCGTGCACCCACGCTACGTCTGACATTCTGACCGCGACGGCAGCGGCGGGTTATGACCTAGGCGATGTCACAGACCGCATTGCAAACGGCGGCAAAGTCCCCGTATTAGGCTGATGTCCTGATGCGAGATATGTCCCATGCAGAGTGCGAACTGCGTGTGCGGGACATCGCGGTTGGATTGAAACCGGCCCAACCAAATCTGTTTGCCAAAGAGCGAGGCCCATGCGCCTGAAACACTATTTCCCCATCGTTGATTGGAGGCGCACCTATACCCGGGCAGCGCCATCGAACGAGCTGTTGGCCGCGCGGATCGTGACCACTATGCTAATCTCACAGTCGCTGGCTTACGCGCTGCTGGCCGGGTTGCCGCCCGAGGCAAGGATTTACGCCTCCATCACGCCGATCTTCCTCTACGCTGTATTCGCACCAGTCGCGCGTTGGCCGTGGTGTCGTTGCTCACGGCGACTTGTTGGCATTATGGCGAGATGCCGGGCGGCTTCGACTGAATGCCTGGGATTTGCGCACGTGCCTGAAGGTCTTTCTTGGTCCAAACTTTGAGGATGAAGCGGCAGACTGGATACGGGCGGGGGCCGACCATGCAATCACACATGGACCGCTTGCGGGATGTGTTTCCGTGATGCGGGCAGTCCTTGAGGCAGATGACCGGGCAGAGCGGCTGGCGTGTCTGCTTTCTGATGTGGTTTTGGCGCGTGCGCAGAACTGGAAAACGATCTTGCCAGTTTTGGCACATCGCCTCACGAAAGCGATGTTGCGGGACCTGGTTGTAGACGTGCATGGGGCCGAGCTGAGAATCCAGAAACGCCTACTTGATGGGATCGAAGACGCGATCGGAATTTCACGAGAACTGGCTCAAGAGAGAGAGAGAGAGAGAGAGAGAGAGAGAGCACTTCGGGCCGTGGCTTCAAAACTTCGCGCCAAGGGCGCGGACGCGGCAGTCACGATCTTCTGTCTCGGCTGCGCTAGAAGGATCTGATTGCGAGCGGGCCAAGAGCGCCCAGGCCGGGTGTGCCAAATACCTTCGTGACGACAGAGACGTTTCTGGCGACGTTCGATTTGCAGACTTTGCGAGACTTACCACAGCTTGAGCAGCGTTTCCTACTTCATCGGGCGAAGTTCTGGGTGCCGTCCACCATATGTCAGCCCATCGGAGCGTGATCAGCTTCGCATCGACCTGCTGAGCGATGAAGCCATGAAGACCAGTGCCATCGAAGGTGAGATGCTCGACCGGCTCAGCGTACAATCCTCGCTCCGCCGACAACTTGGTTTGGCGCTGGACAAGTATCCGAGCAAACCACGTGAGCAGGGCGTGGCCGAGATGATGGTCGATGTCTACTCCACCTATGCCGAACCGCTCACGCATGAGACTTTGTTCCGGTGGCACGAGATGCTCTTGTCCCATGACCGGCGTCTGGAAGCGGTCGGGGCCTATCGGCAGCACGAAGACGCGATGCAAATTGTGTCGGGCCGCCTTGATCGGCCGGTCGTGCATTTTGAGGTACGTCATCCGCGCAGGTTCCAGACGAGATGGACCGGTATGTCGATTGGTTCAACAAGACCGCGCCGGGTGCGGAAGAACCGTTACCGGCGCTAACGCGGGCAGGTCTCAGTCATCTCTACTTTGAAAGCACCCATCCCTTTGAGGACGGAAACGGGCGTTTGGGGCGGGCCATGGCAGAGAAGTCGCTGGCTCAGAACATCGGCCAGCCGAGCCTCATTGCTTTGGCTTTTACGATCGAGCGGGCGCGGAAGGTGTACTATGACCAGCTTGAGCAGCACCAGAAGACATTGGAGGTTGCGCCCTAGCTGGATTGGTTCGCCGAAACCGTTCTGACAGCACAACAGGTTACTCTTGATCGTGTCGGGTTCTTCATCACGAAGGCACATTTCTACGACCATCACCGCGAAAGGTTGAACGAGCGGTAGGCCAAAGCGATCGAGCGGATCTTCCGTGAAGGACCCGAGGGTTTTAAGGGTGGCCTGAGCGCCGAGAACTACATTTCAATTACTGGCACGTCCCGCGCGACAGCGACGAGGGACCTACAGAACCTCGTTGAAATGGGTGCCGTCACCCGCACCGGAGAGAGGCGGTACACACGTTACTGGCTCAAGCTGGAAACAACAGGTCGCTAGCCTTTTGGATTCTAGCGGGACGCAGACTTTTGCCCCGGGTAGACGGGCGTTGGGTCGGCGTTCTTCCTTCAGAACCTGGGACGCCAAGGTGAACAGGGATCAATCTGTTTTTAGCCGAGTTCCTGAAGTCGGGCGATGGCCGCTTTCATTTCAGCCTCTTCCCCTTCGCGCAGGCGCAGGTTTTCCTTGGCTTCTGCGACCACCTCATCCGGCGCCGAGGCCACGAATTTCGGGTTGTTCAGCCGGGCACGCAGCCCGCCCAGTTCTTTGCCCAGCTTCTGCATCGTCTTTTCCAAACGCGCAATTTCCGAGCCCACGTCAATCAACCCTTCCAGCGGGATCCCAAAGGTCCCGCCATCCGTGGGAATTGTGACGCAGCCTTTGGGGAAACTGTCCACGTGTTCCAGGCTTTCGATCCGGGCCAGCCGCTGGATCAGTGCCGCGTTGTTGTCCCAGGCCGATTGTCCCTTGGTCTCTAGTCCCATGACAAGCAATGGCACTTTTGCGCCTGCCGGCACATGGACTTGCGCGCGCGCAGAACGGATGCTTTCGATTAGCCCGATCACCCAGTTCATTTCGCGGTCTGCATCAACGTCGACCAGTTCCGTCCCGTATTCCGGCCAATCGGCGTGGATGAGCATTTTGGCGCGGTCGCCCGCCAGCCCCCAAAGCTCTTCAGTAATGAACGGCATGATCGGGTGCAGCATGATCAGGCATTGATCAAGCACCCAGCGCAGAGTCTGTTCGGTCTCGGCCTTGGCCGCCGCATCATCGCCTTGCAGGATGGGTTTGGAAAACTCCAGATACCAGTCGCAGACTTTGCCCCAGGTGAATGCGTAAAGCGCGTCGGCCGCGTCGTTGAACCGGTAGCTGTCCATGCCGGCATCGACGGCCTCGCGAACCTTGCCGGTTTCGCCGATGATCCATTTGTTGAGCGTCTGCGTGGCTTCGGGCCGGGGCGCGTCACCCGGATAGGGGATCTGGTAGTGATCGGCGAAGCTGAACGCGCTCCACAGCTTTGTGCCGAAGTTGCGGTAGCCCTTGATCCTGTCTTCGCTGATTTTCAGAACGCCGCCCAAGGCCGCCATTTGCGCGTTGGAAAAGCGGAGCGCATCTGCGCCGTAAGCATCGATCATGTCGAGGGGGTCGATGACGTTGCCGCGCGTCTTCGACATCTTCTCGCCCTTCGCGTCGCGGACAAGCTGGTGCAGGTAGACGGTGTGGAACGGATCGTCTTGCAGGACGGCTTGCGACATCATCATCATCCGTGCAACCCAGGGGAACAGAATGTCCTGGCCGGTGACGAGAACGTCGCCGGGGAAGTATTTCATCGCCGGGTCGTTTTCGTTGGGCCAGCCGAGCGTGCCAAAGGGCCAGAGGCCAGAGGAGAACCAGGTGTCTAGGACGTCGGGGTCGCGCCTTAGTGTTATTCCGATCGTTCCGTCATCAAATTTGTCATCACCCCAGACGGCGGCTTGAAAGCTAGCCTTTTTGGCAGTGTCTAGCTCTTGTGACATGTCCTGAATTGTGAAAGAGGCCGCGTCTTCGAGTTCAGTTACCCGCGAAATACTTGGCTTCTTGGCTTTGATCTCGTCAGCAACAGCTTCAAAACTTGCACCGCAATAGAAATTCCCATGCCTGTCATACCAGACAGGGATCTGATGCCCCCACCACAGCTGCCGGGAGATACACCAGGGTTCGATGTTTTCCAGCCAGTGATAAAATACCTTTTCGCCTGACTCGGGCATGATCTTGACCCGGCCTTCGCGGACGGCATCCAGCGCGGGCTGGACGATTTTTGACGAGTCCACAAACCATTGATCGGTCAGCATCGGCTCGATGACCACTTTGGAGCGGTCGCCGAACGGTTGCATGATTTTTTTGGCCTCTACGAACGGGATAGTCGCAGGCAGTTCAGGCTGGTCGCCATCGGGTGCCTCGGCGGTTTCAAGCGCCGGGTTTGCGATCATAACCGCGTTCCCCTCTGCCGTGATATCCGCGACGATGCGCGCGCGCGCCTCAAGTCGGTCAAGGCCCCGGTATTCATCGGGGACGAGGTTCATCGCGGCAACTTTGCCTTCGTCGAAACCCTCTTCACCCCGGGCAATGCGCTGTGCGCTGGCGGCCGCTGTGTCATATGGTTCACCGTCGTCGCGCATATGCGCCTTGGTGTCCATGAGGTTGTACATCGGGATGTTGCCACGCTTCGCAACTTCGTAGTCGTTGAAGTCATGCGCGCCGGTGATCTTGACCGCACCTGACCCGAAATCCGGATCGGGGTAGCGATCGGTGATGATTGGGATCAGGCGGCGGTGTTCCTTGGGGCCGACCGGGATTTCGCACAGCTTGCCGACAATGGGGGCATATCGCTTGTCCTCGGGGTGCACGGCGACAGCGCCGTCGCCCAGCATGGTTTCCGGCCGGGTCGTGGCGATTGAGATATAGTCGCGCATTTCGCGGAGGGTGACGTTGCCGTCTTCGTCCTTCTCGACATATTCATAGGTTTGCCCGTCCGCGAGCGGGTACTTGAAGTGCCACATATGGCCGTCAACTTCATTGTTCTCAACCTCGAGATCGGAAATTGCGGTTTCGAAATGTGGGTCCCAGTTGACCAGCCGTTTGCCGCGATAGATCAGGCCGTCGTTGTACATCTGCACAAAGACCTTGAGAACGGCGTCATGGAAGTTACCGGGCTTCTCTGTCGCGGGTGCGCTTGCAGCCCCGGACATGGTGAAGGCCGAGCGTTCCCAATCCATACTATCGCCGAGGCGACGCGCCTGTTGTTCGATCACGCCGCCCTTGTCCGCTTTCCACTCCCAAACTTTCGAGATGAACTCGTCCCGCGGCATCTCGGACCGTTTGCGATTCTCTCCGTCCGCGGCCATCTGTTTTTCAACCATCAACTGGGTTGCGATGCCCGCGTGATCCAGCCCGGGCTGCCACAGGACATCATATCCCTGCATCCGCTTCCAACGGGTCAGCATGTCCATTAACGTGTGGTTAAACGCGTGGCCCACATGCAGAAAACCGGTCACATTGGGCGGGGGCAGCTGGATACAAAAGGTGTCCGCACCGGGTTTGGCATTGGCCCCGGCTGCAAACGCGCCTGAATCTTCCCACATTTTGTATATGCGCGGTTCGGCCTCGGCTGCGTTGAATGTCTTTTCCATCTGCGGCTTCCATTGTCTTTCGTGGGCTATACTCCAGACCATATCCAACAAGAAGACCCTAAAGCCCAGCCGAAATAGTCGAGTTGGAGTTTCCCCGGTTGTATGCGCGGTTATGGGTATGGAGACGCCTGCCTGTCAGCCGCAGTTCCTTTGCATCTGGTCGGAGACTCATAGCCCAAAGCGGAAAGGTGACGCGAGGGGGTAGCCCCATGCAACGTACTCGACTTGTATGGCGACCCAGGCACACCGTAGAGGTTGCGCGGTGTGACCGCCATGTTCATCGCATCCAAAACGAGCGGCACCTTTTGGTCGTTCCCCATAGCCCAGCGGACAATGTGGCTACTGAAGGTATCCGTGATGTATTGGCCAGTATCCACGCCCACTCCCGACGCAGCGGGGGCAGGCCCACTAGCCTCCAAAATCATCCAGCATGATATCTTCGCGATCGACACCAAGGTCCATCAGCATGTTGATGCAGGATGAGTTCATGATTGGAGGACCACACATGTAATATTCGCAGTCTTCTGGTGCGGGGTGATCCTTGAGGTATTCGTCATGCAGGACATTGTGGATGAAGCCCGTGTATCCTGACCATTCATCCTCCGGCAGTGCATCCGAGAGGGCGACGTGCCAAGTAAAGTTCGGAAATTCTTTGGCTAGCTCGTCGAAATCCTCGACAAAGAACATCTCTTTTCTGGACCGCGCGCCGTACCAGAACGTAATCTTACGATCGCGGTTCTTCAGGCGTTTGAGCTGATCAAAGATGTGGCTGCGCATGGGCGCCATGCCTGCGCCGCCGCCGACGAAAACCATTTCCTTTTGCGTATCCCGGGCAAAAAACTCGCCAAACGGACCGGAAATCGTGACCTTGTCGCCGGGTTTGAGGTTGAAGATGTAGGACGACATCTGACCGGGGGGGACATCCGATCCCGGAGGCGGTGAGGCCACCCGGACATTGAGCATGATCAGCCCTTTTTCCTCGGGGTAGTTGGCCATTGAATAGGCCCGCTCGATCGGTTCGGGCACGGTTGACTTGTATTGCCACAGATTGAACCTGTCCCAATCCTCTCGGTACTCGTCCTGTACGTCGAAATCGGTGTAGCTCAGTGCGTGCTGGGGCGCTTCGATCTGGATGTAGCCACCCGCCCGAAAATTCACATCTTCGCCCTCGGGCAATTCCAGCACGAGGTTCTTGATGAATGTCGCCACGTTGTCGTTGGACTTGACGGTGCATTCCCACTTTTTGACGCCGAACACCTCTTCGGGAACTTCCACCTCCATGTCCTGCTTGACAGCGACCTGACAGGACAGGCGGTCGCCACAGGAGGCTTCGCGCTTGGTGATGTGGCTTTCTTCGGTCGGCAGTATGGACCCGCCGCCGGAATGAATACGGACACGGCATTGGGCACAGGTGCCGCCACCACCACAGGCTGAGGGAACGAAGAGTTTTTGCTCGGCCAAAGTCTGCAAGAGTTTGCCACCAGCGGGCACCGAGATCGTCTTTTCGCCATTGATGGTGATGTTCACATTGCCGCTGGAGACAAGCTTGGACCGGGCGGCGAGGATGATTGTCACCAGCGCCAGCACGATCAACGTGAACAGAAGAATACCAAGACCAAAGGTTTCCATAACAATCGCCCCTTACAGTTTCACGCCGGAGAATGACATGAACGCCATGGCCATGAGGCCTGCGGTGATGAAGGTGATACCGAGGCCCTGCAGGCCGTCGGGGATGTCAGAGTATTTCAGCTTTTCGCGCACGCCCGCCATGGCCGTGATGGCAAGCGCCCAGCCAAACCCGGACGAGACGCCATAGGTGACGCTTTCACCGAAATCGTAGCCACGTTCGACCATGAACAGCGACCCACCGAGGATGGCGCAGTTCACGGTGATCAGGGGCAGGAACACACCCAGCGCGTTGTAGAGCGGCGGGAAGTACTTATCGAGCACCATCTCGAGGATTTGCACGAGAGCGGCGATCACCCCGATATAGGAGATCAGGCCGAGAAAGGTCAGGTCAACCTCACCGAACCCGGCCCATGCCAGCGCGCCGGGGGCGAGCAGATAGGTCAGGATCAGGTTGTTGGCGGGCACCGTGATCGACTGCACGACCATAACCGAAATCCCAAGCCCGATGGCTGTCGAAATCTTCTTGGACACCGCGATGAACGTGCACATGCCAAGAAAGAACGACAGGGCAAGGTTTTCGACAAAGATCGCTTTGACGGCGAGGGCGAGATAGTTCTCCATCAATGGGCCTCCATCGTCTGGATTTTGTATTCGCGTTCTTCAACCTGCTTGGGTTTCCATGCGCGGAAGGCCCAGATGATCAGGCCGATGATGAAGAAGGCCGATGGCGGCAATAGCAACATGCCGTTGGGCACGTACCAGCCACCGTTGTTGACCGTCGGCAAGACCGTGATGCCAAACAGGCTGCCCGAGCCGAACAGCTCGCGAATGAAGCCGACAAGCATCAGGATAAGACCATAGCCCAGACCGTTCCCGACCCCGTCGATGAAACTGTCGAGCGGCGGGTTTTTCATGGCAAAGGCTTCGGCGCGGCCCATCACGATGCAATTGGTGATGATCAGGCCGACAAAGACCGACAGGGTCTTGGAGATTTCGAAGGCGTAGGCCTTGAGGACCTGGTCCACCAGGATCACGAGCGAGGCGATGATCACCATCTGCACGATGATGCGGATGGAGCTGGGGATGTGGTTGCGGATCATCGAGATGAACATCGACGAAAACCCGGTGACCAAGGTCACGGCGATCGTCATCACCAACGCCACCTGCAAGGACGATGTCACCGCCAATGCGGAACAGATACCAAGCACTTGCAAGGTGATCGGGTTGTTGTCGACCAGTGGGTCGATCAGCATGTCTTTGCGCTTATGAGCCATCAGATGCCTCCCGCTTTGAGATTTTCAAGAAACGGGGCATATCCAGCCTCGCCCATCCAGAACTTAATCAGATTGTCGACGCCAACTGAGGTCAGCGTGGCGCCGGCCAGCGCGTCGATGTGGTATTCGTCGCCTGCCGCCGGTGCAATCTTGGCCACCGTGATTTGAAGTGCGCCTGCGTCATCGCGCAGCCGGGCACCGTTCCACAGCGCACGCCAGCGCGGGTTGTCGACCTCGGCCCCCAGGCCCGGTGTTTCCGCGTGATCGTAGAATTGCAGCCCGAAGATGTCGTTACCGTTTTCCTCGAGCGCGATGAAGCCATAGAGCGTGGACCACAGGCCGTAGCCGTGGATGGGCAGGATGACCTTGTCAATCTCGCCCGCATCGTCGCGCAGCAGATACACGGTGACGTAGTCAGACAGGCGGCCGATGCCTGCGGGATCGTTTTCAAGTGCTTGCGACGTTGCCGGATCGTCGGCAGCCGCACGGTCATCAAAGGTGGCAGGATCAAACGCATCCGAGAATTGCCCGGTTGCCAGCTCCAGCACGTGGGGTTCGAACACCGAGAAAGCCTCGATCACATCGACCTCAGGGTCATGAACGCCGGCCACCTGCAAAATATTGACCTGCTTGTCTTTCAACGCGTTCACAGCCTGCGCCGGACGCAACGCAACCGCGGCTGATGACACGATCATGGACGCAACAAGGCAGACCGCGACGGCAACAAAGATTGTTTTGCCGACCGAGTCGGGTGGCAGGGCAAGGAAACGCTCGATAGGCCCCTTGGGTGCGTTTTGCGGGTCTTGGTCAGACATTGCGCTTTGCCCTCCGCTTGATGTTCGCCTGTACGACAAAGTGGTCGATGAGAGGTGCAAACACGTTTCCGAACAGGATCGCGAGCATCATACCTTCGGGGAAGGCAGGGTTGATCACCCGGATCATCACAACCATGACACCGATCAGCGCGCCATAGATATAGCGACCCATATTGGTATGCGCACCCGAGACCGGTTCAGTCACCATAAAGACAAGGCCAAAGGCGTATCCGCCCAGCACGAGGTGCCAGTACCAGGGCAGGGCGAACATCGGGTTGGTGTCGGACCCTATCGCATTCAGCAAGAGCGAGAAGCCGATCATCCCGCCAAGACAGCCCAGCACCATTCGGTAATTGGCGATTTTTGTCGCCAGCAGGAAGGCAAGACCCAGCAAGGCCGCCAGTGTCGATGTTTCGCCCAAGGAACCCGGCACAAAGCCCAGGAAACTGTCCCACCAGGTCATGCCGCGTGCGGCGAGTTCCTGGAAACCATCAGATGCGCTGACGGCCAGCGCTGTAGCCCCGGTAAACCCGTCGACGGGCACCCAGACGCTGTCTCCGGACAGTTGGGCGGGATAGGCAAAGTACAGGAACGCCCGACCGGTCAGGGCCGGGTTGAGGAAGTTCTTGCCCGTGCCGCCAAAGACTTCCTTGCCGATCACCACGCCAAAGATGATGCCGAGGGCCACCTGCCAGAGCGGCGTCGTTGCGGGCAGGATCAGCGCGTAGAGCATGGACGAGACAAGAAAGCCCTCGTTCACCTCGTGTTTGCGCACGGTTGCGAAAATGACTTCGAAGATGCCACCGGCCACCAATGTCACAATGTAGATGGGCAGGAAGTACAAAAGCCCATGCAGCATGTTCGCGAGGGGATTGTGCGGGTTAAACCCGATCCCCAGACCGCCGATGATGGCTGCGCGCCAGCCCGAGGGGCCAAATTCTGCAATCGCGAGGTTTGTCTGGTACCCGGTATTGTACAGTGCCATCAGAATGCATGGGACCGTCGCCAGAACGACGTAGGTCATGATCCGCTTCATGTCGATGTAGGAGCGTGCATGCGGCGCGACGGTCGTGACGGTCTTGGGCGTGTAGAGAAAGCTCTCCACCATCTCGTAGATGGGGAAATAGCGCTCCCACTTACCGCCTTTGGTGAATTGCGGCTCGATCCTGTCGAAGAAGTTGCGAAGCCCCATACCTTACCCTTCTTTCTCGATTTTTGCGAGGCAATCGCGCAGGGCGATTCCATATTCGTACTTGGCGGGACAGGCAAAGCCAACGAGGCCAAGATCCTCTTCATCCAGTTCAAGCGCCCCCAGAAGCTGGGCTTGATCAGTGTCCATCACCAGCAAGGCGCGCAGCAGTTGTGTCGGCAGAAAATCCTGCGGCATCAGCTCTTCGAACGTGCCCAGCGGAACCATGGCGCGGCGACCGCCGTTCAGGTTCGAGGTCAGTGGGAAGGTCCGCTTGGCGAGGGCAGACCCAAGAACGGGTTGGACCGCGTATTTGGAAATCATCGGGCGAATCCACCCCATCGGGATCTGCGTCTTGTCCTCTTCGATCAGCGTGACCTGTCGGGCGTAGCGCCCCAGATACGCATCGTCACCGGCACCAGCCCGTCCGCTCAGAACCGAGCCGGAGATCATCCTGACGGGATAGTTGGGAAAATCGTCTGCACACAGATCTGCGAGCGATGCGCCTGCGACGGTGCGCACCAGACGCGGGTCTGTGCACGCAGGCCCGGACAGCGCAATGATGCAGCTTGCATCATATGTTCCGGTCAGCATGAGGCGGCCGATCACGATCACATCCTGATACCCGATCGTCCAGACATACCGGTCGGGTTGTGGCGGCGTCAGAAAATGCATGTGAGTGCCAGCCAGCCCTGCGGGATGCGGACCGCTGAAATTGACGGCTTCAACACCTGCCAAGTTGCTGCCGGGCAGGGGCGCATCAGAGCTTTGGCACAGATAGGTCGGACCGTCTGTCAGTGCGGCAACTGTCTTCAGCCCCGCCTCAAACGCCTCTGCATCTTCGGTGATCGCGATCTGTGGGTTAGGTGCCAACGGCTCTGTATCCGTTGCGGTCACGTAGATGGCGATTGGTGCGCCGTCCGGTGCAGGGATCTTGGAATAGGGGCGTGTGCGGAACGATGTCCACAAACCGGCCGCGCACAGCCGCTCGACAATCCCGTCACGGGTGGTGCTGTCACCGACCTTTGAAAAGTCCACGGGTGCGGCAGAGGATTCGTGCGTATCAATCACCACACTGACCAGCTTGCGGCGCGCCCCACGGACGATTGCGCGCACCTGTCCGGAAACGGGCGACACGATCTGTGCTTCGGGCATTGTCTTGTTGATCATGATCGGAGTGCCGGCGACCACCTCGTCGCCCTCTGCAACAAGAATACTTGGTTTCAGGCCAATGTAGTCGGCACCCAGCAGCCCGACGGAAGTGACGGCGCGGGCCTCCTCTACGTCTGATCTTGGGGCACCGGAGATCGGCAGGTTCAAGCCTTTTCGGAGCACAAATTGCTTCACTTTAGAGACCTTCAGTTGATGATAGCCGTTTACGGCCGATTGGCTTACGGTGTGGCCGCGTCGGTGCTAGAGCTTTTTTATGACTTTGACCATATTGAGGTTGAAGATTTTACAAATTGGTCTAAGGCCAACGCGACCGCGCAAGAAGGGGACTTTCTGTGACCGCCTCACTCAAATTGCACCGCCGTACGTTTCTCGCCATGACACTTGCCTTGGCCGCATGTAAGAACCGCACTCATCTTATTGAGATTACAGGTTTTTCCATGGGGACAACTTACAATGTTGTCGCTATAGATCACGATGGAACGTTGGACAAGCCCGAGATCAAAGAGGCGATTGACGCAGCCCTTGCCGATGTCACGGGGAAGCTTTCGAATTGGGACAATGGGTCAGAAATTGCGCGGTTCAATGCCGCATCAAGTGGCGTGACGCAGACGATGTCACCCGAACTGTCGCGCGTCATGAACGCATCCGCACATGTGCATGAAGCAAGTGAAGGACGCTTTGACACAACCATCGGCGGTTTGATCGAATTGTGGGGCTTTGGCGCGCCCGGTGCGGCAACTGTGCCGAACTCTGATGCGGTCGCCGAAGCGATGGAGATCGCTGGCCATCAGAACGTATTGAACCTGAACGGCGACCACATGGCCAAGCGCCACGCGCAAGCGCAGATCTATCTGGCGGGGATCGGCAAGGGCTATGGCGCCGATCACATCGGTCAGGTTCTCGAGGCCTTTGGCCTGAAGGACTACATGGTCGAAATTGGTGGCGATCTTTATACGGCGGGCCTCAATCCCGATGGGTTGGCCTGGCAGATCGGGATCGAAGTGCCCAACCCAGGGGACCGTACGCTTGCCGGTGTTGTAGGGCTGTCTGGTATGGGCCTGGCAACGTCCGGCGACTACCGCAACTATTTCGAGGTGGACGGTCAGCGCTTTTCGCATTTGATTGACCCGACCACGGGGTACCCCGTGACGCATGAGACCGCTTCTGCGACTGTGCTTGCAGATAACGCGATGCTTGCGGATGCGTGGTCAACTGCGATGCTTATCCTCGGTCGCGAGAAGGGGCTCGAGGTTGCGGCAGCGCAGGATATTGCGGTTCAGTTCATCGAGCGTCGCCCCGGCGTTGAACAACAGGCCTTCAAGACATACGTCAATCCCAGGTTTGAAGCTCTTACCGCTTAGCAAAAGTCAAACGAGGCACCAGACATGGCCACTTTCCTGCTGACTTTTCTGTTTCTTCTTTTGGTGACGCTGGGCATGTCGCTTGGCGTGATCTTTATGAACAAGCGGATCAAGGGCAGCTGCGGCGGTCTTAACGCCATTGGTGACGGCAATGAATGTCTGGTTTGCCACAAGGAAATCGACCCTGATTCACCTTTGAAAGACCGGCTTGAATGCCCACGTGCCCGAAAAATGCTGGAGCGGTCCGGTCTTGATCACACGGCTTAACCGGGCAAGTCGACCGGAATAAATCCAAGGATCAGAAGGCCGCTGGCCGCAAGCAAACCGAAGACCCAATATTGATAAATGGGCCCTTCGGCCTTCCACACACGCCGATACCTATGTCCCGCAAGACAGGTGAGGCAGAAGATCAGGGTCGCCAGCGCCGGGCTGAGCGTGAGACTGCTGAAATCCATTGGCGTTCCTTGGCATCAACGACCTGTTGAGCCGTCAGTATTATCTTACAAACCTGATCGTCCAGCACAAAGCACCCAAGCCCGAATTCATCAGCCTAATGCCTGATTGCTGTGTCGCGATCCGTCAATGATCGTGCGCCAGGGATGCCATGTGTCTTGGGTGCGTACAGAATCCGTTTAGCTGTGCGACATACAGCGCAGGGATTTGGGTCAGCCTTGAGCATTTGATGCGATGCGTTTACGTCGGCGCAGCGCAGGGATCGCCGGAATTTTATCTTTTTGCGGCAGAATTCTGTACGCCGTCGACTTGAACTTGGATTTTTATTGTATACTACAGCATACAATTGCAGATCGGCGCGTGGATATCGTGGCGCCGGCCCAGCGGAATGCCAGACGCGGATAGACCCATGACCCTTTATACTGAATACCTGACCGAAATCGAAACACGAAAAGAACAGGGGTTGAGCCCGAAGCCTATCGATGATGGCGATTTGACCGAAGAGGTCATTGGGCACATCAAGGATACGAACAGCCCGCACCGGGACGATTGCCTCAACTTCTTTATTTACAACACGTTGCCCGGCACCACGAGTGCTGCGGGTGTCAAGGCACGCTTCCTGAAAGAGATCGTTTTGGGAGAGGCCGTGGTAGATGAAATCACGCCAGCCTTCGCCTTTGAATTGCTTGGTCACATGAGAGGCGGGCCTTCGGTGGAAGTGCTACTGGACCTGGCGCTTGGCACGGATGTGGGCATCGCCAAGGACGCCGCAGACGTCCTGAAGACACAGGTCTTCCTTTACGAAGCTGACACTGACCGGATCAAAGAGGCCTATGAAGCTGGCAACGCGATTGCCGCCGAACTGCTTCAAAGCTACGCCAACGCCGAATTTTTCACCAAACTTCCCGACATCGATGAGGAAGTAAAGGTCGTGACTTATATCGCCGCAGAAGGCGATATTTCCACCGACCTGCTTAGCCCGGGCAATCAGGCGCATTCCCGCGCCGACCGAGAATTGCATGGCAAGTGCATGATGTCCGAGGAGGCGCAGAAAGAGATCGAGGCGCTCAAGCTGAAGCATCCCGATGCGCGCGTTATGCTGATTGCCGAGAAGGGGACGATGGGCGTCGGATCCTCACGGATGTCGGGGGTCAACAATGTGGCATTGTGGACGGGCAAGCAGGCGTCGCCCTATGTGCCATTTATCAACATCGCTCCGGTCGTGGCTGGAACGAACGGGATCTCTCCGATCTTTCTGACCACGGTTGGCGTGACGGGTGGGATTGGTGTCGACCTGAAGAACTGGGTCAAGAAGACGGGCGAGGATGGCAAGCCGATCCTCAACAACGATGGCAACCCGGTGCTGGAACAGCGTTATTCCGTTGAAACCGGCACGGTGCTGACCATCAACACAAAGTCCAAGAAGCTGTACAGCGCGGATGGCAAGGATGAGCTGGTCGATATGGCCGGATCGTTCACGCCCCAGAAAATGGAATTCATGAAGGCAGGCGGTTCTTACGCTATTGTCTTTGGTATGAAGCTGCAGACTTTTGCAGCTGAAACGCTGGGGATCGAAGCACCGGCGGTCTTTGCCCCTTCGAAAGAGATCAGCCACGAAGGTCAGGGCATGACCGCGGTCGAAAAGATTTTCAACGCCAATTCGGTTGGTGCCACACCGGGGACAGTGCTGCACGCCGGATCGGACGTGCGGGTGCGGGTCAACATCGTGGGGTCGCAGGACACCACGGGTCCGATGACGGCGCAAGAGCTTGAGGCGATGGCGGCAACGGTCCTGTCACCTTCCGTGGACGGGGCCTATCAGTCGGGCTGTCACACCGCATCTGTCTGGGATGCGAAGGCGCGGGCCAACACACCGAAGCTCATGGCATTCATGAACAAATTCGGCCTGGTGACCGGGCGCGACCCCAAGGGCGCGTACCATGCGATGACAGATGTGATCCACAAGGTGCTTAACGACATTACGGTCGATGATTGGGCGATCATCATCGGCGGCGACAGCCACACGCGGATGTCGAAGGGCGTGGCCTTTGGTGCGGATTCCGGGACGGTCGCCTTGGCGCTCGCCACCGGCGAAGCATCCATGCCGATCCCTGAGTCCGTGAAGGTGACCTTCAAGGGCAAGATGGCGGATCACATGGATTTCCGCGACGTGGTCCACGCGACCCAAGCGCAGATGCTCGCGCAACATGGTGACAACGTGTTCCAGGGGCGCATCATCGAAGTGCATATCGGGACGCTGCTCGCCGACCAGGCCTTTACCTTCACTGACTGGACGGCCGAGATGAAAGCCAAGGCCTCGATCTGTATCTCCAACGATGAGACACTGATCGAAAGCCTGCAAATCGCCAAGAGCCGCATCCAGATCATGATCGACAAGGGCATGGAACATGAAAACGGCATGCTCGCCAAACTGATCGACATCGCAAAAAAACGCATCGCGGATATCAAGTCCGGCAAGAAACCTGCACTGACGCCGGATGACACCGCGCAATACGCGGCGGAAGTGGTGGTTGATCTTGATCAGATCATTGAACCCATGATCGCCGACCCCGACGTCAACAATGTGGATGTCTCCAAGCGCTACACGCACGACACGATCCGCCCGATTTCCTACTATCAGGCCGAAAAGAAGATCGATCTTGGCTTTGTCGGTTCGTGCATGGTCCACAAGGGGGACATCAAGATCGTCGCCCAGATGCTGCGCAACCTCGAAGCGCAATATGGCGAGGTCAAATTCCAGGCACCGCTTGTGGTGGCAGCACCGACCTACAACATCATTGATGAGCTGAAGGAAGAGGGCGACTGGGCCATCCTGCAGAAATATTGCGGCTTCGAATTCGATGATGCCGCGCCAAAGGTTCAGGCACGCACCGAGTACGAGAATATCCTCTATCTTGAGCGTCCGGGGTGTAACCTGTGTATGGGCAACCAGGAAAAGGCGGCCAAGGGTGATACTGTTCTGGCCACGTCGACGCGGCTGTTCCAGGGGCGTGTGGTTGCGGACAGCAAAACTAAGAAAGGCGAGTCCCTACTTGGATCAACACCGGTGGTGGTCCTGTCCGCCATTTTGGGACGGACCCCAACGCTTGAGGAATACAAGGTCGCGGTTGACGGCATTAACCTTACCAAGTTTGCACCGCCGCTCACAAAGCCGTTGGACAGCCTGTCGGTTCACTTCTAAGGCGCGCTCAGGCGGCGCGCGTTCCTAATAAAGACGCGCGCCCTGTGTATCGAAATGATATGCGCTTTGTGGATTGAAGCCGAAACGCAGGTCCTGACCTTCCTCGACCGCGTGCTGGCCGAAAAGGCGGGCCGTGATTTGGTGGTCCTTCAAATGGGCAATCACGTTGGTATCACCGCCAAGCTTTTCGACGTGGCTGACGCGGGCAGATAGGATGCCGTCATCTGCAAGAAACAAGTCTTCGGGGCGGACGCCCATGATCCGGTCATCGCCGTCCTGGATGATCCCGGCCGGGAAGAAATTCATGGAGGGTGAGCCAAGAAATCCAGCAACAAATTGATTTGCAGGATTGTTATAAAGTTCCATCGGGCTGCCGATCTGTTCGACCCGCCCGTCACGCAGAACAACGATCTTGTCGGCAAGCGTCATGGCCTCGGTCTGGTCATGCGTCACATAGATCATGGATGCGCCAAGTTGGCGATGCAGGTTCGCAATCTCGATCCGGGTGTTCATCCGCAATGCTGCGTCAAGGTTGGAAAGCGGTTCGTCGAACAGGAACAGCGCAGGTTTGCGGACGATGGCCCGGCCGATGGCGACACGCTGGCGTTGCCCCCCGAAAGCTCTGATGGGTAACGGTCGAGATAGGGTTCGAGGTTGAGCATCCTAGACGCCGTTTGCACCCGCTCTTCGATTATTGACTTGGGCTGGCCCTCCTGCTTGAGCGCCAGCGTCATGTTTCCGCGCACATTCAGATGCGGATAAAGCGCGTAGCTTTGGAAGACCATAGCGATGCCGCGCTTGGACGGTGGTGTCATGTTCACGACTTCATCGCCGATGCTGACTTCGCCCGACGTGGCATCTTCCAGGCCCGCGATAACCCTGAGCAGCGTGGACTTGCCACAGCCTGACGGACCCACGAAGACAACAAACTCACCTTCCTCGACATCCAGATTAACGTCCTTGAGGACATGGACCTTGCCGAAGGATTTGTTCACATTTTTCAGCGACAGGGCGGTCATTTCAGGATCTCCTCAAGCGAAATGGGCTGGCCGGACCGGATGCTTTCATCCGCGGCCAAGCAGATAGCAAGCGATTGCACCGCATCGTTCATGTGGCGTGTCAGGTCGATGTCCTCGGCGATGGCGCGCAAGGTGTAGTTCTGTTCGGCGTCACACAGCGTCTGGTGACCGGGCTCGTCCGGCATTTCGATCTTCCGGTCTCCGGCAGGTGTGTGAACCAGAATACCGCCCACTCTCGTGTGCCCGTCGATGTCTGCGGACGCACCCTTGTTGCCGTCCGTGATTGAAACGGCACCATTTGGGCTGACGATATCTTTGACGAAGAATGCCGTCTCAGACATCATCGGGCCCCATCCAGCCTCGTACCAGCCAACCGAGCCATCACTGAAGACGACCTGAAACTGGCCGTAGTTGTACATGTCCTCGGCAATTTCGTCGGACAGGCGCAGCCCCATTCCGTGTACGCGGACGGGGCGTGCGTCCGTGATCTGGCACATCACGTCGACATAGTGGACGCCGCAATCGACGATCGGGCTGGTTGTCTGCATCAGCGCCTTGTGGGTTTCCCATTCGGCGCCGGACGACTGCTGGTTCAGGTTCAATCGGAACACATATGGCCCGCCGAGGTCGCGCGCTTCCTTGATCAGCCTCACCCATGACGGATGATGCCGGAGGATATAGCCAACAACGAGCTTGCGGTTTGTTCGCTTCGCGGTTTCGACCACGCGCATTGCATCCGCGACTGTGGTTGCGAGCGGTTTTTCCACAAAGACATGCGCGCCCGCATCCATGGCCTGACACGCAAGATCTCGCGTGGCTGTCCGAGTATGTTGCGATCACGACCAGATCGGGGGCCGTGGCCATGCCTTCCTCGAATGTCGCGAACCTTGGGTAGTTGGCGAGCTCTTGAGGAAGCGCAACGTCAGACCGATTGACCAGCCCCGTTATCTGCGCATCTGGGTTGTGATGGTGCGCCAGCGCGTGGCTCAGGCCCATATTGCCAAGACCCACAATTAGAACTCGCGTCATTTGACTGCTCCGGACGTGATGCCGCGGATCAGCTGCCGCGAGAAGATCACATAGAGGATCAGCACCGGCAGGATTGCCATCGACAGGGCCGACAGGACTGCGTTCCAGTCTGTCACGAACTGACCAATGAAGACCTGAGAACCGAGCGTCAGAGTCTTTGTTTCTTCGGCAGGTGCGAGGATCAACGGAAACCAGAGGTCGTTCCAGATCGGGATCATGTTGAAGACGGCAACCGTTGCCATGGCGGGGCGCACAAGAGGCAGTACAAGGCGGAAGAAGATCGTATATTCACTCAGCCCGTCGATCCGTCCGGCATTCTTGAGGTCGTCTGACACCTGCCGCATGAATTCGCTGAGGATGAAAACCGCCAGTGGCAGCCCCTGGGCGGTGTAGACAAGGATCAAAGCCCAGAGAGAGTTCACAAGCCCGGTTGCGACCATCATCTCGAGAATAGCAACGGTTCCGATGCGGATCGGGATCATGATGCCCAACGCAAGGTAAAGGCCCATAAGCATATTGCCGCGGAACCGGTATTCGCTGAGGGCGTAGGCCGCCATTGCCCCGAACAGCAGGACAAAGAACAGCGAGGCCACCGTCACGATCATGGAGTTCTGGAAGTAGAGGAAAAAGTCGCCCTGCTGCATGACCGTCTCGTAGCCGATGGTCGAAAAGCTTTCCGAATTTGGCAGGGCCAGCGGTTCACGAAAGATCGAGCGGCGTTCCTTGAAGCTGTTGATCAGGATGATGAAAACCGGAAACAGCGCGATCAGAGTGTAGAGGATCAATGCACCATGCATTGCCAGCGTGTTCAGCGGATTGGATCGTGCCTTGTTCATCGGGTTGTCCTCACAGCTGATAGCGGCGCATACGCGTCTGGATGCCAAAGAGGTAGATGCAGACACCCACGAGGATGATCGCAAACATCGCGCCAGCGATGGCCGAGCCCATATGTGGGTCGCCCAACTGAAGCTGGAAGCCAAAGAAGGTGCGATACATGAATGTGCCCAGGATATCGGTAGAGAAATCTGGCCCGGCCAAGGCACCCTGCGCCGCATAGATCAAATCAAAGGCGTTGAAGTTGCCCACAAATGTCAGGATCGAGATGATCCCGATCGATGGCAGGATCAGCGGCAGCTTGATTTTCCAAAAGGCCGCCATGCCGGTGATGCCGTCAACCTCACCCGCTTCTAGGATTTCTTCAGGGATGGTGAGAAGTGCGGCGTATATCAGCATCATCGGTATGCCGACGAACTGCCACACCGAAACAAGCGCCAGTGTGGTGAGTGCGTATTCTTCTTTCCCGAGCCATGGGGCGTAGAGCGACCCGAGACCCACGGCATCCAGCATTGAGGGCGCAATGCCCCAAATCGGTGACAGGATCAGCTTCCATGCGAAACCGACGATGACGAATGACAGGATTGTCGGAATAAAGATCGCTGAACGGTAGAGCGCGGCAAAGCGCAGTCGTGGGTGACTGAGCAGAGCAGCGAGTGCGATGCCAATCGGGTTTTGCACCAGCATATGGACCAGAAAGAACCAGAAGTTATTGCCCAGAGCATTCCAGAACTGTTCAGCCCAGATTGGGTCAAAGAACAGCGTTCGGAAATTCTCTAACCCCACAAACACCCGCTCCTGATCGACCCGGGTGTAAAGCGCGAGCCGCAAGGTGTTGAAGAGCGGAAAGATCATCACGGCGGTGTAGACAAAGACGGCTGGCGCAAGGAACACGAGGATATGCCAGCGAATGCGGGCCTGTTTCATTTATCTCACTCCGGGAAAGGGCCCCGGGCCGTTCGACGTGCCCGGGGTTGTGCAGCACAGGAGGTTACTGCTGCGGTTCGTACCAGCTTGCCAGACCGTCCTGCAGGCCCTGGCCAAGGTCTTCGGGCGTCGCGGTGCCCTTGATGGCGGCAACCGATGCACCCCAAGTCTCGTTTTCGAGGTTCGGCGTGCCACGTGACAGGATCTGGTAGGTGGAGCGGATGGTCGATTCACATTCCCCGCGCCAGCTCACGAACTCCTTGGCAAGCGGGTCTTCCAGATCCACGGGCGTTTTCGACAAGGGGAAGAAACCCGGGAGCGCGTTGCCGAAGATGCTTGCGAATTCCGGGCTTGCGACCCAGGCCAGAAACGTTCGCGCAGCTTCCGGGTTGTCGGTGGCAGCATTCATGCCGATCCCGATATCCGTGTGATCCGAGATATAGCATGTGTCGCCCGCGTTCTGGACTGGCGGCTTGAACGCGCCCATCTCAAAATCAGCCTGTGTGTTGAAGCCGGAAATTTCCCAAGAACCTGCCGGATAGATCGCTGCGCGCCCCAATGTAAAAATGTTTTGGCTGTCAGGGTAGGTCTGTGCCTCATATCCCGCGCCAAGATAGTCGCCCCAGCGGGCGAGGGTGGCGTAGGGCGCGATCCATTCCGGATCGGTAAGGGTCTGCTCACCGGCGATCAATGCCAGACGGCCCTCTTCACCCTTCCAGTAGTTTGGACCAATGTTGTTGTAGCCCATTGTCGCGGCTTCCCATTGGTCGTTTGTGCCCATCGCCATCGGAATGTAGCCGCCATCTTCCTTGATTGTGTCGAGGGCCGCGAAGAATTCGGCCTCTGTTTCGGGGACGCTTAGACCAAGCTCTTCAAAGGCGTCCTTGTTGTAGATAAACCCATGGATGACGCTTGCCATCGGAACGCAAAAGCTGGCTGATCCATCGTCCGTCTGCCACGCGGATTTGGCAACATCCGAGAAATTCGACATGGCTTCGAGGTCGCTGAGGTCAGACAGATGACCCGCGTTATAAAGGGCCAGGGACGCATCAAAGGGGCGGCAGGTGATCAGGTCACCGGCCGATCCGGCATCCAGTTTGGAGTTGAGTACAGCGTTGTACTCGGCTGGTGCTGAGGGTCTGAATTCAACCTTGATGCCAGGGTTTTCAGCCTCAAATGCCGGGATGATCTGGTCTTGCCAGAGTTTCAGGTCGTCGTTGCGCCAGCTTTCAATGGTCAGCGTAGTATCTTGCGCGTGGGCGCTTGTTGCCACTAGTGCTGTCGTTGCAAGCGCCAGCTTCAATGTGTTGCGTGTCATATTTGACCTCCCCTAGGATTTTTAGTCAGGTATTTCGCGCCAAAGCGGCGCGCAGGTTTCCTTCGGTTTCTCGAAGAATTTCATGTGCCTTGTCCGCTGATACGCCCGTGGCGGCGATAAGGGCGGCTGGCTTGATCTCGCCCTGCGCCATCTCGAGCGCGGTTTCGGCAGCGGTTTGTTCGACATTCGCGATCCGGCAGACAATGGACCGCGCCCGAGCGCGAAGTTTGATGTTATCGGCGTGCACGTTGACCATCATCCCATCGTGGACGTGGCCAAGCTCGACCGCCATCAGCGTTGACAGCATATTGAGTGCGATCTTTTGCGCCGTACCCGCGCCCATGCGGGTTGATCCCGAAATCACCTCTGGCGGTGTGGCAAGGCAGATTGGATGGTCTGCGATATCGAGCAGAGCAGACCCGACGTTGTTGGCGATTGCCACAATCGTCGCGCCTGCCGGTCGCGCAATCTGCGCGGCGGCAAGTGTGTATGGTGTCGAGCCACTGGCCGAGACAGCGATGATCGTGTCCTGCGTGGATAGGTCCGCGAATGAATCCTGAAGGCTGTCAGTGGCGTCTTCGGTGTCCCCGGGCATCTCGACACCGGTAGGCAAGCCGCCCGCCATATGAATGCGCAGCTGTGCAGGTAGAATGGAGAAGGTGCCGCCAAGTTCCTGTGCATCTGCGGCTGCCATCAACCCCGAAGATCCAGCGGCTACATAGTGTAGCACGCCACCCGTCCGGATCGTGTTCGCCATTGCAACTGCGCCGTCGGCAATGGCTGGGGCCGCTGCCAGAACAACCTCAGCCGCAGAAATCTGCCCGCGGGCCAGCACGTCCGCCACGTCTGCCAGTGGGCGCATGTCGAGCCCTTCTGCCATGTTGTGCAGCGCTTCTGTACGTGGCGTGGGCATGCGATTCCTCCGATCTACATAAAAAGATACCTATATAATACCTTTTGTCCAGAATTTTCTTAACCCTCCAATTTACAGCAGAATCTTATAGAATATAGGGCTATTGGTTCTATTTAGGCCTTTATTTTTTATAATAGGTATTGTAATGGCATTGTTATGAGCAGATCGGACGACACCCTTGTTATTGCCATCGACGGTGGTGGAACGCGCTGCCGCATGAACTCGTTCGAGGACGGGTATGTCGTTTCGGTTGAAACCGGGTCTGCTAATGTTTCCACAGATTTTGACGGGGCGGTTCGTGAAGTTGTGCGGGGACTTCAAAGCCTTGCCGAGCGTATGTCGCGACCGGTTGAGGAGTTGTCAGCCGCGCCGACCTTTGTTGGTCTTGCAGGTGTTACGGGGACGGACATCACTGACCGACTACGCGCGGCATTGCCGTTTCGACTTGTTCGAGATCGCGGACGATCGGCCCGCAGCCGTGCGCGGAGTGCTGGGCCAGCGAGATGGTGTCATCGCCCATTGCGGGACCGGGTCGTTTTATGCCGCACAGTTCAGTGGTGACATCAAGCTGGCTGGTGGTTGGGGCCCGGTTCTGGGAGATGAGGCGTCCGCGCAATGGGTTGGTCGCATGGCCCTTCGGCTAACGCTTGAAACCGTTGATGGTCGGACCGCCACTACGCCTCTCAGCGAGCGTATCCTGACGGAATTCGATGGCGCTTCCGGTCTTGTTGGTTTTGCAGGCGCAGCGCTCCCTTCGGAATTTGGCAAGCTGGCGCCGCAGGTGACCAATGCAGCGGCGGATGGTGACATTCTGGCGCTAAAGATCATGTCTCGGGGAGGTGATGAGGTTGCCAGAGCGATCCGTCATTTGGGATGGCAGGCTGGCGTGCCGGTGTGTTTGACCGGTGGCATTGGCCCCCAGTACGGGCCCTACCTTCCCGAAGACCTTCGCACCTGTTTGGCGAACGGTGAGGGAGAACCACTGGATGGTGCGATGTCCCTCGCGTTGGATTTTGCAAGGGAGATCACCGATGAGCACCGTTGAATTCCTTCTCCCGGATGGTTGGCTGGCCGCCAATGGTGGGCCACGTTACGTGCAGCTGAGGCGGCGGTTGGAGGAGGGTATTGATGCTGGCATTCTGCCGCCAAACTCCTCGCTCCCACCTGAACGGGAGTTGGCGGACATCACCGATTTGTCGCGCGTGACCGTGCGCAAGGCGATCCAGGCGCTGGTTCAAGATGGGTTGGTGGAGCAACGTCAGGGATCAGGAACGTTTGTTCGGGAACCGGTCGCGCGAATGGAGCAATCGCTTTCGCATCTGACTTCTTTCACCGAGGACATGTCGCATCGGGGCCTCGACACAACCTCGAAATGGCTAGAACGCGGTGTCTTTGCACCCACCGAGGAAGAAGCGCGGGTGCTTGGCCTTGGTGACGTGAACGAGGTCGCGCGCATTTATCGCCTGCGCGAGGCGGGTGGTCGCCCTATGGCGTTGGAACGCGCCTCGCTACCGCTCGATATTTTGCCGAACCCATTGGAGGTCAAGACGTCGCTATACCAGGTTTTGGCGCGCCACGGACGGCGCCCTGTCCGTGCGGTTCAGAAAATCTCGGCCATCAACATCGACGCCCCCGAGGCAGACTTGCTTGGCGTCGCTGATCGGGCTGCCGGGTTGAAAATTGAACGCACATCATATCTGAAAAATGGTCGGGTCGCCGAACTTACCCGCTCGCTCTATCGTGGTGACGCCTATGATTTCGTTGCGGAGCTGCGTTTGTGACAAGAGGAAGATCATCCCACATGTCTACCGAACCAACACAGATGCGCAGGGAAATCCTAGAGATACCCGAGGCGGTCGAGCGTCTTTTGGCAGAGGGCGGCGGTGCTGTCGCCACAGCCGCTGAAAGAGCGCGCGCTTTCGACCCGCGCTTCTTACTGTCGGTCGCGCGCGGATCGTCGGACCATGCATGCACCTACCTCAAATATGTCAGCGAACTGATCCTCAAACGGCCAATGGCGTCGGTTGGCCCCTCTGTCAGCTCGATCTACGGCGTGGATCTTGATGCGGCTGACGCGCTTTGCATCGCTGTTTCGCAATCGGGGCAAAGCCCAGACATCGTGGCCATGACTGAAAGCCTTCGAAAGAATGGTACGTTCACGGTTGCGATCACCAACAACGACAACTCGCGCCTTGCCATGGCCTCGGAAATCACACTTCCCATACATGCGGGTCCGGAACTCAGCGTCGCGGCGACCAAGACTTTCGTAACGTCCCTTGTCGCGGGCCTGTGGTTGATTGCAGAGACAAAGGGCGATCACGACCTTGTCGCCGCGATCCATGCGCTTCCTGAACACCTTGCTGGCGCGGCACGATGTGACTGGTCAGAGGCCGCCGCCGCAATCGACGGTTCATCGCTATTTACGCTGGGACGTGGACCTTCTTGGGCAATCTCCAACGAAGCCGCCCTCAAATTCAAGGAAACCTGCCTCATTCACGCAGAGAGCTATTCTTCTGCCGAAGTGTTTCACGGACCAGTTTCGATCATCGGGCAAAGTTTTCCGGTTATTACCTTCGCTGCAGGCGACGCCGCCGAGGACAGTGTTGCGCAAACGTCCGACGCACTTGTTGAAAAGGGCGCGGAGGTTTTTACGCTGGCCCGAGGTGCAAAACGTGCAACAGTGTTGCCACATGTGCGGACGGGGCATTGGCTGACCGATCCGGTGGCGGCAATCGTGTCATTCTACGGTATGGTCGAGGCGGTTGCGGTTGGCCGTGGCATCAACCCCGACGCGCCGCGTCACCTTAACAAAGTGACCGAGACGGTATGACCCAAGGCGCAACAATCTATCGGAATACTCAGGTCTTTGACGGTGAAGCCTTGCACAAGGCAGGCGCGGTCAGGTTTCAGGATGGCATCCTGACGGCCTTTGGATCGGATGTTGACGTGCCTGCCGACGTTTCCGAGACCGATCTAGGTGGGGATATTCTGTCCCCGGGTTATGTCGACCTCCAGGTCAATGGCGGCGGTGGTATCATGTTCAATGATGACCCGTCTGTCGGCACACTTCGCATAATTGCATCAGCACATCGGCGGCTTGGGGTTCGTGCTTTCTTGCCCACGCTCATCACCGATACGGCGGACAAGACACGCGCCGCAATTGCCGCATCGGTCGATGCAGTGCGCGACGGTGTCCCCGGCATTGTCGGGCTGCATCTTGAAGGACCTCACCTGTCCGTTGCGCGCAAGGGGGCCCATGACGCCGCACTAATCCGCCCGATGGAACAGAACGATCTGGATGTTCTGTTGGCTGCGGCGAGTACGTTGCCGGTCTTGATGGTCACTGTCGCACCCGAGAGTGTTACGGAGACGCAGGTGAAAGCGTTGTCAGCTGCGGGTGTCGTCGTTTCGTTGGGGCATACCGATGCGGAGTTTGATACCTGCTGCCGATACTTTGCCAACGGTGCCCGCTGCACCACGCATCTTTTTAATGCCATGAGCCAACTGGGCAATCGCCAACCGGGTTTGGTAGGGGCCACGCTTGCCACCGGTCATGCGTCTGCTGGTCTGATCGCCGATGCCATTCACGTCCATCCGGAAACCATGCGTGCCGCCTGGGAGGCAAAGACCGGGCCGGGCCGCCTGTTCCTGGTGAGCGATGCCATGGCCGTTGCCGGGACCGACGACGAGGTTTTTGAATTGGGCGGCCGACCCATCCGGCGCAAGGACGGTATCCTGACCCTTGCTGATGGAACACTTGCGGGCGCCGATCTGGATCTGACCACGGCCATTCGAACGCTTGTCGAACAGGTCGGTGTCCCGCTTGATGACGCGCTGAGGTCGGCAATCAGTGACCCGGCTGACCTTATTGGACTGCCGGGTTCAACATTGGAATCTGGCCGGACGCGATTGACCGATATGATCCGCATTTCTTCTGATCTGAGCCGCGTTTCAGCCCTGATCTGAACCGATCGGTAGGACGTGTCGCCGGAATGACGTCTTGCGTTGGTCTTTGGCACATCACCAACCTCTGCGCGCGTGATCCGATCTGTGTGCAGAGTGGTTTTTAGGATGGATGCGGTGCGCCTTGCCCCTTGTCGAGATATTTCTTCAGGCTTTCCAAGAAGAACATATCCCAACCCGCTTCGCAGATGTCGTAGCATAGCAGCTTTGGAGTGAGCCCATCGTGTTCAAGCTCGATCTTCGTGCCTGCTGCTCCTTCGCTGATGCGCCAGATCACCTTGGTGCCCAGCCATTCGGTTTCAATGGCTTTTGGTTGCCCGTCATGAACATGCAGGGCGTCCACGCAGGTCCATTCCACCCGTGACGGGTCGTCCGTGTGGGTCAGTTCGAAGGTCCAGTATGAGACACCCGGCGGAAAGGAGAACTTGGCCCGATCCCCTGGGTGTCGAAGTGGTTGATCCGGGCGCGTCCACCAGTGTTCGACACCGTGCGTGACAGCATTGAAGGCCGCGGTAGCGTCCGCTGTGACAACAATGGATTTCCGGTAGTTTTGCATGTTCACTGTCTCGCTCCTTACGACGCTTCGGTCCAATGAGGTGGGAAGGTCGCTGCCACGTTTGGCAGCTGCTCAATACGTGCCACCCAATCTGCGACTTTGGGTGAGATCGCGTGGAGATTGGGCAACCCGAGGTCTTGCATGATCTGTGGTTTCGTCTCGGTCGCCCGTTGGATCAATCGAACATGGGGAAAGGCAACGGCGTCCACTGCTCCCGGCCGCGCCCCGGACAGGTAGGCCGCGTCGCTCAAGATGTCGGACAAATGGCCCAATTCGGATCGCAGAGTGTCAGCGGCGGCCAATAAATCGTCAGTGGCTTCTGCAGCGCCATTGAAAAAGATTGGCGACAGAACCGCACTGGTCGCCGGTGGCAAATAGTCAAAGACATCCATTGTGCGTTGCCAGATTTGCCCGGCTTCCTGTGGCGTTTCCCCAAACAAAGGTGACCCGGGATGCGTGCGATCCAGCCACGCGAGGATGGCGATGGAATGACCAAGCGTTTGATCGCCGCTTGTTAGAGTTGGCACTGTGCCGCGGGGATTGAGCGCGAGGTATGTATCTGATTTGTGCTCTTTTTGTGCGGCGGAAAGCATGTGAACGTCGTAGTCGAGGCCCTTGAAAGCCATACCAAGCGCTGCGCGCCAGGGGCTTGGCGCCCCGCTCACTGTCCAGAATTCGACTGTCATGGTGCATATCCTTTGAGGCTGCGTATTTGCACAGGCCTAGCTTCATTGGTATGTTTGGAAAAGTAGGCAGGAATTTTTGATATACTATCAAAAATGATACTATTGGGGAAATACTGATGTCTGAGGCTGTAACGGCACCGGTGGACACGCCTGTTTCTGGTGACAAGACGTGCCCTGCACCGATTGTGATCGGGATGATCGGTGGGAAATGGAAGCTGCTGATTCTACAGATTCTGATTTTTCAAGGTACCAAGCGGTTCGGCGAATTGCGCAAATCCATTGATGGGATCACCCAAACGATGTTGACCAACCAGCTTAGGGCGCTTGAGGCAGATGGGCTTGTGACCAGAAAGGTCTATGCGGAGGTTCCGCCACGCGTGGAGTATTCAGCGAGCATGGATGGGTTGGCTTTGGAACCGGTGTTCACGTCGATGCATGACTGGTGGACCAATCGGTCAGCCGCGCCTTAACGCCTGGTCCACCCGATCAATCTCGGCCTCATACCAGGCAATTGTGCCGGCTGGGTCATCAGCATAGCTTGCCGCGAAAGACGCGGGGGCTTCTGTGACGTCATCATATTGCGTTGCCCAAACCATCATAGTCACCAGTGCCGGCAGGAAATCCTTGGCCTTCTGTGTCGGGAAGTAACAGACACTGCTCGCTTTGCGTGGGTCCGGCTCGCGGGTGAACATGCCAAGGGCTTCAAGCTTGGCCAGGCGATTGGCCAGGATGTTGGTCGAGATCCCTTCGGGGGACGCCAGAAACTCGCGATATGTGCGTTTGCCGTGCAGCAGGACGTCGCGCAAAAGCAGGAAGCACCATTTGTCCCCTACAATTGCCGCCGCATAGCGCGTCGGGCATCCGTTCCAATCCGGTTTGCCTGCTGATGTCATGATGCAGTTATAGATGATCACAAAACACTTGCAATATGCAAGCATCCAGCCTACCAGTTACTTGCAAAATGCAAGTGGAGTAGAGTGATGCCATTACCTTTCGTCTGGTTCGATAACATCTCGGCGCAACGCCAAGACACGGTGCAGTTCATGCAGGACATGTTTGGATGGCGGCCTTCGGACATCGGGTCGATGACTTTTCTGACCAGTGAGGGGGAGACCAAACCTTTTGCCGCAGCGTGTGAGGAGATGCCCGATATTGCGGGTTGGGTGCCATATGTTGAGGTCGATGATTTGCAGACTTCCGTCGCACGTGCACGCGAAAGCGGGGCATCGATCCTCTTTGAGGGTGTTAAGGGCCCAGCAGGTGACGCGAGTTTTATCCGTGATCCCGGAGGCAGCGTGATGGCGCTCTGGAAACGCGGACAGGACGTGTGAGGTCACAATGATGAAGAAACAGGTATTGGCCGCAGTCATCTACCCGATCATCGTCTTTCCTCTGGCGATCGTCTGGCACCTGATTTTGTTCAAGGACAAGTACATGGCCTTTGGCTATTTCGACGGCGAGCCAAATATCGCCATTGGGTTCGCCACCATGTTCATCCAGGGTGCAGTGTTGGCCGCCATCTACCCGATGTTCAAGGTTCGCCGCACCGGCTATCCTCGGGCATTTCAATTTGCCGGTCTCTTGGGCCTGTTCTTTTGGACCAGCCATGTGCTTGCACTCGTCGCAAAGCAGAATGTTCCCAACGCAAGCACATTTGTCTTGATGGAAACCTTTTATCTAGGTGTGCAGTTTGGGTTGTTTGCGCTTGCACTGGGCTTCATCTTTCGTGGGGAGACTCGGGTCAATGTGGCTGTGTAGTCAGTGATCTCATGCACAGCTAGCGTGACAGAGTGGTCCACACAGCCGGGGCGATGATGAGGCTCGCACCAACAAGGAATGCGACGGTAGGGACTTCGGAGAAGATCACGTAGCCGACGACCGTCGCAAAGACCAAACTGAGGTAGCCCAGCACGGATAGAAAGGCCGCTTCGGCGCGGAAATGTGCTTGTAGGAAACAGAACTGTGCGGCTTGCGCAAAGACGCCGATGGCAAGCAGTGGAAGCAGATGATCCGGGGCAATCGGTGTCCAAACTGCAAGGGTGAATGGGGCGGTCAGAACGGTCAGTCCACCGGTGTAGAACGTCATCATCACAAGAACTGGCGTATCGGAAAGCTTGCGTGTCAGGATGATGGCGGACGTGCCGAACAGGACCGTCATGAAGGCAGCGGGCAGGCCCCAGTTCAGTGTCACAAGTGCTGGATCGACGGCGATATAGACACCTACAAACGCAACGCCCGCCGCCCACCAGCGGCGGTGGGGCACAACCTCTTTCAAGAACAGAAGTGCCAGAACCATTGTAACCATGGGCCGGGTGAAGCTTATGGCCGTGAACAGGGCAAAGGGCAGGCGGGCAATGGCAAAGAAACTGGTCGTCAGGGCCAGCGCAGATAGCACCACGCGCAATGCATGGAGTGGCAGTCGATCAGCATCTTTGAACGTCTGTCCATCGCGCCAAAGGAATGGGATCATAACAATCAGGCCGGTGCCTGCGCGCAGAAAGACCAACTGCACGGCCGGGTAGCCCAACCCCAGCGCCTTCACGATGGTCAGCGCAAGGATGTTGAGCGCCATATCGGCGATCAACCATGCACCACCTGAGAGGTTGCGGGCTGGGGTCTCTTCAGCGCGGCGCAAGTAGGTTCGCCATAAGGCGATAGGCGCCCGGCACTCCATGTGCGAGTTGGTGGTGCAGAATGAGGGCGCAGTGGGTGTGGCGCCCTTTCCCGATCTCAGCCGTCAGCAGCGCTCCGGTCAGCGGTGCTTCATCCGGGTCCGCCATGGACAGGAGGGGTGTGTATGCGTCGTCCCAGCTCTTTGCGAAGTAGAGACCACGCTCTTTGTCCCAGCCCCTCCAGTCGCCCTCGGTGATATTGTTGGGATGAGAAAGGAGTGGATGATCGGTCAGGTGGGTTACGGTCGCTGCTTGATCCGTCACGCGCCAGCGCAGCGAGGGTTGACCGATTTCGATCCGTTTTGGCGGTGTCGTGTCCGGGTCCCAGTTGTCCCATGGACGATGGTACAGGGTAAGAAGTGTGCCGCCGGCGGCAGTCCATTCGTGCAGAATGGGCATCGCGTCCGCGAGGCCAGGACGGAACTTGATGGCAAAGATGCCGATCACCACGGCGTCGAACTCTGCAAGCCCTGCCGGTGTGATCTGTTCATCGTCCAGCGCCGTGATGTCGAACCCGGCGCAGGCCAACCAGTGATCCACGCGGTCATTGCCGCCACCGATATACCCGATCTTTGCGTTGGGAATTGCGCAATCAATCACGTGCACTGCCATCTCTGCCGAGCCGGTGAGCGCGCGCGGTGGAATGTGCGGATGACGGATGATCTGTGCAGTCTGGGCCGGCTGGCCGTCGAGTGTCAGGGGGATCGTATAGCGCCCCACAGCCTCATCGTTGGGCAAAGTGATCTCGAACCCGGCTTTGTTGCGTTTGGCGGTCCAGCCATTGGGCACCGTAAGCGCCGCACTCGCCGTCGTGGGGCTGAGCGCGCGCAATGTCAGCGACAGGCTGCGACGTGGGGTGCGCAGGTTCACAATCTCGGTCACTGGGTCCAGCGTGGCACGCTGGCTGGGCAAGATCAGTGGCGGGGTTTCAAATGGGAGATGCGTCTGGCTGACCACATTACCCGTGCGCACGCTCAGGGTAACGAACGGTGCTGTCGGCGCATCAGGAAGATATGCATCGGGCATCGCGGAGCTGGGGGCAGCGTGTTCCGTGTGCAGTGTTTCGCCGTCGAGGTGCCATCCGTCGGGGAGGGTGACCCGTGTTTCAAACTCTGTACCGTTGGGATCGAGGGCCATGGACAGCCTCGTGGTATCACCGGGCGTCATGATGTCAGCGCTGGTCGCGATATGCGCGTCGACACCAGCGGCTATTTGGATCACCTTTGCGGCTTGCGCGATCTTGCGATTGACCTTGTGCGCATATTCTGGCGCAAGAGTTGCTGCTTGCAACATGGCTAGACCTGCGGCGGTCTCAGCCTGAATGATCGCGAAGTCAGGGAAGGCCGCGCGCGCAGCGTCGAAATGCGTCTGAGCGTCGCGCAGGCCAAGATCTGCAAGGGTTGCGGGCAGGCCTGACGAAAGGTCTTCATCTGGTCCTGCTACATGGCTTTGAGCCAGATGAAGGGGCCAGTCCCGCGTTTTCCCGGGCGGAACCCAGCGACCCATGGCTTGGGTCAGGTGAAACGCACGGCTTTGTTGTCCGATCTGGTCATAGGAAAAGCCAGCGATCGGGTCGCGCCCGCCAAGCACCGTCAGTGTTTTGGGGGGCGGGAGCAGATCGTCATCATAGGCTTGCCCTGCACCGGACCAAGCAGGCAGATACAGTTTTGCGATCTGCCAGGGGGCGTGTTCCGTTTCGAAAGAGGGATTGGCTGCAAGCGCCATGACGTCGTGTGCGGCGGCGGTCATCGCGCGGTGATGACCATGCTGACCGGGCACATCAAGGAAGGTGGGGCAGAGGATGTCGGGGCGTTCCGTTCGCACAATTTCGACGAACCGCCGCAGGGTGCGGTCGCGGCCCCAATGCTGCAGCGTCTCTTCTCCGGATTTTGAGAACCCGAAATCCCGTATCGGATCGTCAGGGGACTGGCCAAGCCAGTAGAGCCGCAGGTTCAGCACATCTGCCGCGCGCTCCATCTCGGCCGTGCGGAGGACGCAAAGGGCCGCGCCGGATTCCGTGCCGATATCGTTCTGGCCGCCGTCGCCACGCGTAGAGCAGGCGTAGCTGATGTCGATCCCGTCCCGCACACCAAGTGCCGCGAGCATGTCGGAGGTTTCGTCATCCGGATGCGCGCCTGAGTTCATGAACGACACAACGGTCTGAAGGCGGCTTAGGGCGCGGTGAAGTGCCACGATGCGTGGTGCAAGGCTGTGGCGCAGGATGCGGGACTGATCGGACAACGGCACGTTTGTGGCCTTTCTCAAAGGGCGGTCGTCTGCGTCGTGAAGGCGCGGTTGAGGATCAAGGCGGCGGCGCCAAAGGTCGCTGTCATGCGCCCGGACGTGCCGCATTGCAGGCGGGGCAGGGTCGCATCTGGCCGGTTAGATACGGACAGCTGGGGCAGGGGTGTTTCCTGCGCAAGATGGTCCAGGATCGACGCCGGCATTGCTCCACCAAGGATCACAGTTTGCGGATCGAACAAGTTTTCGATCACGCCCAAAGCCTGCCCAAGTGCGTCGCATGCCGTTCCAAGCCAGTGCATCAAGTCAGGGTCTGCTGCATTGCACAGCTGGTCCAGCGCGTCGATGTCGAGGGGCCCATGCGCGGCCAAGGCGGATTGGGCGGAAACACGGCTGACCATCTGCTCCAACGGCTTCAATCCGCGCTCGGTCATGACTGGTAAGTGGCCAATCTCTCCGGCGTTGCCAAAGGCGCCTTCGACCAACTGCCCATGGTGTACGAAGCCTAGGCCAAGGCCCGCGCCAAAATAGAGAAAGGCGTAATCTGTCAGGCCTTGTGCTGCGCCGAACCGTTCGGCCATCGCGGCGGCATTGGCGTCGTTTGAGACAATAACAGCCCGTTCGAGGGCCTCGCCAAACAGCGCGGGCACATCAATCGTTTGCCAGCCCGGAAGGTCGGATGCCTGACCGGACAGGCCAGTTGCGCCAAAAGGGCCGGGCATCACGATCCCGGCGCCCAGCAAACGGTCGGGTTTGACACCGCATTCGGATAGCATCTGGTCGCGGACGCGCAGAACGTCACTCACGATCTTGTCCGGTGCGAGATCGGTTAGCACCTGTCGTCTGGTCGCCCGGGGCTGGCCGCCCAGATCGACGAGTGAGGTCAACAGGACATCGGGTCGGATCTCGACCCCCAGTGCGAAGCCGCCTTCCGGGTTCACGGCGTATTGGACCGCTGGCAGGCCGCGCCCTGCGCTGTGTGCGCCGCGCTCAACCAGCAGTCCCTCGGCTTCGAGGTCTGCGATGATGTTGCTAACGGCTTGGGTGGACAGACCAAGTGATCGCGCAATGGCGGCCCGGCCCATTTGGCCCGCACTGTTGATCTGGCCAAGCACGGCCTTTCTGTTTCGCAGTCGTGACCGGTCGGGGTTGGCGCCGGGACTTGAATCGAACAGGAGATCGGAACTGGTCATGGCACGGCTTTAACTCAACCAGTTTAATAACTCAACTTACTTGAATATTAAACTTGCTTGGCTTAGTCCTGAGAGGAATCGGCGACGGACAAACGGCGCCATCCAATAGGAGAGGTTGTTCATGACACGTTATCTGAAAGGTATGGCTTTGGCCGGGATGACCAGCGCGATGGCATTGCTTGGCTCCGCTGCGTCAGCGGTTGAGATTGAGTACTGGCAGTATTTCTTTGATGCCCGCGTGGCAGCGATGGAACAGCTGATCGAGAAATTCGAGGCTGCCAATCCAGACATCACCGTCACGATGACCCACTTTCCCTATGCCGACTACCGCACCAAGGTCGCTGCTGCGATCCCTGCCGGCGAAGGCCCGGATGTGGTGCAATTGTTCTATGGCTGGCTGAATGACTATGTCGCCGCCGAATTGATCCAGCCCTTGCCAGCTGACACCTTCCCCACGGCGCAGATCGACGAGCAGTTCTTTCCTATGGTTCAGGCCATGAAGGAAGGTGACCAATACTGGGCCTTGCCGACGGCCGTGCGGTCGCTGGCTCTGTTCTACAATGAACGGTTGCTGGATGATGCCGGTGTTGAGCCACCCACGAACTTCGATGAACTGATGGCGGCAGCCAAGGCGATGACCAAACGCGATGGCGCGGGAAATATCACCCAGGTTGGTATTACGGCTGGCATGACAGCGCAGGACCACCATTGGTGGCGCGAAGGCCTGATCCGCCAATTCGGTGGGGAGCCGTATTTGGATGATTACCAGACGGTCAACTACAACACCGAAGCTGGGCGAGAGGCACTGGAATTCTATACGAGCCTGTTTACTGGCGATGATGCCGTATCTGCTATTGGGTTCATGGATGAACCGCAGGCTGCCTTCAAAGCGGGCCGTGCGGGTTTCCATATCGACGGATCGTTCCGCATCGGATCGCTGGACAAGACACGCGGTTTGAAATGGGGCGTGACAGAGCTTCCCGCTACAGCGGACGGCGTGCAGTCCAACTATTCTTCGTATTGGGTGAACGCGATCACGACCAAGGCGGAAGGCGAGAAGTACGACGCTGCGGTGAAATTCATGGAATACGTCACCTCGGACGAAGCGATGCAGATCTGGTTGGATGTGGTGGGTGAGCTGCCCGCCAAACCGTCGGTTGGTCTGACCGAGGCCAATGCGAACAACGAGACCTACGGCCCCTTCATCCGCGGTTTGGCCTATGCCAACACCACCAAGTTTGCCAACGAAAGCGGTCAGCGTCAGCTGATGGTCGAGATGGTCGAGCGGATGACCCTTGAAGGGATGAGTGCCGCCGAGAGCCTCGCCATCGCTGCGGAGGCCGAGCAAAAGATACTTGACGACTACTACAAGTAACGACGCTCCCCCCAGCAGATCGCCCGTTTCTGTCTCCTGTGGCGGCCTGCATCCTCATTTTCGGGACATCCGATGCGGCTGTATTCCAACCTCTCGATCAAGCAGAAACAGATCGTCTGGGCGTGGGCATTTCTTGCTCTGCCTGTTCTTTTTTATGGGATCATCCGGTTTTATCCGACCGGCACGGCCTTCGTCATTTCCTTTCAGGAGTGGAACCTGCTCGGGGACCGTACCTGGATCGGGTGGGTGAATTATGTCGAGCTTCTGAATGATCCTGTTTTCTGGAAGGTCTTTGTCAACACTTTCGAATACCTGCTGATCGGCACGCCGCTGTCGTTGGTGGTGAGCTTTGTCATTGCCTACCACCTCGACAAACTGCGCTTCATGCACGGTTTTCTGCGGATGCTGTATTTCCTGCCCTTCATGACATCGGCCGTGGCTATGGCCTGGGTCTGGCGCTGGTTTTATCAGGACGTACCTATTGGTTTGTTCAACAACCTGCTGGCCTCTGTCGGCATCCGGCAGATCGCTTTCCTGAACTCCACCACCAATGCGCTGCCCGCAGTTCTGGCGCCGGCAGTTTGGGCCGGTCTGGGGTTCCAGGTGATTATCTTCATGGCCGGTCTGCGTGCGATTCCGCAAAGCTATTACGAGGCGGCAAAGATAGATGGTGTTGGTTGGTGGACCGTCCTGACGCAGATCACGATCCCGCTGTTGCGTCCCACTATCGTGTTCATCGTCGTCTTTTCGTCCATCGGGTTCCTGCGCATCTTCGATCATGTGTTCAACATGACCACGAACAACCCGGGCGGGCCGTTGAATTCGACCAAGCCGCTGGTTCTGATGATCTATGACACCGCGTTCAACGGTTTCAACATGGGTTATGCGGCGGCGCAAACCGTCGTGCTGTTCCTGATCCTTCTGCTCGTGTCGTTGGCGCAGCTTTGGCTTTTGCGGAGCGACTGAGCATGACCGCAACCGACATCCGCGCCTCCTCCGCCACGCTGGACCGCTCCGCGGTCACCAAGCCGCGCAATATGGGGCAGATCATTCGCTGGTTGCTGCTGTTTATCGGCGGGGTGCTAATGGTGATGCCCATCGCCTACATGATCTCGACCTCTCTGAAATGGCCGCATGAAGTCTATAACGTCAATCTGATCCCCAAAGAGCCGACGCTTGAGAACTACACCTTCGTCCTCGAGGATGGACGGTTCTATTGGTGGTTCATCAATTCGATCATCATTGCGACGATCACAACCATCTCGAACCTGCTGTTTGACAGTCTGGTTGGCTACACGCTTTGCAAGTTCCGGTTCCCCGGTCGCCAGATTGTCTTCATCGCGATCCTGTCCACGCTGATGATCCCCACCGAGATGCTGGTGATCCCGTGGTACCTCATGAGCCAGAGTCTGGGCTGGCTGGACAGCTACTGGGGCATCATGTTTCCTGGTCTGATGACAGCCTTCGGCACTTTCCTGATGAAGCAGTTCTTTGAAAGCGTGCCGGATGACTTTATCGAAGCGGCCCGCATCGATGGGCTGAACGAGTTGCAGATTTGGTGGACGGTTGCCATGCCACTTGTCAAACCGGCATTGGCCGCCCTTGCGATCTTTGTATTTCTTGGCAACTGGACAGCGTTCCTCTGGCCTCTGATCGTTACGAACTCGGTCGAGATGTATACGATCCCCGTGGGCCTGTCTGGCTTTGGGGACGAGGCGGACGTGGCGTGGGAGTTGATCATGACGGGTGCGGCCATCTCGACCATTCCAACGCTTGTTGTCTTCCTTGTCTTCCAGCGCTTCATCATCCGTGGGGTGGTGATGGCGGGGCTGAAAGGGTGATGACATGCCAGACACCGACCAGAGGTCCGAGACGATGACCGACCAGACCACTTTCCCAGACCCGACCTACCGCGACACGGTGTTGGAGCCATTGTTCGAAGGCGTCAAAACTCACTTCGCCCATGGCATGGCGCAGATCAACCGCGCCCATCTGGTGATGTTGGCCGAAACTGGCATCCTTGGATCAGCGGACACACGTGCGCTGGCGCGCGCGTTGCAAGACATCGAAGATGAGACCGATATCGCGGCGCTGACCTACACGGGTGAGCACGAAGACTACTTTTTTGTTGTTGAGGCGGCTTTGCGTGCGAAGCTCGGCGATTTGGGCGGCGCACTGCACACCGCGCGCTCCCGCAACGACATGGATCACACGGTGTTCAAGCTGGAGTTGCGGGTGCGCGTGCAGGGCATATTGAAGCTGCTCGCAGACCTCACACAAGCATTTTTGGAGAAGGCCGAGCTGGAGAAGGAGACGTTAATCGTTGCCTACACCCATGGCCAACCCGCGCAACCGACGACATTCGGCCACTACCTGTCGGCCGTGATCGAGGTGTTGCTGCGCGATATGGAGCGGCTGGATGCGGCAGCTGATGGCCTTGAGCATTGCCCAATGGGAGCCGCCGCGATTACCACCAGTGGTTTTCCTATCGATCGGGGCAGGGTGGCGGAACTTCTGGGGTTCGAAGGGCCGCTTCTGAATGCTTATGGTTGCATCGCTTCTGTCGATTATGTGACCGGCCTGTACTCCGCGCTGAAACTGCCCTTCGTCCATTTGGGGCGCGTGGTGCAGGATATGGGTGTCTGGGCGTCGTTCGAAGTTGGGCAGCTATACGTGCCAAATGCCCTTGTGCAGATTTCGTCCATCATGCCACAAAAGCGAAATCCGGTTCCCATCGAGCATATGCGACACCTTGCAAGTGTCACCGCGGGGCGCTGTGACATGGTGGTGAACACAATGCACAACACCCCCTTTACAGACATGAATGATAGCGAGGGCGAGGTGCAGCAGGCGGGGTTTGCCGCGTTTGACAGCGGCGGACGAATGCTGCGCCTGCTTGGAGCATTCCTGCCTGCCTGCAAAATCAATGATGTCAACGTGGCCCGGAACACCGAAGCGGCGTGTATCACCATCACCGAACTGGCCGACACGTTGGTGCGAGACGAAGGACTGACATTTCGCCAGGCCCATGAGGTTGCCGCAGAAACCGCCCGTGCAGTGATTGCATCAGGCGAGCCCCTTGGTCGCGGGTTTCTGGCCTTCGCAGAGGCTTTCGAGGCCGAGACTGGCAGAAACACAGCACTGTCAGAGGAGCGGTTCGCAACTGTCACTTCGGCTGAACACTTTGTTGCTGTCCGCGATCGCCCCGGTGGTCCTGCGCCTGCGGCTCTGGAAGCTGCGTTTTCTATCTATCATGCAAACCTGCATCGTCTGATCGAACGCGCTACGGTCCGCGCAGACCGCCATGTTGCTGCATGCGCCATGCTTGACCACAGCTTTGCTGTCCTCCAGGAGACCTGATCCATGGCCAATCTGTCCCTGCGCGCGCTTACCAAGGCCTATGCCCAGACCGAAGTTCTGCACGGCATCAACCTTGATGTGGCGGATGGTGAATTCGTGGTCTTTGTCGGTCCCTCGGGCTGCGGCAAGTCCACCACTCTACGCATGATCGCGGGGTTGGAGGAGGTCACTTCCGGTGAGGTTGTGATCGGTGACCGTGTCGTGAACCACCTTGAACCCAAAGAGCGCGACATCGCGATGGTTTTTCAGAACTACGCGATCTATCCGCATATGTCGGTGAAGAAGAACATCGCCTTTGGTTTGCGGTCCTCACGCATGGCCAGACCTGACAAGGAGGCGCGGATTGCCGAAGTGGCGGGTATCCTTGATATGACCCACTTGTTGGATCGCAAGCCTGCACAACTTTCAGGCGGACAACGCCAGCGGGTTGCTATCGGCAGAGCCATGGTGCGTGATCCTGCGGTGTTCCTCTTTGACGAACCGTTGTCCAATCTGGATGCGCAGCTGCGCACTCAGATGCGGCTGGAGATCAAGAAGCTGCACCAGCGGGTCGGCAACACGATCATTTTCGTCACCCATGATCAGGTCGAGGCAATGACCATGGCGGACCGGATCGTGATCATGAAAGACGGTCACATCCAGCAGGTCGGCACACCCTCCGAAGTATACCATTCCCCTGCCAACACCTTTGTTGCGCAGTTCATTGGCGCGCCTTCGATGAACATGCTGCCCGGCACGTTAAACGGTGGGAGCGTTCGGCTCGCGTCCGGACAATCCGTGGGCACCGCCCATACCAGCACAACAAGCCGTCCCATCCTTTTAGGAGTCCGCCCGGATGATCTGACATTGCAGGGAACTGGACAGACAGTTGTTACCGGACATGTTGCGGTGCGAGAGCCACTTGGTGCTGAAACGTTGATATATGTGACGACCGACACGGGCGAAGTGATTGCCAAGGCCGACGGTCGCAGCCCGCCCGAAGTGGGCGCCCGTGTCACGCTGTCGGCGGATCCCGCCAACGTACATGTCTTTGACGCCGACAGTGGGGCGGTTGTGACGTGACGGGCGGGACACTTCCCAGCATCCTTTGCGCGGGGCGGCTTTATTGCGACCTGATCTTTACCGATCTGCCACATTTGCCGCATCTTGGCGAAGAAGTGTTTGCCTCGGGCCTCAGTCTGCACGCGGGCGGCGGCGCTTTCATTACAGCGGCTGCAATTCAGGCGTTGGGAGGTCGCGCAGGGCTATGTGCTACTATGCCGGGCACACCTTTTACAGACACCGTTCTGCGGGACATTTCGGTGGCTGGGATCGATGCCACCCTTTGTGTTACTGCGCCTGCCGGGCAATCACCACAGATTACGGTTGCGTCCGTGCTCGGCAACGACCGCGCCTTCCTGACGCATGCAAGCGGACTGGCGTTACCTGATACCCAGTGGCCCCGAGATTGGTGCCATCTGCATATCGGAGAACTGCGGACACTGGTCGAGCATCCCGATCTTGTCGAGCGTGCGCGTGCGCGTCAAATGACGGTATCGCTTGATTGTGGTTGGGATGACGCCTTGGTCCATCAGGGTGCTGATATGGCGCGCCTTATCTCCGAGGTTGACCTGTTCTTGCCCAATGCGTCTGAACACGCTGCCCTCGTAGACAGTGGCCTTCCTGCCAATGCGGCGCCCCTTACCGTCGTGAAAGATGGGGCGCGGGGTGCGCGCGCCGAGAGTGAGGGCGATGTGCATCATTGCCCGGCCCTGCCGGTCAAGGTGGTTGATACAACTGGTGCAGGTGATGCTTTCAATGGCGGTTTTCTGGTCGCGTGGTTGTCCGGTGTTGGGGTGCCCCGGGCATTGTCTACCGGTGTTCGCTGCGGTGCTGCGGCAGTTGGACAGGTGGGTGGCACCGGTGGGTTGAGCGATCTCCACCGCATTCCAATCGAAGCCGCGGAGTAACATGTATGTCCTTTAAATTCGGTACGGCACAGACCTTGTGATCTTTGCAACCAGAAGCCAGGCCCGGTTTTCGAGCCTTACAAACTCAAAGCCCGCCGCTTCGCGACCACAGGCGCTAACGTGAAGCGACCACATTGTTGCAAGATGGAATGCCGCCGGTGAAGAAGGATTCAGAGACATGGCGCGCTTCGGTCACGATGAGGTTGCTTTCGGCATCCCACACCATGTCATGAGTCCAGACGACATCTCCTGATGATGATACTTCCAGAAGACGCCCATGTTCAGCTTCGGTCAGCAACAGGTTTCCGTTCGGAAGCGTTTGGTGCTTACCGCGCCGCCATGTATAGAATGGCTCGGCTTCCGTCCCTTCGAAGTCAACTGAGATGCTGTTGTCACGGGGGTCTATCCGGAGAATGCGAGAGCGCATCGCGCCTGTGGCATTGTCGAAAACAGTGATCGTGCCATCAGGTTCGAAGTCCGGGTCGTGTTGTTTGAACCAGGGTCCGTGCTGCCACCATTTCAGCACCCCTGTTTGCGGATCGACCACTGCAACAAGGTTTGGTTCACGCAGGCTGAACATCAGATCGCCAGCTTCGAACATGGGAAATACATCGGCCAGCTCTGGGCGCAACATCTCGACATCGTTGGGATGAAACGGGTCATCAAGATAGGTGATTTGCTCAGCTGCATCACCCGGCATACGCACGCGAATGTCAAAGATGCCACGCTGATCGCCGCCCTTTGCTGCGATGATGTCATTGCGCAGATTCAGCGAAAAGGTCTTTTCGCCTGTTTCCTCATCCAAGCGCACCATGTCTTCACCGTACCACGTCCAGATGCCCCCGGCACCGTCACGGGTGATGGAATGGTGAAAGCCACCGCGCGCACTCCACATGGTTTGCCCGCATTGGTCGACACGCGCGATGGCATTGCCCACGTCGAAGGTCACGACGAGAGAGCCATCCTCGAACACCTCCATCCCGTGAAGCATGACGTTTTGGGGCGGCGTCTCAGGATCAAAGTTTTCGTAGTTTATCGGCCAACGGTGAATCTCATCACCATTTTCATCCATCATGCGGACAGCAAAAGCTGATGTGTCCTGATCATCGCTGAGCCCTGCAATCAGGACGTAACCCGGCGCGCGCTCTGTCCCGGGTCGACGCTCGTAGCCACGATCAAGGGTAGCCGCACCCTGATCGTTTGGGGCGACCAGATGACGTGTCGGTTCAAGCCCGATATCGTTGCGCCAATTGCGCGACACGTCCAGATACGTGCGATGTGCTTCACCGATCTGCGGGGCAGGAAACCAACCCCACCAAGACGAGACAATGCCATACACCATGGCAATCAAAGCAAGCGAGACGATGAAAAAACCTCGGGCAAAGCTGTCAGATGATGGCAATTTCATTTCATGACCTTTCCAGTCGGCGAAAGCGTGCGGCCAATTGCCTGGCTGCACAGTTCCGCATGTAGAATGTCGGCGCGTTGCAGCAGGCTGGGTGACGCACCAGAGAGAGAGGGGCAACTCGGGGTGCGCGCAAGATGTCGGCCACGGCCGAGATGCTGTCTTGATCGTCGAGCTCGATTGCCGCAGCGAGTTCGGGCAAAAGCAAGTTGGGTTCGGTGCAAAGTGCATCGTGATCGACAAAAACTGTACGCGGCCCCGCTGTGGAGAGCACATGTTGATATGCGTCAATCCAGTACCGCAACCAGAAGTCTACTTGTTCTGGGGTTGGTAAACCTGTTCGCAGGGTGCTGAACTCTATTGGGCGCAGTGCCGCGCCAAATTCGAAATGCCCAATCCCTTCCATGTATCGGCGTGCGAAGGGTTCGCGGGCGTGCAAATCGGCAAAGCGCAGGTGCTGCCTTAGAAGTGACCTGACTTGTGCGCGTGGATTGCGGATTGGAACCACGATCGACGCGTCTGGAAAGAGGCGTTCGAGAAGGGCCAAACGTGCGATGTTCGCGTTGTTTTTTGAGATGTAGCGCGTGGCGCCGGGCTTCGTTGCAACAATCTTGGCCATGTGGGTGCGAAAGAAGGCTTCAAACTCTGGCTTTTTATCTTCCGCTGTCCAGGGTGTGATGTGATTGTTGGCGAAATGTTCGGGCCAAAAGGCCATCCAGAGCATTTCCTCAAACGCTTCGGGGCTGTCCAAACCTACTTCGATGCCGTCCCCGTGCGCCCGCTCGCTTTTGTCCCCAGCCTTACGAAACTTGCGAGAAAACCGGCCCCATAGGAGGGGGGACAGAGTGAACGGCATGTGTTGGTAGGTGGCCGAAGCAAAGTGCGGAAGACTGGCAAGACCTTCGAGCATAATCGTCGTACCGGCACGCGGCAGAGATGTTATGAAGACAGGTTTTTTGGATGTTTCCGTACGAATGCGCCGACCGTAAAGCTTGGTTTCCAAAGCACCCAATCGGATTTGCCTCTCGGGCGATGCAAAGGCGAAGTCGTGCAGCGCCTTGTCGAGCGGGCTGTACGGTACTTCGGCAGGTGCGTTGGCTTCAGGGGTTGTTTTTTGCAGTTTTTCCAGCGCGATCCAGAGCGCGATGGCGGCCGCAGTAGAGCCAAGGATAAAAGGCCAGCCGAGCGCTACCGCAATTGCATGGTCGACAGTATAGAAGCCAAATGCCGCGCCGCCCCATACGATGAATGCTGACGCGCCTAGTGATGCAGCACCTATGGCAGTGATCCAGAAGAACCCACCCAACAGCTTGATGGATGCACGCTGTACCTGTGCCTCTTTGTCCTCATCGGCGATGTCGCTGTTCATCATGACCGACAACGCTTGCTGGGTTGTGTCTATGATGCCACCAGCGACCCGTTGCGCATCAAGAATCCGCAGGACAGCGATAAATGCGAAAAGGCCCAGAACAAGGGCGGCGACGCTCAACTTTCATTCTCACGGGGGGTCTGGATATCTGCCTTGGCTTTCCGCGCGCGCAGCATTCTTTTGACCGGGTACCAGACGAATCCGACGATAGCGAGCACGAGCGCAGCCAAGAGTGCAATCATCGTGCCAATGGCGGTAAGACCAGCACCCGGCCCAACATAGGCCTGTGCAGTGGCGGGCATCACAACCAATGCGATGATCAGTAATGTGGGTGAGTGGGTCACACCCGAAACCCATGTGTCGCGCTTCATAACGAAATCCTCACTTAACACGACCAAATGCGACCGGGACAATCAGACAGGTCGACATGATCGCTTTTGCTCTTTTCGCAACACAGTTGTGAGTTGCCGATGCAGCAGCAAGGTATGGGGCGGAAAGCGGCGAAAGCCTGCCAGATCACTCAATCCAGACGGAGCATTTTCGCCCGTTTGAGCGTTCCAAGGCGGTCGAGTGTGAAACGCCGCCTTTGATCAAGTAGATTTGACTGTTCCGGGTTTGGAGGTACCGGCGTCGCCTGAATAGGAGTCGCTATGGTCGCTGGCTATTCGCGAGCCGTTTCCAGTTCGATCTCGGGTTCACTTGCTTCGACCGCCGCCATGTCTACGCCCAGAGCTTCGATTTTGCCCTTCATCAGGAAGACGTTGTAGACAGGCTTCCAGCGCGACATGGTGAAATAGACCGCGTCGTCGATTTCCAGTCCCGGTACGATATAAGGAGCGTAGAGACCTGGATATTCATCGGCATGCGCGACGATTTGGGGCGCGCTCCATGGGCCGGTCATTGTTGGTGCGCTGCGCAGAATGACCGCTTTTTCGACAGGCTCAAGATACATCATCAGCCAGGATTGGTGCACGTTGCTCCATGCGACGGACAATTCGCCTGCAGGTGCTGGAACCACCGCTTTGGCGTTATGAATGTTGGTGGACCATCCCTGGCCGTCCCAATACATATACGCTCTTGGGTCAAATACGTCCTGTGGGGTAACACGGCCAAGCCGTACACCTCCGAACCGCCCCTGCGGAATACCAAAAACGTAGATTATCCCGTCGTGTTCGACATAGGCCACTTGCTCAAAGCCCGTGCCTGCAGGCCACATCGCGGTTTCCGATCTTGTCCAGTTCTGACCGTCGTCATCGGAATAGGCGAGGCCGGAACGGCGGACATACCATTTGTCATCAGCGCCCCACATGCGCACAGACATGTAGTGAAGGACCATCCGTTCCCCAAGCGAGATGCCGTTTGTTGGAATGACGGTCCATTCCAAGCCGGGTATTTTCGCCGAGCGGATGATTTCCTTGGCCGCTCCTGTCGCACTTTCGATCATGGAAGAGATCGAAAAGCCGTTGGCCGGGTCAGGATCGGCGATGCGTGCTATGGTATTGCTGCGCCAATCGCCGCCATCTGGTCCGTACGTGTCACCGAACACCATGTAGAGTTCGCCCTTGTGGGTAAACATGTGGCCCAGGTCTGTGCCATGCACGTTCCAGCGCGTGTCTGTGGCGTTTTGGGATCCGGACCCCGTCAGCTGGTTCACGATTTCGGTTTCCATGATGCGCAGTGCGCCTGGGATCGATGTTTCCAGCATATCGCTCTGTTGTCCAAAGTCCGACAAGGCCATCACATCCACAGTGTCAGTACTTTCTACATCAGCAATTGCCATAGGCAACTGACCAGAACAGGAGAAGATGAAAGCTGAAAGCGATACACCAAACAGGGCTGAGGATATGCGCATATAAGAGTACCTTCTATGGCCGGAACACGGTTGTAGTCGGAACGTCTCGGGCACTGCATGAGAATCAGTAAAGAACCCGTCGCACATACGTGCGTTGCGCCTGTCAACAGATCAAGCGGATTATCGCTCATATGACGTAATGTAAGAAATCTTGACGCTGCGTCATACAGCGTCATTCCACCCTGATCGGCGAAGGATGCCTATTCCTTTGGCAGCTCTTGTGATGTTCCCAAGCGGGTGCAAACAAAACCATAAGCTGGCCACGTTACGGGCTCCGGTTGATTGATCAGCAGCGTAACGCACGACAGGTGCGGATTGCGGTGTTCGATCCAGCGTAACATCTGTTCCCCATCGGTCGGGATGACGACACCTCCAACAGGGCCGAGTTCAGGTATCGCCTCCTCTGTCCGCCACGTGACGCGGTAGGTCGCCGGTTGCGGCACCTCACCCAGAAGCTCGTGGTAGAGCGTGGCCATCCTCAGCTCATAGGACATCGACACAACAGGATTATCCACGGGGGACTGTGCCATCACGATGCCCAACGTATCGACCAAATCGGCGTAATCCGGTTCACGCGCGCTGAGGTACAAGGCCATTTCCCCTGCACGGAGAAAACCAATGGCCAAAAGGAGCACACCGAACCAGGGTTGCAGTCTTGGCCAACCTTTCAGCCACCAACCGATAGCCGCGATCGCACCGATAAGCAGCGGACCCAATACCGGAAGGTGAAACGCTTGGATATCGTAAGCTCCGTACCAGATCATGAAGGGCAGAAATGCAAGTGCCGTACCAAGCAAGAGCGCGATACCTGCCCAATCGGCGTTGCGCTGGCGCCAGCCGATACCGAACGCCAAAAGACCAAGCGCTATAATGGGCAATGAAATCATTGGATGAGCTTGGCTGAGCGTGCCAAACAAGACCGATGCGGTTTGCAGCGATTTGAGGCCGGAGCCATAGAGATCACCGAAATAGGTGCCCGCAATGTAGTCGATCAGTTCGGACGTTGTCGGCGGCAGAGGCAAGTATTCGGAGTACGCTGTGGTTGGGGCGTGTGTGACCCATGCGAGATAGAGATACTGGCTGGCCCCAACGGCAAGTAACCCAAGAACAGCAAGCAGAACACGCGGGCGCAGAAGAATGCGGTGGTGTGTGGCCATCACCAGCAGGCCGACCGGTGCCAGCATGACCATCATGAGATGATTGCCGAAAGACAGCGCGTAGATCGCGCAGGCGAGAATGAAATAGTATGTTTGCTTGGTCTCGACGAAGAGGATCAGCGCAAACACGACGGAAAGAATGAACGCCAAAGCGAGGGGATAGACCTCGGCCTCAGTCGATTGCACGGCCATTAGACCGGCGCTGCCCAGAAGAAATGCGGCTGCCGCGCCAAAAAGTACGCTACGGGTCAGCCTTCCCACGATCAGGAACGCCATAGTGACTGCAAGCGCGCCGGGCAAAGATGCAAGGGCTATGGTCATGACGCGCCAGGGTTCGAACGGAAGATCGAGCGCGCGCACGATCGTCCCAATCAGCAGAACGAACGGATATCCGGGCCCATGGACAAGAATTGAGGTATGACCGAGGGTCTGGAACTTTGCAGAGTCACCCGCATTCAGCATCCCGCCGAGGCCGGGAAAGAGCAGGCTAGCGTAATAGGTCAACCAGACCAGAAAAATCGTGATCGCCAGCCATGGGCTTTGGTAGGCGGGTCGATCGTGTGTTTGGGTGGTGGTGGGCATCTTCTCTCGTTTCGCATGCCGCGTTAGGCTGCCGTATCGACGGTCAATCGCCTTGGAGCATTGGAATACTTTAACCTATCTCTGAATGGTGTTGCCGGGTCGCCCAGGTGTTGCGGCGATCTCAAGCTGCGGTACGCCCGCTGCGACCATGGGTGAAAAGAGCGTCCCTCCGATTCCAAAGGGCAAATCGACATTTTTTGCGACCTGCTCGGTCTCTGTCGTTTGTGCGGCCGACAGTTGGGCATTTCCCATGACATACACTGCGCCACTTTTAAGGCCGACTTCGCCCAGCATGTCGATTTCAAGCCGGTCACCTGCAATGTTTAACCGCGAAATGCGCGCTGTGCCCGCTTCGATTCCAACTTGGCTATCGATAAAATCGAACTGCGTACGACCAGCAGCTGGGATGAGCGGACCCTTTTCCTTGGTCATGAACTGGCGGCCGTTTGCCAGCGTCTCAAGCGTTGCGGTCACATCGGCCCCTGTGAGGCTGCCATCCTGCATTGAGGCCGTGACAGAACCAGCCATGCTTTCAAAGACTTCACCAAGCGTTTGACCGCGCCCGGCAAGTTGCAGATCTGCATTGAGTATGCCCTCGGGCAACTGGGGTGTGCCAATCAGACGTTTCTGCATCTTGCGAGATATCGGTTGCATGATTTCGTAAACGGACGCATCGGAAATTTTGGCAGACATAGACAGGGCCGCAGCCCCATCGATTTCAGCGCTTGCTTCAATCCGGCCCAATGTCTCACCTTGCGCTACCATGTCCAAAGACATGTTTTCGTTGCGTGAGACCAACGACACGCTGACCGTATCAAATGCAGCGCCACCGAATGCAATGTCCTGACCTTTCAAATCAAAATCGATTTCAAATCCCCTAAGCCAATGGGTTGTGATTGGCACAGTAGTCCAATTCCCTTCACCGACCTTCTTGATCGCGTCGGAAATGGCAGCATCTGCCGAAACCTGCAGTGTTTGCAGTCCTGGGATGATCATGGTGTCTGACGTCGTGCGCAGAGTCAGATCTCCCTCAAGCGTGATACCAGCCTTTGAAAACGTGGCATTGGAGAGGCGGATTGTCGTGGGCGTCACGGCAAAATGCCCGTCGATCAACAGGGGGCCCGGCCCAAAGATATTCAAACTACTTAGACCAGGCAGCAGATCTGCGAATAGGCTGTTGTCGGTTGTGTCATCTGATGGGTTGTTGTCCTCATTGGCGGCCACCGCGTCAAAGCTCAAAGACAGCGCCCCCTCGCTTCCGCCTTCTGAGAAAAAGGCGTGCGGATCATCAACCCGCAAGTCCATGAAGGTACGGTGGGACCCAGCAATGAAATCGCCGTTGATCGCAATTCCTTCGGATGTGCCCCGTTGCATGACCGAAAGGTTCAGGCCGGAGATGCTGGTGTTGCCAGCAAAATCCAGAACGCCATCAGTTACAACGATATTGGCAGGCGTTTCACTGGCATCCCTTTCTGCAAACGCGAATTCTGACCACAAAGAGTTTGCCAAGCCGTCCTGATCCAACGAGATGTGCGGACGGTGCAAGTGCAGGCTTGCGACTTCTCCGCGCCCCGCAAGCAGTGGCGCGACCCTGAGCGTTGCATCAAGCCGACCTGAGGTCAGGAATCCTTCAGCCATACTGGCCTGGTCAACTGTGAAGACCGGGTCCGCAACGACAACTCGGAAGTCGGGGCGTATCGAGACTTCGGAGGATTCATGCAGCATCAAATCGGAACTGGCGAGACGCCCAAGCTCGTGATTGATGCTGTCACGCACAACGCTGTCCAGGTTCAGCTTTGAAAGCAGCAAGAACGCCCCTGCGCAAATCGACAGAAGGCCAAGGGCGACCATAACCCATCGTGCTGCAAGACCGAAACTTTGTCCGTTTCCTGTTCTCATCATACTCCTCCCAACCGTTCACAATGTAACGGCGGTTTGTGCCTTCGGATCACATCCTCAATACGCTTTCCGCAGTTTGAGGCCGGCACCGCTGAGCGACAGATTTCATACCGCAGGGCTTGTCACCATTCCGAAGAATGATTCCTAAGACACGGTGTTTTAGATACGTTTTAGTTTACAATGTAGGCAATCTGTTCGGCGTGGGTCATCATATTTGCAGCCCATTTCCCGGCCTTCCGCCGCCGATACCCCTCTCAATTGGGCGCATCCCTGCCGATGCCAAAGTTGCTCTGCCATCGGGTTTGCAACCTTTTTGCTTTTGTACCCACGCTGCTTCAACCAGCCAATCAGCTGCCGACTGTGACCTATTCATATGAGGCTTTTGAAGGGTTGGGCGGTCAGACGCACGGCGCAATGCTGAAAAGGAACCTGAATGTGCCGTCACCACATCGATCGCTGAATACAGGCCTCGTAACGGGAACAACCAGAGAGAGATTTACGCATGTCGGTCAAGAACCACGTCGATAGCATGTCCAACTCTGACTTGCAGCAACTGCACGAAGGTCAACGCGATGCGTTGGCGCGGGATCGGGTCGAGGCCTATGTAAGCTTGCCCGATCTGGAAACAGCCATCGACACACCGTTGGTGGTCGATCTTGATGGCACCTTGCTACGCTCAGATTTGCTGGTTGAGACCACGTTTCGCCGGTTGGGACGCAATCCTGGTGCGATCGTTGGTATGCTTCAGTCGCTCAGTGATGGAAGAGCCGCATTGAAACACTTCCTGTGCGCGGGCGCTGATTGTGCACCTGAAACTCTGCCTTATGACAAGACGATCCTGTCGATGATCCGTCTTGCGCACCTTGCGGGCCGTTCCGTCTATCTGGCGTCGGGTTCGCACGAGGACATGGTAAAGGCAGTTGCAAATCATCTGGGTATTTTCTCAGGCTATTTTGCAACGACTTCGTCGGTAAATCTGTCTGGCAGGGCCAAGGCGGAACGCCTTGTGAAAGAGTTTGGAAGCAAGGGTTTTGACTACGTCGGCAACGGTGCTGCCGATTTGCCCGTCTGGGAACATGCGCGCCAGCCAATTGCCATTCGGACAACCCAACGTGTCGCAACGCGTCTGCGTGAAATGGCCCCGCATGCGCAGTTTGTTGAACACAATCGGTCGACATTGAGCGATTGGGCACGACAATTCCGTGTCCATCAATATGCCAAGAACGCCCTTGTGTTTGTACCAATGATCGCAGCGCATGCGCTCAGTTTTGAAAACCTGTTTATCACGATGGTCGCGGCTGTGGCGTTCTGCCTTGCGGCGTCGGCCTGCTACATTCTGAATGATTTGGTCGACCTGCAGGACGACCGCGCACACCGGACCAAGAAGGAACGTCCGCTGGCGCGAGGCGACATTTCACTGATCCATGCAATGCTTGTCGTGCCGGTCCTACTAGTCCTCGCAACGGTGACGGCGCTTTCACTGTCACCGGCATTTGCTTTGGTCCTGGCCATCTATTTTGCGATGACGACGGCATACTCATTTTTCCTCAAGAAGATCCTGCTCGTCGACGTGCTGACGCTGGCAGGTCTTTATACGATCCGCCTGTTGGGGGGTGCAGTGGCAATAGGTGTGGTGCTGTCTTCCTGGCTGATGGTGTTTGCGCTTTCGATCTTCGTGTCGTTGGCGCTGATGAAGCGGTTCGTAGAGCTAACCGCCTGTGCAGATGCGGATCGAGCGTCGCCAGACAACCGGGACTATGAAAATGTGGACCTCGGAATGCTTGCGGCCCTATCCGCAGCCGCCGGCTTCAATGCCGTGACTGTTCTTGCGCTTTATGTATCCGGCAGTTCTGTCACCAGACTTTACAGCAATCCCGAGATTCTCCTGCTGGCGTGTCCGATCATGACTTATTGGATCGGCCGGGCACTCATCCTGGCGCAGCGGCGGCAGATGCAGGACGATCCGGTCGTCTTCGCCATCAAGGACCCGATGAGCAGGCTAAGCGGCCTGGCGATGCTCGCGGTGTTCGTATCGGCAATCTGACGGGCAGGTCATGCTAAGATTTCTGTCAGAAGGTCACCCAGTTGGGCGCTATGTGGCAACCGCAGTCCTGTCGGTGCTGGCGAACCTCCTTGCCCAAGAGATGACTGTGCGCGGCGTGCCGGATGCACACCTGATGGTGTCGATCGTTGTCGGAACGCTGGTCGGCTTTTTCATAAAGTACGTTGTCGACAAGACTTGGACGTTCCGCGAACGTTACACGACGCCCTTTGGCGAAGCGCAGCGCATCACCCTCTCCGGTCTGTTCAGCGTTTTGACAACTCTGATCTTCTGGGCATTCGAACTTGGGTTTCATGCCATCTGGCAGACGGATTTCGCCAAGTATCTTGGTGCGGTTCTTGGCCTCAGTATAGGGTACATTCTCAAGTTCTGGCTTGATCGGCGCCATGTCTTCAGGGAGAGCACCGTTTGAAAGACTTGAGCGGTTGGGGCCGATATCCCCGCGTGTCGGGACCGCTTAATGCGGCGTTTGACATCCGCCCGGCTGCCGAGGCGACTGCAGCCCTGCCGGGCGTAATTGCAAGGGGCCTTGGGCGGTCATACGGGGACGCTGCCATCGGCCGCAACAACACTCTTGATGCGACGGGACTGAACCGGATGCAGGGGTTCGATCCTGACACGGGATTGTTGACAACCGAGGCGGGTGTGTCTTTGGCGGACATTATCGCGACCTTTCTGCCGCGCCGCTATTTTCCATGCTGTGTCCCCGGCACCCGCTTTGTCACGGTTGGGGGCATGATCGCGTCGGATGTGCATGGAAAGAACCAGCACAACGATGGCACCTTTGGCGATCACGTCGAATGGCTGACGCTGGCACTGCCAGATCACCGGGTTGTCCATTGCAGTCGGAATGAAAACGCGGAGCTTTTCACCGCCACTATTGGCGGTATGGGACTGACTGGAACAATCCTGTCCGCTGGGTTTCGTTTGAAGCAGGTCGAAACTGGCTGGATCCGCCAAAACACGCATGTCGCGCGCAATCTGAGCGAGGCAGTTGCCTTGCTGCGCCAGACCGCAAGCGCGACCTACACCGTGGCTTGGATTGATGTGCTGGCCCGCGGCGCCTCACTGGGGCGGTCACTGGTTCTGGAAGGCGAGCACGCCAGGAAAGACCAACTGCCGTGGGGAGATGTTCCTTTTCCGCACGCACGGAATGGTAGGATCGGGGTTCCGACCGACATGCCCGGCTGGATGTTGAATGCGACGACGGTCAAGGCATTCAACGAGCTTTACTACAGGAACGGTGCTCGAAAGGCTGACCGGACGGTGCTCGTGCCTTGGGACGCGTACTTCTTTCCACTCGACGGTGTTGCGAACTGGAACCGTATCTATGGGCGGCGTGGCTTTGTGCAGCATCAATGCGTCATCCCAGATGCCAAGGCTGAAAGTGTGGTGTCCGAGATACTTGAACGTATTTCTAGCCACGGCGCAGGTTCGTTTCTGGCTGTCCTCAAGCGTCTAGCGTCGGGGTCTGGGTTGATGTCCTTTCCGATGGAGGGTCTGACACTCGCCCTCGACATACCGCTGAGCGATAAACTGATGCCATTGCTGGCCGAGATTGATGCGCTGGTCGTGGAAGCGGGTGGGCGGATGTATCTGGCAAAGGATGCGACCCAGTCGCCGGAGACCTTTGTTGCAGGTTATCCGCAACTTGATCAGTTCCGACGACTTCGGAACGAGATTGGGGCAACAGGCCAGATGGCCTCGAAACTGTCTGAGAGGCTGGGAATATGAGCGATACCGATCAAGAGCCCTCGCAGAAAAGTCTGCTTTTGGTTGGCGGCACCTCCGACATCGGTCGGGCGGTGGCAGCGGCCTATGCCGCGATGGGCTGGAAGATCACGCTCGCTGCGCGTGACGTCGAAAGCGCAGAGCGCAACGCAGCCGATATCCGGACACGGACGGGGGCACACGAGGTCACTGTACGCCCGCTCGATATCCTGGACACCGCGCGGTTCGAAACGTTTCTGGATCAGCTTGATGCATTGCCGGACACCGTGGTGTGTGTTGTCGGAATGCTGGGCGATCAGCAACATGCGCAGGAGGATGTGGAACACGCGACAAAAGTGATGCGCACCAATTTCGAGGGTCCCGCCCTGCTGCTTGAGATGGTGGCCGCGCGTTTCGCTGCGCGTGGGCGCGGGCTGATCGTTGGAGTCAGCTCGGTTGCCGGTGATCGGGGGCGCGCTTCGAACTATGTCTATGGCGCGGGAAAAGCCGGTTTTTCCACCTATCTCTCGGGATTGCGCAACCGGCTCGCAGGCACAGATGTGCAGGTGGTTACCGTCAAACCCGGTTTCGTGCGCACAAGCATGACCGCAGGTATTGATCTTATCGGGCCGCTGACTGCCGAACCGGATGCTGTTGCCGAGCGTATCGCTGGGCTTCAGACGCGGACGGCTGACGTCATCTATGTGTTGCGCGTCTGGCGCCTGATCATGTTCATCATCCGGTCCATTCCTGAAGCAATATTCAAGAAGCTGAAGCTTTGAGGTGTCGCGCGTGTCACGGGTAAACAGTCTTCTCTCGCCTATCGCCTTGGCGATATGGGCAACAACGGCGATCTGTGCAGCCCTTCTGGTTCTGCCTGGGGTGACCGCTACGTCCATGTACTTCAATGACATCCTGATTTTCCTGGACGGTGCCTATCGGGTGGTTCATGGCCAGGTGCCAAATCAGGATTTTCACACGGCATTGGGGCCGCTGAACTACTACCTGCCGGGGTTTGGCTACTGGCTGACTGGAGAGCTTGGCATGGCGATGCCCCTGGGTATGGCGGCGCTGATGGTGGTGACCGCGCCGATCATGGTCCATGTTTTGGGGACGCGAATGCGCCCGCTCATCGGTGTGCCGCTCGCCATCTTCCTGATGCTGTTGCTCGCCACACCGATGAACACGGGCGAGATACCTGCAAAGATCTCGTTCGCCATGTTCTACAATCGCATTGGTTGGGCGCTGCTGGGCATTTTGCTGGTGATGCATCTGCAGCCTGAACGCCCCGTGCGGTGGCAAGGGTGGTTGGATGCCGCCGCGGCGGCGACGCTAACGATGCTACTGGCCTACACCAAGATGACTTACGGGGTCGTTGCCTTTGGGTTCCTTATCCTGATGATGCTGCAATCTGGGCAGCGCCGTTGGGCGGCTGGAGCAATTGCCCTATGCGGGATCATCGGACTTGTGGTCGAGGCTTTCTGGGGTGGCACATGGATGCATATTTCTGATCTGGTCGAAGCCACGAAAGTCAGCGGTGTCATCGAACCTTACATTTATGCGCGATCCTTCCTTCTCACTTCCGGTGAATACGTGGTTTTCGCCCTGGTTGCGGGTTTAGCACTTTGGCAGCGGCCACGCGTAACAGATTTTCTGTTCTATGGGTTTTGCGGTGCGGCAGGCTTCGCGCTGCTCAACCAAAACTTTCAGATGATCGGGATTGTGAGCATGCTGGCAGGTGCCGCCGTCGCGGCAGAGATACTGTCACGTCATCAACAGACGGCCTCCCCAACGCTACAAACTGTTGTCCGCGGCGCGCCGCTTGTGGTCGTAATCCTGCTGCTACCCATAGCGCTCTCCTCCGCAGCCGCTGTCGGCGTTCACGCGACGGTTGCCGCTACACGGGCGGGCGTCGCGCTTGAAACACCCAACGGCCAAGGCTTGCGGATCGTCAACATCCTCAACAAGGGGCAGTTCGAGTTTTACAGCGGCTACGGACAGACCTTGGAAAGCGGCAGCGCGTTGCTTGCCTCGCTTGATAGGTCGCCATCACGCGTGCTGGTCATGGACTTTGTCAGCCCTTTCGCTTCGCTTGCAGGATTGCCGCCGCAAGAAGGGGGCAATGCCTGGATGCATGACAACCGAAACTTCGATCTCGAGGTCCATCTTCCTGCTGAAGAGATGCTGGGTGGTGTGGAGGTCGTCATGATCCCCAAGCAGCCCGTCGCAGAAGGAACGACCGAGAAGATGCAGCAAATCTACGGTCCATACCTCGAGAAGCACTTTGAACTGACGAAGACGAGCGAAGCCTGGTTCCTTTACGAGCGTCGACCGGCGAACAAGACAGACATTAATCCTGTCGGTCCCCAAAACAGCTAGTCGGCTGGAGCATACCGCCAGAACGCATGACAGGGCTTACCCCTGCCCGAGTTCTACCCACGCATCCGTCAACCAGGTTTCAGTCAACGCGCGGTCCCTAAGTTGCAGATAAGCACGCAGACTTACGGGTTCCGGGCCGGTTTGTTCGAAATCGAAGGTCAGCCGCCAATGATCGGTTCCCACGACGGGGTACGCATCAATTGGTTCGAGGATACGACCATTCACAGCATCGATGACTGGTACAACACCACTATCGCGATTTAGCCCGTTCAAAGACGGCCCTTCGAAATCGATCACCATCTTGCCAACGCCCTCTGGCAGTGGGTCGCCGGGTACACCGCCCTGACCCTGCCGCGTCGCTACGACCCAGGCAACAGATTCCGGCAAGGGATCACGTGCGCGCCATTCGATCTCGTAGTCAAATTGGAAGGCAGCACCCTTGTCGGTTGCGCTGTCTGGCACCCAGTAAGAGACGACGTTGTCAAAAGTTTCGTCTTCTGTTGGGATCAGCACAAGTTGCACTTGTCCGGGTCCCCAATCTCCAATTGGCCTGACCCAGGCGGACGGGCGTCGATTGTAAAAAACGCCATCGTCCTGGTAGTTTTCAAACGTGCGGTCGCGTTGGATCAGTCCGAAGCCTGCAGGGTTTTCATCCATGAAGCTTGATGTCGTAACACTTGAAGGATTACTCAGTGGTCGCCAAAGCCGTTCGCCGCTTCCGGCTGCCATGGCAAGGCCATCGCTATCATGAATTTCCGGACGCCAGTCCTCGCCTCCGGCGCGGTCGCGCTCTGAATACCAATACATGCTGGTGAGTGGCGCGACGCCCAACCGTTCAATCCCCTCGCGCAAGAAAAGATGCGCAGAAATGCGTGTCAAATGCCCACCATAGGCCGCGTTACGGACAACGCCGAACCGATAGGCGCCCGTAATCGAGGGGCCGTCCAGCTCGGCCCAAATGGACAGCTCTTCGTCATCTTGTTCAGGTGGGCCAAGCCAGAATGCAGTGAACCGAGGGAACTCCTCCGGCGTATTCAACCCGGTGTTGATCGCGATGCCGCGCGTTGACAGCCCGTATTGTGCTTCGGGTCCATCTGTCCGAAAATACGACGCGCCGAGAAAGGATATCCAGTCGGGTTCGAGGCCCGGCCGCATGACTCTGAAGCCTGCAAAACCAAAGCCTTCGGGGAGGTCGAGCGCGGGATTGTCTTCGGGCATCGAGAAAAAATCGCGGATGAAAGGCACTTCGTGTGCTGTACCCGCTTCGTCCCGTATATAAATCCGAACCGGTTCAGGAAAGTAGCGGCCCGGGTGGAAAAGCTGAACAGGTGCCTTGTTTCTTCCGACGTAAAGCGTTGCGTCCTCTCGAAACTGGATCTGCCAGTGGGCGCTGTAGTTTACCTTCTCAATAAGCTCGGGCGCAGGGATGTGGACTGGCTCAAATGGTTGGGTCGCAGCATCGCGAGCTTTGTCGATCAGTTTTTCAAATGTCACAGGCTCTGTTGAACCTGCCGCGCCTGATTGTATCCCGTCCCAAAGGCTTAACGTCAGAAAGGCAGCTGATCCGCCAAGAACAGCACGACGCGAGGGCTGCGGGAACAGGGTGTGCCGCCTCCCCTGGCCATATGCCGCCGTTTGGGAAGATGAAGTATTGATCGATTTCATGCAAAAAGCCTCACCGCGTTAAGGTGTTTTGGTTCGGGTGATAAGTTGTTGTCCGTATGTATAGGCCTGCATGGGCCACCATCAATTTCCTGTGCCGGAACCGGCGCAACTTCGCCGAGTTTGCAAGGCGATGTGCGCTCATCCGCCTCTGCATGCGTCACGGCAGCAGAACCCATCAGGCTGTTCTGCAAAGAGGGGCTGCGAGGTATCCTCTATTGCTCACCCCTGTGCTTAAGGCACAGTCAGGTTGATTTCCTGACAGAAACACTTGTGTTTGGACAATGACCATGATGTATGGACCCGCCAGCACAATGCGAGCCTGAAATTCTGCAAGACAGGACCGGCGCGCCCAGTGTTTCCCAGTTCAAAGATTTCCGTTGCCCTGCTGGGGCTATATTTGGCGCAGGCTGTGCCGCTTTATCTCGTGGCAGCCGCGTTGCCACCAATCCTGCGCGCCAATGGCGTGGGGTTGGATGTGATCGGCGGTTTGGGAATTTTGCTGGCTCCGTGGGTTCTAAAGGTGCTCTGGGCCCCTTGGGTTGATCGGTACTGCCATGACCCAAAGGTCGGGCGAAAAGCGATTGTTGTGGGATGTCTGCTCGTGACGCTTGGCGGCATCCTGGCGCTGTCCATGTTTGATCCCGTCAAGGATGCGGCGATTTTCTTTCCAATCCTGATGGCAATGTCGCTGTCGTCGGCCACGCAGGATATCGCGTCAGATGGCTGGGCGGTGGAGCACCTTCCGCCGGATGACCAGCCTGGCGGCAACGCGCTACAAGGCGGGGCCGTTGCCCTAGGTGTGGTGATCGGAGGATCGGGCACACTCATATTGTACGATCTGTTGGGTTGGTCGCAGACGTTGTGGGTCATGGCCGCGCTGACCTGTTTCTTGGTTCTGCCGTTCCTGAGGCTGCCCGAAGGGACAGGCCAACGGACCCTTCCCGCTGATCGGGGTCGGCCAGGGCTGTTGCGCTTCCTGAGCGTTGAAGGTGCATGGGCAATGCTTGCCTTTGCGCTGATCATCCGCCTACCTGAAGGGCTGGTGAAAGCATTGGAACAGCCGTTCCTTGTCGATCAGGGTTTCACCTTGGCAGAGGTTGGCGCGATATCAGGTGGCTCGGCCGCCGCCGTCGGCCTGTTTGGCGCATTTGTCGCTGCGTGGTTGATCCGGCTTTGGGGTTTGCTGCCTTTTCTTATCCTCTTGATCTGCGGCCGCACCTTGGCATTTGGCGCTTTCTACGTTGCGGCCACAATGGGCATCACCCGGTGGATGCTCATCCTCTTGTCGGTCTTTGACACTTTCTTGCGTTACATTGAGATCGTGGGATTGTTCACCGCGTTCATGCGATTTGCGTCGCTCAGACAAGCGGCCACAGACTTCACATTGCTTACGAGTGCGACACTGCTGATGTACATGATCGGTGGCATCGTCGCCGGGCAGTTGGCAGAGACGATGGGATACGGGCCCGTCTTTCTCTCTGCTGCGCTGTTGTCTGGGATCGCGGGCTGGATTGCGCTGCTTCTGCTGCCTGCCCGCGTCCGCACCATCCACCTTAATACCGCTACGGAGACTTCTTGATGATCTTGACCCGCCTTTTCGCCGGTACCAGCGCCATTGCGCTCTTTATCGGTACTGCCCTGTTTGCACAGGAAGAGGAAGAACCCGTCGAATTGGGCGAAATCGTGATTCAGGCAGTACGGACCGGCGCAACCGAAAGTTCAATTCCGGGCACTGTGCAAGTTGTCGATGGCGAACAAATCATTGAGCGGGTCCGCCGTGGGCAAACACTCTCGCGGGCCCTATCAGACTTGGTGCCGGGTCTCGCACCTGCCAATGGTACCATTGGCGGGGCGAGCCAAACCTTGCGGGGTAGGACGACACAAATCCTGATCGACGGCGTGGCGCGGACGTCGGAATTGCGTGGTTTTGATCGGGAGCTTTCCGTTCTGGATCCGAACTCCATCGAACGAATAGAAATCATCAAAGGTTCAACCGCGCGTTTTGGCAATGGGGCCACCGGCGGTATCATCAACATCGTGACCAAAAAACCTGCGGAGGAACGACGGACAACTGTTGAAACCCGCCTGTCCGGGCAGAGCGACGGCGGCAGCTTGGGCAACGAACTTTTCCTGTCGCATGATACGCGCGCGGGTGACTTGGGTCTAAGGTTCGAGCTTTCGCGCAGCGATACAGGCGCATCTTTCGATGGCGACGGCAACCGCATACCTTCGGACCCGCTGATCGGGCAGGGTGGCGGCAGTAACGTCGAGCGCTATTCTTTTGGTGTGGCTGCAAACTGGTCACGGGGACCGCACGAGCTGGACGTTCGGCTTGACACCTACCAGTTGGAACAAGAGATTGATTACTTCGCCGACTACGATAACAACCCCGCGCGCGTCTCAGACCGTCGTTACACTGGGGAACCGGTTGAGGATCGGGGCGTAAGTGCGAATGTCACCTATCGGTATGACAACACAGCCTGGGGTGATCTTGAAATCAACGCATATGCTACCGACATCGAACGCCGCTCAGCGCTATCCGAGCCGGGGCCGGCAAATCAGCTTTACTACTCAGTCAGCACCACCGATCTGACGCAGGACCCGCTATCCCAAGGCGAGCTCTTCACAACAACCTACGGCATCTCTGCCACGCTGCGCACGCCGATGGAGTGGCTTGCGCCGGATGCAACACTCACATGGGGTATCGACCTTGGCCGGGATGAAGTCGAGCAGAAGACGCTTGATGGTCGGGACCTGCTTGCACCAATGAAGCAAGACAGTATCGCGATCTTTGCACAGGCCGACATTCCGATCGGACCACGACTGAATCTGAGCACCGGGCTCCGGGCCGAGCGTTTCTCGCTCGATATCTCTGATTTCAATCGACCCACCGGTGTGTTTTTGTTCGAAGTAGCAGAAGGATCCTTTGCCCCGGTTGTACTTGCGCCGGTCGATGTGATCGGCGGCGATTTCGATTATGACGCCGTGGTCGGCAATCTTGGGCTAGTGTACGAGCTGTCACCAACAACCTCGATTTACGGAGGGTTCAGCCAAGGCTTTTCCCTGCCGGATGTTGGTGCATTTACACGACGGGCCGGTACGTCAGGCGGGTCATCAACCGTTTCCTTTGCCGATATCCAACCGGAAGCACAGATCGTGGACACTTGGGAGTTGGGGGTGCGGTACGATACAAACCGGTTATCTATCGATAGCTCTGTTTACTATTCGACCTCAGACGACGGTGTGACCTTCGATGCCTCGACAAGTGAGATCAGCCAGCAGAAAGAGGAGATATGGGGCGCGGAATTTAGTCTCGACTATGACATGCGCGACGATTGGAGCGTCGGCGCCCAACTTGCCTTCGTCGAAGGAAGGTTCGACAGTAATAATGATGGCGACGTCGATGCCTGGCTACCGAACAACCGCATTCCCTCCCCATTTACCGCCACGTTATACACCGATCGGTCCTTTGCGAATGGGCTGAACCTGTCTGGCGAAGTTGTCTTTTCTGCCGAGCGCGATCGCCCCGGACATCCGCAGCTTGAGGACATGTTCAGCGTCAACGTTGGTGGCTCTTATCCGCTTGGCGCGGGTCGTGTAACATTCGGGGTGACCAATCTGTTCGACCGCCAGCAAGAAAACAGTGCGGCCAGCAGCGTACGCTACAACGAATTGACCAACGATGCGGTACGCGTCGCTGATGAAGGTCGTCGGATATCGGTCGGCTACTCGGTGTCATTCTAATACACTGCCCTACCGCACTCTGACTTGTAGAGCGCGGTAGGGCAAACTGGATCATGCTGGAATGCGCACCGCATCCTCCGCTACCTCACCATTGGCCCAATCGACCAAACCAGCGGGTGAACGCCGCAACGCGTCAAAAAGCGGCCTGCCAGTAAAGTCTTCCAGGATCGCTGCACTTCGCCAAGCTGTCAGGCTCAGTTGCGGATCAACAATGCCATGTGATTGCCGCCCATGGTTCAGCCCGTAGATTGGAGTTTCTTCTGGGCCGTCCCATTGCACGCGGTAACGGCCATCCAGTGTCAACGCGCCCCCCGGCTCGGTGTCCAACCGGTCACGGATGGGGTCAAGACAGTGTGGTACGGCAGGTCGAAAGCCTGTGGCAAGTATCACTATATCCGCGTTCAGTTCTTCAACGGCTTTCACTGGCGTTTCCGCGTTCAAACAAAAACCGCCGAAACGCTGCTCGATCCGCGTTACGGTTCGCCCGGGACGGATAGAGACAACGGCGCGCCCATTCACATATTTGTGCCGATACAGTTGGCGATAAATCTCATCTGCTGTGGACGGCGTCAGCCCATCGCTGCTGTACTTCTGCGCGGATACGGCCTCTGCTTTCGCAGCGTCTGTCAAGCCAAGAAACACATCATGGTAAGCAGGCGTGTAGATCTGATCGACAAGACCACCTTCTTGCAGGTGCCAGAACGCACTGCGCCGGCTCAGCCATGTCAACTCGGCTGGCATGGGGGCGGCGCGAAGCAGATCAAGCACAATTTCGGCACCTGTCTGACCTCCGCCAATTACGGCGACACGTTTGCCAGAGATGTCCAGGCTGCGCTCCAGATATTCGACCCCATGGAAACAGTTTGGCCCAAGAGGTGCCTGCGGTGGCACATGGGGAACCGGACCAGTTCCGATCGACAATCCTCGGGCATTTAATGTGTTTCCGGAGGCTGTGCGCAGAACAAAACGATGACCGTCATGCTCTACTTCTTGCACGGTTGCGCCAAACTGGCAGGTCTCAAGATTGCGCGCGACCCACGCCATATAATCTGTAAACTCCTGCCGCGATACGGTTTCAAACCGGGCAGCCATGAAGTCGTAAAAACGGCCTTGCTGGACAAGGTAGTTCAGAAAGCTCCATGCGCTGGTCGGCAGAACCGGTGTGACCATATCCTTGAGATAAGACGTCTGCATGGCACTATCGTCAAAGGCGAGGCCCGCATGCCAGGAGAACGTCGGCTTCTGGTCCAGAAATCGTGTCTTCAGACCGGGCACGTCGTGTGCAAGTGCCGCGAGACTGAGATTAAAGGGGCCGATACCGATGCCGGCAAGGTCCATGGATAAGCTATCAGATGTCATTTCAGGTCCTTTGTGTTGAGGGAGGAGCAAAGGCCAATGCGGCACCGGAGAGTGCGACAATGGCAAAGGGAGCTGCCGGGGAAAGCGCCATCAGCGCTGATCCCGATGCCACCCCGCCGGCCAGTGCCGCGATCTGGATCGCGCCATTCCAACCGGTGACCTGAAGCTGGGCATAGTCCTTGCGGGTCATGATTTCAGATAGGTTGAGAGTAAAGAGCAGCCCGGTTGAGCCACCGATGACAAAGCTGAGCAGAAGGAAAACGGTCAGCCGATCTGCTAACGGCACAAACGCAGCAGCCAGCACCAGAAGCAGGCCCGCAAAGCGCGCACCGCGCTGGCCCACATGCCGCACAAGCAGGCGTAGCGACAGAAACAGACCAAGGTTTGCTGCGGCGAGGCAAAGCCCGGCATAGCTGGCTGCCCGCACGGGATTGGCATCCAGTTGATCAAGGATAAGAGGGGCCAGTCCGATCTGAGCCGCACCAACTGCAGATTGCGTCAGAACCGTCACCCGAAACGCTGTCAGCTTTGGCAGGCGAATACTGGTGCGTAGGCGAGGTGCGACTGTACCGCGGCTCATCACTAGGCTGATTGCCACTCCAATAGCAGCGGGCAAAAGCGGTACCAACGGTGAGATCAAAAGAAGAGGCCCGATGAGGGCGGCTGAAAAAATGCGCCCGACACTGCCCATGGACTGCACGATGCCCAATCCAGTGCGACCGTCTTTCTGGGCAGCACCTTGAGTTTGCGCGGCTATCATCAAGCCTGCCGCCGAAACGCCCTGTACTGATCTAATCAGGACCAACAGGGTAAAGGTAAAGGTTGTGCTCCAGCCATGCATATCGGTCCCAACCATGTAGAGCAGCGCAAGATTGGCGAGCAGAAGTCCGCCGAGACCGCCAAGCATGACTACCCGTCCACCCAGCAAACTGACAAAAGGTAACGCAACGCCCGCTGTGACCAAACCCATGGCCACCGCCAGCCCAATCTCACTTTCATGCAAGCCCAAGGCCAGCGCGAGAACCGGCACCATGCCGATCAACGCCGTCTGCTGGAATGCGTGACCGGCAAGAACCGGCCAGAAAATCGAGAGAGGTGACATGGCAACCTTGCGAATCCTGACAAAAACAGTCGGTAATATCTATAAGACGGACAGTAAACGCAAATATTCCCGTTCGGCGAAAGGGCGCACATCATGACTCACTCCCAAATGGCTGGCGATCTTGCGGCGCTTGATGCCTTTCTCAACTCGGCTCTGCGCGAAGGCCAATTGGCTGAGGCACAGCTTAGTGAGGCCAGCCTGCGTTTTAAGGATCAGGTGGGGCGGAGCATCACAGTCGAGGTCAGGCAAAAGTCAAACCTACGTACATTCTTCGGGCCTGGGATCAGGCGTCATCGCACGCAAGGCTGGGAGGACCTGAGCGTAGCGCAACTCTTGACCTCCTTGGCAAAGGCAGGTGGTGATGCTTTTCGGACCCGCGTAATGGATAGCTTGGCAGGCCTTCGTCGCGCGCCGTTGGCGAACGGAACCGCTGATACATGGAACTTCCTTGCTGCTGAACAGGCGCTCAAAGCGGGTCATCCGTTCCACCCCAATCCGCGCAGCCGTGACGAGATGACCGCGGATGATGCCAAACGCTACGCACCGGAGCACGAGCAGACATTTCAATTGCACTGGTTTGCGGCTAACCCCGCTCTGGTCGCATCGAACACCGGTGCAGCGGGGTACTTACGGCTTTTGGCAGATGCCGATCTTGGCTCGACAGATCGCGGCAAGGTTCCTCTCCCTTGGCATCCTTGGCAGGTTGAGCGGCTTGCCAACCAGAAGGCCATACAGGACCTGATCGACAGCGGGGCGCTCGTCGATCTCGGTCGTGGCAAAGGTGCATGGGGCGCAACGTCATCGATGCGCTGCCTGCATGCTTGGCACGCGCCTTTTATGGTCAAAACGTCTTTGTCACTGCGTTTAACCAACTCGGTCCGACACTTGTCTCTGCGCGAGGTGGTGCGGGGTGTTCACATCTCTGACCTGCTCAAATCGGATCTTGGCGCACGGATCAATCGGGACTTTCCAACGCTGAACATTCTCGGGGAACCGGGCTACGCCGCATTGTGTGACGGGGCGGGCGCAGTACGCGACGACACAATTGTCGTCCTGCGTGACAACCCTTTTCGCGATGCTTCACTGCCGGGTCCAGTGATGCTAGCCGCTTTGTGCGAAGCAGCGCCCAATGGGCGGTCACCTCTTGGGAATCTGATCAACGCGCTTGGCCCGGATGCAGCGCCCCGATGGTTTACCCGCTTTCTCGAGGTTGCAATCCGCCCGCTTCTTGAGTTGCGCGCGCAATATGGGCTTTTGTTTGGCGCCCATCAGCAGAACCTGATGCTCGCCTTGGATGGCGGGTGGCCCAAAGCCGCTTGGGTCCGGGATTGCCAAGGTACCGGTCATCTGGACAGCTTCCACGAGATGTTGACGCAACATTGCCCCGGTATCGGCGAAGGTGCCGAGAATGTCGTGGATGCCGGGCTCGGCGATGGTCTGGTCACGTATTACGTCGTGATCAACAGCGTTCTGAACACGCTTTCCACCCTCGTTCTGGATAGGTTGGCAGACGAGGATCAACTGACCGACCTTTTGCGCGATTTCCTGCGACGCGCCCAGGCACAAACCCCCGGAGATCCCACGCTTTATACCAAGCTTCTCGAACAACCGACCCTCACCTGCAAAGGAAATTTCGCAACCAGCCTCAGCGGCGTGAATGAAGCCGATGGCGACGCGCGCGGACAGGTCGCCAGTTTCCTTGACCTTCCCAACCCTTTATTGGAGCCCGTCCACGCATGACCCTCGATACTGCAACGCTGACTGAAGCGGCCTTTCCATCCCCCGACGATCTTGAACCGTTCGCGCGGTGGGTCGAAGACCGCTTTGCTCAAGACGGCAAAGCGGCGCATATCGACTTGCCACCCGAGATAACACGCCTTGGCCTTGACGCCCGACTGCCCGGATATGTGGACACCCGGGGCGGAGCGCAGCGCATTCATCGTTCCGGTTTTCTGCAATCACCCGAACCTTGGCTCAAGCATCCACAGACACGTTTCCAAAGCGCAGGATTGATCGAAGGCCCCGATGGTCAGGAATCACCCCCTACGTCCTGCAAATCCGCAGGGCGTCGTATACGAGCGGTTCTTTGTTGATGCGGGCATAGCCGTCACTTTTCGCTCGGTAGATATCGACCACGATCTTGATACTTTTCATCGTTGGCAGAATGACCCACGCGTCGCCTATTTTTGGGAAGAGGATAGGTCGACGGAAGAGCTGCGTGGCTTTCTTGAAGACCGATTGTCTGACCCGCACAATTTCTCGGTGATCGGGGAATATGACGGCCTGCCCGTGGGGTATTTCGAGATTTACTGGGCGCGCGAAGACAGATTGGGCGCATACTACGATGCGGGGCCCTGGGATCGTGGCTGGCATGGTCTGATCGGTGAAACCAGTGCACTAGGACGCGCCAAAACATCTGCGTGGATTCGCGCGCTGACCCATTACATTTTTTTGGATTGCCCAATGACTGATCTAGTGGTGGGCGAACCACGTGTCGATAATGCAAAGCTGCTTCGCTATGCGGACGCACTGGCGTATCGAAAGATCAAGGAATTTGATTTTCCACATAAACGATCTGCTTTGATGCATTGCGCCCGAGACGACTTTTTCAGCCGGGTGGCGCTATGAGCAAGAGCCTGGATACAGCGCGCCGACGGCTGCTGGCCAAGATGATCAGTGAGTTGAGTTGGGAAGAGGTTCTGCACCCGGAAGAAGGCAATGCGTTCCAGCTTATACTGGCGTCGAACCGGGTCTATCGTTTTCAGGCGACGCGGCGCATTTGGGACAATCTGGATATCGAACCGGAGAGTTTGTCCGTTGATACTGGTGAAACTCCTTGCCCGCTGCGGTTTGTCGTTGATGCGCGTGAAGAGTTGGGCATGACCCCTGACACCGAAGCAATGTTTTTACGCGAACTGTCGAATACTCTGCGACAAGATATCGAGTTGAAGCGGCTTTTTGACGGTTTGGATGCACAAGCCTTGATCGCTCTGCCGCCGCGCACTTTACATGCTGCTCTTGAGGGGCATCCGAAGGCAGTCGCGAACAAAGGGCGACTTGGTTGGGGCACGGCGGACCTGGCCGCCTACGCGCCAGAATACAAGGAGCCAATGCAGCTTTTCTGGCTTGCGGCTGACCAAACATTGTTGCGCAGCGGCAAGTCCAGAAACATTAGCGAAAATGATCTGCTTGGTGACGTCTTCGGAACCGATCAGAGAGATCCTCTCAGGCAAGAAGCGCAGCAGGCGGGGGCGACGGATGCGCATGTCTTACTGCCGGTTCATCCCTGGCAATGGTATAATCACTTGGAACAGTTTTTTGTGGCCGAAATCGCGCAAAAAAGGCTGATACCTCTGGGTCAGCATGGTCCGAAGTTCGTCGCGACACCCAGCCTGCGTACTCTAACACCTGTCAACGGAGGCCCATATGAGGTCAAGCTGTCGCTGGGTATTCTCAATACGTCCGCATGGAGAGGCATGCCGGGTAAATACATCGAACATGGCGGAGCGCTGTCAGACTGGTTGTCTGACATAGTTCGGGCTGATCCACTCCTGACTGGTCGAGTCATCGTCCTGCGCGAAGCCCTGGGCCATTGGGCTGCTCACCCGACCCTGTCTGATTGCCCCGATGCCCCTTATCGCCATCATGAAATGCTTGGTGCCATCTGGCGCGAGAATGCAGATTCGAAGACCGGCCCCAACCAAAAGGCTGTGATGGCAGCCGCTCTTTTTCACCAGGGCGCGTGCGGCACACCACTGGCCCAAGCCTATGCAAAGGCGGCTGGGCTCAGCATCGCGGTCTGGCTGGAAGCGCTTTTCAAAGTCACCGTGGTGCCGCTCTGGCACATGCTTTGTCGGTATGGCGTTGGGTTCATCGCTCACGGCCAGAACATTACGGTCATTCTGGAAAATCACATTCCGGTTGGCATGGCCCTTAAGGATTTTCAGGGCGATCTGGATCTTGTCGACCAAGATTTTCCGGAGATGGAAGGTTTGGACCCAGAGATACGCGCGCTGTTGCCGCGTAAGCCACCTGCTTACATCATCCACGACATTCAGACCGCCCATTTTGTGACCGTACTGCGCTTTTTATCAATGACCTTGGCGCGCACTGGGCAAATTGAAGAAAGCCGTTTCTACGATATTTTGCGGGACGTCCTCTTGGACTATAAAACTTCGCATCTCGAACTTGCAGAGCGCCACAACATGTTTGACTTGTTTGAGCAAACGATGCCGAAGGTTTGCATCAACAAAGTGCGTCTTGCGATTGGCTACGGTGACAGTGGCGAACGTCCTTTGCCAGCGCGCGGTACCGATCTTGTGAATCCGCTTGCGAACAACGGACATTTACAAGGTGCCATCGATGGAGAGTTGCTGTCTGCAGGCCGTTAAGTCGCCGCAGAAACTGGGGCAGGGTCCTCCACTATCGAAGAGCGCGTAGTGCATTGAGACGAAGGCGGTTTGACACGCTTTCGCACGGGATGGGTGAGAGGAAGCTTCGTACTCAAGTCCGCGCGGCATGAACCAGATGCCAGCGTTGGATGTTGAAACTTTGGCTTTTCAGTTGGCAGTGCGAAAGCGTGTCAGAACCGCCGCGAATGAACAAGCGCTACCGTATCCCAATAATCTTTACTTCTTTTGTCAGGATATGTACTACCTAACATGATCGCGCGCCCCACCTCCATCGGCAGGTCCCGTGCTGCAAAGAGGACAATTATGGGGGTGTTATGCAGCGTTGCATATTTGGGGGTGCGGCTATTGCAGCCGTTTTTGCAAGTTCTGTTCAAGCACAGGAAGCGCTGGTTGAATTGCCACCGCTCATTCTCGGCACCGCTTTGCGGGACGATCGAAACATTCTGGATACGCCAGTCGCAGCCACTGTCATCGAAGGTGAAGAGCTTGACCGCGGACAGGCTGACACTTTCGACGAACTGGTTGGAGACGTACCGGGCGTTCTGATCGAAGGCGGGCCGCGTGGTGTCGCGCAAGAGCCGAACATCCGTGGATTTCAGGACGAACAGGTTGTCCTGCGGCTGGATGGGGGACGTTTGAACTTCAACCGGGGTCATAGTGGTCGTTTCTTTTTTGATCCGGACATTGTGCAACGTGTCGAAATTGTCAGGGGAGGGGGATCGACCCTGTTTGGATCGGGCGCCATTGGTGGCGTGATCGCGGTGGAAACCAAGGATGCCGCTGACTTGTTGCGCCCCGGCCAAACAACAGGCGCGCGGTTGCGGTTCGGCTATACGGACAACGGTGAAATCTATAGTCCGTCGACCACGCTTTATGGCGACTACGGTGCGTTCGACGTATTGGCGTTTCTTGGCGGACGCGAAGCCGGTGCGAACCAGGACGATGGCGATGGAAACCCTATCGCCCGGTCGGAGATCGACTCCACCAATGGACTTTTGAAGTTTGGGTTTGAACCAAATGATGAACAGCGTTTTGAACTGAGTCTATCTTACTATGAGGATGATGGCTTTGTGCCCGCAGCTGCGGATTCAATTGCAACCTTCGACCCAATCACGGGCAACGATTCCGAGCGGTCGTCAGAAGTTTTCACGTACCGGCTGTCATGGGACTGGAACCCCGAGGGGTCCGATTTGATTGACCTGTCCGTGCTGGTCTACGGCAATACGCTAGAAATCCAGGATGACCGGGTGCGGGATGGGCGAGCAGACTTCACCGAATACGACACGGTAGGGTTTGAAATTGTGAATCGATCACGGTTCGATATCGGTGTTCCGGTGGATTTGGTCTATGGTGTTGAAGCGTTCAGAGACGAACAGACAGGCACGCGGGATGGCGCGCCACGGACGCAATTCCCAGATGCTGAAGCGACGACATATGGTGTTTTTGTGGAGGCGACATTTGGCGTTAATGATCGGTTAGACATCATCGCTGGTGCCCGCTTTGATCAGTATGATCGTGATGTGGATGATCCGACGCTTGAGGACGCGGACGATAGTTTCTTTGCGCCGCGGATCGGGTTCAGCTACCGACCCAACGACAATTGGCAGATTTTCGGAAATGTCGCGCGCGCATTCAGAGCACCAACATTAAGTGAACTTTATAATGACGGGGTGCATTTCCCGTTTGGCCCGGTGTTTACCAACAACTTTGTTCCTACGCCCGACTTGCGCCCTGAAGAGTCAACTCAGGTTGAATTGGGTGGCCGTTTTGAGAACACGAATATGTTCCGCCAAGGGGATTCACTGCGCCTGTCAGCCAATGCGTACTATGCTGATGTGCAAGACTTTATTGACACTGTCGTGACATCGCCGGGCATTCCAGTGGGGACAGTTCTCGCTACGACCTTTCAGCGGAATATTGATGCGGAATTATACGGATTCGAGGCCGAGCTAGACTACGACGCAGGCAACTGGTTTGGCGGACTTGCCGTGAGTTTACCCGATGGCGATGCGAAAGAAGAGGGTGAGGAATTGGGTTCAATACCTCAGCCACGTTTGACAGCTACACTGGGCTATCGTCCGACGTCTGAATGGACGATTGGGGGCCGCGTTACGTTTGCAGGAGACCAGAACGATTTCCCCGAGACCGGGAGCGCAGGCGAAAGCTATACCGTCGTCGACTTGTTTGGGTCGTGGTCTCCGTCGGAGGGGCCATTGCAGAACGCGACCTTCCGCGCAGGCATCGACAATCTGTTTGACGAGCAATACACCATCTTTCCGAACGAGTTGCCGCAGACTGGGCGGTCGTTCAAGGTGTCCGCTGCGTTCGAATTCTGAGCGTGTTGTCCGAGGTAGTTTTGCAGGCGGGATACAAGTCATCGTACGGTGCTTGTTCAGGCCTTGCTATATCCGATTAATTCTGTCAGGAAATACGCACCCAGTGAGTGCAGAGTCTCTGCTTGCCCGGCACTATCCAACATTCGGGGCTAAATACTCCGCTCAGATGAAAGCTGGCTGTCTCATGACACTGTTTACCGATTTGTTGCGCATGGATGCCTTGGCCCAACCCTATGGCTGTGGCCTGGATCCCGAACTGCGTGCGGCCATCGAAGCTGACACACGCTGGCAAAGCAAGGCTGCGTCGCCTGCCCGTGTCGAGGGAGCACCGTTGCCGGAGGGAGTGACCCGTTTGCCTGTGCCTGCGCCCCAATCTGGGCAGAAGTGGGCATGAGACTGCGCGCATTGCCTGAGGGTGGAGTTGATCTGGATCTGATCGATTTGGGATTTGATACAGTCGAGGCAGGTCTGCTGGCCGTGGCCCGATACTTCTTTTTGACCCATGCAGCACCCGCACGTCAGGCATGGCACACCGGCTTTGCCGTCGCGGTTGAGAGGTGGGGGCCGGATATCGGATTGCCTGCGGCGCATGCTGTAGCGAAGCTAGTGCGGGCCGTATACGACGTTCGTTCCGATTTTGGATTTCATGATCCCTTTGGCATAGAGGCCCGCACGCGAGTCACCTCGGACGAAGCAATGATGATGCGCATGCTCCACCACATGCGGCGGGACGAGACACCGGATGCTCGGGATGCCGTTGAAGTTTTGACCCGTGGCGGAATGGACCCGCATGTGATCCGCGCAGGGCTCACTCTGTCTGCGAGATTTGGCGGTGGTGTACCTGAGCAGAGGCATGCAGGCCGTCGCCCGAAACTGCGGGTGGTGTCCTGAACAGCTATTGCTGGCGGCGACTTCCTTGTAAGGGCAAACGCATGAACCAGATCGTTCGCTTTGCCAAAGAGCATTTACATGCGGCCCAAGCCCTATCAGCGCAACAGGGATGGCCACACACAGTGGCTGAGTGGCAGCAAATGCTGGCGTTGGGACAGGGTTTGGCGGCCCTGCACAACGGGCATGTGGTGGGGACCACGCTTTGGTGGACACATGATCGGGCCGCGACCCTTGGCATGGTGATTGTCGACCAAGGACATCGCGGGCAGGGGATTGCTGCTCGGCTCGTGCAAGCTGCGCTTGATCGGATAGGTGATCTTCCTGTGGTACTGACAGCCACCGACATGGCGCAGCGTGGATATGCACGGTTGGGCTTTGAGGAAGTGGGGATGGTAGACACATGCCGCGGCGTCCCTGCCTCGCTTTCCTTGGATCCAAACGTCGAGGCCGGTTTCAGTGACGAAGTGTTGGCATTGGACGCAGCTGCACGGGGCTGGGACCGAGGCCGCGTCTTGCGCAGTTTGATTGCGGGAGGTGCAACCTGTTGGAGCATGCGGAACAGGGATGGTGTTACGGCCTATGTGTTCGACCGTGCAGTGGGACAGGGCAGGATGATCGGCCCGATTGTGGCCCCGGACCTGAAGATGGCGGAAACTCTGGTGCGTCACTGTCTCGCCACACGTCTCGGCGTACATATGCGCATCGACAGCGACCCGACGCTTGGACTGAGCAACCTTTTGCCAGATCTGGGGCTTAAAAAAATCGGCTGGGGAACGGTGATGGTGCGAGGTACTATTGAACGTGCGCCAGAGGGCGCGCCAAGTGTCTATGGGCTCGCCAGTCAGGCATACAGCTGACACGCCGGCTTGCGCCTCAAGCGCGCTCAAAAGCGTCCGGAACACTGTGTGAAACATGAGTCACCATGACTTCGCGTCCGAAGATGTCGGTCACATGCCCTGTCTTAGTCGGCGAAAAGGAGGATCAGCCACCAGCTCAATGGTCAATTGCGCAGGATCGATCGACTGATGTGGGCCAACCTGGATTTGGCTGGCCCACAAGAGTTTAAGGGTAAATCTCTCCCGCGAACCATGTGTCCGCCGGCACCCAGTCGTTGCCGCTGCCGCCCCAGCCCTGGTTCACCCAGAACCGGCGGTCATAGACCGTTTCGTTCCAGCAGAAGATGAAACACTTGCGCACGATCCGGGATTGCCATGCATAACCGTAGGCTACGGGATAGTGACTGAACCAGCCGGTCCCGATCACGGCTGGCGTATCGCGGTCCCGGATGGAGTTTCGTGCATATTCCCGCAGGCGCGTTTCGCTGACACCGAAGATGTTGTGGTGTTCCACAAGCGATGTGCCTGTCCGACCCGAGAAAGATCGGCTGGCTTGGCCCATGGTGGCGGGGTGCGTGGCCCCCTGACCAAAGGAGCAGAACGTATCGACATCGTCGGCGATCTCTTCGATCACGTTGTTCACACCCGCCGTTTGCGAAGTTGGAGACACAGCGTCTGCCCCAGTGCCACCATCCTGACGGTAAAGACCCCAGCGCGGTGCCCAGTAGCTGTTGCCTGTTCCCGCCTGTTGGTCGCCCCACAGAAACAGGATTGTCCACGCAAGGCTGCCACACCCGATCGCGCATCCGTTTACGGTGTACTGGTTGTAGGGTTGCTGTGATGCGGAGCCATCGGCCCAATAGTATGTATATGCCATGATGATTGCTCCTCGAACTCGGCCATGCCGCTGTCGGGCTTGGTGTTGGATGGGGTTGTGGGGGAAACGGCGAAGAAGCGCAGGTGTTCCTGCAGGCCGGAGCGGTAGGAAACGTGCAGGTCGAACGACACTTCCTCGCTCAGCTTTTCGTCGACCACATGCAGTACGACGCAACCGCCGGTGTCAGTGGTCGGCATGACTTCGACTTTGACGAGCCCGGCACCGTCGCCAGACACTTCGGCACTTGCATCCGCTTCGAGGAGGGCGAGCTTGTGGCTTGTGCCCGTCATGATGTCTTCGCCCATCTCCGCAACCAGTTCCTCGATCTCCCAGGCGGGGGCTGCCTGTTGTTTGAGGGCGGCGAGCAGGGGGCCGAATGCGTCACCATAGGTTTCGCGCAGTTCCTTCCACGAGCCAACCGAACCGATCTTGGTCTGTTGACGGCCTTAGCCGCGGTTGCGGACCTCGTGCGGTTCCTTGCTGGCCTCTTCGTCATTCTTGGAAGCAAAGCCGGGGCGCGCCATGGTCCCCGAGATCTTACCGCGCATCTTGTCCACGTCTGGCAGCAAACCCTCGATGGGCATCGGCAATTGGCCAGTTTGTGCGACCATTTCACCGTCTTCCGCTTCACCTGCATAGGACAGAGCATCAAGCTTGAACAAGCGCGCAACCTTTGCTCCTTTTTCCTTGGCGTCGACAGCAAGCTGATGGCTTGGCGGTTCACGGTCGAGCGACCAGTGCGACACTGGATGATCATGGGTGTCGCTTGAGGCAATGATGAAGCCGTGTTGGGCCGGCACGCGCTTTATCTCTTCACCTCGGCCCGAGATTGCGACATGGCGACCGCGTTCACGGCAAGTTCCACGACGAACTCGAAGTAAGCGACTTCTTTCAAATCGGGGCGAAAGATGGCGTTGACTTCTCCCGATAGGGCGACCTGGCCCTTGGTCGGGTCCATATCTGTGCCACGGATGTTTTCAAGTAGTTGGGATGCACGACGTCGCGCCCCCAACGGGACTTCGTCCAAGTTCATTTCCATATCAACGCTCCAGAAAAATGGATTTTGGTTCAAAAGCAGCGAGCAAAATAATCCACACGCTATGTGTGTATATCACGGACCAAGTTCACAAGTCAGGAATTCCACGCGTTATGTCGATTTAGTAGCAGACCGACGCAGCCCGATGGTTTCCAACTCAACGGTTGCACTATCTCATCCGGCGCTTGGTGGACAATCTGCGGATGGCGTTTCAGTGTTGCAATGAAATACTATCTTGACGCGGCATGTTACCGCGAACACCCTAAGACGCATGTCTCATAACCCCCCAAAATCAACCGGTCCCGTCACGATGCGTGACGTGGCACGCGCCGCAGGCGTGTCGCGCATGACCGTCAGTCGGGCGTTGAAAAAAGACAGCCCCGTGTCCCAGGACACCCGCGACCGTATCCTCAAAGTCGTTCGGGAAATGAATTATGTGCCTGATCAGATGGCAGGCAGCCTTACCACCAAGCGCTCTGGCTTTGTTGCCGTGCTTGTTCCATCTCTGAACAACCTGCATTTTGCAGAAACGGTGCAGGTCCTCACGGAAGAGCTGGAGGGGATTGGGCAACAGATCCTGCTTGGGCACACCGACTATTCTCCTGAGCGTGAGGAACAACTTGTCGAAGATATGCTCAGACGACGACCCGAAGCGATTGTTCTGTCCTATGATGGGCATTCGGATCGGACCATCGCGCTGTTAAGCGACGCGCACATCCCCGTAATCGAATTGTGGGAACGGCCCGACAATCCCATCGGCCACACCATCGGTTTTTCCAACCGACAGGCTGCGGCCGACATGACACGCGCGCTGATTGACCGCGGCTATCGCAACATCGCCTTTGTCGGCGAAGCGGACGACGACTGGACCCGTGGCGCGGCACGGCGCAAGGGATATCTCGACGCGATGGAGGAAGCTGGCTTGCCTACCGACCGCGCCCTCAAGATCGGCAAGCCGCCTCTGTCCATCGAAGAAGGGGCTGCCGCCGCCACCCGTTTGCTGGACGAGTTTCCCGACAGCGATTGCGTGTTCTGCGTGTCCGACGCCCCCGCCTTTGGGGTTCTGTCTGTGATGCTGAAACTGGGCAAGTCCGTCCCGGGCGACATCGGCATCGCAGGTTTCGGTGATTTCGAGGTCTCACGCTTCGCCACACCCACAATCACGACAGTGTCGGTAGACCCTAAAACCATTGGGCGTGAGACGGGGCGGCTGATAGGCCAGCTCTTGTCAGATGACAATACGATGAGTCGCACATTGGTCCCCGTGCCGGTCAATCTGACCTTCCGCGACAGCACGAAATAACGAAACCAAGGCTTTTCAGGCGTTTATGCAGGGCAATTTTCCTTGTGTTACCGGTCACAATTGTTAATGTGACCGGTAACACAGAACGAAAGTGTACCCATGCCCACCATCCGGCTCGACAATCTGGTAAAACGCTACGGCAACGTCGAGGTCCTGCACGGGATCGAACTTGAGATGGCCGAGAACGAGTTTACCGTACTCGTAGGCCCCTCTGGCTGCGGCAAATCCACGACCCTGCGCATGATCGCTGGGCTCGAAGACGTGTCAGATGGCGAGATCTACGTCGACGACAAGCCGGTCAGCCATCTAGAGCCAAAGGAACGCGATCTGGCAATGGTGTTCCAGGACTACGCGCTCTACCCACACATGAACGTGGCGCAGAACATCAGCTTTGCCCTGCGCCTTGCCCGCCGCCCGAAATCCGAGATCAACGCCAAGGTCAAGGACGTGGCCGAAATGGTTGGTCTGACCGATTTCCTGGGCCGCAAACCAGGTGCCCTGTCTGGTGGTCAACGCCAGCGGGTTGCGATGGCCCGCGCGCTGGCGAAAGACTCGGGCATATTCCTGTTCGACGAACCGCTGTCGAACCTAGATGCCAAGCTGCGAGGCCAGATGCGGGCAGAACTGGCGCTGATGAGCCAGCGTGTCCAAAAAAACATGATCTACGTCACCCACGACCAGATCGAGGCGATGACGCTGGCTGACCGCATCGTCGTTATGCACGGCGGCTACATCCAGCAGCAAGGAACACCCGAAGAGCTGTTCAAACGCCCGGTCAACAAGTTCGTGGCGGGCTTCATGGGCATGCCGCCGATGAACTTCCTCGACGGCACACTGGACGAGCGGGCAGGGGACATTTGGGTCACCGGTGACGGGTTCGATCTGAAGCTATCGGGTGACATCGCAACCAAGGCCAAAGCGCATTCCAGCCGCGACATCACGCTGGGCATCCGCCCATCGGACCTGAGCTACGCAGAGGACGCCGACCCGGCACAAGCTCTCACCCTTGACGTGCAAGTGTCGGAATATGTCGGCGCGCAATCCGTCCTGCTGTGCAAATGCGGATCAGCGCAGGTGATGGTCGAGGTGAACTCGGAAACGCCCGTCGCCCTTGGCCAGACCCTCACTTTCGCAGTCAACCAACGCGGCGTGCACCTGTTCGACCGCACAACTGAAATCGCACTTTGAAAACCAAAAAAGTTCTAAGGGAGGAACACATGTTCAAAGCACTAAAAACCACGGCGGTGGGTCTGACGACCGCCGCTATCATGGCGGGGGCGGCATTTGCCAATCCCTACGAGGAATACGCGGGCACGACCCTGATCGTAAACTTCCCCGCACACCCGCATTACAACGCCGCGATGAAGGTACTGCCCGAGTTCACCAAGGAGACGGGCATCGAGGTCGAGGTGGATCAGCTACCTTACCTCAAGATGCGCGAGCGTCAGACGCTGGAATTGGCGCAGGACGAAGGCGAATATGACCTCATTGCCTACGTCGTGTTTTCCAAGGCGGATTATGTCTTTGCCGACCAACTGGAAAACCTTGCCAAGTATTTCATGAACCCCAAGCTGGCTGACCCCAGCTATGACGCCGATGACCTGATCGACGGCTATGTCGAGAACATCGGCGTTGCAGGTGGCACCAAGGGATATCTGCCGGGCAAGACCGGCTCGCTCTTTGGTATCCCGTTCGGCTCGGAAACCTCTGTTCTGGCCTACCGCAAGGACATCTTTGAAAAGCACAGCATCGCCGAACCCGAAAACTATGACCAACTGCTTGATGCAGCTTGCAAAATTCCCGAGGTCGAGCCTGGCATGGGTGGTATGGCCTCGCGCGCGGCATCCGGCCACCAGGCCAGTCACGCATTCCTTCTGCACCTCGCCCCGCTAGGCGGTCGCGTCTTTGACGGCGCGTGGAACCCGATCATCAACAACGCCGCGGGTGTCGAAGCAGCCAACGCACTGAAAACCATCGTCGATTGCGGTCCAGAAGGTGCGATGAGCTTTGGCCCGTCCGAAGCAGCAAACGCATTTGCCAGCGGGCAGGCGGCAATGTTCATGGACTCCATCGCGTTCATGCCAGGGTTCGAAGATCCAGAGCGCAGCCAAGTTGTAGGCAAGGTCGGCTATGCCATGCACCCCGAAGGTGTGCGTCGCGGCAGCCAAACCGGTGGTTTCGGCATCGGCATTCCCAAGAATGCAGAGAATAAGGAAGCGGCGTTCCTTCTGATGCAGTGGCTGACCTCCAAGCAGGGTGACCTGATGGTCGCCATGGAAGGTGGCAACCCCTCGCGCTTCTCGACCTACCAGGATGCGGGCCTGAACGAAAAATACCCGTTCGCCGCGACCTTTGGTGAGGCCCTAAAATATGCCGATCCAGACTGGCGTCCAATCATCCCCGTCTGGGGCAAGATCAACGCGGACATCGGCACGACCATGTCCAAGGTTCTGACCGAAGACCTGGACATTCAGGAAGCGCTGGATGGCGTGGCCGAACGGACACGCGCCGTGATGGATGACGCTGGCTACTACACCTGGCAGTAAGCCTTTCCTCCTGCCGGGGCGTGTGGTGTCACACCCGCGCCCCGGACTTTTGATCCTGCAAGACCCGGAAAGATCGACCCATGCGCACCGCGATGGCCAACCGACTGACGCCCTACATGTTCATGGCACCGGCCGTGATCATCATGGCAATCGCGCTGATGTACCCGCTGGGCTACATGGTCTGGGGCTCTTTCCGCGACTGGAACCCAAGCCAGACCATCGGCGAGGCCGAATTCGTGGGCCTTAAGAACTACATCTTCCTCTGGAACGACCCGAATTTTCACGAAAGTCTGGGCGTCACTTTGCGCTTTGCTTTCTTCGTGGTGACGATCGAGATGGTCATCGGCGTAGGCCTTGCCCTGCTGCTGGACCGCGAGATCCGAGGGCATCTCGATCCTGCGCACCATGTTCATCCTGCCGATGATGATCGCCCCGGTCGTGGTGGGCCTGATGTGGCGCTACATGTACCACCCGACGGTCGGCACCTTTAATCGCTTCCTCGACAGCATCGGCCTGCCGCGCGTGGACTGGCTGGGGGATTATGCGCTGACGTCAGTCATTATTGCCGATATCTGGCAATGGACGCCTTTCATCTTCATTCTCTCGCTTGCTGCTCTGCAATCGCTGCCGCGGTCTGCGCTGGAGGCGGCCCGGATCGACGGTGCCACCGCCTGGCAGCAGATCATCCACATCAAACTGCCTTTGATGATGCCCGTTCTAATCGTCACCGCACTTCTACGCCTGATCGACGCCTTCAAAGTGCTGGAAGTGATCCTCGTGATGACCGAAGGCGGCCCGGGCTTGTCGACCGAAATCTTGGCCCTGCGGATCAGCCGCACCGCCACCGAATTCCGTGAACTCGGCGTCGCCGCCGCCATGTCCAACTACCTGCTGATCCTGCTGCTCTTGCTGACCGTCGGCATGTTCGCCTTCAACCGCTGGCAGGAAGCACGTGCCGCCCGCCTGAATGCGCTGGTCGAGGAGGAAAGCTGATGTCGACCCCCAATTCCCGCGCCAATCCGGCATTCTACGCTGTCATTGCCCTGCTGGTGTTCATGTCTGTCGGCCCCGTGATCCTGATGTTCATGAACTCGTTCAAACTGGACGTGGACATCATCTCGGGCACCTCTGGTCTGATCTTCCTGCCCACCATTCAGAACTATGAAAAGGCGCTGTGCGATGTGCTCTGGTACGAGCCCGACCATATCGATTTCTGCTCGCTCAAGTTCGGCAACGCCTTTGTCAACTCGCTGATCATCGCGCTGATCTCGACCGCACTGACGCTGGTCATCGGGTGCATGGCTGCCTACGCGCTGGTGCGCTTCCGGTTCATGGGGCGGGACACGGTGTCGCTGTCGACACTCATGGTGCGCATGGTGCCACCAGCCGTGCTGCTCGTCCCTGTATTCGGTCTGTGGAATAACGAGTTCTGTCTCGATCGCGATGGCCTCATCGGCGGCGCGATCCGGGACACGTTTGGTGGACGGGGCGATGTCTGCCTTGCAGGCACGCACTCCGGTATCATCCTGATTTATGTAGCGATGAACCTGCCCTTCGTGATCTGGATCCTGCAGAGTTTCATCGTGCAGGTTCCCCGGTCGCTAGAAGAGGCTGCGCGTGTCGATGGGGCAGGGCCGTTTCAGGTCTTCTTCAAGGTCGTACTGCCACTGATCAAACCCGGCCTCGCTGCCGCGGCCATCTTCACCTTCCGCATCGCTTGGAACGAATACCTGCTCGCCTCGGCCCTGTCGGACCGTGACACGCGCACCGTGCCAATCCTGATCGTGAACAACATGTCAGAATTCAACGTGGAATGGGGGGTTATCATGGCCACGGGCATGCTTCTGGCCATACCACCCATCATCTTCACGCTGCTGGCCAGCCGGCAGATCATCACCGGCATGACGGCAGGGGCGGTCAAAGGTTGATGGACTGGCTTCTCGCCCCCATCGATCCGGCGCGTGCGCATGAGGTGGGCTTCGCCATCTCGTGGCACGCCCGGTCGATGGTGCTGGCGTGGGGCATACTTGCGCCATTGGCAGTAATTATCGCCCGCTTCTTCAAGGTGATGCCGGGGCAGGATTGGCCGCGTGAACTGGACAACCAGGTCTGGTGGCGCAGCCATTGGATGGGACAGTCTCTGGTGGTCGGTCTGTCGATCTTTGGCCTTGCGCTGGTGCTGCCCTGTGATCTTGCCACGATGAGCCTGCACAATTGGCTCGGTTACCTGGTGCTGGTGGGCGCTTTGTTGCAAGTCGTGCTGGGGCTGTGCCGAGGTTCCAAAGGCGGACCCACAGACACACAGTTGCGCGGGCACCACTACGACATGACACCTTGGCGGCGCATGTTCGAAGCATTGCACAAGATAATTGGATATGCGGTCATCCTGCTGGCAATCCTCACAATCACGTTGGGCTTGTGGAAAGCCAACGGACCGGTCTGGATGTGGCTGGTTTTGGCGATATGGTGGACGACACTGCTGGCCGTATTCGTAATGATGCAAAAACGAGGGATGGCCGTGGACACATATCAGGCGATCTGGGGCACCGACCCCCACCATCCTGGCAATCAGGGGCCAGCCCCCGGCTGGGGGGTGCGCCGACTGGGCGAAACAGAAGAAGGAAGAGACGATGTTCGGCGTCATCGAGGGGACCGGGTTCGAAGTCATTGAACCCGAATTTGCGGAATGCTTCGTGGGCCACGCGCGGGTCGAACGGCTCTGGACTGGCGCCCGCTGGTCCGAGGGGCCTGTGTGGTTTGCCGCTGGGCGCTACCTGCTGTGGTCCGACATCCCAAACAACCGCATTTTGCGCTACGACAACACGGACGGGTCAGTCTCAACTTTTCGCCAGCCGTCCAACAACTCCAACGGAAACACCGTCGACCGACAAGGGCGGCTGGTGTCCTGCGAACACCTCGCCCGCCGGGTCACGCGCACCGAACATGACGGCTCAATCACCGTCATTGCGGACAACTACCAAGGTAAGCGGCTGAACTCGCCCAACGATGTGGTGGTGAAATCCGACGGCTCGGTGTGGTTTACTGACCCCAGCTACGGCATTCTCATGGACTACGAAGGCGACCGCGCCGACAGCGAAATCGGTGCCTGCCACGTCTACCGCGTCGACCAATCGGGCGAGATCAGCATCGCGGCCGACGACTATGTCAAACCCAACGGCCTCGCCTTTTCACCAGACGAGGCGTTGCTCTACATCGCCGACACCGGCATCACCCACGACGCAGACGGCCCCAAGCACATCCGCCGCCACAGCGTGAACGCCGATGGCACACTGTCCGGTGGCGAGGTGTTCGCCACCTGCACCGAAGGGCTGTTCGATGGCTTCCGCCTCGACACCCATGGCCGGATCTGGAGCTCAGCCGCCGATGGCGTGCACTGCATCAACAGCGACGGCATGCTGATCGGCAAAGTGCACATCCCCGAATTGGTCGGGAATGTGTGTTTCGGAGGGAGAAGCTGAACCGGCTCTTTATCGCCGGCACAACCTCGCTCTATTCGGTCTTCCTCAACGTGAACGGGGTCTCACCCGTTTAGGTGCTGATCCAGCCACGGGCCATGATGCGCACCGTCCTTGTCGGTACGCTCAAAGCTATGCGCTCCGAAATAGTCGCGCTGTGCTTGCAGCATGTTGGCGGTCGTCCGTGCGCTGGTCAGCGTGTCGAAGTAGTTCAGCGCCGCAGCCAGTGCAGGCACCGGCTGCCCCGCACCCATCGCCACGACGGCAACCTTACGCAGCCCGGCTATATTCGTTTTCAGAATGTCCGCAAAATACGGAGCAAGGGCGAGGTTCTGTTCTGGCGCATTTGTCAGCGCAGATGCCATGTCGTTCAACATGGCGGAACGAATGATGCACCCTTCGCGCCAGACCTCTGCAATCTCTGCCATGGGTAGGTCCCAACCATAATCCGCGCTGGCTTTGATCAACAATTCAAAGCCCTGTGCGTAGCAAAGCACCTTGCCTGCAATCAGCGCCTGTTCGAGATCCTCGAAACTCAACGCGCCATCCGACATCGCACCGCCAGTCGACCCAAACGCATCCGCGCCCGCCAAGCGTAAGTCCCGTGCGGCCGACATATTGCGAGCAAAGACCGCCGCCTCGATCACCGGCACTGGCGCACCCAACATCTGGCTTTCAATTGCGGTCCAGCGCCCGGTTCCCTTTTGCCCCGCACGATCCAGAATTATGTCAAGCACCGGATTGCCAGTCCCAGGGTCTGTCGCGGCAGACACCTTGCCCGAAATCTCGATCAGATAGCTTTGCAGCAAGCCCTCATTCCACCGATCAAACACGGCACCACAGGCAATTGCATCCATCCCCATACCGTCCCGCATAACGCCGTAAGCTTCGGCAATCAGCTGCATGTCGGCGTATTCGATCCCGTTGTGCACCGTTTTGACGAAATGCCCGGCACCACCTGTACCCATGTAGGTGGCACAGGGCTGGCCGTCGTATTTTGCCGAAATCGCTCGAAGGATATGAGCCACGCGATCCCACGCCGCCGATGTCCCACCACCCATTATCGACGGACCAAAACGCGCCCCTTCTGCCCCGCCTGACACTCCGATACCTAGAAACGGCACGCCGGAATCTTCAGCATCCTTCGCACGCCGCTCGGTATCGGGGAAGTTCGCATTGCCCGCATCGATGATCATGTCTTCGGCATCCAGCAGTGGACGCAGCTGTGCGATCTGCGCGTCCACCGCATCGCCCGCGGGAACCATCAGGATAATGTTGCGGGGGCTGGCCAGACCTTGCACAAAATCCTCAAGCTCTGCGTGGCCCGTAATATGCTGGGCGAGATCACCCGCCTTATCCAGAAACTCAGGGATGCGCGCGGCCGTGCGATTGTGAACCGCCACAGAAAACCCGTTGTCGGCAATGTTCAGCGCCAGCATGGCCCCCATGGTGCCCAACCCAATCACACCGATTTCTGCTGCAGACATGTGCTTTCCTCTTTTGTGTGGCACTGTTATGTTACCGATAACAAACACAATCGAAGGATGGAAGCCATGCATGTCGAAAACTCATTGGTGCTGACACACGGGGCTGTCCTGACGATGCTGCAAGCTGCCGTTTCACGGGCGGAAGAAATGGGGCAACCACAGTGTATCGTGATTGTAGATGCCAGCGGGGTCGCTCTGGGTCAGATCAGGATGTCGGGAGCAAAATTCCTCAGCCTCAAAAGCGCCGAGACCAAGGCACGCACCGCAGCATCGATCCGCGCAGCCAGCGATGCGATCCCGGAACAAGTCGGCCTGTACATTGCAGCGGCCACTGACAATGCCGTCACACGACTTGGCGGCGGGTTGCCGATCTATATTGATGGAGCATGTATTGGCGGTATTGGCGTTGGATCGGGCACACCTGAACAAGATAAAGACGTTGCGCGAGCAGCGCTTACCGCTGTTAGTGCAGAAGTGGGGCTTTGAACATCACATATTTATTAACATAAGTATGATTACAGGACTATTTTTCATACGCCCCGTTCTGGTGTCAATGTCCCTTAAAAAAGAGACTCGATTTATGAGACTCAAATAAGAGCAATTCAGACATAGCACGTTGGCTCCGTTTACCCAAAGCTGCCTGTAAAGAACGCTGCTCGAAGGTCTGCTGTGCGCCCCGTAGCTGCCGTTCAGCATAGTTTCCGAATACTGCATTGCAGCATGCCGAAGCGGTCATACGTTGTGGTTGCAAAGCCGATGCGCGAGTTGGCTATTGGTTAACCTAAGTGAGTAAGTGAGGTCATATCGCTGTAAATCGCTTCAAACTCCTTTGGCGCGGCTGCGGGCGTTGACGTCTCTTTCACAGCGAAATGTGACTGACTGCCAGCCGGAAGATCCAGCCAATCAGACAAAGAAGCCCATGCTTGTGGGGCGTGACACATTTGTTCGTAACAAACAAAATGCACGCGCGGGTGAGATTGGTACATCTTGACCAGATACCCGTAAACTGCGCCCCAAATCTCCAACCAATAGAGGAGCTCTGTTGGCGGCGCTTCGCTATGAGGTTGATCAGAAAACACAAACGGGCGATGCCCTGGTCCAAACTCATGATGTGCGAGCCACGTCATGTATGCCCGCGTGAAGCGGTCTCCATCCTCACAAAACCTTTGATGCTGCGCGAGAAGAGATTGTGCGTGGGGCACTGGGCGGCGAAAGGGCACCAAAATCCTGGCATCTGGAAAAATGTCCAATAACGCCGCAATGCGCAAAATGTTGTTGTTGTTTTTGGAAAGGTAACGCGTCGTCCCAGACCTCTTGAGTATCAGCTGTACGTATTTCCGAAAATTCTCGGAGACCTCTGATGGAACCTCATGTGGAACCAGACCTCTGGTTTTGTCGTTTAGGTAGCGATGGCCCAAAAAGATACGCCAAAATACTTCTTCGAACGCTTCAGGACTGTCGGCATCCACCAGAATACCATCGCCATGGGCACGCTCGCTAATTTCAATCTCTCGCGAAGATCGGCGGTGCAGGCGTGCCCACAGATTTGGTGCCATGACGAATGGCATATCGCGGTAGGTTAGAGTGCCAAAGGCTTCGCTGCCATAGATCGATCGCATCAGGACCGTGGTCCCAGCTCTTGCAAGGCCCGTGACAAAGACGTGCTGGCCGTCAGCATGAGGTTCCGATTTCTCGATCCTGCACTCGAGATCAAACTGCATTTCGCCCATAGCACTACTGCCTAGTGCAAGGCGATGGAGCATGCGTTCTAGGGCGCTATAGTCCGCCACGACGCACACGATTGCGCAGGAAAAGCCAGAAAAGTCCCAAGGCCATCGACGCCATCGTTCCCCAGATCGTCAAGAGACGGTCCATAACGTGGATATCAAAAAGACGCCCGATCATATCAGTGATCACAAAGGGCATCAAAATCGCCATGAGCATCACAAACAGCAGCATAGACGCGCCGAATATGCGCATAGCATACACAGGCAAGGCCTTTTCCTTCCAGTGGTCAGATATATGGCGTGCGCCGATGATCTGCACGGCCCGTTTGCCGCTCTGGATTGCGCGAGGCACGGTTTTGTCCAGCGGCACCCGCAGTGCAACCTCAACCGCCAGGATCGTTGCCAAGACCAAAAGAATGGTGGACAACATCATTTATCGGGTGTTCGAACGTGATTGACGTCCTGAGACGTACCTCTGTTTTTTAGCATCCGCTTAATCGGGTAGTACAACACCGCGAAAATCGCCAAGAAAATACTGCCAATCACGCCAAATACGACCGCGACCGCCCCTGCCCCCATCCCGGGTCCAATGTAAGCCATTGCTGGTGTAGCAGCTGTCAAGAAAACAGCGGCTGCCACGCCAATCAGATATTGCATTGTGCTTCCTTCAACTGCTCAAGCGCGGACTCTGCCGTCGCCGCCGAAATATAACGTGACCAGTTTAGGGTCCAAACACGACCATCGTCAGATCTGTTCAAATAGGTCCACTGTGGCTTCCCTGTTTCACTGAACTTGATCAGACGGCCTGCATTTGTGTCTTCCATCATGATCCCGTTACCGGGAAGCTGATCAGCAAGACCCTGATTGAGAGTGCGCACATTGGTCTCCCGCATCGGCTCCGCAAATACGGGATCGCCCTCTCGTTCGGGCAGATGATAGCGCACGATCTCGTTGGTGCTGATTGTCATGGAACCCTGCGGACCGGTTCGTTTCCTGTTGTCAAAAATCTGCACTACATCCGGCGCAATGATATCGACGTCATGTTGCTGCATCATGTAGTCCTGTGTCCACCAGACAAGCTTGTCCGTCGCTGGGCGATATAGCATCAACATGTTTAAATGGCTCAGGCTTAAATATATGTCTCCGCGCCGCGAAAGCTGGCCATCTTCAAAGACGGGCTGCACATCGTTTAGGTGGATCGGGTCGATCTGATATGCGTCATAGTCATTCACGAGGTTCAAAAGACCCGCGTTGATGATAATCTCCATGACAGAGCGATCGTAAAGCACCTCACCCTGAGGCGAAAGCTGAATAGCCCGATTGTCTACGAAGTCTGCGTTAAACCCAAGATCGGCGACTTCCGGGGTCATTTGTCCGGAGCCAACGCTCCAGAAGTTCCCGTCCGCATCCTGTTCCAAGGCGTGATGGAACATGAAGTCCGAATTGACCCATTCTATTTCCGAGCATGCGCCAACACGATACATGGCACCGAAATGCACCTTTACGAACAGACTGCCGTCGTCACCAAGCCAGGGGTGAACAGTGCGCATTGTATGGGACTGGGACGCAATCGGCGTACTGATGAATGGCGCTTCACTTTCAAAGGACATGTCTTCGGCATTGTCGAAAACCCAACGGTACAAGACGTCCGCCTCGCCTTCGCGTAAAAGTTCCACGACGCTACGGCCAATGTTTCCGTCATAGCGCGAAACCAAAAGATATTGAGGGTCGCCAATGCTCTCCTCAAGGATGGAAAAACCGGTCGGTTCGTCGGGAAAGCGATCCGGAACGACGTGGTTGTCGCGCTTGAGCTCGCCCCGTGCTAGCTGAACAACAGTGTGGGGGAAGCGGGCAATGTTCAAGGCTGCGGTAGTAGCTAGTGGCAGCCGCTGCCCACCTTCTACTCTGTACAGCACCAATGACGACAACATTACGGATCCAAACAGACCCAAAATTGCCAAAAACAAAACCAGCCAGGCTTTCACACTACCAAAAAGAATGCGCTCCATATGGCTAAAACCTCACTAGGCACATGTGGTTAACCCTCACCTGATCGTCTGAGCGTTTCGATTAAAGTACTGTCCATCTGTGGTCTAGGATTCCAGCGCAATACTGGATTTTAAAAGGTGGTTCTGTGTCAAAATGACGACGGGTTATGCGGTCACTTTCTACAACAGCTGCGCAACGGACAAAGGTCCCATCTGTTGAAGGCGGTTTGCTCGTGGGGTCGTGCACAAACCCCTAACGCAGCAACTTAGCCTTAGCAGCTTTCCCTCATTGATTGCGTTGCGCTTGAAGCGGAAAATCCAACAGATTCAATATCTTATCATCATGAAATCAGTGTGTTAGCTGTGTCCAATGCGAGTTGGATTTGGATGGCATTTTTGCTATCGGTTTCGAAGTTCGAACTTCCTGGAACGCAACAGCCGGACGACCGATCCGGAAGCTGTAATATATTTTTTTGAGGCCAGGACCAAGTTGGTTCATCCTCGGTTTGCAAAGTGTCTTTCAGGCGTTTGAGGCGCACATCCCTTCTTTTCTTTTGTAGCGGGGCAAACCTGCTAGAGATTTCTGTTTCAATGGCCGCATGTGCGACGAATGCCTCAATGAACATCTGTTCGATAACCTACGCCACGCCCTCTATTTGGTGGCGGTATGGCGCACCGACTTCAACCACCACCGCCCGCATTCCAGCCTCGCTGATATGACACCCACGGAATATGCTAACCCGTCAATGAAGGACCAAAAACCCGAACAGAGCCTAGCGGATTCAAAGGGGAGCAGGTCAGATACCACATGCCCGGACCGGTGCACCGATCATAGATGGAGTATTTGAACAGCACATCCGGACCGTTCCAGCGGCGTTTGTCGGCGCGACGGCGCCGCGCCTTTCGACAGAGATTCAGGGAAACTCGTATCCGAGGCGATCAGGATAGCCTTGGTCCTGCAGGACATTGGATACTTTGGGCGGTGCAGTCTTGATGCTGTCTTGTACCAACATCCCAACGCGCGGCCATGCATTCACTGGATTGAGTGCAACGGGCGATGGGGCGGTGTGTCCATACCCATAACACTTGCGCGCAGGCTGTGGAGGACAGCGATACCAGGTGGGTTGGTTGTCTGGCAGGAACGTCGATACGAGCTGCCAACCATGATAACCACGGACTACATCGCTTCACTCAATGGGCTGCTTTTTGATGCCCGTAACGCACGCGCAGGCATTGTCATCTTGGCACCGCGGGAGAGCATAGTCCCGGTGTTCGGTGCTCGTTTCCGCAGGCCTGACAGAAATCAACGAGTATCCCTGTCTGGATGCGAAACTGGGTACCGAATCGCGACAGGTAATAACGGCACATGGAATTCAAAGACTATTATAACATCCTGGGCGTGGCCCGCGATGCAGACGAAAGCCAGATCAAGAAAGCTTTTCGCAAAGCTGCACGCAAATTTCATCCCGACGTCAGTTCGGGTCCTGACGCCGAGGCCAAGTTCAAGGACGTCAGCGAAGCTTATGAGGTGCTCAAGGATCCGGAACGCCGCGCAGCCTATGACCAGCTGGGCGCCGGCTTTTCCGCCGGACAGCAGTATCATGAACCGCCGCCGGGCTGGGACGAAGGATTTTCCTTTTCACAAAGTGACATGCAAGACCACCACGCCTTCAGCGACTTTTTTGAGACGCTGTTTCGGCGTGGCGGTGCCGGGATGGGTACGCGGACAGGGGCCGACAGCCACACCCGGATCGAGATCCCCGTCGAAGACGCCTATCATGGTGCCAGCCACCAATTGCATCTGCGCGTGCCGATTGTTGGCCCCGATGGACAGATGCGGTTTCAAGACCGGACCATTGCCGTGCATGTCCCCAAGGGCATTTTGGAAGGACAGCATATTCGGTTGGCTGGTCAAGGCAGGCCCGGTGCCGCCGGGGACCTTTTTGTGGAGGTGACGTTTGCCGCGCACCCGGTTTATCGTCCTGACGGCCGTGACCTCTACCTTGATCTTCCCATAGCACCCTGGGAAGCTGCCTTGGGGCAGCATGTGGTGTTGCCCACACCCGACGGTAAAGTCGATCTGCGCCTGCCAAAAAACGCGCGTACGGGGCAGCGGATGCGGCTTAGAGGCAAGGGTTTGCCGGGGCAACCGCCGGGCGACATCTACGCGACGCTCAAAATCATCAACCCGAAGGTGGAGACCGACGAAGCGCGGCAGTTCTTTGAACGCATGGCAAAGGAAATGCCCTTCGATCCCCGCAGATCACTTGGAGGTTAGGATATGAAGAAGACAACTGTGCTGCGTACAACTGTGCAAACACTGTCATTGCACGAGCTCTGTCGGTTCTGCTCGGCGGAAGAAGGATGGATCATCGAACTAGTGGAACACGGAGCGCTAAGCCCCGTCGGGCAAAGTAAGAGCAATTGGAAGTTTGTCGGCATGAATATCGTGCGAGCGAAAAAAGCGTGCCGATTGAAAAATGATTTGGGTGTTAATGCGGCAGGGGCAGCCTTGGCGCTGGAGCTGATGGAACAGCGCGACGCGTTACTGCGTGAGTTATGAGCACTTTGTCTTTGAAGTTCACAACTGACCGAGAATGTTCAGAACATGCTTCGGTTCAACGGGTTGTGACAAGGCGACGTCGCCGGCTTTGAAACCAAAGGGAAGTTCCTTCTGATTGTCTATTTGCGTGATCCGGAAAGGAATATCTTGGAGCCAGAAGAACCTTCCAAAAGGTAGACGCAGACACTGTGCTTACCTCTAGAAATAGCAGCTCCATCCGCATCCTCCGGGTTGTGAAGTCACGCTGTGAAAGGGCTGTCCCGACAACGGCTCCGAGACCCGCCAGCACTGACTGCTTCGACGTGAACGTCGGCTTTAGGATTGGCGTCGCAAAAGAGTACCGAAATCGGAGTCTCAACAATTCAAAACGCTAAGTATCTGATTTTGCTTGCCATGCAGTCTCGGTAATAAGGTGATCCGACAGGCTTCTGACGAAATGGCATAGTTCGATTCAGCTTGTCTCTCCTGTCACCAAAGCGGAACCGACATCAATTCTGACCGGTGCGTCGATCTCATCATTGAAAATTCCATGCAACAAAGACACGACCTGTCGCCCAATGTCCTCGGCCTGCACGTCCACGGTCGTAATCCGCGGGTTTGATACTTTGGCGACCTCAAAATGGCCAAACCCCGTGATTGCCAGATCATCTGGCACGCTCAGGCCCAGACGTTGCACAGCACTCAGGCAACCAAATGCAACAGGGTCCGACACACAGACCAACGCGTCGTATTGCGCCACATCGCGACCCATCGCTTCGATTGCCGCAGCGCCGTGACGCATAGAGACCGGTGCGGGACCGGCATCGATCATCGCAACCGCGGGCAGTCCGCGGGCGCACGCAGCCTCGATCGCACCAGCCCGACGCACGGCCCCGCGCATATCCGCGCCCTCTGACGCGCCAACAAAGGCCAACTTGCGCCGCCCCGTTTGCGCCAGATGCTCCACGATGTGATCCATGGCATCGCTGTTCGAAAATCCGACGACATGGCCCAATGGATCGGTCGGTAAATCCCACATTTCAATCACCGGCAGGCCCCGGCCCTGCACCAGTTTGCGGGTTTCATCGGTGTGATGACCGCCCGTCAGCACCAGCGCCTCGGGGTTGCGGGTGAGCAATTGGCGCACCAACTCTTCCTCGCGTTCAACCCGATAATTCGTGCTGCCCAGAAGCAGTTGCAATCCCGACTCACCCAACCCGTTTGTAAGCGCCCGGAACGTCTCGGCAAAATTAGCATTGTTCACGGACGGCAGCGTAACGGCAACAAACCCGCTTTTCTGGGTGCGAAACGCCTGCGCCGTGCTGTCATAGACATACCCCAATTGGGCTGCAACTTCCCGCACCCGAGCCCGTGTTTTGGCGTTCACAGTGCGGTCCTCGCGCAGGGCGCGGCTGACGGTCATGGGCGACATTCCCACCGCCTGCGCCACGTCCCGCA
>NZ_JBVFUR010000004.1:0-710000 GCF_055693845.1 Tateyamaria sp. GN1-10
CACGATTGTGACATCTGTGACGGTGGCAAGGTCAGCGTCCGAGGCGCCGTCGCTTTGTTGGATAAAGCGGCCTTCTTCTTCGGAATAGGCGAGTGTCAGCAGGGTGGATTCCGCGACCATCGTGCCACGCAATTGCGCCATACCGATCTGAAGATGAGACTCCGTTGTGGGGTGTGAACGTCTGTGCTGTCAAATCGAACGGTTCAATATCCACAACAATCTGATTGGTGCCATGCTGCAGCGCGGTTTCTACAGGGACCGTCAGTACACGATCCTGAAGGCGTAGATGCTGCGCCATCGGTGCGCCGTTGACGTTGAGTTTGAAGAACGCGTTGTCGACTATAACATCGGTTAAGTAGCTATATTCGAATATTGGATCAGTCACGTGTGTGTCCTTGGAATGTGCGGCCGGGGGTGACAAGAGCAGGGCGCAGACAATGGCCAGGGCAGCCCATACCAGCGCCCGGTCAAATCTCAATCCATTCATTGTCGTCTCCTTCGGGGGCCAGAAGCGTCCGTTCCCATATGAGTTTCCCAATACTTGATTGGGCGGACATGCCTGAACTTGTCTTGGTGGTGCCAAATGTCTCGGCGCTGCCAGTTTCGAACGTCTGGGTACCATCGTCAGCGATTTCCTCTTTCGATTCTCCGTACACGTATGCTTTCAGGGTGATCCCCTGAAATTTGCACTGCTTTTCAAATTTTACGGTGCCATTTGTCTGTGTCGTGGCCCGGCCTCGGAAATTCCAGCCGGTACTGACTGCAGCCCCGGCGCTTGCTGACGCGGTGATGAACCACGTTTCCAGATCAATCCGCGCGGATGCTTTGATGGAGCCGCGAAATTCCACTCCGGCGCTGAATTGCTGTTGGATGTTATCGAACGCGCTTTCCCAGCCCGGGTCATTCGAAATGGTCAGCTGGACTGCCTGCTGCAGCGCATATCCAATCTCTCCACTGCCGCGGAGAGTGAGTATACAACGGGCGTCGGCCCGGACTACGCCTCCGGGCCGGTTAAGATAGGCTGCGATTTCCAGACCTCTTGGAATCCGCGAGAGCATGAGCGCCACCAGGTCGAGCGAGCCAGTAACAGACGGCCCCATGGAAAAGGAAAAAGGATCGACCGATACCTGAAGATCCGGCGAAGCATCTTTGCCAGTGATCGCGACGGATTTCACATCTGCATTGACGGCAAATGCAAGCTCCAGCGCGAGCGGCGTCTTGGGCGGCGGCAGGGTGTATTCGAAATTCGGTGGTGTCCCGTGATTGGAGAGTGCACTCAGCGCATTTTCGATCGCGTCAACGATGGAAAATACGGGATGACGATTGACCGGGCCCTGTGGTGGAGCTGGAGGGCGAGGCGCGTTGGTATGTGTCGTACCGCCTTTCCATTGCAATGTCTGGTTGCCGACTTCACCTGTCACATTGCCTTCAAACCCGGCTGTCAGTGTGGGCAAAGCCGTGATGGTGAATGTGACCGCAGCGCGCCCTGTCAGTGATGCGCTGGCATCGACATGCGGCACGGCAAAGACTTCGAGTCCGTCGCCACCGGTGACCATGCACTGGAAAGGATCGACCGATGCTGGCCTCGCATTCCGGTACGACGACGCCATCATCACGACGCCTGCGATATACATGACAGCCATCGCTTCGGCTGGAAGCAGGTTGGAGGACATGGCAGGCATTTGAAACGGTGTCGTAACAACAATCTCGTCAGAGCCTGATATTTGCTGCGGTCCCGACGCATGGTTGCGAATGTCACTTAAGGGGCGAGCGAAGCCCATGCTGCAAGTGCCCTTGTCGGTCAAAGTCACTTTGGCCCTGGCTGAAGGCTGACCATTATGTGGATCCTTGGCCACAACATACAGTCGGTTCGGGCCATTTTCGGGCGCCGGCCAGACGACCTTGCGCGTGCTGTTGGTAGCGTCCTCTACCTCGAACGCACGCAGGCAACAGGGTTCACCGGGCACGCAGTTGCAAGCTGCCGAGGCAAATTCAGGATCAAGACCTATCTTTCGATCGAATTCGGCCGAGTTTATCTCCTGAACCTGCGCCATCTGGGTTTGAGCCGTCAAAGCGGAGCTCTGATACTGTTGTGATGTGACGGGTGAATCCAAGACGCCGGACCGCGCCGATGTGAGTATCTCATATTGAGGAATGCCCATCTGTCCCGCGTCAATCATATTGGCCAACGCTGTATCAATGTTGCTAAGCAGTTCGGCGCGAGGCGGTAGGTCAGTCATCCAATGTGCTCCTTGCTTCGCAACATATTGATTTAAGGGATTGACTCAGACAACTTGGAGTGGCTGCAAATGGCTATTTCCCGCCCAGTCATGCCGTGTCCGGTATGGGTCGGTCAATGACGAAGCAATCTTGGCCAAGGGTTTGCCGGAGGTTGGTTTATCGTGGTTCAATGGTTTCATTACACTCTCTTCGCCGTTCGTATCTGCAATGGCCGCATGTATTCTTTTTCCGCGGCTGATCTACTGGAACGATCCCGCAAAAGGACGTTGTCGATTACTTTTGTCGTTCGGCAAAATCCGGACAGGCGTATGTCTGAGACCGGTTCTGCCTATCTCAGATGTCCAGCTTGAAGGGGGCAGTTATTGTTGTATCTTGGAAAAAAAGGTGACAGCGCATGGCGAACCTGAGTGTAAACGAAGCAATACTTTGGGTTGCCGGCAATGGCGGCGGCGTTGGCGACGCGATGCTCCCGCTGATGAACAGTCAACGCGCATTGCAAGATCCGCAGCTTGCCCCGGAACTGCGCAACATGCACCAAAGCATCATTGATCATAACATGGCCCGCGTGACGCAGGCCAAGCAGCAGGCGGACATGGAACGCCTTGCCACCGACGCGGAATTCGGAGGTGCTGTTTGTGACTGCGCACCTGGTGAGCCTTGCTGCATGCAAGGCGGTGAGATCGTCGATGCCGATGACCCGACCCGCAAGATTGTATGGCCTGTGGCGGCCACAAATCCCGTAAAGCGCATGTATGTCATCGGTAACCGCATGGACGGCCATGAACTGATCGGCCGCGTCTATACCGAGATCAAGGCCGACCCATGTGGTTTAGAACAACCCATGGAACAGTTTATTGCCGTTTCAAACATTTCGCGTGGGCGTGAAACCGTACCTATTGAACGGCACGAACAAAGGATAGTCGCCATTGGTGGCGTTCCGAATACGACCTCTAACTTGCTCGCTTTGTTTGTGCCTGACGACTACATCAAGGCAGCATTCGCCGTCGATGCGGTCATGACAGGGCTGTCCTTGACGTCGGAATTTAACGGCGTCGAATATACACCTTTCATGTGCATGCTGGACGACGGCATGGGTGCCACTCTGGAAGTGCAGGCACTGCCACAGGTCAAGATCGATGGCGAAGCAACCGCAGGCATCATGGTGCAGTTCAACCCATTGGGCGGCATCTCGGCTAACGCAACCATAGACGGTACGCTTAAAGGCAAGATCGGTATTTCCGAGTTTGAAACCAAGGCCGAGGGCAAAGCCGAATCAGTCGCAAACAGCCAATTGCAGGGCTACTCGCCAGAAGGCGAAAGCGGCATGAAAAAGATGGTCGGAAGCATGATCCAGAGAATGGGCGGCTTTGTCGCCCGTTCTACCAAGGACGGCGAGATCACCCACAACGTCCGTCAGCGTCGGTTCCGGCGTGAAATTCGACCTTGTCTTTTCGGTGGGAGCCGTTGGCGTAGAGTTGCTCGCCAAGAGCAACACGCCCGATCTCATGCTCAAGCTTGGACGAGTGTCGGCCGGAGTCGAGCTGAAAGCGGAGGGCACGATTGACCTTCTTGAGATTGCGGTGGCCATTCTGCTGACCCCCGCTGCCGCGCGCGCATTGAATTCAGCGCGGGAGGAAGCCAACAGGTCGGGGCGCGCCTTTCGCGGCGAGGCACGCTGCGACATCGTCGTCGGTGCAGGAGGCAAGCTGGAGCATAAGGTGAATCTGGGTGGCGCCTATGAGCTTATTGCCAATGGCGAAAATCAGTACCAGGCTGGCAACTTCGCGGAGACCTTCACCGGGAAAGTGTCAGTCGTTGGTCAAGCTGTCATTGCAATCCGGGCTGAAATGAAAGTCTGGCGCGCTTCTGCCACTGCGGGAGCGGCTGGCGGTATCCACACCAGTTGGACGTGGCAAATGCGTAAGAAAGACGATGAGCAACGTGAATGGCGTTACTATTTCGAGGGCGTGCGCGCCCGCGCCGAGCTTTACGCAACCATTGGTATCAGTCGCAAATCAACGTCACGGTCCGAAGGTCGCGGCGGCGAGCGTGGTGGACAGTCAAACGAGAACCAGATCGAGGGGCTTTCGGGCAGCGCCGGATCGACTGGTACACAAAACGTGGCCGGATATGGGGATCCGAATGCCGCGGACCTTAGCAAACCGCATCCCGATGATGTGTTTATCGTAGAGCCGACCGTGCCAAAAGTGACGGTGTCCGACCCGCCTTGGCAAAAGTACTAGGACCACTGATCAATGCCACAGACCACCCGCCGTACACTTGTTTCGGGCGCCGCTGCCACCGCCCTTTTTGCAGGAGCCCCTCTTATGGCCAGCATCACGACCGATGATCCCATGGATCAGTATCTGACACTTTCGACTGTGGGTGCGTGGCACATGCTTCGTATCAATGATGTGACCTTGTCGCGCTCGTCCCGTTTTGAGGGTGACAACTATACGCTCCCAATCAATTTCTATCTGCGAGGCGGCCTCAACACCCTTTCTGCGACCCTTATCACCAGCGGTACGGGCGACGATCCGGGAACCCAGCCAAATCCATCTTTCGGGATGACGGTGCACATGTACCGCCTCAACCTGGTCACCCGTGAGCGCGAAGAAATCACCCTGATGAATATCGCCTTTGATATGGAAACAGGGCGTCTGGAGTTGCAGGAGCAGACCCTGTCCGGCTTTTTGATTTCCGATGGCCGAGAGGGCTTTGGCCGCACAGGTCCGCTTCGTCAGACAACGGCAGATTTTGTCGATGGTTTTGGCCCGCCTGTCCCGGCTTTGCGGGCGGAAATTTCGTTTATGCTACCGGACGATCTGCCTGCGGCCCCTTATGATGGCTCCGAACCTCTGGAAGATACGCTTGAGGTGCGTACGGAGCTTGCGGCTGCCTATGCAGAAGTCCACGATGCGCTCGCGTCACGGAATTTCGATCGTATCCGCGCCCTCTTTTTGCCTGCCTGGACTCATATCGCGGCGTCTCTCAGCTATGACAGTGTCGATGAATTCGTCGAGAAGGGCGATATGCGCCGGATCCTGACGGAGCCCGATGGTGGCGTGCTCGCGCCCCTCGATATCGGGCCGCCGTCGCAGGCCCGACTGGAGCGTATGGCTGAGGGTCGTCTGGTGCGTTTTCTGCATGCACCGCTTTATGTACAGGACCCTGCCAGCGGTGATGCCCTGAATGAGTACCCCGTGGCTTTTTTCAAGGGTGCGAACGGGCGCCTTGAGATTGGGGCGGTATTGTTGTCCTGAACAGCGATCAGTTCATTTCGGCTGACTTTCCGACCATGGCCCGCTTGATCCCAGCATTTACCAATAAAAGGCAGGTCAGGCCTATGAAACGATGGTTGAGAGCATTTTTGACTGCATCGGGCATGCGCTGGCCAACTGATAGTCGGTAGGGCTAGGTCCATAGTGATAGAAGCGACACCTCTCGCTATTGCGCGGTACCAGACATGACCACACGTGCCGTGCATCTGACCCAAGCGGAATAGATGAGTTTCTCAAGTCTGTGAAGGATTTTCTGTAGCCCTGATCAGTGAGAGCGCCCGCTTCGTAAGATATCCTCGCGGGAGCGTATGGGGACAAAGCTTTTGTGAGGTTCGCTAAATTTTTAGACCAGACCCGCAATGAAATCAGCGGGGTCGATTTCCGATTGCTGAGACTGGGGTAGGGGGTAGGAACGGACCAGTTGCGCCAGTGAGTGATCTTAGTCCAGATTTCTTGGCTCAAGGATGCTGCACTGCCTTGGAGGTCGGCTGTGAGCCCATCTGGTCTCCTCTCTGCACTGCGGCCAATGGCGGCTTCTAAGAAAGTGTGTATTTTATTGGTAGTTAAGAATTGAGGCCACTTGTGAAGTCATTTCACCCCTCGGGCAACAAAGCAGCGCTGCGCTATCTTGAGTTCAGTGGTGCTGGTGTACCAATCATCTTCCTTCACGGTTTGGGATGTGCATCATCGTTTGAGTATCCGGACATTGCCACGGCCCAACCCCTGGCAGACAAGCATCGCATTCTCGTCGATTTTTTTGGTTCAGGATACAGCGATTGGCCATCTGATTTTGACTACCGCGTCGAAGACCATGTGCAAGTCATTATTGAACTGGTTGAGCACCTAGGCTTCGATGTTGTCGATCTTTACGGGCATAGTCTCGGCGGTACAGTTGCCATTGAAGCGGCTACTTTAGCTCAAAGATCGCGTCAAGCATTTGGTTCTATCAGAAGCCAATCTCGACACAGGCGGTGGCCAATTCAGCCGCGACATCGCCAGTGTAAGTGAAGAAGTCTACATTCGTGAAAAGCACCAACAAACAATCGAGCATTCTATCGCGTCTGGAAATGCAGAGTGGGCAGCAACACTGCGGCTAAGTGACCCCAGGTCAGTTTATCATGGCGCAAAATCCCTTGTTGAAGGCTCAACATACAATTGGCGTCAACTTTTCTACCAGCACGCGTCATCAAAGAGCTTCATCTTCGGCGAGCGGTCTCTCCCAAATCCAGACACCGAGGTTCTGCCTGAACAAGGAGTGAGAATTGATCTGGTTCGCAAAGCTGGTCACTCAATGGGTCTGGAAAACCCTGAAGGCCTTGCCGCCGCTATTGGGAAAGCGCTGACCTAATCCCAAACCAGCATTGCTCTGTGGCAGCTTAATTCAGCAAAGCAGACATTGAGAACTTTCAACGAAGGTCCGTTTCGTCCCGCAGAGCAGCCCTCCAATCGGTTCAGATACAATGGCCGCTTTGCGATAGTAAGGCAGAGATGGTATGGTACCTTGGCCCGGATTTGAGTCTCAAAATAGGGGTCTCATTTTTTAGGGACATTTACACCTTTGCGGCTACACAGCAAGGCAGCTAATAAGACTTATTATGTAAATATAACACCTTCCTTACAGCAAACCGTGATGCATGGTATGATAGCTGCGGCCTGCGCAGGAGCTGATAACTTGATTGACGCAGTCGGGTTTTAACGAAAAACATTGCCCATGGTGCCGAACGATCATACCGCAGCGGCTGAAACGGACAAAACGCAACCGCCCTTGCCAGCGTTGCGGTTTCATACGCCCGAAGAGCTTTACGCCCAAATGCCGCAGGTTGGTCAGCTGACACTGCACCGGCCGCGACAGGATGAAAGCGCGTTAGAGTATCTTTATCGTCTGCGCGCTTCGACCACGCCGGAGGAAGCGGTCACCTACACTGCCTTTGCGGCTATGCCAAAAATGGGTGTCTGGTGGGGGTATGAATGTCTGCGTCTGTCCGGCGATGAATTGAGCCAGGACGATCGGCTTCTGATTGAACTGATTGCAAACTGGACACAGTACCCCGGCGATGAAAACCGCTATCGTGCCATGCGGATGGCGCTGTATGCGCCGGTCAGAACGCCGGCCGTCTATCTAGGTCTGGCTGTGGGTTGGTCTGGTGGCCCCATTGCGCCAAACGATACCGCAGGAGTGCCGGCCCACCGTGCGCCCCGGGCGTTAAGCACTGCTGTGCTGTCATGTCTTGCACGAGCCGATATCAAGTCGCGATCAGTGCGCTTGGCGCGTTTCATCGATCAGGCGGCGACGCTGTACCAGCTGACGTGACCTGATATTCAAAGGGCGAAACCCGCTTTGGACACTGTACGCGGTCGCGATGTCTGTCGATTTCGTGCTGATATCGTGACTGACTTGACCCTTCATCGGCAACTAGAACTTGATAGGAAATTCGCGCAGATTGGCCGACGATGACTTTGACCTTGGAATCGATAATTTCGACACGCTGGATGATGGTGGGCCAACACGGTTCACGCTCAAACACAGTGGGGCCAGCGTTGGTCGGCGCACATCCATGGACTGGGTTTTGCCCGACCCAGCCAAGCACATTTCCGGTCATCATTTCGATGTACGTTTCACCGACGCGGCGTACTGGCTACATGATGTATCGACCAATGGCACGTTTATTCAAGGTAGCCATCATCGACTTGGCGGTCCGGTCCGCTTGCAGGGAGGTGAGCGCCTGATCGTCGGACACTATGTCATCGTTGTTGATGTTGGTGCATCCGCTGCGAGGGGGGCAGATCCCCAAGCTGGTCTGGCCGATGTGTGGGCCGGTGGTCAGGATGACGGTGATCCCTGGGATCTGGGGGCGGAGTCGTTGCAGCCCGTTAATCCCCTGCCATCGCGCAGGGTTGATCGGCATCATCAGAATGACCCCGCCCGCGATTTTGTTCCGCTGCATCGCCCGGGCTCGGACATGCCTCCGCCCAACCCGGGTGCGATGCCGTTGCAACAGCCGGCGCCGACAGCCAGATTCGATACGGCTGTACAGACGCCAAGTCACGGTAAGGTTCCACCTGTGCCGATGCCCACGCCGTCGCCGCCCCAGCACAGCCCCGCAGCCCATCCGCCGGACTCGCCTGCATCCATGGATGGTCCGAGTGCGCAAGATATAATGGCTGCGTTTTGCAAAGGAGCCGATCTGCCGCCGGAGGCGGTGCAAGACGTTGATCCCCTGGTGCTGGCTGAGACCCTTGGCAAAAGCGCCAAAGTGGCCGTGGATCAGATCATGCAGATGTTGCAGGACCGTGCCAACGTCAAGCAATTCACCCGTGGTGGAGAGCGTACTATGCGAAGTGCAACGGGCAACAACCCGATGAAGTTTCTGCTGGATAGGGAGCAAGCTTTTGCTGCCCTGTTTTTGCAACCCAGAGAGGGCTTCATGACTGGCCCAGAAGGATTTGAAAGCGCGTTGGACGATCTGCGACGCCATCAAATGGCGGTGTTCGCGGCGCTGCAACCGGCGCTGGCGGATGTGTTGGAAGGGCTGTCCCCGGAAGAGATAGAGCAGTTGGATGCGACGTCGGGCAACTTGCTCGGCGGGTCGAAGCGCGGCAAGAGCTGGAATGCATATGTTGAACGCTGGGATCAAAAGGCTAGCGTCGGAGATCACGGGATGTTGGATGTCTTCCTCAAGGCGTTTGCCAGGGCATATGCCGAGGCCGCAAAAAAGTCTGACTAGGGTCAGGTCAGGTTTCCCTGACTTGACCGGTGTTAGCTTTGCGTCGTATTGCAGGCAACGCGACAGGATCCGGATTATGACGTTAGACGATCTGCTTTTCCCGAACTCTGAAGATGCGCCGTGTGGCGCAGATCTGAATGAGTTACTTGATCCGGAATATGACGAATACTATTTTGGCGCCCTCGGGCGCTTGCCGTCATACTATTTTCGCCCTGGTGTCGAGCGACCTGATGGCAGTCAATCACCCGACCAGTTCTTCAACAGTGCTGACATGGATATTGCCGCAGAGCGCAAGCAGATCAATGCCTTGCTGGCGCGCAGCAGAGATATTCGCCTGCTGGTTCTATTGGCCCAGTGGGAGGCGCTGTCAGGGAACCTGGATCCTGTGGCGAAAGCCATCGAAGCTATTGCCGCGTTGTTGGAAACCTTCGGTGACGCAGTGCATCCAAGGATGGTGGATGGTCCAGGAGGCCGACGGGAAACGCTTGGGGATCTGGCCAATCAGGTGACCATGGTGCAGGCCCTGCAATTCGTCGGTCTGACCGGCACGGATGAGGTCAGTCTACGCAAGATCAAGGTGGCTGCCGGGGACCTGACCCCCCTGCAAAGCGAGGAAGGATTGACGCCTGATATCCTGAGCGATGCGCTTGGCAACCCGGCCAACAAGAAGCGGATCGAGGCCAATCACGCTGCGCTGCTGAAGGCGGTGGATAGTCTGGGGCGTATAAGTCGGATTTGTCAGACCCATGCTGACAAGCCTTTTTCGCCGCCGCTGGATTCGGTGGTCAAGACAGTGTCGGACATGCTGGATGCGATCACAGACGTGCGCCCTGATTTGCGCAGTGCAGGTAAGCAAGGCAGGGACGTTGAGGCGCCGACCAACGGCGCTCTGCAGACTGCACCGACAGCCATCGCGGTTACGCCGGTGGACACGGGCGCAACGGGCGCCAAGGTGACAAGCCATGAACAGGCGCGCGCCACGTTAGAGGCGTGCGAACACTACTACCGCATGTCCGAGCCGTCCTCAGCGTCGCTGCTACTGGTGACGCAGGCCCGGTTGTTGATTGGCCGCCCCTTGATCGAAGCCCTGGAAACATTGTTGCCGGACAAAGCCAGCCAGGCGTGCGTCGATTTCGGCCCGCAGACTGGTTTCGTGATGAATATCGATAGATTGCGCGAGCTGACTGCAACCTCTCCCGAAGGTGTCGCGCCCAATTCCGAGCAGGTGTTGCAGGTGGCTCCCGTACCCGCAATCAGGACCGGGGCCGAGTCTGCAGCGGCGATGCGTGCCGTCGAGGATTACTTCAGGGCTGTTGAACGGTCGTCACCCGTTCCTCTTTTGTTGCAGCGGGCCCGTAGTTACCTGGATAAGGATTTTCAATCTCTGGTTGATGAGCTTGTACCGGTTGCGGAGACAAAACAGTAATGGTCAGCAGATTTGTGCAGCGAACCATTTGTACTTGGGCATCTTTATCGGCGCTTGTTGACTTTGACTTGCAACGCTGTTTCTCTTCAATCTGGGGCAGAAAAAGCATTTCGGGAGTAACTTAAATGGCATCGAATTCTGGATCTGGGTTTATCAAGCGTAATCGGCCTCCGCGCGTCCAAATCCAGTATGAAGACCCCTATGACAGCGAAAAGATGGTGGAGCTGCCATTTGTCATGGGCGTCATGTCGGATCTTTCGGGGAACAATCCCGGTGTTGAGCCGGAGGCTGCGGATGAACGCACGTTCTCGGATGTCACGAAAGACACGCTTGATGACTACATGGGGTCCACCCTGCCGGGCATGACCTTTACGGTTGAGAATAAGCTGGACCCCGACAGCGGACAGAAAATGGGCGTGAGCCTTCAATTCGAAAAGATGGAAGACTTGGAACCAGCAGAGCTTGCACGGCAGGTTCCCGCTCTTCGCAAGCTTTTGGAAGCGCGCGAGCAGCTGGCCAATCTTCAGCGCTACATGAGTGCCAAGCCAAAGGCGCAAGAGCATATCAAGAAGCTTCTGAGTGACCCAGAGTTGATGGCGGCGCTGGCAGACCGGGCGGCTTTAGATGACAAAGATGATGAAGGCGGCGCGGCATAACGCGGAGCGATCATCGACATGGTCTGCGCGGTTTAGACAGGGACAAGAAAAATGGCTAACGAAGCACAACGGGAACAGCAGCAGGGCGGTCACGCCTTGGACGAACTGTCCGAATTTTCCGACATTCTGAAGCAAACCATCAAACCGCGATCCGAGGTTGCGGAGAAAGAAGTCGACAACGCCGTTGTCGCCCTTGTGCGCGAAGCGATGGGGGACCAGTCCCTTATTGCGGAAGACGTGATCGACACCGTTGATGCAATGCTCGCAAAGCTGGATGAAAAGCTGAGCGAGCAGATGAATGAGATCATGCACAACGAAAGTTTTCAGCAGTTCGAGGCAAGCTGGCGTGGTTTGGCCTATACGCTGAACAACGCGGAAACCGACAGCACGTTGCGCGTGAAGGTTCTGAACATTTCAAAGTCGGAATTGCAGGCGATGATGCGGCGCTATCCGGGCGCGAAATGGGACAAGTCCCCGCTGCATGATATGGTTTACGAGACAGAATCTGGGTACTCTTGGTGGCAAGCCTTTCGGTTGCCTGATCGGAGACTATCACTTCAACCAGTCTTCGCCTGATGTGAACTTGTTGAATTCCATTGGCAAGATCGCCGAGGCGTCTCTGGCGCCATTCATCTCTGGCGCGTCTCCCGAAGTGTTGGGCCTGGACAGCTGGAACGAGATTGCGACACCTCCCGATCTGAGCGAGATTTTCGAAACCCCGGAATACGCACAGTGGAACAGCCTGCGTGACAGCGAAAATGCGCGGTTCATTGCGTTGACCCTGCCCCGCGTTCTGGCACGCGAACCTTACGGTCCTGACAGCAATTCGGTGGTCGAAGAATTCAACTTTGTTGAAGATACTGATGGTCACGGCGGACGCATGTATAGCTGGATGAACTCGGCCCATGCGATGGCTGCGAACGTCAACCGCGCCTTCAAGGAGAGTGGTTGGACCGTACGCATTCGCGGTGTTACATCGGGTGGTGAGGTGGCCAACCTGCCAACCCACGTGTTTGACACGGGCGATGGGTCGAAGGACCTGAAATGCCCGACCGAGGTGTCGATTACAGACCGGCGTGAGGGGGAGCTGTCCAAGGCTGGACTTATCGGTTTGATCCACCGCCAGCACACTGACAAGGCGGCCTTTATTGGCGCACAATCGCTTTACCGCCCCAAGAAATACGTGGATGATCTGGCTACGGCGTCGGACAATATGTCGTCGCGAATCCCGTACATTTTCGCTGTGTCTCGTTTCAGCCATTACCTCAAGGCGATGGTTCGGGATAAAATTGGCCAAAGCCCTGACCGGGCGCAACTTCAGATGGATTTGCAAGCCTGGATCAACAAGTACGTATCGGGCAATCCAGAAAGCGCGAGCGAAATTGAAAAAGCCAAGAAGCCGCTGGCTGGAGCTAAGGTCGAGGTCGTCGAGGACGAACTGAATCCAGGTTACTATCAGGGTAAGTTTTTCCTCAAGCCGCACTTCCAAATGGAAGGAATGGACATTGGTATGAGCCTGGTATCCAAACTACCGACAGGCAAATGACTTAACTACCTGACCCGCGCCAACGCGTGTCAGGCTTAGCGCCAAAAGGAGTATAGTATATGGCCATTGACTGTTTTTTGTACCTCGACAACAACATCGTTGGTGAATCCCAAGATGACAAACACAAGGAGTGGATTGACATCCAATCATGGGATTGGGGCATGTCAAACTCCGGCACAACCCACATGGGTGGTGGCGGCGGCGGCGGCAAAGTGGCCGTGCAAAATATCAATATTGTGAAATATGTCGATAAAGCTACGCATGATTTGATTAAACGCTGCTGTTCGGGTGAGCATATTGCGACGGGGCAATTGGTGGTTCGGAAATCGGGCGGTACGGCGCCTGTTGATTATCTGAAGGTCGACATGGAAGACATCATGATCACCAACTACCAGACCGGTGGCAGCAAGGATGGTCTGGACCGTGTCCAGGAACGTCTGGAGCTGAACATGCGTCGGTTCCAAGTGACTTATACCTTCCAAGAGCAGGATGGTTCAGCTGGCCCCGAAAGCATGGCGGGCTGGGAGATTGCCGAAAACATCGAATGGGGCAAGTAACATCGCCGCCTTGTCGTGCATTTTTGATACATCTGACAAAATGGGCTGGCCTCGGGGCCAGCCTTGTTTTCCGGGGAGGACGGGTGAACCGCACCAGGTCGGTTTGACCTCGTAACGTACCAATGAAAAAAGGCGGATCGGAGAAGCGGATTCCAGGACCGCGTATGTGGCGCGTCGGTGAACGCGCAAAGGTTTCCATTTTTCAGGTATTTCGCAATGCTCACCAGACTGGCGATGCGGTTAAATCCCACAGCGAAAGTGGTAACAGCCTCCGGCATCGTGAGGGACTAAGCGAGACTACATTGCGCGAGCACCTTCAGACTGATCTGAATGCACTGTTGAATACCATCGAGCTGGGATCAGCTGTCGATCTCGAAGATGCGCCGCATGTACGGTCTTCGATCATCAATTATGGTTTGCGTGACCTGTCCAGCATTTCAGCGGCTGAAATCAACACTCCGCAGATCAAGCAAACCATTAGCAACTCGCTGGCAGACCACGAACCGCGACTTGTGCCGGGCAGCATTGATATACAGGTCACGGAACCCGAGGGCGACAATCGCCAGCGTTTGTCTATTTCGGTGTCTGCTGAATTGATGGGCGACCCCGTGGATATCCCTCTGGATTTCGATGCCGAGGTTGACATTGCCGGCGGCAAGCTGCGCATGTCCAAGCTGAGGCTTCAAGTGTGAAGCGGGCATTTCGCGAGGCGTACAACCGCGAGCTTGCATTGCTGAAAGAGCGTGCAGCGGAGTTTGCCCAAGACTACCCGGGATTGGCGGATCGGCTGGGTGGGCTGGTTGAGGAAAACTTGGATCCTACGGTGTCCGGCTTGTTGGAGGGCAGTGCTTTTTTGGCGGCCCGCGTGCAGACCAAGATGCAGGAAGAGTTCCGTACATTCACGTATGAATTGCTGGACCAAGTGTTTCCAGATGCGTTGGCCCCGACACCGTCGGCGATGCTGGTCACCGCTAATCTGCCCCTGGACAACGCTGACCTTGCAGCAGGTGTGCAGTTTCAACCCGGCGCCTATATGGATGCGCGCTTCAAGGATGCGGACAAGCATGTGGCCTGTCGCTTTTCCCTGACGTCTCCGTTGACGCTGTGGCCGCTGTCGATTGCGGCTGTCACCTATCATTCGGGCGCAGGTCCGATCGGGGCCATGGGCCAAGAGATTGCTCCAGGCACCAAAGCGGGCCTGGTCGTGGATTTGCAACGTGTAGGACCCGCCAGTGCCACGGAAGCTGATCTGACGCTTGCTGGCCTGGACACGGACAACAGTGCGGGGCCGGGCATGGATGCGCTGACCTTTCACCTGACTGGCCCGATGAAAGATGCTGTCGCGCTCTACGAGCAGCTGTTTTGCGATACCACGCGAATTTCGTTGCGATGGCTGGATGCCCAAGGCGATCCAGTCTTTGCTACTCTGCCCCGCGACGCACTGGAACAGGTCGGGTTCGATCGCAATGAACGTCTGTTCCCCCACAACGAACGCCTGTTCGAAGGCTTTGCCTTTCTGCGTGAATTCTTCGTGTTTCCGCGTAAATTCGCCGGGTTCCGCTTGCATGGGCTGGCACCTTATCTGCGCCGTATCCAACGATCGAAGGTTCAGGTTATCTTCGAGTTTGAGACCGCCAACCGGGCGTTGGCATCTCGACTCGAGCCTGAGCATCTGACGTTACACACGGCACCCGCGGTGAACCTGTTTGAAGAATTGTCGAGCCAGGTCCGGCTGAACGAAAAGGAATACGAAACGGTTGTCACCCCGAACTCTACACCGATCACCCACTACGAGGTGCACGCGATCACTGAGGTCTGGGCGTTTTACGTTGGGCAGAAAGACAAGGTGCAGGTGCATCCGCTCTATGCCTTGCCGCCCGACGCCAAAGACCCGCGACAAGCGTTGTACTTCACATCGCGCCGCCGCCCGCGCCGCCTGACCGCGTCAGAACGACGATATGGCGCTTCAAATTACCGGTATCGCGGTACAGAGACCTTTATTTCGATCTATGCCCCGCCTGATGATGCCCAGAAACAGCGGTTGCAGGTAAAGACGCTGTCGTCAAACCGGCATCTGCCCGAGTACCTTCCGATCGCGCAGTCAAGGGACGTTTTTTTCTTCTGCGATGATCAGTCGATCACATTGGCCTGTGCCGCGGGTCCGACTGCGCCGACCGATAGTCTTGTCGATCTGGAAACGGGCGCGGCACATCGCACTTCGGCGGGAGACGTCTATTGGCGTTTGATTTCGTATCTGTCGCTGAACCACTTTGGATTGGAAAGCCGCGATGGTGACAATGCAGCGGCCAGTATGCGTGAAATGCTGTCGCTGTTCGCTGACCTGTCCAACAATGTCAGCGAAGCGCAGATTGCGGGATTGAACAAGGTTGAAACACGTCCCGTGGCCCGCACAATTGCCCATGCCGACGGCTATCATACGGCCCGCGGACTTGAGGTGACGCTGACCTTTGACGAAGAGGAATACGAAGGGTCCGGTGTAATCCTGCTGGCGGCTGTGCTGGACAGATTTCTGGCTGAATATGCTGCGATCAACAGCTTTACTCAGACCGTTGTGTGCACCGTTCAGCGCGGCCAGATCAAAGTTTTCCCACCACGTTCGGGACATGGGCCTCTGTTGTGACCAGACCGACCAGGACAGAACAGTTGGAGGCCCGGGAAAAACAGGCACAAGCGGCTCTTGGCAAAGGCCTGTTCGCACTGCTTCGGCAGTTGGAGCGCCAAGACGCAACCCGCCCACGTATTGGAAAGAACAACCGCCTTCGCGAGGCGCGGGTGCGTTTGGGACAGGACCCGTACCTGGCCTTTCCAGACATGGATTTGGCACGGGTCGATATGTCCAAGTCACCACCCGAAATTCGTGCGCAGTTTCTGGGGTTTTTCGGGCCGCATGGCGCCCTGCCGCTGGTCTGGACCGAAGAGGTCCAGCGTTGGTTTGAAAGCGGTGATGCCGCGTTTGTGGCCTTTACCGATATTTTTGCAGCCCGATTTCAGGAGTTGTTCTTTCGTGCGTGGTCGGATGCGCGGGCAATCACGCAGTACGATCATCCCGTAGACGACCGTTTTGCCGACTACCTTCTGGCCTGCATGGGCAATGGATCGCTAGCCTATCAAGGACGCGATAGCGTGCCGGACACAGCCCGTCAGCGCCTTGTGCCGTTGGCATCCGGGCGCGTTAAAAGTCCGGTGCGATTGCGCCAGATGCTACAGGTGCATTTTGGGAAGGCGGTTGAGGTCGACATTGATGAACTGGTACCTGCTTGGCTTGAGTTTGAGCCTGGCTCACTGAGCCAGGTCGGTTTGCAAGGCTCAAGCCTGGGGCGGGACCTGCATCTTGGATCGCGCGTGCGCTCGATCAGCGAAAAGATCGTTATTCAGATACGTGTGCGGGACTATGACGCGTATAACCGGTTTTTACCGGGTGGGCCGGATCATGCACATCTGCGCGATCTGGTGTTTTGGTATCTGGGTCAAAGCTATGACATTGAAATCATGCTTTGGCTGCCACAGCCAGAGGTGCGGCCGGCGGTACTGGGTCAATCCACGCGGTTGGGGTGGATGGCTTGCATCGCGCCTGACGCCGAAAATCCTGATCATCTGACACGTGTTACACAGTTTCGGTTGACCCGGAGTGAGGAAGAGATGGCAGAGCCAAAGCCAGCAGCTGCGTAGCGAGCTGATACGATAGTGAAAAGGGCGTCTGATGACTGAGATCTCTATAGAAGTGTACGCTGGCAAAATGAACCGCGCTGGCTATGACGCCTTTCTGGGGGCGATGCGCTATGCGCGCACCGAGCGCAACAGATCGGTTGAGCTATGCCATTGGCTGTTCCATGTCCTGTCCAACAAGGACTCAGACTTGTCGGTGACATTGAACCAATTGGGATTGGATCGTGGTCGTGTCCTGAAAGACTTCGACAAGGCGATGTCGGCGCTCGACAAAAACGTTACCGAATCCCCAAGTATTGCGGAGTACCTGTCAGACGCCCTGACCCACGCTTGGACATATGCCACTCTCTTCTTTGGGGAGGCACAGATCAGGTCCGGCCATGTACTCGTGGCGTTGCTGAATGATCCGCATCTCAAACGGCAGCTGACGCGCTACTCGATGGTATTCGACCCGTTAACCGCAGAGCTGATCAGCCGGGAGGCGCGCAATCTGTGGGCTGATTCCGAAGAGGAGACCATGCCGCCGATGGATGGTTCAGGCCTTGCTCCGGCCAGCAGTGCGGTGGGTGAGGATGGCCGCACCGGTGCGGCCACGGCCCTCGGTCGGTTCGCCATGGATATGACTGCGGCAGCCGATACGATGGATACGATCAAGGGACGGGATGATGAAATCCGCCAGATCATCGACGTGTTGTTGCGTCGACGTCAGAACAATCCGATCCTGACCGGGGAGGCGGGGGTTGGCAAAACCGCTGTGGTCGAGGGCTTCGCTCAGCGACTTGCTGCAAGGGATGTCCCACCCAAGCTCAAGGGCACACGTCTGTTCGAGTTGGATATCCAATCCATGCAGGCCGGTGCTGCGATGAAAGGTGAGTTTGAGCAACGCCTGAAATCGGTCATTGACGAGGTCCAATCCAGCCCGGTGCCGATCATCCTGTTTATTGACGAGGCGCATACGCTGATCGGAGCCGGAGGTGCACAGGGCACAGGTGATGCTGCCAACCTGCTGAAACCTGCGCTAGCCCGTGGCACGCTGCGAACGATCGGTGCGACGACCTGGTCCGAATATCGCCAGTACTTCGAAAAGGACCCGGCCCTGACCCGTCGGTTCCAACCGGTCAGTGTCGAAGAACCCAGCGTCGAGCAATGCTGTTACATGCTGCGCGGCATCCTCACCCCTATGGAGGCCCATCACGGAGTACGCATTTCGGACGAGGCAATTGTGTCAGCTGTGTCGCTATCGCAACCGCATATCCCCGGGCGACAATTGCCGGACAAGGCGGTGTCGCTCTTGGACACAGCCTGCGCCCGTGTGGCGGTCAGCCAGTCGTCGGTCCCTGCCCGGATCGAGGATACGCAGGAAAAGATCGGAGCGCTGGTCAGCGAGATTGAGGGCAAGGTCGCGGAACGGGATCTGGGTGAGGCCAACGAAGATCGGATCGCCGAGGCGGAGGCCGAAAAGGCCGAGTTAGTGATCGAACTGGCAGACCTTGAAGCCAGCTTTGCCAAGGAGAAAGAGATCGTTGATCGCATCCTCGCGCTGCGCAAATCCATTGCGGATGACCGGCAAGCGGGGGACGAAGGCGGAGTGAAAGAAACTTCCGTCGACCCGGAGGCACCAGTAAGTCAGTCAGACGGTTCCGAACAAACAGCGCAGATTGATCCTGAAGTGGCCCGCCGTGAAATGTTCGCCAACATGGGCGAGCTGGAGGCTGGCAACCCAGATGATCGGATGGTCTATGCTCATGTCGATGGCCAGGCTGTTGCCAGTGTGATCAGCGACTGGACCGGTATCCCCGCCGGGCGGATGGTGCAGGATGAATTGCAGGCTGTGTTGAACCTGGCCGACCATTTGCGCGAGCGCGTCATTGGACAGGATCATGGCCTCAAAACGATTGCCAAGCGTATCGAAACCAATCGCGCGGGCCTGTCGAACCCAAACAAGCCCATTGGTGTTTTTATGCTGTGCGGCCCGTCAGGTGTGGGCAAGACCGAAACTGCTCTGGCCCTGGCGGAACAGCTTTATGGTGGTGAACAGAACGTCATCACCATCAACATGAGCGAATTCCAGGAGGCGCACACAGTGTCTCTGCTCAAAGGGGCTCCTCCGGGCTATGTGGGGTATGGTGAAGGTGGTCGTTTGACTGAAGCGGTGCGGCGCAAACCCTATTCTGTGGTGCTGCTGGACGAGGTCGAGAAGGCACACCCCGACGTACATGAGTTGTTTTTTCAGGTCTTCGATAAGGGTGCCATGGAGGATGGCAACGGGCGGCTGATCGACTTCAAGAACACGCTGATCTTGCTGACCTCGAATGTTGGAACGGATGTCATCATGGAGATGGCAGACGCAGGAGAAACCACACCTGACTTGGAGGAACTGGATGCGGCGCTGAAGCCTTTTCAGCTGGATGTTTTCCCGCCTGCCCTGTTGGGTCGCATCGTGTCCATCCCTTACTTCCCTTGGCCGCGAGGTTCTGGCCGGTATCGCCAGGCTGAAACTTGGAGCTGTAGAACGCCGCCTGAAGGGCGCGCATGGTGCGATGATGACATATGCCGACGGTGTGATCGAACATATAGTGGAGCAATGCCGCGATCTCGACAGTGGGGGTCGAATGATCGACAACATCATCACCAATTCGATCCTGCCCGATCTAAGTCGCCAGGTGCTGAGCCGGATGGTGTCGGGTGAGAGTTTCGAAACGGTCGAGGTGCGCGTGGTCGACGGCGCGTTTGACTATGAGTTTGGCTAAGCGCACGAGATTTTCAGTAGGAGTACCAAAATGGCAGATGATTTTGACTGGAAGCTGGTTTCTGACAACAACAGAAAAGCGATCGGGGCCGTAGGCTTTATTGGCGACAAGATCGCAGTCATTGTTTCGTTCTATGAAGATCGGGATTGGGACGAAGATGGCGTCATATCCATCAAAGAACGTATTGGGGGAGCGATGCCAATCATCGGGCGCGAAGGACGCGCTGTAACCAAGGTTGCGGTTATGGCCTATGGGAACGAACCCGATATCGCGATGCGTGATCACACGATCCGCAGCATGGCGGGTAACCTGTTGGTCCACTATGCCCGTGGTATGATCGCGGACGCCATTTACATGCTGTACTTTTCACCTGGCGTGAAAATGGTGGGTCGTGGAATTGCTAAGACCGTGACATCCGGTATGATCAAACAGATCGTGATCCGCAAAGGGTTCGAAGCGGCCGCAAAAGAGGCGTTTGGCGCAGCCACCGGCACCTGACATTCAAGATGATACCTCTCGGCCGGCCATCATAGCGCATTGACCAGGGTATCCACGACGTGGCGATAGGCCAGCACCTCGGGCGGGACAACGCGCGCAGTGGGCACGCTGGTGACGCGGCTTGAACCGCGCATTTTGCGATCTGACCAGGCCAGCAGGTCAGATATGTTCTTACCTCTCAAGAACGGATTTGCATTCACGACCGAAGCACCCATGACGGATAAAACAGACGCAGTTGGATCGGCATGCAGGGCGATGCTGGCCCCTGCTGGTCCAAGGAAATGCGCCAGATATAGCCGCCCCGGCGTGACTTGGTGACCGCGGGCGCGCAGGAACGCTCCGTTTTCGCGGGCGAGGTTGGTGACCATCTGGCGGCTTAGGGCTGGATCGGTCCGTAGCGCGAGCAATTGTTCGCGGCTCAGTTCACGCACCAGATCGGGGCGATAGTCACGCATCATACGCAACCAAGTGCTTTGGATGAATTGACCAAGTCCTGTTGCGGTAGAGCGCGGGTTTCTGGCGGTTGTGTTCCCTGCACTTTCAACTTGAATGATCTGGTTGACCAAAGCCTCGACGACCCCGCCGCCGCTGCCCGCATATGTCAACGGATCCACGGGCGTGCCACTGACCCGCAATTCGAAATGCAGGTGCGGCCCGGTGCTGCGTCCGGTAGAGCCGACATAGCCGATCACTTCGCCCGCGGCGACGGAACTGCCGCCGCGCAGCCCTTCTGCAAAGTCGTTCAGGTGGGCATAGCGCGTTTCCAACCCATCCCCATGATCCAGATAGACGACATTGCCGTACCCGCTGCCAGCTCCAACCCGACTGACATTGCCCGCGGCAGCGGCCACCACTGGTGTACCGGTGGGGGCGGCCCAATCGACACCGTTGTGGTTGCGGACTTGTTTTAAAATAGGATGATGCCGCGGCCCGAACCCGGAAGTTCGCACGCCGTTAACAGGCACCCGCAAACCGCCACCCAAAGTCCCTTCGGGCGTCGTACGTTGCCCGCCAGAGGATGGCGCGTCGAAATCAAAGCACGAAAACCCGACGCCGTCCTCTTGTGCAATAACATAGCAAGACAGCGTCTCTGATGTGCCATGAATGCCAACATAAAGCATCCCGCCCAATCCGGTGGCCTTGGGTCCCGGCACCGCTGCGCGCAGCAGGATCATTTCATCGCCCTCGACCACGAACCGATCAAGATCGAACCGCTGTGACATAAGAACGATCAACTCGCCCACATGATTGGTGGGCAAGCCATTGCGAATGGCGGCCGAATAAAGCGCATCCAGCAAGCGCACTTCGCCGGGGCTTTGGCTGTCCAAGCGTGTTTGATCTGACCGCAACATCAAATCGGTGCTGATCCATGGATCCGAGGCAGGTTCAAACCGCCCCGCTCCGACCTGCGCCAAGCTGACCATGTAACCCTTAGGGCCGTACAGCGACATGAGCATCATCCTGGCCATCGGTGCACCTGGTCGGAGGCGCACGGCGACAACGCTGTCGGCAGGCAGACTGGTGGGTTGATCCAGTTTCTGGGTTACCGCACGCAGAATGCTGGTGGCCTCTGCCTCGGAAATTCCGGCCGAAACGAGGACCTCGGCCAGATCGCGGTTGGCCTCGAGAACAATGATTTCGTCCTTGTACAGTTCTTGTCGCTGGGTTTCACGTAAGGTGATGGCGACGCTCGTGGTGTTCTCGATCTTCGTTTCCACATAAACGGCAGCGGTATTTTCGTGCTGCTCGTGATCATCGCTTGCGCTATCTGCGGCGATAAAATCACCCCAGCCGGCTTCTTCGGTCACTCTTACAACCTCTCCCGGCGCTTACCGCAGGTGCGTTCAGTACGGCGTCCTGGGTTTGCAAACCCTGGCTCCGCTGCGCTTTGAACAAGGCGAAGTCTTCCCGGCTTGAGGGCAGCGTGGTTACCAGCCGTCTTTCGGCGACAAACGGAGAATCCCTTATCGCGATCACCGCATCTGGTCCGGTGCGGGCCAATCGATCCGGTGCGAAGTCCGAAGGGGCAGACAGGGTCTGCGCGTTGTTGTCGTCTGATGTGGCAAAGCGCAGGATCATTGGGTCGCGCCGTAGATCCACAAAGGATGCCATGCGTTCGATCACCACCGCGGCGCGCGAAGTGGCCTCGCTCTGGACCAGAACGATCCCGTCCTCCTCAGGGTTTGACCTGGCCGGGACTGCTGTGTCCGTACCGGCAGTTGTCGTGGTGTCCGATACGCCGTTCCCTCCTACCACCGTCATCAATCCCCATCCCACGAGAGCCAACACGAATAGGGTCACTGCGCCTAATCCAAGGCGTTGGCCCAGCCGTTTGCGTCGGCGTGTCTTGGCAGTTTGCCCGCTGTTGGCAAAGACAGGATCAACCTTGATTGGCATGTTCGTAGCGGAGCACTCCAAGGCCTAGCCGGTTCGAATTCGAAATCGTGCGGGCCGGTGCGCTGGGTTCTTGACGAGGTGCGGGGGTACGCTGCGTCGGTTGCGCTGCTCTGGTGGTTGTGCTGCGTGTACGTGTCGACGTCGCACGTGGTGTGGCGGTGACCGCCCGCAATGTACAGGTCACATCCTCGCGCGAAATAATTTGGCGGAACAAACCATTCGACGGATCCAGACCAACCGCCGTTTCCCCGTCGACCTCATCAAAATACCGCTCGACCGAACGGCGCGATCCATTGCCCCAAATCCCGTCAATGCCCGCCGTATAGCATCCCATGCGCGCCAGTTCGCCTTGAAGGGCTATTGCCAACTGGGGTTGCGGCGGGTCGAATGCACCGGCGTTGACCAGTCGCGCAAACAACTCGGGATTTTGTATGCGCAGGTTTTGCCGGGCGTCCAGGTTGTCGAATGCAATCTCGGTGCCGGTCACGTCGCCAAGATCGTTCGCCTGTGAAAACGCCGCGGATGTTGCCTGATCCATGATGCCCACAATGATGGACGGTTGTGGCAAGTCTTCGTCAATTGGCAACGCGGCCTGCTGGGCTTGTGGAAGGGGTTCGAAGATGATCACCTGCGCCGCGGAACGTGTGGCGGGTGCTGCGGCCGCAACCGGTTTTACCGTGGTCTGGCTGGTCGAAATGGCCCGAACAGGGCTCAGCGATTGGGGGTCGGACGTGTCCACGATCGACACAAGCGGTAATGCTTTGCGCGGTGGCGCCTGTACCATTGGCGGTTTTACCAGATCGGATGACATCCAAACCGGGGACAGTACCTCGGACAGAGATGTTTCAGTATCGACCTTGCGTCTCAGCACATCGGTCAACCGAGGGCTGTGGTATCCCCGCATACAGCACCCGGTTGCACGGATGCTGCCCGCATCATCTGCATGCCTTCCGGTGGCGCAGGCAAACGCAAGGGCGTGTCTTGTCGAGTGCAGGCTTCGACCAGCAACGCAGCACGTGCCACCCCGGCCTCCTGCAGGCGGGTCATAACTGTTTCGAATGCTAATGTGCCATCTTTCAGATCAACACCGGCACCGTCCCGCGATAGTGGTCCAGAGAGATACACCACGGCACCAGCTGTAGGAGGTATGGCATCTAGTGCCGCAAGCGCTTTTCCCATCGGCTCATCACGGAGCAAGGCGACATCCGTCATACCACCACGTTTCAAGGCATCCGATGCATGAAACGCATCACCAAAGGCGCGGGGTGCAACCGGGCTTGATTGTCCAATCACAACGGCTTGCCAGTCCTCGGCCATGGCATGGGATGCCAAGGTCGCACCTGCGATCAGGCTGACCGCAACGATGCGTAACCCAAAGGTGGTATGGCCCAATTTGCGCTTCAAAGTTCTCGCATTCCCAAAAATATAGCCAACTTTCTATACCAGACAGGTAAGGCATTCGATAGGTTGTTCATGGTCTCGACGGCGATCATCGGCCAGCCGTGTCAGGACGGCGGCGGGTATATGAACAACGTCCAGCGCTCGCTTTTTCGGGTGTCGACTTCGTGGAACCGTGCCTCGATATGACCGCGGATCAGACAATCCTGTTCGCCGCGTATTTCAAAGCGGCCCGGGGCCACGCACATTGACGTCGTACCGGTCAACACCTCCCGCCCGAACACATCTGTGACGTAGGCATAGAAATAGCGCGCGGTCAGAGTGTCATCCACGACGTTTGCGCATTGGTTGGGTCCAATGGTCCACCAGCCCGATGTGACGAACGCATCTCGATCAAAAGAACCGAAGGCCAGATTGATCACATCAAAGGTTTGATTGCAGACGGCAAACTGCGCATCTGCACGCATTGGCGTCAGCCCGAACAGCCCGGCACAAAGACCACAATACAGCGCCCACTTACGGATCATCTCACAAATGACACAAAGTTGACAAAATTCGCATGTCATAAACTGATGTGAAAACCCCTGTAAACACAAGAGGTTCGTAACACCCTAGTGTTGAAACTGGCACAAATTGGAGCGACATTTGAAAGCCTGATGCCATCCGGGCGACTTCGTGCTAAGATAGAAGTCATGTTTCGTGTCTTGAGCATATGTCTGATCATTGTTGCCGTGTCAGTCGGAGGCGGCGTTGGACTGTCCATCGCGCATGAAAACTACGTAACCGGAGCCTCGTCCTTACGGTCAGGCGCGCCGACGCCACTGCCTTTCGTTTCACATGCTGTGGAAACTGCGACACCTGCGGTTGCGACAGTTTTGCAGGCAAAGCCATTGGAACCAGCGTTATCGATTGCACCCGATGCTGCCGTTGTTCCTGGGGCTATTGATCTGCAAGCAGCCAACGGGGCACCTGCAATGAAGGTGTTGCGCCCGAAGGCGCGACCCCTACCCGGAGAGCAGGTTAGTGCCGCGGTGATCAATGAGGATGCTGTCCCGCGCGCGTCCCGGTCCAGCTTGTCACAAGGCGGGAATTTTTCCAATCAACCGATGGTGCTGCCTACTGCACCTGTCCGGTCAGCCCCGGGATCCTCTGTTGCGACGCTCGATTTCACAACGCCCCCCAATCCCGGTTATCTCATCGGCGTCTATCGCTGAACTTGCCTTTAGGCGGTTCCGACTGCCAGGCGCATCCGATTTACCGCAGTCCCCCCTTTTGTCTTTCCAGCGCACCCGCCATAGGCGAATCGCGGTTGACTTGCGTCTGACTTCCCGGCGCAATGCGGTCCAATGCTGCGTATTTGATTTCGGGGACACTACATGCAATTCAAGAACCTTTTTTTAATGTTATCCGTGGCGTTGATCGGATTTGGAATGCCCGTTCTCGCCCAGGAACCTCCGACTTTCACACTCGAACTGAATGGCGCCGCCGAGACCGAGACTGGCAGTTGCCGTCTGACTTATGTGGCTTCCAACCAGACCGGGACGGAATTGCAACGTACAGCCTACGAGGTGGCGGTTTTTGATGCTGATGGGGCGGTGACGCGCTTGTTGGTTCTTGAGTTCGGGAATCTGATCGACGGCAAGACGAAAGTTCTGCAATTTGACCTTTCCGGAACGCCCTGCCCTGCGATTTCGCGGATCATTGTCAATGACGCTGCGGCCTGCGCTGTTGACGGAGCAGAGTCAGGCGTGTGTATGCAGGCTTTGACAGCGTCGTCGCGCACGGCCATCCAGTTCGGAATTTGACGCGATCCGCACGTGGCCCTGATCCAAAGAGTTTGGTTGGCTTGAAGTCAGCGACCCGAGGTTGAGGTCATCCGGGCAAAACGCTCCATAGGAAGGTAAAGATGGATCTGTTATCTTTTACGTTTTCAAACCCTGCAACGATGCTGGTGTTTGCCGCACTGCTGATCCTGTCACTGATCTCGGTGTCTGTTGCGGTATTCAAGATCATCCAGTTTTCCAAGTTGGGCGTAGGTAAACGAGACGCCGCCGAGGAAATATTGAACACTTGGCTTTCAGGCCGCGGCGAAGATGCGATGAAGCTGGCGGCGGGACGCAAGTCGGTTCTGGCACGTATCTTGCAAGCTGTGTTTTCCGGGGTCCAAGCCAAGCCCGGCGAAACCGCCTATGCTGAAGAATTGGGCCGACAGACTGCCATCATCGAACTGGCCAGCATGTCCGAACGGCTGCGCCTGCTGGAAATGGTTGTGCAAGCTGCCCCGATGCTGGGCCTGCTAGGCACCGTGATTGGTATGATTGACGCTTTTTCAGTGCTGTCTTTGTCAGAGGGCGGCGTGGACCCTGCCGCCTTAGCGGGTGGTATCTGGACTGCATTGACGACCACTGCAGTTGGCTTGACGGTGGCGCTCGTGGCTTACTTTGTGGCCACCTGGCTCGAAAGCCGCATCGATCGGGAACGCAACCTGATCGAGGCGGCAATTCTCAGCCGCCATACATGGCCGGGTCGACCCAACAGCAAAAGCCTAGGGGCACGAAGATGCAGGGCTTTTCCCTAAATCTTCCGGAGCGACGCCGGAACTATCGCTTTGCCTTGACACCCCTGGCGGATGCAATGTTCCAGTTGCTGATTTTCTTCATGCTGTCCTCGGGCCTGACGCCCTATTCACTGTTAATCCTACAAAGCGCCGCGTTCCAATCGGATAGCGCGGCCAGTATCCCCGGTGATGCTGGTGACATCGCCCCAGTCCCTACACGAACCGACCCGCGTGTGGCTCTTTGGACGGTAGAGGCCAACGTGGTTTTGGTGGGCGGTCAGCGCTTTGATTTTGACGCATTGAGCGATCTGGCGGCTGCGCTTGGCACGGCGGACGATCCGGGCGAGGTCATCTTGCTGGTGCGGCCTTCCGCGCAGGTGCAGGACGTGACCACGGTGCTGTCACGTCTAGCTGTCTCGGACGTGACCTCGGTCAAGGTCAGCATGGCCGGTGCATTCTGAAATGGAGATACGCAAATCCCTCCTGCCGTCTCCGGCCAAGCCAGTCAAACCGGACGTGTCGCTGTTCATCGTCAATATCGTGCTCTTGCTTATCCTGTTCTTCCTCGCGACCGGGTCGTTGGTGAACACGCCTGACCAGGGCGTGCAGTTGTCGGAAACTCGGGATCTCCCGATCGACCCGTTGCCGTCGCCGGTCCTAATCATTGAACCGACCGGGCGGTTGACGCTGGATGGTGAGGCGGTGGACCCTTCGGACCTTGCCCAGGCCGCAAGGGGCCAACAGGTTTTACATGTATTGATCGAACGCAGCGCCCCGGCAGCTGATTTACTGACCCTGATCAATCGGCCCGGATTACGCGATCTCGATATCCGGTTGGTTACGATCCACCGGACAAATGCGCCATGATCTTTCTGCCTTATGGATCATCCAGCGGCGACCGATGGCTGGTGGCCCATGTGGGTTCTTTGATACTTCACGGGATGGTATTCGCCATCAGCTTGGGCGGCCTACAAAACCTCTTGGCACTGACAACCCCTGATCCTGAAGTGCAGCCAAGTTTCACGGTCACCTTGGAACGCCTGGACAGCGATACGATTGCAGGTCTGATCGAACAGGACGGTGAAGCGGCATCTGACGATGCCAAGGGTGTAGACCCGGCCACGCCAGACAGTGTTTCGCCTACCGCCGAAGATCCGACGACTGGCGAAACAGTGACCGAAACGCCCGAAGCCATTATTCCAGATGCGGTAAGCGCAACTGTCGCAGAACATGAAACACTTGCACCTGTTATGGTCGAACCGGTCACCCCGGCACCTGCGCCCACCAGTCCGCTGATTCCGGAAACGGTAACGGCCCTGCCCACCACTCAATCCCTGCTACCAATTGGCCCCGAGGGCACAGCGGCGCTGATCACAAACCCAGACAATGGACAGGCAACCGAAGTTGTACCCGCGGCACCGGATACCGAAACACTGCAACCGATCCGCCCATCGGAGAGGCAGGCTGCAGCTGTTGCCGGCCAACCTGATGGCAAATCACCTTCCCCGGATCCGGCTCAGCCTGCGCCCACAGCGCGGGATCTGGCAGTTGGCGACTTGCTTCGCCGGATCCGGGCTGCACCACCTGAACCATGTCTGTTGGCCCTGCCGCGTCGGGATGGCGAAGATGGAGTGGGTCTGGCTCTGATTGCGAATTCCGACCGGGCGATGACCCGCTTTGTGGATGCTGTGATGACAGCGGCGGATGCAGATATCCGCCAGACCCGGACTTTGGTGGATGAACGTCAATGCGCGGCCATCACATATGTGCGGGACAACATCGACTATCCCGCCACCCGGTTGGGCATTCGCATCGACCGGCCCGAGGTCCCTTCGGGGGAACGCCTCACCGGGGTGTTGCGCGGGACAGCGGGCCGGTATGTGACCTTGCTGTTGGTCGACAACAACGGTGTGGTGCAGGATTTGCAGCGTTTCATGTCCTTCACGGGCAACTTTGCCCGCTTCGATGTCCCCGTCACCCGGGCTGGACCATCGCGTGACACGGAACAGATGCTACTTGCCATCGCAACGCGCCGGCCCAACGGGGTGATCCGCGACCGTGCCGGTCGCTTAGCCCAGGATGTTTTCGCCGGACTGAACGGCGAAGTGGCAACCGGGGCCGCATTGGCCGTGACCACATTTGACGTGCGTTAGTGTGCTCCTAGCAGAGAACACCCTGAATTCAAAGGCCGCGCAAAGCAACAGGCGTTCTCTCAAAACCGGGGCCAACACTACTCGGAAATGTCGATATCAACCGGAACATCGCCATCGGTTTGTGTCCTCGTCGATGGTTCCAGAAGCACATAGGCGATGCTAGCAGCGGCCGTGCCACCCTTGCCTGCAATCTCATCCAGAACAGATGGCAGCAAGGTCGCGGCAGATGCGCCATCCGTCGCCGTTGCCGTGCGCGCAAGCGGATTGTCTGATGCTATGACCATGATCAGTTGCGGTACGGCATCCGTCCCTTGCGCCAGTGTCAGACCAAAGCTTAGGGTTGCGCGCGCCACCAACCGGATCTGACAATCGATCCGTCAGGTTGAACACCTCTCCGGTTGGGGTAATCAGCGATGCCCAGACGGCCTGTGTGCCCAAACCGGTGATCCGCCCGGTCAGGGCTTCGCCGGATGCCACAACATCCCCGGACATCTGCAGGACAGGTGCGCCCCTCCCCCGGCCCTGCAGACTGCGGGTGAATTCCAGTGCTGCGCACTGTGCCTCGGTAATCCGTCGGGGCAGAATGCCGGGCCGTGCACCAAACTGCTCCTCGTAGACAACGGGCAATCCGGGAAATGTCTCGCCTGTGCGCGAGTACCCTTCGATCATACCAGCATTCGGGCCTGCGGCGGTGCGGCTCAACAAAGTGCACTGCCCGGCATCGAGATCCTGCCAGGAACCCTGCGCGAGTGGTCGAAAGTGGATCGGGAATGCCGGTTTGACCGGATGTCGCAGCGCCGGGTTCAGTCGCGTCACGCGTCGACGTGTTTCCGATCATCCCCATGTTCCAGGCGCCAAAGCCCACGACACCACATGTCACCACGAAGGCCGCAAAAAGCAACCTCCAGGGCTTGGCCTTCCGGATGCCGTTCTTTCTGATCTGACCGAGATCCCGGTGCGGCAGGCCTTGGCGCGATGTCCTGAGTCTCCGTTTGTGGCAAATGGGTCCCAACGCCAACGAGCGGTACTTGCAAACCCACCGGCGGCGTCGTGGTCGTTCCTGGTTGGGGTAACGCAGTCTGTCCACCCATGTCCGAGGCCGACGGCAGCGGCAATCCCGAACGGTATTGCACCGGGATCAGCGTGGGTGTTTTCAACATGTCCCGCAGCACTTGCATGGACTTTGGACGTCGCGCTGGATCTGGTTCCAGCATGTGGCACAGGATGGGACGCAAGACTTCGGGTACAGCAGACAGATCTGGCACCCGCTGGCGCGATTGAACCGCCTCGACAATGGAACCACCCATGTTCAGCGGCTCACCGATGGCTGCCGCAGCGGTCAAAAGGCCCAGCCCGTAAATGTCCGTATGCGGCCCGACCTCGCCCCCATAGTGACCCAGCTGTTCCGGGGCGACAAATTTGAACTTCCCGGCAAACTGCCCGTGCATTGTGCCTTCTTGGACAACATTCGACTTGGCGATACCGAAGTCTATCAGACGGGCCCGATCAACGTCATCACCGGGCAGCATCACGTTGTCGGGGGACAGATCACGATGCACAACACCCCGTTCATGGGCGTTGGACAAACCCCTGCTCAACCGCCTGAGCAGCTTGAAAACAGCGGGAACAGGCAGCTTGCCCTGCCCCTCAAGGTGGTCGGACAGTGGTACGCCTTCGACGAATTCCATCACCAGAAAATATCGGTCCAGACTCTGGTCATGGACATAGTTGTAGTAGCGCACGATCACTTCGTCGGTCAGTTGCCGCAGCGTGCGTGCCTCGCGCTTGAACAACAGCCCGGCTTTCTCATCTTCAGCCAGTTCCGGTAGGATAGCCTTGATTGCCACCGGATCGCCTGTACCTATCTCGACCCCGCCATACACCTCGCCCATGCCACCCGATTTCAGCACGCGGGTGATTTCGTAATTGTTGTTGATCAGGGTGCCTACCCCGATCGTGGTCACACCCTTGGTGACGGTGTTGGGCGTACTCGGGGAGCAAGTGGTGGAATGGATTTGGCCGTTCCAGTCGGCAACGCGATCCGGGTCCGGTCATCGCCGGCCTCTGACGCTTCTGGCTCCGATTTGAACCGAGTCACGTCCTCGTTTGGCGGCGTCGTGCCAGGATCGGGGTCCGCCTTGTCGTTCTTGCCGCTCACGTCCCGACCCTTGGATCCAACACGTCGTCTATCAGCATATCGTCCGCAGCGGGCGGTGGCGGAGCAGAACACCGGATCGCGATGACCGTCACATTGTCCCGTGCACCCCGGGCCCGGGTGTCTTCTACGAGCTTCACACAAGCATCTTGCGGTGTGGCGTTGGCGAGGATCGCGGCAATCTCTTCGTCATGCAGATGTTCATTTAACCCGTCCGAGCAAATCAGAAACACATCGCCCAGTTGCAACTCGCCAGCGACCAAATCGCATTGCGGAGTTTCCGAAACGCCGATTGCCCGGGTAATGACATTCTTACGTGGCCATTTTTCGGCATCTTCAGCCGATATAGAGCCTGCTTCCAACAAGGCACGCACCTCGGTGTGGTCGCGGCTTTGCTGCCGCAACTCGCCGTCACGCATCAGATAAACGCGGCTGTCTCCGGACCAGACGCGACGCAAAATTACCCTCGTAAACCAACAGGGCCGCCACGGTGCTGCCGACAGTACCCCCTTTCAATTGCGCGGCGTGATCCAAAATGATCTCATTTGCCTTGGTCAGACGTTCCGACGAACCGTGCGTGCAGGTCTTCGGCCGATGCCGCCAATCCGATCGAGTTCAACTCTTCCACGATGGTTTGGCTGGCGAAATCCTCGGCAGAATGGCCGCCCATGCCATCTGCGACCACCCACAGACCGTAATCGGGGCGGGACAGGAAACTGTCCTCTTGTACTTCGCGCAGACAACCCACGTCACTGGTACTTGCCCTGTTTCAAACGTGAAGTAGTCATTGTGATCACGTTGTATCCTCCGCCGTCTTCGAGGGCGGGACAGGCACCCCACCCAACAACCACCCCATCGCTTGCGGTTCCGGCAGGCCCGGGCAGGCCAGCCACGTGGCGGCGCGAGAGATGCGCCTCGTCTGTACACCCGGTGTCCACCAGTAGGATCGGCTGAGTTGCGCACGCTGCGCGTCAGGCTGCGCCGCAGTACTCCAAAAGCGCGTCCAGATCACCCTCTGGGTGATGGGCCCACAGTGTCGGACCCAATTGCGCCGTCATTTCGTCCTCAGCGGGCAGGTTCAAGTCCAGTCCAGCCAACAGTGCCGCACCGCCCTGCCCCGGCTGCATCTCACCCATATGATCTTCCAAGGCAGCCCAAGGCATCTGATCCGCTCCAGACCCGAGAGGCAAACTGACATGACACCCTTCAGACATCAGTATCAACGGAAACCGCCGTCCGACCCTGTCACGCGATGGCTGCAAAACACCCAACACGGTCCGCCCCAGCACAGCACGCCCGATCCAGAACCGCAGGGTCGGTGCGTCGTCCCAGAAAGCGCCCCACCCTTCGCCCATCTGATCACGTAGTGGGGGCAAACAAGCATCCAGCCAACCGTTCATTACCTCTATGAGGTGATCTGACAGACCTGCCTGCAGAAAATCGCCATATCCAGGATGTTTGCCCATCAATCCAATCGCTGCGTTGCCCATCCGTTACTCCAGTGACACGGGGCAGGAAAAGTCGGGCAACTCCCGCATCAGGAACGGCACCGTGGTGCTGTCGAATTCAAACCGATAAGTGATTGACCGACCACCCACATCATGTGTCACATCCGCGATGTTGCCGCTGACCCGCGTCCGCCCTTTGCGCAGAAAGTCCACGATATCCCAACGCCCTTGGGCAAAGCTGAGGGTAGATATGCGCCCCTCAGCGGCTGGAAACAGTTCCAACGCCACGCCCGAGCTTTGCCCGGGCCAGCTGAGAGCGGCGGGTATGCTGTCTGGCTGTGTGCGCATGGACCCTCCATTCATCGACAGAATGGACAATTGCACCGATGGTGATGATGTCAGATGCGTGATCGACATGTCCACCCGGGGTTCAGATGACCCGGATGCAAAAAGGCCAGTTGGATGGCCTGTGCCCGATCAAATTGTGCCAATGTGGCAGGCGACAGATTCTGCGCGATAGCGCTGTCCGGGGCGGGTTCCAGCCCGTTTGGTCCGCGAATGACATGTGGCTGAAGGTATGACGTGTAGTAATTGTCCATCCGCCCGCCCGGACCAAAGAACTGACCGAAGATCGCAGGCGAGATGTGGCGCCCCGTGCCAAATGGAAACAGCGGTTGCACGAAATCACGGCAGAACTGGGAAACATCGTCGTTCAATGCCTGATTGAGCTGCGTCATCGTGGCGGCGGTGGCAACCGCGCGGAACTCGCTTTCCACCTCGTTCAGCATCGTGCCGAGCGTATCCGGCAGGGCGGTATTGTTGCGGGTGAGCGCCGAAAGCGACTGGCTGAGCAATGTCTCGTCTGCGGGGGTGGGCGCCACGGCGGCTTGCCTGCGGTTTTCCCGCAAATCCGCCAGATTGGCCAGGATCACATCAATGGGGCGCGCGCGTTCGTCACCGCTCAAAAGGGCGTGCCACTGATTAAAATCATTGCTGATCCGTTCGACCTGACGCTTTTGGGTATCTTCGGCCAGGGCAGATCCGGCGCGTGTCTGGACCTTACCCTGGCTTGAAACACTGTCCAGCACCACGCGTTGGAACACGCCAGATTGACTGTAGATGCGGCGGAAAACAGCGTCGCCCATGTTGTCGCCCAACGACCCCGCTCCGGCAGCGGCCAGTTGCTCCGGTGTCATGTCCTCAAGCTGGTCATACAGCCTTGCCAGACGGGTCTCTTGGTCGACGGCTTCGACAAAATTCAATATCGGTGATGCCACAGGCGAAGAGGCAGCGGCCAGAACCTCGTAGCCGGGCGCGTCCGATGACATCGGCCCCAGCTCCAGCCGACCGAACATCTCGCGCCATGCTTCGTTGAACTCGATGCGATAGGCGCGGTGCAAGTCCCCGTTCCAGATTGGCCAGCTGTGCGCTGTAATCAACGCGTCCGGCGGCATCTCCCAACACCCATCGGTCTTCTTGAAGACGGTCACGCGCGTCGGTCAGCCGTTCAAGGAAAAACCCCCAATAGCCTTCAAAGGTGTAAAGCCCCGGCACGCCGACACTTGCCAACGAACTGCCATCCGTCGTTTCAAAAACGCGGTTTACGGCTCCTGAAACACGTTCGACCAGATTGAAGTCTGGCACGCCCGCCGTAATTGCCCGGTCCTTGATCGAAGCATAGGCCTGATCCGCCAGAGGCAGGTTCACAATCGCGTCACGCGCACTGCGCACAATCCCTGGGTCGATGGTCAAAACGGGTTCGCGGTCATCGTCCAGATCCAGCATGGCCGTCAAATGCTGATTGATCCTGTCGCGCTCGTCGGCTTGACCCGCCCCGGAAAAAGTCTGGCTCCAGACATCATCGAAATACGCCTGAATGGCCGCATCGTCTCCACTGCCTTCGCCCTGCCCGCCCAGCAATAGATAGACTTTGAGCGCCCGATAAATGCCACTGGTTTCGTTGTCCGCGACCAATTGCGGAATCTCGTTTTCAAGATGCAAAATCATCCTCGGCCGCAACATGCGTTCCAGCCCATCCGAATAGGCCCGGTCGGCGGCCAGCGACACTTCACGGTGGCGCGACAGACCGAATCCCTCCCAAATAGTGGGTTCTCGCGCGTCGCCGTACCCCGCCGTCACGTTGCGCAGATCTTGCAGATGAAACAACGCCACTGACGGATCCGGGTCACTGATTACGGCGCGCTCAATCTCACTCAGGGCAGCTGTGCGATAGGCTTGGGTTTCGGTATCGGCCATCCGCAGAAACGTAGCATTTTTCCAGAAACTGAACCCAAGCGCGCCCATCGCACCAATCGTGGCACACAGTACAAGTGTCAGCGCAGCAGTACGCCGCAATCTAGACCTGCGGATCGCCTTGAAATCGAAGCTGACCCAATCGCGTTCCTCAAAGATGACCCGTTTCAGCAGATCATGCAGAAAAAAGGATTTGCCCTTGCCCGACATGAACGCAGGTTGAAATTCTACCCCATCCTGATTGCGGGACATCGCACCCAGGACCTGATCGACCGGCGTTCCCTCCTGGGTGCCGGACGTGAAGTAAAACCCTCGCAGGATCGCGTTGGTCTTGTAGCGCGTCGGCTCGAACACCTGTCGCAGAAATTCGGTGATGTTGTCGCGCATCATCGCCATCTGACCGGGCAAGCCAAAGACGGCAATGCGGCTGACCCCGTCCGGTTCTTCGTTCATCCGGTCGATGACTTCGTCACTCAGCCGTCCCAACAGCGCGTCAAACTCGGTTGGGACGTCTTGGAACGTTTCGGCCTTGCGATCCTTGGTCTGAAAGGTGACGCCCCAAACATGCTTGCGTCGGCTGGTGCTGAAACTGGCGAAATACTCACGGAAACCTGCAATCAGATCCGCCTTGGTGAACAGGACGTAAACGGGGAAATCAATCCTGAGACGGTCATGGATTTCGCCCAACCGTTTGCGGACGGTCTGTGCGTGGGCCGCCAGATCGGCCTCGGTCGCATTCAGCATCTGTTCAACCGAAAAAGCCAGGATCACGCCGTTGATCGGTTGATCCGGACGCCCGCTTTTCAACAGATCAAGGAAAGCGCCCCAACTGGCTTCATCGGCAGCGGCATCACTGTCCTGGGTGGTGTAGCGCCCCGCAGTGTCGATCAAAAACGGCGTTTTCGGCAAACCACCAATCGCAATTGCGCGTTCCGCCAAACCCGGCCCCTTGTTCAGGCATCGCGTCCTGACCGGGGAATTCGATCCCCGAATTGCGCAGCGCCGTGGTCTTCCCAGCGCCGGGGGGCCAATGATCACGTACCATGGCAGATCATAAAGATAGGTCTTGCCACCGGTTTTCTTCAGCTTGTCCAGCGCATTGCGCATGTTCTCGGCCAGAACTTTGCCGTCACCCGCAGGTTCGGGCAACAGGCTGTCTTCCAGCTTTTGTGCCTTCTTTCGGCGCCGCTGGCAGCGGATCAGGTAAACGATGCCGATCAGGGACAGAACACCCCCCATCGTTGCCACACGGGCAAAGACCGACGTGATCGGTGCATAGCCCGTCATCGGGAAACCGAACCAGATCGCGGCAGCAATTGCGGCGATGCCTGCGATGATCAACAGCGCCCTGCCCCAACGGGAACGGGCCAAACGCATCAGGAACTTGAACGCTCTGACGACAGGAGACAAAATTGCGCGCATACCAAGTCTTCCCGATCAGTCTGCTCTGGGTATCATGATTTCAACCCGTCTGTTGCGTGCGCGGCCGTCCCGCGTGCCGTTGTCGGCGATCGGATCGACCGCCCCCTTGCCCTCGACCTGAAGGCGTGTCGCGTCGATCAGGACGCCGCCCAAGACATCCGCCACAGTCTGAGCGCGGGCGACCGACAGCGCCTCGTTGGTTTTGTGACGCCCACGGCCCGAAGGTGGAATGCTGTCTGTATGGCCCACGACGCGCACCGGCCCAACCTCGTCATCAAAGGTCCGACCAATGGCGGCGGCCAGAGCACTAAAATCGCTGTTCAGTTCGGCAGAACCTGATCCAAACTCCAGAAACTCACCGACGCGGACAAACACCCAGTCATTGGTATTGTCCACCTCGACCTCACCCGCCTCAATTTCGTCAGCCAATGCAGCACGCATGCGTTCCAGCTGGCTCGAGGCAGGTGCCTCGTAAGCACGGACAATGGGCTGCACCCGTTCGATAGACACCGGAGGCTGTCCTGCATGTACCGCCAGAATACGGTGACGCACTTCGCTGCCTTCGCGCGTCAACAGGGTCGACAGGGTTGCAAACAGGGACACCACCATGACAGCGGCAATCGCAGTGATCACCCAAAGTGGCGTGGCCCCGTGACGACGGGTTCCACCCAACAGAACCGGTGTCCAATGCACAGACACATCATCATCGGGACGCGGCTGCACACGGCGGAGGGTTTCATAAATCGCGGTTCTGATCCGGCTGAGCTCGACACTGCCGTTCGGCATGGCGCGGTACTGCCCCTCGAACCCCAGAGACAGACAAGTCAGCATGAGCTCCAACAGGTAAAACCGTTGGCCGGGCGCGCGCATGGCTTCATCCATCTTCTGGAAAAAGCCCACGCCGGATGACCGTTCTCCGAAAAAGCGTGCAACCATGGAGTATTCCATCCACATACCTCGATCCGCGCCGGGCAGGTTCTGCACGATATCGTCAGCGGTGGCACACAGCGCATACTTCGCATCACGCGCATCTTGCGGCTCGATTCCCGCAGCCAGTGCGGCGCGTTCGAAGACGTCGATTTCGCGCGTGACGTGATCAATCAGCGGGGCCGGCTGCATATCGACAAGGCCAGTGCGCAGCCGCCCCAGAAGGATCAAAAGACCTGACGCTGCCCGCACCAGGGGGTTCGAAGATCCACCTGTATCCGGGCCGGCGGCGCGCAACGCATCCTGAAAGGCAATCCGTGGGCGTGGTGCATATTGCGGCGCCTGTTCATTTCGGGGAATCTCTGGAAATATTTCGGACCCCGCAGGGCGCTGACCCGTTCCCGGCTGATACAGAGGCTGATTGTACTGGGGCGGTGTCGGCGCGCCATAGGCGGGCTGTTGGGGCGGATAGCCGGGTGGCTGCGGGTTCAGGGCCCCACCCAGCCATGTGTCTTCCGGGTTTGGGTTGTTCCGGGGTGTGTTGACCTGCGCGGACCGTCCTCCCCCACCTTGCTGCGCAGGTGAGCTCCCCAATGGCGGCAGGGGTTGCCCAAAGACGGTCTTGTCCCCTGCCCCGTCATCCTGTGCCGGGGGCGGCGTACCCGGCTTGGCGTCAGGCGGAGTTTTCGCCTTGGGATCCGGTCGCGGAAGCGGTTGACCAAAGACTGTCTTGTCATCTTCATCCGACATCAGTCGCTCTCCGGTATCGCCCAGAGCTCCAGTTTAAGGTCGGGCCAGTTGCCAGCAAAATGCATGCCAACAGCGGGAGCAGTCGAAAACTCACGCCACAGTTCGGTAGATTTGTCCAAGACGAAATAGACATTCGTACTGACAACCCGAATCTGGCGCGGCGGGTTCGGCAAGTGCACGATGCCGATGCCCGGTAAGTTGTTGGTGATGATCTGTTTCATCTGCGTGGATGGCCCGACCTTGGCCAGTTGCGGGAACTGCGTCTGAACCTGGGTCAGGGGCAGTCCCGAACTGACCTCGATCACAAAGGTGGCCTGTGCAAACAGGTTTCTGTCGTTGACCAGAGCGGCGTAGGAATTGGCGCGCACCTCTTTCAGCGGCAAGCGGATCGCGCGCCCCACATCACGGGCCAACAGGCGCTGAATGTCCTGCACCACGGGGGAAAAGCTGGCCTTCGGGTCTTCGTGGACATATGCCGCATAGCTGGGCGCACGCCGCTTGCCCTGATCAAAGGTCGACAGCTCTCCAGCCAGGCCGATCAGTTTTTCATACAACCGTTCTGGATGCACATGCGCCATGCCCTTGAGATGCTGCAAGACAGGCAGTTCGCGATTAAGCACCATCAGCATCAGGTAATCCGTAGCCTGCATCCCCCCGCCCGAAGACGGATCGGACGCGAACCGCGACAGGCCGTGCAGCTTGGCTTCAATCCATCCAACCACGCGGCTGAGATACCCCTCATAGGCGTTGTGCACGCCCAACACCAAGCCGGTCGGTGGCACGGTGTCATCCAGTGTCACGATCCCGTCGCGCATCTCGATAATCCGGCCCAGATGGATGTTCTGATAGCCTGGCCGCGGTGTCTTGCGCAGCACCAGTTCCAACCTCGGATGTGCAATCTCGAGTGTCTGCTCGTTGCGCGCGGTCGAGGACGTGTCCAGAACCGTTTCGGTTGCCAAGACGTACCGGGTCGCGGCGTTCGCACCCTGCGGTGCCAGACTTTGTCCACCGCTGTCACGGTCTGGCAAGGTCAGCCAGATGGACAGGCCCTGCGCCTCTTCCTCTGGAACGGCGACCGGCAGGGGCAGTGGGCTGCCTGACGGCGCGTCAAAAGGAGTACCATCAGGGAATAAACCCGTCACCGCCGTCAACCCGATTTTGGCCTGTTGCGCCAGATCCCGGTTGAACCGCAACGTACTGACGCCCCATGGATAGGGGGTCATCGTTTCGGCCCGTGCCTGGATCAATTGCTCGGTATGGCGATCCGCCTGCTGCAGGTGATGCGGCTGAAGAAACAGGCCTTCTTTCCATGCGACTTTGCTGGTCCAGGACATACGCAGGCGGGTTCCTTTCTTTACCGGTACGGTTACCTACCGGTTTTTACATTTGCACCGAATGTGGCCAGACCGGCACCGTGGGTCAAGCAATGCGCGCCCTAAAACTGAAGCCGCATTTGTGCAGTCACGCCAAACCCGTCGAAATCATCAGCGAAACGGCCATCCAAGCGGATCGACGCATCGAACTGACGTGCTCTGCCCAACTGCCCCGGATTGAGCAGCTTGGTATAGTTGAGGCCCAGAGACAACTCAGTGTAAGCCCCCAGATTACCACTGGACGTGCTTAAAGCTGCGCCAACCCGGTTCCCCGCCGCATCCAACTCAAAGAAGCGACCCTGCGTATCAGAACCCAAATCATCGTAGTAAGTCGCAGTACCAAAGATGTTCAGGGCCGAGGTTCCACCAGGCAGCACCCTGCTGCGCGATATAGTGCCTGCAATGAACAGAACGCGACTGTCGATATCGTCGATTTCCAGAACACCGTCATCCGTCAGGTCGTCAGGTGTTCCGCCATCAAAGTGCAAGTCGTCCACCGATGTCCGGCTAAAGGCGAAACCAGCCGATGGCACAAAGTTCAGCCCCAGACTTTCATTCAACGTGAATGCATATCCAACAGAGCCGCTAAGCGTGAGGCTGTCCGCATCATAATCCTGATCGGCAACACCCAGATCATTGGGGCCACCATTCACGACACCCGGTGCCAGAACGTTGCGCAATTCAAAGTCATTCGCATCGTAGCGCAACTGAAGGTCTGCAAACCAACGCCCGCGCGATGCCCCGACATAGGCACCGGCATAGGTTTGCGTGAAGTCTGTCATGTTGGTGCTGGTCTGAAATGACCGATCCAATTGAATATTCACTGGGTCAAAGGCAAAGACCGGTTGGGTAAGAGAGCCCTCGTTCAAACCGACGATCCCGCCAAAGCTGAGATCGAAACCCCCGAAACGCCCATCAAAGCAAGAATAGTCGAACCCACCCTGAACACCGCTGTAATCCAGCGAAATTTCGGTTTCGAACGTACCTAGGGCCGTGGCGTTCGACCCGTTTGCATCCGCTGAACCACCTGTCGCGCGAGCCCATGTGCCAAACCCGCACGGATTGTCGTCCTCGGCCGCCAATCCCGTGATGAAAGGACTGGATGGCCGGTTGACCACCGTGTTGAGCAACGACTGTGTCAGCGTCAAACCCGAGGCAAGACCGGCAATCGCAGGGTTGGCTCCGGAATTCACAAAATAGTCGCCTCGTGAATTCGACGTGACCGAGTACAAGATTTCGCCACCTGTCGGCAGGCCACTGGTGGTCACCGACAAATCGCCCCCAGTGCTGCTCAGCAGCGACAAGGGATTATCGAACCGGCCACGATCCGTGCCGACCTCGTTGAAGGTCAGATTGACATTGCCGGTCACAGATCCCGCAACCTCGATGCTGTCGACCCCGGCATTGGCAGTACTGAGATCAATATCGACAAGGATCGTGCCGTTCAATGCGGCGTTGCCCCCGAAAGACAGAACATCTCCGATCACGCCATTCGTTGTCAGATCAATCGTTCCGCTGGCCGAGTTGGTAAAGTTAGCCCCACCTTGCGCTCTTCCGGTGGCCACCAGCAGTGAGTTGTTCGTCACATTGGCACCAATACTGCCCCCGTCGCTAAGCAGTATATTTGAATCGTTTATCAAGTTGCCGCCGGTGATCGCACCGCCGCTCTCCACAAGCAGGTTGCTGTTGTTGTTGAACGTCCCCGCGGACAAGGCGCCGCCGTCCTGCACGACCGTGTCCGTGTTGTTGTTGAAGGTTGTGACCACGCTCGTTCCGTCGACAAACACTGACGCGTCATTTTCCAATACACCGGTGACATCCCCTGCAAGGGTCAGCATGCCCGCCGTATGCGTCAAATCGCCGGTGATGGCGCCATCATGATCCAGCGTGCCGGTATTGGTCACGTTACCCGTCATCATACCGGTCGAACTCACAGTCAGCACATTGCTGTTGGTGATGTCGGCCATGACCGTCCCGTTGACCGTGGCTTGTCCGGCGCCCTGGTTGGTCAGCCCACCGCTCAACCTTCCATCCACCGTCAAAACGCCGGTGTTGGTCACCGCTGTCTGCACATCGCCGGTCGTGTTGATCGTCAGGTCAGCGGTGTTTGTCAGGCCGGAGCCGCCTGCCAGAACGCCCGCTACCGTCATAGTGGCCTGATTGTCGATGGTGCCGCCCGCATCCACGGTTGTGGTGCCGTCAGCAATCGTCAAAAGGCCGGTTCCACTATTCGTAATCCCGTCCACGCCAGTCAGGCTATCCGTGATCGTCACGTCTCCGTTGGCCGCCGTCAATTGACCGTCCAGCGTTCCCGAAAGGCTGGTTGTGCCGCCATTGGCCACCACCGCCCCATTGATCGCTCCGGTGGAGGTCAATGTGCCATCGGTCACAGTTGTTTCCGCCGTGATGGTGCCGCCATTCACCGTCGTTCCGCCCGCGACTTCGACACTTGTGGCTGTCAGGCCTGCCGTATCGGCCAGCGTCATCGTCCCCGTGCTTATGACGGTCGTCCCGGTCACGGTTGCGCCGCTGGTGATGGTGGTCGTGCCACCATTCGTCAGCGCGTCCGTCAGCGTCGTATCCGCCGTCACGGTGAACGTGCCGAGACCGGAGCCCGTATCGGCGCCCGTTGTGACACCGTTCATGGTGCCCCCTTCCGCGATCACGGCTCCACCGTTGCTGACAGTCGTCAGACCCCCGACCGAGCCGCCATTGGTAAAGGTACCTGTTCCTGAGACGGTTGTGGTGCCGGTGATCTGGTTGTTGTTGGTCAATGACCCGTCCGACACCGTCGCCGTCGTGATCACACCGTCATTCACCGCCGTCGCACCCAGCACATTCAGAGTGCCGATCGTGCCCGTCGCAGCGTTGGTGAAGGTGCCACCCGATGCGTTGGCCGTGGCGACGTCACCGGTGTTTGTCACATCCCCCGCCGTGGTCAGCGTGCCCACAACCACGCTTGCATCAATATTGCTGGTCCCGCTGTTCAGCACCAGCTCGGCCACGTTGCCGCTCGTGATGTTCAGCGTACCGCCATTGTTCGTCAGAACACCCAGCGTCCCGGTCGAGTTCAGCACACCCATCCCCGACACCGTCACATCCGCCATCGTTGCACTGTTGGTCACGACACCGCCCGTGATCGTCGTCAGGCCCTGAATGTCCCCCGCACCGGAGTTCGTCACAGTCCCGGCTGTAACGGTCGTTGGACCGGTCACAACACCGGTGTTGGTTACTGCGCCGGTACCGGACACAGCCAGCGTGGCCACGGTTGCCGAATTGGTCAGCGTCCCGTCGCTGATGGTGGTGGTGCCTTGCAAGCTCCCGGTCCCAGAGTTGGTCACCGTCCCACCAGCAATCGTTGTCGGACCAGTCACAACACCACTGTTGGTGACAGCGCCCGTACCAGACACCGCCACCGTGCCTACCGTACCAGACGTGTTCAACGCTCCGCCCGTAACTGTGGCATCGGCAATCGTCCCAGTATTGGTGGTTGTGCCATTTGTGACCGCCAATGTCGTGATTGTGCCACCATTCGAGGTGGTGCTGGCACTGGTGACATTGGTCAGCGTCCCACCTGTGACATTCAGCGTGCCAGACACATTGTCTGCGGTGGCCACTGTCCCGCCCGAGATGGTCGACGTTCCACCATTCACCGTAAGTGTGCCCGACACGGTGCCGGAACTGGTGAACTGCCCGGCCGTTTGCGTTACATCCGTCAGCGTGCCCGTATTCGTGACAGTGCCGTCCAGCAGTGCAACAGCACTTGTGCTTTCGCCATTGTTGACCAAAGACCCGGTCCCAGAGAAAGTCAGCGCCCCGCTTGTGCTCAGCGTGCCGTTGTTCGTCACTGTCCCGGCTGTCGCGTTAAGGCTGGCAATGTTCAGCGTTGCGTCAGTGCCGATTGTAAGGGCTCCGGTGTTCGTCACGGCAAGGGCCGTTCCGTTCACCGTGTCCGTGTTCCCAATTGTGAACGACCCCGCATTCGTCATTACGTCGGCCGTGCCGTCCCCGATGGTCAGAACGCTCGCGCCGCCGTCGGCAGTCACGATGCTGCCTTCATTCACCAGCGCGTCGCCACTGTTGTCATTGTCTGCGTTCAGCGTGCCATTGCCCTGGAAGGTAATCACGCCTCCCGGCCCGGTGTTGGTGATCGCACCGGCATCCGTCACGGTCCCGTTGTCCAGTACAGTGATGTCCATGCTATTGGTCAGCGTGTTCGCCGTCCCGGCAAGGGTCGATCCCGTACCAACCTGGATGGTACCGTTATTCGTAATCACCGTCGCACTCAGAACCTGGCCATCCGCAATGGTAGTGGTACCGTCATTGGTCAGCGCACCTGCCAGCGTCGTGTCGGCGGTCACGTTCAGTTGTCCCGCTCCGCCACCGGTGTCACCATTCACCACGATCGTGTTGAACCCATTGCCCGAAGCAATCACAGCACCGCCAGTGCTGATTGTCGTCGTACCCGTGACGGTTCCTGTGCCGGTGTTTGTGAACGTTCCGCCCGTGACATTGGCGGTGGTAACGGCTGCACTCTCATTCACCGTCGTGCCAGCAGTGTTCAATGTGGTCACCAGTGCCGCCGCTGCCGATGGTCAGGTTGCCCGCCGTGTTCGTCGCGGTTGTGACCGTACCGCCATCGATCTGAGTGACCGCCGACGCGCCATTGTTAACAACGGTCGTGACCGTCCCCGCAGTGATGGTAGTCGGGCCAGCGGTTGTGTTTAGGCTGGCAACCGTGCCGCCGGTGATCGACACCGTCCCACCGTTATTCACCACGGCATCGGCTGACGCCAAATTGGTAAAGGTACCTGTTCCTGAGACGGTTGTGGTGCCGGTGATCTGGTTGTTGTTGGTCAGTGACCCGTCCGACACCGTTGCGGTCGTGATCACACCGTCGTTCACCGCCGTCGCACCCAGCACATTCAGCGTACCGATCATGCCCGTCGCAGCGTTGGTGAAAGTGCCACCCGATGCGTTGGCCGTGGCGACGTCACCGGTGTTTGTCACATCCCCCGCCGTGGTCAGCGTGCCCACAACCACGCTTGCATCAATATTGCTGGTCCCGCTGTTCAGCACCAGCTCGGCCACGTTGCCGCTCGTGATGTTCAGCGTACCGCCATTGTTCGTCAGAACACCCAGCGTCCCGGTCGAGTTCAGCACACCCATCCCCGACACCGTCACATCCGCCATCGTTGCACTGTTGGTCACGACACCGCCCGTGATCGTCGTCAGGCCCTGAATGTCCCCCGCACCGGAGTTCGTCACAGTCCCGGCTGTAACGGTCGTTGGACCGGTCACAACACCGGTGTTGGTTACTGCGCCGGTACCGGACACCGCCAGCGTGGCCACGGTTGCCGAATTGGTCAGCGTCCCGTCGCTGATGGTGGTGGTGCCTTGCAAGCTCCCGGTCCCAGAGTTGGTCACCGTCCCGCCCTGTGATCGTCGTTGGACCCGATACAACGCCGGTATTAAGTACGTTGCCCGTACCGGACACCGCCAGCGCGCCAGCCGTCGCCGAGTTGTTCAACGTCCCGACACTGATGGTCGTCGTTCCTTGCAGGTCTCCCGTCCCGGAGTTGGTCACCGTACCACCCGTGATCGTCGTCGGACCTGACACAGTGCCTGTGTTTGTGAAATCTGCAGTCGTGGTCAGACTGGCAATTGTCCCGTCATTGCTGCTGCCGGCGACATCAATAGTCACCGCACCGGTCGATCCTCCGTCAAACACGGTCAGGCTGCCCGCTGTGTTGGTGGCAACCGCGCCGATCTGCCCACCGGATCCGATCTCCAGGGTGCCACCTGTGATCGTAGTGCCTCCGGAAAACGTGCTAATCCCTGTGAGGGTGGTTGTCCCTGCCCCACTGCGCACAACAGATGTAACGCCACCACCAGTTTCACTGATCGAACCGCCGAAGGTAGACGTGCCAGTCAGGGTCACGGTTTGTGCATTCACGCTATCAGTCTGGATGGTGCCGGATCCGCTGAGCGTGACCAGCGTCACATCGGACGTGTCGATCAGCAGTGTCCCGTCGACCGTCACAGGGTTCGTCGCAAGGCCGGGTGTCGCAACCGCGGTGGTCGTCACTGTGGCGTTTTCCGACACCGTCAAGGCGGTGCCAGCACCGGTGGTGAATGCCGTACCCAGCGTAAAGGCAGATGTATTCGTGCCATCCCCGAACGTCGTATCGCCCAGTAACGAGGTCACCCCAGCGATATTCACAGACCCACCATCTACGGTCGTCAGGGTGCCGCCCGTACCGGTGACCTCAAGCCCTGACGTCAAAGTCCCGGATCTGAAGTTCAGAGTTCCACCCTGCGTGGCCTCCAGGGTCGTTCCGGCATCCAGCCCTGTAGGATCAACCGACACCGTCGCAGCCGCTCCAACTGCACGCAGCCGACCGTCGAACGCAGTATTATCCCCCGTCAACGCCAGTGTTCCGGACCCGATGTTTTCCAACACGCCGCTGCCCAGCAGACTGCCCGAAAACACGGTCGACGTCGGGCCAGCAATCGTGAGCGTGTTGACGCCAACGGATATATCCCCTGCCCCGCTCATCGCGCCGATGGTTTCACTATCACCAACCACCAGAGTGCCGCCGCTCAGAATCGAAACGCTGCCCTGATCGTCAATGGCCGCTCCGTTGGAAATGTTCAGCGTTCCGGCGGCAATTGTCGTCGCGCCGGTATAGGTGTTCGCGCCGGACAGTGTAACATCGTCGGTCGTGTCCACCGTCACTGCAACGGTGCCTGATCCGTCGTCAATCACACCCGACAGTAAAAGTTGCCCGCCACCGCTCGCATCCAGCGTCAGCACCCCGGCCGTGGCACCGCTGTTGGTGATGGTTCCGCCATAACTGAGCGCTGTCGTTGTCGTCACCGCCAGGGGCCCACCGCCCAGGTCCAATGTCAGGTTACTGGCAAGCGCACCCGCATCCGCGTCCGAATAAAGAAGCTCACCTGCTGTGGCACCCTGATTGAATACAAATGTACCGTTGCCAAGCGAACCGATGGCGGTGACATCCAGCGTGCCAATATCGCTCGACCCGCCGTTCAGCGATATGACATCAGACCCAGTTCCGTTTGTGTCGTTGAAGGATGCGGTATCGTCCGCGCCAGGCACAACGCCTGTGTCCCAGTTGCCCACGTCGCCAAACTCGAGAGAGCCAGCGTCACCTGTCCATGTCGCATCCTGAGCGCGACCCTCTGACACGACAAGACAGCTTAAGAAACAAGACCGCAACAGCGCCGTGCGACACAAATCACCAATAAACATCCAAACGGACTTCCCGACCCCAGAACACGTTTGAACAATCGACTACAAGTTATTGTGATTCAAGTCACCTTGGCCTGCTAGGCGTATCTTTTCCTCTGCCTTGCCCATGAATGATGCCATATGATGTCGCTTGTGCCCCACTGCCCATGCACCACAAGATGCAGTCACTTTTGTCTTGCCCGAATCTTAAGAGCCGTGCATTAACTTACGCTATACAGCGAAAAATACGCCTTGCACCGTAACTCATTCCAAGATTGCGGATCTAAGCAGACGAAAGGCGCATCATAATTCGGGACGAAACCCGCTTATACCTAACGATAAGGCCCAAAAAAACCGGGCCGTGTGGCAGGAGACAGTGATTGATGGACGGCAAAGTGCTAAAGGGCACCCGAATTGACACTCTGGTGGGGGACCATGCCCGCCGGTTGTCGGAGCGGCTTCAGGCGCACCGTGCACAGATCTTTCCACCCAACGCGCACAAGGAACTGCGCCGCTTCACCTCGGGTGAGGTCGCAAGTCTTTTGGGCGTAAAGGATGCTTATCTGCGCAAACTGTCGCTGGACGGCAAAGGGCCGCAGCCCGAAACCGGGCCGGGCGGACGCCGTCTCCTATTCTCCACACGATATTCTGGAGCTCCGCCAATACCTTGAAAAAGGGGCGAAATCTGCCGGCACCTACATGCCGGGCCGCCGGCCCGGAGATCACCTGCAGGTTCTGACCGTGATCAATTTCAAAGGCGGTTCTGGCAAAACAACCACCTCTGCACATCTGGCGCAGAAACTGGCCCTGGACGGATACAAGGTCCTGGCGATCGACCTCGACCCGCAAGCATCGCTGTCAGCGTTGCATGGATTTCAGCCGGAATTTGATCTGTTGGATGGCGGCACGCTCTATGATGCGATCCGCTATGACGATCCGGTACCGCTGCGCTCGGTGATCCAGAACACCTATTTCCCGAACCTTGATATCGTTCCGGGCAATCTCGACTTGATGGAGTTCGAGCATGACACGCCTGGCGCCCTCGTGCGCAAGGGCGATGCGTTGTTTTTCACGCGGATTGATACGGCTTTGGCCCAAGTAGAGTCTGATTATGACGTGGTTGTCGTCGACTGCCCGCCTCAGCTTGGTTTTTTGACGATGTCGGCGCTGTCAGCAGCTACAGCTGTTCTGGTCACGGTCCATCCGCAGATGCTCGATGTCATGTCCATGTGCCAGTTTCTGTTGATGACCTCCAACCTGCTCGAAGTCGTGGCCGATGCCGGCGGAGACATGACCTACGACTGGTTACGCTACGTGGTGACGCGCTACGAACCCGGTGACGGCCCCCAGAACCAGATGGTCAGCTTTATGCGGTCGATGTTCGAGGACCACGTGCTTAATCATCCGGTCCTCAAATCAACGGCAATCTCGGATGCCGGGATCACCAAACAGACACTGTACGAGGTCGAACGCAATCAATTCACCCGCGCAACCTACGATCGCGCAATGGAAAGCCTGAATGCGGTGAATGGCGAAATCGCCGATCTGATTCAGACTGCATGGGGGCGCCGAAATGGCACGTAAGAACCTGCTGAAGGGACTCATGGACGGCACCCCAGCAGACGGCGCCGTATCGTCTGAGTCCCCCAAAACGGAAACGAAACAACTGCGCCGCGCCTCGACCGGGGCCATCGGTGCAGTGTCACGATCCATTGAGGCGCTCAAAAGCCGATCCGTGGTGGATCTTGACCCAAGCGACATCAAGGCGGGTGGCGTCAACGACCGGCTTGAACACGATGAGGACGATCATCAAAAGCTGATGCACAGCCTCAGCACTTATGGCCAGCAGGTGCCTATCCTGGTCCGACCCGACCCAGAAGAGCCGGACAAGTATCAGATCGTCTATGGCCGCCGCCGCGTACTGGCAATGCGGGACCTTGGATTACCAATCAAGGCCATGATCCGCGATCTGGACGACGACGCGTTGATCATGGCGCAAGGCCAGGAAAATTCGGCACGGCGCGAGTTGAGCTTTATCGAACGGGTAAATTTTGCCCGTCAGATGTTGGACGCGGGCTATGAACGCAAGATCATCGCCGACGCGTTGTCGACCGACAAGACGCTGATCTCGCGCATGGTGTCAGTTGCCGAGACAGTGCCGATAGAGGTCATCGAAATGATCGGTGCAGCACCTTCAACAGGGCGCGACAGGTGGCTGACCCTCGCGCGATTGTGGGATCGGTCGGACTATTCGATTGAAGACGCAAGCGCTGCCATTGCCGTGGCTCCCAAGGGTGAGACATCGGACGAACGATTTGCGGCACTGCTTGCAGCGCTCGAGTCACGTTCTGGCGATACCCAGAACACCGCAACAGCCCCCAAACCCAAGGCCCGCCCTGCCCCGCTTATCGGTGACAATGATATGTCACTTGGACGGATAAAGCGGCGGCCCAATGCCACAGTTCTGGAATTCGACAGCAAGCGCGCGGCTGGCTTCGATCTTTGGTTGGCGGACCACATTCACGAGATTCATCGCGATTGGCTGAACAGACAGTCCGACGAATAAACCGAGCAGTAACCCAAACGAACAGGAGGCACGAACAGGCAAAGAACTAAAAGAAAAGCCCCCCAGAACAGTTGTTCCGGAAGGCTCCCCTAAGATCTAGCACTCTCAGGATAGTCCCCGGCGTTGACGGAAGTCAACAACTGCTGATTCGGCAGAGCAGTATTTCTTTGTCTCGTGACAATCTATGGAACGACTTTCCCTGACGCCTTTCGGCAGTCAGCCGGTATCGGCTGGTCTTCTCGCAACACAGGCACTGGCCGACGCGAAATCGAATGTGACAAGCGTCGAAAAATGGACGCTGTTTCGAGACCTATGCACCGCTCGGGCGACTTTTAGTGTGTCGGACCGCGATCTGACAGTACTGGCCGCCCTTCTCAGCTTTTTGCCCGATGATGATCTGGAAGACGGCAGACCTCTCATCGTTTTCCCGTCTAACAAATCCTTGTCGCAACGGGCCCACGGCATGGCCGAAAGCACCTTGCGCCGCCATCTCGCAGCCCTGGTCCGCGCCGGTCTGGTGCTGCGACAGGACAGCCCCAACGGGAAACGCTACGCAAGACGTGACGCTTCCGGCACATTGCGACAGGCTTTTGGGTTTGACCTCCGGCCCCTGTTGGTCGCAGCCCAGAGCATCAACGACGCGGCAGATGCGACAAGACAGGCGGAAACAGAGCGTCGGGTGCTGAAAGAAGCATGCACGCTGCGTCTTCGTGATGCGACGAAGCTGCGTGAATATGGGAGCGACGTGCAACCTCACGCAGCCAATTGGGATCACTTGGACGACGTTTTGCGCCTGCTCCAAAGACGCCTTCGCCGCAAATTGGAAAACGCGGACCTGGCAGAGATCAAGGATAAGTTGGCCGGCATTTTGGACACGGTCAGAGCGGTTTTTGATACCGCAGAAACCGAAAAAATGAGCGGCAAAGACGCTGAAAATGAGCGGCACCATCATAATTCAAAAACAGAAGCAATTAAATATGAACAGGAATCAGCCAAACCTGTGGATCAGCAATGCCACACAACTATGCCTCTCTCGCTCATTCGAAAAGCCTGTGGGGATCTGACAGTGTTCGGTGGCAGTGAAATTCGAACCTATCCAGATATCATCCGCAACGCTGAAAGAGTTGTGGGAATGCTGGGGATCAGAAGCGACATCTGGGGCTATGCCTGCGCCCAGATGGGCCCGACTGATGCCGCTATTACAGTTGGATTTATCTTAGAGAAAGCGGATGAGATTCAATCGCCCGCCGCGTATCTGAGAGCGCTTACCCAAAAATCCAAATATGGACGGTTTTCGACAGGCCCATTGGTCATGTCACTACTGAACCGAGCCAACTCTATGGCAGCCTGACATGACAGTGGCGGACATATCTTCAGAAGGAAGTGTACAGTTGACAGCTGTCAACAACCGCACTGACTACTCGGAACGGAGGGCGTTGAGACCTTCTGTCATACCGTTCAGCGACAACTGGAACAGGAAGGGACTCAGACTGTGCGTTCGGTCGAAATGCTGCGATCATGCTATTGTCTTCCGCAGAAAGTGTTTCAACGGTTTCATCTTCCACAGCCAACAAGGCTTCGCAAACCTCGGTGTTGCAGAGCTGCCAGTCGAACTCAAGCAGGTCATTTCTGTCTTCATTCTCTGCCTCCCGCATAGCGAACCCACCAGGCAGAAACACGCCAAGCGGAACGCGGGCAATCAGAAAGGTGCCGCCATCTGGGTTTTCAGTCGCGATCACATCTGCGATGAATGCACCGTCGGAGGATCGCAGGATACGTTGGGTTAGTAGACAGTTTGTTTTTCCAACTGCCACTGCCACGCAATTCACCGTCCAGGCACCGAACTGTTGACCATTCAAAACCACCTTGGACTGCGCACTCGCATCTTCACCGGTTTGGGCGAGGGCAGGGGAGAAGGGCAGAAGGATAGCCAAGGCACAGATGCGAAGGATCGGGAACACTATGAAACTCTCTTATGAATGCAACAGTTCAAGGTAAGGGACTGTGATCGCATCAGAGTGTCAAGCCGATAGGCCTGCGGATATGTAGAACCGGCAACGCTCATTAGGAAAAATAATCATAAGTAATTGATAAGTAACATTAATAAAGGAAATGGCCCTTATTGAAGCCCATTACACCGCACCGGAGGTGCATAAATGAACCAATCCTCCTTTCAGTACCTCAATGCCAAAACCAAACGTGGCATTTGCGATGGCCAGGCCGGGCGGGGTTGGGATGCCTTGGAATCGACAGGTGGTTTCTTTTGTGTCAGTGTCGCCATGTTGCCGGGCTTTGACCCGGAAGTAAGTTGTATGTCGATGCAGTTGACGGTGATCGGAGACATGTTTTGAACGTCAATTTTTCCCAGAAAGCACGCCGCGGTCGATTGGCCTCAGAACTTGGCAAAGACCGTTTGGTGCTGGTCAGAATGGACGGTGAGGAAGAACTCGCCGGAGTATTCGAATGGCGCGTCGAGGCTCTTGCAACCGATGACGGCATAGACCTGGATCAGTTGCTTGGGACACATGCTACGGTCGAAGTACAGATGATGCAGGGCAGCCGGTTTTATGACGGTATCGTTTGCGAGGCGTCGCTCGCAGGCATGGTCGAAAACGGCGTGCGTTACGACCTGGTGCTGCGGCCGTGGCTGCATCTTGCATCGCTGCGGCGCAATCACCGGATTTTCCATAATAAGAACGTTATCGAAATTATCGAAGAGGTGCTGGGCGACTACGGCGATTTGGGCAATCCGCACCTCAAGGTGCAGACCAGCGACGACTATCCAGAACTCGAATACACCGTGCAGTATGGCGAGAGCGATGCCGATTTCGTATCCCGCCAGATGGAACGGTTCGGCATCACCTGGATGTACGAACATAGCGCAGGCAATCACACGCTGGTCCTGGTGGACAACACAACGTCGCTGCCTGAAATTGATGGTGGCAGCCGGCCGTATCGCGGTGTCGAGGGTCATCATTTCTCCGATGAAGAGCACTTCAACCTGTGGAAAGGCGGCACGCGCATCACAACAGGCGCGGTCAAGCTGACCGAATACAATTTCAAAGATCCCGCGCACGGCCCAGCAGGTCGATCATCTGGGTGATGCCGCACACGAACGAGGAGACGTCGAAAGCTTTGACTGGCCCGGTGACTATCTGGAACCGGGGCAGGGGAGTGACGTGGTCCGCAAGCGAACCGAGGCAGAGCGGGGGCAGGGCGCGCGTCACCATGCGGTGGGCGACATTCCCGCCCTTGGCGCGGGCGTCTGTGTCAGCGTCTCCGGCGATGAGATACGCGATGTGACGGGGAACCGTTTTGTCTGTCTGCGCACCGCCCATATCTATCGTTCTCAGGCTTATGGGTCCGGCGAGTCGCAGGATGACGACAGGGCGTTTGAGGGCCGATACACTCTGATGCCTGACAGCAACCCGTTGCGGCCAGAGCGCAAGATCCCCCGCCCGATTGTGGAGGGCCCGGAAACCGCCACTGTGGTGGGCAATGGCGAGATCGACTGTGACAAGTATGGCCGCATCCTTGTCCAATTCCCTTGGGATCTGGATCGGGAGTATTCCATGCGATGCCGTGTCAGCCAGAACTGGGCGCATCGAGGATATGGCGGAATGGTCATTCCCCGCATCGGTATGGAAGTGATCGTGGAACACCTGCAGGGCGATCCCGACAAGCCGATTGTGACGGGGTGTGTCTATAACGGGATCAATGTGCCTCCGTCCGAGTTGCCCGCGAACAAAACGCGGTCAGTGTTCAAGACGTCGTCGCATCAGGCCGAAGGCTTCAACGAACTGACATTCGAAGATGAGGGTGGAGAAGAATTCATCTATATGCACGCCCAGAAGAACCTGGATATTCACGTCAAGAATAGTGCAAAGCGCCGGGTTGATTTTGACGACAACGTGTCGGTCGGCAATGATTCCAACCTGGATGTCGCGGCCAACAGGACTGAGACAATCGAAGGCGACATGGGCGTCAAGGTGACGGGCAGCCTTGCCGAGAAGGTCAACGCGGATCGAGGCGTGGATGTCGACGGGGACTTTGCGATCAGCACGGGTGGTGATTTTACAATCAAGGCCGGAGGCGAGATCGTGTTGGACGCCAGCAAAATCACGCTTGTGGGCAGCGGGGCCGCGATCACGTTGCAGGGTGTGGTGAATGCCTCGCCCTCGATCCATGTCGGGTCTGCGTCACCTTCTGCCGCGGCGGTTCCGGCGGTTCCGGCCGTGTTGCAGGCGGCAGCGGGCGAGGGGATGCCCTTTGTGTCGCACTGCCCATTTGCGGACGGCTAGGGGAAACGCGATGTTACCTGCCGCCCGAATTGGCGATAAGCATGACTGCCTGAGATGCGGACCCACTGTGATTGTGTCGGTGTCTACCAAGTCCACTGCGGATCAGCGCCCGATTGCGCGGATTGGTGACAAGACGGCCTGTGGCGCGACCATTGTCACAGGCAGTGCCAACACCATCATTGACGGTAAGCCTGCTGCACATATTGGGTCGAAGACCGATCATGGTGGCGTGATCACCACGGGTTCATCGAACGCTTTGGTTTGATCGCTCTCTTGTATTGTACGGCGTAATGCCGTACATAGAGAGCAAGGAGATTCACGATGTTTGGCACTGATACACCTGAGACAACTCCGGGCAAGATGGAGGCTCGCAAGGAACTGCGGATGCATCGCCGCGATGAGGCACGGATTCGTGCAGCAGCCGCTGCGACAGGCTTGCAGGAGGCGGATTTCATTCGCCAGGCGGCCTTGTTGCGGGTGCAGGAGATAGAGCGTCAGTTGAGCCTGTCGGTGTTGCCTGAGGACGCCTTTGCCGCTTTTCGGGACGCGGTCGACGCTCCCGGTCAGGTGCAGCCGGGTCTGGCACAGGCGGCCAAGGCAAGTGCAGGGCGCCTGAGGGATGACGACTGACGACGCGGGGTCAGTTCTGGATATCAGCCGTTTCGACAAGACGCGGCATGATCGAAGCCAGTTCCAATGTGGTTTTTCCCCGATTGACCATTTCCTGAAGTTTGCGCTCAGCGACCATACCAAGACGGGTCTAGTGATCGCATATATGGCGACCAGGCAGGACGACGCGCATGTTTTGGGGTTCTACACGCTGGGGGCGATGGCTGTCCGGGCTGATCTGGGTCCCAAGAGCTGGCAACGGGCGCGTGTGCCGGATGTTCCGGCGATCTATCTGCGGGCTGTTGCGGTGCGATTGGATCAGCAGGGCAGGGGGCTTGGCCGTGCGCTATTGGTGGATGCGCTGCGTCGGTGTCTGGCGGTTTCAGAGCAGATGGGTGCAGCGGCGGTTGTTCTGGATGTCTTGCAGGATGCCGAGACCGAGCGTCGTTGGGCGTTCTACCGAAACCTTGGGTTTCGGTCATTGAAAGATCCTGACAATCCGGCCCGGGTCTTTATGCCAATGGCCGACATCCGAGCCAGTCTGAAATGAACAGGTTGGTGCTTTGACAGTTGCGCCCGGAGTGGCATTCGATTGCCACTGTCATGGCTGAACGGTTGCATTCATTTGCAAAGGGGTAAGGTTGCGATTGTCTGTAAACCCGTAAGTGCATTGCAAATGCCGGGTCAGGACCGTGTGGTCGGCGAAAGAACGGCCAACCATCGCGCGGAAGCCACAGCCGAAACATACCGGATTGACGCGCGCATTAATGAACCGTTTAGTCTGCCACGGGTGGCGAAGAGGACTGACTCGAAGTTGGATAGGCGAATGGTTAGACCCTTTTCAAACACGCTTTGGCGTCTTGAACTGGTGGTTCTCTGTCTGGACTGTGCAGCGGAAGCGGGCAAGTCTGTATCACGAGATGCCCGGCACCGGGTCCCATTGGGATGTAGCGATTTATGACCGTTTGCATAGGCTGCGTAGATCTGTCTGCGGCACAAGCGGAGTCCCGGTTCTGGGCCCATGACAGCGATCAGGTGCTGGCGCGACTTCTGCTGCGGACGGCGAGCCCGAACAGTTTCGCCGATGATCTGGCGGCAGCGTTGGCGCCGCGAGGGCTGATCCTGAATGCGGTCAGTGACGTGGCTGCGGTCACGGAAAAAGACAGCCCCGAGTTGCAAGAGGTCGCACAGTCAATCGATGCCGCAGACCCACACTTGTTCGGGCGGATGTGCGATGCCGCCAAATCCCATGCGTGCGCGATTGTGGAAACACCTGCCGAAGCAGTGTTGCCCTCCGGGTCATTGTGGGCCGTTCTGGATGGCGTGGCGTGGCCCGGATTGCCCGCAGAACTGGCAGCGTCTGGTGATGATCATGTCAGCCTTTATACATCGACCGACGAAGGCACTCTCGCGTCGGGGCCATGGCTGGTGCATCTTCGAGAGGGATGTACGATGCTGGCCAAGATACTCGGTCAACCGCATGACAGCCACGTGGGCATTCTGCTGACAAGTGATCTGCGGATGGCAGAGCTGCGGCAGCATTTGCGGCGGTTCACGATGGCGCACATTCCGACGGATACGACCGCCCCGGTGTATTTCCGGTTCTATGACCCGCGGGTGCTGCTTGAAATGTCGACAGCGATGTCACGAGAGAACCTGTCGCGGTTCATGGCGCCGATCAGCAGTCTCTATGCGATGATCAGCGCCAAGGCGATTTTGCCGGACCACGCCCATATTGCGCGCCTGACCACCCCCTTTGACACAGAGGAGGGCACCGCCGGACGGCTTGCAAAGATAACCTTGGAAAATCCAACCCCTGATGAACGCAGGGGTGCGTTTTACATCACGCCAGTGGAGTTTTCGAGGTTCGAAAGGTTGCAGCGCAAGAAGGCGGAACATGCGTTGGCGCGCAAGATGAGCCATGAGTTTGTCGGGCGGCCCTGGTCCGAGTATCGCCAGATTGGCAAAGCTGCCCCCGCTGCGGCGCGGCTGTTCAACATGTCATCGGTCAAGCAAGTCATGGTTCTGGCGCGGGCGATGATGCTGTTTGGTCGGGATTTCTGGGAAACGTATCCCGAAGCTTCGACAATCCTGAAAAACGACACCCAATTGCCGTGGCAAAAGAAAGACGCCTTGGTGAAATGGATGGTCCATCAGGGCACTGGGCCGCAGTGACCTCGAGAGCGACGACCGATTGCCCAGACAGACGCCAATTCATCAATTGCATGCCACAGAGTTTGGCGAGCAATCAGAACGAGGGCGGTTGCCTATGGCAAACGAAGATGCCTTCCGGGAGGGCGCAGAAGAATACGATAACAGTCTTCTGAAACTCCTCGCCCGGAGTTTGAAATCGGACGGGCCCATCACGGAATGTGATCAATTGATTGCTTGATCCTGTCCTCAATGGAGCAGTTGCAGCCTCTGACGCTGACAGAAGCGGGATCAGAGTGCTGCCGTCGGAAGGTGCGAGGGGGGCCTGCTTGATGAGGGCTGCAGCCAGTTTGTCCGTGCTTTCGTAGCCGCGTGACCGTCTGATACGTTCGAGATGCGGTGCCATCATGCTCTGCCAGAGTTGGGCATCCTCTGTCTGATACGCGCGGTGCAATTTACGGGCGGCTTCGTGCAAGGCGGCCCGGGTTGCAGCCGTATCCTCCAGGACCGCCGCCCTTGCCCATGGCACTTCTCCCAAGGTCGTGTCGTCGAGTGTGAAGGTGATGGTGATGCGCCTCGCGGTGTCTTCCGAGACGCGATTTGAATAGGTGATGAGGCCATCAGCAGCGCCACTGCAGACAGAATGACGTGTTTCATCGCAACTCTCCCTTAGCTCAGCCACCGCTTGCGGCGGCGATACGACCGCACGTCGCGGAAGGATTTGCGCCCTTCATCCGACATGCCGAGATAGAATTCTTTGACGTCCGGGTTTTCGCGCAGTTCGGCGGCAGGGCCGTCCATCACGACACGACCGGATTCGAGGATGTAGCCATAATGCGCAAAACGCAGGGCCACGTTTGTGTTCTGCTCGGCCAGAAGGAAGGTCACGCCTTCATTCTCGTTCACAGACTTCACAATACCGAAAATCTGTTCGACCAACTGCGGCGCCAGCCCCATCGACGGCTCGTCCAGCAGGATCGTCTCGGGCTTGGACATCAGTGCCCGACCAATCGCGGTCATCTGCTGCTCACCACCAGAGGTGTAGCCCGCCTGGCTTTTTCGGCGCTCACGCAGCCGCGGGAAGTAATTGTAAACCATCTCAAGATCAGCAGCGACGGCGCCCTTGCCGTCGGTCCGGGTATAGGCACCGGTCAGCAGGTTTTCCTCAACGGTGAGGTGCTCAAAACAGTGGCGGCCCTCCATCACCTGTACGACACCGCGCTTGACCAGATCGGCGGGGTCTTTCTCGGCCGTGTTTTCGCCGTGATAGTGAATCGACCCCTTGGTCACTTCACCGCGTTCGGACGCCAGCAGGCCCGAAATGGCTTTCAAAGTGGTGGTCTTGCCTGCGCCATTGCCGCCCAGCAAAGCGGTGATGCCGCCCTTGGGCACCTTGAGGCTGACGCCTTTCAACACGAGGATCACGTGGTTGTAGATCACCTCGATATTGTTAACCTCTAGAACGGTCTCGGTCTGTGCCTGGGCATCCAGCATGGGCCACCTGTCCTGTCAAAATACTCATGGGTCCCAGCGGCAACAGATGCCGCCGCTGGGTCACAGGCTTAGCAGCCCGCTTCGATGTTGTTCTCGCTGGCATAGGATGCGCTGTCCTCGTCGATCAGCGGCTGGATCACATCCATGTCCGTGGCCGAAAACTCGGAGATCAGCGACCATGTGCCCGCCGATGCATCCCACTGGGTCATGCCGATCAGGCCGGGACCACCGTGGTTTGCGCAAGACACGTCAAAGGACGGACCAAAGCCCGGTAGACCCAATTCGGTCATCTTGGTCTCGGTGATTTCCAGCGCTTCCATGCCGTCACGCATCATCGCAGGCGTGATCTCGGCCTCACCATGGATTTCCTGCGCGGTTTTGGCAGCCTCAGCCGCCAGCATCGCGGCATAGAGGCCACGGTTGTAGAGCACTGTACCGATCTGATCGCCTGCACCAGCCGCCTTACCCGCATCCACAACATACTTCTGGATGTCGTCAAAGACGGGGAAGTCGCTGCCTACACCGTGGAACGTCAGCGCCTTGTAGCCGTTGGCCGCGTCGCCCGCAGGCAGCACGTCGTTTTCAGACCCGGACCACCAGATGCCAATGAAGTTTTCCATCGGATACCGGATGTTGGCCGCTTCCTGGATCGCCACTTGGTTCATCACGCCCCAGCCATACATGATGACATTGTCGGGACGCTCACGACGGATTTGCAGCCATTGCGACTTTTGCTCCTGACCAGGGTGATCGACAGCCACCAGCATCAGCTCAAAGCCGTGCTTTTCCGACAGCTCTTCGAGCGTGCGGATCGGCTCTTTGCCATAGGCGGAGTTGTGGTAGACCAGCGCGATTTTCTTGCCCGCTATGTCACCCTGGCTCATCAGGTAGTTGATCGCACCCGACGCCCCGTTCCAGTAGTTGGCGGGGTAGTTGAAGGTGTGGCTGAAAACCTCACCATTCGCCGCCGAGGTCCGGCCATAACCCATGGTGTGCATGGGGATGCCATCAGCCGTGGTCTTGGGGATCAGCTGATAGGTGATGCCGGTCGACAGCGGTTGATAGACAAGGCTGCCTTCGCCCTTGGTCGACTCGTAGCATTCCACACCCTTTTCGGTGTTATAGCCCGTCTCACATTCCAGCACGCGCGCTGCCACGCCACCGATGCCGCCATCACGCTCGTTCAGCAGTGTAAAGTAGTCGGCGTAGCCATCGGCAAAGGGGATGCCCCCCGCCGCATATGGGCCTGTCCGGTAGCTGAGCGACGGGAACACGAGGTCCGCCATCACCGGGCTTGCCGCCATCATGGCTGCGACGGCGTAGGTGCCTAGTTTGTATTTCATCGGTAATTCCTCCCTAATTGGTTGTCCGATGCGAGCCCTGAGGCCCATCCGTAGGGCGGGGTTCACCCCGCCATTCTTGGTGGCGTCCCGTCAGTGCGGGAACGGCCACAATCTCAATTTCTCCTTGGCAACACGCCACAATTGCGCCAGCCCGTGCGGTTCAAGGATCAGGAACATGATGATCAGACCGCCCACGATAACAAGCTGGAAGTGGGCCACGATGTCCGTGGGCCAGCCCATCAGGTCCACGCCCACAATCTTAAGCACGACAGGCAGCACGACAAGGAATGCGGCCCCGGCAAAAGAGCCAAAGATCGACCCAAGGCCACCGATGATGATCATGAACAGCACGAGGAAAGACTTGGTAATGCCGAACACTTCGCCTACCTCGACCGCGCCAAGGTAGACCGCGAAGAACAACGCGCCCGACACACCGACGAAAAAGGACGACACGGCAAACGCGGTCAGCTTTGCCCGTAGCGGGTTTACCCCAATGATCTCGGCTGCGATGTCCATATCCCGGATCGCCATCCATTCGCGCCCGATCGATCCGCGCGTCAGGTTACGCGCCAGGATCGCGGCGCCCACGGTGAAGACAAGGCAGAACAGGTAGGTCGCCCATGCTTCGGTATTGGGGCCGGTGACTTCGATGCCGAACACGGTACGCTCGGGCGCGTTGATCTGCCCCGAGGCCGAGTAGTTGTAGAACCACGACACCTTGTTGAAGAGCCAGACAAGGAAGAACTGCGCCGCCAATGTCGCCACAGCCAGATAGAACCCCTTGATCCGCAAACTTGGCAAGCCAAAGGCCGTCCCGACAAGGGCCGTAATGCCCCCCGCGAGGATCACGTGGAAGAAAATGTTCACATCCGGGAACGCGGTCATCAGCTTGTAGCAGGCATACGCCCCCACAGCCATGAACCCCCCTGTGCCAAGCGACACCTGCCCGCAATATCCCGTCAGAATGTTCAGCCCGATGGCCGCGATCGCGTAAATCAAAAAGGGCAGAAAGATCGAATTGACCAGATAATCCGTCATCACAAAGGGCATGACCAGCACGGCGACGGCCAGCACAAAGTAGTACCGATAGCGGTCGAATTTGATCGGGAAGGTCTGGCTATCCTGCGGATATGTCGTCGAAAAATCGCCCGCCTCACGATAGAACATCAGATGCGTCCTCCCATTGCGCGCATGGTGAATGCGGCTTTAACCACCCTGTTGGGTTTCTGTGTTTTGCCACATTTCGCCCCCGGTCCCATGGCATTCTGAGCGTGGGAAAATGGAGTGGGATCTATGACCGCGATACTTGACGACATCCGTCGTCTGGATGCCGCGCATGCGCGGGGTGAAATTAATGCCGTCGATCTGGCGGCGGAAAAGGCAAAACTGTTCGAGTCCGTACCGGACGCGGATGAGGTTGCTGTCCATACAAGCGCAGGTGCCGCACGACGCCGGCCGCCTGTGGCACGACTTGGACCAACGCTGCTGCTTTGCATCTTGGTGCTGACATTATGTGCAGGGTCTACATTGCTGCTGACCGGCGACCTCATGCTGGCGATGACATTGTCCATCACGGTGCTGGCCGCGGTGACAGTGACATTGTTCCGGCAGTTGGATGGGTAGCCGCGGGTTGCTTCACACACGCTCAATGATCTTCTCCCCAAACAAGCCCTGTGGGCGGAACACGAGGAAGATCAGGGCAAGCACGTAAGCAAACCAGTTCTCGGTTGCGTTCATGGTGAAGCCAAACAGTGCGCCCGCCAGATCGCCCGAGGACATGAAGAACTCGAACAGCTTCTCGCCCACGCCGATGATCAGACCGCCCACGATGGCGCCGGGGATGGATGTGAACCCGCCCAGCATCAACACCGGCAGGGCCTTCAATGCGATCAGCGACAGTGAAAACTGCACGCCCGACTTCGCACCCCACATGATGCCCGCAACCAGCGCGACAAAACCCGCGACGGACCACACGAGAATCCAGATGTAGTTGAGCGAAACACCTACGGACAAAGCCGCCTGGTGGTCATCGGCCACGGCCCGCATCGCGCGCCCCTGTTTGGTGTATTGTGAAAAGATCACCAACGCCGTCACAAGCAGGATCGCGATGATCGTCGCGGTGATGTCCAGATTGTCGATAAAGAACCCGTAGCCGAACAGGTTGAACGTCGCCTCATCAATGGCAAGGTTGATGCCTTGCGGCAGGCACGTGCCTTCAGCCAGACATACATCCAGCTTCTTTATCTCGGATCCCCACATGAGGTCCGCGACGCCTTCAAGCAGATAGGCAAGACCGATGGTCGCCATGAACAGGATGATCGGTTCCTGCCCCACCAAATGCTTGAAGATGAAGCGCTGCACCATCCACGCCAGCAAGATCATCACCACAACCGTCAGCAGAATGGCGACAACCGAATGCACATGCCATCCGAAATGGTGAATCTTGGTCCCGAAGATCGCGTTGATCAGGTGCGCGAATGGCACCTGCCCGTTCTGGATACCCACCAAGGTCATCGCGGCAAACAGCGCCATGACCCCTTGGGCGAAGTTGAAGATACCAGACGCCTTGAAGATCAGAACGAAGCCCAGCGCCACAAGGGCATAGAGCACCCCAGCCATCAGCCCGTTGAGGAACACCTCGCTGGCATAGATCAGTTGGTCAGACATCAACGGCACTCCTCCGGCCAGGTTCCGCAAAATGCGCCCTGCTTAGGCGCATAAGTCATTGAAAGAACGAAAAAACTCATTTCCCTTGAGGTCAGCCCTGTCATGCTGATGACGGCGAAGCCTCCGTTCAACGGCTTCGAAGCAAGCCCATTGAACGTGGTGATTGCACCGTCCCCAATTGAGCGGGCAAAGGGTGCGACGTCGTTTCGCCAGTCACTGTCTTCAGTCACGTTTGTTAGCCAATCGTGGATCAGCTCATCGGGCTGCACGTCCGACGACATGATTTCGCAGCCAAAACCGGAATCAGTTACGAGTGGAGAAAGGGAAAACTTACCTGTTTCATTCACCCACCCGGACCAAGATGGCGGCGTAGCGGGCAATGCTACGACCGCCGAAAGCGCATCAACTGTATCCACAGGGCGGAGCCCCGCGGCATCAATCTCACCGTCAGGCACCAGAACTGTGAGGCACCTGCTTTGCAATTCTACCAGCAATCCTGCATGGGCAGGACGTTGCGAAACCGCGAATGCTACAAAAACAATCAAGATGAAGGGAAGCCCGGTCATTTCAGTGCCACCCCCATCAGGTCTGCCGTGTGATCCCGAAGCGGCTGGTAGCTCACCCTCAGACGGGTCAACCCTTCGAATGTCAGGTTCCAGTTCAGCGTGATCTCGGTCACCCGACCGTCGCGGCGCGGGGCCGCAAGGAATGCCGCGGCAAAGGCGCGGTCCATGGTCACTCGGCTAACGGGTTCAAAGGCGGTTGTTGACACAAACCGCGCACCGGCCCCGCCCCGCCATTCATTGAATGCCAGCAGCAACTCGGAATAGCTGAACCCATGGCTGATGATCTCACAGGCCGGTTCATCGTACATGAAGACCACCAGCGTGTTGTCCAGATCGGTTTCCTGATAGCCCAGCGCATACGAGTTGAGTGCGCTTTCGAAATACCGGCGGAAGGTCCGCGGGATCGGCATGATGTCACGTGGCGACAGGCTTGCCGGATCTTCGAGATACGGCAGGCAGCGTGTTGCGATCACATCGCAGAGGTCCGCCATGTCCGGCTGAGACGGATCACAAATCGCAGGCTCAGCCGCCAGCACAGGACCGGCCCACAGGGCCGCACTCATGATAAGCCACTTAGCTCTCAAGATCAGTCTCCACTACGCGGAACGCACCATCGTCGATGCGGACCATGACCCGTGGTTCGATCCATTCGTTGCTCACCAACCAATCTGCTTCACGCACATATCGACCCGAAGCAACTTGCACGGACACCCAATCCTCCGCCATGGGATCCACGGCAGCCTCCGGCACCTCGACGGCGCAAGCCCGATCACCCATTGCAGGTGCCGCATCCAGCAACAAAGTGAACGCATCCGCAGCATAGACCCGGATCGCATCATGCATCTGGTCCGCGGGCTGCTCGGCCAAATCGTCTACGATGGGCAATGTCTGATGCTCAAACGGATCAAGACATCGCGCGACAAACGCATCCCATCCCGGCCCGGCCAGCGCCACACCCGGCAAAAGCGTTGCGCAAAGCGCCAGAACACAGCGCGTTGGGGGTGCACAGGGGGTGTACGAGGGGTGTACGGGGAGTGACACCCTGTTGCCGGGGGTCCATTCAGTCATGTGACACCCCAAGATAGGCGTCGATCACATCCTGGTTGTTGCGCACATCGTCTGGCGTGCCGTCGCCGATCTTTTTGCCATAATCCATCACGACCACCCGGTCGGACAGGTCCATGACAACACCCATGTCGTGTTCGATCAGCGCGATGGTGGTCCCAAACTCGTCATTCACGTCGAGGATGAAGCGGCTCATGTCCTCTTTCTCTTCGACGTTCATGCCCGCCATGGGCTCATCCAGCAGCAAAAGTGACGGCTCAGCAGCCAGCGCTCGCGCCAGTTCGACGCGCTTCTTGAGGCCATAGGGCAGGCGTGCCACTGGCGTCTTGCGGATGGCTTGGATCTCAAGAAAATCGATAATCTTTTCAGCCACTTCGCGGTTGGCTGTCTCTTCGGCTTCGGCCTTGCCCTTCCAGATCGCCTGCCCCCAAAGACCCGTTTTCATATGGGTCAACCGCCCGGTCATGACGTTATCCAGAACGGTCATCCCCTCGAACAGCGCGATGTTCTGGAATGTGCGCGCAATCCCCTGACGCGCCACTTCAAAAGGTTTCATCTGGGGCCGCGGCGCACCCTTGTAGAACACCTGCCCCTGTTGCGGGATGTAAAAGCCAGAGATGACATTCAGCATCGACGACTTGCCCGCGCCATTGGGCCCGATGATGGCCCGGATCTCACCCTCGCGAATGTCAAAAGAGATGTCCTTGATCGCCTCAACCCCGCCAAAACGCAGGGTGATGTTCTTCATCTCCATGACCACGGCACCGATCTTGCGGCCATCTGCGGTGGTGTAGCCTTCGGTCTGATCAAGCATGCATCACCTCCATCGCCCGCCGTATTGGGGGCATGTTAACCAATCTATGCGCAAGCTCGGGACACATTTCGGAGGGTTCCCAATGTTTGACGCACTTGAACGCCGCTACCTGCTGAAACTCGCATTCGATTGCCGCCGAAAGGGTCTGAGTGCTGCGGAAACGCGAAAAGTCATGCGATGCAACATCGGACATTTCACTGGCGACAACCGACTTTCCTGCGCAGTCCGGCACGTGTTTAAAGACTAAGCTCAAGGGTTCCGCCCACTCAGGTCTCAAACACCGCCCTAAGGCGTTTGCAACGGGATGCTCATTCCCTGTTTCAAAAAAATCCCCCCGGAGGGCCGGTCTGCCTCACAAGCCCACAGCATGACATGATGCGCCAAACGGGATGGTGGGCGGGGCGATGGCGCAGCCGAGCGTCGAACCAGCATCTTCACTCCGCCGCCATCTTTTGCGCAACCGCAGACGTCACCGCCGCGCGCACCTCAAGCGTTGCCGAAATCGACCCCTTGCGCCCGTCCTCATAGGTCACCTCCGTCACCGTCGACACCTCGGACGAGCCATCATAGAGCGCCGCGATGATGTCCTCGTACTTCTCCTCGATGATCCGTCGGCGCACCTTGCGCGTGCGGGTCAACTCACCGTCATCGGCGTCCAGCTCTTTGTGCAGGACGACAAAACGATGCACCTGGCAGCCTGACAGCATCTCGTCCTCAGCCACGGACTGGTTCACGTCTTCGACGTGTTCGGTGATCGCGGCCAGAACCTGCGGATGCCCCGCAAGTTCCTGATAAGACGCATAGGCAATGTTGTTACGCTCCGCCCAGTTGCCCACCGCGGTCAGGTCGATGTTGATGAAAGCCGTGCATTCATTGCGCCCGTTCCCAAACACGACGGCCTCAAGAATGTTCGGGAAGAACTTCAGCTTGTTCTCAACATATTTGGGCGCGAATAGCGCACCTGACGCCATCTGCCCCACATCCTTGGCCCGATCGATGATGCGCAGATGGCCGGTGTCTTCCTCGATGAACCCAGCATCGCCAGTGGCCACCCAACCCTCGGAATCCTTGGTGTCCGCCGTGCTTTCGGCGTTTTTGTAATACTCCACGAACACGCCTGGCGAGCGATAGAACACTTCGCCATTGGGCTCGATCTTCAACTCGACCCCGGGACACTTCACACCCACCGTATCGCTGCGCACCTCGCCATCGGGCTGCGCAGTGATGAACACTGTCGCTTCGGTCTGGCCATAGAGCTGCTTTAGGTTAATGCCCAAAGAGCGATAGAAATCAAAGATTTCCGGGCCAATGGCCTCACCCGCTGTATAACCAACCCGCACACGGCTGAAGCCAAGCGTGTTCTTGAGCGGCCCATACACCATCAGCTCGCCCAGACTGTATTTCAGGCGGTCCATGAACCCGACGGACTTACCGTCCAGAATGGCGGGCCCAACCTTGCGCGCATGCGCCATGAAGTAGTGGAACATCTTCTGCTTGAAGCTGCCCGCATCCTCCATTCGGATCATCACGTTGGTCAGTTGCGTCTCGAACACACGCGGCGGGGCGAAATAGTAGGTCGGCCCGATTTCGCGCAGGTCCACATGCATCGTGTCAGCACTCTCAGGGCAATTCGTGCAGAACCCCGACCACAGCGCCTGCCCCACGGAAAAGATGAAGTCCCCGACCCATGCCATCGGTAGATAGGCCAGAATATCGTCCGACTTGCGCAACCCGTCAAACTCAGATGATGATTTCGATGTCTCAATGACATTTCGGTTCGACAGGACAACGCCTTTCGGCTTGCCCGTCGTGCCCGACGTATACAGCATCACGCAGGTGCTATCGTAATCCAGCGCGGCAATGCGCTTGGCCATCTCCGGCGCCAGTTCATCCCTCTTGGCCCGGCCTGCGTCCTGCACATGGCTATACTGATGCAGCTTAGAATGATCGTATTTCCGCAAACCTCGCGGATCGAGGTAAACCATCTGCTCAAATTCCGGCAGTTGGCCCTGTACCTCGATCACCTTGTCGACCTGCTCCTGATCGCCTGCGATGACAAAACGTGCGCCGGAGTGGTCGAGGGTATAGGCCATCTCTTCGGCCGCAGCGTCTTGGTACAGCGGCACTGGGATTGCGCCCGCCATCTGCGCCGACATCATGGACCAGTAGAGGTAGGGACGATTGCGGCCGATGACGGCGATATGATCACCGGGCTGCACGCCTAGGTCGATCAACCCAAGTGCCAGAGCTTCGACCTCTTCGAGCGTCTGGCCCCACGTCCAGCTTTGCCATATCCCGAATTCTTTTTCGCGATAGGCGGGAGCCGATCCAAATTCCTTGGCGTTCCGGTGTAGCAGCGCAGGTACGGATTTCAGCCCGCTCGCGCCCTCAGACGACTTGACCACGTATGTTCCTCCCCAGCGCACCTCTTCTCCCGAGAGGCACGCATGATCGCTCAGACGATTCTTTCTACGTCTAAGGATGTCGCCCACACACTGCGCGTCAACTTTTTCCTGATGTTTTCCCAAACCTTACGAATTGTAACAAGCGGACCGCGCCCCGTTGTGCGGGCCCGGAAACCAGTGCTAGCCATGTGGCATGGCACAAGATCATACGGCATCGCTGACGGCCTCGGGCCTGAACCTGATCGCGCAGGCGCTGACGATCTATGATCAGGATTTGCGGCTTGCGGTCTGCAATGCACCGTTCCAGCAGATGTTTGATTTGCCCGACGCACTCGTCACCCCCGGCTCAACCTTTCGCGAAACGATCACGCATCTGGCCAAGCGCGGAGAATACGGCCCGATCGACGATCTGGACAGCTTTGTGCAGGAACGTGTGGATCAGGCGCTTGCATTTGAGCCGCACTACATGGAGCGCACCCGCGCCAATGGCCGCACGATCAGCGTCGAAGGGTCCCCCCTGCCACAGGGCGGGTGGGTCACCGTTTACACCGACATTTCGCATATCAAGGCGCAAGAGGGCCTGCTACGCGCCCGCGCGACGGAACTGTCCGATCAGGTTCTGCAACACACCGAAGCGTTGAGTGCCACGAACCGCCAATTGGCCGCGACCGTTTCCGCGCTTGAAGAAGCCAAACGTCAGCTGACCGAAACCGAGGCCCGCACCCGCCTGACTACCGAGATGATGCCAGCCCACATCGCGCTTGTGGATGCCAGCGGTCACTATACCTACTCCAACAGACGGCTTAGTACGGTCATTCCCAGCCGCCCATCTGACATTGTCGGTCAACACATCTCGGATGCACTTGGTGCCTTTGCCTACGGGCGCATCGCATCGAACCTGGCCCGCGCCTACAAGGGCGAGGCATCCGTGTTTGAATTCACGGATGAGGCAAGCGCCAGACGCATCCGTGTGGCGTTCACACCGGAGGCCTCCGGTGGCGTCAATATCCTGTCGATGGACATTACCGAAGAAACACAAGCCCGCGTCGCTCTGCAGCAGAACCGCCGCCGCACACTCGCTGCACAGATGACTTCCGGGATGGCACATGACTTCTCCAACCTGCTTACCATCATCCTCGGCCTGCAATCCAAACTTTCCCGTATGGACAGCTTGCCAGCAGGCGCACAGGACCTGATCGACGGCACCCTCTCCGCCACCCGCCGCGGCGGCGAACTGCTCAACTCAATCGCCGACATGACGGCGGGCCGTGCCATGCGCCCCGCCGCGACTGATATCGAAACGCTGCTGGGCGATGTGACAACCATGGCGCAATCGACCCTGCCGCCGGGTCTCACACTCAGCACCTTCACCAGGGTCACGGGTCCCCATATGCTGGATCCAGGTCTGGTCAAAGACAGCCTGTTGAACCTCATCCTGAACGCCCGCGACGCTTGCGGCACCAAGGGAGACATCACCCTGACGGCGCGCCCAGTCCACGACACATGGCTGGAATTCATTGTCACCGACACCGGCCCCGGCTTTTCCAATGACGCGTTGGAACACGGCTTCGACCCGTTCTTTACCACGAAAGGCTCCGAGGGATCGGGTATGGGTTTGCCTATGGTTTACGACATGACCAAGCGTGCGGGCGGTGATCTGAAACTGGGCAACGGAGAGATTGGCGCACAAGTGCGTCTGCGCCTACCCCTCCGCCCCGCCCCACGACTGGCCGGTGCGCTTGTCCTGTTGGTCGAGGATGACGCGGACTTGCGTCAGCACTACCGCGATCTGTTGATGAACATGGGTCACGCCGTGATCGAAGCTGCGGGCGTCGACGAAGCCATCGCCCTGACGGCAGACCTGCCCGACATTGGCCTTGTGCTGTCCGACATCAACCTTGGTTCCGGCAGCCGCACGGGCATTGACCTTGCAAACCAGTTGCACGGCAGTCTGCCTGTGATCCTGATGACCTCCCTTCTGCCCGGTGACACAATGTATCAAACTGCAGCGCTTGCTGCCCCGGTTCTGCGCAAGCCGTTTGAGGCATCCGACCTTGCTGCCCTTTTGCAGGCGGATGCGGCATGACCAAGCCACTTGTCACCATCCTTGACGATGAACCGGCGATCCGCACGATCCTTGCCGACGCTCTGGAAGAAGCAGGGTTTCGCACCTTGTCCTTTTCCCGCGCCGCGGCGTTCGAAGCCGCGCTCAAGACTCACAAACCCGATGTCTGCCTTGTCGATCTGGGTCTGCCGGACACCGATGGGTTGACCCTCGTCCACAAACTCGCCCTCGAACAAGGGGCTGCGGTCATCATCATCTCGGGCCGTGCGCAGGTGCAGGACCGGGTAACCGGGCTGGAATTGGGCGCTGATGACTACATCATCAAACCCTTCGATCCAGCCGAGGTTGTCGCCCGCATCCGGGTGCGGCTGCGCACGCCAAAGGCAGCAACACAAACAGGACAGATCGCCCATTTCAATGGGTGGGAGGCCTCTTTCGACAGCTATACATTGACCGATGAAGCAGGTCAGGAAACGCCGTTCTCTCATGCCGAAGGCGAAGTGTTACGCCTGTTTCTGGATGCGCCAAAACGCTTGATCAGCCGGGCGCAAATGCAGGAAAGCCTGGGCGGTGGTGCCGGTGACAGCTTTGATCGCGCGATGGATGTACGCATCAGCCGTTTGCGCACAAAACTGCGCGAAGATCCCAAAAACCCACGCTTGATCAAAACGATCTATGGCGCCGGTTACATCTTTTTGGGCGATGTGCAGTGGACATGACGATTCAACCCGTGGCAGAATCGAAACATGATTGAAGCACTCCTCTACCGTTCCAGTCACAGCCGGTTCTACCGGGTTGAGATCACGCTGAACCTGTTTGCCGAAGCGTCCGTTGTCCTCGAATGGGGATTGATCGGTGGCAAGCCCTGCCAGCGCGTGACCTGCCACAGCGATCTGCGTGCCGCATCAACCGCCGCCGACCGCTACAGGCAACGGGCCATCAAACGCGGCTACGCCCGCGCCGCCTAGAGCCCAGCAGCATGGGCCAACACGTGCAGGCCCGCCACAAGATCGGCCTCATCCGTATCTTCCTCGAATGCATGGCTGATGCCGCCGATTGAAGGCACGAACAGCATCGCAACCGGCATACACCGGGCCACATTTGTCGCGTCATGCAGAGCCCCTGAAGGCATCCGCCGCCATTTTCCCGGTACGACCGTCTCGGCACCTGCTTCAAGCTGCGCACGCAGATCAACATCCATCGCCACGGGCTCCAATCCCAGAAGCGGCCCTTTCTCGACACCAAGGTCTAGTTCTGCCGCGACCTCGGACAGCGTTTCCTCGATCACCGCCTCCATCCGTGCCAACCGGGCCACATCCGCATCCCGCCATTGCATGGAAAAGCGCACCTGGCCCGGCACGATGGACGACGCATTGGGGCTGACCGCCACATGCCCAATAGTCCAAACGGATTGCGGCGTGACCACATTTCGCAACCGCTCGTTCAGCCGACTGGAAAAGGCAACCAGCCCCTGAAACCCATCCCGCCGTAGCGCCATTGCCGTGGTACCCGCATGGTTCTGTTGCCCGGTCAACGTGATCACCCGATCTCGAATGCCGACGATGTCGGTCACGACACCTATCTGCTCGCTCGCGGTGTCCAGCGTCGCGCCCTGCTCGATATGCAATTCGACGAAGCCGGTGAATTGCGTCGGATCGACAGGCGCGCCTGCGCGATCCCCAACCACCTCCCGCGCCTGCCCAAGCGGAACATCGTCATGATCCAGCAACGCATCCGCCTCGGCCAAGGATAGCCCACCCGACCACACGTTGGATCCGGTCGTGACGCCATACCGACCTTCTTCATCCTGAAAAGAGACAACCGAAATGGCAGGCCCGCCAACTTCGACGCTTGCCCGTGCCACTTCCAGCGCCGCAACCACTCCCAAGGCACCGTCCAACCACCCGCCCTGTGGCTGACTGTCGGAATGCGACCCAAGCAGCAACGACGGCCCCTCGGCCAGTCCAAACAAGTTCCCCATCGCATCAAAGCGCGGCGTCAACCCGGCGTCGGCCATCCGCGACGCCAACCAATCGCGCGCTGCCATGTCAGCCTTGGAATACGCGGGGCGTACCACCCCCTTGCCAACGCCCGAAGCACCGAACTGGCACAAAGCATGCAAGTCCGTCAAAAAGCGCGCCGTATCAACCATCCCGCATCCTTCATCTTGCCAAACAAACTTTGGGGAGTTTGAGGGGTGAAACCCCTCATTCACAAGATGGGATCATGCGCGCCGTCAGGCGCACATTCGGATCACTCCGCCGCGACGGCCCCGGTTACTGCCTCGACCCGAACGGCCGAGAACTTGAATTCCGGAATCTTGCCATAGGGATCGACAGCAGGGTTTGTCAGGATATTTGCCGCCGCCTCTACAAAGGCAAAAGGCAGGAACACCATATCCGGCGCCACGCCCCGATCCTCACGCGCCATGATCTCGATCGACCCGCGCTTGGTGGTCAAACGCACCATGCCACCCGCAGACACACCCAGCTTGCGCAGAGTGGACGGGTGCAACGAACAGTTGGCCTCGGGCTCGACCGCGTCCAACACAGATGCCCGGCGCGTCATTGACCCGGTGTGCCAGTGCTCCAACTGCCGACCCGTTGTCAGGATCATCGGATAGTCGGCATCCGGCACGTCATCGGGCGGAATGACGGCAGCGGGTGTGAACCGCGCACGCCCGTCGGGACGGGGAAAACCGTCGCCAAAGACAATCGCCTGACCCGGATCTTCGGGTGACAAAGACGGATATGTCACCGCATTCTGCCCCTCCAGCCGCTCCCATGTGATGTTGTTCAGGCTCGCCATGTTCAGCTTCATCTCGGCAAACACATCCGCCGGGCTTTCATAGCTCCAGCCAAGGCCTAACCGCTTTGCCAGCTCTACCTCAATCCACCAATCTTCTTTGGCGTCGCCCGGTGGTGGTACGGCAGGCCGTCCCATCTGGACCTGACGGTTGGTGTTGGTCACCGTCCCCGTCTTCTCGGCAAAAGCCGATGCAGGCAGGATCACATCCGCATAATTCGCCGTCTCAGTAATAAAGATGTCCTGCACCACCAGATGGTCGAGCTTCGCCAGTGCATCCCGTGCATGCTCCACATCCGGGTCGGACATTGCCGGGTTCTCACCCAGAATATACATCGCCTTGATCTCGTCTGCATGAACCGCATCCATGATCTCGGTTACTGTCAGACCCTTCTCATTCGAGAAGTCGCCAGAGCCCCACACATCGGTAAAGGCCGAGCGCACGCCGTCATCCGTCACCGTCTGGTAGTCCGGCAGGAACATCGGGATCAGGCCCGCGTCCGACGCGCCCTGCACGTTGTTCTGACCACGCAACGGGTGCAGCCCGGCCCCAGGCCGCCCCACCTGCCCCGTCATCAAGGCGAGGCTGATCAGACAGCGCGAGTTGTCCGTCCCGTGAATGTGCTGCGACACGCCCATGCCCCAGAAGATCATGGCTGACTTGGCGCCGGCAAAGGTCCGCGCCACATCGCGCAGCACATCCGCCTCGATCCCACAAATCTCCGCCATCTTCTCGGGGGAAGCCAGCCAGGTGCTCCTTCTCCGCCTCCCAGTTCTCGGTGTAGGCGTCGATGTACTGCTGGTCATACAGACCCTCTTCGACGATCACATGCATGATCGCGTTCAGCATCGACACATCCGCGCCGGGCCGGAACTGTAGCATGTGACTGGCAAAGCGCTTCAACGCCTGCCCACGCGGGTCCATGACGATCAGCTTGCCGCCCCGCTTGGTGAACTGCTTGAAATAGGTGGCCGCGACTGGGTGGTTCTCAATCGGGTTGCAGCCGATGGCAATCGCCACATCCGCATTCTCGATCTCGTTGAAGGTCGCGGTCACTGCGCCCGACCCCACATTCTCCATCAGCGCGGCCACGGACGGCGCGTGGCACAACCGCGTGCAGTGGTCCACGTTGTTGTGACCAAAGCCCTGCCGGATCATCTTCTGGAACAGGTATGCCTCTTCATTCGTGCACTTGGCCGATCCAAAACCAGCCACTTCACGCCCACGACCCTTCAAGCCATTTGCGGCGAAATCCAGCGCTTCTTCCCAAGACGCTTCGCGGAAATGCGTCGACCAATTGCCGGGGTCCACGTTCAACCCCTTGGCAGGCGCATCGTCGCGCCGGATCAGCGGCTTGGTCAGGCGGTGATCGTGGTGGATATAGTCAAAGCCGAACCGGCCCTTCACACACAGCCGACCCTCATTCGCGGGACCGTTGATGCCCTCGACATATTTGACCTTACCGTCCTTCACTTTCAGCGAGATCTGACAGCCTACCCCGCAGAACGGGCAAATGCTTTCGACCTCATCATCATAATCGGCGCTGTCACCAACCTGCGCATCGTCCACGACGGTAGAGGGCATCAGCGCCCCCGTCGGACAGGCCTGTACACATTCGCCACAGGCGACACAGGTGCTCTCACCCATCGGGTCGGCAAAGTCGAAGGTCGGGTAGGCATCATGCCCACGCCCCGCCATGCCGATCACATCATTAACCTGCACCTCGCGGCAGGCACGGACACAGAGGCCGCATTGAATGCAGGCATCCAGATTCACGGACATCGCCACGTGGCTGTCGTCAAGCAGCGGAATCCGCCCCTCTTCCAGCTTGGGAAAGCGACTCTCGGACACACCATTCATCTCAGCCATGTCCCAAAGATGCGCGGACTTGTCGTGCGCCACGTCCCGCTCGGGCTGATCTGCCACCAGCATCTCGACCACCATCTTCCGCGCGCTCTCGGCCCGCGCGGAATTGGTCGTGACAACCATCCCGTCCGCCGGTTCCCGGATGCACGAGGCAGCAAGAACACGCTCGCCTTCGATCTCCACCATGCACGCCCGACAGTTCCCATCGGGGCGATAGCCGGGCGCAGGTTTGTGGCACAGATGCGGGATCACCAGACCACGCCCATTGGCGACCTCCCAAATGGTCATGCCAGCCTCAGCCCGCACTTCTTGCCCATCCAGCGTGAATGTCACCTTGTCCGTCATCGCGCACGTCTCCCTACCGTCTGATATTATGTAGCGTGCAAGTCACGCGCGTAGGACTCCCATTCCCGACACCAAGCCCCGGTTTTGCGCCACGCAGGTTTCCGATCCGCAACCATTGCCCATCCCCGGCAACACGGGTAGCGATTGCGCATGCTTTCCAGACCTTCCCCCGACAGCTTGCGCGTTACGGCTCAAACTCTGGTCGTCGGAGGCATCGGGGCGGCATTCGCCGAGCTTCTGAACGCGCCCATAGCGGTCTTAACAGGACCCGCGCTCGTCGTCAGCCTCGCCGCGCTCGCGGGGCTGCGCACGGGTATCGACGACACGGTGCGCAACCTCGTCTTCCTGCTGGTGGGCGTGAGCATCGGCAGTGGCGTGGACAGCAATGCAACAGATGCCATGCTGCGCTGGCCGTTGGCCTTTGCCGCACTTGGGGTGATGCTGTGGGCGACGCTCTGGCTGTGCGGACGACTGTTGCAACACGGGTTCGGGTTGGACCGTCGCAGCGCTTATCTTGCGTCCGCCCCGGGGCACCTGAGTTTTGTCGTCGGGCTGTCGGCCGGGTTGAACCTCGACACCACGCGCATTGTTGTGATTCAATCGGTCCGTCTGCTTGCCCTCACACTGACAGTACCTGCCATAGCGCTTGCCTTCGGCTTTGAAATGACCGGGCAGGTGTTGCCGCCGGGTCCACCGATGGCTTGGCTGCACCTTGTCGTACTGCTGGCCGCGGGCCTTGCCTTTGGCTTCATTCTGGACAAGATCGGACTGCCCGCGCCCCTGCTGATTGGCGGCATGATCGCCTCCAGCCTCGGCCACGCGGTCGAGGTGACACCGGGGGTCATGGCGCCATGGCTTAGCTACCTGGGACTTATGACCGTGGGCACGCTGATCGGCGCCCGGTTCGACGGGATCACACGAAAGGCACTGGCGACGTCGCTGCTGGCCGGGCTCACCATCACAACGCTGACGGTCCTCATGGCTCTGGCCGCCGCGGTGCCAGTGGCCTATGCGCTCGGCTTCAACCCGACCCACGTGCTGATCGCTTTCGCCCCCGGCGGGTTGGAAACGATGATCGCCATGGGCGTCGTGCTGGGGGCAAATCCTGGCTTCGTCGCTGCCGCGCATGTCTCCCGCCTGCTCTTTCTGACAATCCTGCTGCCCGCATTCGTGGGGCGTCTTAAACGCGCCTGATCCAATCTTCATCTTGCAAAATAAACTTCCGCCGGAGGCTCCCGTACTTCCCAGCATCACCGCCGTGACCTAGAACAAACGAAACACCAACCACAGGCGCCCATGTCCCACATTACCCTGATCCGCCACGGCCAAGCCAACACCCATGCCAAGGATGAGGCCAGTTACGACCAGCTCTCTGACCTCGGTCATCAACAGGCAGCATGGCTGGGTGACCATATGCGTGCCACACATCAAAATCACACACGTCTCTACACCGGCACGCTGCGGCGCCATCGCGAAACCGCGAACGGCATGGAAACGGGGATGAGGGCCACCGAAGACGCGCGGCTGAACGAGCTGGAATACTTCACAATGGCGCAGGCATTGGAAACCGAACACGGCATTCCCGTCCCGGCAGCACCTTCTGAATTCGTGCACCACTTCCCCAAGGTTCTCACTCACTGGCAGAACGACAAGCTCGAAAACGTGCCCGAACGGTTCTCCGAGTTTGAGACACGGATCAAGGACGCCCTGACCGAGATTGGCGAGGGTGAAGGCCCGGCGCTTGTCGTGACTTCGGGCGGGCTGATTGCCATGACAATGCGGTTGCATCTGGGGCTTGAGGTGTCGGCCATGGCCAACGTGGCCCTCGCGATCATGAACACGTCAATGCACCGGCTTCACCCCATCGGCGGCACATGGTCGCCGGTGATGTTCAACGCCGTGCCGCACCTTGAACACCCCGACCGTCATCATGCGCAAACGCATGTCTAACGCTACAGCTCCGAGGATCAGCCCATGAAACTCTACTACGCAACCGGCACCATCTCGATTGCCGTCGCCATCGCACTGGAAGAAGCGGGGCTTGACTACGACACGCATCAGCTCAACTTTGCCGCGGGTGACCAACAGTCGCCCGACTATGCCAAGGTCAACCCCAAGGGGCGCGTTCCGGCCCTTGATGTGGATGGTACGATACTCACCGAAACCGGCGCGCTTCTCGACTACATCGCAACCCAAGCTCCCGCCCTTTTGCCCGCCGATGCCATCGACGCAGCCAAGGCGCGCAGTGTGATGTACTACCTTGCCTCAACCATGCATGTGAACCACGCCCACAAGATGCGCGGCCATCGCTGGGCCGATCAGGAAAGCAGTTGGCAGGACATGACCGCCAAGGTCACCGAAACGATGACCGCCTCCGCCCAGTTCGTTGAAGACGAATGCCTGACCGGTCCGTTCGTCTTGGGGGATCAATTCACCATCGCAGACTCTTACCTGTTCATGGTGTGCTCATGGCTGCCGGGCGACGGCGTTGACCTTGCCCCTTTCCCAAAAATCCGCGCCTTCATGGAAGCGATGGACGCGCGGGACAGCGTCAAAGCCGTGCGCGCTAAGGGCATGATGCGATGACGCATCTTTGGGTTCGGGCCGAGCAACGAGAAAACGAAGACCGAGTCGGCCTGACGCCCGAGGGAGCAGCCAAACTGATCGCTGCCGGGATCACGGTTACGGTCGAAGACAGCCAAACCCGCTGCATACCCACCGACCGATACGCCAATGCCGGGGCCACTATCGCGGCCGAGAATACATGGCCTACTGCACCTGACGGTGCGATCATCTTTGGTCTCAAGGAACTGCCCGACGACGGAACGACCCTGCCGCACAAGCACATCATGTTCGGTCACGCCTACAAAGGGCAGCCAGCCGGACAGATCCTGCTGCAACGATTCAAGGCGGGGGGCGGCACGCTTTATGACCTTGAATACCTTGTGGATGAGGCCGGAAAGCGCGTCGCGGCCTTTGGATACTGGGCAGGTTATGCGGGCGCTGCCGTCGCACTCAAATGTTGGGTTGCACAGCAAAAAGGTCAGATCGCGGGGCCGGTCACGTCCTATCCAAGCTCAAACCACATGCTGGCGGACCTGCAATCGGACCTTGTTTCGACCGGCACACACCGCCCCACGGCCCTGATCATTGGTGCTTTGGGTCGTGTCGGTGCCGGCGCGGCGGACTTGTGCACGAATATGGGCGTGCCAACGACCCGATGGGACATGGCCGAAACCGCCCGTGGCGGCCCTTTTCCCGAAGTGCTTGCGCATGACATCTTCTTCAATTGTATTCTGGCGCGCCCCGGCACACCCGTTTTTGTCCCCGCGGGGACACCGCACGCCGCGCGCAAGCTCAGCGTAATCGGCGACATTGCCTGCGATCCAGACAGCGACTTCTCTCCGATCAAGGTCTATGACCGGACGACCACGTGGAACTCGCCCGCGCTGCGCGTTCATGACGCGCCACCGCTTGATGTGACCGCCATCGACAACCTGCCGTCGATGCTGCCGGTGGAAAGCAGCGAGGACTATGCAGATCAACTATTGCCAAGCCTTCTGACACTCACCGACCGCGACTCGGGTGTTTGGGGCCGGGCCAAGGCGACCTTTGACTCAGCAGTAGGCCTCTGAAGTGACCGCGGCACTTTAGGCCAGCTGACACGTAATTGGACAATCCGCTCATCGCGTCGTGTGTGACATCAGCGTCTACCTGCCCAACAGTGACTCTTCATCCTCGCCCAGCGGCAGGCCCAGGGCTTCCATCCCGGCCTCCAGATGGTCGGGGAAATGCGGCGTACCAAGAAGGTAATCAACACAGGGGGTGGTCGCCTCAGCCTCTGCCGTGGCAACGGCCTCTGCCCAATCACCCGGCTCAAACGCGCCTCGCCCAACCCACATGACTGCCACGAGTTCGGCTTGTTCGTCTGTGTCCAGACGATCAATCAACCCCCGCAGTTCGCCTTCCGCACGTTCCACATCACGGCCCATCAGGACCACTTGTGCAATGATGGCGCGTTCAATCTCAAGATTCATGGTTCAAACCTCCTGAGCTCATCCTGCTCGGTTCGCAAACCTGCCGCCTTGATCCGTATCAAATGAGTATTCGGCAAGCGTACTGACTTTGCCAGGCTCTTCCTTCAGAAATGACGACTGGCCAAAGCAGGGAAGAGCATGCGCGCACCCTAGCATAAACCCGGGTGTTAAGACAGGTTCGCCGAGGTTCAGATGTTCACCCGCAAGATCTGAGACTTACGTGGCGATGCCAACGAACATCCCTGAACACATCTGAGAATTAGGAAAAGATCCGGTAGTACAGCCAGTCAGGCAAAAACTGCGAGCCCCGGAAAAGCAATGAAAAGAGGGTCGGAAAGCTCTTCTTGAAATTGTCCGTCAGCATTAGCTCGAACATTTCGCGCGCGGCCGCTTCCGGCTCCATGATGAATGGCATGTTGAAATCGTTCTTGTCGGTCAGCTGTGTCTTGATAAAGCCGGGATTGGCCACCTGCACCCGCACGCCCGTGCGGCGCAGGTCAGCATACATGCATTCAGCCAGCGACATCGTGGCCGCTTTGGACGCGGTATAGCCAATCGATCCCGGCAAGCCACGAAAACCGGTCAGGGACGACGTGATGACAATGTGCCCCGCATCCTTTTTCACGAATGCCGGCACGACCCGACCGAGCACCCGCATGAAGCCGGTAAAGTTCACATCCGCCATCGCGACGGCCTGCTCCGCATTCCAGTCCTTGGCAGAAAACGGCCAATAGACACCGGCCAACAGCACCAGGCCATCGATGTCACCGACAGCTTCGGCAGCCGCTTTGACACTCTCGTCATCGGCAATGTCGACGGTCTGGTATGATGCCTTGCCGGGCAACTCCTCGACCAGCTCTTTCAGCTTGTCCTCACCACGCGACGACACAATCACTTCGACCCCTGCACGGCTCATGCAATGGGCCAGCGCGCGGCCCAGACCGTCACCGGCACCCACCAACCAGTAGCGTTTGCCGCTCAGGGACATGTCGTTCATGCTGCTTCTTTCATCTCTTGATTGGCAGGGCGCATGGTTGCCACCAGCTCAGCCACCTTGATCCCGTACTTTCGGAACTGCGACCGGTTCACGATGGTTCCGTTGGGCGCGAGGTACATCCAATCGACAGTATCCAGCACATGGCCGCCTGATTCATCCGGCAGGCGGAACTTGTATTTCAGCTGGACAGAACTGCCCGTTTGCTGCCCCGTACCATCGCCAACAACATCGTCTGCGCGTGCTACGATGTTACCGTCATTGCCGATGGTCAGCCGCCAGGCGCGGGTCTGTGTCGATCCGTCGTCATAGGTGAACACTTCGTCCATGACACCTGTGTTGCCCTCCCACTTGCAGTCGAATTCGCCGATAAACCGTGACGATACGCGGCCCGTGGGGCCAAAGATCACGCCCTCGCAAATGATGGGGCCGTTGAGATGCGTCCGAACATCGAATTGCAGCCCGTTTCCATTGGCATAGTCATCCGGGCTTTGGGCGAGAAAGTCAGCATAGCGTGATCGGGTCCAGCCGCACATCGTCACGACCACGGCGCCCAAAAGTGCAAAAATCAAAGCGTCCATGTCAGGTCTCCTTCAGATTGGTCGTGGCGAGCAGCGCGATCGCCACGACCTTGAGGCCACAAGGCACAGCCGCATAAAGCAGCGTGAGAAGCATCAGAGCTTCGGGCGGGTGAGTGGCCGCCGCACTGTCGAACCCTGCCCGCTCAAGTGCGGGCAACAGGGTGACGGCGGCAAAGGCCAGGGTAAATTTCGAAACAAAGGACCAGAGGCCAAACCCTTCGGCAGCCGAGGGGCTGATGCGGGCCATGCGGCTGGCAAAGACCGCGGGCAGAACTGTCAGATCCGCGCCCAACGTGGCGCCAGACAACGCGCAAATGACCGCGAAAGCCATCCAGTCGCCAGACCCCAACGTGACGGCCCATCCGAAGGCGAGGATGGCCAGCACCATCGCGCTCAGCAAAACCGGCTTTGGACCATATTGCTCGGCCAAACGGCCCCAGATGGGTGCGGCGATAGCGGCACACAGAAAGAACAACAGCAACAACGGCCCCTCGAACCCCGGTGCGTCCAAACGGCTTTCAACGAAGAACAGAAAAAGCGTGGAACTGACCGCAACGGGCGCTGCGTTGACCAAGGCAATCAACAGCAGCTTGCGCGCCAGCGCATCGCCCAGCACCGCCTTGAACCCGACCGAAGGGGGCAAGCCATCACTCACCCATTCGCCGCGCATCATCATGATGGCAGCAAGAGCCAACACGGCAAATCCAACAGCAAACCCGGCAAACGGCGCGTCCATGAACCCGCCAAGCATGACCGGAGTAATGGCCGCCACGCAAACGCCCAGCAACGCACCGGTTTCGCGCCAGCGCGCCAGCATCAAGTGCCCTTGCCCGGGCAAACGGTCCGCCTTGACCACACCCTGGGCATAGAAGTTGATGGTTAGGAAACTGAAGGCCGAAAATACGCCTGTCAGCATCAGTGCGAACCAGATCAGGGGCGGCAGCAGCGGTGGCACTGCAAAAAGGCCCAACATGGACAGCGCCATGACGGTGCACCCGATCAGCACGGCCACACCGCGCCGGGACCGCAGCGCCTCGGACAGCCGCCCGAACAGCGGGTCTTGCACAACGTCGAGCAGGCGCAATCCGAACAAAACAGCGCCCAGCGCCGCCAGCGATACCCCGTATTCGTCGACATAGAATTTCGGCGCATGGATATAGATTGGCAGCCCGGCCGCACTCAGCAACGCGGCAAAGACCGCGTAAGCCGGAAGTCGTTGGGGCTGCGTGTTGCTCACCGCGACACCTCCTCGGACGGTGGCACGGGGCGGGCGCGATACGTTGCACGTTTCCACCACAGCTTTATCGCCTGCCAGTGAATCAAGGCCAGCACACGGCGTGATCCAAACGGGCGGCGCAGGGCGGCGCGCAAAATGGCACGGTTGGTGAGGGCACATCGACGTCCCGTGAGTGTGGCAATCAGCCCGCCCTCACCGTCTCGGGAATAGTCGATCCAGACCCCAATCCGGTCGTCCCGAATATCAAAACGAAACTCGTAACTGCCTTCGATGGGTTGGAAGGGTGACACATGAAGTATCTTGGTGGCGCGCAACCGGTCCTCGGGCGCGATGGGACGCAGATCGGAATGGTTCACAAGATAACTGTGCCGGTCGCAGAACGTGTTTGTCACCTCGGCAATGACCGCGATCATCTGATCATCGGCGCGGCGGCACAGCCAGAAACTGACCGGGTTGAACACGTGGCCAAGCACCTTGGGCTGGGCCAGGAGTTCGATCTTGGTCACGCCTGTGACCTGATGAGCCTGCAACACCTCGCGCACCCACGGCGCACCTCGACCAGCCTTCGGCGCACCGCCATGATCCTTGTCATCAAGCGCCATTAGCCCACGCCGATTGCGCCCGAACAGGCGCGGGACACGCAAGTCCGCCTCGGCATCCAGCAGCATGTAGTCCACGCTGTAGCGGAAGGCGTTTTCGATGCCTCCCTTGCGCCCGTGAAAGGTCACGCCTGCGATATGATCGACCGTGGCCGTCATTCCGCAGCCACCTGCATCTGCGGTGCGCGCAGCAGGGCGCGGGCCACATCAAGCCCTGCCGTCAGCCCGTCCTCGTGGAACCCGTGGCGCATCCAAGCACCACAATACCACGTGTTGTTTGCCCCGTTCATCGCGCGCACCTGATCCTGCGCGGCAAGTGCGGCCAGATCATAGACCGGGTGGCGCAGCACGGTCTGGTCATAGATCAACTCTTCACGGATCGTGCGTTTTGTATTCAGTGTGACGAAATGCATGTCGTCCATCGGGATTGGTTGCAGCGAGTTGATCCAATATGTCAGGTCGATGCGATCCGAATGGACGTTCTTGTCCTCTGTATACACCCAGCTGGACCAGACCTGAGAATGCTGCGGCATAATGGCCGCATCACAGTGCAACACAACGTCATTGGGTTGGTACTTCACCGCTCCCAAAGCGGCCTGTTCCTCAACCGTTGGATCGGCCAGCAGCGACAAGCTGTCATCGGAATGCGTGGCAAAGACCACGTCGTCAAACATCTCCCACTCGCCACCCCAGGCCTTGACCTCCGCACCACCCGCCGTGCGGCGGACGGATTGGACAGGCGCCCCAAGCCGGATGTCGACACCGTTGCCCAGCATTGCAGCTTCGATGCGACGCACATATTCAACCGATCCACCGTCAACGGTGTACCATTGGTGCTGGCCCGAGTGATGCAGCAGGGCATGGTTCTCAAAGAACTGGATCATGGCATGCGCCGGGAAATCCATGATCTTTTCGACCGGCGTGGACCAGATCGCGCCGCTGAGCGGTAACAGGTAATAGTCCCGGAACCAGTCCCCCGTTCCCATGACATCAAGGAACTGGGCAATGGTGCGTGTGCGATCCTCGTTCGCGACGCGCAAGGCATTCTTGTTGAAGCGCATGATGTCACGGAACATGCCAAGGAATTTGGGGTTCAGTGCGTTGCGGCGTTGCGCGAACACGGCGCCCAGGCTGGCCAAGCCATATTCCAGCCGCCCGCCGTCGATGGATGCACCAAAGCTCATGCTGGATTTGACGACCGGCACGTCCAGTTCATCAAACAACCGCGCCATGTTTGGATAGTTCGCATAGTTGAATACGAGGAAACCGGTATCGACCGGTTGATCGCCCCTTTTGCCGGCCATGATTGTACGGGCATGGCCGCCCAGACGCGGTTCGGCCTCGAAAAGGGTCACGATGTTGTCGGACGCCAGCGTATGCGCTGCACCCATTCCGGAAATCCCGCCCCCGATGACGGCGATGCGTTTCGGTGCGGTCATGGCGTGTTCAAATGGCATAAGTGGTTTTTGTCCCGTACGTCCCAAGGTTTGATTTGTTTACGGAGGGATGACGCAAACGGATGTACAAAAACCAGACATTTATTTTTGATCCGAGACGCCTTGTGTCGCGTAGACGGAATATGTTTGCGGGTTTAGACACGTCTGAAATAGATGCGCAGTCCGCCGTCGGGGTCTTTCCGAGGGCGGTAACAGGACCGGCACTCATGCAAGAGAGCGATGGAAAACGGATGCAGTGGGTCAGCCACATGGTCCGGATTCGTGACGACAGGGATCAGGCGGCCTTCGCCGCGCTGTTCGCCCACTTTGCCCCACGGGTCAAAGGGTTCCTGATGAAGTCAGGCGCGGATGCGTCGCTCGCAGAAGAATGCGCGCAAGAGGTCATGGCGACCTGCTGGCACAAAGCGCACATGTTTGACCCCGCGCGGGCCTCGGTGGCGACCTGGATATTCACCATCGCGCGGAATCGAAAGATTGACGTGCTGCGCAAGCAGCGCCGCCCCGAGCCCGAAGACCTGGCATGGGGCCCCGAAGAAGAACCTGATCAGGCCGATGTGATGGCCATGCAGCAGGAAAGTGAACAGTTGGGTCAGGCAATCGCAGAATTGCCGGAAGCCCAGCGGGAACTGATACAAAAGGCGTATTTTGGGGACCTGTCCCACAGTGAAATCGCCGCTCAAACCGGTCTGCCCCTGGGCACGATCAAATCTAGGATTAGATTGGCGTTGGAAAGACTGCGCCACGCGATGAAGTGACGGATATGGAACAAAAGATCACACATCACCTGACGGACGAGATCCTGATGGGCTATGCAGCCGGGACGCTGCCAGAGGCGTTCAACCTAATGGTGGCGACGCACGTATCTCTGTGCGACGAGTGTCGCGCGCGAGTGGAAAGTTACGACGCTGTCGGCGGGGCCGTGCTTGAGGAAGCACCAGACCACGACATGGCGCTTGCCCCAGGAAGTTTCGCAGCAACAATGGCATTGATCGCAGGCGGTGCCCCAGAAGAGATTCGCACCCAACGCCCTCAAGACGCAGTGCTGCCGCAACCGCTGCAGGATTACGCCGGCGGCGGTATCGACAGCATCAAGTGGCGTGCGGTTGGCATGGGTGTAAAGCAAGCCATTCTGCCAACGTCCAAGGACGCTTCGGCGCGGCTTCTCTACATACCTGCTGGCGCTGCCATGCCCGATCACGGTCACCACGGGATCGAGATGACGATGGTCCTGCAAGGCGCATTCCAGGACGAAGACGACTATTTCGCCCGCGGCGATGTCGAAGTGGCTGACAGTAACTTACATCACACGCCAGTGGCCGATATCCACGAGGATTGCATTTGTCTGGCTGTCACCGACGCGCCATTGCGCTTCCAGGGCCTGCTTCCAAAGATTGCCCAACGTTTCGCAAGGATCTGACCGTGTAAGGCGGAGGTCTCCTCCGCTCGTTCTGCGCGCCAACACCTTTTTGTAAGGCGGACGTGTCGTCCGCCAAAACGGCCATGGTCGAATCGCGGGGTCGCATGCTAAGTTTTGTGGCATGAACACCCACACCCCCAATATACGTCCCGTGATCCGGCAATTGGACGATGCAGCGATCAATCGCATTGCGGCAGGTGAAGTGGTGGAACGACCCGCCTCAGCGGTCAAGGAGCTGGTCGAAAACGCCGTTGATGCCGGGGCCAAGCGCATCTCGGTCGATATCGCTGACGGCGGCAAGACACTGATCCGGGTGACGGACGATGGCTGCGGTATCGCGGCAGAGGATCTGCCACTCGCCCTCAGCCGCCATGCGACGTCCAAGATTGACGGCAGTGATCTACTCAATATCCACACCTTTGGCTTCCGGGGCGAGGCACTGCCAAGTCTGGGCGCCGTGGGCCGCCTGACCATCACCAGCCGTGTGCCGGGCGAGGACGCAGCCGAGATCAGCGTCGCTGGGGGAACGGCCAGCGCCGTCAAACCGGCAGCATTGAACGCAGGCACGGTCATCACCCTGCGCGATCTGTTCTTTGCCACGCCCGCGCGTCTGAAATTCCTTCGCACCGACCGGGCCGAGGCGCAGGCGATCACGGATGTCATCAAGCGTCTGGCTATGGCCGAACCCTATGTGCGGTTCGAGCTGCGCGATGTGTCAAACGACCCCCGCACCGTCTTCAAGGTCGAGGCACAGACCGGTGACGTGATGGATGCGCTCAAGGGACGTTTGCGCGACACACTTGGTCAAGATTTCACGGACAACGCCATCCCGATTGATACAGAGCGGGACGGTCTGCACCTAACCGGCTATGCGGCCTTGCCCACCTACTCCCGCGGTGCGGCGGTGACCCAGTTCCTGTATGTGAACGGGCGCCCTGTGAAGGACAAACTTCTGACAGGCGCGCTGCGGGCTGCCTATTTCGACTTCCTCAGCCGTGACCGGCACCCGGCGGCGGCCTTGTTCATCGACTGCGATCCGCAGCTTGTGGACGTCAACGTACACCCGGCCAAATCCGAGGTGCGCTTTCGCGATCCCGGAACCGCGCGCGGGTTGATCGTGTCCGGCCTCCGTCACGCGCTGGCAAATGCTGGTCACCGCGCCTCGACCACCGTGGCGGGAGCGACATTGGGGGCCATGCGCCCAGAGCCAACCGAGCCGCGCGTTTACCAGATGGACCGGCCCAGCCTCGGGCCACGTGTGCCAATCGAAACCGGCTTTGCCGAGATGGCGCAAGATTATAGCGCGCGGGTGGTTGAACCTGCACCAATGCCCGAGCCGGAGACCGATCCAAGCGACCTCCCCCTTGGTGTCGCACGAGGGCAAGTGCATGAGAACTATATCGTGGCACAGACGGCGACCGGCATGGTGATCGTTGACCAGCACGCCGCCCACGAACGCCTGGTCTATGAAAAACTGAAGACCCAGATGGCCGAGAACGGCGTTGCCGCGCAGGCATTGCTGATCCCCGAGATTGTAAGTCTATCCTCGGGCGACTGCGCACGTCTGTTGGAGATTGCAGATGATCTGGCCCGCTTTGGCCTCGGCATCGAAGCCTTTGGCGGGGATGCCGTTGCGGTCCGCGAAACCCCCGCCATCCTGGGTGAGGTTGATGCCAAGGCCATGATCCACGACATTTTGGACGAGCTGGCCGATCTGGGGTCATCGCAATCCGTTCAGGCAAGGGTCGAGGCGATCCTGTCCCGCGTGGCCTGTCACGGGTCGATCCGATCGGGCCGTCGGATGCGTGCCGAAGAGATGAACGCCCTGCTTCGCGAAATGGAAGCGACACCGCATTCCGGCCAGTGCAATCACGGGCGGCCCACTTATGTAGAGTTGAAGCTAGCCGACATTGAACGATTGTTTGGGCGCACATGATCCGGATTGGCGATACGACATTGGACACCAGCGATCCGCTGGTGATGGCAGCCCTGATCGGAGCAGCGTCCCTTTTGGTGATCATGATCCTTCTGATCATGGCGCTACGGGCCGCCGGTCGTTCAGCCCGTGCCACAGCTCCGCTCGCCCAGCAAATGGGGTATCTCGGCCAACACGTTCAGGGGCTGGCGCAGGGGCAGGAGGGCTTGCGCGCCTCGATCCAAACCGTGTCGGACACGGCCACCAACGGACAAGCACAATTGGCTCAAACCGTCGAACAGCGGTTGAGCGCGGTGCAGCAGCAGATGCAGGAACGGCTTGCGGACAACGCGATGCGCAGCCAGCGCGCAATGACGGACATGCAGGAACGCATGAAGGAATCCCTGCATGGCTCCTCCAAGCAGACCACTACCAGCCTGACGCAATTGCAGGAACGCCTCGCCGCCATCGACAAGGCGCAGGACAACATCACCAAGCTGTCCGGCGATGTGCTCAGCCTGCAGGACATCCTGTCGAACAAACAGACGCGCGGCGCCTTTGGCGAGATCCAGCTGCGCGACATCGTGGGAAAAGCCCTACCAAAGGACAGCTATGCATGGCAGCCTACCCTGTCCAACGGCAAGCGAGCCGACTGTATGGTGCATCTGCCGAACCCGCCTGGGCCGATTGTCATCGATTCAAAGTTTCCGTTGGAAGCCTACGAGGCATTGCGCCGCGCCGAGACGGACCATGAGTTAAAACAGGCCGTGGCATCCATGAAAACGGCCGTGAAAAAGCACATCGCTGATATCTCGGACAAGTACATCATCGAAGGGGAAACGGCGGACGGCGCATTGATGTTCCTGCCGTCCGAAGCGGTCTATGCCGAGTTGCACGCCAACTTCCCCGACCTTGTGCGTGAAGGGTTCGACAAACGGGTTTGGATCGTGTCGCCCACCACCTGCATGGCCACGCTGAACACGATGCGCGCGATCCTCAAGGATGCGCGGATGCGCGAACAGGCGGGGGCGATCCGCAAGGAATTGTCGATGCTGGTGACTGACGTGGACCGGCTTGGCACGCGGGTTGGCAATCTGGACCGACACTTTTCCCAAGCCTCGAAAGATATCGAGGATATCAAGATCAGCGCAGAGAAGGCTGGCAAACGCGCCCATCGCCTCGACAACTTCGACTTTGAAGAGCTGGATGACCAAGGCACGCTCGCGCTGAACAGCCGCCCACCTGCCGCGGAATGACCCCACAGGCGCAACGCATTTTCTTCGAAGCCGAAGCGCAGGCCGAATGGTTCATCGGCATCCTGCGCATGGTTATGTCAACGTCCCTTGCTGTCGTTCTGTTCGTGACCGTCTGGTTCACCGGGCTACCAGAATCCGAGGCTTTGGAATCGCAGCTTGTATATGCCGCGATGACCATGGTGAGCTATTTCGCCCTTGGCCTTGTCATTATCTTCGTGATCCGAACAGGCCAGTTTCGCGCATGGATGGCGTGGCCATCGGCCTTGATCGACTGTGTGTTCATCCTGTTGGGGTCGTGGCTGAGCCTATCCAACATGGGGCTGTCGGGCCAATTTGTTGCAGCCTTTCCAACCATCTGGCTGATCCCCGTGGTGCTGGCCTGTGGCGCGCTTCGGTTCAATCCCGCGCTTCTGGCGTGCATGTCGCTTGTGCTGGTCACAGGCTTTGCCGCCATCCTGACCATCCCCTTTCTGGCGACGGAGGCCGAAGCACGTGCGGGATTGATCTTTCTCTTTGGGTGGCCACCAAACTTTGTGCGTATCGTCATGATCTCATTGGCGGCGATGGTGCTTGTCTTTGCGTCGATGCGGATTCGCGCGCTGCTGCGTCGCTCGATTGACGAGGCAGAGGCGCGAGGGCAGCTGACCCGTTTTCTACCGTCCGAACTGAATGATCAGCTTTCCGCCCGCGGGATCGAGGCCATGCGCGGGGGCCATCAGCAGCGGATGGCTATTCTCTTTGTGGATATCCGTGGGTTCACCTCCATGGCCGAAAACATGAGCGCGCCCGACCTGTCCGCCTTTCTGGGGCGCTACCGGGCCCACATTTCGAAGTCGGCAGACGCGACGGGTGGTATTGTGGACAAATTCGTCGGTGACGGCGCGATGGTGGTCTTTGACGACAGCCATGGTGACGCTGCCACCTGCGCAGTCGCCTTTGCCAATGACCTGCTTGAGCATATCAATGACGTGCGTTTGGGGATCGGCATCCATCTGGGCGAGGTGTTTGTGGGTGTCGTCGGTGATGAGGGTCGGTTGGAGTATACCGTTCTAGGCGATGCCGTGAATGTCGCCGCCCGGCTCGAAACGGCAACAAAGACGCAAGGCGTGACGTTGCTGATCTCGGACGCGGTCATGAAAGGGCTGGAGAACGTCGGCGCAGGCTGGCAAGCGTTTCCATCATTGGTGCTGCCCGGACGCCAGGAAACGATCTCGGCTTGGGGGATGATCGCAGCAGTGGCGGACGGCACGTCCGCCTTACAGGGAGTTCCAGCGTATAAAAGGGGCTGAGAACACCTTCGCCTTACCCGTCGGTCGCAGCACGATACCAAGCCACGATGGCCGCCCGTTCCTCGTCTTCCATATAGCTGAGGTTGGCGGGCGGCATCGCGTGGCTGACGCCTGATTGCAGGTAAACGGCCTGCGCATTGCGCGTCAGGTCCGCTTCGGTTTCCAGCACGACCCCCTTGGGTGCCCAGTGCAACCCAGGCCAGCTAGGTTCTGCCGCGTGGCACATGCTGCACCGGCCCAGCACAATGTTGTGCACATCCGGGAATCCTTCGGCTTGTGCAAAGCGTGTCACCACTGCCGCCTCGCGCTCATCTGATGGCGCAACGCTCAGCCACGCGATTAGGATGAACAGGATCACCGTCACACCCCAAGTCCAATGCGGATTGCCCTTGCGCGCGTGATGCGTGTTGAACCAGTGCCGGATCGTGACACCCATCAGGAAGACAAGCGACGCAATCACCCAGTTCCACTCACTGGCAAAGGCCAGCGGGTAGTGGTTGCTCAGCATCAGGAAGATGACAGGCAAGGTCAGGTAGTTGTTATGGGTCGAGCGCTGCTTGGCGATCTTGCCATAGATCGCATCCGGCGTCCGGCCTGCCATCAGAGCGGCCACCACGATCTTCTGGTTCGGGATGATTATGAAGAACACGTTGCCCGACATGATCGTGGCGGTGAACGCCCCCAGATGCAGCAGCGCGGCACGCCCCGTGAACACATGGCTATAGAACCAAGCCATCGCCACGAGAACACCAAATAGCGCCACCATCAGCACTGTCTGGTCCGCGTTCACAAAGGCCTTGCAAAGCGTGTTGTAGATCAGCCAACCGGCGGCCAGCGACACCAGCGACAGGCCCACCGCCTGCCACGTGGCCAGCTCCATCACGTTGGGATCGATCAGGTAGAACTCGGCCCCCAGATAATAAACAAGCACCAGAAGGATGAACCCGCTGATCCACGTCCAGTAGCTTTGCCACTTATGCCAGATCAGCCCATCGGGCATATTGTCTGGCGCCACCAGGTATTTCTGGATGTGATAGAACCCACCACCATGGACCTGCCATTCTTCGCCATCCGCCCCGCTTTTCAGGTTGCGGTCGCGGTGCAGGCCCAAGTCCAACGCGATGAAATAGAAGGACGATCCGATCCACGCGATAGCGGTGATCACGTGCAGCCAGCGCACCGCAAATTCCAGCCACACGCCCATGGCAGCGAAGTCGTACATGTTGGCGTCCTTTCGTTCCCGAGCGCCAAACTAGACAGGGCGCGCGGGATACGAAAGGGGACTGGGGCTCTGCCCCAGGCTTTCGGCCTTCCCCGAGGTATTTTTGGCCAGAAGAAGGCCTAGTCGTAGCGCAGTTCCGACGCCTTGCCCTTGAATACCCAGTAGGCCAGCGCCGTGTATCCCCCGATCATGGGAATGACGACAATGGCACCGACAAGGATGATCATCAGGCTCTCGGGCGCGCTCGCCGATTCATAGATCGTCAGCTTTTCAGGAACCACGTAGGGGTAGAAGGAATAGGCGAGGCCGCTGAAGGCCAGAATGAACAGGGTGATGGCATATGCAAACGGCCCTTTCGAACCCGCGTCGGTCGCGTTGGGCAAACGCTGCAACGACCGCCACAGCATCATCACCATCACGGCCGACAGGATGGGCAGCGGAGCGAGCAGCAGGATTTCAGGATAGGTGAACCACTTGTCAAAAATCCGCGCGCTGACCAGCGGTGTGGCAAGCGATACGGCCCCCAGACCCAAGACCAATCCCCAGATGCCGCCCTTGGCCCAGTCCACCGCCTTGCCCTGCAGGATGCCTTCGGTCTTGATGATCAGCCAGCAGGCGCCGATCATGGAATAGGCAACGGTCAGGAACACCGCCGTGATCATCGCAAAGGCCCAGGTGCCCAGCGTGCTTTCCAGCCCCATCACGTATTTGCCCAGCATGAAGCCTTGGCTGAGCGACGTCATCAACGAGCCGATGAAGAACAGCCAGTTCCAAGTGGCCTTGTGCGGGGTGGGCGCCTTGACCCGGAATTCGAACGCGACGCCGCGCAGGATCAACCCGATCAGCATGATCGCAACAGGCAGGTACAGCGCCGTCAGGATCGTGCCGTGGGCCGTCGGGAAGGCCACAAGCAGAAGGCCAATGGCCAGCACCAGCCATGTTCTCGTTGGCATCCCAGAACGGACCGATGGACGCCACCATCATGTCCTTTTCCTCATCCGTGGCAAAGGGGAACAACACCCCGACGCCCAGATCGAAACCATCAAGGACCACATAAATCAGGATCGACACGCCCATGAGCGCGGCAAAGGTGAAAGGCAGCCAGACCGCCGGATCGCCAAAAAGTTCCATCTATCCTACTCCGCAGGAATTTCGCGGGTGACCGCGTGACCAGACAACGGGGTGCGGGGCCGCGGGACATCACCGTCCACCGCCTTGCGCGCCAGGAAGAAGAGCACGCCGATATAGGCGGACAGCAGCAGCGCATAGATCGACAGATACGCGCCCAGCGTCGTGCCCACGAAAGGTGCAGGCACATCCGCCACCGCCATTTCGGTGGTCAGCACGCCTTGCACCAGCCAAGGCTGACGCCCGATCTCGGTCGTGTACCAGCCTGCCAAGGTCGCCACCCAGCCGGAAAAGGCCATCGGCACCATGGCAAGCATCATAAGCTTCGGCACGCCCTCCGGTCCGCGCCGTTTGCGCAGCATGAGGATGGCGGCGCCCCAGCTCAGGAACAGCATGGCAAAGCCCGTGCCGACCATAATGCGGAAGGACCAGAAAACAGGGGCAACAGGCGGGTGCATCACCTCACCCTCTTCGGTGACAAAGTCGTTCAGACCGGGCACCACGCCTTCGGCTTTGTGCTTGAGGATAATGGAGGCCATGTTGGGAATGGCCACTTCCATGCGGTTCTCGCGGGCTTCCTCGTCCGGAAGGGCAAACAGCAAGAGCGGCACATGTGATTGGGTGTCCCAGTTCCCTTCCATCGCCGCAACCTTCTGCGGCTGGTGTTCCAACGTGTTCAGGCCATGCATATCGCCCATGAAAATCTGTAACGGGATCAGCAAAGCGCCCATGTAGACACCGGTTTTCATGGTCACGTGTACGCTTTTGCTGCGGTCCCCGAGCAGCCAGCGGAATGCGCTCAACCCCGCAATCAGGAACGCGACGGTCAATCCCGACGCCAGCAGCATGTGGGACAGACGATAAGGCATGGATGGGTTGAATATGATCTCGAACCAGCTGGTGGCATGGGCCACGCCCTCGCGCATTTCGAACCCTTGGGGCGTGTGCATCCAGCTGTTCAATACCAGGATCCAGAAGGCAGACATGGTGGTGCCAAAGGCCACTAAGAACGTTGCCAGAGTGTGCAACCACCCTGGCACACGGGAAAAGCCGAACAGCATGATGCCCAGAAACACGGCCTCGAGGAAAAAGGCGGTCATCACCTCATAGGCCAGAAGCGGCCCTGCGATGTTGCCCACCGTTTCCATGAAGCCGGGCCAGTTGGTTCCGAATTGGAACGACATGGTGATGCCCGACACAACGCCCATGGCAAAGCTCAGGGCAAACACCTTGACCCAGAACCGGTAGGCCTCCATCCACCGCGCATTGCCTGTCGCGTTGAAACGCAGTTTGAAGAACAAAAGCACCCAGCCCAGGGCAATCGTGATCGTCGGGAACAGGATGTGGAATGAGATATTGGCCCCGAACTGAATTCGGGAAAGCATGAGGGTGTCCATGCGAGGTCTCCGCTTGAGAACGGTTACGTGTTTGGTCTTGAGCCAAATATAGAAACTGCACGCAGCAGATCAGCGGGGGTGCGACAGGGTGCGCAGGCGCGTTTTGTCACACGAGGTTGCCGCGGTTTGGGGCATCCGTGTCAGTTGGATGCTAGCTGGGCTGCTGGGTCAAGGGAGAGTCCGCTTTGCGGCGATCAGTTGAAACCACAGGGACAAACCTGACCTTTATCATTGCCTATTGGAGGTCCGCTTCTCCTATTCTCCTGACCTAGGGCTTGAACGATAAGCTACAGATCCACAGTTGTACGGCAAGGGAGAGTGTGGCGGTGTTCGTGAAAACTTTGAAATTGTTAACCCTAGCAGTTGCTGCTGTTTGGGCTTCTGCGTTTGTGATGGCATGGGCTTCGCCCATGTCCTACCTGAAGCTGCAATCACAACTTGGCATTACGCCGATTTCAATTTCATGGGCCCTCGATCTCGCTAATGAGGACTTGCTCTCAGGAACATACGAGGTATGCAAACAGCCAGTCCTTTTCGCTTGGTACGGTAGCTTTGGTGGCGGCCCCGTGTTGCCCGATGAACTAACAGTCCCCGCTTCGGCTGAATTTGACAAAGTAGTTCTATTTCGCTCCGGTATCATTCGTGAAAGCACACAGACAGCGCTCGACAAGATGGCGATCTTCAATGAGATAACCCATACTCGTTGTTTCGCTGAGGCCGAAAGCTGACATTTGCGCACCTTGCGGCATCATGCACTTTGGGCTCCAAACCAAACACTTGTCACCACACAATCAACCCAAGCCGGGGTCGATCAAACAGCCGCCAATCCCGCATCCAATGCACTCAGCACATGGGCAATCTCACCTTCCGTCACCACCAGCGGGGGTGACATCATGATGTTGTTGCCCCCGATCCGAACCATCGCACCGGCCTCGTAGGTGGCCTTGTGCATGCGCTTCATCGCCTCCGCATCCAACGGTGTCTTGGACGCCCGATCACTGACCAGTTCCACACCCGTCATCAACCCGTGCCCACCGCGGACATCCCCGACAATGTCATACTTCTCCATCAGGGCCACACAGCCCTCAAACAGCTGGGTGCCGCGCGGACCCGCATTGGCCTTGGTGTCCAACCGCAAGGTCTCTTCCAGACACGCCGTCACCGCCGCCGCCCCCACCGGGTGCGCCGAATAGGTGTAGCCGTGGAAAATCGCACCATCTGCATCCGCTTTTTCGAACACGTCGGCCACCGCCTCGCTCATCAATGCAGCGCCCACGGGGAAGTAGCCCGAGGTGATGCCCTTGGCGCAACTCATCATGTCGGGCTGCACACCCCAGTGACGCGAGCCTGACCAGTCGCCTGTCCGACCAAAGCCGGTGATCACCTCGTCCGCGATCATCAGAATGCCATGGCGATCACAAATCTCGCGCATCAGCGGCATGAATGTCTCGTGCGGGACAATGACACCGCCGGCGCCTTGAATGGGTTCCATGATAAAGGCGGCAATGCTGCCAGGCCCCTGGAATTGGATCTCGTCCTCCATCGCAGCAGCAACATTCTGGGCCAGCAACGCCGGGTCCGTCTCGTCAAACGGGTTGCGGTACGGATAGGGCGACGGCAGGTGGAAACAGCCTGGCATCAGCGGTTCATAGGCGATGCGGAATCGGTTGTTGCCATTGACCGATGCCCCGCCGAAATGCGTACCGTGATAGCCCTTCTTCAGCGACAGGAACTTGGTGCGCGTCGGCTCGCCCTTGATCCGGTGGTACTGGCGGGCAAGGCGCAAGCAGGTTTCAACCGAATCCGATCCGCCCGAGGTAAAGAACACCCGCGCCATTCCATCCGCCTCAAAGAACGACCGCACGGCATAAGATGCCTCAATGGCTGTCGGGTTCGATGTGCCAAAAAAGGCCGAGTAATAGGGCAGGTCATACAGCTGCTTGGCAATCGCGTCTTTCACAGCGTTGTTCGAATAGCCAAGACTGACGCACCAAAGGCCCCCAACCGCATCGACAGTCTTGTGCCCGTCAATGTCCTCGATCACGGACCCTTCGGCGCCGGTGATGATGGTGGGCACATGGGCCATCGCCTCGCCAGGGTGGCCCATCGGGTGCCACATGTGGCGGGCATTGTTGGCGCGCAGGAAATTGTCGTCTTTCATCGGTGGCCCTCCATCGGTTTCCCCACACAAGGCCACGAACCACGGCACCGCACAATCCAAATTGAAACCGATTGCATAATTTTTCAGCACACAGCACAGTCTGCGACCAGAGAAACAGACGCAGCCACGGGCCACACGTTCCGTCCCGGATCGCCACCCCATAAGGTCGCGCAGTAACATCTGGGAGATACCTATGCTCAAACGCACCCTCGCCGCCTTTGCGGCAACGGCCACGCTGGCAACCTCTGCCATGGCCGAAACCGACGTGCCCTTTGCACTCGACTGGAAATTCGAAGGGCCCGCCGCCCCCTATTTCACCGCCATAGACAACGGCCATTTCGGAGCCGCGGACCTCAACGTCGCAATTTCCGCTGGCCAAGGCTCGCTTGACGCGATTCCAAAGGTCGCCTCGGGCGCGTTCCCCATGGGCTTTGCCGACATCAACAGCCTCGTCAAATTCCTCGACCAGAACCCCGGTGCCCCCGTAACGGCCGTCATGATGGTCTATGACAAGCCACCCTTCGCCATTGTGGGCCGCAAATCGCTGGGCGTGAGCGAACCCAAAGACCTCGAAGGCCGCGTGCTGGGGGCCCCACCCCCGATGGCGCGTGGGCGCAGTTCCCGGCCTTTGCCACCGCCAACAACCTCGACGTGGACAAGATCACGGTCGACCCCGTTGGCTTTCCGACACGCGAACCGATGCTGGCCGAAGGCAACGTGGCGGCCGTCACCGGCTTCAGCTTCTCGTCCTTCCTGAACCTCGTGCGCCTTGGCGTGCCAGAGGAAGACATCTCGACCATCCTCATGGCGGATTACGGGCTTGAGCTCTATGGCAACGCGATCATCGTCAACACAGACTTTGCCAGCGCGAACCCAGAGATCGTGACCAGCTTCCTCACCGCCATCGCCGCCGGTTGGAAAGACGCCATTGCCGATCCCGAAGCGGCCATTGCCAGCCTAATCGAACGCAACCCCGCCGCCGACGCAGGGCTTGAACAGCGCCGCCTGCAACTGGCCATCGACGCCAATGTGCTGACGGACAACGTGGCAACCAACGGCATGGGCGGCGTGGATGCGGCCCGCATGGACACCGCACTGGGTCAACTGACCGAGACGTACGAGTTCCAGAACGCACCCAACGCCAGCCTCTATTTCACCGACGCATACCTGCCTGCGGCAGACCTGCGGATGCTGAAGTAACACCCAACGCGCACGCCCGGGAACAAACATGAGCAACCTCATCGAGATCAAGGGCGTGCGCCACGCCTACAAAACCCCCTCGGGCCCGTTGCCCGTGCTCGACGGGCTGGAGCTTTCCGTGCCGGAAGGTGGCTTCGCCGCCGTGGTCGGCCCGTCGGGCTGCGGCAAGTCCACCCTGACACGGTTGGTCGCGGGCCTGATGAAACCGGATGAGGGCGAGGTCTGGCTGCACGGCGATCTGGTCAAAGGCCCCAAGTCCACCGTCGGCATGGCCTTCCAGAACCCCGTTCTGCTCGAATGGCGAACCATCCTGCAAAACGTGATGCTCCCGCTCGAAATCGTCTCGACCGGCATGTCCAAACGCGAAAAGGAAGAGCGCGCGCGCCACCTGCTCGTCCTTGTCGGCCTGAGCGGCTTTGAGGACAAACGCCCTTCCGAGCTTTCGGGTGGTATGCGCCAACGCGCCTCGCTCTGTCGGTCCATCGTGCACAAGCCCGAGGTTCTGATCCTCGACGAACCCTTCGGCGCGCTCGACGCCTTCACGCGTGAAGATCTCTGGCAGACAATGCACAAGGTCAAAGCCGAGGAGCCGTTCACAGGTGTCCTCATCACCCACGATCTGCGCGAAAGCATCTTCCTTGCCGATCAGGTCATCGTCCTGTCTGGCCGCCCGGCCAAGACCCAATACGTCATGGACGTCCACCTCACAGGCGAGCGCGACATCGAAATGCTCTACACCCCCGAAAGTGCCGAAGCACTGAACATCCTGCGGCAGCAGATCCGCATCGCCCAGGGAAGGGACGCCGCATGACCTTCCGCCAGATCGGCGTGCCGCTCGCCGCACTCGTCATATTCGGCCTGTTCTGGGAATGGCTTGTCTGGGTCAACGGCTGGCCCAACTACAAAATGGCGTCCCCGTCGGACATCTGGCCAGCCTTCTGGAAGTTTCGTGGCCTGTTCCTCGAATACGGCTGGGACACGCTGTGGCGCACCGTTGTGGGCCTGCTGTTGTCGGTGGTCTTCGGCGTCTTCCTAGGCATGATCATGGGCCTGTCCAAAACGATGCGCGACGCGCTGTACCCCCTGCTGGTCGGCTTCAATGCAATCCCTAAGGCCACCATCGTGCCCATCATCGCGCTGATGTTCGTGGGCCAGCACGACATGAACACGATCCTGATCGCCTTTCTGATCTCGTTCTTCCCGATCGCCGTATCCGTGTCCATCGGCCTATCTACGTTGGAGCCGGAATACCGCGACATCCTCGCCTCGCTCGGCGCTTCCAAATTCACCATCTTTTGGAAGATCGCGTTACCCAAAACCCTGCCCGAGTTCTTCGGCGCTTTAAAAGTGGCCGTGACCCTCGCCTTCATCGGCACCAACCTGATGGAGATCGTGGAACCGCATGGGCGCGGGTTGGGGCACCTGTTCGACAGCGGCAAGATCAGCGCGGATTACCCGCTGATGTTTGCCGTGCTGATCGCCTTGGCGCTGATGGGCATCGTCCTGTATTACGTCGTTGTCGCCTTGGAAAAGGTGTTCGCCGGCTGGGCCGAGCGCAACCCGACCTGATCCTGCGGAGCGCTGACGCGCACGACATGTTGGAGGGCGCGCTGCCCCCGTCCGTCGGACTCCCCTGCGGTATTTTCAGCCAGAAGAAACAGTATAGGACGGATTGAGGTGCACTTCTTCGAGGTTGGCACCGTCTCCGATCCGGTCAATCACGGCAAACAGGCCCGGTGCGTGCAATGGCGTGAGGACGCCATGCCAGGTCCCGCGATGCAAGTTGATCGCTTGTCCCGGCACCGTGAGAAAGGCTTTTGGGGTGCCCGGCTTTCCGCCTTCATCCGGGGCTACAATCACCAGAAACGGGTGTTCCGACATCGGTACAAAGCACTGCGACCCTTGCGGGTGCCGCTCCAAAAGATCGAACGTGTAGGGCAGGCTGCGTGGTTCAGCCTTGAACAGGCTCACACCAGCACGCCCATCACCGAAATCCAATTGCGCAAGATCATGATAGCGCCCGCATAGTCCTGCATTAATGATCTTGTCGGGGTCGCCTGCGCAATCCAGCACATCACCAAAAGGTGCGAATGCCTCCGTTGTTAGCGGCTGCGCCTTGATCTCAAAGCGGGACATGCCGATTCACATCCTTGTAGAGCAGGTAACGAAACGGCCCATCGCCAGTCGCAATGCAAGCCTGCGGGCAGAACGCGCGTAGCCGCATGAAATCGCCGGGTCCCACGCTCACCCAATCCTTGTTCAGCAGGTACTCCGCCGTCCCTTCCAGCACGTAAAGCCCATGTTCCATCACATGTGTCTCGGCAAAGGGGATACGCCCGCCGGGCTGGAAATTCACGATGTTCACGTGGCAATCATAGCGCAGGTCGAGTGGATCAATGAAGCGTTGCGTCGCCCACAGGTGTCCGCAATCGGGCATCGGGGCGGCGGGCACATCCTGATCATGGGTCACCACCACATCGGGGGGACTCAGACCAGCACCGACCACGTATTTCTTGCGGATCCAGTGCAGGCCACAAGCCTGATCCGACCGGTTCCACAACGCCCATGGCGCACCAGCCGGGATGTAGGCGAAACTGCCTGGGCGCAGCTCATGCAGATCTGCCCCCACGGTCAGGTGCGCATGGCCATGCGCCACAAACAGCACAGCTTGGGCGTCTATGTCCGGCTCGGGATCATTGCTGCCCCCCTCGGGCGACAGCTCAACAGCGTATTGCGCAAAGGTCTCGGCAAAGCCGCTTAAGGGCCGCGCCAGAATCCAGGCCCGCGTGCCGTCCCATCCCGGCAGGAAAGACGTGACGATGTCCCGCTGAACCGAGGCGGGGATAACGGCATAGGCTTCGGTAAAGATAGCCGTGCTTTCGGGGTTTTCGTTCTGGCTAGGCAAACCGCCGGGGGGAAAGGCATAGGTCATTCCATCGCCTCCAACCGTAACCGGGCGATACGTTCAACCTGACGACAGGCCTCGGCCATCTCAACACTCGTCTCATTGCCGATCCGCCGCTCAAACGCGCGCAAAATGCCCGCCTTGTCGTGATCCTTGACCGCGATGATGAAGGGAAAACCGTGTTTTTCGTTGTAGCTGGCATTGAGCCGCTGGAACGCCGCCCGTTCCTCATCTGTCAGCGCATCCAGACCCGCACTTGCCTGTTCCTGGGTACTCTCAGCAGTCAAACGTTTGGCCGCAGCCAGCTTGCCCGCCAGATCGGGGTGCGCACGCAAGACGTCCAGTCGCTTGTCCTCGGACGCCGCGCGAAACACCCGGCACAACGCATTGTGCAGCCCCTGCGGGGTGTCGTGGGCTGGCGCTAGTTCGAGCGCATAAACCCCTTCGGCAATCCAGGGCGAATGCTCGAACACGCCGCCAAATGTTTCAACAAAAGCGGCGCGATCCAGATGAATCCACCCACGCTCAGGCTGGGGCGGATGAACCTCGGCCCAATGCGCCGCAATATCCTGCCGGCGTGCGCACCACACACCCTCATGCCCCTGCACGTATTCGATAAACCGGCGCAGCGCCTGGACCCGACCGGGCCGTCCGATCAAACGGCAATGCAGACCCACAGACATCATCGCAGGCCGCCCCGCCGCCCCCTCGGCATAGAGCGCATCAAACGTATCCCGCAGATAGGCAAAAAACTGATCGCCCGCATTGAACCCCTGCGGCGTGGCAAAGCGCATGTCGTTGCAATCAAGCGTGTAGGGAAGGATCAACTGGTCGCGGGCACCGATCCGAACCCAATAGGGCAGATCATCATCATAGGTGTCGCTGATCCAGTCCATGTCCCGCTCTGCCGCCAGCCACACCGTGTTCACCGAACAACGGCCCGTATACCAACCGCGCGGACGCTCTCCCGTCACTTCGGTATGCAGTGCAATAGCCGCGTCCATGTCCGCCGCCTCGTCCTCGACCGAATGATCCTTGTAGTCGATCCATTTCAGACCGTGCGACGCGATCTCCCAATTGGCCTGCTGCATCGCCTCAACCTGCGCAGGCGAACGGGCCAGAGCCGTCGCCACGCCATAGACGGTCACCGGCACACGCGCTTCGGTGAACAGCCGATGCAACCGCCAGAAGCCGGCACGCGCACCGTAGTCGTAAATGGACTCCATGTTCCAATGCCGCTGCCCGGGCCAGGGTGCTGCGCCCACGATCTCGGACAGGAACGCCTCAGAGGCCGCATCACCATGCAGCACGCAATTCTCGCCCCCTTCCTCGTAGTTCAGAACAAAGGACACGGCGATGCGCGCGCCACCCGGCCACGCCGCATCCGGTCTATCGGCCCCGTGGCCATGAAAATCGCGCGGATACCGCGGTGGCAACTCGGCCATGGACTTCCCCAGACAATCAAGGTGAGATGTCGCCAATCTGCGACCAAACAAGGCAGGATGCAATGGCAGCCGGATACCTCACCACCCATGTCCTCGACACCGCGCGCGGCATGCCTGCCCCGGGGATCAAAATCGCGCTCTACCGCGTGTCGGGCAACAGCCACAAAAAGATAGCCGAGGCCGTGACAAATGCCGATGGCCGTACCGACAGTCCGATCCTGCCGCAGGGCAAGGTCAAACAGGGGCACTATGAGCTGATCTTCTTCTGCGGAAACTACCTAGATCAGCACGGGCTGAGCACGGACGAGGTCAAATTCCTCGACCAGGTGCCCATCCGGTTCGGCATCACGGATGACGAGGCGCACTACCACGTCCCTCTCCTACTCTCCCCTTACGGATACTCGACCTATCGCGGCAGTTGAGTAATGTGCTGAGCAGGTTCAAAGTCTGAGATTTGAAAACGACTTGAATCCGATGAATGAGGTTCGGCTTTGCGGACAACCTGCCGTTGATGCTCTCGGCTGGAACGACCAATAATGAACACGTCAGTTTTGTTTGCGCATCCGGATTTAACATTGGCCTTTCCAAAAGGATTGGCTGCTCCGATGCAGTCAGCGGAGTGTGTAGATCATTCGATGTTTCCGATGGGATGAGTTTTAGGATTTCGCTCTGAAGTACTAAGTGTAGTCACTTGAGCCGGCCAGGCGCTATCACGTCGTCGAATTTTCTTTCCGCCGAGGCGAAGAATGTGAATGGTATGTGCGTTTGACGTTTCGATGCTGCGCCCAGACATTTGTCATGTCCGCCGACATCGACAAGCTCATTTTGATAGCGCATGGTACAACCGAAAGCAGATTATTCTCGGGTATTGATGCGTTGGTTCGTTTTGTTGTGGTTTTAATGAAATACCCGTTTTTTGGCTTCAATATCTTAAATTCTGAACTCTTGGTGATACCATGGCGACACTATTCTCTAACGACAGACTCAAACAGGGTGAGGTTGCACGCCTATTCCCGGTTCTTTCGACCACTTCCAAAGAGGGGCGCACTACGTCCATAGTGCTCGCTTGTCTTGCGTCAGTGCAGGAGTTTGGTCGGGATCTGCTCAATTCTGTCGGTCAAACGATGGGTGCGAGAGGCAAAGTTCAATGTTTTACGGAAGTCGTCTTTGCCACTGACGCTAACGTGGCGGATCGTCCAGATGGATTGATTGTCCTTAGCAACGGGTCGAAGGTATGGACTGCTCTCGTAGAGGCAAAGATTGGTGCTGCCACCCTCGACCCAGATCAGATTGAGAAATATCGTCGGCTTGCCCAGGACAACGATGTCGATTGTGTTATCACCATCTCAAATCAGTTCGCGACACAACCGCAGGATCATCCGCTGGAGTCGGTGCGAAAGAGCCGGTCACGAATCCCCGTGTACCATTGGTCGTGGATGCATGTTTTGACGGTTGCGGACTTGCTTTTGAGCAATGAAACAGTTGCAGATGCGGATCAATCCGTACTGCTTTCCGAACTGCAGCGATTTCTTACACATGAGAGCGCGGGTTTGCGCGGCTTTGATCGGATGCCGGCTGAATGGTCGGAACTCAACAAGCTTGTTTCCAGCGGCGGCGGACTACCTGCGAAATCCCCACTTACTTCACCCGTGGTGGCGGCCTGGCATCAGGAGACACGGGATCTTTCGTTGATCCTTACACGAATGACCGGAGCGCGCGTGTCCGAGCGTATGACGCGGAAGCAAAAGTCAGATGTCGCCGTGCGGTTGAACGAGGCGGCGGCGCGTTTGCGTGAGTCTCTTTCTCTCGGCTGCGAGCTTGTTGTTCCAGATGCTGCCGCGCCTATAGAGGTTCTCGTCGACATTCCCAGAAGATCTATCGATGTCGGAATGTCATTGCGGGCGCCGGATGACCGCAAGTCGACATCTGCGCGCCTGAATTGGCTTCTGCGGCAGATCAAGATCGACGACGTCGACAACATTCATATTCGGTTTCAATGGCCTGGAAAAAGCGAGGCGACCCAATTCCCGCTGACGGAGTTGCGGAACGAAATAAAAATCGCGGAGCAGGGAAAACAACATTTGAGTCCGACTGGATTCCATATATTTCTGTCTAGGCGGCTTGGTACGCGATTTACTCAGCAAGCGAATTTTATCTCCGACCTCGAAGAGATCGTCCCGGACTTTTACGGACGTATCGGATCTTCACTCCGCGCCCACCAGCGCAAGGCACCGGTTATTCGGTCTGATCGATCGCAGAGCGGTGACGTTACGCCAGAAGCACTGTCTGAAGAGGCCGAGGCGGAACGATCAGAGTTCGCGCCCGAGGGGGAACAGGATTGATCACTGACCTGGAAGGCGTCGGGCATTGGATGGTGGATGCCATCCTGGTGTTTGCGGAGCTGCTGACCGAAGACTGGGTTCCTGGCCTTGTCGCTGCGACTTTGATTGGCGCTGCGATCATTTTGCTGGTTTGCATGACCTGGACATCCATGCGGCAGAGAGTAGCAATCGACAGTGTCGCAAAACAGGTCAAGGCGACAAGCGACGCACGGCATTTCGCATCTCGGTTTGCGGAGATCAGCCGACATTTTCAGGGGCAAAGATCAAAGACCCGCGGCCCAATCAATCAAATAGCGACAGCTTGGGGCGAATACCGTGAAACTGTAATCGAACCATCGGAAGAGGGCGGTGAAATCCAGAATACCATCCGCCCTGGGGTCTTTTTCAATACCAACAGCCTCGGCTTTGGCTTGAGCGGTTGGAAGTTTTGGCCGGGGTTGTTTGTCTCGGTCGGATTGCTTTTGACTTTCCTCGGGCTTGTCGCGGCGCTTCAACAAACGAGCGTGACATTGGGTGAAGCCAGCCGGGGGGCGGGTGAGCAAGCCATGGCGGAAGCCCTAAATGAGTTGCTCACCGTCGCCTCGGCAAAGTTCATTATGTCTCTGACTGGGTTGCTTTTGTCGATCGCGTTGATCCCGATTACCCGTGCCTTGGATGCCCGTGTGGAAGCCGGGGTTACCGATTTGGCGGCAGCACTTGAGGATCGACTTCAATTCGTGAGCCTAGAAAATCTCGCGCAGCGACAACTGGATGAGGCAAAGGAAACGCGCGCACATATGCAGAAGCTGAATGCGGAGCTTATAGAGGCTCTTGTACGTCCTCTGGCAGACGCTGCGCAGACTGGAGGGAACGAGGCGGCGCGCGTGATGGAAAGCGTGGGGCGAGAAATGGCCGAGAGCCTGTCCGACACGGTCGCCGACGCCAGCGAAAAGATGGCCACTGCTGCGACCGGTATGGCCGAAACAACGGCTGGGCTGGACGCCGTGTCTCGCCGCATCGAGATGCTACTGGGCCTACTTACCTCGGCAAGCGAAGCGCTGGCTTCTGCTGCATCCCCGGTCGCGCAAAATCTGTCGCAAACCGAAGCGATGACGCGCACCATAGCCAATTCGGGAATTGAGATGGTCGAGCAGGCAAGTGTCTCGATGGAGCGGCAGGCAGATGCGGTTTCGGCCGCTGCGACCGCCATTCGGGAACAGGTTGATGCATTTGAGGAACGTGCCAAGGCCTATGACCAGGATATGGCACGCGCGCTTGGAAGCTATCGACAAAACCTCGATGCGGCAGTGTCTCAGGTCAGCAAATTTTCGGGCGATGTCCACAAGGACTACGCCGAAGCACTCACCACCTTGCGCGCGGTTATTGATGGTGCCCGCTCCTTTGAGCCGGCAGCGGAAAGCCCACTTGACGCAGGCGGGCAGCCATGAGGGGCGGGTATCAGAAGATGGTGCACACGGAAGACGAAGAAGAAAGCGCCTTTGTCACCATGACCGATATGACGGTCAGCATCCTCTTCATTCTGCTTATTCTTCTCGCGTTCTTTGTAAGTCAATTGCGCCCTGAAGCGGATGTAGAGGCGGGTTCGCTCGTTGAAGACGTGGTGCGGCTGGAAGAGGAAAACAAAGCGCTCCAGGCGGCGTTGTCCAACTTGGCTGAAAACCCTGACGTAGCGGTCGACGCCATGAGGGAATTGGCGCGGGCCGAGCGTGAGATGGCAACGCTGCGCGAGGAGCTGAAGACGACAGAAGAGACGCTTGTTCAGCGGGCTAGGCTCGAAAGTGAATTGGTGGTGCTGCGCAGGCGTTTGGCGGCTCTCGATCAGGATGTCATTGATCCGCTTCAAAGGTACAATGCCGAAGTTGCATCCGTGCGTCGACAACTGCTGGCTCGATTGCGATCCGACATCAACGACGAGTTTCCCGAACTGCAGGTGAGGTTGAGCGGCGCAGAAGATGCGTTGCAATTCGTGGGAGAGGGTCTCTTTGCATCTGGGAGCAATGCGATACCGGAAACGCGCCGACCTATTGTTCGCCGGATTTCCGAGATCATTGACGATGCTCTGCCGTGTTACACACTCGGTCCTCGCTCCGCGTTCTCAGAGGTTTGCAATCCGGGTTCAGCCATCGTCGAGGCATTGCTTATCGAAGGACACACTGACAGCGTTGGATCGCTTCAATCCAACGTCTCGCTTGGTGCGCGTCGCGCCGCGGCAACGTATGCCGTCATGATCCAGCATCGTAACAGCTTGGTTGAGCGATTGAACTTGCAAGGACAACCAGTTTTGTCAGTTGCCGGTTACGGCGAAGATCGTCCTGTCGCGTCCAACGAGACTGGGGAGGGCAGAAGCTTGAACCACCGTATTGATCTGCGTTTCATCATGCTTTGACCATCGCGCGTCGACGACATCGCGCGCATTTCAAAGGCGTTGAAGTCAGGAGAAGCTATGCCAAGCGATACCAGATGACTTTGCGAGACAATATCACGGCGCTCTCGGCAACGTTTGCAGCGTTCAAGGCAGAGCCCGAGGACCTTAAACGGACGTGCGAGGACATTTCGCAAGCGTATCCCGCGCCCGGGCATGTGCCAAAGGCAGAGGTCGCTGCGCTCGCCAAAATTTGTGCTGGACGTATTGCGTCCCAGGACTGGTCCCTTGCGGCAGAGGCTGAAATCATTCCCCTTATGCGGGCGTTGTCTTTCGGCGATCTTGCGGACCAGCCCGGATTGAGGGCATTCCTGGAACGTGAAGCAAGGTTGAGCGATCGCCCGAACATCGTAAACGCCTATTTCGAGGTTTTTCTGGAGGGCTGGCAACCCGACGCGCCGAAAACCATCGAAGCCGCTCGAGTTCTCTCGGACCGTCGGGGCAACCACCCAAACCCGATGGCGCAGCTGATTGAAGCGACACCGGAGCTCCTTGATCCTCAGCACGGTGCGGAGACCTTGGCACACAAGCTCTTTGCCTCTGATGCCCCCTATGAGCTCATGCAGACCTTGGGTTACTCCGAACCTCATGGTCCGGGATTCGTCAAAGCGGTGGGCGATGCGTTTCTGCGTTCACATCCACAACCCCGGGACAAATCTGCAGCTCAACGCTTAATGGGCTGGTGTCGGCCTGCGCCAGGCGTTGGGATCGGTGACGAAGGCATGGTCAATGCTCTAGATCCGCTGCTGTCACCTTGGCAGACTACTGCGCCAGCGAGCGAGATTCAGGATGTTCTTTTGGCCTGGATCATTGAGGAGATCGGTGATCCCAGGAGGCCAGGGCATCAAGGCCTCTGGCCTCATATGCGCAAGGCCAACCGTCGCATTGTGCTGTCATGGCTCGCTGGACGCAGCATCGAAGCCTTTATGAATGTCATTTCGGCGGTCGAAGACGCCGGGATGTGGCGGGATAGACGAGACTTCTGGCTAGGGCTCTTCAGGGAGGGCGTAATACAAGAAGCTTGGGTTGCGCTGCATCCGGCAGCGCAGGAGGAGGCGGATCGCATGCTGCAAGCAACTGAAGACCCTTCTTTTGCGGCTTATGGGCGACAAGACGGCGCGCGAACAAGAACTTCATTGCTGATTATGAAATGTGGTGACCAGATCGTGGTTGAAGGCTCGCAAAACTACCGCGTTCATGTTTTCCGCGAGGACTTTCCCGGGCGGCCGGAATTGTATGGTCAGAGTTACCGAGATCAGAATATCACGCTCCCTCGGCAGCCCGGACGCTAAGTTATACTGGCATTGGGAAAGAAACGGTCGACGGGAAACGGTCCCCAGGACTGGGGCCTTTCTGTTCCCAGATTTGCCAGAAGAACGCCGCCGCATTCCGGCAGCCATTTTCGACGCCATTGCTTTGGTGCAGGAATTCAATCCTAACGCGACTTTGGCAACGCACTGGCAGACGCTGGCCCGTTTTCGACAAATCCTTGGAGATAGCGATACTTCCGTCGCACCAGACAGGTTCCTCGCCGATCTCAAGATCATCTCCATTCCGCGTATTGGTCTCGATGTCCCGGCAGACGACCCAGCAGCTTTCCGACCCGTCCCTATCGGTCCGGATACGAGTATCAAAACAGATAGCAACGTGGTTCTATCAGGTGCGGAACTCGGGGCGTTCCAGTCCGCCGTCTTTGAACGCGGCGCGTTGCCATCCTATCGCATTGGTGAAGGGTGTTTTGCCGTGATTGACAAGAGTGCCGCCCCGGTACTTGAGGTCGTCGCGGACGCCATGCAGGGCGATCCGGACGCGCGAGAGCGGTTTGTGAAGGAGGCACCACGGTTGATCGAGGAGGCCCTTGAGCGGCACTTTCTCCAAAGCGGCGCGATCACCGCGACGACGACGCCCGAAGATGCGGCAGAAAGGATCGCCTTCGCATTGACAGATGGATGGGCGGAAACCTCGACTTGGTCGAGCCGTGTCACCGGTTTGGGCGTCGCGCCGAAACTCGAAATGGAACTTGGCGTCGGTTCGGGCCTGCCATGGTTGCCGCCTTCCGTCGCGGTCACGATCGGGGAATTGCTTGGGGCTATTCCCGACGACGATCTTGAAACGGTTATTGCTCAGCTGAAGCAAGCTTTCCTGACTGGCGAGGAATGGCTTCTGTTACATGTCGGCGAGGTGCCTGTTCAACCAGACATTCTTGAGGCACTGGAGCGCCGTCTTGCCATGAGGGCAGAAGATGCCACCTCCGAGACAGACTCCAGAGATGCCATTCTTCCACTGGTTCATGACAATCTCTTTGACTTGGATTTTATCGCAGATCGCGCACCCCGATCTTGCAGCGATCGCGCTTTGCCAGCAGGTGTCACACAGACACTAAAACCCTATCAGAGGTCGGCCTTTGACTGGCAGGTCGATGCCTGGGCAAAGGGCATGCCCGGCGTATTGAATGCCGATGAACAGGGACTTGGCAAGACAGTGCAGACCCTTGCGTTCGTCGCCTGGCTCACCAAACTCATGCGTGAAGGAGAGGCGGAAAGCGCCCCTATTTTGATCGTGGCACCCACCTCACTCTTACAGAATTGGCAGGATGAGATCGAGAAGCACTTGGCACCCGGTAGTCTGGGTCCTGTTCACCGGCTCTACGCCACCGCGCTCTCCCGCTGGAAATCGCGGCGCGGTACGGATATCGGTGACGGGGCTGAGCATCTCGACCTTTCTGAACTCGCGGGTCGGACTGGTGTTGTGATTACCACCTATCAAACGCTGGCAAACTATGCCGTGAGCTTTCAACAGTTGAGCTTTGCGGCGGCGGTCTTTGATGAAATGCAGTTCGTAAAGAACCCCAGAACACAGAGGGCCATCGCGGCCAAGGGTGCGCGCGCGGATTTCAAGATTGCGCTGACAGGTACGCCTTTAGAGAATCGCGCGCAGGATCTTTGGTCGATTGTTGACTCAATTGCGCCTGGTCCCTTGGGCGCTCTGTCTGCCTTCAACCGCCTGTTTGAGCGCCCCAGCACGACACGCTTGCACCAGCTACGCGACGCGTTGTTCACGGCGCGAGACGACGCGGCGCCTCTTTGCCAGCGTCGGACCAAGGAAGAGGCGGATCCATCAATTCCAAGCAAAGTCAGGTTGCTCCATGCGCGTGCGATGCCACGCATACAAGCAATGCGCTATGACGAAGCACGTGCCAAAACCGGTGGCATTCTTCAGGTGCTGCAGCATATCCGCCGCGTTTCGGCTCATCCGGGCATGGTCGAGAACGAGCTTACCAATGACTTCATCGGTGCCTCCGCACGGACGGAGATGACGCTTGCCATCCTGAAACATGTTCATGATCGGCGCGAGAAGGCGCTGGTTTTCGTAGAAAACCGCGATCTTCAGGCCTGGATGGCAGAATTGATTAAGATCGAGTTTGATCTGTCGGAGGTTATGACCATCAACGGAAATACGCCAATTGAAGACCGTCGCGCTATAACCAGACGGTTTCAGCGCGATCGGAATGGAGACCAGTGCTTTGACGTCTTGTTGCTAGGTCCGCGTGCTGCCGGCACAGGTTTAACCCTAACAGCGGCAAACCACGTAATCCATCTGACGCGTTGGTGGAACCCGGCTGTCGAAGAGCAATGCAATGATCGTACTCACCGTATCGGCCAGGAAAGAGATGTTCAGATACATATTCCGCTTGCTATACACCCGGGCCTCGGCACCGCCTCCTTTGACTGCTTGTTGCACAGATTGATCACTGGAAAACGAAGTCTGGCGGCAGATGTGCTGCAGGCTTCAGAGATTTCGGAAATTGAGCTGAAGAAACTATACGCTTCGGCCATTTCAGGTGAAGTCACCAACGATCATCCAATTACGGAAGATAGAGTTACCTTGATGGATCGCGATGATCTGGAAATCGAAGAGATTGCCCGGGATTTGCTCCGCATTTCAAGTTCGAATTGGTATGGGAACATACTTGTTTCTACCGGCGCAAACCTTGGTGCTCTCGAAGGTTGTGTCGCATCCGATACCATCGCTGCAGTTTCTGTCGGAGACAAAGGGGAACCATGGTCGTCAACCGTACCGTTGAGCCGCTTGCCGATACAGACACTGTGGCCGGATTTCGGCCTACCGCATTGATGCGTCTCGTTGTGTTAGCTTGGTTTTCAGAACCCGCGTAGCCGGATTACTGGCCGTTGCATGATCCCCCGAATGGCCGCTCTAGTGTGCAGCACTGTAGCGACCGAGCTGTCGGTCAAAGGCAGCTCAGGGCCGCCCGTGTGGGCGACCCAGACATGTTAGATTTCAATAGCTTCCGCAATAGCCAACGCGTCCTCAAGTTCGACGCCGAGATATCTGACCGTACTATCCATCTTGGTGTGGCCTAGAAGGAGCTGAACAGCGCGAAGGTTGCCGGTCTTCTTATAGATTTGGGTAACCTTGGTACGTCGCATAGAGTGCGTTCCGTATGCGCTGGCCTCTAGGCCGATTGAGGTGACCCAATCCCGGACAATGCGGGCATACTGGCGGGTCGAGATGTGCAGGCGCTCATGGAAGCGGCCCGGCCAAAGGTACTCCGAGCCAACCATGAGCTCGTCTTCCATCCACTTCTCGACCGAGGCGCGGGTGCCTTCCGAAATCTCGAAGCGCACCGGTTTCTGCGTTTTGCTTTGTAGAACGGAAGCGCGTTCCTTGATCTGGCCAGACGCCATTACATCCACGACTTTCATCTTTACAAGGTCACAGCCTCGAAGCTTGCTGTCGATTGCCATGTTGAACAGTGCTAGGTCACGGTGGTTTTCGGCTAGTTCGAGACGAACCCTGATCGCCCAGACGTGTTTTGGTTTCAAAGGTCGCTTCTGGCCTACGATGCGCCCCTTGTTCCAGGCGGGGCGAAGCGCGCGAATGACAGGTAAGTTTGGTGTTTCCATGACTGATCCTCCGATCCGCCATGCCCTCCCACAACGACAACCCGAAGTTGACAAGGCACCGTATCACGGTCTTGCTGCGCTTCACCCTAGGTCCGGATCACCCTATCCCGCGAGTTCACGTTTCGCGCAGCCTGCGCTCTTAGCGTAGAACATCCGGCGAGCGTTTGATTTCTGATGCTGGCTTGCGGCGGCCTAACACGCTCTGGACAAAACGGCCTTGTTTCCTTGCCGTATTCACTCAAGCACGGAAACTGCGCGGTCATGGCTCAAGAATCGCGATGTTGAGGTGGTGTTGTCCAAATTGGCCTTTTGTTCACTTTGGTCGAGACTCAGCATCGACAAAGCCGTACGGTCGTCATCTGAAGCGATGTGATCATGCGTCTATCAATGCATGTTCATGCATCGCTTAATCCCGCAGGGAGCCAAATCATCACAAATCTTATCCAGATCGTTTATGTGTCACAGCCGTTTGGGTTCGACGAGCCGACACTGGCAGGAATTTTGCTAGATGCCAGACGCTGTAATAAGCGGGATGACGTGACTGGCGCGTTGGTTTGTCGACATGACATCTACCTTCAACTGCTAGAAGGTCCGGAAGATGCAGTGCGCGCAGCCTATGCACGGATTTGTCGCGATGATCGTCATGCTGGGGTCAAAGAACTCCTGAATCTCAAGATACAAAGTCGATTGTTTGCAAGTTGGGCGATGCTTCATGATCCTGCGAAGACTTGGATTTGGACGGAAGAAGAGATCGCAGATGCGGCACTTGATCGCGCAGAACCAGCAGAAATCATAAAAGTATTCAAAGACCTATCGGATCGATCCGGGAAACCGGCTGTGCATTGATGCAGACCCTTCTCGCATCGACGCAGACGCGAACCATGATTTGTAAATGGTGGGCGGAATGATGGGTGTGCACTCAGTGCCCGATGCGTTTACGACGTGGGAATGTGATCGCATTGTTGCGGCAATCGCCAAAATGCCCGCCGACGAGGCGCTGCTTGTGGGCCGCAATCGGGATCACAATTTGCGTAATGCGGAACTCGTTTGGATGGACGATGTCGGAGACCTCAGCTGGGTGATGACCCGGTTGATTGAGCTTGTTAGTCATTCTAACAACCAACAGTTTGATTTCGACGTGCGTGAATTTGCGGAAAGCCCGCAAATTGCCAGTTATGATGCGGCCAAAGAGGGACATTTTGCATGGCATTCTGACATTGGTCATGGTCCCGCTGCCGGTAAAAGAAAGCTCACACTTGTTCTTCAATTGAGCAATCCTGACACCTACGACGGGGGTGACCTGGAAGTCAGGCCAAGTGCTCAAGTCCTCTTGGCCAATCGGGCGCAGGGATCAGCGAGTGTGTTTCCTAGCTTTGTGCTGCATCAAGTAACGCCGATCAAGCGGGGCATTCGGCGTTCGCTGACCGTCTGGGCGCATGGCCCTCCGTTTCGTTGAAGGCGGCTCGAAGAGGTCAAAGTCACAGAAATCATCGGCCCTGTTGGGCAAAAGTTCACCTCAGCTAGCATTGCAATTGAGGCGGTTGGCGATTAAGTAGAGTATACGAAGTTGCGGTATCCTTCGGCAAAGGCGCATCGCCTGCCAAAGCCAACTGCAATTATCTATCATCAGAATTTGATTGTCACATGCCGGAACAGGGATTTGACGCTTGGGACGGTTGCCGGCTGATTGCGCATGATCGCATCGCCCATGCGTCATGTTGTTCCGACTTGGCGGCCCGACGTACCAGAGATTTGCGCGCGGGCATTGATTGCGCGTTGTCGATCAAACGACCTCGAAACGGCTCTGACAAAATGTTTTGTCAGAGCAAAAACAGCGTGGCGGCGCTTTCTCCGTCAAAGGATTATTAAATGACTTTTCCTGAATGGACGAAACCCGGCATCTACGGTGCTGTGGGTGGCGCAATTGCGGTTTCTATCCTCGGATTCACTTGGGGTGGCTGGATGACCAACGGCAGCGCCGAAACCATGGCAAACGACATGGCATCTGATGAGGTGACGTTAGCAATGGTTCCGGTATGCCTCAACATGTCAGCAGCTGATCCAGAACGCACAGAGAAGCTCGCGGTTCTACAAGAAGTCTCCGGCTTTGGCCGCCGCAATGCAATGATGGAAACGGGCTGGGCGACCCGCCCCGGTTCGGATACGCCAGACCGAGACCTCGCGGATGCTTGCTTGGCGGGGCTTGAGTTGGATGGATCATAATTCAAAAGCGTCGCTGCATTCGTCATCAAAAGTTTGCGGGACACCTATGTTGGCGGACGCTCGAATGCTTTGGATCGTTTTCATAGGCCCCGTTATTGCTCTGCTACTCTTTGCAATGCCGGCCATTGCCCAAATCATGCCGGAAAACGCCAGCGCAAAGAGCTATGGCGACGGTTGGGAATGCAACGTTGGGTACCGCGCGATCGACGAGACCTGTGCAGCTATTGTGGTCCCCGAAAACTCCTATGAGACAAACCGCACCTATGGATCCGGCTGGGAATGTCATCACGGATTTCGCAAGGTCGATGAAACAGCCTGCGTTGCAGTGGTTGTCCCTGATGGTGGGTTCCTGGACCCTTCAGGCGAACGCTGGCGCTGCCTGCGCGGATTTCTCAAAGTCGACGATGCTTGCCAAGAGGTCGTCGTGCCTGAAAATGCCTATCTGGTGGATGGAACCTATGGGTCTGTGTGGGTATGCGAACGCGGGTTCGAGCAGGTGGATGACAGTTGCTCCGCAATCGCGGTCCCGGTCAACGGATATCTAAACGGGTCCCGCTACGGTCAACCCTGGTCATGCGAACGTGGGTTTTTCGAACAAGACGGTCTTTGCGAGGCCGTCGATATCCCGGAATTCGCATATTTCGACGGTGCATCTTACGGCGAGGGATGGAAATGCCAGCGGGGGTATGAAGTTTCAGGTGAAGGATGCGAAGCGATTAACATGCCCGCCAACGCCCATCTCGACAGGTCTGGGAACCGTTGGGAATGCAACCGGAACTTCCAAAAGTCCAAGGGTCTGTGCGTTCTCAAGAATTGAACGCCGCGCACCGCGAGATCCACATCAATATCCTGTCGAGCAACAGTCTCGCCATCAAAAGGAAGATACGATGAAATCCGAAATCCAAACGGTAGATACCGTTCGCCGTCCCGCAAGGGGCGCCCAAGCGCCCCCCGTGATCCTTAACGCACCAGCACAATCATCTTCGCTCACTCAAATCCCGACAGCAGTTGTCTACTGCGAAGGTAACTTTGCTAAAATTGACGGTAAGACGGCCAACGGCCTTGTACGCCATTCAGAGGCCTACAGGATTGTTTCGGTCATCGACAGCACCCATAACGGCCAGAACGCCGGGCTGGTTCTTGATGACGTGATCAACGATATACCAATCCTCGAAAGCCTGAACACCGCTATCGCCCGCGAAACGTCTATGCCTGATACCTTCATCTATGGCATGGCCCCCTCAACAGGGCGGCTTTCGCCCGCTGATCGTGCCGTCGTGCTGGATGCGATCACGCGGGGTATGAACATCGTCAGTGGCCTGCATGAATACCTCAGTGACGATCCCGAAATTGCACAAGCCACATTGGACAGACAGGTCACCATCCGCGACATCCGCAAACCCAAGAGCAGCAAAAACATGCGCTTGTTCGACGGCAGTGTCGCGGACGTCAATGCGCTACGCATCGCTGTTCTGGGGACCGACTGCGCCATAGGAAAACGAACCACTGCGACGGTCTTGGCGCGCGCCCTCAATGCAAAGGGCATCAAGACTGTGCTTGTGGGCACAGGCCAGACGGGTCTGATGCAGGGGGCAAAATATGGCGTGGCCATGGATGCCGTCCCGCCCCAATTCTGCTGCGGCGAACTTGAGGGTGCGATTGTCGCCGCCTCAGAGGCGGAACAACCCGATGTCATTTTGATCGAGGGCCAAGGTGCGCTCAGCCATCCGGCGTTCTGTACATCGGCCTTCATTCTGCGTGGCAGCCAACCGGACGCCGTCATACTTCAGCACGCACCGAAACGCGCCCATCGCTGTGACTTTCCCAACATGCCAATGCCCACCCCAGCAAGCGAGATTGCTTTGATTGAGGCGTTTGCCGATACCAAGGTCATTGGTGTCACGCTCAATCACGAGGGTATGTCCGAAGCCGAGATCACAGACACGATTTTCGCACAAACCAAAAAACTCGGTCTGCCTATGACTGACGCGCTCAGCCGACCAGCGGCACATTTGCTTGCGATGGTTGTTGCAGCCTATCCCGGTCTGCAGCAAGGAACACCCGTGGCCGCGATTTGAGCTGCCCTCGGATAGAAGTTGATCTGCGCAAACTGCGCCACAACACACGAACCGTTGTCGAGCGATTGAAAGGGCGTGGTATTCGGGTGACTGCGGTGACCAAAGCGGTGTGTGGGCATCCAGCCATTGCACAGGCCATGCTTGACAGTGGCGCTTCGGGCTTGGCTGAGGCGCGTTTGAGCAATGTGAAGCGGTTACGCCAGACCGGCATGACATGCCCAATCACATTGATCCGGACGCCAATGCTGAGTCAGGTCGATGACGTCGTGCAAGTCTGTCACGCGAGCTACAACACAGAGATGTCTGTGATAGCAGCATTGGCCGCTGCTGCACTCCGACAAAACAAAGTTCACGGTATTATCTTGATGGTCGAAATGGGTGATCTGCGCGAAGGGATCATGCCACAAGACCTTAGACATATAGGACAGCAGGTCGTGGACTTGTCCGGTGTGGCGCTGAAAGGCATCGGTGCCAACTTCGCCTGTCTGAGTGGCATGGCCCCTACGGCTACCAAAATGCAGGCCCTGACTGCACTTGCCAATGAAGTCGAGGGGCGGTGTGGCCCGTTCCTTGAGACGGTATCTGGCGGCAACTCTGCAAATTTGCCTTGGGCGTTCGGCTCGCGCGCTACCGGCCGGATCAACGATCTGCGCCTTGGGGAAGCAATACTGCTTGGCGTCGATCCGGTCACCCAGGAACAGATTGGTGGTTTGTTTCGAGACACCTTCACGCTTGTCGCCGAAGTGATCGAAACCGACACCAAGACAGTGAGCCCACTTGTAAGCACCGCGGATCACGCACCGGCAATAATTCGGCTCGTTCCTGCCACCTCAGAAACGACACGGATCATTCTTGCCCTTGGAAACCAAGACATGGATGTGGCCGGGCTTTCGATGCCTGCTGGCAGTACACTTGTCGGTGCGACAAGCGATCATCTCGTCATTGGCACGACAGATCAGAAGCTTCGCGTTGGATCGGAAATGCGGTTTCAGATGAACTATAGCGCATTGATGCGCGCCATGGCCGCGCCTGACATTCAAACGAGATCTACACAATGACCGGCCTGGGTCACAGGCAAACGATGCCCATGGCCCAAAGAAACACCTGGCATTGGTTTGACCGACAGCGTTGGGACCCAACAAAGAGAAACCATGGAGGAAATTATCACTTGGCGAAACTAACAAAAACAAGCGTGTTCAAGGCTCAAACTCCCAATGCCGAAACACCATTGGACAAGACAACCCGCATCGTTCGCAAGATGGTCGAAGAAGAGGCCGAGCAGCGCCAAGCCAAGAACGACCGTCTTCGCAACGCGCGCCTTGAACGAGAAGCCAACACTCCGACAAAGCCGTCGCGTTAGGGGCGTAGGAAAGGTTTAACCAAGGTGACCACATCGCGACAACCCAGGTTTTGCCCGCATCTTTCAATCTGCTTGAGCGACCGGACACACCAGAAGGAATTTGCCAATGACGCACGCAGACGAGAGCACAACAAAAGTTCACTATATCTGTCAGACATACGTGGAACAGAAGCCAGGGGGCGACGGGCACACGAGCCTGAAGATTGGCAAACAATTTCAGTATTCCACGGCAGCAGATGCTCAGAATAGAGCGGAACGGGAAGCCCAGTCCGAGGATTGTGCCGGTGCCGATGCCTATATGATTAGTGAAGACCCAGTCAGTGGTGAGGTCGGATCACCGAGCTTCCTTGTCAGGCTCGGGAATGTCCCGGAAACCGATGACTACTAGCACTATGCTTATGGCTTGGGATCGTCCACGACGCATCCCACGACCATTGGCCGAGTTCGTCCGCAGTACAAATCGAGCATGCGCAGCGAATGGCAGCAGTGCGGGCTGCGACCGCAGCATTCAATGATCACGCCGAAGGTCCGGTATGGGCCCGAGAGTGACGCGGGTCGGTCTTCCAAAACCCGGAGATGGCGCACCGCCCTCATGCCTCGGGATCAAACCAGGGTGTGAATTTTTTGAAACTCGCACCAACGGAAAGGAGGTACTTCGATCTGCATTTGAGCTCTCAGCCTGCCTGCCGTTTCTTACTTTACCATGAAAGCCACGCCTGAAAGACAAAAATCGCGCAACTTGAAGTGAGACCGGCGTCATATAAGCAAGGGAAACAAGCAGTGCCCGTTGGGCGCGCCGAGCCTAGTGGATCCATATCTGGGTTTGTCTGTGGCCAAGCCGGTGCACACCGCACGGACGACTGGAATCCCAAACTCCGACCTGGAAAGATTGCAAAGTGAATACCGGAATCTTTGCGATGACAACCCCATGAGGCTGTCGGACGTTTCTTGAAATTGAGGCGCGTTTTCAGTCACTTCTCGAAACCAAAGATCGACAAGCTGATCGTTGATTGCGCGTCGTTGCATCAATCCGATTTCCGTTTGTTGAAGTTCAAGGACCGCCGATCTTGACGCCAAACTTTGATCCGTATTAGCTGCAAATCCCAAGGCGATAGACTTGCCCGAAGGCTCCCAAGATGCGGCGACCACAACATGACGAAACAGATCGGTGGAAATGTCAAAAAGACGGACCAAGCGCCGTCTTGAAGCCAACAGTTTGGAAATGGTTGGATCAGACAATGTTTCGTCCAGCGGCAAGGGTGTCGCCGGCTTGCCGCCATACCACCAGAGCCCGATTGCATCTCGTTCGAACACTTCCAACAACGCCCGCACTGCAGCGTCTTTGAAAGTAGCTCCAGCAGCGCACCCACTCGTCGTTGCAATCCCAATCGCATTCGGGTCTCCGGCCTCTCGACGTCCTACCAAGACTAGATCTGCCGGTATGTAGACTTCTTTTTCGTCATTTGTTCGTGCGGGAAACCAATCAATGCGTTCCGACATCGTCTGTTCCCGCGGATGCCAATCAAAATCACCGAACGGACCAGAGTTCCAATCATCGCGGTGATGGTATTCTGCTTCTGAAAACCCGAGGATTGCATAGGCCGGAATGGCGCTCTCCCCTAATTCCCTTTGGCTTGCAAAAACAAGATCTTCATTGCCCCATACGCACACACTGGCCAATTCAATGGCTTCACCCAAGCCACTTATGCGGCACTGATCGCGAGTCCATCCTCGTCCTGCAGCCGCGCGACCGTTCTCGGGGCGTGCCGCTGCTGGCCAGTTGGTCCACCGTTGAAATGCTCGCTTGTTCGGCAGACAAAACTCAAACTTCCCTTTGTAGCCATCAGGCGTCGCATCGATAAAGTCGAAATACTCGGCGAGTTCCGAAAATGGGTTTAGAATAGAATACATAGGTACTTCACTGATTGAACGCGCGATTGCTAGCTTGCAGGACTGAAATGGTATCCAAAGACGATCAAGAACCCAAGGAAAGCCAGACACACAGAGCAATGATGGCGGTCCTGTTTGCGGATATGGTTTCATTTTCGCTTAAGATGGCCCGCGACGAGGAAGAGACGATCGCAAGACTTGAGGCGCGTCTTGCGCCGGTCCAAGACATGGCTGCCCACACACAGGGTCGGATTATCAAATCCACCGGAGATGGATTTCTTGCGGTGTTTCCGACTGCATCACAGGCGATGGACTTTGCGATTGCCTTTCAAGAAGACGCAAATGCGTCGCAAACGCCGTTTCGCATCGGGGTTCATTGCGGAGAGGTCATGCTGCGGGGGTCCGATGTCTTCGGCCACGCGGTCAATTTCGCATCACGGATCGAGTCTTTCGCCCCCGATGGTGGCATTTGCGTGTCCCATGACGTGTTCCTCCTCGTACGCCGGTCCAGGAATGTCCGATTGCAAGCGATCGGCGCGCGGCGGCTGAAAAACCTAGATGGCCACCACATGCTCTATCTGGTTGACGGACCAAAGCACAATCAGCGCATTGACTCGACCCACCGGATCGATATTGGCACGATTGGAGGACTGAAAGTTGTCCAAGGCGACGGTTCGTCAGGCCTCCAGATGTCTACCCTTTCAATGGCTGTCCTTGCCTGCCTGTCGCTAAGCCCAGGATGCTCGGAAAGTGTCTCGCGCTTGGCTTCGATCATTTCCCCAGACACACCCGAGGTGGTGTTGCAGGCAGCGAGCGAGCTACAGGCGCAATCGGGCGATGTCCTGGACATCTCCGGCGGAGTTGCACGTCTCGACATGGACAGCGTGAAGGTTGATCTTCTTGAGGCCGAAGAAGCACTGAAACGCGGCAACATCGCAGCATTCATGGTCCGAGATTTGGCCTGGCCGGATCGACTTCTGATGGGATTGGAAAGCATCAGTCCGCAATTCATGGCTTGGCTGGAAGTAACCAGAACAGAGTGGAAGGACCGATTGGCCGCGCTGCTAGAGACTGAACTTGAGCGCCTTGACGATGAAGATTTGACGATACGCGATGTTGCAAAGGCACTGTTGATCATCGAGAGCGCCCATGAACATGCCGCACGGCGTCTCATTCGAAGCCAGGTCAAGGCTGGGAATCTTGGTGCTGCGCAGAGAGTTTATGACACACTGAGCGGCGTTCTGCGGGAACGCTACAGTATCGGCCCTCGTCCAGAGACCACCGCAGCGTTGCAGGGTATGGGGACCGCCAAAAAATCTGTCTCGCCGGCAACCGCGCACAGTCGGGCTGTTCCGCTACGTCTTCAAGTGCGCCAGGTCACGTCAACCCGGGAGGATTTGCTGGATCAGGCTGTCGCGTTCCGATCGGAACTGATGGCGGGTCTGGCCTGTTTTCGCGGTTGGTCGGTTGTCGAAGGGGTGCAATCCAGACATGCGGAAGACATCGGATCAGATTATGCCGTGACGATATCATCGTCTGCTGGTTCTACTACTCAAATCCAAATCGGACTGTCAGAGATCATGACGGGCCGGTTGGTCTGGCAGGATTTGGTGCATGTCAGCGTGGGGCAAGTCGAAACCGCGCGGCGAAAGGTCGTTGGTCGGATCGCGGCGACGCTGGAAGTTTTCATCACGACGGACCGGACTTCTATCGGCACCGAACAAGGAGACCACCAGGTCGTGGACGAATGGCTGCAGGCGGAGCGGTTGATCGGTCGCTGGACGCCGCAAGCCCACGAGGCTGCGGCGGAGATTTTTTCGTCCCTGATCGAGCGGGCACCGACTTACGCGCCTGCCTATGCCAGCCTTGCCAGCCTGCTGAATGTTCGCCATGTGGTTCGCCCAGGTTTGCTGCGCGATGCCCATGCATCGCGTCGCGCACACGGGCTGGCCAATCAGGCCGTCGAACTCGATCCGCTAGATGCACGCAATCAGTTGGCAGTCGGATGGTCGGCCGCGTTGGACGGTTCTTTCGACAAGGCGTCGATCAATTTGGACATGGCAACGCGGCTGAACCCTCACAGCCCTCGCACGCTAATGTCCTGCGCGATGGGGTTCGGATTTCTAGGTGAACATGGCCGGGCGGCGGAAATCCTGGCGCACAGCCTGGACTGCGCGCCGATGCTACTGGATTACCAGTGGTGTTATGCGGCGTCCGTATATCTTCTTGCTGGCAATGCCGATGCCGCGCTTGAAGCCGCGCGCCGGTCAGGCGACGTGATCATAGACAACACGGGCTGGACCGCCGCCGCGCTGGTTCAGCTCGGGCGCCGGAGCGAGGCTGCTGTCGCCTATAGCCAGCTGGTGCGGGATGTATCAGCCAACTGGCATGGCCCCGAACCCGCAACGCCGGAAACAGTGCGCCACTGGTTCGTCCATGCATACCCGTTCCGCGGCGCGGCGGAACGCGATCTGCTGGACGACACGTTGCAGGAGGCGACACTCGGCCTCAATCGCCCGCCGGATAAGGCCTAGAGGCAGCGCCTAAAGGTGATCGTGGCCAGCGTGTATTGAGCGGCCGCATCTATTTCAGCATCTGACCCGCCACCCCTGATGTCATGGATGTCGTCTACAACACCCTCGGTATATAGGTCAGTAGGATCATTAACTGTGCTGCGATCGCCCGGAACGGTAATTGTCATCTTCTTGTTGAATTTCCTGTCGTCGTCCTCAAGAACTGTCAGAACCAGTTTTTCCGTTTTGTCGTAGGTTAGAACGACTTTGTCAGAGCCACGCTTGGAAATTCGCTCGACCCCGACCTCCAAGTCGCTTTCGTTTTTTATCTTTAGCTGGTAATCTACTCCGTCTACGTTCCGGTTGCACCTCTTCAGCGTCCTGAGCACGGCTTGTCGCTCGCTATCTGTATTTTCAAGCTGCTCCGAAAATGTTTTTCCCATGTGACTCATGCCCGCTCGTCTTCGAGTGGTTTTATCCCCAGCACCACCGTAGCAAATTATCGAAGGCATATTTCTCCCTTTCCCTGTTGATTGTGGTCTTAATCTAACTCCCGAATGCGAATTCCACGAACTCGTGCCAACCAAACGCTCCGGGCGCATTCTGCGCCTCCAGCAGCATGAGTCCCTGCTTCTCGGCTTCGCTCAAGTTCAGCACCCCCAAAGCGTCCATCTTGATTGCTGCGTAAGTCGTTTCCATGACCACACGACTGGTGACAGGTCCGAGGTACCCGCCACCCGAGAATGCAACCGCACACTCTCGCAAGCAATAGAACCATAGTGGCGTCGAGTGCGCGAACGCCGCGCCGGCACCGTGCTCGAGGAAATCTTTGAGGCTGTGCGATCCGACATCAGACATTTGAGTCCCACTCAGCGCGGGTGGAAGCTCGCCAGGTGTCCCGGCAAGCGCATTCGCCATTTCACTATGAAACGTCTGCGCATCGGGCAAATCGGCCTGATGACCACGGAGCAGGGTTTGCACAGAGAGGTTTATCTTTTCAGGGTTTTTCATGGACGTGAGAGGCTGCGGGACCGTCTGTGTTCCATCCGAGCACAGAATTTCGTTCACGAGGTGAGCGTCTAGATTTGACAGAGACGAGATCCAAGTCTGCGTCAATGGATCGTGCGCGCACAAAGGAGGTATTGTTTCCGTCGGACGGAGGATTGAAATTGCTCCACAAAACAGGCCAATCTTGCGACAAGCCAAGCTCCGGGGGTGCCGTACCCGGTATGGGCCTGAGCCTGTTATGGCCGTTTCTGTACGTGTGTTTCAGCAGATCCGGAACACTTGCGCCAGTCTGATCACTCCATTTAGGGTACCGGGTTCGGATCATGGAGTGTCCCATCCGAAAACACGCAAAAGAGAATTCGCGCGACACCAGAAATGGATCCAGCCCGACAGAATCTTAAACCGTTCTTTGTCACGTCAGTATAGGCAGCGTTGTCCACAAGTCTGGGCAAGTAATCGTTCAATATGACGTGTTGAAAATGCAAGATCGTCGAGCGTCTCGCAGCCACTTCATCTCCATCAAAAAATTCAAAGAGCCGCCAGTAGAACCTGATGATGGCAACCGTTGTCTGGGCCACGGCCAGATTGTGGTCATTCCGCGCATCCGCAATCTGCGCCTCGCCTTTTGAAGATCGTGGCAAATCCCGAAAGCCCGAACAGTCCTTGATGTACTTATTAACGCTTCCCAGCGATAGGTGCCCCTTAGTGGCTACGCTGGTGGCAAGTGAACGGTTCCCGGCGTCAATGGCTCCAAAGACGCTGTCGAGGTCCAGAGCCGATGTCCGTAAGTTTGTCAGGTTGTCTTCGCTCTGCATCGGTGCCAAGCGTCCGATGTCATGGGCAATGAATTGACCCAGATAGGTGTAGGCGGCAGGAATTTGGGATTCCTGCTGCCGCTGCGGCCAGTCCTTTTGTGACATGGCCTCACCAAGGCAGGCGAGCATTTCTGGTGTGTGAGGTGCAGGGTCCAGCCCAATGCAGAAGTGATCGTAAAGCTGAACGTTTTTCAGATAGTCCCATGGCACGGCCGCTCGCTCGATCATTCCTTGACTGATGGAGTCTCGCAAAACACTTCTTGCTTCTGCGTCCACAAACAGTACGCGGGGGTCCTTGTCGGATTGTTCCAGGATCACTAACGAGTCCAGCATTCCTATGACTTTCAATGCAAGCAATCTTTCCGGGAGATTTTGGCCTGCCTGTCGAACCGCACGTATTGCATATCCATGTTGGCGTGGCATGTAGCTGCCTCTAATTTACAAGCAAATTAAACGAAATCTAAAAAGGAACGAGACAAGGTTACTGCGAGACTGACCAGAGACGCAAGTTGACCATGTTTAACGAATAACAAATGAGGCCGATTTGGTACCCTTGTACCAGTAGTTTTCACTCTTTCGGATCTTTGAACAACGAGTTGACACGAACATTGGTGTCAAAACTTGTTGCCCTCTATCCCGGCTAGTGGCACCGGCGTATCGCATGTGACGCATATACACACCGCTATATGAAATTCCGACTTCGAACTCGCCAGTATGACTCGGGTCGAGCGAACAGTCTGAGGACTCCGAGCTACGCCGCCGTGATGTGAATGCCACGGATGTGGGTCTCGACGATAGAGCGTGCCACGGGCGCGTCGGTCCTTTGCGTCCGCATCTGTGACTTTATTCGGGCCGCAATTTTGCAAACGCAGCGAATGGCCGATTTGACGGACTGCGCCGCAGCATTGTCAACGGAGATTGAAGGACCGGTTTGGGCCCGTCTCTGCCAACGCCAATGTTGGCTGTCTGCGCTTCGCTGATATTAGCACAGGCTGCAGCATACGACACTTTGGGCTGTAAACTGCACCTTCTCCGCCTTCGCTGACAAAGCTTCGAATTGACGGATGAGCCACCTCGTCGCGGGCCATTGCTATCCGCCAGATGACATGTTCATTCATTGTTAACTTTTGACACAGCACGCGCCGTTAACCACGGTAAATCACTCCATACGTCTCCGAAGGGGTGCACAGGGGGTGTACGGATGCTGCACGGGGGGTGACAGCGGTTTTTCCCAACAGAATAAAGTGTTAATGCACGTTTGGTCGACGTAGCGTCCGTTTCCGCCGTTAACCGTTGCGCGTACGGTGCGGCCCGGTGACGGCCGCAACCCCCAGAATAATGCCCGACACGGTTGCAATCATCCCCGCCGCGCTGACTGATGCATCGGCCCCGATCCACAGCGGCCCATACCCCGCCAGCACATATCCCAGCACGGCAGCCAACGCCGCAAACACCACCGACCACGCCACCTGATGGCCCAACCGGTTGGTCATCATCCGGGCCGCGGCGGGTGGGCAAATGAACATGGCAATCACGATGATCGACCCCACCGCATCAAAGGCTGCAACGGCGGCGATAGCCGACATGATCACCAGCGCCAAGCCCAGCGGTGCCGTGCGAATGCCAAGTCCTCGGGCAAACCCTTCATCAAAGGTAGACAAGGCCAGAGGGCGCCAGAAAAGCCATAAAAACAAAGCGATGACCACCAACGCCAGCGCCATGCGGGGCAACTCCACCGGCAGCCCCGCAAGTGCGGCAGGGTCCAACAGCGAGGCCCATCCCGTCGCATCCAGCCAGATCAGGCTCTCCAGATTTCCGTACAAGGCATGCTCGACATCCAGGTGGACTGAGGAGGTATCCGACTGCTCCAAGAGCAGCACACCCCCCGCAAACATGGCCGTGAAGATGACCCCCATGGCCGCCCCCGCCTCGATCCGACCCAGACGACGCACGGCTTCGATTGCAATCACAGCAATGACCGCAGCCGCAGCCGCCCCCAGCAGCATCGGGCCCGTAGCAATCAGCCCTGTGACCAAAAACGCCACCACGATCCCCGGCAGCACCACATGGCTGATCGCATCACCAATCAACGCCTGCCGTCGCAACAGCAGAAAATTCCCCGGCAATGCACAAGCCACGGCCACCAACACTCCGATCAGGATCGGCGGCAGGGACAGGGCAACAAACTCCGCCCCCATCACGCTACCACCTGCGGTGCGTCGATTTTCCCATCAACTTCAGTGAGTTGGTCAGGAGTCAAAACATCCTCAATCGGCGTCAAACCATCATATCGCGTGGCCGCCAAGGCATAGGCTTGGTCCCCTCGAACAATGGCCCACCGCGTCTCATCGAGCAGCGCTTTCGAAGCCGCCGCCTGCCCCGCCGGTGTCGGCACACCGTCGGGCAGGACCAAGCCTGCACGCTCCAGCAATCGGCGCGTCAGAATCTCATAGATCGGCTGCCCCTGCGCCAATGCCAAAAGCCCCTGCCGCACATGTACCCTTCGCTGATAGCGCAGGTGGGTCAGAAGCGAGGCCAACACCCCACGACGCGGTGAGAATAGCAAAGAAAACAAGAAGATGGCAAACCCTACCAACACGACAATCGGCCCAGTGGGTAGGGCAGGCGCTGTCGCCGAACTGGCCGCACCGACATAGCCCGACACGCCCCCCACGACACCTGCAATGATCACCACATGGTCCGAACGTTCCGTCCAGAACCGGGCCGTCACCGGCGGCACAATCAACAGCGCCACAATCAGGATCAGCCCCACAACCTTGAGGCCCACGACCGTCACCACCAGAACAATGCCCATCATCGCCAGATCGATGCGCGGCAACGACCATCCTGTCGCCTCGGCATAGCCGGGATCGAAGGCCGCCAAGCCCAACGGCCTGCGCAAGATAACAACCAGCGCCAGCACCAATGCTGCAGACACGGCCAATAGGATTGCGTCGCTGCGCAACATGCCAGCGGTTGAGCCCAGCAGGAACCCTTCAAGCCCTGCTTGCCGCCCTGCATTCATGGTTTGGATGACAGTCAGAATGACGATACCAAAGCCGAAAAACACTGACAAAACAGCACCAATGGCCGCGTCCTCGCCCAACCGGGTGCGATCCGCCAGCCATTGCACACACAGCAGCCCGAACGCCGCTGACACTCCGGCCCCAAGCAACAATCCAAAGAGAGATCGCCCTTCACCACCCATCACAACCATGAAGATAAAAGCCAGCCCGACCCCGGGCAAAGTGGCATGGGAAATCGCGTCGCTGACCAAGGCGCGTTTGCGCAGAAACAGAAAAGTGCCAGCCACGCCAGACGCGATACCTAAGAGGGCCGCCCCAATGGTGACAAGCGTGGCGTTGTAGCCCAGCTGCAAAAGCAGCGCGTCGGCCAACATGACTTAGCCCGCCACGCTTTCAGGATCCGCGCGTGCCGTGGTTAAACGGCCACCATAAGCGGCCTGCAAGTTGTCTTCGGTGAACGCCTCGGCCACCGGCCCGGCAGCCACCACTTGGGTGTTCAGCAAAAGCACATCGTCGAAGTAATCCGGCACGGTGGCCAGGTCGTGATGCACAGCCAGAACGGTCTTGCCTGCATCTCTAAGCCCTTGCAGAACTGCGATAATAGCCTTTTCTGTGGCGGCATCCACACCGGCAAAGGGTTCATCCAGAACGTAGATATCCGCCTCTTGCGCCAGCGCCCGCGCCAAGAAGACACGCTGCTGTTGACCGCCAGAGAGCTGTCCAATCTGGCGGTGCGCAAAGTCTGCCATGCCAACGCGACCCAGACACTCCCGCGCCAGTGCCTTATGCTGGCCCCGAACGCGGCCCAGCAGGCCAAGCTTGCGGTACATCCCCATCATCACGACATCGATGACACGCACCGGAAAATCCCAATCCACACTTGCCCGTTGCGGGACATAGGCAATCCGGTCGCGCATGTCCGCCATCGGTTCGCCAAAGACCGTCACCGATCCAGCAAGGGGCGCGATCACACCCAAAGCCGCCTTGAGCAGGGTCGACTTACCTGCGCCGTTCGGCCCAACGATGGCCGTCATCGCACCCGCACGCACCGTCATGTCGACCGAGAAGATGGCGGGTGTCTGACCATAGGACACCGTCATGCCGCGCACCGCCAGCGGGCTCGCTGCGCGCGTGGCCAGGTCGGTATCCTGCAATGTCACAAGGGAAATGTTCATACAGCAGCCTTCAGCTTGCCCAGCCGTCCACCGGCGGGCGCGTCTATGCCCAAAGCGCGGGCAATGGTTGTCACGTTATGATCAATCATGCCCAGCCAAGTGCCTTCATAGGTGCCATCGGGACCCATGGCGTCACTGAACAGCGATCCGCCAATGATCACCTCATGCCCCTGCGCCGCAGCCCCTTCGATCAGCGCTCGGACGTTGCGATCAGACACGGATGTTTCCACGAACACGGCGGGCAACTGGCGTTCAACGAGCAGATCAACCAGCTCTCCGATACGGTTAAGACCAGCCTCGCTTTCGGTTGAGATGCCTTGAATGCCCATCACTTCGAAATCATAGGCTGTTCCGAAATATCCAAACGCATCATGGGCCGTCAGCAGCACGCGCCGCTCTGCGGGAACACTCGCCAACAGGTCGCGCGCATAGACTGACATCGCTTCCGCCTCGGAAACGAAGGCGGCAGCGTTCGCCTCGAACATGCTGCGCGCATCGGGGCGCAGGTCAGACAGTGCATCGACGACGGCAGGCACACACTGCACCCACAGATCCGGGTCCATCCAGACATGCGGATCAAAGCGACCCTCGTAGTCCTCATGCGCGAACAGCAAAGAAGGGTCCAGCGTTTCAGCAATCGCATGCACCTCTTTCTTGCGGCTCAAATCGAAGAAGAAATCCTCCATTTGTGCCTCAAGATATAGACCGTGCCAAAGCACCGCGTCTGCACGGGTCATGGCAGCAATGTCGCTGCGCGTCTGACGATAGGCGTGCGGATCAACGCCAGCGCCCATCAGCCCTTTGACCGTAACCTGATCACTACCGATGGACCGCGCCATGTCCGCGATCATGCCCGTGGTGGCAACGATGTTGAGGGGAGAGGATGCGGCATAAGTAGGGGCAGCGGCCAATGCACCAAAGCCAGCCAACAAAGCACGACGGGAGAGCGGAAAGGGGGTTTTCTGTCTCATACACATGAATATGAGAATCATTCGCAAGAAGTCAATAAGAATGCGAATGACTCGCAATAACATGCCTAGATGTTGAAGACACTCACTCGAAAGTGATTAAGAAACGCGCGCCCTCGCCCTCTTCTTGCAGCGCAATCTGCCCACCACGCGCCTGCACTAGGCTGCGAACGATATTCAGCCCCATGCCGGTGCCACCCCGTTCCCGGCGCGTGGTAAAGAACGGGTCAAAGATGCGATCACGGTTGCCCGGACTGATCCCGGGACCATCATCCCAAACATCCAGCCCGGCCACAGACACACGCAGCGACAGTTTGTTCGCCCCATGAGCTGCAGCATTTCCAGCAAGCTGTGTCAGGATGGCTTTGAGGTCTTCCGCACTGATCGGCAGCATACCATCGGTTTCGACGTTCAGCGCCACATCCGTTTTCAGACTCTCTACCGCATCCGACAAACGTACGGTCCCCGGCCCCGTGGACGTAGCGGCATGCGCATGTCGCGCAAGATCATCGAGCAGGTTCTGCATACGGGCCGAAGCATCCGTGATCGTATTGCTCAATACCTTGGCATCCGCACCGCTGGCACCGGCCTGCAACAGCTCTGCCGCTCCCCTGATCGCGGTTAAAGGTGACTTCAACTCATGCGTTACATGATCCGCATAGGCCTGCAGACTGTCAGCACGGCTTTGCAGGCTATCCCCCATGCCCATGACGCTGGAGGCAAGGCCCATGAACTCAGGCGTGCCTAGATGCGTAGGCGCATCTGGCCGCGCACCCTTGCGCACCTCTTGTGCATATCGATCCAGTGACCAGACCGGGCGCAGCACAAGCCGCCAGAGCAAGAAGCCAAGCACCGCAGTCGCAACAACGGCAATCCAGGCGATCAGCCATGCCGCTTCGCCCCACCCCATCACGTTGCCCCACAGGCGCAGGTTGACGATCCCAAGGATCGGCAAGGTCAGAACTGCCGCCAGTGTGCCCCCAAGGACAAAGACAAGGGGCGGGCGCCATTTCTTTATGATCCTACGCATGGCCCCATCCGAATGCCGATGCCATGCACCGTTTCAATGGCGTCAGAGCACCCTGCCGCCGCCAGCTTGGACCGAAGGTTGCGCAAATGGCTATCCAGCGTGCGGTCGCTGACCTGCCCACCCGCGCCATATAGCGCATCCACCAAGGCCGGTCGGGCTGACACGCGGTCGGGATGGGCCATCAGATGGGCCAGAATCTCCATTTCGCGCGCGGTGAGGGTCAGCGGCGTGCTGTTGACCACACAAAGATGCCGTGCTGGATCAACGCGCAGCAAGCCGCGCGTCCAGGTCGGTGCCGCAACAGGCCGCGCGCGCTTCAGGATCGCACCGATCCGCGCCACCAGCTCCCGCGGGGAAAAGGGTTTGGTAACATAGTCGTCACCACCCAGTTCAAACCCCAAAACGCGGTCAATCTCGTCCTCGCGCGCGGTCAGGAACAGGACCGGCGTCTGGTCCGTTTCCCGCAAGCTGCGGCAGACAGCCAGCCCATCCATTTCCGGCAAGCCAATATCCAGGACAATCAGGTCATAGCGCCCGGACCGCGCTTTGGTCAGGCCCTCGATCCCGTCACCCGCTTCGTCCACTGCGTGACCGGCCTGCTGCAAGGCAATGCGCAGAACAGACCGGATATGCGGGTCGTCGTCGACCACCAACAGATGGGTCTTGGTCATGGCATGGCGGGATCAGTCAACATGGACGTAAGGCTATTGCGCGTCCGCCAGTTGCGAAAGCCCCATTCGCGCCAATTGTCCGGCTGGAAGAGATGCGGTTGGGTGTATTCTGACGCACAGGCCGCGCTCCAGTTGTGCCCAAAGGTCGATGCCATTGCGGGGATCACATCTTCGGACAACTGGCAAAGCATGAACATATCTTCGTGCACCGGTTGGCTCAGGTTGTGCCGTGCGACTGTGGCATCGAAACTGACGAAGGCACAAAGGTACAGAACCCCAGCCCCCATCACACCGCTGCGCAGCATCATCCAGGCGGCAGGCTTGTCCCGCCAGATCTGCCAGACAACAAGACCCAGCCCAGCTGCAACCAAAACCATCCAAATATACGCGGCCAGCCGGAGGCGTGTCAGACCAAAGGCATCGACATAAATATCCAAGCGCCAGACAGATGCGACAACCAATGCCATGGTCTGAGCCAACCAGATCAGCATCAACCACCGCAGCACAGAACGTCCGGCCAAAAAGGGGCGGGCCATGACAGCAAACAGCCCGGCCAGTAGCGCGGTCACCAGCAGCGGATAAGCGCCACGATGAGCGTATGCCGCCGGACTTATCCCATCGGGCAGGCCTGCATCCCCATAAAGAAACAGCACATCCATCCCGGTTTGCACCGCAAACAGCGCGTTGAACGCAATCAGCGACCGCGCAACAGAGCCTGCATTGATCACACCCTCGCGCCGCACGGTCGCACGCTGTGGCTTGCGTGCGCGCAGACGTTCCCGCATCCGCCAAGTGACTAGCGTGGGCCAGATGGTCGCCGCCAGAAACAGCCAGAACCACACACGCCACCAATCGGGCGCCGGTAGCTCAAGCGCCGTAATGCCGCTCACCCAACGGTCCAGAACCGGGTTCGCGGCCAGGATCAGCAGGGCAAAAACCAGACTTGTCCCCGCGGGGACACCCCAAGTCATCACCAGGCTACGCATGTCCACCCGGGATAAATTGAGATCGTTCAGTTGCCGCGCCCCCCGCGCCCCGTCCTGAAAGGTCTGCGCCGGCGCAACCCACCATAACCGCGCAGCCCCGCACAGCAGGTCAACGCGGGTCACACCCGCAAGGGCGGCCGTGCAAAGGGACAAGCCAACAAGAGCGATCAGCAACGACAGCGGCTGCACCAACTCGACCAGAGGCAAAAGACTGAGCGTAACGCCCGCCGCGATGCCGACGCGCGTGCGCGCGCTCAGGCGCGGCCACGCCACCCCAAGGCCCGCAAACAGCACAGCACCGAAAAAGACAGCGATGTTCAGCCCCGCCACGGTGTCCCACACCAGCACGTCGCCCAAAGCGATCAGCGCAAGCAGCAGCAGTGCCTTGCCCCCATCCAACCGCCGCACCTTGCGTCGTTGTTCCGTCTTGTTTGCCGGTGCATCCAGCCACCAGCCATCCTGCTCCATCGCCAATGGCACACCGGGTATCGTCAAAGCTTTCACTGTCCTGCCTTTCTTGGTCACTTGCTTTGAGAGCAACCTTGCAGGCAATAGTGCAGATCAACCGCGCCCATTTGTGCAGAGCTTGTGCAGAGGGGTGGTGGTTGCCAAAACCGCCCGGTCATGCCACTTCGGGACTCTGTCGCCGTCCGGAAGGATCACGAAGATGCAGACCACCACGACCACAGACACCACCGCCACGACCCACCTGCCGCAGGTCACCGAACCGCGCAATCCCGGCATGAAGCTGGATCTGGATTGGGTCGCGCGCGTGCAGGCCAACACCTCGGCCATCGAACGGCGCTGTGCGACGCTGCCCGGACGCCGGTCGATCAAGAAAGACCATCAGGCCGCGTGGCTGCTCAAGGCGATCAGCTGTATCGACCTGACCACGCTGTCCGGCGACGACACGGAACAGCGTGTGCACCGGCTCTGCGCTAAGGCGCGCCAGCCAGTCCGGGCCGAGATGCTGGACGCCCTCGGTATGCCCGGTCTGACCACGGGTGCCGTCTGTGTCTATCACGAGATGATCCCTGCCGCTGTGACAGCCTTGAAAGGCTCCGGCATTCCCGTGGCAGCTGTCTCTACTGGCTTCCCGGCGGGCCTGTCCCCCTTCCACCTGCGCATTCAGGAAATCCGAGAAAGCGTCGCGGTAGGGGCAGAAGAGATCGATATCGTCATCTCGCGCCGCCACGTGCTGGAAGGCAATTGGCAGGCTCTCTATGACGAAATGGCGGAGATGCGGGAGGCCTGCGGTGACGCCCATGTCAAAGCGATCCTCGCCACCGGAGAATTGGGCAGCCTGCGCAACGTGGCCCGCGCATCGCTGGTCTGCATGATGGCTGGGGCCGATTTCATCAAGACCTCGACAGGCAAGGAAAGCGTGAACGCCACCTTGCCTGTCACTCTGGTGATGATCCGGGCCATTCGTGACTATTACGAACACACCGGCTATCGTGTGGGGTACAAACCGGCGGGCGGGATTTCCAAGGCCAAGGACGCCCTCGTTTACCTGTCGCTGATCAAGGAAGAGTTGGGCGACCGCTGGTTGCAACCGGACCTGTTCCGGTTTGGCGCATCCTCGCTGCTGGGCGACATCGAACGCCAATTGGAACACCACCTGACCGGTTCCTATTCCGCTGGTTACCGCCACGCGATCGGGTAGCCCGAATTTTCAGAATGCCGGATCGTTGTCTATCAGAACAACAGCAGCCGGATCGAGACGAAGGACGACATGATGACCGTCAAAGAGATTTTCGAGAGCATGGATTACGGCACCGCACCGGAAGCAGCCGGAGATGCCCTCGCCTGGATCGTTGATCAAGGCGCACGGTTCGGCCATTTCATCAATGGCCAGTTCACCGATCCTTCGGACGGCTTTGAAAGCAAGAACCCCGCCACTGGCGAGGTGCTTGCCACCTTGTCACAAGCCACACAGACCGACGTGGACACAGCCGTCAAAGCGGCGCGCGCGGCCCAGCCCAAGTGGGCCAAGTCGGGCGGTCATGCACGTGCCCGCATCCTCTATGCCATTGCGCGGCTCTTGCAGAAACACAGCCGTCTCTTTGCCGTGCTCGAAACCCTCGACAACGGCAAACCCATCCGTGAAAGCCGCGACATCGACATCCCCCTCGCCCAGCGCCATTTCTACTACCACGCAGGCATGGCGCAATTGATGCAATCGGAACTGCCCGACCGCGAGGCACTGGGCGTCTGCGGCCAGATCATCCCATGGAACTTCCCTCTGTTGATGTTGGCATGGAAAATCGCGCCTGCCCTCGCCATGGGGAACACGGTTGTTCTGAAACCCGCCGAATACACATCGCTGACTGCTCTGCTGTTTGCAGACATTTGCCGCCAGGCCGGTGTCCCGAAGGGCGTGGTCAACATCGTCACCGGCGACGGCGCGGTGGGCGAGATGATCGTGAATGCTGACGTGGACAAGCTCGCCTTCACAGGCTCCACCGCCGTGGGCCGCCGCATCCGCGAAGCGACGGCTGGTACGGGCAAGGAACTGACGCTCGAACTGGGGGGCAAATCCCCCTACATCGTCTTTGACGATGCCGATCTCGACTCGGCGGTCGAAGGGCTGGTCGACGCCATCTGGTTCAACCAAGGACAGGTCTGCTGCGCTGGCTCACGCCTGCTGGTGCACGAACCCGTGGCCGAGGCGTTCTATGCCAAGCTGCGGGCCCGGATGGACAAGCTGCGCATTGGCGATCCACTCGACAAATCCATCGACGTGGGCGCGGTCGTTGACCCGGTTCAGCTGGATACGATCAGCAAGATGGTCAGCAGCAACACTGCTGGACAGGTCTATCAGCCGTCATCGTCCCTACCCGCAACTGGCTGCTACTACCCACCGACCCTGATCACCGGCCTGAACACCGCTGACCCGCTGATGCAGGAAGAAATCTTCGGCCCTGTCCTCGTCTCAACCACCTTTCGCACCCCAGCTGAGGCTGTCGAGCTGGCCAACAACACCCGCTATGGGCTGGCCGCAACGCTTTGGACCGAAAACGTCAACCTCGCGCTCGACGTGGCGCCAAAACTGGCGGCTGGCGTTGTCTGGGTGAATGCCACGAACCTCTTTGACGCGGCCGCAGGCTTTGGCGGTGTGCGCGAAAGTGGTTTTGGACGTGAAGGCGGCTGGGAAGGGCTACAAGCCTATACCAAGCCCAAGGGATCACCCAAGGCGCTGAAGTCGATTACGGCCTTCACGGGCGAGGACACCCCAAGCGACCCGCTGGACCGGACCGCCAAACTGTACATCGGGGGCAAACAGGCCCGTCCTGATGGCGGCTATTCCCGCAATGTCTACGGCAAGAACGGCGCGTTGCTCGGCCAGTCCAGCCTTGCCAACCGCAAGGACGTACGCAACGCAGTCGAAGCGGCGTCAGCCGCCAAAGGATGGGCCAAGACCACCGGCCACTTGCGCGCGCAAATCCTGTACTACATCGCCGAAAACCTCGCAGCGCGAGGCGACGAATTCGCAAACCGCCTGAACGCCCTGCAAGGCGGCCGTTCTGGCGACAAGGAGGTCGAGGCAAGCATCCAACGCCTGTTCACCTATGCGGCCTGGGCAGACAAATATGACGGCGCAGCCAAGGGTGTGCCGATCCGCGGCGTCGCCCTCGCGATGAATGAACCGACGGGCATCATCGGAACCCTGTGCCCGGACGAAGCACCGCTTCTGGGCCTCGTCTCTCTAATGGCCCCTGCCATTGCCATGGGCAACCGCATGGTGCTGGCCGCGTCACAGCCCTTCCCGCTGGCGGCAACCGATTTCTATCAGGTGCTCGAAACCTCGGACGTCCCTGCGGGAGTGGTGAACATCCTGACCGGCAAGCATGAGGAGCTTGCACCGCATATGGCGAAACATCTGAATGTCGATGCCGTCTGGTCCTTCTCGGGCAGTGACCTGTCCGCGACCATCGAACGGGAAGCCGCTGGCAACCTGAAACGCACGTGGGTGAACCACGGCAAGGCCCGCGACTGGATGGGATCTGACGGTGAAGGCAAGGCGTTCCTGCTGGCCGCCACAGAGGTCAAAACCATCTGGGTGCCCTACGGCGAATAAGACTTCTTCTGACTGGAAGTACGATCAGGGGAGTTCGAGGGAGCAGACAGCCCCCTCGTCAGCAGGAATAGGTCGCGCGTGCGCAGCACTCAATTGGCGACGGTTGTTTCCAGACCTTCCGGCTGACCCACCACGACGAAATGCAGGCTATCGGGGTCGAGCAACTCGCCCGCCACACGCTTCACATCCTCCAAAGTCACCGCCTCGACCTTGTCGTTGCGGGTCGCGATATAGTCGATGGGAAGGCCAAGCATCTGCATGCCAACCATGATTCGCGCAATAGGTCCATTGCCGTCAAATCGCAAAGGATAGGCGCCTGTCACATAGAGTTTGGCGGCCTCCAACTCGTCCTCAGTGACACCTTCGGCAGCGGCGCGGGCCCACTCGTCACGTATGACTGACACAGCTTCGGCGATCCGATCATTCGCGGATGCGACCTGCCCCTGATATGTCGCGGCGTGATCCTGTGGCACGAGGAACGAATAGACGCCATAGGTCAGCCCGCGCTTCTCTCGCACCTCGGTCATCAGGCGGCTTTCGAACCCACCAGCCCCGATCACCTGGTTCAGGACACGCGCGGCAAAGAAATCAGGATCGTCCTGTTCGATTCCAGCCTGCCCAAAGAGGGCAACAGATTGCGGCGTGTCGAAGGGCACCACGGTTGTTCCACCCTCGATCAGGATATCTGCGGGGCCAGGTTGCGGCGCGCCCTCGTCCGGCAGTGCGCCGAGCAATTCGTCAAGGAGCGGACCCAGTTCTTCGGGCGTGATATCGCCAACAGCCCCAACGTAGAGCCTGTCCTTGGCAAAGACGGCACGATGTGCATCGATCATGTCCTCGCGCGTCAGCGCAGTCACGCTGTCAGTCGTACCGCGATAGTTGGAGCCATAGGGATGGTCGCCATAGGCCATCTTGTTGAAGGCGGCGCGGGCAATCTCGTTCGGATCCTGGGCATCGGACCGCAGGCCCGTGAGTACCTGTTCCCGGACGCGATCCAGCGCCTCTTGCCCGAATGTGGGTTCAATTATCGATTTACGTAGCAGTTCGACCGCTTCGTCACGATTGTCGGTCAGAAAGCGGGCCGACACCGCCAGACTGTCATCACTCACGTCATAATCAAAGGACGCGGCCAGAGCTTCCAACTCGCGCGCAAAGGCCCGGGCATCCAGATCAGCGGCACCCTCTTCCAGAAGGCCGGTCATCAGGTTAACGGCCCCCCGTTTGTCCGGCGCATCCAGCGATGCGCCGCCACGGAACCGCACCTCAAGCGCCATGAACGGGATCGACGGTTCCTGCACCAACCACGCGGTGACGCCGCCGGGGCTGACAACTTCGGTGATGTCCACCTCGGCTCGAGCGGGCAGACTGGCAAACAGGGCAATGGTCAGGGCTGCGAAAATTCGGATCATTGTGTCACCTCATCGGAGAGCGGACGGGTCAGCCAACCGGTCACGGATGCATTGCGGTTCAGAACCATGCGGGCGGCTTCCATGATATCTTCCTCTGTCACGGCTTGAAGGATGTCAGGCCACGCCTGCACATCTTCGACGGTCAGCCCAACGGACAGGGCCGCCCCGTATCTGCGGGCGATGCCGTCGACATTGTCACGCTCGTAGATCTGGCTGGCGCGCAACTGGTACTTGATGCGTTCCAGCAGCGCGCTGTCCACGCCATCCTTAAGGAACTGGGCAAGCGTTTCGTCCATGGCGGCCTCCGCCTCCTCGAGGGAAAGACCGGGAACCGGTACGATCACAACATCGAAGGTCGTGTCGTCGAGGGAGGTCCCGCGATAGAATGCACCGGAGAACACAGCCTTTTGCTGCTCGAACTGCAGCTTTTCGGTCATGTAGCTTGTCTGCCCACCTCCTAAGACTTCGGCCAGCAGTGTAAGCGCAGCTGCTGCTTCTTGATCTCCCGGGTCGCGTTCGGGTGCCAGATAGGAGCGGCTGACATACTCCTGCCCTACACGGGCATCGCGGTAGATCAGGCGGCGCTCCGCCGTCTGCGGGGGCTCCTCGGACCGGACACGTTCAGGCAGGTCAGGATTGGCCGGAATCACGCCGTAGTACTTGTCCGCCAGTTCACGCACCTCTTCCGGTGTTACATCGCCAGACACCACAAGGATCGCGTTGTTGGGATAGTAGTACGTGTCGTAGAAGCCCAGCGCGTCATCCATATCCAATGCTTCCATCTCGTGCCGCCAGCCAATAATCGGCACGCCGTAGCGATGGTTGAGATATTGCGCGGCATTGATCTGTTCCGAGTACAGAGCGCGTGGATTGCTGTCAGTCCGCTGGTTACGCTCTTCCAGGATCACATCGCGTTCGGTCGCGACATTCTGGGGCGTGAAGTTAATGTTGCGCATGCGATCAGCTTCCATCCGCATCATCAGTTCCAGACGGTCCGCCGCCACGCGTTGGAAATACGCGGTGTAGTCATAGCTTGTGAACGCATTGTCAGTCCCGCCATTGGCCGCAACTGTGGCCGACAGTTCGCCATCGGCAAGCGTGTCGGTCGCCTTGAACAGCAGGTGTTCAAGGAAATGCGCGACACCGGAGGATCCAACGGGTTCATCTGCAGAGCCCGCCTTGTACCAGACCATATGCTGCAACACCGGTGCTCGGTGGTCTTCTACCACCACCACCTGCATCCCGTTATCAAGGGTAAAGGTTGTAACCGCTTCCTGTGCTGCGTGCACAGCAAAGGACGAAACAGTCAGGGCAAGGCCGGCAAGTGCGGCGCGCAATCGGAGCATGTCGGAAACAACCTCGGCAGTTTACTTTGATCAAGACATACGGCCACACGCCCGCGGATCAAGCACTACTGGCAGGTTTGTGAGCGAACAGGCGCTTAGGGTAGAATACGCCGGGCAGATGGCGGCGGCGCAAGAGGTGTTGGAATACCCGCTCTTTGGAAGGTCCGCGCCGTCTTTGCCGGATCCAACGCCTCGCGACGGTAAGCGCGGTTATAAACATCTTCGCGGAAAATCCGGATCTGGGTCAGACGCGATTGACGCCTGCGAAAATCCGCATCTGCGGCCGCAAGTGTGGGTCGGATATTGGCATCACGGCCAAAGCGGCTCGCGTGATTGACCAGCGCTCCATCCGAGCCGGGAATCGGAGCATTTGGAGAGGACCGTTGCCCTCCCAGTGCCGCCGCGCTGTCTTCCAGTGGGCGCTGATCTGTCCGGTTGAACCCGCCGGGTGTCGGTTGCGGCAAGGCCGAGAAGCTTTCTGGCTGTTCCAGCGGCTTTGACGGTACGACAATAAATTCATCCGGACCGTCACCACGCGATGTTACCTGGCGCAGGCCCTTGTTCTCGCAAGCAGCGAGGAAGGTCACGGCTATCATGGCACATGCGATCAGTCGCATCTGAAATCTCCCTTTGTCAGCGAGCTTTATCGCAGCTTCGCCCACCTTGTCACGCGCCCTTTTTCCGGGCTACGCCTTCGCTGCCGAAGAAGACAAGGCCGATGGCACCCGCAAAGATAAAGATGTCCGCCACGTTGAACACAAACGGGTTGTTGATGCCGCAGCACGACATGTTCAAGAAATCCAGAACAAAGCCATAAAGCAACCTGTCCAGCACATTGGCGAGTGCCCCGCCGATCAGCAGACCCGCACTCGCGTAGGCCAGCCGCCCTTGCGGATGTTTCCAAACCCACCACAAAACGCCTACGCAAATCACGATCGCGACGGCGATCAGAGCCCAAACACTGGTGCCATCTCCGAAGAGGCCAAAATTGATCCCCCGGTTTTCGCCGTACCGGAAGTTCAGCAGCGGCGGCAGCACATCAATGGGCTTGAATTGCGACACGCCCAACACGTGGATCACCCAGTATTTCGACGCTTGGTCGAGCAGAAAGGCGATCGCCGCAGATATCCAGAGCAGTTTCATTCAGACCTCAATGCCGGAAATGCCGCATGCCCGTAAAGACCATTGCCAATCCGGCCTCATCCGCAGCGGCAATCACCTCATCGTCACGCATTGATCCACCGGGCTGGATCAGGGCGGTAGCGCCGGCCTCTGCCGCAGTGATCAAACCATCGGCGAAGGGAAAGAATGCGTCCGATGCGACAACCGAGCCTTGGGTCAGCGGTGCAGGCAGGCCCATCACCTCGGCCATGTCCTGCGCCTTGCGAGCGGCGATACGCGTGCTGTCGACCCTGCTCATCTGACCGGCGCCAACACCCACAGTTGCGCCATCCTTGACGTAGATGATCGCGTTGGACTTCACGTGCTTGGCCACGGTCCAGGCAAATAGCAGATCACTTAGTTCCTGATCGGAAGGCTGGCGTTTGGTCACGACTTTCAGGTCGTCGCGGGTGATCCGCCCCACATCCTTGTCTTGCACCAGAAAGCCACCCGACACTTGCTTGACGGCAATCGCCGCGGCAGAGGCATCGGCCAACCCGTCTGTCGTCAGCAGGCGCAGGTTTTTCTTGGCGGCGAACACCTCGCGCGCTTCGGCGCTTGCACCTGGCGCGATTACCACTTCTGTGAAGATACCGGTGATCTCCTTGGCGGTTTCCGCGTCCAGTTCATGGTTCAGCGCGATAATCCCACCAAAGGCTGACGTGCGGTCGCAATCAAAGGCGCGGCAATAGGCCTCTTTCAACGTCTCACCAGTCGCAACCCCACAAGGGTTGGCATGCTTGATGATCGCGCAGGCGGGGCCTTGGCCCGCAAACTCGCTGACCAGCTCAAACGCAGCATCCGTGTCATTGATGTTGTTATAGGACAGTTCTTTGCCTTGATGTTGGGTGGCCGTTGCAACCCCGGGGCGGGCGGAGCCATCAGTATAAAACGCTGCCGCCTGATGGGGGTTTTCGCCATAGCGCAGGGTCTGCACCAACTGCCCACCAAAGGTGCGGCGACGCGGCGTCTCGCCCACCTGTGCCGCCATCCACGTGCTGACCGCCGTGTCATAGGCCGCAGTGCGGGCATAGGCTGTCTGGGCAAGGCGCTGACGAAGGGAATACGTAGTCCGCCCATCGTTCTCACCCATCTCAGCCAGCACGACGCCATAATCCTCGACATCAACAACAATGTTCACAAAGCCATGGTTCTTGGCCGCCGAGCGGATCATAGCCGGGCCACCAATGTCGATATTCTCGATCACCTCGGCGTATTCCGCGCCCTTGGCGACGGTTTCTTCAAACGGGTACAGGTTCACGACAACCAGATCGATGGCACCGATCCCGTGTTCGGTCATCGAGGCGACATGATCATCATTGTCGCGCAAGGCCAGCAAACCGCCATGCACAACCGGGTGCAGGGTCTTCACTCGACCGTCCATCATCTCGGGAAAGCCAGTGACCTCGCTCACATCCTTGACCGCAAGCCCGGCCTCGCGCAGCGTGCGGGCAGTCCCGCCTGTGCTTAACAGCTCAACCCCATGACCGGCCAGTGCGGTAGCAAAGTCGACCAGTCCGGTCTTGTCGGACACGGAGATCAAAGCACGGCGGACGAGGGTCAGGTCGGTCATGTTGGCAGCATTCCTTTAGTCATATACCTCGCCGGGTTCATCCCGGCTTAGGTCGCGGATGCCCATGGCAGTTTCCTGCGCTTTGGACAAGGACCAGCGCACACGGGTGGCAAATGTCATCGCACGCCCCGACAGCACGATCTGCTGCGTGGCACGAGGCTTGAGCCGCCCCTTCTCAAGGTACACGCTCGGCTCCAGCGACAGGTCACGGGTGCCGTCGTGGCGGAACACCCATAGCTCTCCGCTCTTCAGCGCCATGGACACCGCAGACCCACCCATATCCAGTTCGGCATGCACCTCCGGATGCAGGTGAAAGCGGATATCGAACGGGACACCCGCCAGTTTCTTGGTGTCCATCACCTTGTCAAATAACCGTTTTTCGCCATCTTCCATGGCCAGCAACATGTCTTCGCCGGCGATGCCCCGCCCATCAAATGTCAATTCAAGCTGACGTGCGTGGGTCAGACCATGGGTCCGGACATAGCCATCATGTCCACCCTGAAAGCGCAATCCATCAGGGGCGTGATTGATTTCGATAGGAACATGGATCGGCGCATCGATCAGCGTTTCACGAGCCGTGGCCCGTTCCGCATCGCCCAGACGCGCGCTGGAATACCCGTCCAACGACAACGCCGAATGCGACGGTGTGGCGCGGCCTGCTCGGCGCCAATCGGCACCGAAACTCGCACCGGATCCGCAATTCACGATCATCGGACGTCGGCCAGACGTCACTTCAAAGGCGAGGGTGGAGGCATGTGCATTGTGCCCGGCCTCGGGCTTGGGAGGGGCCGACGCATCAATGATCACACTTGTCCGCCCCGAGCTCAGCCGCGCATATCCCATGGACAATCCATCCGGCTGCCGCGTCTTGACGCCGGATGCCGCCAGCGCGTGATCCAGCCACCCTTCTTGTCCACGCCCGCCACCGTGGAAGCGGGCCAAGCCACCATCGGAATGGCGCAAGGTGCGCAAAGTCGGGGCGATCCGTTCGATGGCGGCGGTGCACGTGTCTGGCACGGGTTTCGCGGCTTCCTCCAACGCGGCTACGGCCCATGTCAGCAGGGTAAAAACCTCAAGCAGTTCTTCGGGATTGCGGGTCGGCAAACCGCCTTGTTCGTCAATCTGGTCGTTGCATTCCTTTGCCAGGGCCGCGACAGCGGGCGGGGTCAGATCCTCCATCCCCTCCAGTGCCAGACCTGCATAGATCAGCCCGGTCAGCGCTTCGAAGCGCGGCAGGCCGGGCGCCGCAGCTTGCCAACGCTTCGCCAGAAAGCGGGTCTGCTGCGCGAGGCTAAGATAGAACGCATCGGTGGCCGGCACTTCGTGACCGCGCAGCAAAAACAGGGCGTGGTTGATCCAGCGGATCAGGCGGCGGCCCGTCAGGTCAGGGGTCCAGCCCGGTCCACGCCCACGGCCAAACCGTTCGATCCACCCCCACAACCACGTCTGACCCAATTCGCGGGTCGATGCATCCCCCACAGCAGCGAGGTCATCCAACCAGGCAAAGCCATGGATTTCGTCAAGATAGGCGCGGTCCGGGGCGTTGATCTCCCAGATCATCATGCCTTTCGCTTCGATCAATGCGCCCGCGAACAGGTAGTTCCCCGCCACAAGCTGCCGCCCCTTGGCAAAGCTGCCGATGGTGCGCGGCTCCGGGGACGACACGAAAGCCGTCACCGCCTTGGCCTGGGTTGCACGGCGTGCGTGCCAACGGTTCAGGAACCGTGTTTTTCGTGCGGTCAGCCCGCTCAGGGTGGACATGCTCTCTGCCTCTACGCGTCTACGGCGTTTTGAGCAGCACTTTAGCGGGTGTCTACGCGCAAGTCACGCGATGTCAGTCGGTCTTGCGCAAGCACGCGACATAGAAGCCATCCATGCCGCCCTGATCCGCCCAATGGTCAGGGCGCAGGCGCAATCCGCCCTCGTCCGTGATCCATGCCAGGTCGATGCCCGGACGGTCCAAGGCGTCCCGATCGACGGTCAGAGATGGATGTCGGCCCAGGGCCTCTTCCACCTGAACCTCGCCTTCATCGGGAAGCAGCGAGCATGTGCAGAAGACCATACGTCCCCCCGGCTTGAGCAGGGTGACAGCATGATCCAGCATACGCGCCTGCAGATCGATCAACGCGCCAAATTCTGCCCCATCCTTGGCGAAGGGCAGATCAGGGTGGCGACGGATTGTACCTGTGGCCGAACAAGGCGCGTCGAGCAAAATGGCGTCGTATTGCCCAGTGACCTCAAATGCGTCCGCCACCTGCGTCGTGGCCGACAACTTGGTGCGCACCAGGTTTTGCTTCACCCGCTCCATCCGCCCTTCGGAAATGTCGACCGCAGTAACATCAGCACCCCTCGCAGCCAGTTGCAGTGTCTTGCCGCCGGGGGCCGCGCACAGGTCCAGCACCGCCTCGCCCTTCTGCGCATCCAGAACGCGGGCCGGGATAGCAGCGGCAGCATCCTGCACCCACCATTGACCTTCCGTGAACCCCGGCAGGGCCGAGACCTGGCCCGCATCCATCAGCCGCACTGATCCGGTGGGCAGCACCTTGCCACCAACGGCCTTGGCCACATCCGCTGCGTTGCCCTTCACACTCAAGTCTAGCGGCGCGCCTTCGAACTGCACGCTTTCCATGGCCAACACAGCCTCACCACCCCAAGCCTCGACCAGCGGGCCGCGCAGCCATTTGGGCAGGCGCGGGGTGCGCAGGGCGGGCCATTGCTCTGGCCCCTTGTCCGCCACCTTGCGCAGGACTGCATTCACGAGACCCTTAAGATGCCCATAGCGCTTGTGGCGCGAAACAACATTCACCATCGAGTTGACGACCCCATGCGCGGCCTCGCCCGCGCACAGCTCAATTGTCCCGACGCGCAGTGCATTGCGAACGGTCAGCGGTGGGTATTTCTGAAGATGTTTTTGCAGGAGGCGGTCGGCGCGTTCCATCCCACGTAAGGTTTCGGTGGCAAGCCTTTGCGCCCGGGCACGGTCCGCTGGTTCGAGGCGATCTAACGCGCCCGCCCCGATGAGCTCCGGCAACAGCTTGCCCTCGCCAATGATCTGATCCAGCAGGTAAATCGCGCTGCGGCGCGCGGGCAGGCCACCATCTTTTGCGGGTTTGTCGCTCATCTCTGTTCCCGATCCTTGCTGTCGCACCCGCTTGCGGCGCCGAAGGTTGGGCGTATATCAAGGGCATGATCCAAGAGGAACCCACGATGTCAGACGACCCAAATCGCCCCGACGCACCGCCGGGTATCCCATCGACGCCAGACCCGATACCGGCCCCCGCGCCGACCGAAGCGCCGCAACCGGACCCGCCCGCACCTACACCGGAAACGCCAGTGGAAGTGCCGCCGCAAACAGATACCGGTTTGCCCCCCGCCGCCCAGCGCGCGCTGGCCGAGGCAGAGAAGCGACGCAAGGCTGCCAAGAACATGGATCTGCCAACCGAGTTGGGAGGCCGAGACGGGCCGGAGCCCGTCCGCTATGGGGATTGGGAGAAAAAAGGGATTGCGGTCGACTTCTGATCGCGCTCAGCGCAGCCGGAACATCGCGCTGTCACCGGCACCCCGGTCGGACGTGAACTTGATACGTCCGTCAGCCGTCGCCTGTACTTCCTGACAATTGTAGCCCAAGGCATCGCCACCCCAGAACAGGTCTCGACAGAAGTATCCGTCTTTCCACGACCACGTGCCCTCGACATCCCAGCGCGCACCGCGCCCTTCGATTTTACCATCCGGTTTCACGTTCAACTTCACAAACGGACGCGTCAGCGTCTTGCCATTCACCAGTTGCACGAATCTCTGCTGATCATCGACCTTCACAAGATCAGCCAGAGCAGGCCCGGTAGCAAGCGCGGCACCCGCCGCAAGCATCATCATACGCATATCACAAGCACCTTCACGCGATGGCGTCCTTTGCCAACGTTTACGCATGATCAAGTGAATTGGTTCACTCAGGCGTTGAAAATACGGCTGCCCGGTGGCGTTTATCCGCGCATTCCAAGTACATCGAGCATGTCGTACTGCCCAGGCGCCCTGTCCTGTGCCCAAAAGGCGGCACGCAGCGCGCCCTTGGCAAACAGCGCGCGGTCGGTCGCCATATGCTTAAGCACAATGCGCTCACCCGCTCCGGCAAATAGAACCTCGTGCTCGCCCACAATGTCGCCGCCTCGAATGACTGAAAAGCCAATATCGCCCCGCTTGCGTGCACCGGTGATCCCGTCACGGGCGGCGTCGCGCACCTGCTCCAGATCCACACCACGCCCCTTGGCGGCGGCCTCTCCCAGCATCAGCGCCGTGCCCGAAGGTGCATCGACCTTGTGATGGTGGTGCCCCTCGATCACCTCGATATCGAAATCCTCGTCCAGCGCCGCCGCCACTTGTTTCGTCAGCTGCACCAGGAGGTTCACGCCAAGGCTCATGTTGCCCGCCCGCACAATCGGCGAATGCCGTGATGCGGGTTCCAGTTGCGCAATCTGATCGTCGCTCATGCCCGTGGTACCGATGATATGTGCGGCACGCGCCTGTGCAGCAATCCTGGACAGGGCAATGGTCGCCTCGGGTGCGGTAAAATCGATCACGGCCTGCGCCTTGGCCATCGGCTCCAACGGATCGTCGTAGACCGTAACGCCCAAGGGCTGACGGCCCATCGCCTCGCCCACATCGCGCCCGATCCAATCGTGGCCGGGCCGCTCCAACGCGCCGACAAGACGCATCCGGTCATCCTTCAGCACCGCGCTGATCAGCATTTGGCCCATCCGGCCCGATGCCCCCGCAATCACGATACCCGGCAAATCTGACATGTCCCTCACCCCTTTTGGCGGTTTCCCGCTTCACTAGCTTGCCCCGCCGCGCTTGGCAAAGGTCAGCGCCTGTCTTAGATGGAGAAAATGGCAAAGAATAAGTTTCATGACGGTCCCGGCCCTTCGCAACGGCAACTGCGCGTGGGCGAACTGATCCGCCGCACCCTGTCCGAGGTGCTGGCGCGGGGTGACGTGCATGACCCCGACCTCAACCGCATGTCCATCACGGTGGGCGAAGTGCGGACCTCTCCCGATCTCAAGATTGCGACGGCCTATGTCCTGCCCTTGGGTGGTCAAGGGCAAGAGGATGTGCTGAAGCTGCTGGCACGCAACAAAGGTGAGCTGCGGCGCGCGGTGTCCAAGAAACTGGCCCTGAAATTTGCACCTGACCTGCGGTTCCAACTGGACGAGACGTTTGACCGGATGGACGACACGCGGCGCATGCTGAACCAGGATGCGGTGCGGCGGGATACCGAAGCATGATACTAAGGGCAGCCGCACTTGTGCTGCTGTCATGGGCGCTGCCCGCATGGGCCGTGACCTGCGAAGACATCCGGTATCAGGACAACAGCTACACCATCTGCACGGTCGATGCGGCCAAAGAAGAGCTGCGGTTGTTCCTGTATAATGACGGAGGCGCGCCATACGGCCACTTCAACGCAGTGGACCGCGCCCTGCAATCAGATGGCGAAACACTCAGCTTCGGCATGAACGCGGGCATGTATCACGAGGATCGCGCGCCGGTGGGGCACTATGTCGAGAATGGGAAAGAGGTCATGCGTGTGATCGCCAACCCCGGCCCCGGCAATTTCGGATTGCTGCCCAACGGCATCCTGTGCCTGCGACCCGGGCGGGCTGACGTGTTCGAAACACTGGACTATGTGGATCAGTCGCCCGACTGCACCTTTGCCACGCAATCCGGGCCGATGCTGGTGATCGATGGCAACTTGCATCCGCGCTTTCTGCCTGACAGCACTTCGCGCTTTATCCGCAACGGGGTGGGCACCACGGCGGACGGGTCCAAGGCGATCTTTGCCATCTCGAACAACTCTGTCACTTTTTACGAATTCGGCAGCCTGTACCGGGATCACCTGAAACTGCCCAACGCGCTCTTCTTTGATGGCAACATCTCGCGCCTCTACGCACCCGACCTGAACCGGGACGATTTCGGCTTTGCCGTCGGCCCCATCATCGGCACGGTCGAGACCGGCAATTGACAAGGGCCACGGCCCTGCGATAGGCGGCAGCCCTCACGCAAAAACGAGGGTGACATGGGCCGTTCACGCAAAGGGCGCGACATTTCCGGTTGGTTGGTGGTGGACAAGCCTGCGGGCCTGACCTCGACTGCGGTCGTGAACAAAGTGCGATGGGCGCTGCAAGCCAAAAAGGCCGGGCACGCGGGCACCCTCGATCCCGAAGCCACCGGCGTTCTGGCCGTCGCCTTGGGCGAAGCGACCAAGACGGTCCCCTACATTACCGACGCACTCAAGGCGTACCGCTTTACCGTCAGGCTGGGACAGGCCACCAATACTGACGATGCCGAAGGAGAGGTGATCGCGCAATCCGACACCCGCCCATCAGATGACGAGGTCAAAGATGCGCTTGGTCCATTTGTCGGGGACATCATGCAGGTTCCGCCCAAGTTCTCCGCCGTGAAGATCGACGGCCAGCGCGCCTACAAACTCGCCCGTGATGGTGAGGATGTCGAGATTGAGGCGCGCCCCCTATGGGTCGAGGAACTTGTACTGACCGACCGACCCGATCCCGATCATGTCGAGCTGGAGATGGTGTGCGGCAAAGGTGGCTATGTTCGTTCAATCGCGCGCGATTTGGGGGAAGCGCTGGGATGTTACGGTCACGTGCGTGAATTGCGACGTATCTGGTCCGGCCCGTTCGAAGCCGCCGATGGCCTGACCTTCGACCAAATCGAAGAGATGGCGCAGACACCCGCATTGGACGAGCACCTGCGCCCCATTTCCGAAGGGCTGGCTGATCTGCCCGAACTGCGGGCCACAGCCGAAGGGGCCGCGCGGCTGCGCAACGGCAACCCCGGCATGGTCCTGGCGGCGGACGTCGAATACGGAGAAGAGTGCTGGGCGTCCTTTGAAGGCAAACCGGTTGCTGTCGGGCGCTACAAGGCAGGCGAATTGCACCCCGCACGGGTCTTCAACCTGTAACACTCGGTCCGCTACCGGCACTTTCTGGTCAGGAATTCCACCAGTTATCCCGCAGAATTGTTACAATTTACGGACCCCAGGTAAGCCCTGCGTGAGTGCTCTATGAATTAGGAACTATTCAGTCCACATTTACCTCATCAAGTTTGAAACGCCCAAAACCGATGAGAGATGATATGACCCAAATTACCTTCCGCACCGTTGGCACCGTTCTGACCGCTGGCGCATTCGCCACCATCGCATTCGACGCATTCGGCCAGGCGCTGAGCCCGCTCTTCGGCTATGCAAAACTGGCTCCCGTCGGACTGGCGGGCGCATCGCTCAAGGCGATCTTTGGCGCAAACCCCTCGGGCGCGGCACACCTGTTGCACGCCTTAACTGGCCTGATCTTCTATGCCGTTGGTTATTTCGTCATTGCCCGTCCCATCCAGCTGGCCGTCATGCCCCGCCTGCATTGGTCGATCACGGCCGTGGTCTACGGCATCGCGCTTTGGGTGTTTGCGCTCTACGTCATGGCGCACCTGGTGACCGGCAACAAACCGTTCCTCGGCTTCACTGGCATCACCTGGGTCGCTCTGTGGGGCCATATCGTCTACGCTCTGGTTGCCGCGAGCATCATGGAGGCCAAGGGTGCTGTCCTGGACCTGCGCCCCAAACCCGTGGCCGTACCCGCTCAATAAGAACACCTGAACAAACCGATTGATGGGGCGGTCTGCGACTGGCAGAACCGCCCCATGATCGTTCGAACCCACACCAAGGGCGATGCGCCCTCGACCGCCGTCTACTCCGATTGCGAGCGGTACCGCTACAGCCTGACACGCATCTGGGATGACACGGGACGCCGCGTGAACTTCGTCATGCTGAACCCATCCACGGCGACCGAGGTGCAAAACGACCCAACCGTCGAACGCTGCGAACGACGGGCGCGGACCCTCGGCTATGGCAGCTTTGCTGTCACCAACATCTTCGCATGGCGCGACACCGATCCACGCGCGATGCGGACTGCCACCGATCCGGTCGGGCCTGAAAACGACGAAAGCATTCTGGAACGGGCGACATGGACACACGACGTGGTGGCAGCCTGGGGAACACATGGCGCGCACCTGGATCGCGGAACACATGTGGCAACGCTGTTACGCAATGTCGATCGTCCGCTCTATCACCTGGGCCTGTCCAAGGCCGGACACCCCAAACACCCGTTGTACCTACCATACGCGCAACAACCGCAGCCTTGGGAAAACGGATTTGGCGTTACCCGACGTTAACCATTTTACGGGATAGGCTTTGTTCCAAACCGTGGATTGCGGTAAATGGCCGTTGGGCAAATGCGCCCGTTGCTTGGAATACGTGTATGTTGTGGCTTGCTGGATTGATGGGACTTGTGGCGGTCGGCGCTGTCGGCGTGATCGACATGATGCCGGTGGAAGAAGGCGATGAAACAGCCGGCGACACATCAGTAAATGGCGGGGAAACCGGCGAATACGACACGGCAACCACCGACAATTACATCGGCGACGACACTCTCAGACTTGGAACTGACGGAGATGACGATCTGACCGGCACAGACGGCGATGACACCTTGCGTGGCGAGGAAGGGAACGACACCCTCGACGGCGGGATGGGAGATGACACACTCCATGGCGATGATGGGGCCGACGTGATTCATGGCAGCGGTGGCGAGGACGAGATTTACGGCCACAATGACGACGACACGATCAACGGCGGCGCAGGTGACGACTCGATGCACGGCTCCATGGGCGCTGACAGTCTTTCTGGCGGCGACGGCAATGATGCAGTGCACGGTGGCCTCGACAACGACACGCTGGATGGCGGAGAGGGCGAAGACACATTGTTTGGCGGTTGGGGCGACGACGTGCTGAACGGTGTCGAAGGCGCGCCGGGCTCTGTGGCATCGGACGATTTGGATGGCTCGGGCGACAATGACTATCTGAACGGCGGCGGCGGCGACGACCTCATCATCGCGGGGGAAGAGGACGTGGTCACGGCAGGCGAGGGCACCGACACAATTGTTGCCGGCGACTGGATTGCCGAAGGTCACGCTGCGACGATCATGGATTTCGATGCGGAAGAGGACAACATTCTGCTGGTCCACGACGACGCCGAGGAAGATCCCCAAATCTCTCTTCAGCTCGACCCCGACGACCCAAGCATCACCCAAGTGATGATGAACGGTGTGCCAGTGGCGCATGTGCTGAACGGAGCCGAGATTTCGATTGACGACATCGCCTTGATGCCGCTCAGCCTTGCGCAAAGCGCGGGTATGGCTCCGTTCTGACCTGCAGCGGGCCGGGCGCATTGGCCACCCTATCCACCGACGCGCCCGATCCAAGTTGCCAACACTGCGAATCTCTCCTATACGCGCTCATCCTCGGAAACTGCCCGGGTACTTGGCCCCGTGCTGGACGACATCCCGGACGGCGGCGTCTCACTCTAACCTGAAAAGGAGATCCCGATGTCGATCACTGCTGAAGAAAAAGCACGCGTGATGAAAGAATATGGCACTAAGGAAGGCGACACCGGTTCGCCCGAAGTTCAGGTTGCCATCCTCAGCTCGCGCATCGCCACGCTGACCGAGCACTTCAAAACGCACAAGAAAGACAACCACGGCCGCCGCGGCCTTCTGAAAATGGTTGCCCAGCGACGCAAGCTGCTCGACTACCTCAAAGGCAAGGAAGAGGCACGGTACACCGACCTCATCAAACGCCTGGGCCTGCGCCGCTAACTAGCTGCCTTCACCAAAGTCAGAAAGCCGCGCTAGAAGCGCGGCTTTCTTGCGTTTTAGCAGCAGTCGAACCAGTGAAGCGAAGCCAGACATCGGAAACGGCCTGCAGCCGCGCCAAACCCCTTGCCAATTGCATGTCCAAGGATCACCGGATCATGCAAATTTCTCCCTTAGCGCGTACACTCCGCAGTGACGTCATAAATGGGAAAATAGGTTCTACCCCAGCTAGCCACCTGCACTCTGAAATCGCCTTTGTGCTCAGTACCGGTCACACGAAAGGCTGAATAGCCATCCCTCTCGCACCATTGCTGAAACAGCCGGGTCGGAATGCTCTCGGATGTTAGCCCAGGCAGCTTTGACACGGGCATGCTGCGCGCACTCTCATCGGTCACAGCGCCGAAAAAGCTTTCCGGCTTGACGTGCTCCTTCGTTGCCACCCCCGCAGGTATCGTGGACTTCCAGACGCACTTGTCCCTGCAAAGTGCTTTTTCTGGAACTCTGCATTCTTGCGTTCCAATTCTTCGGGCGAGTTGCATGCAGCCAATACAACTCCACACACAAATAGTACTATATAGGCGAGTTTGATCTTCATTATACTTGTCCAGTTCTTGTTTCACCCATCAATAAACGTGACCTTGCAGCCTGCAAGCCCAAGTTGAACTGCGGCCCTTTGTTTTCATCGTAATTGGCAAAACTGTCGCGACGGAATTGGACACGAAAACACAGGCAGCTAAACTCACACCACATGACCAACCTACCCCGCATCGCACTCTCTGTCCGCCAGCCCTCGGCTTGGGCTATCATCGCGGGTCACAAACCGATCGAAAACCGCACGCTCGGCTCCATCCGTGCCGGGCGCATGACACCCGGACGCATCGCACTCCACGCCGCCGCCGGACTGAAGGAAGAAGAATTCCGCTACCTTTACTGGCGGCTCGAAAAGCACAGGGTCAAATGCCCTCACCCGCTCGACCTGCCACGCGGAGCCATCATCGGCTCGGTCGAGGTCACAGGCATAATCACTGAATCCGGCAGCGAATGGTTCGGCGGCAACGCCGGATTGACGCTGAAAGATCCCGAACCCTGCGATCCCATCCCTGCCCCCGGCGCGCTTGGGTACTTCGAATGGTCTCCGGGCGGCGCTCTCGCCCCGCCCACGCGCTGGATGCAGAAATGGGGCACAGCAGCACCCGACAGTCAGATTAATGACCTGTTCCCCGACGCAGCCATCGCCTTTGCCAAACCACCGCGCAAACCATGGTCCTGAGCGCGCATGCGCCGCAGGCCGCACGCTTTCATTTACCGCAAAAGTGCTGTATGCGCGCAAAATCTGAAAGCCTGGCGCCCGGACCTCAGCGCCCGACAAAAGAAGATACCGGGGTCAGGGGGAATACGCCCCCTACGCAAATGGCCATCCGGCCAACTTAGGAAACACTTGATGTTTAACGAGACGAAAAAATCGATGCAGTGGGGCGAAGAGACGCTCACACTGGAAACCGGCAAGGTCGCCCGTCAGGCTGACGGCTCCGTTATTGCCACACTGGGCGAAACCAGCGTCATGGCGAACGTGACGTTCGCGAAAAAGCCAAAACCGGGCCAGGACTTCTTTCCCCTGACCGTCCACTACCAGGAGAAATACTACGCTGCGGGCAAGATCCCCGGCGGCTTCTTCAAGCGTGAGGCACGGCCCACCGAGAAGGAAACACTGACCGCCCGCCTGATCGACCGTCCAATCCGGCCCCTGTTTGTCTCCGGCTTCAAGCACGAAGTTCTGGTGATGTGCACCGTGCTGTCGCACGATCTGGTCAATGACCCCGACATCGTCGCGATGATTGCGGCCTCGGCCGCCCTGACAATCTCCGGCGCGCCGTTCATGGGCCCCATCGCGGGTGCCCGTGTTGGTTTTGAGGATGGCGAATACATCCTGAACCCGACCGTCGACGACATGCAGGACCTGCGCCTGAACCCCGAGCAGCGTCTTGATCTGGTTGTCGCTGGCACCAAAGACGCCGTGATGATGGTCGAATCCGAAGCTTACGAGCTGTCCGAGGCAGAAATGCTGGGCGCCGTGAACTTCGCGCACGAGCAAATCCAGCCCGTGATCGACCTGATCATCGCGCTGGCCGAAGACGCTGCGAAAGAGCCGTTCGACTTCCAAGCCCCTGACTATTCAGACCTTTATGAAGCGGTCAAAGCGGCTGGCGAAACCCAGATGCGCGAAGCCTTCGCGATCAGCGACAAGCAAGAGCGCACGAGTGCCGTTGCCGCCGCCCGCACCGCCATCATCGAAGCGTTGACCGAAGAGCAGCAAGAAGATGCCAACCTCGGTTCCGCTCTGAAAAAGCTCGAAGCCTCCATCCTGCGCGGTGACGTCGTCAAAACCGGCACCCGCATCGACGGTCGCAAGACGGACGAGATCCGCGACATCGTGTGCCAAACGGGCCTCCTGCCCCGGACACACGGCTCGGCCCTCTTCACCCGTGGTGAAACGCAAGGCCTCGTCGTGACCACTTTGGGCACCGGAGATGATGAACAGTTCATCGACGCCCTGCACGGCAACTTCAAATCCAACTTCCTGCTGCACTACAACTTCCCACCCTACTCGGTGGGTGAAGCGGGTCGCGTGGGCCCTCCTGGACGCCGCGAGATTGGTCACGGCAAACTGGCTTGGCGCGCGCTGCAAGCCGTGCTGCCTGCCTCGACTGACTTCCCCTACACCGTGCGCCTGGTGTCGGAAATCACCGAATCCAACGGCTCGTCCTCCATGGCTTCCGTCTGCGGCGGCTCGCTGTCGATGATGGATGCAGGCGTTCCACTGAAGAACGCGGTGGCCGGTGTGGCTATGGGCCTGATCCTCGAAGAGGACGGCAGCTACGCCATCCTGTCCGACATCCTGGGTGACGAAGACCACCTTGGTGACATGGACTTCAAAGTGGCGGGCACCGAAAACGGCATCACCTCGCTACAGATGGACATCAAGATCGCAGGCATCACGCCCGAGATCATGGAGAAAGCCCTCGCACAGGCCAAAGATGGCCGGATGCACATCCTGGGCGAAATGGGCAAAGCCATCACCGGCGCACAGGAATTCTCGGTCCACGCACCGCGTATTGAAACCATGCAAGTACCCACGGACAAAATCCGTGAGGTCATCGGCTCGGGCGGTAAAGTGATCCGCGAAATCGTCGAAGTGTCGGGCGCCAAGGTCGACATCAACGATGACGGCATCATCAAGATCGCATCACCCAACGGCGACTCGATCAAGAAAGCCTACGACATGATCCACTCGATCGTGGCCGAACCCGAAGAAGGCATGGTTTACACCGGCACAGTTGTGAAGATCGTCGACTTCGGCGCATTCGTGAACTTCTTTGGCAAGCGCGACGGCCTGGTGCACGTGTCCCAGATCGAAAACCGCCGCCTCAACCATCCTTCGGACGTCCTGAAGGAAGGTCAAGAGGTCAAGGTCAAGCTGCTGGGCTTTGACGATCGCGGCAAAGTCCGCCTGTCGATGAAAGTCGTCGACCAGGAAACCGGCGAAGAGATCAAGAAAGAAGAATCTGCAGCGGAATAACCTGTAGACCAACTCAAGTTTAGGAGCTGCCGATAAAGCGGCTCCTAAGCCAAAGCATATCCTAGGTAAGCAGTCGTATGAAAACCGCGATATATCTTCTTACGAATGGACGATATCTGCATATTGGTCGAGCTCAGGCAAATTACCTAGCGGAGCAATGGCAAACTGATGTGCATCTTTTTGTAGAAGACCCTGATGTTGATCACGTTGATCCAGTTCCAAATGATCGTGCGTATGTTCATTTGAATGCCCTTGATAAACGTCTTCCCTCCAACGTGCCAACTTCAAAGAAGTGGCCAAAAATTGTATTTCTTCGCAATTATGTTCCTGGATTTCTAGGTGATACAGATAGGTTACTTTATATCGATCTCGATATTTTGTCTGTGAAAGCAGACCTTAGCCTGTGGACTCTCCCTCTTGAAAATGGATTTGGTGCCGTAAGTGATACTGCAAATTTATTCAAGGCGCCTTATGATACCGGGTTGGAGCGGTCAGATTGGCTGAAGAAAATCGGCGTTCCTGGTGATCGCTATTTCAACTCTGGCATGCTTCTTGTAGATAACAGCAAGTGGGACGTCGACTTGCTGGAGAGATCACTTGAAACGTACTTCTCGTCGCGCAATGTAAAGGCCATTAAGTCTCAGGATTTTCTTAATTCCGTTCTGCATGACAAGTGGACTGAACTAAGTCCTCGATGGAACTTCCAACCACCGCTCCTCGACCAAGGTGTCAAAAAATTATTTGATCCCGTATTTCTCCATTTTTGTAATCGTGTCAAACCATGGTTTTTTCCGAATAGACCGGGTGAAGCAAACTACGACCTGAAATACGAAAGAGCATTCAGCCGCATGCTTGCGAGCGTTGGCGTTGATCCTCAAAGCGTCGCCGAGCCGAATGAGCTTCGGATGATGCAATCTCTTAGAAAGTCAAAGAGGTCATTTCTGCATAATATTGGCATTCGCACAATAAAGGAGCGCCGCGCATACGATCAGTGGTATGAGCAGCGCGAGAATGTAATCACTTACATAAACAGGAAGGCTGCCGACGGCGGCTTTGTGGACTTACCTCAGTTTCCACAGCAAAATGTAAATGATCTTCCAACATATCGCTTCAATGGTAAAAAAATACTGGTAGACCCAAATGAGTAAGGCCCGAGATAGCCGGATTGCTTTTCGCTGATGCCTCCAGTTCTGATCCTCACCATGAAATGGGGCACACTTTACGGGCCCGAATACGTAAATCGTCTCGCGAGAGCAGTATCGCGAAACCTTACGCGCCCACATAGGTTTATCTGTTTCACGGATGACTCTGTTGGACTGTCGAGCGACATCGAAGTCTTTCCATTGCCTGAAATGCGTCTTCCTAGCGGACATTCAGATACGCGGTGGCAAAAACTGGGACTGTTTGCACCCGATCTTTATAATCTATCAGGAACTGCACTTTTTCTCGACCTGGATTTGATTGTTGTTGGATCACTTGATCCCTTTTTTGCCGATGACGCGCCTTTTCGCATCATTCGTGACGATATACTCTTTCGCGCCAAGCCGCTTAGGCGGATTAATCCCAAGAGAGATCGCTTTCTCGCGTCAGTAGGAAACTCATCGGTCTTTCGCTACGAAATTAGCAAGCACACGTATATACTTGAGACGTATCTTGTCGATCCTATTTCTGCGATGGCACAGTACGAGATTTCCCAGCAATTTCAGTCTGCTCAACTTGCCCGCCACGGCCACCTTGAATATTGGCCGGACGAATGGTGCGTCAGTTTCAAAAATCACTGTGTGCCCAGCGGACTAAGCAGTTATTTTTCGAATCCAAGTTTGCCGGAAGGTGCCAAAATTGTTGTATTTGCTGGTGAACCCAAGATGCATGACGCTCTTTCAGGCCACGGCAGCAAGTGGTACCGGCGGATAGGAAACGTTGAATGGCTCAAGAGAGCTTGGGAGGGATCATGAAAATCAAGCTCTTCGCGGGCTCTATCGCACGACTTAAATATCGACTTCGTCAACGGCGCGCCGCCAAAGAGGTTCAACTGCGCTCCGTCGAGGCGAGAGTGCACACACTTGATACACCTCTTATCGTTTCGCTTACCAGCTATCCTCCCCGATATCCGCACTTGAAGCTGACATTGTTGGGGCTGTTGAAACAAACCATCCGCCCCGACCGCACCATATTGTGGCTTGCACACGACGACATAGATGCCCTCCCTGATGAGATCAGGGAACTTGAGGCGCATGGTCTCGAAATCAGGACTTGCGACGACTTGCGGTCTTACAAGAAAATTTTGCCAATCCTTGTTCAAGCACCAGGGGCAACGATCGTTACTGCCGATGACGACGTTTATTATAAAGAGGATTGGCTAGAAAACATGGTAACTGCGCATCAAGAAAGTGGTGCGCCAGTTGTGTGTACACGCGGGCACCTCATTCCACTGGGCAAAAACGGTCTGCCAGTTGCTTACCCTGATTGGCCCAAGAACTATAAGACATCAATATGGTCAGGACATATTTTCCCAACGGGTGTTCTCGGAGTATTGTATGCGCCCGGTTGCTTTGATGATCAGGTGACGGATTGGGAAACAGCGTCCCGACTTTGTCCCACGGCAGACGATATCTGGCTGTATTGGATGCACCGCAGAAAAGGGTCCGAAGCCTTCAACTACGCAGGAAGAAGCAGGATCATAGAATGGGTTCGAGATCCTGACGATGCGCTGCTGAAGATCAACGCTTCTGGCGGCAATGATCGCCAGATTGCCGCCATGATCGACCATTTTGGGTGGCCCGGTCACTAAACAGGACCGGACCAAGACATGTTACTCTGGCGCTTTGGTCTTGCGCAGATACGGCAGGACAGTCTCGAACTCGCCGAACTTGGCCTTCGCGTCCTCGTTTGAAACGGTTGGAGGGATGATCACATCCTCGCCAGGCACCCAGTTTGCCGGTGTCGCAACACCTTTGGCCGACATCTGCAAGCCATCGAGCGCCCGCACCACCTCGGCAAAGTTGCGGCCAACAGTCATCGGATAGGTCATCGACAGCTTTAGCTGCTTATCTGGGCCAATGATGAAAACCGACCGCACGGTCGCACTGTCCGCAGGTGTGCGGCCATCGGGCAGATAGGCTTCGGCAGGCAGCATGTCGAAGGCCTTCGACACCTCCAAACCATCATCGGCGATGATCGGGAAAGTTGCCTTGGCACCTCCCACCTTCTCGATATCGCCCTTCCATTTCTTGTGATCCTCGACTCCGTCCACAGACACGCCAATCACCTTGGTGCCGCGCTTCGCCCACTCGTCGGCCAACTGAGCCACGGCGCCGAACTCGGTCGTGCACACGGGTGTGAAATCCTTGGGGTGCGAAAACAGGATGGCCCAGCTGTCGCCAATCCAGTCGTGCAGCGAAATCGTGCCGTGGTCTGTTTCAACCGTCAAATCGGGGATGGTGTCGTTAATGCGCAAACCCATGGTGTCCTCCGTCGGGATAGTAATGACAGACGCAACCTAAGGCATTGCGCACGCCTTTTCATCCCCCCGTCTTGCCGATGGCACATGCCGGTGCCACATTCCATTCAAACTCAGGGAGAAACCGAATGCTTGAAAAACGCGATTTCTATATCAACGGCCAGTGGGTCGCCCCGCAAAACGGCACTGACCACCATGTCATTGATCCCTCAACCGAAGAGCCGACGGCCGTTATCTCGCTGGGCGGTAGGGAAGATGCCGAAGCTGCTATTGCCGCGGCCAAGACCGCCTTTCCCGGCTGGATGACCACGCCCGTCGCCGACCGCATCGCGCTGGTCGAAAAGCTGATCGAGGTTTATGAAACACGGGGCGAGGACCTCGCGCAAGCCATGTCATCCGAAATGGGTGCCCCGCTCGACATGTCGCGCAACCAGCAGGTTGGCGCAGGTACTTGGCACCTGAAAAATTTCATTCGCGCGGCCAAGGCGTTCGACTTCAACCGCCCGCTCAACGACCGCGCGCCGAACGACCGGATCATCTACGAAGCGGTCGGAGTCGCGGCCCTGATCACCCCGTGGAATTGGCCGATGAATCAGGTCACGCTCAAGGTGGGTGCGGCTGCCATCGCGGGCTGCACCATGGTCCTCAAACCGTCCGAGGAGTCCCCTCTCAACGCCATGATCTTTGCAGAGATGATGGACGAGGCAGGCTTCCCGCCCGGCGTCTTTAACCTCGTGAACGGCGATGGTCCCGGCGTAGGCACGGTGCTGTCGGGCCATCCTGACGTCGACATGGTCAGTTTTACCGGCTCCTCCCGCGCAGGTCGCCTGATCTCGAAGAACGCTGCCGACACACTCAAACGCGTGCACCTCGAACTGGGCGGCAAAGGGGCCAATGTCATCTTTGACGACGCCGACGAAAAGGCCGTGAAACGCGGCGTGCTGCACATGATGAACAACACCGGCCAGTCCTGTAACGCCCCCAGCCGCATGCTGGTGCAACGTAGTAAATACGATGACGCGGTCGAAGAAGCCGCAGCCGTCGCAAACAAGGTCACTGTCGGCCCGGCCTCGGAAGAAGGCCGCCATATCGGCCCCGTCGTGAACGAGGTGCAGTGGACCAAGATCCAGGACCTCATCCAGAAGGGTATCGATGAAGGGGCCAAGTTGGTGGCCGGTGGCACAGGCCGCCCCGAAGGGTTCAACAAAGGGTATTACGTGCGTCCCACCATCTTTGCCGACGTGAACAACAACATGACCATCGCGCGCGAGGAAATCTTTGGCCCGGTCCTGTCCATCATCCCCTTCGACAGCGAAGAGGAGGCGGTCAAGATCGCCAACGACACCCCCTACGGCCTCACCAACTATGTTCAGACGCAGGATGACGCGCGGCTCAATCGCATGGCCCAAGCGCTACGCTCTGGCATGGTCGAAATGAACGGCACCTCTCGCGCTGCAGGCTCACCCTTTGGCGGAATGAAACAGTCCGGCAACGGGCGCGAAGGCGGCATTTGGGGGATCGAAGATTTCCTCGAGGTCAAAGCCATCTCCGGCTGGGCTGCCGAGTAACTCTGTAAGGCGGGGTTCACCCCGCCTTACACCTCTTCCCACGGGGGCCGATCCCCTTCGTGTTCGTGAAACGTATTCCGTACACCCGGGTCATCATCCAGACAGTGCGCATTGATGGGAAAGGACGGGTCCGGCGACAGCGGCTCACCCAAAGATGTGCCGCACCTCCGGCAAAACGAACGATGATAGATGAAGGGCGGCGCAGGCTGAACTGTCTCGATATACGCCTCACCCTCGGTCAGCGTGAACTGCTCCCGCTCCACAAAAACAATTGTCGACGCGCCCAGTTTGCGACAACGCGAACAGTGGCAAGTGCCCATCATCTTGGGCCGCCCCGCAATGGAAAAGCGAACTGATCCGCACACGCAACTTCCGTTGATCTCCATCTGTGTTCTCCTGGTCTTCGTGATTGCGCCATTGGTCTAACGACACCATGCTGACAGCATGGTGTCAGCATGGGTGGGGCACGCTGCCATCAACCGATGGAGGCACAAGTGCGACGCGGCGACCGATTGTTTGAAATCATCGAAATTCTGCGCCGGACGGGTGGCCCGATCTCGGCCGAGGCCATCGGCGCCGAGCTGGAGGTGACCAAGCGCACCATCTACCGTGACATCGCTGCCTTGATGGCACAGCGCGTTCCAATCAGAGGCGAGGCAGGCGTCGGTTATGTTCTTGAGCAGGGCTTTCACATGCCTCCGCTCATGCTGACTCCGGACGAGATTGAAGCGGCCGTGCTCGGTGCCCAATGGGTGCAAACGCGGGGCGAGCCAGAACTCGCCCGCGCAGCCGAAAACCTGATCTCCAAGATCGCCGCAGTCGCACCAGACAACACCCAAAGCTTTTTTGTCGAACCGACCACCGGCGTGAGCCCCGCGACACCACCCCCAGAGGTGCTCAGCGCCTCTGACGTCCGCTTTGCCATCCGCCAGCGACATAAGATCGCCCTGACATATGCGGATGGTGCCGGGGCCATGACCAACCGCGTGATCTGGCCCCTCCTGATCGGCTACCGCGATGCCGGCCGGATCGTGGCGGCATGGTGTGAACTCCGACAAGCGTTTCGGTATTTTCGCAGTGAACGCATCGTCGCAGCGGAGGTGCTGATTGACAAAATCCCCCGCCGCATGGACGTCCTGAGAACCGAATGGCGCGCTGCGATGGACGCTGAACGTGTACGGTTCAATGCACGATCAGACACGGAGGCACCCAACTGATCTTGTAGTGGGCTTCAATCACCTCGCAGGTCATGCAGCGGTTCGCATCAAGCCCATGGTCGCAGCCGCGCTTGGCCCGGGCACGACAGTCATCAGCGCACCCCAAGACGCACCTCCAACATGCCCCTGCGTCATCCGCGGGACGCCGCCTAAATATCAGCAACATATCGCTTATACATTGTTAAGAAAGCAAAAAAGCAGCGTTTCAACCCTGAGTTATGATTGCTACTGATCTGCCACTAGCGGCGGCTAGAAGAGCACAGAAACGAAACATCATTTCAAAATCTCACCCTACAGACCGGCGGGTGTATTCACGGACAAAAATCCAGTGGGCATCCGCACTACCGTCGACCGAGTCGTACTGACGGATTTGCACAAACGTATCACTCGACTGCACGGCAGCAGTTCAAAGGCCAAACACTCGACCCGCATTACGCGGGTTTCTGAGGCATGCGGGCGACGTGGGTTCTGATCTTGTTGCCGCTTTAAGTTCGCCCAATCAGCCCTGCGGCTGAGGGTTTTTTGACCATCTCCGGTTCATCACGCGACCGGGCTCAGATTAGGAGCAATACATGAGCACTGAATTTTTAGAATCGACCAACAAAGGAATTCTTCTTGAGTTTGATGCCGGACCCTTTGTCGTCGATCAGGACGCAACTATCACAAATACAAACAGCGTTCTTTCTGCGGCCATAGAAATCGACTTCATCTCCGGAGCAAGTCTCACGAACTTCGGCACAATCGAAGGAGCGTTCGAAGGCATTTATGGCGAGATATCGGAAAGCATTATCCACAACCAACGCGGCACGATCAGCGGATTGGAAACCGGTCTTCAGCTGTTTGGCAGTGGAAATACGATCGTAAACGGCACTTTCTCTGAAATCAGTGGCGAAACGGCAATCAGGAACACAGGATTCGGCAGCGCGATCTTAAACTCAGGGGAAATTGTAGGAGACATCAATGGAGTTGGTATCGTTGATGACGGCGAAGACAACTACATCCTAAACCGAGGTACGATTTTCGGAGGAACCGCCATTGTGGTTGAATCCGAGGATGTCGAGATCGTGAATTGGCAAAGCATCACTGGCCGAGGTGTTGGCATCAACTTCCATGTCGATTCAGTTGGCGGTGTCATTCAGAACAACGGTTTCCTGAGTGGTGGGGGTGATGTCAGATCGATTGCCGTAATGGGGAACGACACAGCGCAGAAGGTGGTTAACAATGCAACCATCGAAGGCAAAGTCCTTCTGGAAGGCGGTGACGATCTGTTTGACGGGCGCAATGGGGACGCGGCCGACGTGCGAGGCGGCGAGGGGAATGACACCTTGCTGGGCGGCGACAGCTTTGATCGGCTTTTTGGCAACGCGGGCGACGACAGCATATCGGGAGGTGGACGGGAGGACCTCCTGTCTGGCGGCGACGGGAATGATACGCTGGACGGCGGCGAAGGTGACGACCGTCTGTTCGGTCTGAACGACGATGATCTGATGTTTGGCGGCGCGGGCAACGACGAGATGGTCGGTGGTCTGGGTAACGATACAATGTCCGGCCAGTCGGGACAGGACACGTTGTTTGGGCGCAAAGGAAACGACAGCCTGAGCGGAGGTCAGGATAACGACACCCTCTTTGGAGATACGGGAAACGATACCTTGAGAGGCGACGAAGGCAACGACAGTGTGGCCGGCGGTAGCGGGCAGGATTTGATACTTGGGGGCACCGGCGCCGATATCCTTCAAGGCGGGAGCGGCAACGATACGCTCGATGGTGGCTCAGGCAATGACCTTATTGATGGTGGCACCGGGCGCGACGTGATGCGCGGTGGCGAAGGTAGCGATGTTTTTGACTTCAACACGTTGCGGGACAGCGCCGTTGCGCTTTCAAGAACCGATGTAATTCTCGACTTCGAACGCGGACAAGACAAACTGGATATCGGCGATCTGAACGACGCTGGGATGTTCACATTGGTCGACGGCTTCACGGGATCAGGAAGTGCCGAGTTTCGGATTGCGATCGACGCGACAAGAGGGTCGCACGTCCTGATTGACGCGGACGGCGATGGACGGGCAGATACAGCCTTTTTGGTGGAAGACGTGTTCAATCTAAGCACCGACGATTTCATCCTTTGATCTGATCGACGAGCGTCCCGGCATCGCGCGGTGCCGGGACGCTCACTTTGTGGCGGTCAAGCGCAGGGACTTTGCGGGTGTCGAGCAGGCCATAGTCTTGCTGATAACGAGCACGTCTGACTGCCACGCTTCTCCTACGTAAGGCCTGTGTTGTTCTGCAAATGCAAAACGTGTTTCACTTTCACCGCAAACCGCCACCCAGTCCGGCAATTCAGTATCACTGCTCCGACCCGACGACCATCACCTGCAGGTCCCCCGCACTGGGAAACTCCAACGCACTATACAAACTGGTCATCAAGACCAAGGTACCCAGCTCAGAACTTTGCAACGATGTTAATGAAAGCACCCCTGTCATCAAAGGTCAGGTCGGTGAGGTCATCGCTGAAGTTGGTGAAGTTATAGCCAACGCCAAGCTTCACGTTCTTGCCCAAATGACGGTAGATCGCCGCGAGCCCACCCACTTCGGACACTCCAGCATCGCGCAGTTCAAGCGCGCGCAATTCAAACAGTGCGTCCCATTTGTTGACCACGTGCCAGCGGGTGTTGAGGATGGCCAGAACAGCGTCATTCGACGTGTACTCGGCATCCACATTGTCTGCGCTGTCAGTAAACCGTGCGCCAAGCTTACCGCCGATGCTCCAGAACTTGTTAAGATCATATTCCGCGTCAACGCTGAAGACATGCGATTGCTGGACCGGCCCAGGGGTGTCGCTACCGTCAACCTGTTGGCCGAAACTGTCGTCTAGATACCGATAACGCAGCAGCACATTCAGGCGCTCGTTGTAAATCGGGCGATAGGCATACCCGAGCGATAGATCGGTATAGTCGCTGTCCGGCGCGATGCCGCTGTTGCCATCGGTATCCGACACCTTGGCAGAGAAAACCAGTCGCTGGCTTTCATCCAATTTATAGCTGCCAGACCCGGTGAACAGCCATGTATCGCTGTTTCGGTTCGAATTGCTGCGAGTTCCATCCTCGTTGCGGAACTCAAGCCGTGCCTTGGCCTCCAACTGCTCGCTCTGGTACTGCGCACCCAGGGATAGCGCATAGCGGTCGAAATCACCGTTTACGCTGTCACGCACCCGACCAGTCTCGAATGCCGTCACAAAAGAAAGGCGTTCGGTCGGTTCATAGGTGACACCGTAGGCGGATGTCAGGCTTTCGTAGCGACCAAAACGATCAAATGCGTTCTCTCCGAACATGGTGACGGTGCCGCTGACCCGCCGTTCTCCACCCGAGATGAAGCGCCCCCGTGACCGTCCGGTATCGGAGCGGCTGAGACCCGAGATTTCTCGACTTGGATCAAGCTCGTAACCGAAATAGGTGTTCCCCGCTTCGCCGCGATCGTTGCGCAACAGGATGCGGCCCCCTGTGCCACCATCCCCTTCGGACAGTTCACCCTCGACTTTCCAGGTCTCGGCCCAGCTATAGCTGCCCCCGACACCGATCCGGTCGTTTTCCTCAAGCGTGCCCGAACGGCTTAGCGTTTCTTGCCCGTAGACATACCACGTCAGATTGTCGTTGGGTTTGTACGTCAAACGCACAACAGCGTCCGTCCGCTGTCCATCCCCCGAACCGGAAATACCCTCCCGGTCCAGATTCTCGAGCCCAAATCCAAGGGTCACGCGATCTGAAAGGAGGTACTCGGCCTCGATCCCACCTTCGCGATCCGTTTTGCCACCCTCTTGTTTGAAGCTGTCAAAATAAAGGGCGATGTTCAGCTGCTCGGACACCTCAGCATCCAGCGCAAGGCCCCACAAGGTCTCATCCGCGGTGGTTGAGTAGTCCAGGGTGGTAAACCCCTCCGACCGTTCTTCGAAATAGGCACTGATTGAACCCTCGGTAGCCAATCCCAGATCGCCAAGGGCTGCGCGGCCCTCGATCTTGTAAGCGTCGCCGCGACCACCGCTGGCAGGTGTTTCATCAAACACCAGCCCGCCATCCGTCGATGTGTCGAACCCGAAACCCGGCCCATCGGACCAAGCGTATTCTGCGCTCAGATACGTGTCCTCGTTCAACTGATATCGAAGATCGAGACCATAGGAGTCTTGCGTGCCAAGTCCGGTTTCCTCGCTCTGCAAGGTTGCGCCAAGACGGAAACGATCCGCTGCCCACACTTCCCCACGCAGGCCGTAGGAAAACGCGTCAACATCACCAGCATCCGGGGTGAATTCATACTGCGCGACCAGATTGACATCGGCCGCGCCCCCCACATCCGTCACAACCAGACCGTTGGACCCTGTGCCGGATTGCAATGGCGCGCTCAGGGTGATGATGCCCTGAATGTAGTTGATCGAGTAGTCGCGCCCCGCCACCAAGGATTGCGTTGAAATCACGCGCCCGGTGGTGGCGTCACGCACCTGCACCAACAATGTTTCTGATCCAATGGTCAGGTCCTGACGGCTCAGGAAATAGACCGACCCGCCTGTACCACGGAACACGTCGCGTTGCGGCAGTGTGTCCTGCTGCGCGGCATAGGCATCCAACTGCCAGACAGGCTCGCCCAACGACGTCGTGTTGGTGGATTCCAGATGCCCTCGGGCACCGTAAAGCGTGCGGTCATTGCGCAGATACGTCGTGTTGGCAATGTCAGCCCGCCAGTCACCCCAGACAGCGTAGTTGTTGTCTTTCTCGACCCGCAGATAGAATTTGCCAGATGTCGGCGTGTCGTCAACCAACGTGCTGTCGTCGCCGTAGGTGGGATACAGATCGTCCGGGTCGAGCCGCAGGAAGGTCGAGCGCGGATCCCGCTCGCCCAAGGTCGAGAAAATCTCGTCCAGATCTCCTTCATCAGTATCGACTTGGGCGGTCAGCTCAACCCCATTGGCATACCGACCATTGAAGTAACCTGCGATACGTCCCCGTTCATATGAATTGCTCCCGTCAAGGTCACCATCATTGTAGCCAAGCGTCAGATCGATCTGCGCGGTGTAGAATGACTCGGATCGCGGAACTTCAACCTCGCGCACCACATCGACTGGCACGGCGCCGGTGCCTTGCACCTGCACTCCTATTGCATAGTCACCCGGTGGGAGAATCCGCTGAATGACGAACGCCCCGGACGGGTCAGGTCGCACAACTTCCCCCAGCGTCGTGACCTGCGCACCGGGCGCGACGCTGCTCCCTGATACAGTAACGGCGCCACCATATACCGGAATTCGACGGCGGGCTGTCGCGTCATTGCCGTCCTCCACCCCATCTTCGAGCGCACGATCGTCGCCACGGCTCAAGGGTAACGGCGCGGTTTCATCGTATCTACCATTGGCATCATAAACACGGTGAACAGCGACGATATTCTCGCCGTCAGGAACAGTGATGGTCACTTGTCCGTTCGGCGCAATGTCGTAGCGCCCAAGGGTTTTTGGGCCACCACGTGCATTCTGATCCACGATCAGAACTTCGCCGCGCGTCACGAACCCGGGGTAGTTTAATGCGGATTGCAGCGTGACGCTGTCGCCTGCACGCCGCTGACCGTCCGCCCCCTCAATTTCCAGGTCAAGGCGCGGCGTCACGTCCAGACCATCGTACTGGACCCGGACATCTGCCTGTTCAAGTGCCTCGTCCACCCGTTTGACCTGGCGTTCGAGCGCGGGATCGTCGCCCGCCACCTTGTCCCCGTTCAGGGTGATGACAAACCCACCATCCTGCGCAAATGCAGGAAACGCTGTGCTGCTCAGAAGAAGGGCTGATGTTGCGATAAACCGTTTCATGTCCGTACCCCTCACTGCAACCGCCGGACGGACCGGTCGACATCAAGCCGATAGGTCCCCCTGCCCCGCCACGCCTGTCGCAAGGCATCTTCTGTTGCTTTGAGACGGGTACGCGCCGTCTCAACACTTTCATCACTGCGGTAGTATCGAAGCTGGATGGCGGAAGGTTCTTGCCGGATCTGTTCGACCAACCCCTGTAGGCCTTTGATCAAGGCCGCATTTGGTCCGTCCCCCGAGAAGGCTGCGGCTGTCAGGTCAATCTCGACCAGATTGCCCAGCCGCGCACCAAAGTTCAGCTCTGCCAGTTTGCCTGCCGTCACGCGGATCACGCGCGGGTTTTCCGTGGTGACACGGTAGCCGGTGGGCAATGTCCGGTCGTCCAGTTTGAGTTGGAAATTCGACCCAATCGAGCCATCCGGCAGCAGGGCACAGGGAACATTGAAGCGCCCGTACTTGTCGGTCGTGATAATATCGCCGCGCGGCGACACCAGTTTCACGCCGGGCAGCCCTGGCTCACCACCGTCCGCCTTGATCTCGGCAGGTGTCAGTTTCTCAAGCGCAAGCTGCGCCGCATAGGAATTGGCCAGACGCTTCAGCGTCTCGGGCGGATCCTGATACCCGTCGCCATTCACGTCATCAAAGACCTTGCCGATGATGTCACCGCAATCAAAGACCGCCTCGGGTGTGACCTGCATCGCCGCAGTTGCGGTGTTCGATACGCGCGCGCCTGTCGGCCCAAGGGCGAATGCGCTGTTGATGTATTCGCCCGCCCCACCCGTCAGTCGTGCGCTCAGGCGGATCGTCGCCACCTCTGCCGGAGCAAGCGTCTGGTCCGGCCACGTGACAGAACGACCATTCATCACCGGTTCAGGCGTCGATGCACCGTTGAACGTCGCAGATCCCGGAAGGAACAGAAGACCCGGCGGCAATTGGTCCACGAATGTTAGCCCGCTTTCTGCAGTAGTGTTCCGGTTTTCGAACGTCAGCTCGAACGTCACAACCGAGCCGCGCTGCAAAACACCGCTGTTGGTCGCACGCTTTGTTGCCACGATGTCCGATGTCGGCTCACTGCTGGCGACGGCTGCGGATGCGGTCACAGCAGCTGTGAGCCGGTCGGATGTCAGTGACGCCGTGTTGGTCCCTGACGGTGATCCGGCTGCTGTGTCATATTGCACCGCAATCGTGACAGTAGCTGTTTCACCGGGGGCCAGTGACGTCCCAGCGCTCAGCGTATTAGTGTCAGTCTGTCCATCAAACGCGCCATTGGCGCCGCCGGTGGTAAAGCCCGAGGCAACCGGCGCCCCCACGGTGACCAGCGTCGATGGCGCGACGAAAGCCGTCATGTCGTCGGTTAAAACCAGATCGGCTTGCGTCACGTTACCGGTGTTTTCGACCGTGATGGTAAAGAGAACTTCAAAGACCGATCCCGAAACGCGCGTCGGCACATTCGCCGTCTTGGTCAGAACGACGGTCGGAAGCGCCGTGATCGGAACCAACGTCGGATCATCCAGCACGTTCCCATCGGTGTCGTCCCCATCGTCCGAACTGTCCGTCACCGGCAAACCCAGCGGATCATCACCGGTCGCCGCAAAGATGTTCTGGATGCCGCCCGCGTCGAAATCCTCTTGCGTCAATGTGTAGGCCACGCTGACGGTTGTTGTTTCACCCGCGCCCAATTCAGCAAACCCTGCAACGGGCGGCGTATCCGGGGTCAGAATCGTTCCGTCCAGCCGCGTCAGCGTATCGGTGAACACCAGATCACGCAGGGTCACGTTGCCCAGGTTTTCGATCAGGATATCGAAGGTGACGGTTTCACCCGGTGCGGTTGGTTCAACGGTCTGGTTGCCAGAGGTTTTGGTCACCACCAACTCAGGCATCGGCTGAATTGTCAGAACAGTCGGATCATCAGTGGTGTTGCCATCGGTATCGTCGCCGTTGTCGCCGGTGTCGCTAACCGGGACATTGCCCGGCCCCGGGCCGGTGCCCGACACGACAACCACATTCGACAATCCACCCGCGTCCACATCTTCGGTTGTCAGTGTGTACGAGACACGCCAGACAGCTGCACTGCCGGGCGCCAACGGATCAGCGATCGTCCCAACGGGGGTTGCCGGCTGCGTTCCGATTGCCTCACCGTTGGCACGGCTTAACGTGTCAATGACCGCAAGGCCCGAGATATCCACGTTCCCGGTATTGGCCGCACGTATTTCGAAGACAACTGTGTCACCCGCTTCACTGCCAGTCGTCACAACTGTTTTGGTGACGTCCAGCCGCGGGTTCGACGTGATATCGACGATTGTTGGATCATCGGTCGTATTGCCATCACCGTCGTTGCCATTGTCCGATGTATCGCTGACCGATCCCGTGCCTGCGGGTCCGTCGGCGGTGACGGTCGCAGTATTGCTTACCCCACCGGCATTGATGTCCGACTGAGAAAGCACATATGTCGCGGCGTATTCCCAAACCTCGTCCACATCCAGAAAATCATCGTTGTTGGCATCGCCGGTCACGAAGGTGAACGGCGTGGTTAGGAACGTGGGCGCACCCGTGTTGATCCGCGTCATCGTGTCGGTGATTCCGCTGACCGCAACAGTTACGTTGCCCACGTTCGCTACCCTCAGAGTGTAGGTGATGGTCGATCCGGGAGTCACACTTGGCACGTCGGCGGTCTTGGTAACTTCCAGCGCCGGGGTGCGTGCGGGTCCTGCCGTGGTCAGCGTATCCTCGACCGTCACGGTGCGGGTGTTGAGCAGATCGCGCGCAGTGACTTGGGCCGTGTTTTCGATGCTTCCGCGGTCCACGTCTTCTTGGGTCACTGTGTAGAGAGCGGCACAGCTGGTCGCATCGACGGCGCTGGGATCAAGCGTGTCAATCACGCAGCTGAAGCCGGGGATCAGCGGGTCCGTGACCGTTACGTCAGCCAGAGTGAAGCGTGACGTGTTTTCAACCTCGAACCCGTAGGACACCGTGCTGCCCACAGCACCAAACGGCGTCGGGGTGGCAGTTTTGGACAATGCAAGGCCAAGTGGTTCGGTCAGCGGTCCGGGAACGGTGACTCCGCTGGTATCTGGCATGACTGCCGTGCCGGTTGGATCAATCGCCTCTGCCGTGGCCGTGTTGCTGAGGGTGCCATTGTCAACATCCTCCTGCGTCACCACGTAGTCGCCAGAACAGGTCAGATCGCCGCCTGGTGCCAATGTGTCAGCTTCGCATACAAGCGCAGGGATCAGCGGGTCCGTGACGCTCACATCTGTCAGCGTCTGGTTGCCCGTGTTGCTCAGCACAAAGTCAAAGGTGATCGTTTCGCCCACATTGGCAAAGGACGTTGCGGTGGTCGACTTCACCAATTCGATCATCGGATCGCTTGCCGCAGGCGTGGTCACGCTTGAGACGTCCGAGATCACCGGCGCAGTCAAGCCTGACGCACTGGTTTCGGCGATGGCTTCGTTAAAGACTTCGCCCGCGTCCAGATCTTCTTGTGTGACCTCATAAGACTGCAGAAGGTCGGTTTCACAGGTCACCGTCTCACCAGGCCGGAAATCGGGATCGGCACCCGTGCTGGAAAAACAGACCAGCGGTGCTGCGAGAAGCGCGTCGTTCACCACAACGTCATTTACAAAGGCCAAACCGCCCGAGTTTGTGACGCTAAAACGATAGAACAGGCGATCACCAACCGTTTCGAACCCGCCCGTCCGCACGGTTGCACCGGTCGCGTCTGTGACCTGAACCAGTTCCTTGGTCACATCCAATGCCGGCGTGGCGGCATTGGGAATAGTTTCTGTCACTTGCGGGGATGTCGTGGTGCCGTCCGTTGCAGACGCAAGGTTCGTGACCGACGTAAGATCAATATCGCCGACGGTTACGGTGTAGCTACCGGTGCAGACATATGTGCCGCCGGGCGCGATGCCATCGGTCGGGAAGGTCGGGCAGACAATATCACCTGTTGGGATCAGATTGTCGGTGATCGTGATCGGGGTCGTCAGCGTCACATTGCCCGCATTGGTGACCGTGTAGGTGTAATCAACCACCGCACCGACGAAGAACTCTGTGGCCGGATCAACGCTTTCTGCTTCTTTCAACAGCTCCATCGTAGGCGATTGGCTGGCTGGTACAGTCACGCTGTCTGTCTGACCCGGCGCGGATCCTACCGCCGCGCTCGCGGTGTTCTCGACTTCACCGCGGTCCAGGTCTTCTTGCGTGATGGTATAGCTTGCGGTGCAGGTCCGCGTATCGTCAGGCGCCCAGGGCGCCGCGGCAGAGACGGGATCGCAGATAGCTGGGGTAGCAAGCAACGGATCGGTGATCACGATCGGATCGGTCAGGGTCACGTTGCCGGTGTTGACCAATGTAAATGTGTAGTCGAGCACATCGTCTACAGCATCGAAACTTGCGTCTGCACCCGTGTAATCCTTGACGAAGCTGAAGGACGGGTCAGCGGCGATGTCCAGGCTTGTCGGCGTATCGTCACCGTCGCCCGGAACACCGTTGTCGGTGATGTCCGTTGTTGGCGGCCCGGTGGGCGGCGTGCCACTTACAATTGCGGAGTTGCGGATACCACCAGCATCAAGATCAGCCTGAACCAGCACGTAAGTGGCGGTGTAGGTGGCAGTCTCACCCACCTGCAACGTGCCTGCAGGCGAACCATTATCGTTCGAACTGAATGTCGGCCCTGTTGCGAGGGTCAGGGATGTCCCGTCCTGCCGTTCCAAGGTATCAGACGTGACGTCAACGCTTGTCAGGGTCACGTTGCCCGTGTTTTCGATCTCAATGAGGAAGCTGACAGTGTCGCCCACAGCCGTTCCGGTTGATGTGATGGTCTTGATCCCCGTCACTCCGGGTGCGGGCGGCACAGAGAAGGTGGTTGGATTGTCGCTTCCGTCGCCGGGAACGCCATTGTCCGACAGGTCGCTCACAGGCGTGTCGCTTGGGTCTTGCGCCTGGACGAGAACCGAGTTGCTCAGCCCTCCGCTATCGATGTCCGATTGGGTCAGGACATGGGTAACCTGGTATGTCCACGTCTCATCCACGTCCAGCGTCACACCGTCTCCAGCGATCAACGTCGGCACCGGTGCGGGCAGGATTGTCTGCCCGTTGCCGTCGCGCAGCGTGTCGGTCAACGTGACCGTATCCAGCGTTACGTTGCCAGTATTCGAGACGGTAATGTCAAAGGTGACACTGTCGCCAACGTCGGTTCCAGTGCTGGCGCTCACGGTTTTCAGGGCCGTGACTTCAGGGCTTGGACCTTCGACACTGACACTTTGCGTATCATCGGCAGTGGGCGGCGTCAGACCGCCGGGCGGGGTCGCCGTCCCGGTGACAACATTGGTCAGATCCGCACCTGCATCCACATCCGCCTGCATGACCGTGTAGGTCGCGGTCAGAGTTACGCTGTCACCCGGCTCGAGCGATCCAATCACACCGCCACCGCTGAGTGTCAGAGGAGAGGTGCCAGCCGCGCTCGTGTGGCTGTCGGTCAGTGTTACATCGGTCAAGGTCACGTTGCCCGTGTTCGTCACAAGGTAGCTGTAGGTCAGATCTTGCCCCGCCTGCACATCGGTCGCGTCATCGACCGTCTTGTCGATGGTAAAGGCCGGGCCCCGCGTTGCCGGAACCGTCTCGGTCGCTTCGGCACGGTTGGGGTCAAGCAGATCAAACGGGACTTCGCTGCTTGCGACCGTGGCAATGTTTGTGACCTCGCCCGCATCCACGTCATCCTGTGTGGTTTCATAAGTCGCAGTACAAACAATACTGTCGAGCGGTGCCAAACCACCCGTTGGGAAGGCAGGGCAACTCACACTGGCAATGCGATCATCGCTTACGGTTGGTGCCGCGGTCAGAGTCACATTGCCCGTATTGGAGACTGTGTAGCTGTAGGTGATGGTCACGCCAGGGGCGGCGAAACTGGTGATATCGGCATCCTTGACCAAGCTAAAGGACGGCTCGGCATCCGGACCATCCACGAGGAGTGATCCGTCATCAATGATCGGATTGGCCGGGTCACTGATCGGAACCGAAGAGGCGCGCGCTACATTGGTGAAGTCACCTTGGTCAACGTCGGCCTGAGTAACAGTATACAGGAATGTGCAACTCTGATCCTCTTCACCCGGCGCAAGGCTGGGCACGGAACATGTTTCCCCTGGCACCAGATCATCCGTAACCGTCGTCGATGTCAGGGTCACATTGCCGGTGTTGCGCACCGTCACGGTGAACTCAATTTCTTGCCCAACCACGCTAAAGCTGCTGTCGGGCTCGCTTGCGCTCAGGGCCTTGGTGACCTCGACCGCAGGCGCATCATCTTCGAGCGGCGCAGTGACCGACCCGGTGGCGACCACGGGATCACCCGCAGGCGTCACGCCCTGCGCAGTCGCAATGTTTATAAGGCTCTGACCATCCACATCGTCCTGCGTGATGGTATAGTCGCCCTCACACAGAAGCTGCGCGCCCGGCGCCAGCGCGACCGGCAAGGTCACGGCAGGATCAGTGTTCGACGCACCATCAAAGCAACTCAGGCTTGCAAGCAACGGGTCCGACACTTCCAAACCGGAAACAGTCGTATCCCCACTGTTGGTGGTCAGGATCGCGAAGGTGATCGTATCCCCTTCTCCGGCCGGGTCAGGGCCGCCTGATACGGACTTGATCACAGACAGTGCAGGATCATTCACAGCGAGCACTGTGACTGTTGCAGCAGGGGATTGAACCGGTTGGCCGGCGAACACTGTGTTGGCCGTGGCCACGTTGGTCACAAACCCACCGGGCTGGCCGGAAGCAACCGCATCCAGATCCTCTTGTGTAACCGTATACTCGGATTCACAGGTGATAGATTCACCGACCAACAACTGCCCGCCGAGAACAGCAGGGCAGGTCACGGTCGTTTTGTCGTCATCCACCGTAATCGCATTGGCGAATGCGGGCGCCGGCGTGCCCTGCGATGTGTTCTCGACCACGTATTCATAGTCGATCACGTCCCCCACGGCGGTGAAGCTCGTCTGGACGGCGGTCTTTGTGATGCTGAGCGCCGGGTTGGCCCCCGATGGAATGGTTTCCGTTGCAGGGCTCGAGGTCACGCCGCCCGACGTCGCAGTCGCATTGTTCGTGACACTACCAAGCTGAATATCGGCCAGGGTAAGCTCGTACACCCCTGTGTAAGTGACGCTGTCACCAGGCGCGAGGCCTGCCGCCGGAAATGGCGCATCGATAGAGATGGACGCCGGCAGGATCAGGTTGTCCGTCACCACGGGTTCGGTCGTGACGGTCGTGTTGCCGGAATTGGTGACCGTGTAGCGATAGATTACGTCATTACCCGCCGCAAAGTCCCCTGCAACCGGGGGCGGGTTTGCGTTCAGGATCGAAACGAACTCCTTCAACATGGTGAGTGCCGGGGTCTGTACTGCGGGGACTGTCAGCGTGTCAGACGTTGCCGGGACCGGAACACCACCGAATGTCGACTGCGGCGAAGCAACGTTAGTGATGCTTCCAGCGTCAATCGCTGGCTGATCCGCAGTCCAGACCAACTCACACGTCAGGCTGGCACCAGGGGCCAGATCGTCTTCGGAACAAAGCTGCGGCGCACCGCCCGCAATCTGGTTGTCCGTCACATTTATTGTGTCAGTGATCGTGACGTTGCCGGTGTTGGTAACGGTGTACGCGTAAGTCAGCGTGTCGCCCGGATTGGTAAAACTGCTGGCCGAGCTTGCGGCAAGCGCCTTCGAGAGGGTCAGCGCCGGGGACTGGGCCGCAGTCACTGTCTCGGTCCGTTCGGGCGACGACGTGGTGATTTCGGTGGCGCCACCGGGCGTGTCTGGTACCACGGTCTGCGTGATGGTCGCCGTCGCACGGTTGAGCACGCTGCCGGCATCCAGATCGTCCTGCATGATCTCGTAAGTTGCTGTGCATGTCAGTGTGGCACCGGGTGCGAGGCCGCCGAGTGGCAGCGCCGGGCAACTTACAGCCGTGCGGTCGTCTGCGATGGTGATATCCGCCGTCAGCGTGATGTTCCCGGTGTTTGAGACAACGTAGTCGTAGCTGACCATGTCGCCCACCGCCGCGAAATTGTCCCCGGCTGTTGCAGTCTTGGTCATATCAATGGCGGGCGCCTGTGTCGGACCAGCCAATGTGACAGTGTCGGTATCACTGACGGATGCACCACCTGGTGCAGTGCCCGTGACCTGAACCTCATTGGTCAGGAATCGCGCATCCACATCCGTTTGCGTGATGGTGTAGCTGTCAGCCAGCGAGGTCGTATCGGCACAGGTGGTGGTCGATGCACCGGGCAAAAGATCTGCCAACGTACAGGAAAACCCTGTCAGATCGTCGCTCAAGCTCAGGTTGCTGAGCGTCACGTTCCCGTCATTGAACACTTCGAAAGTGTAAGCTTCGGCGCCTGTGACAGCGCCAAAGGTGCCCGATCCATCCACCTCGGTCTTGACAACACGCAGCACTGGATTGGGGGTTGCGACCGTCACAGTTTCGGTGTCGCTGTCCGTAGGTGGTGTAAGGCCGGTAGGTGGAACCGCAGTTCCGCTGACGATGTTGGTCAGGTCCGCACCTGCATCGATGTCATCCTGGGTCACGGTGTAGGTCGCTGTCAGGGTTACATCAGCCCCAGGCGCAATGCTGCCCGTATTGCCGCCCCCGAAATGGTCAGTGTCTGAGTACCAGAAGAACTGGTATGACTGTCCGTCAACGCCACATTGGTCAGCGTGACGTTTCCGGTGTTCCTGACAACATAGGAATAGGTAATCACCTGGCCTGCGACGACGCTCACCGCATCATCGGCCTGCTTCTCGACGGTGAAGTCCGCGTCGCGGTTAACGGCGGGCACGGTCAGCGAGCTGCTGTCGCCCGATGTGCCAGGCGCTGCCACACTCGCGATATTGTCGACTTGTCCATTGTCCAAATCGGTCTGGGTCACGGTGTAGACGGCCTGACAGGTGGTTGTGTCAGTGGTGCTGGGGGCGAGTGTCGGAATGGTGCAGGTCAGGTTGACCAGCGGGTCAGTGACCACAATGTCGGTCAAGGTCTGCGTACCGGTGTTTGCTACGGCAAAGCTGTAGCGGATTTCGTCGCCCACCGAGTCGAACTCTGTCACGTTCGAAGTTTTCGACACGTTGACGGCGCGCGTGGCGGCAGCCGGATCGACGGGCGTAACCTCAGTGTCGGAGGACGGATCAATGGTGTCGCCGGTGCTCGACATGCCGTTCGCGGTCGCGGTGTTGGTAATCGTTTCCCGGTCCAGATCAGCTTGGGTGACCGTGTACTCGCCGGTACATTCCCCGGCGAGAAGAGGCCCGATATCGGTCAGATCGCAAACCAGACCCGGGATCAGAGGGTCCGTGACGGTGGCCGACGCAATCGTCTGTTCGGTGTTGTTGGTCACCCGGAATGTGTAGGTAAGGACTTCGCCAGCGCTGGTGAACTGCGACGGTCCCACCTTGTCCAGCGTGAAGGACGGCGTGATGTCGACGGGCACGGTCGCCTCTGCCGACGGAGACACAACATCAAACGGGTTGCCGCCATTGACGCGGTTGAATTGTGCCGTGGCAGTATTGATCACCTCGCCTGCGTCTATCTCGGCCTGGGTCGGTGTGGTGCTGCCGGTGCATGTGACCGAATTCGGCGTGCCTTGCCCCACCGGGAAAATCCGCCCTGTTTGCACACATGTCACGGTGTCCAAGCGTGGGTCGTTGATCGAGATGGTCCTGTTTACCCCAATGGACCGGTCGCCAACATTTGTCACTGTAAAGGTGTAGGTGATGACGTCTGAGGTACTGGACACGCTGGTCACATCCGCGGTCTTGGTCAGCTCAATCGCATCTGTACCTGCCTGCGGGACAGTCTCGGTATCCGAGTTTGACGTTGTTGTGCCATCCGTTGCCGTGGCAGTGTTGGACACGAACCCAAGGGATTCATCCGCCGCGGTTATTGTGTAGACAGCCTGACACGTGCGCGTGTCACCAATCAGAAGATCGCCGGTGCCGCAATCGATCGGATCAGTGAACCGGTCGTCATTCACGGTCAGCGGTGCCGTGATGGTCGTATTGCCGGTGTTTTCCACTTCGTACGTGTAGGTGACCGTCTGCCCCTCAAAGAAGTCGACGGCTGGGATCACCGGCGCCAGCTTGTCCAATGTCAGTTCGGGCATCTGGTCGGCATCGACCGTCACTTGCGCCGGATCGGACGACACTTCCGCTGCATCCGGGTCGTCAGCGGCAGCGGTTGCGATGTTGGTGACCGAGCCTGCATCCACGTCTTCCTGAAGCGTGAGGTAGTCATCCGAGGTACAGGTCACACTGGTGCCGGGCAGGATCTCGGTCGCGGTGCAGGTGGCGGATACCTTGTCATCCGTTATCCGCGGTGTGGTCAGGGTGACATTGCCGGTATTGGTCAGCACGTAGTCATAGACCAGGGTCACACCGGGCGCATCGAAACTTGTCGCGCTGGCCGCGTTAAGCTGTTTGACCAGCGTCAAACCGGTCGTTTGGACAGCAGGGATCGTTACTGAGGCCGAACCGTTCGCTGTGACGCCCCCAACCGTAATTGATGCTGTCGCTTCATTCAGCACTTCGCCCGCATTCAGGTTCGCCTGCGTCACCGCATAGTCCGCAGTACAGATCACCGCACCATTTGGCGGAACAGCACCTGCGGGACAGCTGACCGCCCCGCCGGCATCCGTCACCAAGGCATCGGTGATAGCTGGCGGACCGGGCCAGGTGACATTGCCCGTGTTTGTGACCTCGATGCGGAATTGCAGAACGTCGTCGTCGCTGTCGAAATTCTGTTGCAGCGCCGTCTTGGACACCACCAACGCCGAGGCTGCCGCCGGCCCATCCACGGTCTCATCAACGGTGCGGGTCAGCGTGGACTGCCCGCGGTCCTGCGCATTGGCCGTCGCGGTGTTGGTCAGTGGCGTACCGTTTTGGGCAAAATCATCCAGATCTGCCTGTGTAACGGTATAGGTGCCGGTACATGTAAGTGTATCGGTGGGCAACAATGTCGCCTGTGAACAGGACAGTGACGGGATAAGGTTGTCCGCCACACTCAGGTTGGTCAGAGTCGTGTTGCCGGTGTTTTCCAAATTATAATCATAGGTGATCACCTCACCCACGGCGCTAAAAGTCGTTTGCCGCGCCGCTTTCGCGATGGTCATATCAGCGTCAGCTGTGGGACCGGGCAAGGTCACAGTATCCTGCACTTCACCCAATTGGCCGAACTCCGGATCACCATTCGCACGCGCGATATTGGTCAGGCTCCCGCTATCGATGTCGTCCTGCGTGACCGTGTAAGTGGCGGTACAGGTGGCGACCTCAGGTGCCCCACCGCCCGTCGTCTCGTTGATGGTCGTACGATCACAGGACACGGCTCCGCCCTGCTCATCCACCTTGTCATCAAACACAGTCAGGTTGTTGATGTTGACCGACCCGATATTTGTTACCGTGTAGGTGTATGTGATGACGTCGCCAACGGTGGTATAATCTGTGGCAGTGGTTGTCTTTTCAAACTCGTAACCCGGCGCGATCGTACGCAACGCCTCGTCGCTCAGGCTCTCGCCGCGACGGAAATCCCAAAAGTTGTCGTTGGGATCATCATCTAGCACTTGGGTCGTTGTCTGACCCGTCGTCAACAGACTGTTCAGCAGCGTCGGGTTGGTCGAAGTAAACCAGCCGGTATTGAAGCTGTTATTTCCGAACCCGGTTTGAAAGCCCTGACTCACCGTACCTGAGTTGTTGGTCCGTTCGGTCGTCAGTCCCGACCAGCTGCCCACATTCACCCCGTTCAGGATCAAGCTGATATCGTTCTGGTCAAACCCACCCGGTTGCGTATCCCCGTCATAGGCAGAGAAACGGACGTGAACCCGGGCGATGGCACCACCGAAGTAGTCCGTACAGTTCCGAATTCCGCAGTCCAGTGGAATGGGGTCATTCACAGTGAACGGGTTGCCTCGGAATCGCGTTGGCTGGCCGTTCGAGTTGAAGCCGCGAAAAGCGCCGTTCGGATCACTGAACTGGTAATAGATCTGGCCGTTGACACCTTCCATGACAATGACGACGCCACCCGCTTCGGGATATGCACTAGGAAGCGCAATGCTCGTCCCGGGAACATTTGTCGTAAAGGGTGTGGCATGCGCCAGGTCAGCCGCAAAAAAAGATACACTGGCGGCTGCCAGCGCACCCTGAAAGGCACCACTCAATCTAAACATTACCGTCCCTCGTTGTTCGCGTCTGTTGGCAGATTTTCTGCTCGTTACGCGCGCGATATTTATTCTTGGTAATAGATCTTATCGACCCTGAGACTAAAGTGGCACTGCAACCAACAAGTCATCAACGGTTTTTTTGTCAGAGATTTCCCCCTCGAAATTCTTCCAGAAATTGTCACACAGATGCCACAACTATTGAGTGTTGTCCGCGGACGCCAGCCCAACGAAAGCACCATATACAGCAGCCAGAGTCACCTTATTAACTACATATAGAGCAGTGGTGGCTATAATCGTGCGATATCCATGCGCTCAATTCACACGCTGAACCATCGCCACAAGGCAGAAACCATTCAATGACCCGACGGCACCGATTTGACAAACTCAATTGCTCAACTTTGACCGCAACCGCTGAATAACAGGCATTTGCAATGCTTGTGCAAGAACTGAAAGTCGGAACACACAATTCTCAAAATGACTTTAACTTCTCTATGCTGTAATTTTTTTATTAAATGTTTCAAATGGAAATGATACCGACGAACCGCCCTGTAAAAATAAAATGACTGTGTTGACACTTCGAATGAAAACACATCAGAGGCACAAAGACAGCAGAAACCCCCTGACCTATTGTGGTTGAGAACAACAGATTTTGCCGACGCAACCGCGAGGCCGCTCATCTGTCAGCAAGCAAACCGCAGACCGTCTAAGACGCTCCATTGCGCGTGGATAGGCGCGTTTTATGCAAAATATCCTCCAAGTTTGACATTGGGATTCAAGTAGACACACACGTACAGCCCTCAAAACGGATACGAATATTTGTCTGCCCGGGCAAAACGGGCCACCAATACGGCAGAACAGATGCCAATGCGCAGCGTCCGGCGTCAACACCGTGCGCCGGACGCTGCGCATTGCTCAGGGCAGATCGCTACACACCTCAGAATGGCGCTGAAGCTCGAAACCGCATCATCTTTCCACTGTCCGGGTGCTTGATCCGCAGTTCTTCCGAGTGAAGCATGAGCCGATCAAACTCACGCGCGGGCCCTTCCGCATAGAATGGGTCGCCCAAGATAGGATGCCCCAAAGCAAGCATATGCACACGCAACTGATGGCTCCGCCCTGTCTGCGGAAACAACCGCACCCGGCTCTCAGTCTCCGTGTCGCGCAGCACCCGCCAATCGGTGACAGCAGGCTTGCCGTTCTCGTGGTCGACATGTTGCCTCGGTCGGTTCGGCCAATCCACGATCAGGGGCAGATCAACCCGCCCCGTCTTGGGTGTCATCCGCCCCCACACCCTTGCCACATAGGTCTTTTTCGCGGAACGCAGTTCGAATTGCTTGGACAGGAACCGCTGGGCATGTGGTGTAAGACCAAATACCATGACACCGCTTGTATCCCGGTCTAAACGGTGCACCAGCAACGCCTGCGGCCACACCGCCTGCACCCGTGCGATCAAGCAATCTGACAAATGCTCTCCCTTGCCCGGAACACTAAGCAAGCCAGAGGGTTTGTCGACCACCAGCATCTCCGCATCATCATGCAGAATGTCCAAAGGATCGTTGGGCGGGGCATAGACATCATCCATGTCCCCGCCTCTCAAATGCGCAGCTCAAAGACAACCCCCATCACGTTTCGGCGAGGCTCGCATATCCTGTTTGCCTGAATCAGCGCGCCATGATCGTTGTGCGTTATGAAGTATTTAGCTGCCCTTTTGCTCGCCCTCCCGACCTTTGCCTTTGCCCAGTGTGGACCCGATGCGCCCTGTAAAATAGACGGCGGCAGTTATCACATGATCGACGGCGGCGAGGGCACAGAAGGCGCCCCTGTACTGGTCTTTTTCCACGGCCACAATGCAACGGGCCAGATGATCTTTCGCGGCGGGATCAAGTCAGACTTCGCGGATGCTGGCTATGTCGTCATCGCCCCCAACGGCCAGCAAATACCGGGGCGGCAAACGCGCTTCTGGCCGGGGCGGGATGGCAGCGTGCGCGACGATATCGCCTTTACCCTCGACGTGATTGAAGATGCCAAGACCAAGGCGTCCATCGACGCCGACCGCATCTATGTCGCCGGGTTTTCCGCAGGTGGATCAATGGCTTGGCTCATGGCCTGCAAAGCTGCGGAACAGTTCGCTGGCTTCACGTCCATCTCTGGAGCCTTGCGGGAACCCAACGATACAACGAACTGCCCGACCACGCCTGTTCGGTTCCTGCAAATCCATGGATTTGCCGACAACCAGGTCCCCTTCGAAGGACGTGCCATTCGGGATTGGCATCAGGGCAGCCTGTGGGACAGTCTCGCACTGGCACGCGCCAGCAACCAATGCCGCACGCACCCAGACACAATCGACGTCGGCGACCGTTTTCGCTGTCGCGATTGGAACGCAAGCTGCTCAGACGGTGCGATAAAATTCTGCGAACATGACGGCGCCCACGGGATGCCACGCGGCTGGACCACTCTTGCCCGCGACTGGTTCGAGGGGTCTTAGGCCGTCGCCCGCATTTGACGGATCATGGAGGCCGAGTAGATCACCAGAGCCGCCCAAATCATCGGAAACGCGATCATACGCGCCTGCCCAAAGGGCTCCTTGAACACCAGCACCGCGCAGAGGAAAATCATGGTCGGCGCGATGTATTGCAGGATCGCAATGGTGGTCAGTCGCAGCCCCTTGGCACCATTTGCGTACAAGATCAGGGGGATGGCCGTAACCGCACCGCAACCCAGCAAAAGCCAGTTGGTGCCCGTATTGCCAATCAGGAATTGCCCCTGCCCTGTCGCCCCCAACCATGTGATATAGGCAAGCGCCGGAATGAGCAGGATGAGCACCTCAAGCAGGAAGCCCTGGTTTGGCCCGATCGGCAGCTGTTTCTTTGCAAGTGCATAGAAGCCCCAAGAGACGGTCAATCCCAGCGCGGCCCAAGGCACAACCCCCGCCGATATGGTCAGGACAGCCACTGCACAGGCCGCGAGACCAATAGCCACCAGTTGCGCAACCGTCAGACGCTCGCGCAGCAGCACTGCGCCAAGTGCCACGGAAAACAGCGGGTTGATGTAGTAACCGAGGGCCGCGTCCAGCGCGTGTCCGCTGGTGATGGCCCACACATAGATACCCCAGTTCACCGTAATCAGCGCGGCCGTTACGCACCCCATGGCCAGCATACGCGGGTTACGCAGCGCTACCATCAGATCGCCCGTGCGCCGCAACGCGATCAGAAGAACGGCAGCAATCGGAACGGACCAGATAATCCGATGCGCGACCACCTCGCCCGGGCCAACATGGCTCAGCATCTTCATGTAAAGCGGCAGAAACCCCCACAGGAAATAGGCGGAAATGGCAAAGCCAAGCCCTTGGGGCGTGTCACCGTTCGATTGTGTCATGGGGGTGGTCCTTTCCGGCCCACCCCTAGCACCAGATCAACGTGGCGTCACGCCTTCACGCGCTCGGATTTCGGGTCATACATCGGCTTCAACGATGCCTCTGCCCGCACGCGTGTGCCGGCCACGTCGATCTCATAGGTCGAGGCCAGAACATCCGCCACCGCCTCACCCTTGCACGGCACATAGCCAAGGCCCATGGCTCCGCCCAGATGGTGCCCATAGGCGCCCGAAGTCAGGTAGCCCACGATCTCGCCATCCCGCACAATCGGCTCGTTGTGATACAGCAGCGGCTCCGGGTCCGTGAGTTTGAACTGCAACATCCGGTTGGACAGCCCCTCGTCTTGCTTCCGCAGCACCGCGTCACGCCCGATGAAGGACGGCTTGTCTTTCTTCACGGCAAAGCCCAGACCTGCCTCCATCACGTGGTCTTCGCAGGTGATGTCGTGGCCAAAGTGGCGGAAGCCCTTTTCGATCCGGCAGGTATCCATCATGTGCATACCACACAGTTTCAGACCCATGTCCTGACCCGCGTCATAGAGCGTTTCGAACACGTGACCCGCCATGTCGGAGGACACGTAGACCTCCCAGCCCAGCTCGCCCACGTAGGTTACGCGGTGAATACGGGCGAGGCCCATGCCGATCTCAATCTGCTGTGCGGTGCCAAAGGGGTTCGTCTCGTTTGACAGGTCCGCAGGCGACACCGCGTTCAGCAACTCGCGCGACCGTGGCCCCATCACGGCCAGCACACCTTCGCCCGGGGTCACATCGGTGATCACCACGTTGAAGTCGCCCACATGGCGCTCCATCCAGGTCTGGTCCGCCAAACGCGTCGCTGCCGGTGTCACCACCAGATAGGCGGTCTCGGTCAAGCGCGTGACGGTCACATCCGCCTCGATCCCACCTCGATTATTCAGGAACTGGGTGTAGACGATCTTGCCATTCGGCACCGAATAGTTTCCGCCGCCCACGTAGTTCATGAACGCCTCAGCATCGCGCCCTTCGACACGGATCTTACCGAACGACGACATGTCATACATACCCACGTTCTGACGGATCGCCATGTGCTCTTCGCGCACGTTGTCAAAGAAGTTCTGGCGGCTCCAGCTGTACTCGTATTCCGGCGTTTGACCGGCTCGCGCGATCCAGTTGGCACGCTCCCAACCAGCGAATTCGCCCATCACCGCGCCACGCTCCATCAAGTGCCCGTGGAAAGGGGAGCGGCGAACACCACGAGCAGTCGCCTTCTGACGGAAGGGGAAGTGATCGGCGTAAAGCAGGCCCAGTGTTTCCTTGGACCGTTCGGCCAGATAGGTTTTGTTGCCCTGGAACGGCTGCATCCGGCTGATGTCCACGTCACCCAGATCAAAGGGCTTGTCGCCATCTTCCATCCACTGCGCAAGTGCCATGCCAGCACCGCCAGCCGATTGGATGCCGATGGAGTTGAAGCCGCACGCAACCCAGACGTTGTCCATCTCGGGCGCAAGACCCAGGTGATAGGCATCGTCAGGCGTGAACGATTCAGGTCCGTTAAAGAACGTGTGAATACCCGCCTCGGCCAGCATCGGCAGACGGTTCACCGCAGCCTCAAGGATCGGCTCGAAATGGTCAAAATCCTCCGGCAACTGGTCGAATTCAAAATCCTTCGGAATGCCGTCAACAGCCCACGGCTTGGCATTGGGCTCAAAGGCGCCCAGCAGAATCTTACCCGCATCTTCCTTATAATACGCGCATTCGTCCGGAATACGCAGCACGGGCAGCTGCTTCAAATCCTTGATGGACTCGGTGACAATGTAAAAGTGTTCGCAGGCCTGCAGCGGCACGTTCACGCCCGCCATGCGGCCAACCTCATGCCCCCACATGCCCGCACAGTTCACGATCATATCGCAGGCGATGTGTCCATCGCTACCATCCTCGCCCTTCCAGTCCACGCCTGTGACCTTGCGGCCCTCGCGCACGACGTTGGTGACGGCCACGCGTTCCTGCACCTTGGCCCCGTTCTGCCGCGCGCCCTTGGCCAGCGCCAGCGCGATATTGGCCGGGTCGCCCTGACCGTCCAACGGCAGATAGACACCACCGGTCACACCGTCGATATTCATGTGCTCGTAACGGGCTTTGACTTCCGATGGCGAGATTTCCTCGACGTCCACGCCAAAGGATCGGGCCATACCGGCCTGACGGCGCAGCTCTTCCAACCGCTCGTCGGTCAGGGCTGCCGTGATCGATCCCACGCGTTTGAACCCTGTCGCGACACCGGTTTCAGCCTCCAGCGTGCCGTAAAGTTCCTGCGAATAACGGGCCAGTTTGGTCATGTTGGCCGTTGCGCGCAGCTGGGCAATCAGACCGGCGGCGTGCCATGTCGTGCCCGATGTCAGCTGCTTGCGCTCAAGCAGCACCACGTCTTTCCACCCAAGCTTGGTCAGGTGATAGGCAACCGAACAGCCAATGACGCCACCACCAATGATGACAACGCGGGCGTTGGAGGGAAGATCAGGCATAGTACATCCTCAGACGATTACATGCCCGGCGGCTTTCAGGCGTCGGGCGATTTCAGCGATATGGGCGGGGCCAACCTCGCAACAGCCGCCCACGATGGTGGCGCCTGCATCGATCCACGACATCACGTGGTCAGCATAGAGGTCGGGAGTGAAGTCGCGCCGGGCCGACAGGCTGTCGACCGTGGGTTTGTCTTCAAGAAAATCGGAAGTGATCTGTTCGAACCCGTTGGCATAGGCACCGATAGGCACATCCAGACCCTTGAGCCCGGCCAGTGCAGCGGGAATGGCCTCGGGCGCGGAGCAATTGATCAGCACTGCACTGGCGCGGTCGCGGGCGATGGGTATTACATCAGCAACGTCTTCGCCCGAGCGCAGCTTGCTGCCGTCCCGATCCTCAACGGTGAGGGCCAGCCAAACGGGTTTGCCTGTGGGCACGGTCCCTGCGAGCACATCTTGCGCATGGGCAAGCGACGCTACAGTTTCGCAAATCAGCAGGTCACTGGACGGGGCCAGCAAGTTCGCCACTTCGGCAAAAAGTGGTACGGCAACATCCGGATCCGGATGCAGGTCGGGTCGGTAGCTCGCACGCAATGGACCAATGGCCCCGGCGATACGACCCGAGCCGTGGGCACGCCGTGCAGCCCGCGCCTCGAACAAGGCACTTTGATGAAGGGCGGTAAACGCGCCCTCCACCGGAGTATCTGTCAGACGGTCGTGATGAATGGCGTAGCTGTTGGTGGTCGCTATCGTGGCGCCTGCGGCAAAAAAATCCGCGTGCACCTGCGTGACCAAGCCCGGATGATCCAGCATGATCTGTGTCGACCAAAGCGGCGTTGGCTTGTCCCCGGCGCGATGCACCAGTTCCTGCCCCATCCCACCATCCAACAGTGTGATCTCAGCCATCAGTCAGCTCCGAAAGAAATCCAAAAACGATCACGCCCGCAGCCGTTCGTTTTCAGGGTCCCACAGCGGCTGGTCCGCCTGCACGACCGCCTTGTAGCGTTTGCCGTACATTTCGACCTCCAGCTCGGTGCCCGGAGAGGCAAGATCGTTGCGCACCACGCCCAGGGCAATAGATGCATTGATCCGATAGCCCCACGCGCCGGATGTGGTTTCGCCGACAACCTCGTCGCCGTTCCAGACGGTGGACATGTAGGGCGCGTCCTGATCACCGGCCTCAACCAACATGGTGACAAAGCGCTTCTTTGACCCTTGCTGTTTCTCGGCTTGAAGCGCGGCCTTGCCAGGGAAATCCTGCGGCTTGTCGAGACGCACAAAGCGCTCCAAGCCACCTTCGAACATGGTGTAGTCGGTCGACAGATCGCCTTTCCACGTTCGGTAGCTTTTTCCAAACGCATGGAGTTCAGCGCGTACATGCCAAACGGTGTGGCACCCGCGTCACGGATCGCCTCATAGACCTTGGCTGCCTGATCGGTTGGTGCGTGCACTTCCCAGCCCAGCTCACCTACAAAGGACACGCGGGCCATGGCAACAGGCACGCCAGCCACCGTGGCGGATTGGTGCGTCAACCAGCCCAAGGACAGGTCCGCGTCCGAGATATCGGCAAACAGGTCCCGCGATTTGGGCCCGGTGACCAACATGGTGGTGACCTCTTTGGACAGGTCCGTCAGCTCAACACCTTCGGGCGCACGGCTGGCAAGCAGTTCAAAATCGTGCCACTGCGCAACAGCAGCGGTCATGATAGTGAAGTGATCCTCACCATGCCGGATCACCGATACTTCGGTCAGGATACGGCCACGGCTGTCGGCAAAGTAGGACAGGTTCATCCGGCCCGCTTTGGGCAGTGCGCCGGTGATCTGTGTGCGCAAGAACTCTGCCGCACCCGCACCCTTAAGGGCGTAACGCGAGAAGCCACACATATCGATGACACCTACGCCATCGCGCACGGCTTCGACTTCTTCCTTGATCCGGGCTTCCCATGGGCCTTTGCGGTCCCAGGTCTGCGTCGCCTCTTCGGACGTGTCGTCGCCATCCTTGGCAAACCAGTTTGCGCGCTCCCAACCATTGTAGGCGCCCATCTGGCCGCCATCAGCCACAAGACGGTGGTGGTTCGGCGACAGTTTCTTGTTCCGCCCGGCAGGCCATTCGTGATGCGGGAAGTGCATCGCGTATTCGTGACCGTATGTTTCCAGCGCTTTCGACAGGCAATAGTCGTGATCGGCGTGGTCGGTGTAGCGACGCGGGTCAACCGCCCACATGTCCCACTCGGTCTCGCCATGCATGATCCACTCGGCCAGCGTCTTGCCTGCACCACCACCTTGGGCGATGCCGAATGTAAAGGAATGCGCCTCAAACGCGTTCTTCACTCCGGGCATTGGGCCAATCATTGGCAGCCCGTCAGGGGCGTATGGAATCGGGCCGTTGATGTTGCGGCCAACGCCAGCAGTGCCCAGTGCAGGCACACGTTCCATCGCGTCCTCGATGTAGAATTCAAGACGTTCCAGATCGTCGGGATAAAGCTGGAAGCTGAAGTCCTCTGGCATCGGATCGTCAGGCGTCACCCAATGCGCCTTACAGTTCCGCTCGTAAGGCCCAAGGTTCAAACCGTTCTTGTCCTGACGCAGGTAATAGCTGATGTCCACGTCGCGGATCATCGGCATCTTGTGACCTTTTTCCTTGGTCCACTCGGCCAGTTCGGGGATCTCTTCCGTCAGGAAGTACTGGTGCGACATGACCACCATGGGCACGGTGCGTCCGCCAAATGGCTTGAACATCTCACCGACGCGCTGCGCGTAGTAGCCGGCACAGTTGGCGACGTATTCAGCGCGAATTTCGCCCTTCTCGGTCTTCACAATCCATTCGTCGCCATCACGGTCGATGCCGATGACAGGGCAGAACCGTTCGATACGACCGCCCGCATCACGCGCACCCTTGGCCAGCGCCTGGGTCAACTGGGCAGGATCAATGTCACCATCCAGCGGATCCCAAAGACCACCGGCCAGATCATGAGTCTCCATGAACGGGTTGAACTCTTTCAACTCGTCAGGAGTGCACATCTGCATCTCAAGGCCCTGGTAGCGGCCCATGCCCGCAACGCGCTCAAATTCCTGCATCCGCTCTTTCGAGTGGGCGAGGCGGATCGCGCCTGTGACGTGGTAATTCATCGGGTAATCGACGTCGTCAGCCAGGGTCCGATACATCTCCAGCCCGTAGCGCTGCATGTTCATCACGGCCCAGGAGGACGAGAAGTTCGGGCAGTTGCCCGCCGCGTGCCAAGTAGACCCCGCAGTCAACTCGTTCTTCTCAAGCAGAACACAATCGGTCCAACCCGCCTTGGCAAGATGGTACAGGGTCGAGGTGCCGACGACACCACCCCCTATGATGACCACGCGGGCCGTTGTTGGAAAGTCTGCCATTTGAATAGCTCCCTATTGGTCGTGTTGCGGACGTCCATCCGCAATGTCGTAATAGTCGCCCTTGTCGGCGACAAAGATGTGTTTTTCCGTGGTGATCCCGGTCGGCCCGTCCAATGTCCCCGACATGACAGACACGGCACCGCCATCGTCCTCATGTCGCCAGAACAGGGACGAACCGCAGTGGCTGCAAAAGCCACGTTGGGCCTTGGGCGAAGAATGGTACCAGACCAATGTGGCATCGCGCGTGATCTCAAGCTGGACAGGCGCCACTTGCGTTGCGGAGACATAGTGTCCGCTCGTCTTCCGGCACTGGAGGCAATGACAAGCAACAGAGTTGCGCAGCTCTCCCGAAAGGCTATAGGCGACACCGCCACACAAGCAGCTTCCAGTCATCATGTTAGGACCTCCCCGGTGTTGCTGACGCGCCCAAAAGCAACCCATAGACAACGAAACATGTCGCCATGACACGCCGGAACCAGACGTTGAACACCGCGCCGATGGCGGCCCGTCCGATACCTGCACCCAATGCGGTGAAGCCCGAATAGCTGAGCGCGGTGATCGTCAAAGCCGTTGGAATGATCTGCCACATCTGATCCCAGACAGGCACGTCTGGCTGCACAAACTGCGAAAAGGCAGCAAGATAGCCAGCCACGCTCTTGGGGTTGATTGTCGCAATTGCGAAAGCGCGGACATAAACGGATTTGCCCGATTGCACGGCCAGCTTGGGTGGCGTTCGTGCCGCAAGCCAACCACGAACGCCGAGATAAATCAGGAATCCTGCTCCGATCAGCTTCGCCACGAAAAACGCAGTTGGAGACGCGGCGATGAGCGCGGTAATGCCCGCCGCTGACAAGATGAGAAACAGCAGCGCCTGCGTCAGGATCGCAAGAATGCCGGGGACCGACCGACGAAAACCCAGGGTCATGCCGTTGTTGATGCAATTGACAGCGTTTGGGCCGGGCGTGGTGACAAACACCACCCAAAACATCGCGAATATGGCCCAGGCTTCGAACGACATCAGTACACCGGCGGCGCAATGACCCAGATCGCGACCGCAGGCGCGTCATAGGGATTCTTCCAGCGAAAAGGCTCGCCCCGGATGCGAAAACTGTCACCCGGTGCGATGGCATAGGTCTGGCCGGCAATTTCAAGATCCAGACGGCCCGAGATCAGATACCCCACCTCTTGCGTCGGGCGGGTGACGGCTTGGGCAATCTCGCTGTGCGGCTCAAAGGTCGAATGCACCATCTCGAAATCATCTGTCAGGTCGGGTGACAGCAACTCTTCGACCAATCCTGCCGTACGTGATCCGATGGGCCGCCGTGCACCGCTGCGGACGACATAACCCTCTTCGTTGGCAGGGGCCGCGCCCCGGCGAAACAGGGTCGATACGGCAATGTCCAACTCGGTCGCGATGTGGCGCAAATCGGTGATCGACGGCTCAGACAGATCACGCTCCACTTGGCTGACCCACCCCACGGATCGACCCAATGCGTCCGCCAAATCCTGCAATGTCAGCCCACGCGCCTTGCGCAAGGCACGCAGGTCCGCGCCAAGGCTGTGGGCAATGGTTGGGTCTGATTGCAGCATGAGCCGTGAAATTCCCTTTCAGAATTTCACGTAAGGGAAGTCAAAATGAAAAATCAAGATAGATTTTCACGTGCGGGCAAAAACATTCCCAAGAATCACGGCCAAGGCATCGGCATCGCCCTGTGTGAAGGCATCCGATTGATCACTGTCGATGTCGAAAACGGCGATCAGGTCTCCAGTGGCCGCCTTGACCGGCAGCACAAGCTCGGAGCGGGTGGAACTGGCACAGGCTATGTGGCCCGGGAAGGCATCCACATCCGCTACCAGTTGCACCTCGCCTGTCCGCGCCGCCGCACCGCATACGCCGCGTGAGAAGGGAATTTGCAGACAGCCATGCCCACCTTGATAGGGGCCGATCTTCAACATCTCCGGGCCGGTCACACGATAGAACCCGGTCCAGTCGAACCGATCGTCACTGTGATGCACTTCGCACGCAACCGTCGCCATCAAAGCGATCGGATCGTCCTCGCTTTCGGTCAGGCTTTGGATCGTTTTGGCAAGCAGGCTGTAATCTGGCACTGGCACCTCCCCTTGGTCGGGCAGGACTGGGGCGCTGCCCCAGACCCCGTGGTATTTTCAGTCAAAAGAAACTCAGACGCGTTCTATGGCGATGGCCGTTCCTTCGCCACCGCCGATGCAGATGGCCGCAACGCCACGTTTGAGGTTCCGTTTTTCCAGCGCATTCAAAAGCGTCACGATGATGCGGGCGCCAGATGCACCAATCGGATGACCCAGCGCGCACGCGCCGCCGTTTACATTCACAACCTCGTGGTCGAGCCCCATTTCACGCATGAACGCAAGCGGCACCACCGCAAAGGCCTCGTTCACCTCCCATAGGTCTACGTCGTCCTTTTTCCAACCGATGCGGTCCAGCAGCTTTTGCGCAGCAGGCACGGGCGCCGTGGTGAACAAACCCGGCGCCTGGGCGTGGCTTGCATGACCGAGGACACGAGCCCGCACGCTCATGTTTTGCGCCTCAGCGATCTCTTCGGACGCCAGAACAAGCGCAGCGGCCCCGTCCGAGATGGAGGACGAGTTGGCCGCTGTCACGGTACCGCCATCCCGAAAGGCCGGTTTCAGGTGCGGGATTTTGTCAGGCCTTGCACTGCCCGGTTGTTCGTCCGCGTCCACCGTCACCGAGCCCTTGCGGGTTGAGATTTCAACCGGTGTCACTTCACCCGAAAAAGATCCGGTCTCGATTGCGGACTGCGCTCGGCTCAGGGAAGCGAGGGCGTAATGATCCTGCACCTCGCGGGTGAATTGGTAAGTCTCAGCGCAGTCCTCGGCGAATGTGCCCATCAAGCGGCCCTTGTCATAGGCATCTTCGAGACCATCCAGAAACATGTGATCAATCACCTCCCCATGGCCCAAGCGTGCGCCGCCTCGCATCTTGGGCAGCATGTATGGCGCGTTTGTCATGCTCTCCATCCCACCAGCCACCATGGTGTCAGCATGACCCAGCGCGATCTGGTCAAACGCCATCATCGCCGCCTTCATCCCGGACCCGCACATCTTGTTCAGCGTCGTGGCGGGAACATCTTCAGCCAGGCCTGCGGCGAAACCCGCCTGGCGCGCCGGGGCCTGGCCTTGACCGGCAGGCAACACGCAGCCCATCAACACCTCGTCCACGGTCGACACACCAGCACCGTCCATCGCAGCCTTGATCGCGATACCTCCGAGGGCCGGTGCAGACATGTCTGACAATGCGCCCTGAAACCCGCCCATGGGGGTACGCGATGCTCCGGCGATCACAACTGGTTTCATGCTTTGGGACTCCTGTCAGAAGGTAGCAACTGAATAGTAAGGTTTGCGACCTAGACAGACAATGTAACCAGAGAATTGCAAGAGGGCGCGCATGGATCTTCGCAGCAGATCAGAAGACAGCCTACAAGTGGTGTCTGTACATGGCAGCCGAGATCGACGCGGCAGTGGCCATCGAGTTCAAGGAAGCGATGCGCAGTGCCACCGATAGCGGCGACGACACCGTCGTTTTGGACCTGAGCGAGGTGCAGTTCATCGATTCGAGTGGCCTGGGCGCAATCGTCGCCGCGATGAAACAGATGGGTCAATCACGCAAATTGGCCCTCGCTGGCCTGACGCCGACCGTGGAAAAAGTGTTTCGCCTGACACGGATGGACAGTGTTTTCCCGGTTTTCCCCACACTTGACGGGGCGATTGCCGAGCTGAAGACCTAACTTTGTCGACCCAGATGGAAGTCCGTTCGATGACCCGCACAACATTCTTGCCTGCATTTCATATTTCGGTGGTGAGTGGTCAGATGGCCGTCAGAACGGCGCTCGGCCAACTGCTTGATGGTCTGAAACCCCTGTCGCTTGATGTGGAAGAGGCAGGAACGGTTGAGCTGGTTATGGCAGAGGCGCTCAACAATATTGTCGAACACGCCTATCCCGAAGACGAAGGGAGTGGGCCGATTGATATCACATGCGCCCATGCATCGGACGGGCTACATTTGACAGTCGTGGATTCGGGGCGGGCAATGCCAGATGGCCAGACCCCCGTAGGTGGTGCCGCAGATATTGATGTTGACTTCTGTGACATGCCGGAAGGCGGGTTCGGATGGTTCCTGATCAAGGATCTGGCCAAGGACGTCACCTATCAGCGACAGGATACAGAAAACCAGCTGCAGCTTCGACTTGCTGTTGCACTGGCATAGGCCGTCGGTCGCGCGCCCTGCGCGATGATTCCGCAAAACAGCCTCCCGCCGACCATAATCCTGCCCGAATCCACCGGCATACCAGTACCCGTAGCTGCAAATAGCTTCCCTCGGTGTCGCGTGTAATTGCCCCCACCCAGTGCGCGGCACCGAGGATCTTCTCTCCCCCATTCTTCTGTGGACAAGACATCTGCGACAGTTAGGTTGCCCGGTGCAATCAGACTATGGGGATTTCCATGCGCGACTTTCACCTGCCCGGCCGTTCGCCTGTTCTTGCATCGTCCGGCATGTGCGCCACGTCGCACCCGCTTGCAGCCCAAACAGCCGTAGAAATCCTGAAAGCTGGCGGAAACGCAATGGACGCGGCCATTGCCGGGGCCATCTTGCTGGGCATCTGTGAGCCGCAGATGACCGGGATCGGCGGTGACTGTTTCGTCCTTTGGTCTGATACCGACGGCAATGTGCATTCCCTCAACGGGTCAGGTCGCGCACCCATGACGCTCGACGCCGCCGAGTTGCGGGCCACCGGCGAAACAACCGTCCCACCCTACAGCGCGCATGCAGTCACCATTCCAGGCGCCATAGATGCGTTCTGCACCCTGTCCGACCGTGTCGGCCGATTGGGCCTCGATCGCATTCTAGCGCCTGCAATCCACTACGCTGAAACCGGCGTCCCCGTGGCCCCCCGCGTCGCCTTTGACTGGGCCAAAGACCAAGCCGTCCTCCAAGGGTCCGCCCGCGACTCCTACCTCGTAAACGGCGCTGTCCCGACAACCGGCCAGATGTTTGCCGCACCCAAGCAGGCCGACGTCCTGCGCCGCATCGCCAAGAATGGGCGCGACGCCTTCTATAGCGGAGAGGTGGCCGAAGACATGCTGGCCACCCTCAACGCCTTGGGCGGCAAACACACGGCGGATGACTTCGCGTCGACCAAATGCACAGACACCACGCCGATCAGCAGCAGCTATCAGGGTCTGGACCTGATCGAACATCCGGCAAACGGGCAAGGCGCAACAGCGAACCTGATGCTCAATATCCTCAGGCATTTTGACGTCGCGGATATGGACCCATGGGGCAGCCAGCGCGCGCATATCGAAGCGGAAGCCGCCAAACTGGCTTACGACGCGCGCAACCGCTTTGTCGCAGATGCGGATTATGCCACCCGCATGGATCATATGATGTCGCCGGAAACAGCGACACAGCTCGCTGTGCTGATCGACCCAAACACGGCCATGCCCAACGCCACAACGCTCAGCGAACAGGTGCACAAGGACACGATCTATATCACCGTCGTGGATCGCGACGGTATGGCTGTCTCACTGATCTACTCGATCTTCCATGGGTTCGGATCAGGCATTGCCAGCGACAAGTTCGGCATCCTGTTCCAGAACCGCGGCGCGGGGTTCACACTGGAAGAAGGGCACCCGAACGAACTGAAAGGCGGCAAACGCCCGATGCACACGATCATTCCCGGGATGCTGGCCAAGAATGGCAAACCGATCATGCCCTTCGGCGTGATGGGTGGGGCATACCAGCCAAACGGGCACGCACGTTTTGTCTCCAACCTCACGGATTTCGGCCTCGACCCGCAAACAGCAATCGACGCACCCCGCGCCTTCTCAGACGCAGGTGATATGAAGGTCGAAAGGGGCTATTCCGTTCAGGTCCGGTCAGAGCTTGCAAATCTGGGCCACAACATCAGCATCCCCGACACTGCCATTGGCGGCGCGCAGGCGATCCTCATCCGGGACGACGGCGTGTTGGAAGGCGCAAGTGATCCCCGCAAAGACGGCTGCGCGCTGGGGTATTAGGAACCAGGTAAGGCGGAGGTGTCCTCTGCCCCGCACGTCAATTCAGCTGGAAGTGCAGCGGATAGGATCCGTCCTCAAACGGGCCAAACAGATCCGGGATGTCCGGATGATCCACTGGTTGCCCGGAATAGTCGGCAACAAGGTTCTGCTCGGACACATAAGCCACGTAGTAGCTTTGATCATTCTCAGCCAGCAGGTGATAGAACGGCTGGGCCTTTTTCGGACGGCTGTCCTCTGGGATCGCCTCGTACCACTCTTCGGTGTTCGAAAACTCGGGGTCCACATCAAAGATCACCCCGCGAAAGGGGTGCTTCTTGTGACGGACCACCTGGCCCAGATGATATTTTGCGCGTGTTCTAAGCATAACATTGCGCCCCCTACGGCACGTGACTACACGGTGCAAGGGACACTTGTCCAATAATTGAGCACAATTTCGCTGGAAACAGTTTGTGAACCTAACCTTAACAGTCCTCCAAATCGTCGCCCCTGTTTTCCTGCTCGCAGGCATCGGATTCACATGGGTTAAGGTCGGCCTGGAATACCGTATTCAGTTCGTCACGCAGTTGGCCATGACCCTCTCATTGCCCTGCCTCATCTTCGTCTCCCTGATGCAGACAGAGATTGATCCCGTGGCCTTAGGAACCCTGTCAGTTGCATCGGTCGTCGCCTACGCCGCCGTCACTGTGGCCATGTTGGCACTGGTGCGCATCGCGCGTCTGAACACGCGCACATATGCCGCCCCCTGATCTTTGGAAACACCGGAAATCTGGGCCTGCCCCTCGCCCTTTTTGCGTTTGGCGATGTCGGACTCAGCTACGCGATCATCGTCTTCGCCATTATGGCGCTCTGGTCATACACCTATGGTATATGGCTTGTGGCGGGGGCCGGTGCATTCGGCAAGGTGCTGCGCGAACCCCTAGTGTGGAGCACTGTTCTGGGCGCGCTGTTTCTGTGGCAGGGCTGGCAGACGCCCACTTTCCTCACCAACGCGCTTGATCTGATCGGGCAAATGGCGATCCCCATGATGCTGATCACACTGGGCGTCGCCGTGGCCCGGCTGTCGACCAAGGGGATGCTGCAAGCCGCGGGTCTGTCCGCCATCAAGCTGACCCTGTGCACGGGCATTGCATGGGGGGTCGGACGGTTCTTTGCCCTTGATCCAGTTGCCTTTGGCGTGCTGGTTCTTCAGGTCGCCACGCCCGTTGCCGTGACATCCTATCTGCTTGCGGAAAAGTACGGCGCGCAGTCCGAAAAGGTCGCGGGCCTCGTCGTTGCTTCCACCCTGATGGCAGTCGCGGCACTTCCTGTGATCCTTGCGCTTGTCCTTTGACAAAACGTGATTTCCACGCGGCTCATTTTCCTGTAAACTAACAAAAAAAATAAAAGCGAGTGAGGCAGATGAGCAGACTCTTTCGCGCAATGGCTTTGGTTCTTTTGGCTGCCAGCTGTGGTGGCGGGTCGGGTACGGCCCCCAACCAGCTGGACAACGCCTGTTCCATTGTCCGTGAGCGCCCTGAATACCTTCGCGCCTTCAAGGCGGTTGAACGCAAATACGGCGTGCCGGTGCACGTGCAGATGGCGACGATCTACCAGGAAAGCAAATTCATATCGGACGCGCGGCCCCCGTACCGCTATGCAGCCGGGGTGATCCCCACGGGCCGCATTTCCAGCGCCTTCGGCTACAGCCAGGCCCTTGATGGGACGTGGGATGAATACCGCACATCCACCGGCAAGCGTGTGGCCCGCCGCGATCGCATCCGCGACGCGACAGACTTCATGGGTTGGTATATGGCGGAAACAAACGCACGGCTGGGCATTCCCCTCAGCGACACGCGCAACCAGTACCTTGCCTATCACGAAGGGCGCACGGGCTATACGCGCGGAACCTACCGCAACAAGGCATGGCTGATGCGCGTCGCGGGCGAGGTTGATGCCCGGTCCGATCAGTACGCGGTGCAGCTGCGGTCCTGCTAAGGCCCCGGTCTAGTCTGACGTCCGGCGCGGCGCATCAAACAGGCGGTTCGAGAGAGAGCCGCCTGTTTGCAGCTCTCCCAGGACAACGGTCGTCTGACCACCCCCACTGTCATTCACGACCCATTGGCGCAATTGCACCGGGTTACCCGTGAACTTCATTTCGATATTGCCATATTCCGGATGCTCGGGATCCTGCGCCGTGACAACGGTCGCCGTGCCGTCAAAGTCATGGCCGACCACCATATTGGCCTGACCCAGATTCACATTCCGCGCGAGGATCAACGACAACGGCGTGCGGCGCAGCGGATAGGTTTCGGGCGGCTGGTTCGACTTTGAGTCGACGATGTAAACGGCGTTCGCACTCGCAATCATCAGCGTTTCGTTGGGTGCGTTGTACTCGAACCGCATCTTGCCCGGCCGCTTGATATAGATATTGCCGGTGTCGACAGTTCCATCATCATTGACCTGCGTGAACGTTCCTTGGGCTGTCCGCAAATCGTTCAAATAGCTGGAAATCGCGTTCAACGGCAGCTTGTCCGCCCACGCGGCCTGCGCTGTTACAACCGCGACAGAAATCGCTGCAATCCGGGTCCATAGGGTCATACCGCCCACCTTTCACATCTTTGTCTTGGCGATGATATAGGCCGGGACGGCCTGTTATACGATATCAACAGGCCGTACGGTACGGCAGGTCCCCGCTTACCCTTGTTCGGGGACCAGAATTTCGCGCTTGCCCACGTGGTTCGCAGAACTCACGACACCCTCGTCCTCCATCTGCTCAACCAGACGTGCCGCCTTGTTGTAGCCGATGGCCAGCTTCCGCTGGATGTACGAGGTTGAACATTTGCGATCCTTGATCACGATGGCGACAGCCTGATCGTACAGCGCATCCTCGCCATCCGTGTTGCCACCCAGACCCAGAACAGCGTCAATGTTGCTTTCCTTGTCCTCGGGCGGTCCTTCCACAACGCCCGACACATAGTCCGGCGCGCCAAAGGCCTTGAGGTGGTTCACGATCTCTTCGACCTCTTCGTCGCTTACAAACGGGCCGTGACAGCGCGTGATCTTGGCGCCACCAGCCATGTACAGCATGTCACCCATGCCCAAAAGCTGCTCGGCCCCCATCTCGCCCAGAATGGTGCGCGAGTCGATTTTCGAGGTCACTTGGAACGAAATCCGCGTCGGGAAGTTCGCCTTGATCGTACCGGTGATCACATCGACCGACGGGCGCTGTGTCGCCATGATCAGGTGAATACCAGAGGCCCGTGCCATCTGTGCCAGACGCTGGATGCAGGCCTCGATTTCCTTGCCCGCGACCATCATCAGATCGGCCATCTCGTCCACGATGACCACGATGTAGGGCATTGCCTCGGGCGCGAATTCCTCGGTCTCGAACACGGGTTCACCCGTCTCGTCATCAAACCCGGTCTGCACCGTACGGCTGAACATCTCGTCCTTGGCCAGCGCCTCTTTCACCCGGCCATTGTAGCCGTCGATGTTACGCACGCCCATCTTGGACATCTTGCGATAGCGTTCCTCCATCTCGCCCACGACCCATTTCAGGGCCACAACCGCCTTTTTCGGATCGGTCACAACAGGGGACAGAAGGTGCGGAATGCCGTCATAAACGCTCAGTTCCAGCATCTTCGGGTCGATCATGATCAACCGGCATTCCTCGGGCGTCAGCTTATACAGCAGCGACAGGATCATTGTGTTGATCGCCACCGACTTACCCGAACCCGTCGTACCGGCGATCAGCAGGTGAGGCATCTTGGCCAAGTTCGCCACAACCGGATCACCACCGATGTCCTTACCCAAGGCAAGCGGCAGCTTCTGGTTGCCATCGCCAAAGTCACGGCTGGCAAGAATCTCGCGCAGCACAACCTTTTCGCGGTTCTCGTTTGGCAGTTCGATACCAATCACGGACCGGCCGGGCACGGTCGACACACGGGCCGACAGGGCGGCCATGGACCGGGCGATGTCATCGGCCAGACCAATCACACGGCTGGCTTTCAAACCGGGCGCAGGCTCCAACTCGTACATGGTGACAACGGGACCGGGACGGACCGAAACGATCTCGCCCTTCACACCGTAATCATCCAGCACGTTCTCAAGCATCCGCGCGTTTTCTTCCAACGCCTCGTCACTCAGATGATGACGCTGCACAACGCTGGGGCTTTCCAACAGGTTCAAAGGGGGCAATTCGAAACCGGGATGGGTGTCCTCAAAGCTCAGCTTCGGCTGTGCTTCCAACTGCGCGCGTGTGCTGGGCTGCACCGGCTTGCGGGCCGGCTGATGAACCACTGTGCGCGGCTCGGCCACAGGAATGACCGGGGCAGCTTCAACAGGTTCCGGAATGGGTGCATCCAGTTGTTCCGGCTCCGGCACGTACTCCTGCACCGATTCAGGCGCATAGTCTTGTACCGGCTCAGGCGCATATGCACCGGGCGCAGCCGTCAAAGGTGGTTCCGCACGACCAAGCGATGCGGCAGCGGTCAACGGCGGTTCCGGCGGCAAGATCGGTTGTGACGCGGTGTTCAGCACCAGCGGATCCGGTCCGCGCCCACGGCCCTTGGTCAACGGTGCAACGCTTTCCGCCTGCACGGCCGGGTTCGAGCGCACACGCGCCTTGATCACATCAGCAATCTTCGTCTTGATCCGTTCATCGCCGGGGCCGTCGCCCACATCCACGTCGCTGTAAGTCTCGATCAGCTCCTGCTCGGGCATCTCATCCGGCATCTGATCGGGGCGTTTGATCAGCGCAGGCATCCGCGACAACAGGCTGGGTCTGGCTGGCTCTTCGACAAGCGGCTCATCATAGGCAGGCATCGGCGGAACCGCAGCAGCATAGGCTTCGGCCTCTGCCGCCTCGGCCTCACGCGCCGCACGGCGTTCTGCCTGACGTTCCTGCATGGTACGTGCAGCCTGCACCGCGCCGCTGGCACCACGACCCAAAACGGTCATCAACATGGCATAGACCACGACCAACCCGACCAGCAGGAAGCGGGCCAGACGGGCAACTTCCATCCGGGTAAAGCCTAGGACAAAAGCGCCAAAGACCACGATACCAATGCCCATCAGCAACGACATCAACTTGACGGTAAAGCTCGATCCAACAGGCAAAACCGTCAGGATAAAGGCCATGACAGTATCACCAAACAGACCGCCCAGACCGAAGCCGTGGGTCGCTTGCCACACGTCACCCGGTTGCAGGGTCGCGGCATAGATCGACCCGAAAGCAATCGCGATGGGGGCAAAGATCAGACGACCCAGCGCCCGTTCGGTCCCCAGATGCAGCCCAAACCGCACACCCCACGCCATCAGAACGATGGCAATGCCAAACACGCCCCAGCCGCCGATCATGAACAGCGGCGCAGCGATAGAGGCGCCCGTGCGACCCAGCCAGTTCTGCACCGGCGCATCGGTCGACGCCATCCAGTTCGGATCATCCGGCGTGTAGCTCAGCATCATGGCCGCGGCCATCAGACCCGCGATCAGCAGGCCAATACCCACCAACTCCCGCCCGCGTTTTTCCAACGCCGCCTGCATTCCGTGGTCAAAAAGCGGATCCCGCCGTGTCTGATATGCCATGCTTCGCCTCGTCTTTTCTTATGTGGCATAAAGAACGTCGCGAATGGCCGTCAGGCCCCGCTCCGTCTCTGCCCTTGGGGCCACCAGTGCAGCCCTGATAAACTCATGTCCGGGATTGAACCCGTCGATCTCACGCGCCAGATACGCGCCCGGCAGTACACGCACGCCGGTTTCTTTCCACAGCTTCAACGCCGCCGCCTCGCCGTCACCGACAGGCAGCCACAGGAAAAACCCGGCTTCGGGCGACATATATCCCGGCACATTGCCTAGGATGCGATCGGCCATGTCGTACTTCTCGTGATACTGCGCACGGTTCTGGATGACATGCTCCTCATCCGCCCAAACCGCCGCCGCCGCGTGTTGAAGCGGCGAAGGCAACGGTGTGCCCGCATAGGTGCGCAACTGCTTGGCCTCGCGAATGGTCGCAGGCCCACCCACGATGAACCCGGACCGCAACCCAGGCAGGTTCGACCGCTTGGACAGCGAATGAAAGGCCACGACCCGCTCGGGGTCCGCATCACCAATGCACTCCAAAACACCCACTGGCGGCACATCACGGTAAATCTCGGAATAGCACTCGTCGGCAAAGACCTGAAAATCGTACTTCTCGGCCAGCGCGATCAAGTCCCGCCAGTAATCCTTGCCCGCCACAGCGCCCTGCGGGTTCGCAGGCGAACACATGTAACACGCAACGGTGCGGTTCAGAATCTCTGGATCAACCGCCGCATAGTCCGGCAAATGCCCCGTCTCTGCCGTGGCAGGCACCAACACCGGTTCCGCCCCCGCCGAAATCGCGGCGAGCATATAGACCTGATAAAACGGGTTCGGCATCAGCACGACAGGCTGTTGCCCATTCTTCACCTCGGGGCAAAGCGCCATCCCCGCATTATAAAGACCCTCGCGCGTCCCATTCAGCGGCATCACATTCGCATCGGCATCCATCGACACGCCATAGCGGCGGCCCAGCCAATCACAAAACGCCTGCCGCAGCTCGGGCAAACCTTCGTTCGGGGGGTAGTTGTTGAACCCTGCCGCATGCTCGGCAATCACATCCGTGACCCATGCGGGAAAGGCATGTTTCGGCTCCCCAATGGTCATATGCACAACGTCGCCGCCCGGATCGTGATGATCCAAAAGGGCGCGCAAACGCGGGAACGCATAAGCCGGAAGGTTCGAAAACCGCTCGGGAAACTTCATCAAACTGCCTCAGGTTCGGGATCATTTTCGCCCCGTTTGCCTGAATGTACCCCAAGGGTGACTCCCTCGTCCAGAAAAACCACGCCAAATCGTCACCTTGTGGCAAATCCGCCAATCAGCCCCTTCTTCTGACCGAAAATACCATGGGGGAGGCCAAAGGCCGGGGGTGAAACCCCCAACAAAATATGGTGTCGCCGCAAGGCGGCCTTTGGATCAGCCCAAAGCCGCCTCTGCCGCAACCCCCAACCGCAACAACGCCTCTTCGCCGTTCTGCACACCCATCATCATCAGGCCACAGCTCGGCACACCCGTCGGCAAGGTCAGGGCACAAATGCCCATCAGGTTGCCCACCCGCGTGTTGCGCAGGGCCAGCAGGTTCTCGGTCTTGTAGTAGTCACTGTCGCTGTTCAGCCGTTCCAGATTCGGCGGCAGGATCGGCGCCGTTGGGGCCAACACGGCGTCATAAGACGCAACGGCCACGTCCCAAGCCTGCCGAACCGCATCCAGTTTGGCCCAAGCCGCGTTGTAATCCGGCGCGCTGAATTCCTTGCCCAAACGAAACCGCTCCAGAATCTCGGAATACATCGCCTCCGGCTGTGCCTCGATCACATCGCGCCATAACCCGTACACCTCGCCGGGCATCAAAGGCCCAGCCTGCGCCATGGCCTCTTCCAACTCCGGCACTTCCAGCGGCTCAACCTCTGCCCCAGCCGCACGCAACTTCTCGACAGCACCGTCAAACGCAGCCTTGGGTACATCCCGAATGTCATCCAAAACAACGGTTTTCAGCATCGCAAACCGGCGCCCCTGCAACAACGCACCCCGCAAATCCCCCAGATCACGCCCCTCCAGCGCCGCCATCAACAGCGCTGCGTCCTCAACCGTCCGGGTCAACGGTCCCACCGTGTCGAACTTCAGCGACAAGGGCACACAGCCTTCCAAGGACAACCGCCCATGTGTCGTCTTCAGCCCCACCAGATCATTCCAAGCAGCAGGAATACGCACCGACCCGCCCGTGTCAGATCCAATGGCCGCAGGCGCCAGACCAAATGCAACCGACGCCGCAGCGCCCGAGGACGAGCCACCCGGCACAGCATCGGCATCGTTCACACATGGGGGCGTCGCGGTGGAGGGATTGTAACCAAGACCGGAAAAGGCCAACTCGCTCAGATGCGTCTTGCCCAGACAGACCAACCCCATCGCCGTCGCATTCTGCAAAACAACGGCATCCCGGTCCGGCACACGGCCCGCCAACAGCTTCGACCCGGCCTCGGTCCCGTCACCTGCGGTGTCAAACAAGTCTTTCCAACTGATCGGCACACCGTCCAGCAAGGACAAACGCGCACCAGCCTTGGCGCGGACAGACGCGGCCTGCGCCTCGGCCATCGCACGGTCTTCGGTCAGTCGGGCGAAAATGCGGTCTGACAACGCATGCGCCTTGATCCGTTCAAGAAAGGCTTGAGTCAGGTTGACCGGGTCCACCTCGCCCGCACCGATGGCGCGGCCCAGATCCGCTGCACTCTTGTCCAACCACGCCTGCATGTCCTGCCCTCCATCCGGTTTTGTCGGACGGTAGCGACGTGACAACGCATGGACAATCCCAAGCACCCGTCCATATTGCGCGACATGACGCATGACAGCGATATCCTGATCGTCGGCGGCGGGCTCTCCGGCCCCATTCTCGCCCTCGCACTCGCACAAACCGGGCAACGCGTGACCGTGATCGACGCACTGACGGAAAAGGTCCGCAAAAACGCAGCCTTTGACGGGCGAAGCTACGCCGTGGCGCTGACCTCGCAACGGCTGCTGGATGGAGTCGGCGTCTGGGACGCTATCGCGGACAACAGCCAACCGATCCTTGAAATCAAGGTCACGGACGGCCGCGCGGGCGAAGGACCATCGCCCTTCTTCATGCATTTCGATCATGCCGAGATCGAGGAAGGCCCGATGGGCTATATGGTACAGGACCGGCACATCCGGCGCGCACTTCTGGAGGCTATGGCGGCCACGGACGGCATCACGCACCTGTCGGGCGAAACAGTGACGGCACAGCATATCGACCCCGGCGCGGCTGCCGTCACGCTGGCATCGGGCAAGGTGCTGACAGGCCGCGTTTTGATCGGCGCCGACGGGCGCGGCAGCGGCACAGCCGAACGGGCGGGGATTAAACGCACCGGCTGGGGCTACGGCCAAACGGCCCTGGTCTGCGCCATCGCCCATGAAAAACCGCATCACGGGATCGCACACCAGTTCTTCATGCCCCCGGGGCCGCTCGCTATCCTGCCGCTACCAGGCAATGTAAGCTCGATCGTGTGGAGCGAAACGGATGAAACCGCGGCAGCGTTCAACGCCCTGCCAGATGCCGATTACCTGACCATGCTGCGCCCCCGCTTCGGCGACTTTCTGGGTGAGATCAGCCTGTCGGGCCAACGCTATACCTATCCGCTGTCGCTGTCCTTGGCACATAGGCTGGCGGACGACAGGCTGGCGCTGATTGCTGACGCAGCACACGGCGTACACCCGATCGCAGGGCAAGGGCTGAACGCGGGCATGCGCGACATTGCTGCACTGGCGCAAGTGATCACCGACGCGGTGCGCCGAGGTGAAGACCCCGGCAGCATTGCAGTACTACGCCGATACGAAGAGTGGCGGCGCTTTGACAACACGACGCTTGCCCTTGCCACGGATGGATTCAACCGTTTGTTCTCAAACGACAACACGATGGTGCGTGGCCTGCGCGATATCGGGATGGGCGTCGTGAATGCACTGCCCGGTCTGCGCCGTAGTTTCATTCGGGAAGCCGCCGGGCTGACCGGAGACCTGCCCCGTCTGATGCAGGGCCAACCCCTCTGATCGTAAGGCGGAGATGCCCTCCGCCGGGCGCACGGCACGTGCGTCTTACAGTTTGAAAACAGCATTTCGGGGGCGTCGCCGCGGGGTCGCAGCAAGCTGCGCCTTACCTGGCAATCGTAAGGCGGACGCTTCGTCCGCCCCGCGCGTCAATCCAACTTGCGCGCTTCGTCTTCCAACATGACAGGAATGCCGTTGCGGATCGGATAGGCCAGCTGCGCCGCGTCCGAGATCAGTTCCTGTTTTTCGGCATCATAGCGCAATGTCACATGGGTGAGCGGGCAGATCAGTGCCTCCAGCATCCGGCGATCAACATCCGTACTCATTGCATCATTTCGCCTTCACCGCCACGCAACGCAAACTCGATCAAGGTGATCAAGGTTTCGCGACGGGTACTGAGCGACGGCGCCTCGAGCAAGGCCTGTTTGTCCTCGGGGTCGAAGTCCAGCATCATCGACAAGGAATTGATCAACAATTCGTCATCTGCGTCCTTCAACGTTTCCCAATCTGCCGACAAGGATTGCGCCGCAAAATAGCGCCCCAGAAGGTCCAGAAACGTGGGCCGGTCAAAACTGGGATCTTCCTCGCAGCGGCCCTGATCACGATCAAAACCGGACCATGACACTTCGCATCGACGATACGGCGTGAACCCATCCACCTCATTCTGCACCCGAAAGCGCGAGATGCCACTCAGGGTGATCAGGTAGCGGTTGTCCTCGGTCTCGGAAAACTGTGTGACCCGGCCCGCGCAGCCAATCGTTTGCAGCCCATTGCCTTTGCGCCCTTCCACCTCGTTGGGCTGCACCATACCGATCAAACGGTGCGGCGTTTTCAGAGCGTCATCAAACATTTGCAGATAGCGCGGTTCGAAGATGTGCAGAGGCAAACGAGAGCGCGGCAACAGCAGCGCCCCCGGCAATGGAAAGACCGGGATTACGCCGGGAAGGTCAGCCACTTTTATCATGCAATGTCAGCTAGCCCGTGAATCGCATCAGGCAAATATCATTGAGCTCAAACGACGACGTCCATTCAGAACAATCGGGTCGTTTGGCTTGAGCGCATCGAAGATGGTGAAGAGCTGTTCCTTGGCAGCGCCGTCGTTCCACTCACGATCCCTGCGGAATATTTCGAGCAGTTCATTGACTGCTGCCTCTGCATCTCCGCTGGCGTGCAGCGCTTGCGCCAGTTCGAACCGGGCCTCCGAGTTGCCCTCATCCGCCTCAACTGCGGCGCGCAGCTCGGCGACCGGCCCCGCATCCTCGGCCTGACGGGCCAGTTGCAATTGGGCATGGGCCGCTTCCACTTCGGCACTGTCAGAGATTTCGGCAGGTGCCCCGTTCAGGATCGCCTCGGCCTGATCCAAATCTTCCATCGCGATATGCGCTCGGACCAATCCACCGTAAGCGCCTGCATGGTTGGGGTCCTCTTCCAGGATCGCGGCAAAGGTCTGGGCCGCATCCACGGCAGCACCTTCGCTCAGCATTTCTTCGGCGGCTTCAACGGCATCGTTCAGGCTGTCCCCGGGCGCTTCACCGCCGGCCGCCTTGATCACCCGATCCACGAACTCCGTGATTTCCGAACCCGGAACAGCGCCTTGGAATCCATCCACCGGCTGGCCCTGCCAAAAGGCATAAACGGTCGGGATTGACTGGATGCGCAGCTGACCCGCGATCATCTGCGCCTCGTCTACGTTGATCTTGACCATCTTGACGGCGCCCTTGGCCGCCTTGACCGCATCCTCTAGCATCGGGCCAAGCGTCTTGCACGGGCCACACCATGGCGCCCAGAAGTCCACGATCACCGGCACGGTCTGACTGGCCTCGACCACATCCTGCATGAAGCTCGCTTCGGAGCCGTCCTTGATCAGGTCGGCGTCATCGGGGCCTGCGGACAATCCCAAATCCATCATCGTATCATTCCTTCTTGGCGCGGCGGGTCGCGCTTTATATGGACCCGCAGGCGTCCGGTGCCAAGCCACTAAGGTCAATCTGCATGAGTGGCAGGGTGCGACCGACGATGGCCTCGGACGGAACGCCCCCGATCACACGCGCGCCCATGCGTTCATAGAATGGCACAGCATCCGGGTCCGCTTCGATCTGCATCTGTGTGGCCCCCTGCGCGCGTGCCTGGTCAATGGCCCAAGATACAAGAGCACGCCCGACACCCTGTCCCATTGCTTCCGGATCAACAAACAGCTTGTCGAGGTCCGCGCGATTCTCACGGACCACCAGCTTGCACAGACCCTGCGGACCGTTGTTGTCGAACACACGCAGTTCGTCGCTCTCAATATCTCGCGGAGTCAAAACCAGAACGGCGCGGGCGGCCTTCATGAAGTCCTCGTCATAGCCCCAATGCGCCTTTGACCGATGCATCAGATCGGTCAGTGCATCCAACTCATCAAGACGTGCAGGCCTGATCAAAGATCGAAGCTCGCAAAGACCGGGGCATGGTCACTGGGTTTCTCCCAGCCACGGGCATCGCGCATGATGCGGCTCGAATGGGCGGCGTTCGAGATGTCGGGCGTGGCCCAGACGTGATCCAGGCGGCGTCCCTTGTCAGCGGCATCCCAATCCTTGGCCCGGTAGGACCACCAGGAATACAACTGCCCCTCGGGGATGTCGGCCCGTGTGACATCGACCCAGCCACCGGCATCCTGCGTTTCGGCAAGTTGCTCGACCTCGATCGGCGTGTGGCTGACGACCTTCAGAAGTTGCTTGTGGGACCACACATCATCCTCGCGCGGGGCGATGTTGAGATCGCCGACGAGGATGGATTTCTGCGGTTTGTCGCCGTGGAACCAGTCGCGCATATCGGTGAGATAGTCGAGTTTCTGACCGAATTTTTCGTTCTTCTCGCGGTCCGGCACGTCGCCCCCCGCAGGGACATAGAAGTTGTGGACGGTCACGCCATTTTCGAGCTGTCCCGCAATGTGGCGGGCGTGGCCGAGGCCCGCGAAATCCTGTGCACTGGATTCGACCATGGGGATCTTCGACAAGATGGCGACACCGTTGTAGCCTTTGTCACCGCGGGCAACCATGTGGGTGTAGCCCAGCGCCTCGAACCCTTCGCGGGGGATCTTGTCGACGGGGCTTTTGCACTCTTGCAGGCACAGCACATCTGGGCCTTCTTCCTTGAGCAGCTTGAGCACGATGGGTTCGCGCAGGCGGACGGAATTGATGTTCCAGGTGGCGAGGGTGAAGGACATGGGCGGCTCCAGAAATCCGGGTTTGGAGGCCAGACTAGACGCCGAAAACCGCAGTCTCCACCCGGAAAATGCGTTTTGTCCCCGCGGGGACAAGCCCTTCGGTCTGTTCACGGGATTTCAATGGTTCCGTTATTGTCGCGACGTGTCAGCAGGTTGGGTGTGCGGACGGTGTATTATGCCGATTTTAACCACCGCGGATACAGACTGACCCACGAAGACGGGCGGCTTCGCGGATCAGGCCCGACACTGACTGCATGCAGTCGTCCCGACCTCAGCGCGTTTGATCACTTTCCCCAGACAGATCGTAAATGTCGCCGGTGAGCCAGGCAGGCCAATCCCGTTCGAAAAAGGATTTCGCATTGGGGTCAAAAGCGCGGTTGGGCCGGGTCGAGATCACGATTTCTGTGCCGTCGAGCCGCACGAGGATTTGCTCACGCATATCTTCGTCACGTTCCGGGCGGAACCTGACATGTGGCAGTGGACCTGTTCGGGCCTCTGGCAAGGCAGTGCCTTCCGGATCGCAGATGGCCCGTGCACCGCGGCTGCCCCCGCCGTTCGAGATGTAGTGATCAAGCGCGGACAGCACCGCCTCGGACGCGAGCGCCATTTGCTGCCATTGCAGGGCGCGGCCAATTTCGTTTTCGCGCGTATAGGCGATACCGTTCCGGCGGATGGCATCGTTCAATTGCCGCGCCTCTGAACGCGCCGATGTCACGTCTTTGGCGGTGCAGAGAATGCCCGCGTGATCGCTCATCCGGGCTTGGATGTCAGTGCGGATGTCACGGATGGTGTGCGGGCTGTCCGTTTTGAGGACGGCATGTATTTCGTCGATGGCGTGGTCAACTTTAGGCGCAGTCTGTGTGGGCATATGCGCTTTGCGACTGGCAGCGACGTGTTCCGCCACGCGGGTGCCAAACACCTGCCCCGCATTCAAAGCTGACCCGCCGGGCCGGGTCGCGCCATGGGTACCCGACGCTTCGCCCACCGCGTAAATCCCGGCGATGTTGGTCCGCCCCCATGTATCGACGGCGATACCACCGTTCATGTGCTGATTGTTGACCGCAAATTCCAGCGGGTCAGAGGTGATGTCGACCTTGTAGCGTTTGTAGAGCTCAATCGCGAGCGGGTTCATTTGGCGCAGCCGATCGATCGGCAGGTCGTGCGAGGCACCGGCATTTGAAAGATACGTGCGCACGTCGTCGTCCAGCCGTTCAAGATCAAAGCCCTGATCCCCCAGCACCGGCAGCGGATTGCGGTTGAAGTCCATAAAGACCCGCCGCCCCTTTTGGCTTTCGGTGAAGATCGCAAGGTCCACGAGGCTGGACTGGAAATCGAGCATCCGACTGGCGTGGAAGGGCCATTGATAGCCCTTGCGAAAGATGTTCGAGGCCATTTCCCGTGTGGTGCGATAGTAGTCGGCGAGAAAGTGGTGTTCGGCCCCGGTGTCATCCACGGAATAGATATGCGGGATCACCTGTACGTAGGTGCCGGACAGGTTCCATGGGAATCCTTCGCGGCGGGTGCCGATGCCAAATTGGCTTTCCGTGATGTTGACCAGTTCAAGCCCGGTTTCCAGAGCGAGCCCAAGCGTGCCGAAACACCCGTTGGGAAACACGCTGTCGCGATAGAGCTCACCCGGACCACCTGCCGCAAAGACAAGCGCCGCGCATTGGAACAGCGCGAGGCCAAGCGGGTTGGCATCGTTGCGTGCCTTGGGCCGGATCGTCAGCACACCCGTGACTTGCGTCTGATCCCCCTGCCCGTCGGTCAGCACCTTCAAGGCGGTGGTGTGGTTGAACAGTGGGACGCCAAGGCGGATCGCCTCTTCGGCCAGCACCTTGACCATGAGCCGGGAGGTGCGCGGCCCGCAGGAGGTGGCGCGCCCAACCTCGTCATGGTCGGTCTGATACCGGAGTGTGCCACCAAGATCGTCCTGCGGCAGCGGCAGACCGAGATATTGCAGTGACGCCATGGCCCGGATCGAGCCGACGGCTTCGATATATGCGGTGTCTTCGTCCATAGCGCCGCCTGCCCGGATGGCGGCGGCCATGGCCTGGAAATTGTCGCCCTGATCCTTGGTGTTGGCGGTGTGCAACGTTTGCTTGTCCGACCCGGAACACGCCGACGTTCCACCCCATGCGCTTTGGCTGATGACCGCGACATCCACGTCGCGGCGCTTCATCTCGACCGCGGCACGCAGGCCTGCCGCGCCGCTGCCGATCACGACGGCGCCACAGGCAAACACAGGGATGTCGTAGCCCGAGGCTGTTACGTGCCGGTCCGGCGCGGGTTCTGCCGGCAAACGCGGCATGACCACGTCCGTGAGCGCATCAAGAATGTGCTGGGGAACAGAAAGGCTCATTCATCCGGGTCCTTTGGGGTTAGTCGATGTCGACCCATCGTTTCAGACGCGCGGAGTCCATGCAGGCGTCTACGATCTGGCAGATGTGGTGGCCCGTCTCGAAGGTTGGCCACATGGGTTGTTTCGAGACAATGGATCGGATGAGTTCGGCCACTTCGATGATCTTGCCCTCGTTATAGCCCAGCGCGAAGTTTGGGAGCGGCAGGAACGCGCCATAGGTCGGGTGTTCCGGGCCCACGTCGATCTCACGGAAACCCCGCCGTCCGGTGGGGTCATCGTTGGAATAGAACCGCAGGCGATTGACCTCGTCGAACGTGTAAGCGAGGCTGCCCTTCGTGCCGTAGATTTCATATGTTTGCATGAACTTGCGGCCAGTGGCGACGCGACTGAAATCGACGACGCCCTTTGCGCCGTTCTCAAAAGTACAAAGCAGGTTTGTGCCATCCGGGTTGGTAACATCACCCCACTCGGTCTGGTCCGTGATCTCTGGAACTGCGCCACCAAAGTCCACCCCTTCGATCTTGGGTCGCTTCGGGGCGGTAATGTAGCTGTCGGCGATCAGCGATGAGACGCGCCCGACCAGAAAATCCATAAAGCTGAACACGTGGCTGCCGGTGTCGCCGATGATACCGGTTGGAGCAAGGTCACCATTGGCGCGCCACATGTAAGGGGAGAGCGGGTCGGCATAGATGTCCACGTGCTGGCTGCCCTTGAACAGCTTGATCTCGCCAATCTCACCCGCCTCGATGATGTCTTTGGCGCGGTCATGGATCGGGTTGCGGGGGAAGGAATGACCGACACGCGTGATCAGGCCCTTTTCGCGAGCTATGTCCGCGAGTTCGCGGGCCTCTTTGGCGGTGTCGGCCAGAGGCTTTTCACAATAGACGTGCTTGCCGGCCAGAAGGGCCGCCTTGGCCACGTCATAGTGCAGGTTGTCAGGCAAGCAGATGTCGATCAGGTCGATGTCGGGATCGTTGACCGCCTCTTGCCAGTTGGTCAGGATCTTGGCGCCCGGGGCACGAAAGGCCAAATCCTTGGCTGCGTCGGCGTTGGCCTCGACCAAGGCTGTGACGCGGGCCGTGCCATCGCCGTCTCCGAAGAAATGCGGAAAGGTCTGGTAGGCCATGGTGTGAACCTTGCCCATCCAGCCAGACGCGCCCAGAACTGCGACTTTTACTTCCGTCATGTGCTTCTCCTTCTGTGTTGCTGACGCTTGGAACGTTCCATCATTTTGGCGCAGCGTGTTTCGGGGCCCGCGCACTATCGGGCGCGTTTCAATCAGGTTCCGCTGGATGCCCTTTTGATCAGTTGGACCGGGCTGCGGGCTGTGAGCGCAGGGCGTTTGCCATTCTTGATCCAGCCGAGGATTTGCGCGGCCGTTGATTTTGCGAAGTCGGGGATGTTGCAGCTGACCGAGGTGAGGGACGGATAGCTGTCGCGGCAATCTTCGATATCGTCAAAACCCACGACACGCAGGTCGGTGCCGACGCGCACGCCAAGTTCAGGACAAGCCGCCAGCACGCCCAGCGCCACAAGGTCGTTGAAACACAGGACGCCATCGACATCCGGGTGATTGGCTTGCAGGTCGGCGGCCATGGATTTGCCGAAGGATCGCGTCGCCTGCCCGGTCAGGACTACCGGTTCCATCCCGGCCTCGGACAAGACCGCGAGGTACCCGCTCATGCGTTCTTCGGTTACGGGGCGGCCTTCAAGACCACCCAGAAACGCGATGCGCTTGCATCCCATCTCGAGTAAATGCTCGGTCGCGAGGCGCCCGCCCTTTTCATAGTCCGGTGCGACGAAGGGGAATTTCCTGTCGCCTGCATCGAGCGCGCGGAACACCTGCAGCGTGGGGGTATTGGACGCTTCAAGGACGGCGAGAGCGTCTTGTTCAGCGCCATAGCTGGGCGAGACGATGAAGCCGGACACACCATGTTCAACCAGCGAAGAGATCATGCGCGTCTGCAGGTCCGGGTCTTCGTCCGAGTTGGCAAGCACGGTCGCAAACCCGTTCTTAGCCAGTTCCATCTGAAACAGGGCCGCGAATTCCGTGAAGAACGGGTTGCGCAGGTCGTTGATCACCAGACCGATCAGCCCGGACGAGGACGAGCGCAAGGTTGCAGCCGAACGATTGTAGACATAGCCGATGTCGGCCATCGCCTGCCGCACCGCCTGCCGGGTCGATTCCTTGACCGTCTTGTTGCCTTGCAGGACAAGGCTGACGGTCGATTTCGATACGCCCGCCCGCTTGGCAACATCCAGTATGGTTGGTCTTTGACCCATCTACAGGCGTCCCTTCGTTGTCAGCCTTTGCTGGTCTCAGACATCAAGGTCGAGCACAAGGATGCCGTCGACCCCGCCCACGGCATTTTCAACCAGTTGCCCGCCAAGTACCTTGTGTTCGTCATTGTCGGCATAGGTTTGCAGCGCCTCCCAACCGTCAAAATCAATCACGAAGCCATGCATGTAGCCGCGTTCGATCTGTTCCGGGCTTTCGGACCGCCCGCCGGTGAAGTCCTGTGCGCCGGGCAGTTTGTCCGCCAATGCAGACAGGCCCGCATAGATACCGGCAATCTTGTCTTCGGGCGTGTCCGGCTTGAACTTGGTGAGTACGATGTGACGGATCATTGCATGAGTCCCTGATCTTGCTTGATCATGTCAGCGGCCTTTTCACCGATCATGATGGATGGAGCGTTGGTGTTGGAGGAGTTGACCCTAGGCATGACCGAGGCATCGGCCACACGCAGCCCTTCGATCCCATTGAACCGCAGGCGTGGGTCCAGCACGGCATCGGCATCATTGCCCATGCGGCAGGTGCCCGCGCAGTGGTGTGATGTTTTGGAATGCACGCAGATAAAGTTGAAGTAGTCCTCATCCGTCTGCACATCTCGCCCCGGCAAACGTTCGGCCATGATGAAAGGTTTCAGAGCGTCCTGCGCCAGAATGTTCTGTACCAGCTTCAGGCCCCGGATCGACATTTCGCGATCATAGGGGTCTGACAGATAGTTCGGGTCGATCAGGGGCATATCGGCGGGATTGCCGCTTTGCAGCCTGACGCTGCCGCGAGAGCGCGGACGTAAATGGCAGGCGTTGAGGGTCACACCGCCGTTTGGCATGGCTTCGACCCCGGCCTCGATCCCCGTACCAAGCCCGAGATGCATCTGGATATCGGGCGAACGCGCGTTTTCATCCGCATACCAGAAGCCGCCGGTTTCAAAGAGGCTGGAGGCAACCGGCCCCTTGCGCGTGAACAGGTATTGCAGCCCTGCCAGCGCGCTCAGGTGCAGCTTGGCAAAGCGATCATATGTGTGTGGACCAGTCACCTCGCAAATCGCATAGAGATCAAGGTGATCCTGAAGGTTCGCGCCGACCCCCGGCTGGTCAAGCACCACGTCGATGCCAAGCCCGTGCAGATGATCCGCCGGACCGATACCCGAAAGCTGCAAGAGGCGGGGTGATCCGATGGCACCCGAGGACAGGATCACTTCGCGGTCCGCCGTCACCTTGGTGCCGTCCGCCATCTCGACCCCAGTGGCGCGCCCGTTTTCGACCGTGATGCGGCGGACCTGAGCCTGCATCTGAATGGTCAGGTTGGGCCGCGATCTGGCGGGGGTCAGAAACGCCATCGCAGCCGAGGATCGGCGCGCATTGCGCTGTGTCAGCTGATAGTAGCCTGCCCCGTCCTGCTTGGCCCCGTTTACGTCGGTGGTCTTGGGGATGCCCAGTTGCCCGGCCGCTTCAATGAACGCGTCACAGATTGGCAGCGGTGCGGCTGGCATGGAGACGCCCAGTGGGCCGCCCTGGCCGTGATACTCCCCATTGTAAGTGTCGTTGTCCTCGGATTTTTTGAAGTAGGGTAGAACTTCGTCATAGCTCCACCCCTCGCACCCCATTTGCCGCCACTCATCATAATCTTGCGCCGCACCGCGCGTGTAGATTTGCGCGTTGATGGCCGAACCGCCGCCAATGACCTTGGCCTGGGTATAGTTGAACACCTTGTCCTGCATGGATCGCTGCGGCGTGGTCGACCACCCCCATGATCCGATGCCCTTGGTCATCTTGGCAAAGCCAGCGGGCAGGTGAAAAAACGGGTGGCGGTCGCTGCCGCCAGCTTCGAGCAGCAAGACACGCGCATCAGGGTGTTCTGACAGCCGCGCCGCAATCACCGACCCCGCCGATCCGCCGCCGATGACAATGAAATCGTAGCCCTTGGCTGTCATGCCGCAAACTCCGTCTGGGCAATGTGCCGCCCGGCCCGGTGGGCGAGCGCCGCGATGGTCAATGCGGGGTTCACCGCCGCGGATGTCGGCAGAACCGAGGCATCGACGATAAACAGGTTCTTGTGGTCGTGGCTGCGGCAGAACGTGTCCACGACGCTTGCCGCCGGGTCGGTCCCCATGCGTGCCGTGCCACACTGGTGTGATGGGGTACGCCGGTCGAAGGGCCGCGACATTATGATGGGAAACCCTGCCTGTTTCAGTTTGGCCGTGAGCTTTTTCACCAAAAGTTCGTGCCCGGCCCAGTTCGACCGTTGCCAATCAAGCTTGATCTTCCCGTTCTTGAGCGTCACCCGGCTGTCCGGGTTCGGCAGGTCCTCGGACATGGCGTAGAAATCGAAACTGCGCGCGGCGATCTGGTGGGCCAGCCAGCGCGGCAGGCGTGCATTGGCCGCAAGGATGGGGCCGGTGATTTTGCCAAGCAACTGGATGTTGCCAAGAGGACCGTCGCCGTCACTGTCCAGGTAGTAGTCATTCACCATCAGCGTTTTCTGGTACACCGCCCGGTTCCGCCGGAACGGATGCAGGGCCAGCACGGCGCTGCAATTGTGGTTCATGAAGTTTCGCCCCACCTGATCAGAGCGGTTGGCAAGGCCCGTTGGGCAGTTGTCATTGGCCGAGGCGAGCAGCAGTGCCGCCGTCTGTACTGCGCCAGCAGCCAGCACGATGATCGGTGCTGTCAGCGTTTCGGTGCCTCCATCCACCTCGCAGGTGACGCCTGTCACTTGGCCGTCCTGGTCGGCAATCAGGGCCGTTGCACTGCATCCGGTGCGTATCTGAACGTTGTCATGTGCTAGTGCGGTGGACAGCCCGCAAGTTTCCGCGTCCATCTTGCCGCCGCAGGTGTCGGGATAGGCATCCCACGTGGTCTGACCCGCCGCCAGCCAGCGGTCGATATCGACGCCCAGCGGGAGATGGCTGGGTGTCAATCCAACCTGTTTCAACCGGGCGCGCAGATCGGCGATGTCGTCCTCATCCGGCACCGGTTTATGCGGGTAAGTGCCGGAGTGGGGCGGCTCTGTCGGGTCGTCGCCCAATGTCCCCCGCACGGCATAAAACTGTTCGGCCGCCTGGTAGTCGGGTTCAAGCTCATCATAGCTGATCGGCCAACCGGGTGTTGCGCCGCCTGCATGGTGCACAACACCAAAATCCTCGGCCCGGTATCGGATCAGCACGGCACCGTAGAATTTCGAATTGCCGCCGACATTGTAGTAGTTGCCGGGGTTGAACGGTTGGTCTTTGCCATCCAGCCAAACCTCGTCCGGGCGAAAAACGCCATCCCCGAAAATCGCCTGCGCGTCACGGTCCCGTGGCGACGGGCGCAGGTGGTCACCCCGTTCAAGGATCAGGATGCGGCGGCCCGTGGGAGCAAGCACCGCAGCCAGTGTCGCTCCGCCCATGCCCGAGCCGATTATGATGACGTCCGGCTGCATCAAGGTGCGATGCGCGCCTCGGTCGCGGGATCAAAGGCGACCGCTTTTTCCATGTTCACAGCAAAGGTGAAATCCGCGCCCGGATGTACCTCGGCATCGGAGCGCATACGCGCAATCACATCCTTGCTGCCCATCGTCATCGTCACGAAGGTGTCGGAGCCAGCGGGTTCCGTCACAACGATCCGGTTGGTCATATGCGCGATGTTCGAGGATTTGCGGTCTGCGGCATCCTCATCCGTGATCGTTTCAGGCCGGATGCCCAGAAGGATGTCTTTCCCATCCCAATCCGCCATGTTGTTCTGGCTGAACGGCAGGGCGGTTTCGGTCCCGTCATGCAACGCAACGCGCGCCATGGGCTTGCCGTTTTCGACCGCGACCCGTGCCGGTACGACGTTCATTGCCGGCGACCCCATGAAAGTCGCCACAAAGATGTTCGCGGGCGTGTCGTAGATATCCTGCGGCGTACCAAGTTGCTGGACATAGCCGCCATTCATCACGGCAATGCGTGTCGATAGCGTCATCGCCTCGATCTGGTCATGGGTCACGTAGACGATGGTGGTGCCCAGCTTCTGGTGGAGTTTCTTGATCTCTGTCCGCATGTCGACGCGCAGTTTCGCATCGAGGTTGGACAGCGGTTCATCGAACAGAAACACATCCGGATCGCGCACCAATGCGCGGCCCATGGCAACCCGTTGCCGCTGCCCGCCGGACAGGGCACCCGGTTTGCGGTCAAGCAGTTGTTCGATCTGCAAGAGGCTGGCAACCTCCTTCATCGCCTTCTCACGCTCGGGCTTGGGTGTGCCGTGCATTTCCAGCCCGAAGGTGATGTTCTGTCCAACCGTCATGTTCGGGTAGAGCGCGTAGGACTGGAACACCATTGCGATGTTGCGCTTGGACGGGTGGACCCCGTTCATCACCCGATCCTTGATCCGGATTTCACCGCTGCTGATCTCTTCCAGACCCGCGATCATATTCAGAAGCGTGGATTTCCCACAGCCCGACGGGCCGACGAGGACAAGAAACTCGCCCTCTTCGATCGAGATGTCCACGTTGTGCAGAACTTCGACCGCGCCATAGGACTTGGTTGTGTTGTCGATATCGAGAAAGCCCATGGGTCTTATCCTTTGACGGAGCCAGCCATCAGACCGCGCACGAAATAGCGGCCCGCGACGATGTAGACGAGGAGAGTGGGAAGCGCGGCCAGGATCGCACCGGCGAAGTGAACGTTGTATTCCTTCACCCCGTGGCTGGCCTGCACCAGATTGTTAAGCGCAACCGTCATGGGCTGGCTGTCAGCGCCAGCAAAGGACGCGCCAAAGAGGAAGTCGTTCCAGATATTGGTGAACTGCCAGATGATCGACACCACCGCGATGGGGCCTGACGAGGGCAGAAGAATACGCCAGAAAATCTGGAAAAACCCCGCCCCGTCGATCTGCGCAGCGCGCACCAGTTCGGTCGGGAAGACGGCGTAGTAGTTGCGGAAGTAGAGCGTCGTGAACCCGATCCCGTAGACCACGTGGACCAGCACAAGACCCCATGTTGTTCCGGCCAACCCCATCAGGCCCAGCATCCGCGCCATGGGGATCAGAACGATCTGGAACGGGATGAAACAGGCAAAGAGCATCAGGCCAAACAAGATCGTGTCGCCCCGAAACCGCCATTTGGTCAGAACATAGCCATTGAGCGCACCCAGAATGGTCGAGATGGCAACGGCGGGCACAACCATCTTGATCGAATTCCAGAAATAGGGGGACAGGCCCGTCGGCTCGACCCCGATCTGCGCCGAGGACCATGCCTTGGCCCACGGCGCGAGCGTCCAGACCTGTGGCAGGTTCATCATGCCGCCGCCAGTGATCTCTTCCAGCGGTTTCACTGAGTTCACCAGCATCACATAAAGCGGCAGCATGTAGAACAGCGCGAAAAGAACCAGCACGAGGTAGATCAGCATGCGCACAGCGCGCCCGGTGCGGATGGCGGTATCTTGGGTTGCGTGCGCCATCACTTCTTCTCCCGCAATTCGGCGTAGAGGTATGGGATCATGATGGCGGCAATGGTCATCAGCATGATCGTGGCCGAGGCCGCGCCGATCCCCATCTGGTTCCGTGAGAACGTGTAGGAATACATGAAGGTCGCGGGCAATTCGGTTGCCCGCCCGGGGCCACCGCCGGTTAAAGCGATGACAAGGTCAAACGTCTTGATGGCGAGGTGGCTGAGGATCACGAAGGCCGACAGGAACGCGGGCCGCAATTGTGGAATGATGATCCGGCGATACAAGTTCCAATTCGAGGCGCCATCCATCTGCGCCGCCTTGAGGATTTCGTTGTCGATCCCGCGCAGACCCGCAAGGAACATGGCCATGACAAACCCGCTTGTCTGCCAGACGGCGGCAAGAACCACGGTGTAGATGGCGAAATCCCGGTTCTTGATCCAATCGAACTCAAAGCTGGTCCAACCCCAGCTTTGCATGACATTCTCAAGCCCGATGCCGGGATCGAGAAACCATTTCCACGCCGTGCCTGTCACGATGAAGCTGAGCGCCATCGGATAGAGGTACACGGTGCGAATGAACCCTTCGGCCCGGATTTTCTGATCGAGGAAGATCGCAAGGCTGAGCCCAAGGACCGTGCAGATGCCGATATAGAGCAGGGCAAAGATGCCCATGTTGGTGATCGATGTTTCCCAATGGCTGAGGCGCCAGAGCTTGGAGTAATTCTCCCATCCGACCCAACCGAAGGACGGCAGAAGCCGACTGTCGGTAAAGGACAGATAGACCGAGAACGCGATGAACCCGTAGACAAAGATCAGGACCATGGCCAGCGATGGTGAAAGCACCAGCTTGGGCAACCATGTCTGTAGCCGTGTCTTGAAATCCGCGTTGGCAGCCTGTGCCATGACGCGCCCTCCTCACCCAGAAGTCATTGGTTTGTTTTGTATCCAAAGTGACGGGGCGACGGCATCGTGCCACCGCCCCACCAAGGGAGGATCATTTGGCGATCGACACCGCGTCGACAAGTTCAACAACAGCGGTTTCGCTGTCGTACTCGCCGTTGAAATGCGCCGTGACCACGTCGTAGATCGCGTTCTTCACCGACGCAGGGTTGGCATGGCCGTGGGCCATGGAACCAAAGAGGTTGCCCGAAGATGCGGCGGCAGCCAGATCGGCCATGCCTTTCTTGCCGCAATCGTCAAACGCCTCGTTCGACACGTCGGTGCGTGCGGGAACCGACCCTTTCACCACGTTGAAGGCGGATTGGAACGAGGGCGACAGGATCGCCGTGGCGAGCTTGGCCTGTTCCGGGGAAACGGCACCGCCTTGGTCGAACATCATAAACTGGTCCGCGTTGAACGTGACCTGATCAGACGTGCCGGGGAAGCGGAAGCACAGGAAGTCCTGACCCGGCACCTTGCCCGCGTTCAGGAATTCACCTTTGGCCCAGTCGCCCATCATCTGGAAACCGGCCTCGCCATTGATGACCATTGCGGTTGCGAGGTTCCAGTCACGGCCCGAGAAATTCTCGTCCACGTTTTCGCGGATCACGGCCATACGGTCGAACGCCTCTTTCATGCCGTCGCCACCCAGAACGCTTTCATCAAGGTCGATGAACGCGGCCTGGTAGCCATCAGGCCCAAGCACGGACATTGCCACAGCGTCGAAGACGGTTGCATCCTGCCAGGCCTGCCCGCCGTGCGCGACCGGCGTCACGCCTGCTGCCTTGAGCGTATCCAGAGCCGCTGTGAACTCTTCCCACGTGGTTGGAACAGCGATGCCATTGGCGTCCAGCACGGCCTTGTTGGCCCAGACCCAGTTGGTCGAGTGTACGTTCACGGGGGCCGAAACCCACTTGCCGTCGACTTTGGCGAATGGCTGCAGGGCGGCTGGGATCACGTCGTCCCACCCTTCTGCCGCGGCAACATCATTGAGGTTCGCCAGAGCGCCCTGGTTTGCCCAGTCGAGAATGTCAAAGCCAAGGCCCTGAACGGCTGTCGGTGCATTGCCAGCAGTGACGCGTGCGCGCAGAACAGTCATCGCCTGTTCGCCACCGCCGCCTGCAACTGGCATATCGGTCCAGCCGACGCCCTGACCTTCCAGGTCTTCCTTCAGAACGTTTAGCGCTGCGGCCTCACCGCCCGATGTCCACCAGTGCAACACCTCGACACCGCCGTGTCCATCTGCATGAGCGGCACCGGCGCTGACCGTCAGCGCCAGCGCGATTGCTGTTTTAGTCTTCAAAAAAGAACGCATTGGTTTCCTCCCATTTTGCGTTTGCAGTGACGCACGCTATGCGCACGTCTCGACCCAAGGTGCCCGGCTGCGTCCGATGCGCATGACCATTGATTTCACCTCGAGAAATTCATCAAAGCCATAGCGGCCAATCTCGCGTCCCTGCCCCGATTGCTTCATGCCGCCAAAGGCCAGTTCTGGGTATCCGTCCATCCAGGTGTTGGTCCAAACCGTACCCGCTTCGGCGCGGCGTGCAAACTCCAGACAGGTGTGGACGTTTTCGCTCCAGACTCCAGCAGAGAGGCCATAGTTGCTGTCATTCGTCAGCGCGATGGCCTCGCCCAGTGTGCGGAACGTCAAGACCGATAAGACCGGGCCAAAGACCTCTTCCCGCGCAATCGCCATGTCAGGTGTCACACCGCTGATGATGGTCGGCTGATAGAATTGTCGGCCAAGCCCATCGACGGACAGAGCACCCCCGCCCAGTTCCAGCTTGGCACCGGCGGCAATGGCGGCTTGCACATATCCGTCAATCTTGGCGTTGTGTTCGGGCGTAACTATGGCACCGACTTGCGTGGACGGATCAAGAGGGTCGCCAAACTTCACCTGTTTGGACAGCGCAACCACGCGGGCCACAAACGCATCCGCGATATCCTCGTGCACGATGATGCGGCTGGACGAATTGCAGCACTGCCCGACGTTGAAATAGACGCCGAAGGTTACGGCATCGGCCGCGCTTTCCAGATCGGCGTCGGGAAAGATCACCTGCGGGTTCTTGCCGCCCAGTTCCAGCGCGACTTTTTTCAGCGTCGCGGACGCGCTTTGTGTGATCAGCTTGCCCACTGCCGTTGAGCCGGTGAAGGTCACCATATCGACGTTAGAATGGGTCGACATCAGACTGCCAACCGGCTCACCGTAGCCCAGGACGATGTTGCAAACGCCCGCAGGCAAGCCAGCTTCCACCAGCAGTTCGCCCATCATCACGGTCGAAGACGGCGTCATCTCGGACGGTTTGACCACCACCGTGCAGCCAGCGGCCAAAGCGAAAGGCAGCTTCTGGGACAGGATCCAGAACGGGAAGTTCCACGGCGTGATGATGGACACCACGCCAATTGGTTCTTTGACGACAACACCCAGCATGTCCGCGCCAAGCGTGTTGTGACTGTCCCCGTGCGTGGTCCGCGCAAGGGATGCAGCATAGCGCCATAGGTCTGCCGCACCGCCCACTTCGCCACGCGCCTGGGAAATCGGTTTGCCACTCTCCAATGTCTCCTGCACGGCGATGCGTTCAACATTGGCCTCGATCAGGTCTGCGACCCGAAGCAGAACGGTCGCACGTTCCTTGCCCGAGATGCGGCTCCAAACCCCCGCATCATAGGCGCGCCGCGCGGCGATAATGGCCTGCTCCGTAACCACCGCGTCGCCCTTGGCTGATACACTGACAACGGTGCCATGCGACGGCGACACTCGGTCGAATGTCTCGGTGCTTTCAACCCATTTGCCATCGATCAGATGACGCCCGGCAAAGGCAGAAGGCAGTGCGTGGTCAATCGCCTTATTGATCGTCAGGTCATTCATCGTCTCAAGATCCATCGAAACTGGCTGTGCGCTTTTCAAGGAAAGCCTGCACGCCTTCATCACGGTCGGCGCTGGCGGCAGCTGCCGCGCTGCCAAGCACCTCGATTGCGGCGCCCCGATCTTCGCCCACGGCACCGTGGATCATTGCCTTGGTCAATTCATTTGCGCGTGGCGATAGGGCGCTCAAGGATGCAGCAATGTCTTTTGCCGTGGTTAGCGCATCGTCGGTCACATCCACCGCAAATCCGAGCATGTGCGCGCGTTCCGCGGTGATGCGCCGCCCGAATATCGCCATCTCTTTTACAACCGGCTCAGAAAGAAGCCGCACAAGGCGCTGTGTGCCGGACCAACCCGGCACAATGCCGACCTTGCCTTCGGGAAGTCCAAGCGTCGCTTGAGCAGAAATCACGCGCACATCACAGCAGGCGGCCAGTTCCAAACCACCGCCAAACGCATGGCCGTTGATGGCCCCGATCGTCGGCTTGGACAGCCGTGCCAGCATGTCAAAGATGCGGTGTCCGTCCCGGACCCAATGCCGCGCAAACTCGGCCGGGCCAAGTCCGCCCCATTCAGCGATGTCTGCACCACAACAAAACGCTTTCGGTCCCGCACCGGTCACAATGACAGCCCGAATGTCGGGGCGGTGTTCAATTTCAATGAGATGTGCTTCAAGCGATCTCAGCATTGCCGTTGTGAACGCGTTCAGCTTCGCCTCGTTGGACAGCGTCAGAACGGCCGTGTCCCGATGATATGTGCAAACAACCTCACTCATAGTGCGAGGCCCATTGGAGCGTCGGCAAGCAGTGCCTTCGGCATGATCTTGGCATTCTCCGCCACTTGCACACGGCCTTGCGAAGGCCCGACGATATGCTCTGCCGGGTCCACACCCGGCATGATTTCGGTGGCAACCAGACCGTTCCCGGTCAGCGCGATCACACAGCGTTCGGTAACATAAAGCACGTTCTGCCCCTGTTCGCGCGCGCGCTTTCCCGAGAAGGTCACATGCTCAACCTCGTCCACCATCTTGGTGAACTTGCCGGGTTCCGCGATTTCGATCTTGTCATCGAGCAGCTTGACCTTTGCCCCCGCCTCGAACCACCCGGAGAACACAATGTTTTTAGCCCGGGCAGTGATGTCCACAAATCCACCGCATCCAGCCGTCAGATAGGGTTTCTTGCCAAGCTTCGAGACGTTGACGTTGCCTTCCACGTCGACCTCAAGAAATGACAGGAACGACATGTCAAAACCGGCCCCCTGAAAGTAGATGAATTGCTGCGGGGAGGGCACGAAAGCATCCGCGTTCGACGCGCATCCAAAGGCAAATCCGGTCAATGGCACACCCCCGACGGCGCCCTGCTCAATGGCCCATGTCACCGCGTCTGGATGCCCTTCCTCAAGCAGGACACGGGGCACCATGGCGCTGATCCCGAACCCAAGATTGGCTGTCATCCCACGACGCAGTTCCATTGCTGCGCGGCGAGCGATCACTTTTTCAATGCCATGGTTCGCCAGCGAGAAACTGTCCCAGGGCCGCATGATCTCTCCCGAAATTGCCGGATCATAGGCTGTTTCAGTGGTTTGCTTCTGATCCGCATCGACAACCACGTAGTCCACGAGATGGCCGGGAACCCGCACATCATGGGGCCGAAGGCTGCCATTGGCGGTTACGCGTTTGACCTGCGCAATGACCACGCCACCGTTGTTACGCACGCAAATCGCCTGCTCCAGGCCGCCCAGATAGGCGCCTTCGTGTTCGTAGGTAAGATTGCCGCGCTCATCCGCCGTGGTGGCCCGAATGATGGCCACATTCGGTATGACATTCGGGAAATGCAGCCAGGTTTCACCGTTGAACGCCACTCGGTTGACGATGGGCGCTGCGGCGCCCTTGTCGTTCATCGCACAACCCTGAAGATTTGGGTCCACGAAGGTTTCAAGCCCCACTTTGGTCAAGACACCGGGACGATGCGCCGCCGCCTCACGATGCATGTCGAACATGATGCCGGACGGAACATTGTAGGCGGCAACGCGATCCTCGACGATCATCTTCCAGATCTCTGGCATTTCGACACTGGATGGACCGGACGGATAGGACCCGGCCAATACGCGGGCAAGCAAACCGTCTTTGGCAAGATGATCCATGCCTTTGACGCCATACACATCCCCGGCCGCAATCGGATGCAGTGAAGTGATGTTGCGTGGGTGCCCTTCGGTTGTGAACCGTTCGCCAATTGCCTTGAGCATCGCGTCCGGACACCCCAACGTCGAAGAAGAAGATACCGACAGCACGGCCCCGTCCGGAATCTGACGCGCGGCTTCGGCAGCTGGCACGACCTTCTTCATAGTATCCTCCCCCACGCCGAGCTTATCGCTTTTGGAACGTTCCATATATGATTACTGGAACGTTCCAATTTTGGCAAGAGTTAATCCCTGACCCGGCAAGATGTTCAAATCACGGGATGAATGCTGGGTTTTTCACTTCAACGGCCTTGCGCCGCGCTTCATCCAAGATGAAGGGCATGCTCAAGCGACCAGTGACATCGTGATCGATTCGCTTGGGTTGGATCACATCATCGTCTTTAGAACCGCACCGCAGTTCCAAAAAAACCCGGGCACTCAGGCCCGGGCAAGTCCAACAGGGAGGTACATGCTTTGCCGCGTGGCGGCCCCGGCATGTGCGGGCTTTCGTGCCTTCAATCTGGGCCATGGCAAACATGTCTGCCTTGACCCAAATCAATCTCAGGCGATCAACCGATACCCACCGGATTCGGTCACAAGAAGGCGGGCATTGGACGGATCTGGTTCAATTTTCTGGCGTAGACGGTAGATATGCGTCTCGAGCGTATGGGTCGTGACGCCTGCGTTGTACCCCCAAACCTCGTGCAGCAGCACATCGCGTGCTACCACGCCCTCGGTCGAACGGTAGAGGAACTTAAGGATGTTCGTTTCTTTCTCCGTCAGGCGGATTTTGCGGTCATCCTCGGTGATCAGCATCTTCACCGACGGCTTGAACGTGTACGGCCCAAGGGTGAACACGGCGTCTTCAGACTGTTCGTGCTGGCGCAGCTGGGCGCGGATGCGGGCCAGAAGGACGGGAAATTTGAAGGGCTTGCTGACATAGTCGTTGGCGCCTGCATCAAGGCCAAGGATCGTGTCAGCATCGGTGTCGTGACCAGTAAGCATCAGAATGGGCGACTTGACCCCCTGCTTGCGCATGACCCGGCACAGTTCGCGACCGTCGGTGTCGGGCAGGCCGACATCAAGGATCACGAGGTCGTAGATCGCTTCCTTGGCTTTAACCAATGCGTCCTGACCGTTACCCGCTTCGAACACGTCGAAATCTTCGGTCATGATCAGCTGTTCGCTGAGCGCCTCGCGCAGGTCCTCATCGTCGTCGACCAGCAGAATTTTTTTAAGTTGCGCCATGGGCCTCGTCTCCCTTGAAGTTGAATGATAAATGCGCTGCCTTCGCTGTTTCAGCAAGTTATGGGCCTTTTGTTTCACGCCCATGTGTCGGTGAACGGGCAAATGTTTCAATTCTCGTGCGATTTGCTTATGTCGGGCGGGGTGTAGGAGAGGATTTGTTACATGGGGCTGGGCCCGGATATCGTCGAGACGCTGGCGCGGGCACGGGCCGATCTGCGGATGGGTGTGCCAATTGTGGTCCTGGGTGACACCCATATGTTGGCCGTGGCAGTCGAGACGTTGACCGAGGCACGGTTGGTTGGGCTGCGAGCCCTTGGCGCAGCACCCGAGCTAGCCCTGACAGGCTGGCGGGCAGACACTTTGAAGGCCCGCGTTTACGATGGTGATGTGGCCCGGATCGCTGTGCCTGAAGCTGCGGCCTTGGGGTGGCTGAAGTCTTTGGCCGATCCGGCTGACGACTTGGCGACGCCGATGAAAGGGCCCTTGCGTTCAGTCCGCGACGGGGATGCGGCTCCGCATCGTGCGGCGTTACAGTTATGCAAATCAGCTCAGTTATTGCCAGCCGCGCTGTGCGTTGAGATTACAGACGGGTTAGGTTTTGCGGCCACACATGGCCTGACCGCCGTGCCGCTGGCATTGGCAGCACCCCTGTTGGGCGGCTCAAGCCTTTTGCATCCGGTGGTGCAGGCCCGATTGCCGGTCGAAGCATCCGAAGCCGGGCGTTTGCATGTCTTCCGGCCCGACGATGGCGGCGAAGAGCACTATGCGTTCGAGATTGGTCGGCCAGACCGCAGCCAGCCTGTTCTGGCCCGTTTGCATTCGGCCTGTTTCACCGGCGACGTGATGGGCAGTTTAAAGTGCGATTGCGGGCCGCAGCTGCGCGGCGCCTTGGCCCAGATGGGGGCCGAAGGGGCAGGTGTTTTGCTGTATATGAACCAGGAGGGCCGCGGGATTGGCCTGGCCAACAAGATGCGCGCGTATGCGCTACAGGATCAGGGCTTTGACACTGTAGACGCAAATCACCGCCTGGGGTTCGAGGATGACGAGCGGGATTTTCGGCTTGGGTCAGATATTCTGAAGTCCATGGGATTCACGGCAGTGCGATTGCTGACCAACAACCCGGCGAAAGTGACGATGATGGAAGCGAGCGGCATTACCGTGGCTGAGCGCGTGCCGCTGAAGGTTGGTGAAAACCGGTTCAACCGAGACTACCTTGCGACCAAGGCGGCGAAGTCCGGGCATTTGTTGTGACACCACGGGACATGGTGGTGACGTCGCGCGGGATGCGCTTTGCCGGGCGATGGTTTCCCTGCACAATTGGCAAGGGCGGTATAAGCGACACAAAGCGAGAGGGTGATGGGGCCACACCCCGCGGCTGCCACAGGATTGTGGGTATGCTTTATCGCCCGGACCGCATAGCCGCTCCGACGGATTGGGCTGTGCCAATCCACCCGGGTGATCTGTGGTCTGATGATACCGACGACGATGACTACAATCATATGGTGCGCGCGCCCTATGCACCGAGCCATGAAGTCCTGCGCCGCGCCGATCCGCTTTACGACCTGGTGATCCTGACAGACTGGAACTGGCCCCATGCAGTGCCGGGGCGCGGGTCAGCCATATTTATCCACCGTTGGCGCAGGCCCGGCTATCCGACCGAAGGGTGTATCGGACTGCGGCCAGACGATCTGCGATGGATCGCCCTTCGGATCGGTTATGAAACCCGGCTGATTGTCCTCTAGCGGTTAGGCAAGCCTGCTGAGCGACGTTGCGCACGCAATTCAGATTTTGGTGGGATCGCCGCGATCAACTCATCCAGCCCCGCGAGCACATTGGCGTGGATCGCACCAAACCGCCTGTGCGGATAGGCCGGATCATCATTTTCAGCAGCCCATTTGCGGGCGCATTCCAATGCCGCAATCCAGTCGTCACGATCCCCGCCCAGCCATTGATTGATCGGTCGCGCGACGGTTTCGTTCAGGGATGCAAACAAGGCAGGGCCACCGTCGGACGACTGGTCCGGGTCTGCCAACAACATCAGGCGCGCACGAAACTGGCCGCGATACATGACACAACCCGCCTGCACCCGCGCACCTGCGTTGAACAGTTCGGCCGCACGACGGTAATCATCCCAAGCCGTCGGCGTGATGGGACCCGGTTTCACGCCTTGTGCGATTGCAAGAGCGGGCCAGAACATGGCAAAAAACAGGAGATACCGCATCAGGTGGCCTGCCGTTCGCCAAAGATCGCGGAACCCACGCGGACATGGGTGGCCCCGAGCGCGATCGCGCTTTCAAAGTCGCCGCTCATCCCCATGGACAGGCCCGTTAATCCGTTACGCGCCGCGATCTTGGCCAGCAGAGCAAAGTGCAACGACGGTTCTTCATCCACCGGGGGGATGCACATGAGACCGCGAACAGGCAGTTCGAGCGCCCGACACTCGGCAATGAACACGTCAGCGTCCGCAGGTAATACACCGGCTTTCTGAGGTTCTTCACCCGTATTGACCTGAAGAAAGAGGTCCGGGCATTTGCCCATTTCTTGCGCAAGGCGCGCGATGGTTTTCGCCAGCTTGGGCCGGTCAACAGAGTGGATCGCCTGAAACAACTCCATCGCCTGCCGGGCCTTGTTGCTTTGCAGTGGGCCAATCAGGTGCACATCGATCGAGCCATAGCGTTCCCGAAAATCAGGCCATTTGCCCGCCGCTTCCTGCACGCGGTTTTCGCCGAACAGGCGGTGCCCTTCGTCCAGAACCGCCTGCACCCGGTCCAGCGGCTGCACCTTGCTGACGGCGATCAGGTTGACCGCATCCGCGTCCCGCCCGGCCTTGGCGCAGGCGGCTTCGATCTTGGAGTTGATTTCGGAAAGGGACATGGGAGGACCTTTTGCATTGGCGATATGGCGCACAAAGCATGCTGTGCGGACAATTGCAAAGGTCCAGAAACGAAAAGGGGCAGGCCAAAGGCCCGCCCCAAATCTGTCAGATATCTGCCGACTTAGAAGTCGAAACGGATACCCAGGTCAGCTGTGGTTGTGCCGGTAACTTCACCAACACCACCGCGCAGAACAACGCCGCCACCCAGGCTGTGGCGGAAGCCGATGCCGTAGGATCTCGTCTTCGCCGTCAACACCACCGTCCGCGTATACGAAGCGGATGTCGGTTGCTGCACCGATGTCATACTTCGCTGTCAGCGAGAAGCCAGTGTCCTCTTGGACGTCCGAGTCGTAGACCAGAGCGTTGAAGGCAAACGCGCCCAGCTCACCGCCGAAGCCCAGAACGAAGAATTCGTTGTCTTCGGTCGCGCTTACACCGTTTTCGGCTTCACCATAGGCAAGACCAACGCTGTAGTTGCCGAAGTTGTAGCCAACACCGATCTGGAATTCGCTGTTGCCGTCCACGGCAACATCGTCATCCACGGTATCTGCGTCGTCTGTGTACGATGCGGATACAGTGAAGTCGCCAACGTTGTAGCGCAGTTTGACAGTCGGAGCGACGGTGTCATCGCTGTCACCCGAAACGCCGAAGCCGCTGGCAGGGATACCGTCGGAGCCTGTCGAGTTGCCAACAAAGTCAGTCAGACCGACTTCGTAGCCGAAGAAGTCCAGAACGTCGCCGGAATCGACAACATCAGAAACGTGGCCAACGTCCAGGCGGAAACCGCCGCTCGAAACAGCGAAGCCGGCTGCGGATGTCTGTGCAACGTTAGATGCACCGTCACCGTTTTCGTCTGTCTGCAGACGAATACGACCTTCAACTTCCAGACCAGCGTCGGTTGTGGTGCTGGCTGTGATGGTCAGACGGAAACGCTGCTCGATGCGTGTTTCATCTGCGTCGGTGTCGTTTTCCTGGTAGAACAGACCAAAACGGCCGTAACCACCAAAGCTAACATCCTGCGCTGCTGCCATGTCGGCGCTGACGATCAGGCCGGCGGCACCCAGTGCAGTTGTAGCGAAGAGAACTTTTTTCATGAGTTTTCCCTCGGTTTTCAGTCACACGCCCTAACCGGGGAATCCGGCGAGGGGATGGATGCTGTCTCACCGATTTGCTGGAGCATCTCAAGCGACGCATCAGACCTGAGTGCAATTCAGGCATGGCTGGTGCAGCTTTGCCACAGTTTCAACACATGGCCTGTACACATGCTTCGCTGCCCTGCCTTGCAGCATTTGGACAACTTAGCTAATGAGAATACGGAAACGAAGTGATGGGGTAAGTTAATGGGTCTTATGTACTATTCGGCACGTGTAGTCGGTGTGTGTTTGACTTTATCCCTTGCAGCCTGCGGTGGCTCTGGCAGTGCGCCAACAGAGCGGGACGACCCTGTTTTTGAAGATGGGGAAAGTCAGCGGGAAAGAAATGCACGTGGAACGACAATCGGGGCAGCTGCACGTGCGAGACGCAATCAGGAATCCATCGTACAAGTAAATCGCTATATATGGTCGGCGAGCCTGCAGGTATTGGATTTTCTTCCAGTTCAATCCGTTGATCCCTTCACAGGCGTTATTGTAACCGGTTTTGGAACCCCGCCCGGTGGCGGACGCGCCTACCGCGCAACTGTACTGATCAGCGATCCGGCCCTTGACGCACGATCGCTCAACGTGGCCTTGCAAACGCGCAATGGCCCGGCCAGCACCGCAACCGTGCGCGCGATCGAAGATGCGATCCTGACGCGAGCCCGCCAACTACGGGTGGCTGATAACCGCCTTTAGGCCCTTTCAGCGCAACCCATTCCCTATTATCAGATGCGCCGGGCTTCATGCCCGGCGTTTGTACATTCAGGACCAGAACCCATGGCCACCTACACCCCATCCGAGATCGAAGCCCGCTGGCAGGCCGCCTGGGAAAAAGCCGGCGTGTTCACCGCAACCCGCAGTGCCGACAAGCCGAAGTACTACGTGCTCGAGATGTTCCCCTACCCCTCGGGCCGCATCCACATGGGTCACGTGCGCAACTACACAATGGGTGACGTGATTGCCCGCTACAAGATGTCGACCGGACATAACGTGCTGCACCCAATGGGGTGGGATGCGTTCGGGATGCCCGCCGAAAACGCCGCCATGGCCATCGGAGGCCACCCCAAGACGTGGACCTACGACAATATCGCGGACATGCGCGAACAGATGAAGCCGCTTGGCCTGTCTATTGACTGGTCTCGCGAATTTGCCACTTGCGACCCGGAATACTACGGCCAGCAGCAGGCGCTTTTCCTCGACATGCTCGAAGCCGATCTCGTTTATCGCAAGAACGCGCAGGTGAACTGGGACCCGGTCGATATGACTGTGCTCGCCAACGAACAGGTAATCGACGGCAAGGGCTGGCGCTCGGGCGCCGAGGTAGAACGGCGCGAACTGACACAGTGGTTCTTCAAGATCAGCGATATGGCAGGCGAGCTGAAGGATGCGCTTGGCAAGCTTGACAACTGGCCCGCCAAGGTGCGCCTGATGCAGGAAAACTGGATCGGCGAAAGCCGAGGCATCGACATTCCTTTCGTCCGCACGGATGGGCAGGGCACCATCCTTTGCTATTCAACCCGCCCCGACACGATGCGTGGCGCGTCGTTTGTTGCCGTTTCACCAGACCACCCTGTCGCCAAGGCGCTTGAGGCCGACAATCCTGACCTTGCCGCGTTCATCGATGAATGCCGCAAGATGGACACGACCGAAGCCGCAATGGAGAAGGCCGAAAAGAAAGGCATCGATACGGATATTCGGGTCAAGCACCCCGTCTATCCAGATGTCGAACTGCCGGTTTGGATCGGCAACTTTGTTTTGATGGATTACGGCACCGGTGCCGTCTTTGGTTGTCCTGCGCATGATCAGCGCGACCTGGATTTTGCGCGCAAATACGATCTGAACGTTCAGAACGCATTTTACATGCCCGGTGACACCACCGAGGTAGAGAACGAAGCGCTTGTTCCGGCCAAAACGGAAAAAGTCGACTTCATCGACCACTTTGCAGGCATCGGTGAGGTCACAAGCCAGGAAGCCATAGACGCCACGATCGATTATTTCGAAACCAACGGTCTTGGGAAGGGTCAGACACAATACCGTCTGCGCGACTGGGGCTTGTCCCGCCAACGCTATTGGGGCTGCCCGATCCCGGTTGTCCATTGTGACGATTGCGGTGTGGTGCCGGAGAAGAAAGAAAACCTGCCGGTCGAATTGCCAGACGATGTCAGCTTTGACATTCCGGGCAACCCGCTTGATCGCCATCCGACGTGGCGGAATGTGCCCTGCCCATCGTGTGGCAAACCTGCGCAGCGCGAAACGGACACGATGGACACGTTCGTTGATTCCTCGTGGTACTTCGCCCGCTTTACAGCGCCGCACGCAGCGGCTCCCACCGATCTGGAAGACGCAGCCTATTGGATGAATGTGGACCAGTACATTGGCGGCATCGAACACGCGATCTTGCACCTGCTCTATTCCCGCTTCTTTGCGCGGGCCATGCGCATCACCGGGCACTTGCCGCAAGGTTGTGAGGAACCGTTTGACGCGCTGTTCACGCAAGGGATGGTAACGCACGAGATCTATGTGACCCGGGACGAGAATGACCGGCCCGTCTACCATCTGCCCGAGGATATCGAGTGGACCGAATCCGGCGCCCGCCTTGGTGCCACTGGCGCCATGGTCCAAGTTGTCCCGTCGGCCAAGATGTCGAAGTCAAAAAAGAACGTGGTCGATCCGCTTGGCATTATTGCCAGCTACGGGGCAGACACGGCACGCTGGTTCGTGCTGAGCGACTCGCCGCCCGAGCGCGATGTGGAATGGACAGCCTCGGGCGCTGAGGCCGCGTTCAAACACCTGTCCCGCGTTTGGAACATTTGCGACCGCATCGGACAGATGGACAAAGACGTCGCGGGCACAGGCGACGATGACCTGCTGCGCGCCATGCACAAGACGATCCATGATGTGACATTGGGCGTCGAATCCTTTGGTTTCAACGCGGCCATCGCCAAGCTCTATGGCTTTACCGCGGCGCTGCAGAAGTCAAAAGCCAGCCATGCCGCCCAGCGCGAGGCCGTGATGACGCTTGCCCAACTCATGGCCCCCATGACCCCGCACCTGTCCGAGGATATATGGGCACGTCAGGGCGGCGACGGGCTTGTTATCAACGCCCCCTGGCCGACAGCGAACGAGGCGATGCTGGTGTCTGACACCGTAACATTGCCCATTCAGGTCAACGGAAAACGGCGTGGTGAGATCGCCGTACCTGCCGACATGGACAAGGCCGAGGTTGAAAAACAAGCGCTGGCAACCGAAGCTGTGCAAAAGGCACTGGACGGCGGCACCCCCAAGAAGGTGATTGTCGTGCCGGGCCGTATCGTCAACGTGGTGGTCTGACCGACATGCGCATCATTGCAGCTCTTGCCCTGACCCTGATTCTGACCGGCTGCGGGTTCGAGCCCGTCTATGGCCCGGGCGGCACGGGCACGAAGCTGCAAAACCGTGTGCAGGTCGACACGCCCATCGACCGCGAAGGCTTCCTTCTGGTGCGGCAGTTGGAAGAGCGGTTGGGTCGCGCGGGTGACCCCGCCTACCGGCTTGGCATCGAGTTGGCGGTGCGGGAAGAAGCGCGCGCCATCGACCCGGACGGTGACATCCGCAGGTTTCACGTGATTGGCGATGCCACATATACGCTTTCGGACACTGCGACAGGTGCCGTTCTGCGGTCAGACACTGTGGATAACTTTGTGGGTTATTCGGCAACCGGCACAACTGTTGCGACCCTTTCGGCCAAACGAGATGCCGTCGAACGGCTAATGACCATCCTTGCGGATGAAATTGTGCTGCAACTGCAGGCCTCTGACCTGTGAAGCTGAACACGGCCCAGGCGACTGCGTATTTTGCCAAGCCGGACCCGGATGCAGCGGGCCTGTTGATATACGGTGCCGACGGAATGCGCATTGCACTGAAGCGGCAACAGGTTGTAGCTGCGCTGATCGGCCCGCAAGGCGAAGAAGAAATGCGGCTGACGCGCATACCCGCGGGTGATTTGCGCAAGGAGCCCGCCCTGTTGCTGGACGCGACCAAGGCCATCGGATTTTTTCCCGGCCCCCGTGTTGCCTTGGTCGAAGATGCAAACGAAACCGTCGGGCCCATCATCACCGAGGCCCTGTCGGATTGGGTGGCCGGGGATGCACAGATCGTGGTCACCGCAGGCGCACTCAAGCCCACGTCAAAACTCCGCAAGGCGTTCGAGGCACACCCATCGGCCAATGCCGCAGGCATCTACGACAATCCCCCGACGCGAGACGAGATTGAACGCGACCTAACCGCCGCTGGCATCACCAACCCGCCGCAAGAGGCGATGCACCTGCTGATGGACCTCGCACGCCAACTGGAGCCGGGAGATTTTCGACAAACACTGGAAAAGGTCGGGCTGTACAAGCTGAACGATCCAGACCCGCTAAGCGCAGACGACATTGCCGCTTGCGCGCCAGCCTCAATCGAAGCGGATGTCGACGACGTTCTGCTGGTTGTGGGTGACGGAAACGCAGCAGCCATCGGCCCGGTGATGCAACGGTTGCAGGCGCAAGGGGTAAACGCGGTCAGCTTGTGCATTGGTGCCATGCGCCATTTTCGGTCGCTGCACCGCGCAGCTTGCGATACCTCCGGTCGTCCCCAGATCTGGGGACCGAACCGCGACAAGATGCTGGCGCAAGCGCGAAACTGGGGAGCGCCCAAGCTGGAAATGGCCCTGACGGAACTGACTGACACAGACTTGCAGTTGCGCTCAGCCGGTCAGAATGCGCCGGCTCTTGCGCTGGTCGAACGCTGCTTCATCCGGCTTGCCATGCTTGCGCGTCGATAGATCAAGCGAGCGTCCTTCTTTCCTATCAAGAACCCATCTGAGCGCGTATCGCGAGGCGGAGCCTTTTCAATAATGTCGTCGCGCAAGCGGCCTTTGGATCACGGATGCTCTTCGGGCGGGGCCGCGAACATGGCCATCACTTCAGTCTCCGTCATCTGGTGCCGCCCTTCACCGGCAAAGGCATAGCCGTCGGGTTTCAGGTCGATAAACAGTTCGCCGGTTAATGGAATGCCCGAAGCGTCCGCAAAGGTTCCCATTCCAACATGCATGTCGCCATTCATGGGACCGGGCGCCGTCACTCGATAAAACATGGAAGAGCCGCAGTGTTTGCAGAACGCCCGTTCGGCCCATTCAGACGACGTGTAGACGGTCAGGTTGTCCTCCCCCTCAATCTGCATTCCACCTTTCGGGACCTGCACACCCAGAAAAACGCCACCGGACCATTTGCGGCACATGCTGCAATGGCACGCGCCGGTTTCCGTGATGGGTTTGGCTATGGTGAACTTCACGGCTCCGCACATGCAGGATCCTGATCGCGACATGGTGACCTCCTCTGGCTCGTCGCCCATGATGTAACCCATGCAACTGCCAAATTCTGTCAGTAATCTTGCGGCGTCGCCCCGGGCCTGCGATCCTCTGACCAACCAAACTTGGAGGCCTCATGTACCGCGTCATTGGAACCGTCAAAAGCCGCGCCTTTCGCGTGCTCTGGATGCTTGAGGAGCTGGAGCAGCCCTATGAGCTGGTTGAGGCATTCCCCCGCTCGGACGAAGCGACAGCGCATAACCCGCTGGGCAAGATACCGGCGCTGGTAGATGGAGATGACGTGCTGACCGACAGCGTCGCCATCATGACATACCTTGCCGACAAACATGGTGGGCTGACAGCCCCCGCCGGAACAGCAGCACGCGCACGGCAGGACGCCATCACCCTATGGCTGATTGACGAGTTGGACGCACTGCTCTGGACGCACAGCAAGCACACCTTTGTTCTGCCAGAAAAGCTGAGGCTTCCCGATATCTCATCGACGCTACACAAGGAATTTGCCCGCAATGCCGACATCTTTGCTGGCATGTTGGAACAGTCCGGTGATTTCATCATGGGCGACCAGATCACTTTGCCGGACCTGCTCGCTGTACATTGTTTCGGCTGGGCCTTTGGGGTCGAGTTTCCACAGCTGCCCGACAGCATTAAGGCGTACTCGAAACGCCTGCGTGCGAGGCCCGCGTTTCGTGCAGCAGCGGGTCGCTAACGCTTCAGATACCGCACAGCACCCTGTCCGGCCCAGCGCCCAGTGGCGAGGCACGCGGTCAGAAGATAGCCCCCTGTCGGCGCTTCCCAATCCAGCATTTCCCCGGCGCAAAACACTCCCGGCCGTGCCCGCAACATGAACGTATCGTTCAGCGCAGAGGCGGGCACACCTCCGGCAGTTGAGATGGCTTCGTCCATCGGGCGCAGTCCAGTGTGTGCAATCCGCAGCTTCTTCAGCCGCCGGGCGATCTTCAGGGTCTCGACCGGCCAAGGCCGCCCCCATTCCTGCGCCAGTGCAATTTTCAACGGCGGCAGGCGCAGCGCCTTTCGCAGATGATTGGCAAAGCTCGCCTTGCCGCGGGGGCGGTTCAGCCGGGCGACCACATCATCCACACTCAAATCAGGCAGCAGGTCCACATACAGATCAGCGCCTTCGCGCACCCCGCGCGAGACGGAATAGATACCGCCGCCTTCGAGACCGCGATGTGACATCACCGCTTCCCCCGCGAACGATACGGACCTGAACGCCACGCGACGCCCTTGACCGGTTGGCCGATATGTTTGGCCATATGATCGGACCACCCCACCGCAACTGCGGCATTCGCCGCCGCGAAGGGGTGCGTGTCGACACCGATCCAATCCGCCCAAGCCCCATCGGACCCAAGCCGCGCCCAACTGGCCCCGCCGCAAGCCAATGCGACAACGTCGGCTTCAACGGATGACACCGGGCCATCCGGCCCTTTGATCATCGGTTGCTTATCGTCCCAACCGATCCACCGATGTCGGGGTAGGATGCGCACCCCCAGCCCATCCAGCCGTTGTAACCATGCCCGCAAAAGCGGTGATGCCTTCATCGCCTTGGGAAACACGCGACCGGTTGAGCCTGTGAACATCTCTTGCCCCAAACCTTCGGCCCAGCGGACAACAGCGGCGCTGTCCCACGCCTGCAGCGCCGGGGCCAGCCAATCCGTTGCATCCGAATAGTGCGGCAACATGGTGCTCAGATCTTCGGCTTTGGTCAGGTTCAATCCTGACTTCCCGGCCATGAGGAACTTGCGCGCAACACTTGGCTTGGCCTCGTATACCGTGACTGGAAGCCCCGCCTCGGCCATCACTTCCGCAGCGGCCAACCCCGCTGGCCCACCACCGATCACGGCAACGCGGGTCACTCCGAAGTGGTCCGTAGCTCACCCTTCATCTCGATCACACGATGCGGATATGGGATTTCGATGCCATTGTCCTTGAGGGCATTCCAGATCGCAAAAAGCACACGGCTCTTGTACTTGTTCCGCCCGTCATCGATTCCGTTGACCCAGTATTCAACGGCAAAGTCGATACCGCTGTCTCCAAAGCCCACAAGCTCGCAATCCGGCCCTTCCGGTTTGTGCAGGACAAAAGGCAGCTTGGAGACGGCAGCGTTGATGATATCCGGTACCGCGTTGATATCCGTATTGTAGCTGACCGAAAACGGTGCCTCGTACCGGTTCGCCGATCCGCTGTCGGAATAGTTGACGACCCGGGTGGTAATGAAGTCCTCATTCGGGACAACGATCCAGCGGCCGTCATAAGTTTCAAGGATTGCAGCGCGGGCGGTCATCTTGACGATGGTGCCTGCCTCGCCCCCATCCAGTTCAACATAATCACCAACGGTCGCCTGCCCTTCGACAAGCAGGATGACGCCCGAGATGAAGTTTGACGCGATCTTTTGCAGGCCAAAACCCAGGCCGACGCCGATGGCACCGCCCAGCACAGCCAGCGCAGACAGGTTGATGCCCATGATGTTCATGAGCACGAGGAATGCGACACCAAAGATCAGGAATTCGACCGATTTCGCCACCAGTTGCCGGAGCGATGGACGCATCTCTTCCTGTTTCTGGATGAAGGTGCTGGACTGGCTGTTGGACCACTGCCCAAGCCAGAATATCACGCCACCCACGGCCAAAAATTGCAAGAGCCAGAGTAAGTTGAATGACAGGTTGCCAAGCGGCACAACCGTCTCTTCAAGGCGGGTCGCAGCCAATTCGAGCAGCCCCAGAGCATAAAGCGCTGCAATCGGGATCAGAACGTACCGTCCCAGAAGTTTCAGGAACGGATCGCTGATAATGTCCCGCACCAGCGCACGCACGGCCAGAAACAGGAACACCCGTTTGCCAAAGGCGATAACAGCGCCACTGTCAAAGATCGAGCGGACAACGCTTTCGCCGATCCCGGTCAGCACATAGGCCAGAAGCGGAAGCAGAAGCGGCAGGAATTGCGCCACGAAACGGCGCGCCTTGGCAAGGATGCCGTCACTATCGCCCGGGTCAAGCACGCGGGCCAGCGTCGGCCGCAAGCGGCGCGTAATCACCACGGCAGCCAGATAAGCAACGAGCAACAGGGCAAACTGTGACCATGCCGCGGGGCTGAGCAGCCAGGACAGCGCCAGCTCCCATCCTTGCAGGGCGTAGCCCGCAATGGTCTGCACAATCTCGGGCTGGCTTTCGAGATCAAACTCCACAGCGCACCTCTTGCCTCATTCAAACAACGCGCCAATTGTCACGGGCAACCCCATCTGCGCAAGAGAGCATACTACTGTCCGACCCGACCAATGCCCCAATTTGTCCGCTCTGTGGCCGTCCTATCCCACCAGACGTGCCGCAAAGCCTGCATCACCTGATCCCGATGCTAAAGGGTGGCAAAGGCGGCGATCCTCCTTTTGGTGGAGTTGAGACGGAGGGGGGTGACATGCGCCCAACTTGTTGAAAAGATGATCGATATTGGAATCAGTGAGGAAGAGATGAACGCCACCGAAAAGCTGTCCCGCGGGAAGTTTTGAGCGACGTTCATGTTGGCATGTTTAAAGGCGATTGGGTCAAGTCACTTTTACTTGGATTAGGGTTTCTTACGCTCGTCTTGGTTTGGGCCGCGTTCTATGTCGGCTCTGAAATTGGTGAAGCCAGAGGAGAACGCAATTATCACTCCATCAGCTATGAGAGACATGCCAGTGATGAGATACGCAACACCTGCCTGACGGGTCAGGGTGGCGATATTGCGGAATGCATATCCAGAGTGGTAAAGGCCACAAATGAAGATCAACGCGCCGAACATGACCTAATAGCTCAATCGGAAATGGCCCGATGGGCAGCCTACATGTTCGTGGCCACTGTGATAATGGCCATTATCACTGGTGTCGGCGTGATTTTTGTTTGGCTCACCCTGCGAGCTACCGCCGACGGCTTGGCCGTCATGCGCGACGAACAAAGGCCTTGGGTTTCGTTTAAAGATTTCAAGGTAACAAAAATCGATATCTTTAGTGCTGATGATGAGGGGACCGAAGTCGGCGTTACCTTTGACTTTTGCCTCGAAAACTGTGGCTCCGGTCCCGCTCTTGGAGTGATTGTCCATCACCGCCTTCAAGACGCTCTCAGTCATGATGGTAAGGGTATTGAAACTGTCACTTCTTTCCGTCAAAGCGATCTGGCAATGACGGGGAAAGCTGGTTTCACCGTTTTCCCTGGACAAACAAAAGTGATGGGTTTTGGTCGCGCAGATGCTTATCCGAAGCGCGTCAAGGAAGGGAAACCCAACACGCTACCGATACAGGTAAGACTGTTTGTTTACTACAGCGACGGTCGCGGTGTTCGGTACGAAACCGTCCAAAGCTTCGAGCTTTTCTTTCGCGATAACATACGCCTTAACGAAGCGATCATCTTGCGCCCCGACCTTATTGAAGAACTCAATGTGGTTGAAACTGGGTATAGCAGCGCGACATAGCGCTAGCGCCTTAATCATAGCTCTCACCGCTTAGTGCGTTTGAGGCGTAAGGCCGAACTGGCCCGCGACTACAACACGCCCGAGGCACTGCGCGCGCATCCCCGCTTGGCCAAGTTCTTTGCATGGGTGGCAAAACGTCCACCGGGCTTTGCATCAAAGGTCCCGGGGGCCCGCCGCAAGCGTTAGCGTTTGCGCGGGGACGTATCGACTGTGCGCTTTTCCTCCAGCCGAATGCTAACGTCACGCAATACGCCTGAAACCAGCAATTCTACACGCTCACACGTCGTCAGTTCCCGCGAACCTTGAGCAGGTTTGGGGTCGCGCCGTGGGTAGTTTATGCGTGAGTCGCGGGCCATTGATAGAAAGCCTACAACGTGTAACGTAAAGTTGACAACCGTTGTGTCTGAACTATCTACACATGGCCATTATTGCGCGCGCCGTTTCACTCTTTGCCGCCGCAATATCGATACATAACTGCTGAGCCCGATCCAACACGGCCCCGTTCTCGACCAGTTCATCGACCAAGCCAAATTCATAAGCTGTTGCGGCAGGTAACTTTTGACCACCGAGGAAGATCATCTTGGTCCGTGCGGGACCGATCAGTGCCGCCATGCGGACCGGATCACTGGGTTGTGGCAGGTACCCCAGCTTCATGACCGGATAAAAGAACTTGGCAGATGGCACGGCAATGCGCAGATCGCAGGCCAACACCATTCCGGTGGCACCGCCCGCCACCGTTCCGTTCAGGGCCGCAATGGTCAGGCCGGGCAATTCAGCGATGGCCCCCGACAGTTCCTCCCACAAGGGAGAGGTTGCCAGACCCGCGCGCGCCGCATCCAGATCAGCCCCCGCGCTGAACACTTTGCCTGTCCCGGTCAGGATGACAGCGGCGGCCTGCTGTGCATCTCGCGCAGCGTCACGCAAATCGACCAGCATCCGTTCGGTCAGCGCCCCCGCCTTGTCTGGGCGGTTGATCGTGATGGTCCAGATCGGGGCAGAACGGTCAACTACGATCATGTCAGACCCACCCGCGCGCGTATGTCGGGATCTCTCAGGGAAATCTCTTGGCCGACCCAATCGTCTGCATCGGGGGAACACATCCAAAGGAGCGCCTTGGCGGGCCAGTCGGCTGGAATGTGATCGGACCAATCAAGCTGACTGACCGGGTTGATACCGCTGGCCTTGATCTCGCGTTGCATCTGAGTGGCGACGGTGCCGGGCGACAGTCCCATAGCGCGGATACCTGAGCCCGCGTTTTCCTTGTCCACGCATCGGGTCAGCATGGCGGCTCCGGCCTTGGACGCGCAGTAATGCGACCAGGCTTCGACCGGGCCATGCGCAGCGCCGGAACTCACGGTCAAGATCGTGCCGCCCCCTGCCTTCAACATGAAGGGTAGGGCCGCACGCATGCCATAGAAGACGCCTTTGAGGTTGATGTCGATCGCGTGGCCCCAGGCATCCGGGTCGGCATCGGACAAATGAGAGATGGGTTCAATCACGCCAGCGTTGCCGACTAGCACATCCAGACCTCCGAACTGGCGAACCGTGTCGTTCATAGCACTTTCGACGGCAGCATAGCTGCTCACATCACAGGGCAGAGCGATGGCTTGCGTGCCAATTTCTGCAGCCAAGGCAGCGACAGCATCGGAACTGCGCGCCACAAGGGCAACATTTGCCCCGGCTTGGGCAAAGACGCGGGCCGTGTCTGCGCCTATCCCGCGGCTGGCACCGGTGATCAACGCCGTCTTTCCGCTCATATCCTGCATTCTGTCCTCCACTTCATAGACTTGGTCTTGTGGTACGGACAACAGCGGCTTAGGTCCAGCCTGCGGCCTTGACGCTCCGCGCACTGTCCCGGACGATATGGCCAAAGCTGTTTAAGGATTCTGATATGTCTCGTATTTCTCGTCTTTTTTCCGGTACCGCCTTGGCGCTCTGCCTGCCCGCCAGTGCCGCTTTAGCGGATCTGACAGCCGAGGAGGTATGGGCCGACTGGCAATCTTACATGTCCAGCGCCGGCTACACTATTACAGCATCCGAAGCAGTCGAAGCCGGGAGCGTTTCCGTATCCGACATGACCCTGGACGTGGAATTTGCGGATGACACTGGTGCGGGAGCCTTCAAAGTGGTGCTTGAGTCCATCAACTTCGTCGAGCAAGGCGATGGCACTGTGGCAATCGAACTGCCCACAAACACAACAATGAACATGTCCTTTACGCCGGAAACCGGTGAAGACGTGACAGTAGCTGTCGATTTTGACCAAACCGCGCCGAGCCTGGTTGCGTCCGGTGATCCGGGCGACCTGACATACACCTATGCGGCTGAAGCCGCACGCATGGCCTTGCAAAGCCTCACAATCGACGGCGTTTCGGTTGGCCCCGAGATCGCGCAGGTGGACGTGACCATGACCGATCTGGCACAGGTCGTTCAAACGTCCGTGGGCGAAGTGCGAAAGATGTCGCAGGACATGTCCATCGCATCCGTCGACTATGACTTCGCGTTCAACGATCCGGAAAGCGACGACAATTTCCAGATTAAGGGCGTGATGAACGATCTGAAACTGGACGGCACAGGCGACCTGCCCATCGAAACAGATGTTCAGGACATGAACGCAATGCTGAACGATGGCTTTCAGGCGCAAGCGTCTTTCACCACGACCGGTGGCAACTACGACATGTCGTTCAGCAGCGAGGAGGATGGAAGCGGCACCGCCAACGCGACATCGACCGGTGCGGAGTTTGACTTCTCCATCGGACCGGATGGCCTGCTGTACGACGTGGCGCAAAGCGGTGTGGACATGAACATGCTGCTCACAGAGCTGCCGCTGCCCCTGTCCTTCTCGGCCGCAGAGATCGGTACACGCTTCCTGTTGCCTTTGCAGAAGTCCGATGACGAGCAGGATTTCGGCATGGCTGTCACGCTAACCGATTTCTCAATGTCAGATGCGATCTGGAGCTTGTTTGACCCAACTTCGCAACTGCCCCGGAACCCAGCGACACTTGTTGTCGATCTGAGTGGTAAGGCAAAGGTGCTGTTTGATTTCCTGGACCCCGACCAGGCCGAAGCGCTTGAGCAATCCGATACAGTGCCCGGAGAATTGAACGCACTGACAGTCAACAAGCTTGAGCTTGACGCGGTTGGCGCGCGTCTGACCGGTGCCGGTGACTTCGTGTTCGACAACACCGATCTGACCACATTTGATGGCATGCCGCGCCCTGAAGGCGCGGTTGATTTGACGCTGGTCGGTGGCAACGGGCTGCTCGACAAGCTGGTGGGCATGGGCCTGCTGCCCGAGGACCAGGCCATGGGTGCCCGCATGATGATGGGCCTGTTTGCCGTACCTGGTGAGGGCGAAGACACCCTCAACTCGAAAATCGAAGTCAACGAAGAAGGCCACGTGCTGGCCAACGGTCAGCGCATCCGCTGACGCAAACATGCGGGGCGGCGCCTGTCGCCGCCCTTGCACCTTACCCCCTGCACCGCTACCTCAGGCCCAAGATTGCGGAGCAGACCAATGACCCCACCCGACCTGTCGACCCTAAGCCAACGCTTGCTGGACGCGGCCAAATCCGCCGGCGCAGACGCCGCCGATGCAATTGCAGTTCAGGGTACATCCCTGTCTGTGGATGTACGCGCAGGGGCACTGGAACAGGCCGAACGGTCCGAATCCATCGACATCGGCCTGCGCGTATTTGTTGGGCAGAAACAGGCCAACGTCTCGGCCTCAGATATCAGTGATCGCACAATCGAAGAAATGGCAATGCGGGCTGTCGCCATGGCTGGTGAAGCGCCCGAAGACCCCTTTGCAGGGCTTGCCGAGCCGAGCCAGTTGGCGACCGATTGGGACATTGAAGCTCTCGAACTAAACGACGCGTCGCCAGAACCAGCCGCCGAAGACCTGCAATCCGATGCGCTTGCAGCCGAAGCAGCCGCGATGGACGTGCAGAATATCAGCCAAGTCGAGCAAGCCTCGGCCGGTTATGGCGCGCGCAACATATGGCTGGCGGCCAGCAATGGGTTTTCCGGGGGCTACCGTCGCACCGACCGGGCGCTGAGTTGTGTTGCCATCGCAGGTAGCGGCACAAATATGGAGCGGGACTACAGCGGCGACAGTCGTATCTTTCAATCTGACCTGCGCAACGCAGAAGACATCGGAACCGAAGCAGGCATGCGCACAATTGATCGCATCGGCGCCCGGAAACCACCCACCGGCACCTACCCGGTGCTGTTCGACGAACGGATTTCATCGTCACTGATTGGTCATCTTTTGGCGGCTGCAAACGGGTCAAACATTGCACGTGGGTCGTCCTGGCTACGCGAGAAGCTGGGACAACCTGTATTGCCGGAGGGCCTGAACCTGGTTGAAGACCCGCACCGCCCTCGTACGTCGGGTACGCGTCCCTTTGACGCCGAAGGCTTGCCAACGCGCCGCCGAACCATTGTTGAAAACGGCGTTCTGACCGGCTGGACACTTGACCTTTCAACCGCGCGGAAGTTGGAAATGGCGCCCACAGGCAATGCAGCACGGGGCACATCCGCCCCGCCTAGCCCATCCAACTGGAATGTAACGTTGGACGCGGGCACCGCCACGCGCGACGACCTGATCCGGGATATGGGTACCGGGTTACTCGTCACCTCGATGATCGGTTCAACCATCAACCCGAACACCGGCGACTACTCGCGCGGGGCGGCCGGGATGTGGATCGAGAACGGAGAGATCACATACCCGGTCAATGAATGCACCATTGCGGGCAACTTGATCGAGATGCTGCGCCAAATGACACCAGCCAACGATGCACGCGCACATCTGAGCCGCGTGGTCCCGTCCTTGTTGATCCCGAGCATGACCCTTGCCGGCAGCTGATCTGCCCCTTTTGATCGATGCCGCCCGCATCGCGGGGCGGGTTGCGACCAGCTTTGTCGGTCCATCTGCGGCCCGGTGGGACAAACCCGACGATGCAGGCCCTGTAACCGAGGCCGACCTGGCCGTGAACGATGCCCTTGCATCAAGCCTACGCCTTGCGCGTCCAGATTATGGCTGGCTGTCGGAAGAGACGGAAGATGACGACGCTCGCCTTTCGGCTGACACGGTTTTTATCATCGACCCAATCGACGGAACACGCAGCTTCGTCGAAGGCGGACGGACCTGGGCCATCTCAATTGCCATCGCACACAAGGGACAGATCAGCGCTGCCGTCATCTATTTGCCGCGCCGTGGCAAACTCTATGCCGCTGGCATTGGTTTGGGGGCCACGTTGAATGGCGCATCACTGACAGCGACACAGGCTGGCATGGCACCTGACAGCACCGTTCTGGCTGCACGACCCACGTTCCATGACAAGCACTGGCGCGATGGCGCCCCGCCAATTGATCGGCATTATCGCCCGTCGCTTGCGTATCGTCTGTCGCTTGTCGGCCAAGGCCGGTTTGACGGGATGCTCACCCTGCGGCCCAGTTGGGAATGGGACATCGCGGCTGGTGCGCTGATCGTGACAGAGGCAGGCGGCAGGATCACGGACCGCACGGGAGCACCATTGCGTTTCAACAACGCCCATCCGGCTTTGAATGGTGTCGTCGCGGCGGGACCGCATCTTCACAGCGCATTGGTTGGTCGGTTGGGGCCTGTCCGTTAGACCTGATTACCTTGACCCTCCGACCCATATGCGCAAACTGCGCGCGGCATGCCCAGCCCATAGTTAAAGGAAATTGCAATGACACAGCGCCTGCACCTCGTCTTTGGTGGCGAACTGGTGGACCCGTCCCGGAACGTGTTCAAGGACGTTGACGACTTGCATATCGTCGGGATTTTCCCGAACTACCAGGCAGCCTACGACGCCTGGAAATCCGAAGCGCAGCGCACCGTCGATAACGCGCACATGCGTTACTACATTGCGCATCTCCACCGCCTGCGCGACGAAGAGAACGCTGCAACTGCAACCGAAGAACTCGGCTGATAACCACGTGCGCGGATCGCTTGGGCTGTCGGCCTATCGCACAGTGTCAGGGCGGCGCGCGCCGCCCCCTTTGCACCCACTCGGGACAGACCATCCGGTGAACTGGTTTGGATTCATGCGGCCGAACCGGGCAACAACCGTGCGCTCAATGATCTGGCCCATCGGCTGACCGCAATGCGACCTGGATGCAGCGTTTTGTTAACGGCAGCGCATGATGATTTTGGCGACCGCGGCTCTGACTGCATCTGGCAGGAATCAATGCCGCCCGATCATCCCGTTGTTACAGACGCGTTTATCGCCCACTGGACGCCCGATGTTCTGATCTGGGCGTGGGGTGATCTGTTGCCCAACTTGATCCTGTCGGCGGCCGAGAAGGGTACCCACATGATGTTGGTGGATGCTGCCCGGGATGGATTTGAAAGCAGACGTGACCGGTGGCTACCGGAAGTGCCCCGCGCCCTTCTTGCGCAGTTTGACCACGTCACCGCGCGCGACGAAGACGCGCATCTCCGTCTTGCGCAGATGGGTCGCCCGATCTCTGCAATGGAATTGGCACAGCCGCTGCATCCTTTTGGCAAAATGATGCCCGCTGTCGACACCGATTTGGCAGATTTGGCGGCTGCGCTCGGGGGGCGACCGACATGGCTGTCTGCACGCACCTCGCCGGCGGAATGTCCAAGCGTATTGGCAGCGCATAAAACGGCGCTCAAGGCATCGCACCGGTTGCTGCTGGTGCTGCACTTCTCCGATCCGGCGCAAGCGCAAGAAGCGGAAAAACATGCAAGCGATCAGGGACTACGCGTCGCCAACTGGGCCGACAGTGCCTTTCCGGACGAGAACACGCAAATTCTGATCGCTGACGAAGATGCCGAACTCGGGTTATGGCTGCGCGTAGCCACCGTAACGTTCCTGGGTGGGTCAATGAGAACTGGTTCAGACGTATGTGACCCTTACTCCGTTGCAGCACATGGAACGGCTATCATTTACGGTCCCCATGTCGGCCCCCATGTCGATGCTTTCACGCGATTGATGAATGCGGGTGCCGCCCGGATCGTGAATGATACCACGTCACTCGGTCGGGCTGTGGGTCAGATGATCACACCCGATCACGCCGCACATATGGCCATGGCCGGATGGGATGTGGTGACACGCGGCGCGGACAGTCTCGACCGGATCATCTCGCTGACGCAAACCCGCCTTGACGCACGACACAAAGGAAAACCCTGATGCGGGCCCCGGCTTTTTGGTCCAAGCCGCAACCCGACTGGCGGGCGCGACTGCTGGCACCGCTTGGCGCGCTTTATGCACGTGCCACGGCACACCGCATTGCCCAAGGCATTCCAGAAAAGATGCCGGTTCCCGTCATCTGCGTCGGCAATGTAAACGCAGGCGGCACCGGCAAGACACCCACGGTGATGGCAATCGCCGAACGACTAAGGAACGCCTTTCACGACCCTCATATTGTCAGCCGTGGCTATGGTGGCACCGAAACTGGCCCCGTTGAGGTAAACCCGACCCAACACAAGGCCGAACAAGTTGGGGACGAACCGCTACTGCTCAGCGCCTTTGCCCGGACATGGGTTGCGCGCGACCGCGCTGCTGGCGCACAGGCTGCCATTGCAGCCGGGGCGACGGCAATCATCCTGGATGATGGTTTCCAGAACCCAACCCTGCACCAAGACATATCCATCGTAGTTGTGGATGCCGAAACCGGCTTCGGCAACGGTCTGTGCCTGCCGGCAGGACCATTGCGCGAACCTGTGGAAACCGGACTGGCGCGGGCGGACATGATATTGTCGATCGGCCCGAAAGAGGCACAAAACCAGTTTGACACCAGCCGCCTTCCACAAGCGTTGCCGCACATCCGCGCCGACCTGCAGCCGCTGCAAACCGGGATGGACTGGACGAACACACCAATGGTCGCCTTCGCCGGGATCGGACGACCGGACAAGTTTTTTAACACCTTGCACGGGCTTGGAGCAAACGTCGTCCGCACCGAAGCACTCGGCGATCACCAGAAACTCAGCACTGCATTCCTGACTCGTCTGGAACGCGAAGCACGCAGCATCGGTGCACAACTGGTCACAACGGAAAAGGATGCAGCGCGATTGCCGGCCGCTTTCCGATCAAGGGTCATCACCCTGCCCGTCAGACTCGTCTTCGAAAACCCGGACCAATTGGACGCGAAACTCAACGCGCTGCTAAAACCAACTTCTTCTGACTGAAAATACCACCGCCGGAGGCGCAAACCCAGCCGCGGGACGCGGATGGAAAACATCATGTCGCGCGTTAGCGCGTCTATTCGACAGATACAAAAGGCGCAGTGCCCGCCCATCAGGCCGGGCACTGCATATCAGATCAGCTGCCTGCCGCCTCGTCGATCAGGCGGGACATCTCGTTGTAAGCCATGTTGTTGTACTTGGTGCCGTTGATGACAAAGCTTGGGGTCGAGTTGATGCCATCCTCTGCCGCGTTCTGCTGATACCAAGCGACAAGTGTACGAAGGTTGTCAGCATCTGTCAGGCACGCCTCAATCGTGTCACCCGACAGACCGGCCAAGCGACCGATTTTGCGCAACTCATCCGCGATTTGTGCTGGATCACCGCCTCCTGCACGCGCCCATTCAGACTGCCCGGAATACAACATATCCGTAACACCAAAGAAGGTTTCAGGCGTGCCAGCGCAGCGCGCAATGGCCGAGGCCCAAAGGCCAAACCGGTCAAAGTACACTTCGCGGTAGATGAAGTTGACCTTGCCTGCATCGATATAGTCCGACTTGAGTTGCTTGTACGCACCGGTGTGGAAAGTCGCGCAGTGCGGGCAGGTGTAGCTCGCATACTCAATCACTGTGACAGGCGCATCTGGGTTGCCCAACTGCATTTCGACCACCGATGACGTGTCGATATCATCCGATGCTTCCTGTGCATTGGCCGCACCAAGCAAGCGCTCGGCCTGTGCCTGTTCCTGCGCGCTCGGCCCGCTGGATTGCATCGAACTATAAAGGAAATACCCTCCAACGCCGACAACAACGGCGAGGATAGCAACGATACGGTTCATGTGCGTGTTCCTTGTTTTTCTTTTGTAAGGATATGTGCGCCCAGCCGTTCCAGGGCCGCGCGCAATGTTTCGTCTTCGACAGGGGCAACAACATCGGCTGCGGCTTGCGTCATTTCAGGTGCCGGTTGCGCCGGTCCTGCATTCTTTGGAAGATGCTCAAAGGCGACTTGCCCATCGGCAAAACCGGTGGCCGCTGTTTGCGTGATCCGAATACGCGCAATGGCATTGTAGCCATACACCGCGTTCACCCGTTCGCGCAGCTGGTCCTTCTGCATCTCCAGCATTGGGGCTTGTGCCCCCGTGGTCAGCAGGGTCAACGTCGCCCCCATACCAACACGGCCATAGCTGACCTCGACCGGGCGAGCGATGGCAGCCACGTCTGCCCCAGCCACTTCAGCCCAATCTGTCAATAGGCGGCTTTGGGCAAAACCCCGGCTTTCGCTGGCCTGCCGAATCCGCCCGGTCAGCAAAGATGCTGTCCGTTTGAACCCTTTTGTACTGGCACGCCGCATGGCCATGGCTATGTTCCCTGTCACTCACTCGTGATCATAGCGGATCAATGCATGATCACCAGCAATCTCAATAGGAGAGCCATAACTCTTGCGTGACCTCAGCAATGAACTTCTGGACTGGTACGACGTCCACGCCCGCAAGATGCCTTGGCGGGTTGGCCCGGCAGACAGGAAAGCGGGCGTGCGTCCGGACCCTTATGCCGTCTGGATGTCCGAGATCATGCTACAACAAACCACCGTTGCCGCCGTCACCGAATACTTCAAACGGTTCATCGCGCGCTGGCCTACGGTAACCGACCTCGCGACAGCGGAAGACTCGGAGGTCATGGGAGAATGGGCTGGGCTCGGCTACTACGCCCGCGCCCGCAACCTGTTGAAATGCGCACGCGCCGTTGTCGCCGATCACGATGGCGCATTTCCTGCTGACCACGCCGCCCTGCTCAAACTGCCCGGCATCGGCCCCTATACGGCCGCTGCCATTGCATCGATTGCCTTTGGCTTGCGGCACGTCGTGGTCGATGGAAATGTCGAGCGAGTCATGGCGCGCATGTTCGACGAACATACCCCCTGCCCGCATCCAAGCCGATCCTGACCGAACACGCCGACAAGCTGACACCACAGAACCGCCCGGGTGACCACGCACAGGCGGTCATGGATTTGGGGGCCACCATTTGCACCCCCAAGTCGCCAGCTTGCGGCATTTGCCCCTGGCGCGATCCGTGCAAGGCGCGTGCGGCGGGAACGGCACCAGAACTGCCGAAGAAAACCCCGAAGAAAGCCAAGCCGATCCGGCACGGCACTGTCTATCTTGCCCAGCGATCAGATGGCGCATGGTTGGTCGAAACGCGCCCGGACAAAGGGCTGCTGGGCGGCATGATGGGCTGGCCCGGGTCAGATTGGGTAGACACCTCGCAACCACGCCCCCTGAACGCGCCGCTTGAGACCGACTGGATCAAGCTGGAAGGAGAGGTGCGGCACACCTTCACTCACTTCCACCTGATTCTCGATGTGATGGTCGCCACGGTCAGCAACACGGAACCCGAGCGCGGATATTACCTTCCCCGAGGCAAATTCCGGCCCTCCGACCTTCCAACCGTGATGCGTAAGGCCTTTGATCTGGCACAGAAGTGACGACACGCGGCGTCGCGTCACCCTTGGCAGAAACGGGCACTTGTCATTAAGCTACGGCGCGCGCAACCAGAGGATCAACCAACATGACACTCCCGCCGGAAACCGTTGCCAAGGTGCAGAATGCCCTGCCCTTCGCCATGTCCTTCCTGCTGATCCCGCTGGCGATTATCAGCGCTGTCTACGGCGGTTGGACCGTGATCCTCTTGCCAGTGGTGACATGGTACATGTTCTCGATCCTTGATCTGGCGGTGGGCCTGAACACTGACAATGCCGATCTTGAAGCGACAGAAGATGACCTGTTCTGGTACCGGATGATCACGACGGCCTGGGTGCCTGCGCAATTCCTGATGCTGTTTGGCCTGATCGCTTACGTCGCGCCGGCAGAGCATCTGAACACGCTTGAAAAGCTGGCGATCTTCTTTGGCGTGGGCGTCATTTCCGGCACAGTCGGGATCAACTACAGCCACGAGTTGATGCACCAGAAAAACAAGCTCGAACGTTGGCTGGGCGACGCGCTCTTGGCCATGGTGCTGTATTCGCACTTCCGGTCCGAACACTTGCTTGTCCACCACCGCTATGTCGCAACCCCCCGCGACCCGGTCACGGCACGCATGAACGAAAGCTTCTACCGTTTCTACCCGCGCGTTTTGAAACAGTGCTTCCTGTCTGCGTGGAACGCCGAGAAGGCAATGCTGGCTCGCAAGGACCTGCCAGCCACGGACAGCTCAAACCCGTTCTGGAAATACGCCTACCTACAACTGGTGTGCTTCCTTCTAGCCTTTGCGCTTGGCGGCTGGGCGGGCGTCGGCCTGTTCATTCTGCAAGCGGGCGTCGCCATCTGGCAGCTGGAACTGGTCAACTACATCGAACACTACGGCCTGACGCGCAAACATCTGGGCGATGGCAAATACGAACACGTGCAACCGCGCCATTCGTGGAACGCCGCACACAAGGCATCGAACTGGTTGCTGATCAACCTGCAACGGCATTCCGATCACCACTACAAGCCCGACCGCCGCTTCCCAGTGCTGCAAAACTATACCGAAGCCGATGCGCCCCAGTTGCCCTACGGCTACCCCGTCATGACCATCGCCGCGATGATGCCCAAGGTTTGGAAACGGGTTATGAATCCGCGCGTTCAGAAGTGGCGGGATATGTACTACCCCGAAATCACAGACTGGACAGCCTATAACAAGGCCGCGAGATCCGCTCCCGCGCTAGTCCATCACCCAAACGGGCAGACGTTCGGCAACACCACGCACCGACTGGTCGGGCGCGCGGCGGAAACCCCCTGACGCTCCCGCAGCAGTTACAACAGCGTCGCTCACGATGGCCCGCACATTCAGCGCACGCGTCATCGCTTCAAGCCGGTTTGCCACGTTCACCGTATCGCCAAGAACCGCGAACTCCAGCCGGTTTGCACCGATGTCCCCCAGAACAACTGGCCCGTAGTGAAGGCCAAATCGTGCATCGATTTCAGGCAAGCCATCCGCACGGCGGTCAACATTCAGCGCATCCATCCGGTCCGCCATCGCCTTCACACAGGCCACGGCGCGGGCCGCGTCATCCTGCAATGGCAATGGCGTGCCAAATGTCGCCATCAACCCGTCGCCCAGGTACTTGTCGAGGGTTCCGCCATGGGCAAACACCTCGCTCTCCATCCTGGCGTGAAAGGCGCGCAGGGTCTCGATCACCTCTTGGGCCGGTCGCTTGTCGGCATAGGCGGTAAAACCCGCGATATCGACAAACAGCACCGCCGCATCATGGCTACGGATCTGGCCCAACGGCTCGTCCTTGGTCGACAACTCTTCGACCATGGTGGGGGAAAAATACCGCGCCAGGTTGGTCCGTTCGCGCGCCATTTCGGCACTGTCGAGGACAAGCATCTGATACCGGCGCACGGCCACGGCCAGGATCACAGCCACCACCAGAAAGACGACAACCTGCTGGAACCGCAAATCCCAATTGACGTTATTGGGGTCGAACGCCCGGGCCAGATCAGGATGGTTCGGAAACATCGCATTGGCTGCATCAGTCAGCTCAGGAAATGTCAGACCAAACCACCAGACACACAGTGTCCCTATTAGCCACAGGGCCATGGTCCAGTTGCCAATGGCTATGATCGTTCGCCAAGAATAGGTCAGCACACCGGCGGCGAGGATGATGAAGAAATACTGAAAAACCTCGAAGTTGTAGATCAACGCCGTCGGCATCGGTTCGCTCTGCAGCGGGTTAGGCACCAGCAGTGCAAGTGTCATCAGCAGAAGGTCCGCAAATAGCAGTGCCAACTCGGCCCGCGACTGCCCCACGCGGCCGACACGGCGCTGCGCCAAACCGACGAGAATCAGACAGAACAGCAAGAACAGATACCAGATCACGTCCCAGTTCGGGTTGAGAAAGACCAGCATTACCGCCGTCACCGACAACGCGCCTACACGCGCCTTCACCGCCAGGTCCATGCCTTCCCGCTTGTTGCGGGCCAGCGCTTCTTGCGCGTGCCGATGCGCGGGAATTTCGTCTTCGCGATCCGTGCGTTGCGGCACTGGCAACGCGCTGCTTGCATCCACCATGATCTCTGCCCTCTTTGCCTCCACCGTCTAATGTAAACCGTATTAACAAAAAAGCCCCGCCAAAAAGGCGGGGCGTAGGTGCAGTGCCCTATTGGGCCTTCAGTGAGGCCGCAGGCACCTGGCGGTGTCTCGTGAATTAGTCGTGCATCTCCGACCGGATCTGCTGGCGCAGCACGTCGATTGGCACAACCTTGCCCTCGCGTTTGAAGCACCAATAGGTCCAGCCGTTACAGCTGGGCGCGCCCTCAAGATGAGCACCGACCTGATGGATCGATCCCTTGATATCGTCGCCGATCAACGTGCCATCGGCACGGACCTTGGCCTTGTGACGCTTGTTCATGGAATACAGCTCTTCGCCCGGACGCAGCATGCCGCGTTCAACCAACTGGCCAAAGGGCACGCGCGGTTCGGCACGCTTGGAGGCGGACACGGACAAGGCTTCCTTGTCGAACTTGCGCACGGATGCGATGCGTTTCTCGGCAACCTTACGATAGGCGGCTTCACGCTCAATCCCGATGAATTCACGGCCCAGCATCTTGGCAACAGCACCGGTTGTGCCCGTGCCAAAGAACGGATCAAGCACAACGTCACCCGGATTGGTCGACCCAACCAGCACACGGTGCAACAGGCTCTCGGGCTTTTGAGTCGGATGCGCCTTGTCGCCTGCCTCGTCCTTCAGACGTTCATGGCCGGTGCAGATGGGCAGAACCCAATCGCTGCGCATCTGGATACCTTCGTTCAGGGCCTTCAGTGCTTCGTAGTTGAAGGTGTATTTGCTCGCCTCTGACTTACCCGCCCAGATCATCGTCTCGTGGGCATTGGTGAAACGCTTGCCGCGGAAATTCGGCATCGGGTTGGACTTGCGCCACACCACATCATTCAAGATCCAGAACCCTTCGTTCTGAAGCGATGCGCCCACGCGGAAGATGTTGTGGTAACTGCCAATGACCCAGATTGCGCCATTGGGCTTCAGCAGGCGGCGCGCGGCTTTTAGCCAGGCAGTGGTGAACTCGTCATAGGCACGGAACGAATTGAACTGGTCCCAATGATCGTCAACTGCATCAACTTTCGAGTTGTCAGGGCGGTGCAACTCACCCTTGAGCTGCAAATTATAGGGCGGATCGGCAAAGATCAGATCAACGCTGCCGGCAGGCAGGCTGTTCATCACATCAATGCAGTCACCCGCAATAATCTGGTTCAAGGGAAGCGCGTCGGCGCCCTTTACATGTTTCGTCATCGTCTGCCTCTGTCCTGGCGCTTTGTGCGCTCATTGGTTGCAGCCAATGTGAGTCATACCCGATTCGCCGTCAAATTCTTTTTTGAATCAGGAGCTTACGATTTTTTCTTGATACAAGATATTGTGGACGGGTTTGAAGGTTCGTCTATGGTGTGGGGTCACCCCAAGATTTTCCAATGCCAACCTGTGGCTTTTTGACGGATATCCCATGTTCGTTTCCCAACCATAGCCGGGATGCTGTTGCGCCAAATCCACCATGATCCGATCGCGACATATTTTGGCCACAATTGAGGCCGCCGCGATGCTGAACGACCGGGCATCGCCGCGCACGATCGGGGTCGCAGGTAATGTCAGGCCACGCGGCAACATGGTGCCATCAATCAACAGGTGATCAGGGCACTCACGCAACCCAGCCACAGCGCGCTCCATCGCCAGATGTGAGGCACGTAGGATATTCAGTTCCTCGATCTCATGTACGGTGGCATGGGCAACAGACACATCCGCAGTTGCCAGGATCGCCCCCCACACAGCCTCCCGCTTGCGCGCGGTCAGTTTCTTTGAATCATCCAACCCCTCGGGGATCGCACCAGGGTCCAAGATCACGGCTGCCGCCGTCACAGGCCCTGCCAATGGCCCACGGCCAACCTCGTCCACGCCAGCCACACGCCCGCCAATCCGCGCTTCCATCTCAAAGTCTGGCACAGCCTGTCCGTTTCTTTTGACCCAAAATACCACCGCCGGAGGCACAAAACGCACTTTCTGGAAGAAAGTGCAAACATCTCGTGTCGCCGCAATGCGATGCAACAAAAAAGGGCGGTGCCCGAACACCGCCCTTTGCAAGGTGGACCATGGGGGCATGGTCCATCCGCCCGCTCTTACCGACGGGCCAACTGATATCCATGACGGTTCAGGCATCGCGCCGCGTAACCCCGACGCCAGCCACGATCTGTATAGACTTCGCGGTGACATGCGGCAGGCAGGCTGCGCGCGAACTTGTAATGGTTGTTCAGACAACGCTGACCAAAGATGCGGCGATGACCGCGATCAGTGTTGAAGCTGCGCAGACATTTTTGCGGCAACAGCTTGCGGTCCACACGCTTGGGCAATGGCTTCGGATGCACCGGCGTGTGAACAGTATGACGACGCTTTTTGTCTTTCTTCTTTTCGTGAATGACGGCGCCCACGATGGCCAGACCCAACAAGGCAGCAAGCGCAGCACCAACCTCATCATCACCTGCTCGGGCAGGGGCAGCACTGAAACCTGTGATGGCAATCGCAACGGCGGCAATAGTTCCGATAAACTGGCGGTGAATACGAAGTGTCATGGGGCGTCCTTTCCAAAGTGATTTGACCGAGCAGACCAAGTAGCATCTGCGCTGGTTCAAACTTGGGGCCACCCCCGCCAGACAGGCAATAACGCCCCCTTGCTATCGAATATCAGGTATCTCAGCCCTCTGATGTTATTGAATATCTGCCCAAGTCAGCGCAGGTTGGGATCATGAAAAAGATCGCCATATCTATCGCCTTGTCGCTGGCACTGGCCGGGGCTGCTCAGGCCCAGTGCTTTGCGGACTACAAAGCCAAACAGGACAACCCCCTGCGACTGCATTATGGTGTGGCGCAAGTCTCTGGCGCGTGCAGCGCTGGGAATGCCACGCAACAACTCAGATCACGACTGGCGGCGCAGGGCTGGACATTGCTGCAGGTCCAATCTGTATTCGGCCCCGAAGGTCTCGATCAAAGGAAAGCCAGTGCAGGACAATACTACCTCCGCTTCTGACATGCGGCGCACGGGCAGCAGGCTCGTTACCCTTGGCATCGCGGGCATCCTCCTTCTGCTGGTTCTGGCCGCTGCCCTTCTCTTTTTCACCCTGCCGGATGCAGGCGCCTTTGACGCCCGTGTCGAGCGTATGTTTATTGAAAACGCCGACCTCACCAGCCAGGCCGAAATCAAGCTGCTGGAAATCCTCGCCCAGTCCGGCACCGCCTTTGCCGACACTCTGGCAAGCTACCGTTTGGTGATCTTCGTGCTGCTGGTCTTTGCCACCGCCATGATGATCGCCGCCCTCGTGTTCGTCATACTGCTGGTCGGTTTCAACCGCCGTATGGCCCAAATCGAACGGGCAGGTATCCAAGTGAACTCCCTACTGATCAGTCGCGAGGAAAACACGGTCTACCTCAACAACCTCGGCTTCAAACTTACAGACGCAGCGATGGAAACGATGTCTGTTCTGGCCGAAGCGCGAATGGACGACGATGTCCTCTCGGGCTCCGAAATCGAAGGGGTCATCTCGGGCCGCTCCGCTGCCGATTGCGAGGAAGCCGCGGGCGCCACCCGCATCAAGCGCCTGCGCGATACCCTCGGCAACCAGATCGTCAGTGAACTTCTGGTCAAGAACATCGCACGGCGCGGTTACATGCTGGCTGTCGAAAAGGACGTGATCAAAGTTCTCTGACAGGCCTCTTCATCTTGCCAAGTAAACTTCCGCCGGCGGCATACCCATCTGCCAGCGGCAGATGTATAAAATCGCGTGGCGCGTATGCGCCGCATTTCAGCAGTAGCCACCGGCACGCGCGCAGGTCTAGGGTGCTCCCCAAGACAAGGAGACCACCCATGCCCGCCCCCATCAACCCGTTCAAAGCCGCGATCAAAAGCGGCGGCACCGTCATCGGCTGCTGGCTCAGCCTCGGCGACCCGCTGGCCACCGAAATCGCGGGCACCGCCGGGTTCGACTGGCTGCTGATCGACGGCGAACACACGCCCTATGATATCTCGAGAATGCGGATGCAACTCATGGCACTGGAAGCATCGGACAGCCACGCCGCTGTGCGCGTTCCGTTGGGCGAGACATGGATTATCAAGCAGGTGCTCGACGCAGGCGCGCAAACCGTCCTCGTGCCCATGGTCGAAACGGCGGAACAGGCTCGGCAACTGGTGCACGACGTCCGCTACCCCCCGACCGGCGGGCGCGGGGTGGGCTATTCCGGCGCGCGGTGCAGCCGCTTCGGCGCAATCACCGACTACGGCCCCACCGCCGATGACCAGATCTGCCTGCTGATCCAAGTGGAAAACCGTGCAGGCATCGCCAATCTCGACGACATCCTCGCGGTCGATGGTATTGACGGTGTCTTCATCGGCCCAGCAGACCTCTCTGCAGATATGGGCCATATGGGCCAACTCACCCACCCAGATGTGCAAGCCACGATCAAGGACGCCATCGCGAGAATCGAAGCGGCTGGCAAGGCGCCCGGCATCCTCACCACAACGCCCGACTTCACGCAGGACGCTCTCGACTGGGGTGCACGCTTCGTCGCCACGGGGCTTGATCTCTTGATCCTCGCCAAAAGCCTGCGCGAGTTGGCGCAACGCTGGAAACGCTAGGACGCGGCCTTCAGCCCGACCGACGCCTGTGTGTAGCCGCCCGCAGCGCCATCGATGAAGTGCACATGGGTGTCATCCATGATGGAGGGCACGATACATGTCATCATGGCTTCGTCCTGCGTATGCATGCCGTAGCGCGCGACACCCTCGGCCCGCGCCTTGTCCAGCACATCCCGCAAGCGCGCGACCGTGCCCGCATCGCAATCAATCGTCATTTTCAGCCCGTCATCGAACTTGCGGAAATCCGCATTACCGCCCACCGTCTTGCGATAATGCGTGGGATCGAATCCACCCAGCTTGATGCCTGTCTTGATCAACACCCAGGCGATAAGCGTCTCGAACAACACCTTGCGACGCGCCGCCTTCACACCCTTGCCGCCCTGGCTTGCATGCGCCTCAAGCGTTGCCCCCACCGGCGGCCAATCCGTGCCTGGCCCTTCGGGTGGCGACGGATGGCCGCCACGATCCAGATGCGCTACCTCGGCCAGAACTGCCTCGACCACCGCACCAAAGCGCGCTTGATCCACACCCTCAACCGGCGACAAAAGCAGCGAGAGGATTGTCTCGTTCCGCGCCTTCATGTGGCTCCACCGACAACTTAAGCCTGTCAGATCCGGCTGTGTCCCCGCGGGGACAGGCGGCACGGTGTCGGCTCCTGCCTTCATCTCTGCCTCGGCCCAACTGACCCCGCCACCGGCAAACATGGCGTAATCCACTCCGTCCGATACAGCATAGCGGGCCACGGCCACCTCTGGCCCAGCGGCCCGAATGTCGGCCACGGAATACTGCCCCACACGCAGACCCATATCAAATTCGGTGCGTGCCCAGTTTTGAACTGCAGACAGCGCCCGCCCCGCCTCTTCCGCGAACTCCGGCGGGTGTGCAAAGGCCGCCCCATCCCCGCCAAAGACAAAAGGAAAAGCCCGGCCGCCAGCCGCATTCATCTGGGCCGAGATCACCGCCGCCCCAATCATGTTCACCGTCTTGTACTTGCCCGCAGCCACCGCATCCGTGGACCCCACGATGTCAGAAACACCGACCACCCAATCGTCAGGCAAAGGCGTGTAGTGGCTCAAATCAGCCACATCCGCAAAGACCGTCAATCGCGGCAGATCGTCATAAAACATCTTGTACCTCTTCCCCCGACCCTATCACGGGCCGGTCCCCACACAATGCGCCTTGCACCTCCCCGCGCCCCATGCCACGCAAGCGGCAGAAGTGAGGACCCCATGCAAACCGGATTGATCCTGCTGGCGCTGGCCTATGTGCTGAGCCAGTTCTTTCGCGCCTTCCTGGCAGTTCTGACAGGCCCGCTTGAGGCTGATCTAGGCATCACGCCCGACGTGCTTGCCACGGCCTCTGGCTATTGGTTTCTTGCCTTCGCACTTATGCAACTGCCCGTGGGCAAGGCGCTGGATACGCTTGGTCCCCGCCGCACGGGTGGCTGGCTGTTTCTGGTCGGTGGCGCAGGCGGGGCGGCCCTTTTCGCTGTGGCCAAAGGCCCAATCTTCATCCACGCCGCCATGGCCCTGATCGGCATTGGCTGCTCACCCGTCCTTATGGCCAGTTTTTACATCTTCGCGCGCGAGTTTGATCCGGCCCGGTTTGCGACGCTGGCGGCGCTGATGATCGGGATTGGCACCATCGGCAACCTGATCTCCAGCTACCCCATGGCCTTTGCGGTCGACATGATGGGCTGGCGCCTCAGCATGTGGGCGCTCGCAGCCGTCACAGCCATTGTCGCAATAGGAGTCCTGCTGTCTGTCCGCGACCCGGCCAAAGCCGACTCTGCAGGCAATGGATCCTTGTTTGACCTGCTGCGCATGCCGGTCCTGTGGTTCATCATCCCGATCATGTTCGTCAACTACGCTCCTGTCGCTGCCGTGCGTGGCCTGTGGATCGGGCCCTACCTGCGCGACGTGTTCGACCAGACGACGGCCCAGATCGGGATTGCCACGCTGGTAATGAGCCTTGCCATGATCCTCGGCACCATCGCCTATGGCCCGCTCGACCGAATTTTTGGGACCCGCAAGTGGATCGTCTTCACAGGCAATGCCCTGACGGTTGCAATTCTGGCCCTGGTGATCTTCTGGATCGACGCTGGCCCATGGACCTCGATCATCCTGTTCGCCGCCATCGGCGCACTCGGCGCGTCCTTCCCCGTCATCATCGCCCACGCCCGTAGCTTCTTCCCCCCGCACCTCACTGGGCGTGGGGTCACCCTGATGAACCTCTTTGGAATCGGGGGCGTCGGAGTCATGCAAACCATCTCGGGGCGCATCCACACGGCCACGGCAGGCGGCGATCCATCAGCGCCTTACATCGCAATCTTCGGCTTTTTTGCCATCGCGCTCGCGATAGGTGTGGCGATCTATGCACTAAGCCGTGACTCCACCGACTGACGCCCTTTCCCCCATCCGGCAATGGGTGTAAGGGCCACGCACCTACCCGAAAAGGAGTCGATTATGGGGTATCGTGTCGTCGTCGCGGGTGCCACCGGTAACGTGGGCCGCGAAATGCTGAACATCCTGGCCGAGCGCCAGTTTCCTGTGGACGAGCTCGCCGCGCTGGCAAGCCGCCGTTCGCTGGGCACGGAAGTGTCCTTTGGGGAGCAGACATTGACGACAAAAGACCTGGACACGTTCGACTTCACGGGCTGGGACATTGCGCTCTTTGCTATCGGCTCGGACGCGACCAAGAAATACGCGCCTGTTGCGGCCAAGGCCGGCTGCGTGGTCATCGATAACTCGTCGCTCTATCGCTACGACCCTGATGTGCCGCTGATCGTGCCCGAAGTGAACGCCGACGCGATCGAGGGCTACGCGAAGAAGAACATCATCGCCAACCCCAACTGCTCGACCGCGCAAATGGTCGTGGCGCTGAAGCCGTTGCATGATCGCGCTAAGATCAAGCGCGTGGTGGTCAGCACTTACCAATCCGTGTCCGGTGCTGGTGCTGCCGGCATGGATGAGCTGTGGGACCAGACCAAGGCCGTGTACAATCCCACGACCGATGTAGAGCCCGCCAAGTTCACCAAGCAGATCGCCTTCAACGTGATCCCGCACATCGACAGCTTCATGGACGACGGCTCGACCAAGGAAGAATGGAAGATGGTCGCCGAGACGAAAAAGATCATTGATCCGTCGATCAAGGTCACAGCCACTTGCGTGCGGGTGCCTGTGTTTGTTGGCCACTCAGAAGCGGTGAATATCGAGACAGAGGATTTCCTCGACGAAGACGAAGCCCGCGACATCTTGCGCGAAGCGCCCGGGATCATGGTGATCGACAAGCGCGAGGACGGTGGTTACGTCACGCCGGTGGAATGCGTTGGCGACTTTGCCACGTTTATCAGCCGCCTCCGGCAAGACAGCACAATCGACAACGGCCTGAACTTCTGGTGCGTATCGGACAACCTGCGCAAGGGTGCTGCCTTGAATGCCGTGCAGATTGCAGAAGTGCTGGGCACACGGATCCTAAAAAAGGGCTGAAGCCAAAACGCATATTGCGGGGAACAAGGGGCCAATCGGCCCCTTTTCTTTTGCCCGCCCCGGTGCAGAGTAGGGATATCAAACAAAAGGTGTCCACATGCGTTTTGCCGTGATCCTCGCCCTGCTGCCATTGCCCGCCATCGCCGATACATTTGTGGTGCAGGCTCCACCGGTTGCGGCAACCATCTATGCCCAAGGAGCCCTTGTTTCACGCAACACCAGCCTGCAATTGCCTGCCGGTCAGCACAGGCTGGAACTGCGGGACATGGACCCATCCCTGTCGCTGGATGCGATGAACATCCGCCTGAACGGGGCAACCATCACCTCACGTAGCTGGACCGCTCGACCGGACGGCCCCTATCGTGCGCCGCGCACCCCCGAATGGATGGTAGCGAAAGCAGCACTGGAAGCCGCCACAGAAGTCTTGGCCGTACTTGATGATGAGATTGCACTGGCTCAGGCCTCGGCCCAGGCGGCGCAAGATCAGATAGACTTCCTGAACGGCCTGACCGTTTCCGAGGATACAGCGACAGATGTGGATACGCTGCGCGCCATCGGGCAACTGATTGCAAGCGACGGAACCGCTGCACGCGCGGCCATGCGAGGCGCCGAGGTCGAGATACGGAAACTGCAACGCGAGCGGCCCGACCTTGAATTCGGTGTTGCCAAAGCGCAGGCGGCATTGGATGCAGCAACACCAACCAACACGGCCCCCGCGACGCTGTCCTTGAGCATCGACGTGCCTGAACAGACAGAGGCAACGCTCGACCTGTCCTACATCACAGGCGGTGTGTCATGGGCGCCCGTCTATGCCTTCGATCTGGTCGACAATACATCCCTGTCAATCGCGCGCAGTGCCGTCATCTCGCAATTCACAAACGAGGATTGGACCAACATCGAACTGACGCTATCCACGCTCGAACCCTTTGCCCAATCCGAACCCAGCCAATTGTGGCCACAGCGTCGCCGGATCGAAGACCCGGTACAGCAGAAACGTGAACTGCTGCGCATTGAATCCGACAGCGCCATGGGTATTGCCGAGCCCATCATCGAAGCGCCGGTCATCGTCCAAGAGGTGGCCTCCGCCAATTTCGACGGCATCGGGGTGACCTACACCCTACCCGCACCCGCAACGATCCGTGCACAAAGCGAAGAGCTTGAGATCGCCCTGGATACGTTAGTGATGGACGCAGCGCTGAGCGCGCGCGCTGTCCCGCGCTTTGATGATGCTGCTTTCCGACTGGCTAAGGTCACCAACACCAGCGCCGAAATCCTGCTGCCGGGGCGCGCATTGCTCTATGTAGACGGTCAGCTTGTGGGCAACACCCAAGTAAGCGCACTGCCGCCGAATGCTGAGGCAGACATATTCTTTGGCCGCATCGACGGCCTGCGCCTGACCCGTACCGTCCTCAACCGCAACGAAGGTGATCGCGGGATTATCACCCGCTCGAACGAGGAAACCGAAGAGGTGCGGATCGAGGTTGAGAACCTGACCAATCAGGCATGGGATGTGGCCGTGCGTGACGTCGTGCCCTTTTCAGAACAGGAAGACCTCGTGATTGATTGGTCTGCTTCGCCTGCGCCGAACATCAGCGCGGTGAACGATCAGCGCGGCATTCTCGAATGGCAAATGTCAGTCCCAGCCGGGCAAACACAAAGCATATCGGTTAATACGAAGCTCACTTGGCCCGAAGATAAGGTGCTGCGCTAGTAACGGCCTAATAGCGGTGATCTAGGCGGTTTCGTCAAAGTTTAGCCAAGTAGAGACCTCACTCAATCACCTGATTTTGTTCAGTGTTTGCAGGTCTTGGGCGATTTTCGACATAATGCTGGTTTCTGGAAAGGAATCGGTAATTCCGCGCTGGGATACTTACATCACCAACGGGCCCCTCGGGCCGCATACGACGCAGGACACCGCAACCCCGGTTGCCCATAATCCTGCAATCAGGGCGATGCAAAAGCGCGCCTGTCTGCAGTACATGATGCTCCATGGGTCAGTGGCAGGACGCCATGTTTAATTCGCCTGATCGATGGATGCGCGGGCTTCGGCTTTTCGCACATGCATCACAGCTTCGACGGCACTGCACCCTGTGCTGTGCCATCGAAACAAAACTTCTGCGCGGTGAAGGAACCAGTGAATGGGTGAGTGGCGTGCGGATGAGTGAGGTAACGAGTGGTTTGGGCGGTGTATCCAGTGGGAGGCACCGCCCTTTTTTTAAAACCGTTCGGCCCGTAGCACTTCGCAATCGCCCACAGTGACAATGCCGATATGACGCTCCACCACGGTAAAAGCCGCATCCAACAATGCGTCCAACCGCGCGGGCCGTATCACACAGATCACCTGCACCATGCCCGTTCCACGGCTGACCTGACCTTCACGGCTCCATGTGCCAGACTGACCGGACCCACCCAGAACGGGCAATATGGTCCATCCCGTTACACCAGCGTCGGCCATGGCATCAGTCAAACGACTCTGCATCACTTGCTCAATGATGATGGCAACGCGTTTCGCCTTGTGCGTCTGCATGGTCTATCCTCCGGTCAGCGCGCTGGCGACGGCAACATAGATCGGGATGCCCAGCGTCAGGTTGAATGGAAACGTGACCCCCAGCGACAGGGTCAAGTAGATGGATGGGTTCGCCTCGGGCAGCGCTACGCGCATCGCGGCGGGTACGGCAATGTAGCTGGCTGACGCAGACAGCACCATAAACAGCGCCACACCCCCGGTACTAACGCCCAGCAGCAGACCTGTAAGACAGCCAAACGTGGCGCCAACCAGCGGCATCACCACACCAAAAGCCAGTACACCTGGGCGCAAAACACCTGATCCACCGCGCACGCCACGCCCCGCAACCAGTCCCATGTCCAACAGGAACAGGCACAGCACACCCTGAAACGGCGACACGATAAACGCCTCGATCTTCGCCAGCCCGTCCGTGCCCGTGATCCAACCAATCAAAAAGCTGCCGACCAGCAACACGATGGACCCGTTCAACAGGATCTCGCGCATCAGCTCGGGGTCCATGCGACGGCTGTCCCCACCGCGGGAAATCAGCCACAAGGCCGACAGGATCGCTGGTGCTTCCATGGCAGCGGCAACGGCCACCATGTACCCTTCTGCCGCGATCCCACTACCTTCCAGCACAGACGATGCTGCCACAAAGGTCACGATGGAAATCGAGCCATAGTGGGCTGCCACCGCTGCTGCATCCAGGCGGCTGAGGTTCCCCATCACCTGTAGCAACCCAAAGGCCACCATGGGCAAGGCCGCCGATAACACGATCCCCGCCAAAAGCGAGGCCGCCAGCGTTCCGTCAATGCCGTGATCAGCCACGCTCACGCCGCCTTTGAAGCCGATGGCAAACAGCAGGTAGATCGACATGCCCTTGGCCACGGCCTCCGGAATATTAAGGTCGGACCGCGCCAGCGACGCGGCCACACCCAATGCAAAACTCAGAATGATGGGCGACAGCAAGTTTGTCGCCGCAAGGCTCAGGATCTGATCCAAATCTGTCCCCTCGGGTGTGCCGGCTCAGACCGGCTGGAAATCAAGTGTTTTGCCCATGAACTGCTTCAGCCCGCCCTCGGCAATGTCCGTCCAGAGACCGTGGATGCTCAAAGAGCCATTGTTCACCCGCTCTTCGACAAAGGGGAAGGACATCAGGTTCTCCATCGAGGTTACGACGGCCAACTGTTCAAGCCGTTCGGCTTTGTCTTCGGGGGTTTTCATATCGGCCACCTCGGGGAACTTCGGCCGCAGGATGTCCATCCAGCGGCCCACAAAGCTGCCCCTTTCCTCCAGCTCGGGCGCACGCCCTTCGCACATGTCAATACAGCCCTGCACACCACCGCAGCGGGAATGGCCAAGCACAACCAAATGCGCGACTTCCAAAACATTTACAGCGTATTCAACCGCCGCCGACGTGCCATGATGCTCTCCATCAGGCTCAAAGGGCGGCACCAGATTCGCAATGTTGCGATGGATAAAGAACTCGCCCTGATCCGCACCAAAGATCGAAGTTACATTCACCCGGCTGTCACAGCAGGAAATAACCATGGCGCGCGGGCGCTGCCCTTCGGTCGCAAGGCGTTTGTACCAAGCGCCATTCTCGGCATAGGTCGTCGCCTTCCATCCCTGATAGCGCTGCAAAAGGAAGGTCGGAAGCGGCTTGATCCTGTGCATGTGCGTCCCCGGTTCATCTGGTCATTGATTGTCTGGCAGGGTGACTAGCCCGAATTCTTGTCAAATTCGAGCGAAAAGACTGACCCATCATAACGATTTGGGAAGAGTGTTTGACCCATAACGGACCGAAGCCGTGGGGGCATACCGACTTTTGGGTGAGTAGAGGTGACGTTTTGTCGACAGTAACACAAATTCAGTTGCACGAATCCGTGCAAGTCAATCATGACCGCCTGAATGCGCTATACGGGGAGATGGACCCCGCCAATGCCGAAGATGTCGTGTGCCGCGCGATGGAGGAGTTGGCCCTGCGCATGGCGCATTGCGATCGGTTGTATCGCAAGGGTGAACTGGACGACCTGCGCCGCGCAGCCAAATCCATGATCGCAATTGCGGATCAGATTGGCATGGATGTGCTGGCAGGCGTTGCGGGTGACGTTGTCCGGTGTGCGAAGGCGCGGGATCAAGTGGCACTGGCAGCCACGCTTAGTCGCCTTATGCGCACCGGCGAAGGATCGTTGAGTGCGATTTGGGATCTGCAGAACATCACTTTGTGATCTGTACGACCACTTGCGGCAGCAACCAAACAGTCTAGGCTCTGCGCGACACGCTACGCAGGACCTTCACCGCCATGAACCTCAGCTTTGCCAAGCCAGATGACGCACTCCGTCCCATCCATGTTCTTGATGAGACTGGGGCGCCCGATTGGCTGGAAGAACAGCCGCAGGCTGTTCAGGATTGGGCCACGGCACACGACTTCAAAGGTGCGCTGGGACAAGCTTTGCTTTTGCCAGATGATGCAGGGGCGGTCATTGGCTACGGCAATGAAGAAACACGCGGCCGCGGCCGTTTTCATCTGGCCGCCGGGGCCGCCAAGTTACCCGTAGGCACGTACAGCCTTGTCTCCGACCTTGATGCCGACACCCTCGCCACCGAAGCCCTTGGCTGGCTGTTGGCCAGCTACCGGTTCGACCGGTACAAGGACCAACCACCGATGCGTGCCCATCTAATCGCACCGGACGGCGTAGATGCTACGCAAATAGAAGCCATCGCCAATGGCGAAGCGCTTAGCCGCACCTTGATCAACACGCCGGCCTCGGACATGGGTCCACCCGATCTGGAACAAGCCGCCCGTGACCTCGCATCCACATTCAACGCGCAGGTAAGCGTCACCGTTGGTGACGACCTGCTGACGCAGAATTTCCCGATGATCCACACGGTTGGCCGGGCCGCAGACCGCGCGCCACGACTGATCGACATGACGTGGGGCACCGCTGGCCCGAGACTCACCCTGGTGGGTAAGGGGGTCTGTTTTGACACCGGTGGGTTAAACCTGAAACCCGGTGCGTCCATGGGACTAATGAAAAAGGATATGGGCGGGTCCGCCGCCGTGCTGGGCCTCGCCCATATGATCATGGCTACAGGCTTACCAGTCCAACTGCGCGTCCTGATCCCCGCAGTGGAAAACAGCGTCTCCGGCAACGCCTTCCGCCCACAGGATATCCTGACCAGCCGCAAGGGCCTCACGGTCGAGATCAACAATACCGATGCCGAAGGGCGCTTGGTTCTCGCTGACGCATTGGCGCTGGCCGATGAGGACAATCCAGACCTCATCATCTCGATGGCCACGCTCACCGGGGCAGCGCGCGTGGCAGTTGGCCCGGACCTTGCGCCCTACTATGCCGACGACGCCAGTCTCGTCGCAGCACTCGAAGCCGCGGCCTTCGCCTCCGCCGACCCGGTCTGGCGCATGCCGTTCCACGCACCCTACGAGTCCATGATCGAACCCGGCATCGCCGACCTCGACAACGCGCCCAAGGGCGGGTTCGCAGGTTCGATCACCGCGGCCCTCTTCCTTCGCCGGTTCGTGGAGCAAAGCCGCTACATGCATTTCGACATCTACGGCTGGCAACCCACCGCTGCACCCGCCCGCCCCAAAGGTGGCGTGGGTCAGGGCACGCGTGCGCTGTTCGCCGCCCTACCAGACATGTTGAACCTGTGACGGACCGCCGAACCACCCCCGATCCACGTCTGGTGGACGGCAACAGATCGGGTCAGGTCATCGTGCCTCATGTTGATCTGCTGTCACGCCCGAATGGCCCCCGCGACCGGCAACTGATCGGTGGCGCCACGCTCACAGTGCTCGGCAACAGCGATGACCACGCCTATGTGCGCGCCGATCTCGATGGTTATGTCGGCTTCGTCCCCGCCGCTGCGCTTGGCCCTGTCACGAACCCCACACATGTCGTCACATCACCTGCCGGACACGCCTATTCAGACGCCAGCATTAAATCCTCGGAAACGGCCAACCTAACTTTCGGAACGATGCTTACGGCCCTCTCCGACACGCGAGATTTCATCGAAACCAGCCTCGGCCACGTCCCAAAATCGCAAATCTCGCCTGCGCCCTACACGGCAGATGCCATCCAGACCGCACGCCTTTTCCTCGGGACACCCTACCTCTGGGGCGGCAACACACGGTCCGGCATCGACTGTTCTGGCCTCGCTCAGATCGCGTTGACCACCGCGGGCATACCCTGCCTCGGTGACAGCGACCTGCAGGAAAAAGCCTTCAAAGACGCCACGGGGCCATACGCACCCGGTGACCTGCTCTTCTGGAAAGGACATGTCGCGCTTGTGACCAGCCAAACCCACGTGATCCACGCGAACGCCTTCCACATGAAAGTAATCGAAGAACCCATCGCTGACGCCACAAATCGCATCGCGCAAAAAGGCGACGGAGATATCACCAGCCACAAACGCCCCTGATTTTCTTCTGACCAGAAATACGATCAAGGGAGTTCGAGTGGGCAGACCGCCCCCTCGTCAGCAAGTCGACCTCGCCCGCGTCAGCGGACCTTACTCAACCGCACGGATCAGCTTACGCTCCAGAACGCGTAAAACGGTTTTCAGGTCCTGCCCCCGGCGCAGCACCTGACCATCCATGCCAATGACGGCGTACATCCCCTGCTTGCCCCGTAGCTTCGGACGCTTCTCGATCCGATACATCGGGTTCTCGGCTGTCCGACGAAACACCGAAAACACGGCCACATCACGCAAGCACGAAATGCCGTAATCCCGCCATTCCCCAGCCGCCACCATGCGACCGTAAAGGGACAGGATCACTGACAACTCGGTCCGGTGAAAAGCCACCTGCGGGCTCGGCATTTCGCGTAGATTTGAGGGGGAGGCGTGTGCAACGTCATGCCGCCACAGTTGCGCGACCCGGCCACAATTTCAAGGGCCATGCCAACACGCTTGAAAGCGTTACAAAACCGGGGCAAAGTCGCGGAAGTCTGAAACGCATGGGGAGGATGCCGGATGACACCAGAAGAGCGCGCCCAACGCTGCGCCGACACCATGTGGGCGACGGATGAGGCCAGCCAGGCGCTGGGGATGCGGATCGTGCACATCGCGCCCGGCGCGGCGACTCTCACCATGCAGGTTCGTAAACATATGCTGAACGGACACGGCATCTGCCATGGCGGCATGATCTTCACGCTTGCCGACAGTGCCTTTGCCTTTGCCTGCAACACCTACAATCAGATCACGGTAGCTCAGCAAAACCAGATCACCTACCTCGCCCCCGGCGAAGCAGACGAGGTCCTGACAGCCACCGCCATCGAAACCGCCCGCCAAGGCCGCTCCGGCACCTATGATGTCACCGTGACTGCTGCGGACGGACGCCAGATCGCCCTGTTCCGCGGTCTTTCCCGCACGATCACAGGCACTCATTTCGACGAGGACCCGACATGAAAGATCTCACACCCGCCCGCAGCACGCTCGATCCGATCGAAATCGCCAGCCGGGACGAGATTGAGGCGCTTCAACTTGACCGCCTGAAATGGTCCCTGAACCACGCCTATACGAATGTGCCGCACTACAAGGCCGCGTTCGACGCGGCAGGCGTGCACCCGGACAACCTGAAACACCTCAGCGATCTGGCGAAATTTCCCTTCACCACCAAACAAGACCTGCGCACAAACTACCCGTTCGACATGTTCGCAGTGCCACGCAACCAGGTTAAGCGCATTCATGCGTCCTCGGGCACCACGGGTCAGCCCACCGTTGTGGGTTACACGGAAAATGACCTTGCCAACTGGGGTCAGGTCGTCGCCCGCAGCCTGCGTGCAGCGGGCATGCAACCCGGTGACCTTCTGCACAACGCCTATGGTTACGGGCTATTCACTGGCGGGCTTGGCATCCACCTCGGCGCCGATGCACTCGGGCTCACCACGATCCCCATCTCAGGCGGTATGACGCCGCGACAGGTCCGCCTGATCGAAGATTTCAAACCCAAGGGGATCACTGTGACCCCCTCCTACGCCCTTTCGGTACTCGATGAATTCAACGTGCAGGGGCTCGACCCGCGTGCTTCCTCTCTCGAAGTTGGCATATTCGGCGCAGAACCCTGGACGAACGCCATGCGGACCGAGATTGAGCAGGCTTTCGATATGCACGCTGTCGACATCTACGGTCTATCCGAAGTTATCGGCCCGGGCGTGTCGATGGAATGCGTCGAAACCAAGGACGGGCTGCATATCTGGGAAGATCACTTCTTGCCCGAAATCATCAATCCAGAAACGGGCGAACCCGTGGCTGATGGCGAAATAGGCGAGCTTGTCTTTACCTCACTGACCAAGGAAGCGTTTCCGATTGTTCGCTACCGCACCCGTGACCTGACACGGCTGCTGCCAGGCACGGCGCGCAGCATGCGGCGGATGGAAAAGGTCACGGGACGCAGCGATGACATGATCATTCTGCGCGGCGTCAACGTCTTCCCTACCCAGATCGAAGAATGTCTGATGGCCACGTCCGGCCTCGCCCCGCATTTCCAGATCGAACTGAGCAAGCCCGACCGCATGGACCAGATGCGCGTGCTTTGCGAGGCGGCAGATGCCAGCACAAATCGCGCGGACGCCGGTAAAACACTGGCCAGCCGGATCAAGCAAACCATCGGGATCAGCGTCGCCGTGGATGTGGCCAATCCGGGTCAGGTTGAGCGATCACAAGGCAAGGCAGTGCGGATTCTGGACAAAAGATAGGGTCGCGCTCAGGCCTCGCTCTCTTCGATCCAATACCAGTACGCCACCGACCACGTCGCCAACCAGATCAAGCCAAACAACACCGGGTCAGATAGCACGTTGTAAATGGCCCACTGATCTGTGGTCAAAGCCCGCCGTGCCATCTCGTTCGCGCCAGCCGATAGCAGCGTGATCGCGATCCACGCGGCATGCAACACATGCCAGCCCTCAGGCTCAATCTCCAGCGCATGGCCCAACGTGCGCTCCAGCAGGCTGGGACGCGCAAGTGCACCAACAGCAAGGATACCAGCAAAAGCAACGGCCCCTACGGTCGGGCGGATCAACACGAATGTCTCGTCGTTCAATACGATACCAAAGACGGTCAGGATCAAGGCAAGCACCAGCGTCGATACCGCCAACCACGGAACACTGCCATCCCACCGCCATCGCACGGCGACAGCCAGGGCAGTTGCCACAACGGCCAAAGCGGCGGCCCACAACAGCCCGCCGATCATATGCCCCAGCAGAAACGCGGCGCCGGGCAACAGCTCCAGTACAATGCGGCGATCCATTGGAGCGATAAAGTCATGCGCTGGCCTTGCGACAAGATGCGGGGCGACAAAACTGGCAAGGGACAGAGCTTTTCTGCCTCAGCATTTGCGAGTTTGGACGGTCAAAACGCTTCCACGCCGTACAGGAAATACTCCGCGCAATTGATGTATTGGGCGGCTTGAATGTTACCGAGCCGCAATGCTGAAACTCAGTCAGCCCCGACCTGAGCGGTGGACAGCACAAAGGGATCATGCCCGACCAGTTCTATTCTGATTGAAAACGGTGGTATCTCATGCCCATCCGGTGCCACACGCGCGTGGTCCGAAAAATTTGCCAAGGCTGTTGTGCCATCTGCAAACTCTGTCCTCTGCACCAACCGATCCTCCGAGACGAATTCAAAACCTGTCATCTGTTCGGTCATGAGGCGGCGATGCAGCGGAGCGAAATCCGAGACATAGCGAGCGATTCCGGGCAGATCACGCTCAAGCACACTTGTATTGAGATGATAGAGAGGCGGCACCGCATAGAGTAGACCAATTAGCTCGTTATGCGTACGCTCACCTTGCGGTTTGAGAGTGCTGAAATGCCAGTGATGTGTCGTAACCACGCTGTCCCCAAGGGCGATCTGATACAGCGGAATACGGTTGGCGGGGTCAAACACGATCTTACGCATATTGGGCGGAGGCGGTGTGGGTTCAAAGAAGCGGACCGGGGCCTCGGGGGCCAGTAGCCGCCGACATCATAGGCCGGGTCCGGATCGCGCCGCATTCTTGGGTCCATCCAATCGAACGCGGGGGTTGTGACACCGTGTGCGAAATCGATGTGAGGCGCAAAAGCGGCCACGCCAACCTCTGATCCCAGAACCAGGCTGAGATCTTGTGTCACAAAATCAAGTCGTTGCTTCACTGCCTCCAAGGCCGCAGCTCGGGTGGTCTGGCGCCCAGCTGTATAGTCCTCAAACAACAGGCCGGTGGCATCGACATCAAGAAAGTAGCTGTTGAAATCAACGCTTTTGGACACCGCCGTGATGCGGGATTTTGCATAATCGGCGACGGCGCTTGGGTTCACATAGGCCCCGATCCCCCGAAAGCCGGACCGCGCAGACCCATCTGGGCCAATGACCCTCGCGTGCTCAAAAAGGGTGTCCCCCATTTGAGCAGTCAGCCAAGTCTGCTGAGCGCCCTCGGAATGGGCGCTTGCGTAGCTGTCATAGGGGCCGATCAGATAGCCCCGCGCCTTTGCCTCAGCCACGGCTTCGGGATGCCCAATGGCGTGACGCCAGTTTTCCACTCCAAGCCAAGCCGTGGAAATCCCGGCCTCGGCAAGAGCCTCCAGCATGCGCAACCCAATACCGCCGCCCCATGTCTCTGGTGAAGCAAGAGTGCCCTCAAACTCTTCGAACAGATCCGAACGCAACTCCATCATATGCGCGCGTTCCTCAACAGGATCATGTCCACCAGCAAGCGCCGTGTCGGTCGGGAAGGGTCTGGCGCGCAGCATGGCTGTGTTGAGCGCGCGTGTCACATGCGTCCGGCTGTACTGTGACACAAATCCATCGGCGCCTTGCGCCTCACGGATCGCAGTCTCAAAATCCGCACGCATATCGTTGGGCACAGCACGCCAGAGTTGCTCGGACAAAGTCATGGCAGTCTCGCGCTTCCGGGCGAACTGACGCATGAAACGGCGCCACGCAGTGACGTCCTGCGGCGCCAGCAACCCACCCGACCATAGGTAGATGTGTGGCGCACCCGCGAGCAAAGCAACATCAGGTCTGGCAGTGATCTTGTCGTTCAAGCTGCGGAATGCGCCCGCCTCTTCCAGATGCGTCCTGTACAAGCGCGCACCGATCACCGGGTCACGGGAGCCGAGTTGAGCAGTCATGCGATATGGCTGATCCAAATTGAGCGACGTGAACTGCTGAACAATACCCACGGTCAAGGCAGGTTCAGTGTCCAGAAAGGACAACCGTGCATCCCAAGGGCTGTCCATGCGCCATGTGACCGACCCCTCAGCGTCCAGACGTGTCCAGAAGGGTTGCGAAAACTGCTCTCCCGCAGCGCCGTCATCCAGAACATCCACGAGAAACGTACGCCAGTTTTGGTCCCGCGCTTCAAAAAGGCGGCCTTCACCGAGAATGGGCAAAGCCCACTCATCCGAAGGTCGTGCAGGGACTTGCGGCCATGCCAAGTCCGTCAGGTGATCCGAAGCGATTTCGAAGGTCACACGCTCGCCAATTGCGCGGGCAACGATAGAGAACTGTCCACCATCGATGTCGATCTGCCATTTGGCAGCGGACCGGTCCCTGACCAAACCCTGCGTCTCTCCAGCAACAGCAGGCAGCGCAATCACCTCCTGCTCCGCTCCAATCAGGGCCGCAGACACAGCCAGTGTATCCGTATCGACGTCGAACGTGGCGGTGTTTGTCTGCAAGGTTACGTGTTCGGCAAGCGCAGAGTGACCCAGTAAGCCCATGCAGAACATTAGGCCAGACAGCAGATAAGCGTTTGTTTTCATGTCAAATAACCCTATTGGCGTGGTAACAGACCACTCGTGACAAAACGTGTTCTCAGGACTTCCTCTTCTTCCGCGGGCGACACCAATTGCCTGGGATGCGCGCCATTGGCATGGGCAATGGCGGCAACGCGACCTTGGCCATTGAACTGTGTATCCGGGCGCTCATCTGCTATGGGGTCGGTATAAGCTTCCGCCACGGGGATAATCTCCCATCCGTCGCGCATGAGGGCCTCGGTCAATTCGTCGATAAACAGGGCAGCCAAGTCGTTTTCGTGCAACAGAAGTACGTGGTCCGGATGTCGCCCAAGCGTTTGCACGGCGAGTGCGTCGTAAAACTCGATCGTCTCGACAAGAACCTTGACATAGACCTGTTCGAGTTTGTCCATGTCGATCTGGTGACCCGCCTCAATGGCCTCGGCCACCAGTGCCTGCATGTACCAATCATAGGTGTCGATGGTGACATAGCCGTTCGAAAGCCCACGCGCCTGCAAACCGTTGATCACGGCCAGCCGTTTTTCTCTCGTGTCACCCTCATCAAGATACGGGTAGCGAAAGTAGGGTTGAACACTGTCGAATGTGTCCAGCATCTCGGCAGCTTGGTCGATATCGGCGAGGTAGGCTGTTGGCGCAGTCTCACGCAGCCAAGGATGGGTGTGCGTGTGATTTGCCAGCACATGCCCGGCGCCGGTGTATGAATGCAAACGCGCAGCGCCATCGGGCTTGTGAACAAGTGATTGGGTCAGAACAAAAAATGCAGCGCCATGGATGTCTGCTGTTTCAAGCGCCGCGATCAAGGTTTCGGTTCTTTCCAGACCGTTCAAAAGCGGGCCGTCGCCCATAGGCGCATCATCAAAGCTGAAGGCGATGCGGCGTGTTTCTTCGGCCAAAACCACGCGCTCACAGCACAGCATAGTCAGAACGGCGAGGCAGCCGACGCGTAAAAGGCGTGGCGCTCCGGTCCAGCGGGCTTTGGTCCACCGCTTCCAAGATGTCTTTGTCACAGTCAGCATGGCATCCTCCTGCAAACCTGTTGCCATAAGGATCAACTTGGCCCGGTACAGGTGGTGCGCCGGGTCAACACGGCGCGGCGCCGTGCTCCCTTGGCAAATGTCATCACTGGCAATCGAAAGCGCCAATTGCCTCCAGCACGGCAGTAGATGTCGTGATGCGCAAGTTCCGAAAGGACGCGCCGGGCATGTCCATGTTCAGCGCAAACACATAGGTGTCTGAACCACACCGCACCCAACCGGCGTACCAGCCGATGTCCATAATATCAGCTCCATGGCGCCAGCCGGTCTTGCTGTACATTGTCCACGCATCGCCCGTATCTGTCTGCATGATCGCATCGGCGGCGGCGTAGGTTGTATCAGAGAGCGGCAGGTCACGTTCGACCAGGCGATGCAGGAAGTTTACCTGCTCCACTGCCGAAACCAGCAATATGTCCTGCAGCCAGTACGTGGTCAGCGTTGCCTCGGTTCCAATGTTGGCGTTGCCGTAATCGAACCGATCCAACCATTCCGCCATGCCCTTAGCGCCAACGCGCTGCACGATGTCCTGATAAACCCAGACGGCCGAAACCTGGAAAGCTGAAGTCAAACTCTGGTCGCGGTTCCACGCATCTACCCAGCGCGACTTGCCGTCCCATTTGAACACGGTATCCGGCGCGGCAACACCGGTTTCCAGTGCGATCAGCGTGTGCGGTATTTTTGATGAGGACGCAGGCGAAAACCGTTCCTCGGAACGCGCGGCATTGCTGACCCAGACTTGTCCGTCCGACAAGCGTTGGACCATTACAGTCGATGCCGCTGCTTCAACGCTATTGTCCTGAACAATCTGCGATATGTCGATTGGTTCGGCGGCACTGGCTGCACCCGACAGCGCCAAAATAAAGCCAGATATCGCGAGAAAGCTCGCCTTTAGGATCCCACCTTTTCGGTTGGGGAGAATACTGCTCATATTTTTATTTCCCTGATACACAAATTCGATAACTGAATAGGAATTTGTGAAATGTTTACAAGAACATGGGCGGAAACGCATATGTCAGAAAATTGACCGACGGCGTAGTGCCGCATGCAACTTCTGTATGAACTGTGACCACCCGTTCGACAAGCCGCCGACGCAGTGTGATGCGCCTGTTGGCCGGAAATCGCCCAAAGGTATTCAGACACCTCTCGGAACTGCTCGAAGCAAGCTTACCAATGCTGATACGCCCATGACTTTGACACCCAGAAGGAAGCGTTGCCTGCAGGATGACAAGAGCCCATGACTGCGGGATGGACATCATTGGAGACGATGGCTCGCGATCTGGAAGCCTGTGTTAACCTCACCATGCGCTCAAGCAAAAGATCCCTGACAAAACCACCCCGGCGACATTGCAGCACCGTGTGCATAGAACAACCACAGCCGCTGTCCGTCCTCTGTATCAGCGATCCAGTAGTCACGTGTGCCTGACCGCCAGTTCGGGTCGTCGAGCCACCACTCCGGTGCAATTCGTTCCGGGCCGATGGCACGGTGCCGCTTCAAATCCATACTGCGCCACCGGAATGCCTCGGGCAATTCGGGCGTCGCAGGGGCGTGCACAGGCTCGGGGTGCCATAACAACAAAGGCCGCGGATTGGTCGGCCGTGGCCAGGGGCCCTTGTGTGGCGTCGACCACGCAGCCGCCATGATTTTATGGGACTTCTCGGGGATATGACTGTCCGCAGGTTCAAAGCGCCGGATCGCGTCCAACCCGACACGCGCACCCAGTCGCCCGATCAAATCGTCCATGGCGTTGGCATTGTTCAAACGCGCCTGCACCGCCGCGCCCGCCTCGCGGTGGCCGACGGTCATGGCATCATGTACGGGCTCGACCTGCACAGCCAGCAAGCGGATCATATCAATCCCAAAGCCTGCATCGATGTCCTCGATCTTCATTTCCAGCAAAGGGCGGATGCGATGTGGGTCATGGCTGGGACGGGCCAAACCCACCTCAACCATCTCGACCGCATGGTCACTTCGATAGGCTTGCAGCATGACCTGCCGCGTACCTTTGCCCTTGTCCTCCAGCATCTTGCATAGGCGGGGCAGCACACGGTCTATGGCCGCCATAACATCTTCGACCAGCCCAATGGGGTCAGGCAAGGTCATCCGGACTGCAAAATGATCAGGCGGCTTGGCCGGCGACACAGGCTCGGGCGCGCTGCCCATCGCCTGATCCAATCGCAAAACCACCCCCCGGCCAAAGCGGCGCGCCAGCCCGGCGCGCGGTTGACCTAGTAAATCCCCGATGCGACGCAGCCCAAGGCGGCCCAATTGTGCTGTCATATCAGGCTCCAACCGCAGTGCAGCAATTGGTAAGGGGGACAGCGCACTATACGTTTGACCCGGTTGCGCAATCCGCCTGATGTCCGGGGCTTGGGCAGTCACTGCAGGGGCAGAGCCTCCCTTGGTCCAATGCCGCCGCTTGCCCGCACGCGACCGCGTGGCACGAGCCTCCTGGTCAATGGAATCCCCTGATCGATCCGACCCTGTCGCCTTACCGGCATACCGGGCCAAAGCCCATGCCGCCCCCCGCGTATCAGCCAGCCCTATCAGCGCGCTCAACCCCAGATCAGTGCAATCGTCCTGTACGACCTGCATCAACCGCTCTTCGCCTCCGAACAGATGCGCGCAACCGGTCAGGTCCACCACCAGTGCATCTTCATCCTCGGGCGCTACCCACGGGCTGAAGCGGCTCGCCCAGCGCTGCAGCGCTTCCAGGAATTGCGTCTCACCCTGTGGGCTCCGGGGAAATGTCAGTAGCCCCGGACACATGGCATGCGCGTCCCGTACGGGCTGCCCAATCTGCAAGCCATCCGCCTGCGCCATCCCGTTCAAGGATGTAATGACCTGCATGTTGTGATGTTCTTCAACCACAGCCACAGGCCGATCCCCCAGCATGGGTTGGCGACGGATCAGACGCTCGGCCCCCAGCCGGGGGAACCAGATGGACAGGATACGGCGATTAGACATGAGATGTTCTACATTTGTTCCAATTCTGAATACGCTGAGTCGCCTGTCAGAGTCGAGCAATCAGATCTGGAGATCAGGTGCCGTAGCGGGCCAGAAAGGTCTGGACTGCATTATCCACAACCCGGTCGATATCTGCATCCGACACCGTATCGACCACACCGAACATCAGACGCGGCCAAACGTCAGCTTTGCACAACTCGCCAAACTGATCAGCAGCCAACGTAAAATCGTCGATATCAAGGTCACCGCGTTCAACCGCAGCGCGGAAGTACTCCCCCATCACGGCCCGCATACGTTCAGGGCCAGACTTGTAAAAGGCGCGTCCGATCTCTGGAAAACGATCCGACTCTGCCACGCATATGCGAAAAATCTGTTGCCCGAACTTCGAAGTGATGAATCGCAGAAAATGTTTACCTGCCTGACACAACACATCTCGCGGGGCGGCATTCATATCGATGAAATCCACGGCAGACTGGCTTTGCCGCGCGCATTCCATGTTGGCGACTTCCATAAACAACAGCCGCTTGTCCGGGAAATAGCTATATAGCGTCGCTTTGCTGACCCCGGCAGCGCGGGCAATATCGTCAACGCTCGCCCCCTCGAACCCATCCACCATGAAAACGTCGCGTGCACCATCCAGCACTTGGTCAAATTTCCGGCCTTTGCGGACAATCGGGGTCGCGTCGTTCATCGAGATTCCTGCATGAGAGACACCGCACAATATAAACTGTTCCGTTCAGTTTCTATAAAAAAACGACAAACGACGTTGCATCATTCATAAGGAACGCCTTCATTGTTTGGAACAGTTCTAAAGAAGCAGGCAGCCACATGCGCTTCACCATCCAACGCAAACGCTTCAGAGACTTGTCGGAACAAGAGGTTCTGGCCCTCGCCATTTCCTCCGAAGAAGACGACGCACGCATATACCGGGGTTATGCCGAACGACTGCGCACAGACTATCCCGCCAGCGCAGCGATCTTCGAGGAGATGGCGCTTGAGGAAGACAGTCATCGCCACCGCCTCATCGATCTGCACCGCGCCCGGTTCGGCGAAACAATCCCATTGATCAGGCGCGAACATGTGTCCGGCTACTACGCGCGCAAACCCGTCTGGCTGGTTGAAAACCTAAGCCTCGCGCGTATCCGCTCAGAGGCTGAAGCAATGGAGCGTGATGCCGAACGCTTCTACACTGCTGCCGCCGCCCGATCATCCGACGCGGCCACCCGGAAGTTGCTTGGCGATCTTGCCGCGGCCGAGGCTGGCCACGAAGCCAAGGCCGAAACACTGGAGGCGACCCACCTTGATCCCGACACCCGGACGGAAGAGGACAACAAGGAACGGCGCCAGTTCATACTGACCTATGTCCAGCCGGGCCTTGCCGGTCTGATGGATGGCTCGGTCTCGACTCTCCGCACCCATCTTTGCCGTGGCCTTTGCGACCCAAGACACATGGACCACGTTCCTTGTGGGTCTGGCCGCGTCTGTGGGCGCAGGCATCTCGATGGGATTTACCGAAGCCGCATCCGATGATGGCGAACTCTCGGGACGCGGCTCACCCATCAAACGCGGCTTTGCGTCCGGCATCATGACGACGGTTGGCGGGCTGGGTCATGCGCTGCCTTACCTGATTCCCGATTTCTGGACAGCCACCATCACCGCGATCTTCGTCGTATTTGTCGAATTGTGGGCCATCGCATGGATCCAGAACAAGTATATGGACACACCTTTTTGGCGCGCGACTCTGCAAGTGGTCGTGGGTGGGGCTCTTGTTTTTGCGGCAGGGGTACTTATCGGCAGTGGATAGGCAACGCAACACGCGCTATCCCTGACCCATGCTGCCGATCCTGTTGAAGACCCTGCCCTTTTTTGCCCTGATCGGCCTTGGATACTGGGCCGGACGCACGCGATTTTTCACGGAAGAGGCAACCGCGTACCTGACCAAGTTCGTATTCTACTTCGCGCTGTCTGCGATGATCTTCCGCTTTGCGGCCAATCTGGAACTGGCACAGGTCTGGGATGGGCGTTTGGTCGCGGCCTACCTTTGGGGAACGGCGTTCGTCTACGGCATTGCGACGTTGGTCGGCTTCCTGCGCGGCCTCGACGTCCAAACCAACGCGGTCGAAGCGCAATGCGCCGTCATTGGAAACGCAGGGTTCCTAGGCCTGCCAATGCTGGCGCTCCTCTTTGGCCCGCAAGCCATTGGCCCGGTCATGCTGGTGCTGGCCACCGACCTGATCGTCTTTTCCAGCCTGATCGTCATCCTGATCACCGTTGGGCGCGACGGGCGCATGTCTCCGGCGATCTTCAAGACCATTGGCATGGGGCTGATCAAAAACCCGATGATCGTTGCCATGGCGCTTGGCCTGACGTGGTCCGGCCTGCAAATCCCGATCCCTGACCCTATGAATGATTTTCTGAGCATCCTGGGTGGTGCCGCCACACCCGGCGCACTCTTTGCCATCGGGGCCTCGCTTGCGTCAAAATCGACCGAACGCATCCAGATCGCGGGCTGGCTCAGCTTCTGCAAACTGGTGCTGCACCCCGCCTTTGTCGCGTTTTCGGCGATCTTCCTGTTCAGCGTTGAACCTTTCGGCGCGGCCATGATCATCGCTTGCGCAGCAATGCCTGTGGCGGGCAACATCTACATGCTCGCGCAGCACTACGGCGTTGCCCCACAACGAGTCTCGGCAGCTATCCTTGTCTCAACGACACTCAGTGTCGCAACTTTGACTGCAGTTATTGCCTGGATCAGTTGAGCCTCCTTCATCTTGCCAAATAAACTCTCCGCCGGAGGCTCCCGAAACTTGCCGCACGGCCCACCGCCAGATAGCGATAGAGCAACGAAAGGATTACGCCCATGGAAACCAAATCCGAAAACGCCTGCTTCGGCGGCACCCAAGGGGTTTACACCCACGCCTCATCCTCCTGCTCGTGTGACATGACATTCGGACTGTTCCTGCCGGAAGAGACCAAGGACGGGCCGGTGCCCTTGCTGTGGTATCTGTCGGGCCTGACCTGCACGCATGAGAATGCCATGACCAAGGCCGGGGCACAGGCGTGGGCGGCTGAACACGGGATCGCGCTCTGCTTCCCCGACACCTCGCCACGCGGCGATGATGTGGCAGACGACGAAGGATATGATCTGGGCAAGGGTGCGGGGTTCTATGTGAACGCGACCGAAAAGCCATGGGGCTCGCACTACCGTATGTGGGACTACGTGATGGAAGAACTGCCCACTTTGCTGGGTGAGCATTTTGCCCTCGACATGGACCGCCAATCGATCACCGGACACTCCATGGGCGGGCATGGCGCACTGACCATGGCGATGTCCCCGCGGGGACAGTTCCGATCGGTCTCCGCCTTTTCGCCCATCACCAACCCAACCGCCAGCGATTGGGGGCGTAAGCAACTGACTGCATATCTGGGCACCGACGAAGAGCTTTGGTCACCCCATGATGCGACCCGGTGCATGCGCGCACATGGCTTCGATGGCCCGATGCTGATCGACACAGGCACCGATGACCAGTTCATTGACCTGCTGAAACCCGAGGCGTTGGCAGAAGCCGCTGCAGCCCGTCGCCAGCAGATCCAGTTCCGGATGCAGCCCGGATACGACCACTCGTATTTCTTTGTCTCGACCTTCATGGAAGATCATGTGGCCTTCCACGCAGAACACCTTTGGGCATGACAACGCTCTACATCGACGCTGACGCCTGTCCTGTGAAGGCAGAGGCAGAGCGGGTCGCCACCCGGCATAAGATCCCCATGAAAGTGGTGTCTAATGGCGGACTGCGCCCCTCACAAAATCCTTTGGTAGAGACCGTTATCGTCCCAGACGGCCCTGATGTTGCCGACATGTGGATCGCCGAGCGGGCTGGTCCCGGCGACGTGGTGATCACCGGCGATATCCCCCTTGCCGCCAAATGTGTGGAAGCTGGCGCGCGGGTTCTAAAGCACAATGGCGAAGCGCTGACACAGGCAAATATTGGCAACGTGCTGGCCACCCGCGACCTGATGGCAGACCTGCGCGCGGCAGACCCGTTTCGGCAGGGCGGCGGCAAAGGCTTTACCAAGGCGGACAGATCGCGTTTTCTGGACGCATTGGAACGAGAACTAAGGGCAGCCAAACGATGACGATCAAAGCTGTAGTATTCGACATCGGCAACGTGTTGATCGAATGGCAACCCGAGCGCTTCTATGACAGCGTGATCGGCGAAGAGCGCCGCCGCGCGATGTTTGATCAGGTCGATCTGCACGGCATGAACGACAAGGTCGACATGGGGCATCCTTTCAAGGAAACGATCTATTCCGCAGCCGAAGAGTATCCCGGTTGGCGAGACGAGATCTGCATGTGGCATGACCGCTGGATCGAGATGGCCTCGCCTGCCATCGACCACTCCGTTCGCTTGATGAAGGCGCTACAGACTAAAAGCGTCCCTGTCTTCTCTCTGACGAACTTTGGGATCGGCAGCTACGACTTTGCCGCCACGCGCTACGATTTTCTGAACGATTTCGACCGCGATTTCATCTCGGGCCACATGCAGGTCATCAAGCCCGACCCGACCATCTACGAGATGCTGGAGCAGACCAGCGGGTTGAACGGCGACAGCCTGATTTTCACGGATGATCGCGCCGACAATATCGACGCCGCACAAGCGCGCGGGTGGCGGACCCACCATTTCGATGGCCCCGAAGGCTGGGCCAAACGTCTTGTCGCAGAGGGGCTGCTGACCGAAAGCGAGGCGGCGTGACATCCGTTCCGTTCATCCCTTTTGCCGAGGGCGAGGCCTTATTGGACTGGATCGGCTTGACCGACGCGCTGGCCGCTGGGCACGATCTACCCAAAGCCGAGATTGGGGACACATTTCTCTACCGCGATCCAGATACGCTGCTGAGCCGGGCAGCATGGATCGACGGGATGGGCATGGCAGTCAAGACGGCTACAGTATTTCCCGGCAATCCCGGTCGCGGTGCACCGATGATCAATGGCGGTGTAAACCTGTATTCCGACGGCGATGGGACACTGCAGGCAATTATCGATTTTCATCTGGTGACTAAGTGGAAGACGGCGGGCGACAGCCTGCTGGCCGCACGCAGGTTGGCGCGCCCAGACAGCAAAAACATCCTGATCGTCGGGGCAGGAACGGTGGGGCGGTCACTGCACGACGCCTACTCGGCCGCTTTTCCCGACGCACATTTCCAAGTCTGGAACCGCACCCGCGCCAATGCTTTGGCCATGGCAACCGAGCGCCCGATGCTGACCGTGGCCGATGATTTGGAACAAGCGGTGCGCAGCGCCGACATCATCACCAGCGCCACGATGTCGACCGAACCGCTGATCCAGGGCGATTGGCTGCAACCCGGTCAACATATCGACCTGATCGGCGCCTACCGCCCCGACATGCGCGAGGTTGACGACACAGCCCTGCTGAAATCCCGCGTCTTTGTTGACAGTTTCGACACCACCATCGGACATATTGGCGAGGTGAAAATACCGATTGAGGCGGGTACAATCGCCCGCGACCACCTGCTGGCCGACTATTATGATCTGGATGCGTTTCAACGCGGGCCGGACGACATCACCTTGTTCAAGAACGGGGGCGGCGCGCATCTCGACCTTATGACCAGCCGTTATATTCTGGATCGGTGGACGGCAAAATGATGTGGGTCACGCTGGTTCTGCTTGGCCTGCTGGCAATTCCGCTTACGACGGAACTCACACGCACCGGCATGACCGATGGCTTGCGGGCCAAGGCACCAGGTCAGTTCGCGTTGCTTTCGCAAGGCACAACACATTTTGAATGGTTAGGCCCTGAACGTGGCCCAGTGGCAGTGTGCATTCACGGCCTGACCACACCGTCCTTTGTCTGGTACGGCATGGCCAAGGGGTTGGCGCTGATGGGGTTCCGGGTGCTGATCTATGACCTGTATGGCCGCGGATACTCGGACCGAACGCGCGGACAACAGGATGCCGATTTCTTTGACCAACAACTGACCGACCTTTTGGCACATGAGGATGTGGGCAATCCCCTGACGGTCCTTGGCTATTCGATGGGCGGAGCGATTGCAGCCCATTTCGCCGCGCGACATCCCCAGCGGATCAAACAACTGATCCTGCTGGCCCCGGCAGGAATGTTCGAACTGGGAGGACGCAAGATTGCCCTTGCCCGCGACCTTCCAGTGATCGGCGATTGGCTTTTCCTGGCCGCCTACCCCTGGGAAGTCCGCCGCGGGATCGCATCCGAAGCGCATTTGCCGACGTCGGTTGAGGGCATCCATGATCTGCAACAGGAAGAAACCGGGCGCCGGGGGTACTTTCCCGCTGTCTTGTCCAGCCTGCGCGGGCTGCTGAGAAAACCTTGCGAAGACCAGCACCGCGCCATCGCCGCCGCTGGCGTTCCCGTTCTGGCCGTCTGGGGCGATCAGGATGATGTGATCCCACTGACCTGCAAAGACACTCTGGCCGATTGGAACTCGGCCGCGCAGCAGGCAATGATACATGGCGCAGGGCATGGCCTCCCCCACACGCACACAGAGGCTGTGCTGGACGCAATCCGGTCGTCGCGTGGTTAGGCGGTGGCGGGCGGAGCCAAGGGCCGTTCGCGGATCGGCAGATGCACGACCGCGCTGAACGCACCGATTGCCACGCCAATCCACCACACCTGCTCATACGACCCATAAAGATCGTACAAACGACCACCCAACCAGACACCCAAAAACGACCCCAGCTGGTGGCTCAAGAAAACGATGCCATAGAGCGTTCCCATGTATCGCAAGCCGTAGATATGTGCGACCAACCCCGATGTAAGCGGTACCGTCGCCAGCCATAACGCACCCATGGAAATGGAAAAGACGATGACAGTAATCGGTGTCATCGGAAAGATGATGAAAAGGGAGGCCACAACGGTCCGGCCCGCGTATATACCCGCCAGCAGATACTTTTTGGGGAAATGCTTGCCCGCCCATCCTGCCAGCAACGTGCCTGCGATGTTCGCCAAGCCGATCAATGACAGCGCAACCGCACCCAAGGCTGACGTCGTTGTGATACCAATGTTGTGCAGCATGCCACCCGGGACGATGGGACCACACACTTCGGTCACAAAGGCGGGCAGGTGGGCGGTCATGAACGCGACCTGATAACCACATGAGAAGAAACCGAGGAAGATCAGGGTATATGATGGATCACGAAAAGCCTTGATCAGAACCTGACCAAGCGATTCCTCCAGCTCCGCCTTCGTTGCCATCGCCGGTACGCGCATCGCTGGCAAGGTCAACACCAGCAAAATGACAGCAAGCGCAAACCACAGGAACACCGATTGCCATGGCATGAAACTTAGCATCCATTCAGCCACCGGCGCACCAAAGATCTGGCCGCCCGACCCCATGGCCGCCACGATAGCAAGGGACATGGACCGGTTTTCATCGCTGCTGGAGCGGCCCACAACGGCAAGGATCACGCCAAAGCCGGTGCCAGCAACACCAAATCCAACCAACCAGGCATAGAGTTGATGTTCGATGGGTGTGGTTGCCCCGGCACTCAACACGAGGCCCACCGCATAAATCACGGCACCCATCAGGATCGCCTTGCGATCGCCGATCTTCTCGGCAATCGCGCCAAAGATCGGCTGGCCGATGCCCCAGGCAAGGTTCTGGATCGCGATGGCCAGCGAGAATTCGGTCCGCAGCCAGCCGAACTCTTCGGCAATCGGGATCTGGAATACACCGAACGACGCGCGCACCGCGAAACTGACCATGATGATGACGCAACCCACGATCAGAACGGGGGTAAAGATAGGGGTGCGGGTGGTCATGGGAAATCCCTCAAACGTATGCGGTGACTGTATGGACGTGATGGCCTGCGTCAAATCAGGAATTCTGCGCCGCACTTAACCATTCCTGAACTGACCATGCTTCCCATGGACGAACCTGCACGCTACCACGGGGAAATGACTGATTTGCTGACTGAATATCAGGCGCTTGTAGACAATGGCGAATTGCAAGCCGACGCTGCGCAACTGGCTGTTCTGCCCGAGTTCGAGCGCATCCGCGCCGCCCTTGCAGCGCCGGTCAAAAAGGGGCTGTTTCGCAAGGCGCCCGAGCCACCCAAGGGGCTTTACCTTTGGGGTGGTGTAGGGCGTGGCAAATCCATGCTGATGGATTTTTTTGCATCCCGGCTTGATGTGCCTGCCCGGCGCGTCCACTTCCACGCCTTCATGCAGGAAATCCATGCGGCGATGCACGCAGCACGCAAACGTGGCGTAGACGATGCGATAGCCCCCGTTGCTGCTGACGTCGCAGCATCGGTTCGCCTTTTGGCTTTTGACGAAATGCAGATCACGGACATCACGGATGCCATGATCGTCGGACGCCTGTTCGAGGCTCTGTTCACGGCAGGGGTTGTGGTGGTCACAACATCAAACCGCGTGCCAGATGATCTGTACAAGGACGGATTGAACCGGCAACTCTTTGTGCCCTTCATCGACCTACTCAAGGACAAGATGGTTGTCTGGGAACTCGCCTCGCCCACCGATTACCGGCAGGACCGGCTGTCTGGTAGCCCGGTTTATTTCACGCCCTTGGGTGCCACTGCACGGGCCGAGATGGATGACATCTGGGCTGATCTGTCCGGCGGAGCGGCTGATCCGCTTGATTTGACCGTCAATGGGCGCACCGTGACCATTTCTCTGTTCCGCAACGGGATCGGTCGCAGCAGCTTTTTCGATCTGTGTTCAAAACCACTGGGACCAGCCGACTACCTTGCCATTGCCGAAGCCTGCAAAGCACTAATGATAGATGACATCCCCTGCCTGGGACGCAGCAACTTCAACGAAGCCAAGCGGTTCGTCACCCTGATCGACGCGCTTTACGAGGCGCGTGTGCGGCTGATTTGCTCGGCCGCCGACACGCCCGAAATGTTATACCTCGAAGGGGAAGGTACGTTCGAATTTGAACGCACAGCCTCGCGCCTACGCGAGATGCAAAGTGTGGATTGGGCTGCCTAACCCTGTGACTGGCTGATCAGTGCCACCAAAAGGGTTTCTGTGTCCAGACGCCCCGCCGTCGTGGTCAGCTGGCGTGGCAAGGTGAACTCACCTCGTGCGGCCGCCGTGTTCAAAAGCGCGTCGATGTAGGCATTTGATTGCCCCTCGGTCAGGGCCTGAACCAGCAACGCTTGCAAGCGGTCATCTTGGGCAGGCGTGTATCCAAAGCCGATCAGAACGATCCGTGTCAGGCTGCGCAGGTCCGTATGCTGCGCATCGGTGTCGGTCAGCCGGATTGGCTGACGCAGCTGACGGCTGACAGCCTCGGATGCAGGTAGGGGTTGCGGCTCCAGCAAGGAGGTGTCCGCACGCGTAACCTCGGCCTCGTCTTCAACGTCAATTGCGATCTCGGCAAAGGACTGGTGTTCGATCGTAGGCCCACCCGGTTGCATCAGGATCAAGCCAATTGTCACGACCAAAAAGGTCGCCGCAATCACCAGCATCTTGATGTTGGACGAGGAATATTCCTCTGGCTCTATGGCCGCTCGCGACACCGTTTCGGTCGCATCATCACGCCTGAACATACTGCTTCCCCAAAAGCAGACCCGTCACGGTTGATCCGTGTTGGGGCCAAAAACTATACTAAATGTAGCAAATACGATGCCGTTTGGTCAATATCCTGTGATTTGACCGGATTGCATGTCGCTCAGAGGTTGAGCGTTTTCACCCGTTTTCGCGCAAGACCGCACCAGCGAGATAAAGCGATCCGCAGATCAGAACGCGCGCATGCGGATCACGGGCAAGGATCGCATCCAAAGCCGCACCCACATCTTCCGCCTCGTGCGCCACCATCCCGACATCGCGCGCCGCCTTGGCTGTGTCTGCCGCAGACAACGTATTGGCCTCACCCGGAATGGAAAGTGCCGTCAGGCTGTCTACCTCAGCCGCAAGAGGCGCCATGTAACCGCCCGCATCTTTGGTGTTCAACATGCCGCAGATCATGTGGGTGGGTCGTTTGGGTAGGCTACGCAAAACACTGGCGAGCGCCGCCCCGGCCGCAGGATTGTGCCCACCATCCAGCCACAGTTCTGCCCCAGCTTTCGACGCTTTTTCGGCCAATGGTCCTGAGCGCAGACGTTGCATCCGCGCGGGCCAATGGGCTTGCGTCACCGCAGCGTGGCATGCGGCCTGATCACAGCCAAGATGGCGCAACGCGGCCAAGGCCATTCCGGCGTTCTGGATCTGGTGATCACCCGGCAGAACCGGACGGGGCAGATCCAACAGACCAACCTCGTCCTGGAATATCATCCCATCCCGTTCAGGCGCTGCATGCCAATGCTGCCCATACGCCTGCACAGGCGCACCCAGGCGAGCGGCCTGCGCCTCGATAACATCCAGCCCTTCTTCGTCCTGCGGACCGACGATACAAGGCACGCCGCGCTTGATGATCCCGGCCTTCTCTCCCGCGATCTTTGCCAAGGTGTTCCCGAGAAACGTCTCGTGATCCATAGACACGGGCGTGATGATCGTCAGCGCCGGGGTATCAATGACATTGGTCGCGTCCAAACGCCCACCAAGGCCAACCTCAAGCAGTGTGTAATCCGCCGGAGTCCGAGCAAAGGCAAGGATGGCGGCGCAGGTTGTGATCTCGAAATAAGTGATGTTGGCCCCGCCATTGGCGGCATAGCATTCATCCAGATAGACCGTCAGATCGGGTTCAGAGATCAACTCTCCGGCAAGCCGGATACGTTCATGAAATCGCGCGAGGTGGGGCGACGTATAGGCGTGCACCTTGTGACCCGCAGCCTCAAGCCCAGCGCGGATCATGGCCTGCGTCGATCCTTTGCCATTTGTCCCGGCAATATGAATGACGGGTGGCAGGTCGTTCTGCGGATTGCCCAGCGCCTCAAGCAGTCGCCACACGCGGTCCAGCGTCAGGTCGATCACCTTGGGATGCAGCGCCATCATCCGTGCGAGGATGGCATCGGAACCGCCGCTCATTCCTTGGCGGCGTCTTCTGCAGCAGGTTCTTCAGGTGCCGGCTCCGCGTCGGGCTCTGGGGCAGGCAATTCGCCTTTAATGGCAGGCGGCTGACCCATCAGCATGCGCGTAATAGTGATCAATTCTTCCCGCATTTCGGTTCGCTTGGTCACCCGGTCAAGCATCCCGTGATCCAGCAGATACTCGGCCCGCTGGAACCCCTCAGGCAGCTTTTCGCGAATGGTCTGTTCAATGACGCGCGGTCCAGCAAAACAGATCAGGGCGTTGGGTTCGGCGATATGCACGTCACCCAACATGGCGTACGAGGCCGTCACACCACCGGTCGTCGGATGGGTCAAAACGACGATGTAAGGCAGGCCCGCCTCTTTCAACATCTGCACAGCAACAGTGGTACGCGGCATCTGCATCAGGCTCAGGATACCTTCCTGCATGCGTGCGCCACCGGCGGCGGAAAACAGGATCAGCGGGCGCTTCAACTTCACCGCTTCTTCAGCCGCGGCGATAATGGCATTGCCCACATACATGCCCATGGACCCACCCATGAAGGAAAAGTCCTGCGCACAGGCCACGATGGGCGTGCGGCCCATCTCACCCGCAGCGACAAGCATCGCTTCTTCTTCGCCCGTGGACTTCTGGGCGGTCTTCATGCGGTCGGGATACTTCTTCTGATCACGGAAATTCAACGGATCGGCCAGCGGGGCCGGCACCTCGACCTCGGTAAAGATGCCACCATCGAACAGAGCCGTGAACCGGTCCCGCGGCGTGATCGCCATGTGGTGATTGCAGTTGGTGCAGACGTTCAGATTATCCGACAACTCGCGGTGAAACAGCATGGTGCCGCACTCATCGCACTTGGTCCACAGATTGTCCGGGGTTTCGCGCCGCGAAAAGATCGAGTTGATCCGGGGCCGGACGTAATTGGTGATCCAGTTCATAAGGGCTTCCTGCTGCCGTTCCGCATTTCAGATAATCCGGTGGACCAGCAAATGCAATCAGGCGCGGATGGCAAGGCGGGCCGCCAGCCAACTGACAAGCATGAACCCGAAGTCGACGGGCAGCCACGCAGCCATCGCCGCTTCGTCCCCCATGCCAAAGGGCAGAACATACAGTGCAAGGCCTGACATCTCGTCCGGGGTGGCGGTTAGAACCATGGCAGAAGTGTTGTTGGAAAAGTGCACCGCCATCGCTGGCCCCAACGTACCGGACCGGGCAGTCAGGTCAGCCATAAGCAAACCAAACATGGTCGCCCAAAGGGCAATGGTGAACGCGTTGCTACCTGCGCTTTCCGGCAAGTAATGGCCAGCCCCAAACAGGGCTGCAGGGGCAATCATCCAGATCAGGGGCGACCGGAACCGCGCCGCCAGTTGCTGCTGAAGATAGCCGCGAAACACGATCTCTTCTGCGCCAATCTGCACCAGCACGGCAACAAGAGCGAAAGGCAAAAGGATCAGCCAGCGGCCAACGGGCATGTTCAGAGCAAGCGGCTCACCCGCATCGTAGGGCGGCAACACCCACAGCGCGACGGTCAGCAGGAACATCATAAACAAAACCGACCCGAACTGCCGCACGGCCAGGCCAATCGGCCCGATCAGGGTCGAAGGACCCCGATTGTGCACCATGATCACAACTATGGCCGCCGCAACGGCCAGCAGCCCAAGTTGGAACAACAAAAGCAGCATACCACCGGCTGTCTGGCCCGTTTGCGAGTCTCTCAGAATGGCACGCGCTGTCTCGGGCTCAAGCAACCCAAGAATGGTGCCAAACACCAACTGGCTGAGCACAAGGAAAAAGCCCGCGACAAGCACAACGCCCAGAACCAGACGCCAGATCTGTGCCCGGTCCCTTGCCGGCGCAACAAAACGGTCATGCGGTCGGTAGTTGAAGCTCAGAACACCCATCACGCGTCCAACGGAGGAGGAGGAGGCCCCTCATCTTGCGGAATCTGCACATTGGCTTGGCGCAACAACTCGGCAGCGCCCGTCAGATGCCCGGCAACCGTGTGCAAAAGGCTCATCAGAACCGTTGAATCCTCTTCCAAAACCGCGCGGAACTCGGCGGCGCCAATACGCAGGAACGTCACCTCGGTCAAAGCGGTCAGGTGTAACTGGCGCGGCTCGTTCAGGATGATGGCAAGATCGCCAATCAAGCGACCCGGCTCAATGACGGACACCTGACGATCTTCGCCGTCATCGCTGTCGTAGCTGAGAACGGCGCTGCCCTTGACGCACAGATAGGCCGCGTCCGGCTTTTCTTCCATGGAGAAGATACGCTGACCCGGTTCGGCCGTGTACCATTGCGCGGCAAAGGCCAGCAGGCGTTGGTTCCGGCTTTCCACACCGGAAAACAGGTCGGCCCGTGCGATGACGCGCAGCTTGCGGCTTAGGTCATCGGTTTCTTCGTCATCTTCATCGTGTGCTTGAACACCGTCAACGCGCCCGTCCTTGATCTCGACAAACAGATCATAGGCATCGGGGTTATTGAAATTCTCTTCGAGGAAGATCAGCGTGGCATCGGGCAAAAGCTTGCGCAACGCGGCCCGGGTCTCGCGCCGTTGATCGGCGCTGTGGCTTGCCAGCGCGCGATCCAGAACAAGCACATCTGGCCGCTTGATCCCGGCGCGGGAAAAGGCAGCACGCTCATGGAAAATCGTGGGCAAATTCGACCCACCCAAACCTGTAGGTATATCAAAAACGGTTTCGGCAACCTGACGACGTAAACCGTTGTCATTGATCAGCTCGGCCACCAGATCCTCGATCAAATCGCCCTTGGTACCTGCCACCATCGAAACCCGGCCATACAATACGTTTTCCAACAGATTCAGACGCGGCAGGTATGTATCCGGCTCTATGGGAATAAAGATTTCCTCGGTCTGCGCCCGCAAAGCGGCCCCGCTCGTCTTGCGGATCTGTACGATCTCGTTCTTGAAGCTTTCGGGAAAGGCGGGACCGATTTGTTCAGCCGTGAAAGCGAATGGAACAGTCAGCAGCAACGAAAACTCGTCATCGGTCAGCGCGACATCGCCACGCTCTCGTCGGCGCTGGGAAATGTCGACAAGCTGCTCGTACATTTCTTCTTCTATGTTGAGCGCAGTAAACAGCGGATGGCTTGTGCCATCGCGACCAAAGGTCTGGTGCAGAGTCTCGATCAGGGTCTGCGATATGGCGATACCCTGTTCCGCCAGCCCGTGTTCAAAGACCAGGTTGATGAACCGATTGTCACGGGCAAGGCCCTGTTGCGAAATCTCGCGCGAGGGGGACGCAAACAACAGGTTCCCGCCAAGCGGCACCGCCGGATTGAATTCGTCCGGGTCAAAACGATAAACCGCGTCCAGCACACCCTTTTCGCGCAGGCAGTGTTCGACGGCCGGACGCAAATCCACAATGGCCTTGGCCAGTTCCGGGTGTTGCTGCGGATCGATGTGACTGACCAGCATACGGCGGAACATGAACTCGTCGATGCCCATGGCCTCGACCAGCTCGAACCACCACGCGCGCACCTCATCCTCGGTGCCCAGACCCGCAAGGCCCGGATCGACCCAATCCGTGTCCACGCGGTCCAAACTGTTGCCGGATCGCAGCGCTTCCGTAGTGTACCGATCCCTGCGCCCCTGATCCCACGGTACGGAGTTCGGACGGGTCATCAGCGGCATCAACAGGTTGCTGCCCAGCGTACCGTCAAAAAGATACGGGCGCGACTGGGCGTAACCGATACGCGCGGCCACGACTTCCTGGTGCAGTTCTGACAGGTCGTGCCCTGCAATGGTGATCACCCCTCGTGTCGGCAACACCTCCCGCGTCAGCAACTCGGCCAGCGCCGTTCGCTCGGTCTGGTTCTTGACCTGGATCGCAACACGTGCGCCCTTGGGAATGGTCAGATCAATCCGCTCCAGCACAGGCGTATTCTCGGCATTGCGGATGGTCACGTTGTCCAGGACGATATCGCCTTGCAGATGCGGAATGACCTCCGGCTCACCCTCGAACAGCGCCTCGTCGATCATGTCGCGCGGGGCAAAGCGATCGGTGACGATCTCCCACCGCAGTGACATATCCTGCGTCTGGTTGTAGTAGGTGAGTAGCTCTTTCCACGGGCTGGACAGGTCCTTGTAGGCAGCGATAGCGGCCACAAGTGCACCCACCGTGATGTCACCCCGGATGGCAAGATAGCCCCCCACGGAATAGAAGAAGAACGGCGTCAGCTGCGTGATGAAGTTGTTGAGAAACTTCATGAAGAATTTCTGCTGGTAGATCTTGAACCGCAGTTCAAATATCCGGCCCAACCGTTCAGTGAACTGCGCCTGCCGATAGCGCAGACCACCATTGGTGCGCAGATCAGAAATACCCGCGGCACTCTCGCCAATCTCGGCCGAAAAGGCACGGACCTGCTTGATCCGGTCCTTGTTCAGCAGGTTGATCCGACGCTGCAACATGGGAATGATCCACGCCTGCAGCGGGATCAATGCGATACCGGCAAGCCCGAACCAAACGGACTGCAGAAACAGGAACACCACGATGATCAGCATCTGGCCCGCCTGGAACACGGGCTGGGCCACCATGTCGCCCATCAACCCGCCCATCGGCTCAGCCTCGGACGTGACCATGCTCACCAGCTCGCCCTGACTGGTGGATCGGAAGTAGCTGCGCGGAAAACGCAGCATACGGCTGATCAACTGGAAGCGGAACCGGCGTAGCAGCCGTTCGGCTGTCACACCCTTCATCGTGTTCAGCCGCATCTTGAGCAATCCATGCGCCAACACGGCTGCCAGATAGCCAAAGCACAGGGCCAGCAGAAACTGGATCTGGCTCAGCTCGTAACCGAAGGCGTTGATGACACTGTCCGTGGCGCCGATGGCATCGTTGATGATGCGCTTGGGCAATTCCAGCGTGGCGTAGAGAAACGGGAACGTCACCACGGTCAACGCAAGTAGCATCAACTGATCACGTTTTGAGTGCCTCCAGATGAAAGCAAAGATAGTGGAATCCATTGTCTATCCCAATCGGCAGCGCCCCTGTCCAATTGGCCGCCAATTCAGCCTGGTGCCACGCGTTGGAAACAACTAGTGCCAGCAACGCTTTATTACAACCGCGGGCGCTTGCAGCAGGGCAGGGCAATGGCTATTGCAGTGCGGACGCTTTCAGGGGAGACGCCAGATGCTTAAAGGCAAGTTCGATAAGTCCAAGCTACCCAGCCGGCACGTGACCGAAGGGCCCGCGCGCGCGCCGCACCGGTCCTACTACTATGCCATGGGTATGACCGAGCATGAGATTCACCAACCGCTCGTCGGCGTGGCCACATGCTGGAACGAAGCAGCCCCCTGCAACATCGCCCTGAACCGTCAGGCACAATCGGTGAAGATGGGTGTAAAATCAGCCGATGGCACGCCCCGCGAATTCACCACCATCACCGTCACCGACGGCATCGCCATGGGGCACGAGGGCATGCGGTCTTCGCTGGCCAGCCGCGAGGCTATCGCCGACACTGTTGAGCTGACCATGCGTGGCCACTGCTACGACGCCCTTGTCGGCCTTGCAGGTTGTGACAAATCCTTGCCGGGTATGATGATGGCGATGATCCGTCTGAACGTGCCGTCCGTCTTCCTCTATGGTGGGTCGATCTTGCCGGGCCGTGCGCCCGTCGGCGCCAAGGTGCCCGCGGAATATGCCAACCGCGACTTGACCGTGCAGGACATGTTCGAAGCGGTTGGCCACCAGCAAAACGGCACCATGACCGAGGCGGAACTGGACGTGCTTGAGCGCGTCGCTTGCCCCTCTGCCGGGGCCTGCGGCGGCCAGTTCACCGCGAACACCATGGCCTGTGTGTCCGAAGCGATCGGCCTTGCGCTGCCCAACTCTGCCGGGGCCCCCGCACCTTACGAGAGCCGCGACCAATACGCCGAAGCGTCCGGTGCCGCGGTCATGAACCTGATCGAAAAGAACATCCGCGCGCGTGACATCTGCACACGGCAGGCATTCGAAAACGCGGCCCGCGTGGTTGCCTGCACGGGCGGCTCCACCAACGCCGGTCTGCACCTGCCCGCCATGGCGCACGAGGCGGGGATCGATTTCTACCTCGATGACGTGTGCGAAATTTTCCGCGACACCCCTTACTTCGTCGACCTGAAGCCGGGCGGCCAATACGTCGCCAAGGACATGTACGAAGCGGGCGGCATCTATGTGGTGATGAAGGAACTGCGCAAAGCGGGCCTGATCCACGAGGATTGCATGACCGCTACCGGCAACTCCATCGGCGAAGAGCTGGACAAGATCAGCCTCGAAGCCGACGGACGTGTGATCTACCCCATCGAAAACCCGATCACCAAGACGGGCGGCGTTGTGGGCCTGAAAGGCAACGTGGCCCCTGAAGGCGCCATCGTTAAGGTCGCAGGCATGGAAGCGCAGCACCAAATCTTTACAGGCCCTGCGCGCGTGTTCGAATGCGAGCAGGATGCCTTTGAGTCGGTCCAGAACCGCACCTACGAAGAAGGCGACGTGTTCGTGATCCGCAATGAAGGACCGTCTGGCGGCCCCGGCATGCGCGAAATGCTGGCAACCACCGCAGCCTTGTCTGGTCAGGGCATGGGCAAGAAGGTGGCGCTGATCACCGATGGCCGCTTCTCGGGCGCAACACGCGGCTTCTGCATCGGCCACGTTGGCCCCGAAGCGGCCCATGGCGGTCCCATCGCATTGCTGAAAGACGGCGACGTCATCACCATCAACGCGATCGAAGGATCGATCAATGTTGACCTGACGGACGAAGATTTGGCGGAACGCAAGGCCGCCTGGTCCGGCGCGCGCGAAACCATCTATGCCTCCGGCGCGCTGTGGAAATACGCGCAGCTTGTAGGCGAGACATACAAGGGCGCGGTCACGCATCCGGGTGCCAAGGCGGAACGGCATGAATACTGGGACCTCTAAGGGTCTCCTGCTCGGCGCGCTGCTTTTCGGTCTTGCGGCTTGCGAAGATTTCGCAGGGCTCAACCTTGGCGGCGCGACGAGTGAAAACCTTGCACTCAGCAGCGCTAGACTGGCGGACGGCAAGGTACGTTTGGTGCCACCACCAGGCTTCTGCGTGGACAAGCGCAGCCTGCGCCAGAATTTTGCACTCATGGCGCGCTGTGGCGCGTTGGGCGGTAGGCTCACGACAGACGCCCCGCTCGCCATCATCACGGCCACTACCGTCATCGCCAACGGTACGACACAAATCAGCACATCGGCCTTCGACAGCACCACGGAATCTGTGATTCAACGCATTGATGACGCGCCGCTCGCCCTTGTTCAGGTCAAGGGCAAGCCACCCAGCGCTGACATGCGCGACACATACTGGCGTGGCGCGACCCGGATTGGGGATCGGGTGATTGGCCTTACGCTATATCAAAAGGCCAATCAGGCGGATTTGGGCAATGTTGCACCCGATCTTTTGATCCAAACCATCGAGCAAACACAGGAACAATCCGTCGTCGCCGCTGTTGCACTTCAGGACAATTCTGCAACGCAGACGCCGAAACCTGCGGGCAGGGGGTTTCTCGCGGGTTTATTTGAGTGAAACCTTTGGCATAGATAAACTACCGGCAAGAGAACCGGCGCAGGGGCATATGGCAGGCAACCGCATCTCATTCCTGGACAGGGTCACGCACCGTCATACGGTGCGTCGTTGGGCACGCGCAGCCCGCAACGCCAATGATGCGCATGTTTCCGAGTTGCGCGGACTGCGCTCAGCCGCACGACTGTTGCGCAGTCATCTTGACCGTCTGATCCACCGCGCCGATGAACGGTTGGCCCTACCCGCCATCGGCTCCACCGCCTTCCCCCGTCCGCACAACGCGGACTGGGCGTGGCGCCCTGAACTTTGGCGTGGTTCGCTGCCCAGCCCGGGCATGTCGTCGGTCCAGACGAAATCGATGCTCGGCAACGAGGTTACGCTGTTCCACGACTGCGCTTTCAGTGAACTGACCCTCCGCCAGCTTCGTAACCTGCGCGAAGAGGATCTGGCCCCCTACGGTGTGCGCCTCGATGTCTTCAAATTCGATGGCTCGTTCCTGTCGCTCGTGATCGATCTACCCGAGGATGCGGTCAAAGGGCTGACCAAGAACCACCTTCTGGGCATGAACACGATTGTCGAGATGGAAAAACCGCTCGAAATCTTTGCCCGTCTCAACGTGCGCCATGGTCCCAACACCGAACAGATCGTGCGCGAACTGCCCCTCAATCAAGAGGATGTCACGGTCGAATTCGATCTTGCTTATTCCAAGTTGAACGAAAAGCGGGTTGAACGGGCCTGGATCGACCTGATCTTTGAAGGCCCCGAAATGAACCAGGTCACTCTGCGTGACCTCACCTTCTCGCGCCGCCCCCGCGCCGCCTTGTGATGAAAGGGAAGCGATGAGCACTCTGACCCTCACACCGACCAAGATGCGCTATGGGATCTGGCAGGGACTGATCCAGCAGAACGGCACCGGCGTGCCCCAAATCAAAGTGACCCACCTGAACAACGATGTCCCCGACGTGCAAGTCACCGAGCAGGACGAAGACGGGCAATGGCTGTTGCAGGTGCCCGTCCCGGCCGAGGCAATTGCCGACGGCGTGCAGGTCTTTGTCATCGCCGATGCGACCGACAACGAAAAGCTGGGCCATTTCACCCTTATCGCGGGTGAGGCCCTGGGCGACGATATCCGGGGCGAAGTTGCCCTTCTGCGCGAAGAGCTCGACATGCTCAAACGCGCCTTCCGCCGCCACTGCGTCGAAACCAGTTAGCGCTGCGCCGCCTTCAATGCGGCGGTCAACACGTCCCGATCCCCAACGTGATTGGCAAGGATCAGGATCAGCCGCGCGTTCAGCGCATCGCTGTCCTCTTTGCTCAGCCCCTGATGCACCGCCAGCAGCTCGTCATAGAACCCATCCGGGTCCGCGATGTTCGGCTCAAGGTTCAAGTCCATCACGCGCCCTTTCCCAATGCGATCCGCATGGCGCTTGCGACATCATCGGCAGACGCCTCTGGCCAACGCGCCACAACGTGCTGATCCGGGCGGAACAGGTACACCGCACCCCTCGCATCGCCCAGGTAACGCTCTTTCAGAAACGGATTGCCACGGGTGGTCAAACCCAGATGGGTCAGTGGCACGCCGTCCACCTCGTCAATGTCTGGCGCAGGCACATCAACGCAAAGCAGCGTGAACTCACCCGGCAAGCGATCCAGCAAATAGGTCTTGCCCAGCTTCGCATCCACCGCAGGCACCCCCACCCGTGTCCGCTCCGGCCCATCCAGCATATCCGGTCCATTTAGTGACAGCCCGTCATACACACACGGCACCGACAACCGCCCCGAATTGACCAGGGGCCGGGCAAACGCATGATCCCGCGCCAACTCCAGCACCGCATTGCGGAACACCTTGCTGATCTCACTCTTGGGCGTCAGGAAATCGGTCGCTCGGGTGGAGTTCAGAATGTTCTCATCCGCCCCATGCACCCGCTCCTCTGAATAGGTGTCCAATAACGTCTCGGGCGCGAGGCCCCGGATCACGAAATCCAGCTTCCACGCCAGATTGTCTGCATCCTGCACGCCGCTATTCGCCCCGCGCGCGCCAAAGGGCGACACCTGATGCGCGCTGTCCCCGGCAAAGATCACGCGGTCATGCCGAAACTCCTGCATCCGCCGGCACTGGAAGGTGTAGATCGACGTCCACTCCAACTCATATTCCGCCCCTTCACCCAGCATCGCATCGACGCGGGCGCGAATGTTCTCTTCCTTCAGCTCCTTCTCACGGTCGATGTCCCACCCAAGCTGAAAGTCGATACGCCAGATGTCATCAGGTTGTTTATGGAGCAGCGCCGACTGCCCCGCATCTTTGAACGGCGGCTCGAACCAGAACCACCGCTCGGTCGGGAAATCGGCGGTCATCTTGACGTCAGCAATCAGGAAATTGTCCTCGAATACCCGCCCGTCAAAGCTCAACCCCATCATGTCCCGCACCGGCGACCGCGCGCCGTCACAGGCAATCAGCCACTCGGCTTCGATCTGATAAGGACCATCGGGCGTGTCCACATCCAACAGAACGTGATCGTCCCGCTGATCCATCACGGTGACAGCGTTGCGCCCACGTATCTCAATCGGCGCGCCCTCGCTCTGCGCCACCCGGATCTCATCGACCAGAAACTTCTCGAAATAGGGCTGCTGCAGATTGATAAACGCCGGGCAGCGATGCCCGTCCTCGGGTTGCAGGTTGAACTGAAACACGCGGTCCTCACCGTGAAAGACCTTCCCCACGTTCCAGACAACCCCCTTGTCGATCATGCGCTGCCCCGCGCCCAACCGATTTGCGATCTCCAACGTCCGCTTCGCGAAACAAATGGCCCGACTGCCCTGACCCACACCCTCATGATCATCCAGCACGAGCACCGGCGTTCCTTTGCGCCCGAGGTCCAACGCCAAAGCCATTCCAATGGGCCCACCACCCACAATGACAACCGGATGCCGTTGAGCAGGTTGAGCCTGCGCTCCGACCGGAGCGTACGGGTAAAGTTTGAAAGCCAAAGAATAACGATCTGAAAGCTCTGTTCTCATTGCTTCTGTTACCGCTCCACGTTCCAAAAGAGCCAGGCACACTGCACGCGTTGAAAAACGTTCGTTTCCAGTGCGTCGAACCGCGGCATACATTCCTCCAGTTGAGGAGCCACAAGAACGAGCGCAAGCACCATATTTGCAACAAAGCTGCCTGCAGCCCAAAGAAGTGCCTTAACAAATCCCCATCTTTGGCCGCCTCTCCCCTTCTCGGTCAGAACTTGAAATACACCCGAAGACCCTAGGCTGCCGACACGCACATGCACAGGTTGCTGAGCTGCCGCCCTTGCTCCTGCCGTAATCAGACTGAAGACCCACGCAAATAACCGTATCCAAGTCACTGCCGTGAGGACAAAAAGACATAAAAAAACAACAAAGAGAATGATTTGCAGAGTCACCCCTGTAACGCCTCCCACATCTCTATATCTCGCTTGTCCGTCCAGATGCGTGGATGCGCGATGCCACGGGCCTCGTCATAGGCGCGGGCGACGTTGAACGGCAGGCAGTGCTCGTAGATGGCATAGTCGCTGAACTTCGGATCGCATTCGGCGCGCACTGCATCCCACGCCTCTTTCAACGACCCGCCGCGCGCAGCGACCCGCGCCGCAGGGCGGTATGTGCTATCCACAAAGTCCCGCGTGCTTTCGATGGCCTTGTTCACCATCTCGGACCCCACAAGCGCATCGCCGCGCCCCGGCGCAATGGCATCAACGTCATAGGCCTTGATCGCATCCAGCGTCCCACCCCAGTCGCCGAAATACCCGTCCCCGCAATAGCAGGCCGAGTGATACTCAACGATGTCGCCCGTAAACATCACGTTCTGATCCGGCACATGGATCACGGCATCCCCTGCTGTATGGGCGCGCCCCAGATGCTTGATGTCTACCCGACGCGACCCAAGATACACGGTCATGGAATCCGAAAACGTCGTCGTCGGCCATGTCAGCCCCGGAATGCTCTCGTGCCCTTCGAACAGACGAGGGAACCGCTGAAACTCGCTGTCCCAATCCTCCTGCCCACGCTCGGCCACCATGCCGCGCGCCATGTCCGACATGATGATCTGATCCGCGCCATAGGCTGACGCGCCCAGCACTCGCACCGCATGGTAATGGGTCAAAACCACATGGCTGATCGGCTTGTCGGTCACGCCGCGCACCTTCTCGATCACCTTCTCGGCCAGACGTGGAGTCGCCTGCGCCTCGACAATCATCACGCTGTCATCGCCGATGATCACACCAGAATTCGGATCGCCCTCGGCGGTAAAGGCCCATAGACCCTCTCCGATCTCGTCAAAGGTGATCGTTTTTTCGGTCATGTCACCTTGAGAGGCGAAGGCTTTGGCCATGTATCAGGTCCTTTCAGTAAGCGTCGGGTTGTTGGTCAGGATGGGCAGCGGCAATGGCTGGCACGTTCAGACAGGCCGCCTCGATCCGCTGTACTTTGGGAAAGGGGGTCACATCCACCCCCCAGCGATGCGCGTTGTAAACCTGCGCCACAAGGCACAGATCGGCAAGGTCAGGCGCGTGTCCAAAGGCAAAGGGTGTGTCGTCCTGCACCAGCGCCTCGAAGGCCGTGAAACCTTCGACCATCCAGTGCCGCATCCAATCCATCGCGCCGTCCGTGTCCGCGCCATAGGCATCTCGCAGATGGGTCACGACGCGCAGGTTGTTCACCGGGTGCACATCCACGGCAATGGTATGGGCCGCCGCCTGCACCCGTGCCCGCACGAGCAGATCGGTGGGCAGCAGTGCAGGTTCAGGCCAACGCGCGTCGATATAGTCCAGAATGGCCAACGACTGCGTCAGCACCGACCCATCCTCCAACACCAGCGTCGGCACGCCTCTGCCGGGGTTGATCTCTGCATATTCTGCGCTCTTCTGCACCCCGGCCAATAGGTCCACCGCCACAGTTTCAAACGGCACACCCTTCAGGTTCAGCGCCGCCCGCACGCGGTAGGACGTCGTCGAACGCCAATAGCTGTACAGGGTCAAAGGGGCAGTCATGCAAGTGTCCGTTGCCAAAGTCGTCGCATCGGTAACTGTTGATTTTGTAACCGACAAGCCTCAGCGCAGCAGCGCCGACGACCAGGCCTCAAGAAACAGCTCTCGTTTCAGCCGGTCCAGATAGACCAACAACCCGGGATCAAGGCTGACCACATTCAATACCTGCGCATCCTCATTCCCGATGGAGGGCAACGGAAAACCGGGCCGATCCTGCGCCGACCAGGCGCCGGACGTCAGGTAAGACACCATTGCCTCTGCCGCGCCGCCCACATCCGTGCTGTCCAGCACCAGCGCCGTGCGCATCATCGTCGTGGCGAAATCCTCGGGCGTGATGATTGTGACCGTGTCCAGCGTCTCGGGTCGGGTCGGCGCGTAGCTTCCCAGCACATTATAGGCCACGAACAATTCACCCGAGGCCAAATCGTCGATCATATCGCCCGAACAACAATACAGCTGCGCATCCAGGTTCCCGAACACCTCCATCAGCCGCCAGAACGTCTCGGACGCGCGGGCATCCTGCGTCGCGAACAGGTAGCCCAGACCAGACAACCGCACGTCGTAGGTGCCAAGCCGCCCACGAAAATGCTCAGGGTCCGCGCGCAGTGCTTCGATCAACTCCTGCCGCGTGCTGGGCAGTGGGCGCCCCTTGAACGCTGCGCGGTTCAGTACCACGGTTGCGGGCTCCAAGGTGAAGCCAAACACACTTTGCCGCCACTGCGACCCGCCCTGTTGCGCCAAGCCGGGCAAGCGGCGCGCCAGCCCGTCATTCGCCAGCTTCAATTGCAAATCCATGGCGCTCGAGATCACCACGTCAAAGCAATCGCCACACTCGGCAATCAGCGTCACGATATCTGCCGACCCAGCCACAGCATAATCCACCGAGACTGATGGATTGCGCGCGATGAATCCCTCTAAAATCGGCGCGAAAATGTCAGTGTCGGTGCTCGACAACACGCGCAATGTCACACCGTCCTCTCCATGGAACATCTGGCGGTCTTCCAGCTCTGCTGCGACAAGCACACCCGCCCAAAGGCACAGGATCACAGATACAAAGTTGCGCATGCCCCACCCTCATCCAAGTTCGCCAGTCCCAGCCGCCCGCCATGGGCTTCGGCCACATCCTGCGCGATGGTCAGACCCAAACCAGAACCCACCGTATCGCCCGCATTCGCACCGCGCTGAAAACGCTGCGACAGCTCCGCCATCTGCTCGGCAGGAAACCCGCCACCTTCGTCACACACAACAACGGCGACCGGATCGCGCTGCACCTCGATCCGCACCACCCCTTCGGGCGGGGAATACTTCAGCGCGTTGTCAATCAGGTTGCGCACCGCATTCTGGATCAGAATCGGATCACCCTGCACCTCGACCGGTCCCTCGGCAATCAGCACCAATTCCAGATCCTTCATCTCGGCCACGGGCGTCAGCCGGTCCACCAGCTCCCGACAGATGCCGACCAGATCAATCTGCCTCCGCTCCAACTGGTCCCCGCGAAAAGTGACCATGGCATGATCTAAGAGCTGCCCCGCCGCCCGGCTGCTCTCGTCAATTGCACGGATCATGGACCGCAATGCGGCGCGGTTCTCGTCCTTGTCCACACGCATCAATGTCGCCTCGGCATGGGTGCGCACGGTCGCCAAGGAGTCCGCACCCGGTGCGCGGCCTCTGCAATGAATGTCTCGGATTGGGTCAGCGAATGGCTCAGCCGGGTCATCAGCGAATTCAGCGACGTGACTAAGGGCGACAACTCGGTCGGCACCGGGCGCACCACAGGGCGCAAATCACGGGGACCCCGCCGCGCCACAGCTTCAGCCATCTGGCTCAGAGGGCGCACCGTCGACCGCGAAGTCCACAACGCCATGCCCGCCGCCAAGACAAAAAAAGCACCGCCAAACAACGCTGCATTCACCGAAATCGCCCAAAGCGTCCCGGCCAGACTGTCGCGCGTCTGGGCCACGCTCACGGTCAGCAACACGGGCGCAGGACCCGCAGGCAAAGCACGGGTCAACGTTGCACGCCGCACCTCTGCCCCACCAAACGCTTGCGTCTGAAAATCCAGCCCCACCGCGGGATCAAAAGGACCCTCCGCCAACCCGTCATACCCGGTCAGCAACGCATCCCCCTGATGTACGGCATAAAACACACGGTCATCGGCCGCCGTATCCAACATGGCAAAGGCGGCATAGGGGACATCCACTTCGATCTCCCCATCGCGCACCACCGCCGCATCCATCAAAGACGTCAAAGACGCCTCAAGAATCCGATCCTGACTTTGCTGCGCGATCTGCTGGGCATAGGTGCGCACAACAAGGAAAAACAGAACAGCCAACAGCGTGGCGCCCCCAATCAGGGTCCAGGTCAGCCGCCGCCGCAAGGATGTCGCGCTACGCCTCATCCAACCGATACCCCAAACCCCGATGCGTCGAAATGGTCAGGCTCGATGGCTCCAGATGCTTGCGCAACCGTCCCACATAAACCTCGATCGCGTTCTCGGTTACCGTCCCGTCATAGGAAAACAACCGATCCACCAGCTTGTCCTTGGAAAAGATCTGGCCGGGCGCGTTCATAAACAGCTCCAGTAAACGCAGTTCGCGATTGCGAAGGGTCACATTCTGCCCCCCAATGGTCAAAACGGACGCCACCGGATCAAGGGCGGCATTGCCCCGGCGAATGACAGTCTGCGCTGACCCCGTGCGACGGCGCAGAACGGCGCGGCAGCGGGCCTGCAATTCGGCGTGGTCAAAGGGCTTGGTCAGGTAGTCATCGGCCCCAAGGTCCAGCATGCTCACGCGGTCCGACACTTCGGATCGCGCGGTCAGGACAATGACAGGCGTGTCATCCTCTTGCGCGCGGTGACGCTCCAGAAACACGCGACCGTCGCCGTCGGGCAGCATAATATCCAGCAGGATCAGATCGTACTCTCCGACACGCAAAAAGTCTGATCCCTCGGACAATGTCCCTGCATGGTCAATCACGTGACCATCCAGGCGCATCCGGGTACAAAGTGCACCCGCCAGTTCTGCATTGTCCTCAATCAGCAGGTATTTCATCCAATCCGCCCAGAACTGCGCCGCCATGACAGGTTTATGTCAGGTTCGCATGTTTTCAGGGCAGCATTCGCGTGAAAACGCGTGAAGTCAAATGGGAGGACATCATGAAAACGTTCCAGATGGGCCGCAGGGCCCTGCTTGGCGCAGCTATGGCATTTGGCCTGGGCGGCGCAGCAATTGCAGACGGCCACCAGGTCGTTGACAGCATCCACTTCCTGATCCCCGGCGGCGCCGGTGGTGGTTGGGACGGCACTGCCCGCGGCACAGGCGAGGCGCTGACCGGCGCAGGCCTTGTGGGCACCGCATCCTTTGAAAACATGTCGGGCGGCGGCGGCGGCAAAGCCATCGGTTACCTGATCGAAAACGCGGAAAGCAACCACGGCACGCTGATGGTCAACTCGACCCCTATCGTGATCCGCTCGCTGACGGGCGTGTTCCCGCACAACTTCCGTGACCTGACGCTCGTTGCAGGCACCATTGGTGACTACGCTGCGATGGTCGTGGGCAAAGACAGCCCCATCAATTCGATGGAAGAATTGCTGGCAGCCTATGACGCAGATCCGAACAGCACGGCCATCGGCGGTGGCTCGGTTCCCGGCGGCATGGACCACCTGGTTGCAGCCATGGTGATGGAAGCCGCGGGCAAGGATGCGCTGGGCGTGAAGTACATCCCCTACGATGCGGGTGGCAAAGCCATGGCGGCGCTGCTGTCGGGCGAAATCGCGGCGCTCTCCACCGGCTTCTCCGAAGCGGTTGATCTGGCCAACGCGGGTGAGGTCAAAATCATCGGCGTGACAGCACCCGAGCGTGTGGACGCGGCCCCGGATGCCATGACCATGAAGGAACAAGGGATCGACACCGAGTTCGTGAACTGGCGTGGGTTCTTCGGTGCCCCCGGCCTGCCCGAAGACAAGGTGGCGATGTACCAGGACGCACTGACCAAGATGTATGACACCCCCGAATGGGAAACCGTGCGCGCGCGCAACGGCTGGGTCAACATTCACAACAACGGGGACGAGTTCAAAGCGTTCCTCGAAGATCAGGAACAGGTCATCGGTGATCTGATGAAGAAGCTCGGCTTCCTCTGATCTGAAGCGACTTTGGTGCGGAGCGAACACGCTCCGCACCTGCCCTTTGCGGTGGCTAAACCGTTAAAATTAAGTAAAATTAACCCTTTTCTTCAATGAAATCAGAGTTGTCCCCGCGGGGACAGATCAATCGGGGGGATATCATGGCACTGGATCGCTGGATCGGACTGATCCTTTTGGGCATTTTCGCCGCTTACGGCTACGCAGCGTGGTTCACGATGGACGGCAGCCTTGCCCCCTTCATGCAGCGCAATCCCATCTGGCCCTCAACCTTCCCCAAGGTGCTCTCGATCTTGGGTATACTCGTCGGGCTGATCATCGTGCTGGGCTTGGAAAAAGGCGACAAACCGCGCGAGGAAAACCCGTCCGTCATTGTCTATCGCCAGCTCAAGGAATTCAAACTCGGCCAGGCCGGTCTGCTCCTCGGTCTCATGGTCGCCTATGCCCTGCTGCTCCGGCCCGCCGGGTTCATCATCGCAACCGTCGGCTTTCTTGTTCTGGGTTCCGTCATTCTTGGCGAACGTCGCTGGATCGCGATGATCGTGACCGCGGGCCTTGCCACCGGCATCGTCTGGTATCTGGTGCAGGTGGTGCTTGGCATCTTCCTGCGCCCCCTACCCGCATTCATGGGGATCTAAGATCATGCTCGAAGGTATCCTGATCGGCCTGCAAACGGCCTTCTCCATCCAGAACCTGCTGATGGTCATCGGCGGCTGCCTGATCGGCACGTTCATCGGCATGCTCCCGGGCCTTGGCCCGATGTCGATCATCGCCATCATGATCCCGGTCGCCATCTCTTTGGGCGATCCGTCGGCCGCGCTTATCCTGCTGGCGGGTGTCTACTACGGCGCCATTTTCGGCGGCTCGACGTCCTCCATCCTGCTCAACGCGCCGGGGGTTGCAGGCACCGTCGCAACCAGCTTCGATGGCTACCCAATGGCCCGCGACGGCAAGGCGGGCAAGGCACTGACCATCGCCGCCATCGCATCCTTCTGCGGCGGCTCAATCGGGGCGATCCTGCTGATGATCTTTGCACCGATGCTGTCGTCGGTCGCGCTCCTGTTCCACTCCGCCGAATACTTCGCGTTGATGGTCGTCGGCCTGTCGGCCATCGCCGCCTTCGCGGGTACGGGTCAGGTCGCCAAAGCGATCATGATGACCCTGCTGGGTCTTATCATGGCAACCGTGGGTGAAGGCGCGCTGTTCAACATGCCACGCTTCACCATGGGGCTGATGGACCTGCAATCCGGCTTTGCCTTCATCACCCTTGCCATGGCGATGTTCGCCTTGCCCGAGGCGCTTTACCTGGTCATGGACCCCGCTCGTTCCAAAGGCGGTCAGTCCGGCGACATCAAGGATCTTCGAATCACACGGGACGAAGCCAGGTCGATCGCCCCAGTCATCGGTCGTCAGTCCCTGCAGGGCTTCTTCATCGGCGTGCTGCCGGGGGCCGGGGCGACCATCGCGTCCTTCCTGGGCTACGCGGTCGAACGCAACATCGCACCCGAGAAGGAAAAACAGGAATTCGGCAAAGGATCCATCAAGGGCCTCGCCGCCCCCGAGACGGCGAACAATGCCGCGTGCACTGGGTCGTTCGTGCCGCTCCTGACGCTCGGCATCCCCGGTTCCGGCACCACCGCCATCTTGCTAGGTGCATTGATCGCGCTGAACGTCACACCCGGCCCACGCCTGATGGTGGACGATCCGCAGATTTTCTGGGCTGTCATCATCTCGATGTATATCGGCAACCTCGTCCTGCTGATCCTGAACCTGCCGCTGATCCCCTACATTGCAAAAATCCTCGCAGTGCCGCGCAACTTCCTGATCCCCTTCATCCTCTTCTTCACGCTGATGGGGGCGTATATCGGGCAGAACAACGCGACCGAACTTCTGTTGCTTGTTGGCTTTGGCATCTGCGCAACCATCCTGCGGTTCGCCGACTACCCCCTGGCCCCGCTGCTGATCGGTTTCATCCTCGGCGGAATGCTTGAGGACAACTTCTCTCGCTCGATGCAGTTGTATGATGGCGTCAGCTTTGTCTGGGAACGACCCATGACGCTGGGCCTGCTGGTCATTGCAGCGCTTCTGGTGATCCTTCCCAGCTACCGCGCCCGGCGTGCCCGTCTGCGGGCGTCCGGGATCGCTGATGGGGACTGAGTCCGAAGGTGGTGGGCAGATTGCCCACCCTACGCCTTTGTCCGGGATCCGGGTCCTTGACCTGACCAACGTTCTGGCGGGACCGTTCTGTTGCCACCAACTGGCCCACATGGGCGCTGAAGTGATCAAGGTCGAGGCCCCCGGACGTGGGGACCTCGCCCGGCAGCTGGGTGCTGATACCGAGCTGAATGCCAGGGGCATGGGCGTGTCTTTCCTGGCCCAGAACGCCGGGAAAAAGTCGGTTACAGTGAACTTCAAGCATCCCGATGGGAAGGCTCTGTTCTTGCGGTTGGTCGAGACAGCGGATGCCTTGGTCGAGAACTTTCGCCCCGGTGTAATGGACCGTCTGGGGCTTGGGTATGAGGCGCTGAAGGAGCACAAGCCGGACCTGATTTACTGTGCCATATCCGGGTTTGGTCAGGACGGCCCTTGGGTAGATCGCCCCGCCTATGACCAGATCGTGCAGGGTGTATCCGGCGTCATGTCAATCACCGGCGATCACGACAGCGCACCCCTGCGCGTGGGCTATCCGGTGGCGGATACGGTGGGCGGTATGACGGCGGCCTTTGCCGTTGCATCTGCGCTCAATGCCCGTCCCCGCGGGGCGTTCATCGACTGTTCAATGTTGGAGAGTGTTTTGGCGACCATGGGATGGGTGGTGTCCAACCATATGATTGCTGGGGTAGAGCCGAGCGCGAACGGGAACGAGAACCCGACCTCTGCTCCGTCAGGGGCCTTTCAGACTGGCAACGGATTGATCAACATCGCGGCCAACAAGGATGAGCAGTGGGTGTTGCTGACAGATTTCCTTGGTTTGTATGACCTGCGCGACCGGGCCGAATACAACACACGAGAAGATCGAAAACGGAACCGTATGGCGCTGCGCACAGAGATTGAGGCGGCGCTGATGGAGTGGACCGCAGCTGACCTTGCCCAAGCGTTAAACGCAATCGGTGTTCCGGCCGGCGCGGTGATGTCGGTGCCTGAAGTGCTGGCCCATCCCCAAATCGCGGACCGTGGGTTGATGTCGCGATATCCGAACGTGCCCGGTGTTGGGCGCGATATCGAGGTGGTGAATACAGGGGTCAAGCTGGACGGCGCGCCATTGACGGTACCTACGCCGCCGCCACAGCTTGGGGAACATGCGCACGAGATTTGGCGCGCGCTGGGTCTGAGCGACCATGAAGTTGCAGACCTGACTGACAAGGGGGCGATATGAGTGACATTTCGGATTGGTGGTCCACCGACATCATCGACATGGCACCCGGTCAGATCCGGCTGCGCGGACATCCGATTGAGGACCTGATTGGCGCGGTGAGCTTTCCGCAAATGATTTGGCTGATGACCCGCGGTGACATGCCGTCCGAGCCTGAGGCGAAACTGTTCGAAGCGGCTCTGGTCGCCGCCGTCGATCATGGGCCGCAAGCACCATCGATTGCTGCCGCGCGGATGGCGGTGACATGCGGTTTGAGCCTGAACGGGGCGATGGCCTCTGCCATAAACATGCTGGACGACGTGCATGGCGGGGCGGGCGAGCAAGCGGTAGACCTGTACCATCGGATTGAAGCCAGTAGTGCCGAGATGGGCACGGTTCTGGATGCTTGGCGTGCAGAGCATGGTCGCTTTATTCCCGGTTTTGGGCATCGGTTTCACAAGCCGGTCGATCCCCGCGCACCAAGGCTTTTAGCACTGGTTGATGAGGCCAGAACACACGGTACCGTATCTGGAAAAGTTGCTGCGGTGGCACGCAGCATCGAAGCAGCCCTTGCCGCGGAAAAGGGCAAGCCTGTCCCGATGAATATTGACGGGGCAACGGCGGTAATCTTTGCCGAATTGGGCTTTCCTGCGCCGCTTGCGCGCGGGCTGTTTTGCTTGTCCCGGAGTGTTGGTATTTTGTCCCATGCGTGGGAGCAGCATCAACAGGGCGGCCGCAACAAGGGACCAACCCCGCCGGGTTACCGCTGGACCTATACCGGCCCCAATCCCATCGAAGATTAACGACCCATCCAGCCGCCATCGACCAGCATGACGTGGCCGTGCATATAGGCCGACGCATCAGAGGCGAGGAAGACGGCAGGGCCTTTGAAGTCTTCGGGCTTGCCCCAGCGACCTGCCGGGATACGCTCAAGTATGGATTTGGAGCGTACCGGGTCATTGCGCAGCGCTTCGGTGTTGTCGGTGTCGATGTAGCCCGGCGCAATGGCGTTCACGTTCACGCCCTTGCCCGCCCATTCATTGGCGAAGGCCATGGTCAGCTGCCCGATTCCGCCCTTGGAGGCCGCATAGCCAGGCACCGTGATCCCGCCCTGGAAGGTGAGCAGAGAGGCGGTGAAGATGACCTTGCCTGAGCCCCGTTCGACCATTTTCTTGCCCACCTCGCGTGTGAGGATGAATTGAGCGTTCAGGTTCACCTCAATCACTTTGTCCCACATGTCGTCGGGATGGTCAGCGGCAGGGGTGCGCAGAATGGTGCCGGCGTTGTTGATCAGGATATCGATCTGGGGGTGGTCCTGCAGCACTTGGGCGGCGAAAGATTTGACCGCCGAGCGGTCCGAGAAATCGCAGGCGTATGGTGTGAACTTGCGCCCCATCGCTTCGACGGATTTCTGCACGTCCGAGCCGGGGGCAAGTGTCGCACTGACACCGATGATGTCGGCCCCGGCTTCAGCCAGTGCCTCGGCCATGCCGCGCCCGATGCCGCGTTTTGCGCCTGTTACGAGGGCGGTTTTGCCGGTCAGGTCGAAGGAGTTGCGAACGTTCATTGCAGCCCCTCCGTGACCCGGATCATGGATTTCATGGCATTGGGGTTTTCGGTGAGCGTTTTGAACGCGCCTTCGATGTCGTCCAGCCCCTGGATGTCGGTGATGAAGGCGTCGCAGTCGACGACGCCTTTGGCGAGTAGGTCCATGGCCTGGTCGTAATCCTCGGGTCGGTAGACGCGGGCGCCGATCAGGTCGAGCTCGCGCCAGAAGAACTGGAACATGTCGATCTGCGGTTTGGTGGCGTGGATTGCGACCATGACGATACGCCCCCGTGTAGCGGCGGCCGCGGTCATCAGATCGACTCCGGGTTGGCTGCCGGACACTTCGAACACCACGTCAGCCCCTTTGCCACCCGTCGCCTCGTGCATGGCCTTGGCAACATCGGTGGTTTTAGGGTCCATCGTTGTGAACCCGATCTTTTGCGCGAAGGCGAGGCGGTTATCGTTGATTTCGGCCACTGTGACATTGGCACCCGCATCGCGCGCGGCCATGGCGACCAGCATGCCGATGGGACCGCCGCCGATGACCAGCACGTCTTCGCCCGGTTGGACCTTGCCGCGGTTCACGTCGTGGACAGCGACGGCAAGCGGTTCGATCAGGGCGGCGTGGGCGAGGTTCAGATCGTCTGGCAGAACGTGGACCGTGTGCGCCGGGACGTTCCATTTCTGCTGGAAGGCCCCATCGCTGTCGATGCCGATGAATTTGAGGTTGTGGCAGATGTGCTGGTGACCTGCGTTACAGGCCGGGCAGTCGCCGCAATGATCAAGCGGGCGAACGACGATAGGCTGGCCGGGTTCGAACCCGTCGGCGCCTTCCCCGACAGCAGAGACAACGCCGGACATCTCGTGCCCGATGGTCCGCTCAAAGCCAACGCGTGCATCCATATGGCCGAGGTAGATATGAAGGTCGGTGCCGCAGATTCCGCAATATGCGACGTCGATCTGTACCCGGCCCGGGCCGGGTGCAGGTGTCTCCACCGCCTCAACAGAAAAGCGTTTGTCGCCACGGTAAAAGGCCGCCTGATGCGTCATGTTTGGTGTCCTCTCTCCCTGTTCGCGCGACTTTGGACCGGATTGAAACACGCGATCAAGGGCACGGACGAATTTCGTGAAACCGGAATCTCAGGACTTGGAGAACAGGGCCTTGGCGGCGTCCACAATCCCGTCGGCGGAAGGCAGCGTCGCGGCGTAGGCAGGGCCGGTGGCGATAAAGCAATCTTCGGCCGTGACGCGGGCGAAATTGGTGATGCCAGCCTCGGAAAAGAGCGCCATGAGTGCTTCGGATTGGCTGCCCGTGCGACGGCATTCATCAACGATCAGGGTCGCGCCACACATCTTGGCCTGTTCGATCAGCGCCGCTTCTGGAAGGGGCGCGAGCCAGCGCATGTCGATGACACGGGTGTTTATGCCGCTTGAGCGCAATCGTTCAGCCGCTTGTTCAGACAGGTAGCGCCCATTGCCATAGGTCACGATGGCAAGATCGGCGCCGTCGCCGCTAACCCCAACTTCGCCCAGCGCGATCCGATCGCCGGGGGCCGGATAGGTCGACATCCAGCCCTTGTCGCCCTCGGCGTGCAGGTCGCGCATAGGGTACAGGGCGATGGGTTCGACAAAAACCACGACGCGCTGTTCCTCGCGCGCAAGGCGGACTGCTTCGCGCAGCATCTTGGCAGCGTCATCGCCGCGCGACGGACAGGCGATGATGAGGCCGGGGATGTCACGCAGAACCGCCAAGGAATTGTCGTTGTGGAAATGCCCGCCGAACCCGCGTTGGTAGCCAAGGCCCGCGATGCGCAGGACCATGGGATTGGTGTATTGGCCGTTCGAAAAGAAGGGGAGCGTGGCGGCTTCGCCTCGTAGCTGATCCTCGGCGTTGTGGAGGTAGGCGAGGAACTGAATTTCGGGGATCGGGACAAAGCCATTGTGGGCCATGCCGATGGCGAGGCCGAGGATGGATTGTTCGTCAAGCAGGGTGTCGATGACGCGGTGCGGGCCGAAGCGGGCTTGCAGCTTTTGCGTAGCACCATAGACGCCGCCCTTTTTACCTATGTCCTCACCCGCCATGACGACTTCCGGATGTTCGAGCATCATGTCGGTGAGCGCCCAAGAGATGAGTTTGCTCATCACCTGTGGGTCTTCGCTGCTGCGCAGATCGGTGCCGAAGACCTGAGCGCGTTGTTCGAGAGAGGGTCCGTTTGTGGTCGCGCATGTGCGCGCTGGGGGGATCAGGCTGGCGCTGACATCTGCGGCGGTTTGCAAGCGAGACTGTTTGGTGGCCTTTGCGGCGAGGTTGTCGCACTCGGCCCCGATCTGTTCGTAAAGCGCGAGTGCCTCCTGTGGCGCGGCGGCACCACTGTCGCGGAGCAGGCGCGCGGAGTGGAGGAGCGGGTCGTTGCCCTCGTCAGCTTCGATGTCGGCCTTGGCACGATACGTGGCTTCGACGTCGGAACCGGCGTGGCCATACAGTCGGACGGTGCGCATATGCAGGAACGCGGGTCGTTTTTGGTGTCGAACGTAGGCGGCGGCCTCGGCCGCAATTCGTGTGGTTTCAGCCACGTTCAAGCCATCGCAAGAGAAGTACTTGAGACCCGGCTTGGCCGAGAAATTGGCAGCAATCCAACCGGATGGTGTTGAGGTCGAGATGCCGATGCCATTGTCCTCGCACACGAACAGCAGGGGCAGAGGCGCGTTCTGAAAACTGGTCCAGCACGCCGTGTTGATCGCCCCCTGCGCCGTGGAATGGTTGGCTGAGGCATCACCAAAAGAACACATGACAAGGCTGTCGTCGGGTAGGTGTGCATGTTCAGGACGCTGCCGTTTGGCAAGGCCGATGGAGTAGGCAGCCCCAACCGCCTTGGGCAAGTGGCTGGCAATAGTCGAGGTCTGCGGTGGGATATTCAACGCTCTGGACCCAAGCACCTTGTGGCGGCCACCGGACATCGGATCCTCGGCAGAGGCCGCAAAGCTGAGTAAGATGTCCCATGCGGGATCCTGGTCAGGCACCTGACCGGCGCGCGCGATCTGGAACGCGGCATCGCGGTAGTGCAGGAACGCCATGTCGGTGGGACGCAACGCATGCGCAACGCCCGCCATTCCTTCGTGCCCGCTTGAGCCAATGGTGTAGTACCCCTGCCCTGCCTTTTGCATCGCACGGCTGGTGCGGTCGAGTTGGCGGGACATGCATTGCGCGCGGTAGAGGGTCAGAAGCGTTTCGGCACCCATGTCGCCCGCACCGCTGCCGCTTGGCAGGTCGTTGGCTTTGAGCCGCCGGTGGAAGTTGTCGTGAACGATGGCAGCGCGATCCATAGGGTGATCCGATGTGGTTGAGGTCGATGCCCGCATAGAACAGCGCACATGCGGAATGGTCCAGTGGCCGCGAGAAAGCGTTACGAAATTTCGGTCACTACACATACAAGTGTAACATTTATCATTGATCGGAATCGCCGCACGCTCTATTTTCAGAACAGGAGGAGTTTCATGGACGCATGGATTTGTGATGCGCAGCGCACGCCCATTGGGCGGTACGGCGGTGCTTTGTCCGGCGTTCGCGCCGATGATTTGGCCGCGGCTCCTATCGCGGCGCTGATGGCGCGCAATCCAGATTTCGACTGGGCCAGTATCGATGATGTGATCATGGGCTGTGCCAATCAGGCGGGTGAGGATAATCGCAACGTGGCCCGGATGGCCGCATTATTGGCGGGTTTGCCTGTGGATGTGCCGGGCATCACGGTGAACCGTTTGTGTGCCTCGGGCATGGATGCGGTAGGGATTGCGGCGCGTGGGATCAAGGCGGGCGACATGGATGTGGTTATCGCTGGCGGGCTCGAGAGCATGAGCCGTGCGCCCTTTGTGATGCCTAAGGCCGAAGCGGCCTTTTCGCGCGCCAATCAGGTTTATGACACGACCATCGGGTGGCGGTTCGTGAACCCGAAGATGAAGGCAGAGTATGGAATCGATTCCATGCCGCAGACTGCCGACAACGTAGCTGCCGATTGGCAGGTCGAGCGTGAGGCGCAGGATGCCTTTGCCGCGCGGTCGCAGACGCGGTGGGCAGCCGCGCATCAAACGGGAGCCTTTGCGGACGAGATTGCGCCGGTGACCATCCCGCAGCGCAAAGGCGACCCGCTTGTTGTCGATACGGATGAGCACCCGCGTCCCGGCACGTCTGTCGAGAAGCTGGCGGGGTTGCGTGGCATCAATGGTCCAGAGATGACTGTGACAGCAGGCAATGCGTCGGGCGTAAATGACGGTGCGGCGGCGATGCTGATCGCCTCGACCGAGGCTGCTGAGGCGCAGGGACTGACGCCCATGGCGCGTATTGTCGGGATGTGTGCTGCCGGAGTTGAACCGCGCGTGATGGGCATTGGGCCGGTGCCGGCGTCCGAGAAAGTGCTGAAGCGCGCAGGACTGACCGTCGATCAGATGGATGTGATTGAATTGAATGAGGCATTTGCCTCGCAGGGCTTGGCGACGCTGCGCAGCCTTGGTGTGGCGGATGATGATCCTCGGGTGAACGCGCAGGGGGGTGCCATTGCGATTGGGCATCCTTTGGGGATGTCGGGTGCACGGTTGGTGATGACCGCCGCCTATCAACTGAAACGGACCGGTGGCCGCTATGCGCTGTGCACGATGTGTGTGGGCGTGGGGCAGGGCGTTGCCATGATACTCGAAAGGGCTTGAGACGATGTATGCACAGATGATCAAATCCGAAGCGACGCAGGACGATCCCGAAAAGCTGACCACCTTTCAGGCGCGCATAGATGCGGGCGATAAGATCGAGCCAAAGGACTGGATGCCTGCGGGTTATCGTAAGACGCTGATCCGTCAGATCGGGCAGCACGCGCATTCCGAGATTGTTGGTCAGCTGCCCGAGGGCAACTGGATCACCCGCGCACCCACGCTGGAGCGCAAGGCGATCTTGCTGGCCAAGGTGCAGGATGAGGCGGGGCACGGCCTGTACCTGTACTGCGCGGCCGAGACGCTGGGTGTGAGCCGCGATGAGTTGACCGAAATGCTGTTGGATGGGCGGATGAAGTACTCCTCCATCTTCTCGTACCCGACCCTGACATGGGCGGATATGGGGGCTGTGGGCTGGCTGGTTGATGGTGCTGCGATCATGAATCAGGTGCCACTGCAGCGGACATCCTACGGCCCTTACGCCCGGTCGATGGTGCGTATCTGCAAGGAGGAATCGTTCCATCAGCGCCAAGGCTTTGACATCATGATGAAGATGGCGAACGGGACCGATGCGCAGAAGCGCATGGCGCAGGATGCATTGAACCGGTTCTGGTACCCGTCGCTGATGATGTTTGGGCCATCGGATAAGGAATCCGTGCATTCCGAGCAGTCGATGGCGTGGAAGATCAAGATGAATTCCAACGACGAACTGCGTCAGAAATTTGTGGATCAGACGGTGCCGCAGGCAGAGTATCTGGGGCTGACGGTCCCGGATGAGACGCTGGCCTGGAACGAAGAGAAGGGCGGCTATGATTTTGCCGAACCGGATTGGTCCGAGTTCTTTGACGTGCTGAAGGGCAACGGCCCCTGTTCGGTCGAACGGATCGAAGCGCGCCAGAAGGCGTGGGATGACGGCGCTTGGGTGCGCGAGGCGCGGTTGGCACATGCGGCCAAGAAGCAGGCAGCGAAGGTGGCGGCGGAATGAAACTGGCTCAACTCAATGTGGGGTATGCTCGCTATCCAACAGAAGATCCGCGCATGGCGGAGTTCATGGACAATCTGGACCGCATGAACGCGATGGCGGAACGCAGCCCCGGCTTTGTCTGGCGGATGCAGTCAGGCAGCGGTAACGCCACCGACATCTCAGTACCGGGTGATCCCGAGATGATTGCCAATCTGTCCGTCTGGGACGATGTGCCCAGCCTTGGGCACTATGTGTTCAACACGCTGCACGCGCGTTTCTATGAAAAGGGCACGAACTGGTTTGTGCCGATGAAAACACCGCATTTCGTGATGTGGCACGTGCCCGATGGGGACATCCCAACGCTGACCGAAGCGATGGAACAGCTGCGTCACCTGGTCGTACACGGCTCGACCGAACAAGCCTTTGGCTGGGATGCGGTTGATTCATCAGCATGGCGCCGGTGTGCCATGGCAGCGGGGTGACGCGATGAAACAGGAATGGCCCCTTTGGGAAGTCTTTATCCGCGGGCAGCATGGGCTGTCACACCGCCATGTCGGCTCACTTCATGCCACTGATGCCGAACACGCGATCCAGAATGCGCGCGACGTCTATACCCGCCGCAAGGAAGGCGTGAGTATTTGGGTTGTGCCCGCGGTGGATATCACCGCCTCGTCCCCGGACGACAAGGGCTCGCTCTACGACCCGGCGGATGACAAGGTGTATCGCCACCCGACCTTCTTTGACATTCCAGACGATGTGGGGGCGATGTGAGCGTTCCCGGCCTGATCCGCATGGGCGACAACACGTTGGTTCTGGGACAGCGGGTGTCGGAATGGTGTGGTCATGCCCCCGCGCTTGAAGAAGACATTGCACTGGCCAACACGGCATTGGACCTGATCGGACAGACGCAACTTTGGCTCGGCCTGGCCGCCGAGCGTGAGGGTCAGGGGCGCACCGCCGACACGCTCGCTTATCACCGCGACGCATGGGACTTCCGCAACCTGCTGTTGGTCGAACAGCCAAACCGGGATTTCGGCGTGACGATGATGCGGCAATTTCTATTTGATAGCTGGCATTTGGAAGCGCTGACCGTGCTGGCAGAACATGAAGATGCCGAGATCAGCGCGATTGCGCAGAAGTCGGTGAAAGAGGTCACATACCATCGCGAAAGGTCCGGCGACATGATCATCGCTCTGGGTGACGGAACCGAAGAAAGCCATGCGCGGATGCAATCGGCCCTTGATCGGCTTTGGCCTTACGTGGGCGAAATGTTCACCACCGATGATGACGACCTGATCGATATGGCGGCGCTACGCTCTGCCTTTGATGCGTATGTGGGGGATATGCTCGCCGAGGCGACGTTGACCAGACCCGAAAGCGACTTCGCCCATCTCGGTGGCAAAACGGGCGCGCGACATACCGAACATCTGGGGCATATGCTGGCCACCATGCAAGTGCTGCCCCGCAGTTACCCGGATGCGACATGGTAACGACCCGCCCCTCGGTACAGGATGTCTGGACATGGCTGGCCGACGTGCCGGACCCGGAAATCCCTGTCATCTCCCTTGTCGATTTGGGGATCATACGCGTTGTGCAATGGCAGGGTGATACGCTGGAAGTGACCGTGACGCCGACCTATTCCGGTTGTCCAGCGACCAGCATCATCAATATCGAGATTGAGGCTGCACTGCGCGCCAACGGGATCGAAAAACTGTCTCTAAAAAGGCAGATTGCACCGCCTTGGACCACCGACTGGATGAGCGATGCGGGCAAGGCCAAGCTGGAGAACTATGGTATTGCACCGCCGCAACCGGCAGGTGGGCCCGAAAGATGCCCGCACTGCCAATCCACACATGTGGAAAAGATCAGCCAGTTCGGGTCGACCCCTTGCAAAGCGCAATGGCGCTGCACGGACTGCCTGGAACCCTTTGACTACTTCAAATGCATATGAACCAGTTTCACCCCCTGACCGTGACCGATATTCACCACACGATCCGCGATGCGGTGGTGTTGACACTCGAACCAAAGGACCCGGAGGTTTTCCGGTTCATTCCGGGTCAGTACCTGACCTTCAAACACGACTTTGACGGGACCGAGCTGCGCCGCAATTATTCGATCTGTGCAGGGCTGGACGAGGGCCATCTGCAGGTGGGTGTCAAGCGCGTGGATGGTGGCGCTTTTTCCACCTACGCCAACACGGAACTGCAGGTCGGCGATACGCTGCATGCAATGTCGCCCATGGGCAACTTTCACACAGAAATAGAGCCTAACAGAGGCAAATCTTATCTTGGCTTTGCCGGTGGATCTGGAATTACACCCGTTCTGTCGATCCTGAAAACCGTACTTGCCCGCGAACCTGACAGCACCTTCACCCTGATCTATGCCAACCGGGCCGTACACACGATCATGTTCCGCGAACAGCTGGAGGACCTCAAGAACCGCTACATGGGTCGCTTCACCCTGATTCATGTGCTGGAAACCGGGCAGGACATCGATCTGTTTTCCGGCCGTGTGGATCAGGAGAAATGCGCAGCACTGTTCAAATCCTGGATCAATGTGGATGGCGTCGATACCGCGTTCATCTGCGGGCCCGAACCGATGATGTTGGCGATTTCCGAGGCGCTTGAGGCGCACGGGTTGTCCAAGGACCAGATCAAGTTTGAATTGTTTGGCGCCGGGCAGCAGGGGCGCTTGGCAAAACAAGCGTTGAGCGCACGGGCAGAGGGTGCGGCTGACACCCACTTGAAGATCACGCTGGACGGAACCTCCTATCACATGGAAATGCCCAAGGATTCGTCCGTGTTAGAGACTGTTTTGGCAAATTCACTGGACGCGCCGTTCGCCTGTAGGGCAGGCGTCTGTTCGACCTGCAAGGCCAAGGTGACCGAGGGCGAATACGAGATGCTGACCAATCACGCGCTTGAGGATTACGAGGTCGAGGCAGGTTTTGTCCTGACCTGCCAGTGCTATCCCATCAGCGACACGCTGAGCATCGACTACGATCAACACTAGGGGGGCATCATGCGCCAGGTTCATTCTTTCGCCGCCGGTGCATGGGTGCCGCCCGGGTCCGGCGCCCGGTCAATTGCCAGCGCCATCACGGGGGACGTGATTGCCGAGGCCGGGAACGACGGTTTGGACGTGCAGGGCATGCGCGCCTATGCGCGAGACATAGGCGGCCCGGCGCTGCGCGCGATGACCTTTCATGACCGTGCACGGATACTCAAGGCACTGGCCCTGCATCTGCGCGAACATCGTCAGGTGCTGTATGATCTGAGCTTTGACACGGGTGCCACGCAGGCCGATCACCTGATCGACGTGGATGGTGGCATTGGCACGATGCTGGTCTTTGCTTCTAAGGGGCGGCGCGAGATGCCGGATACGCAAGTGTATCTGGATGGCACGCCAGAGCAGTTGGGACGGTCGGGCCAGTTTCATGGGCAGCATATCTGCACTCCGTTGCAGGGCGTTGCGCTGCACATCAATGCGTTCAACTTCCCCGTTTGGGGGATGCTTGAAAAGGTCGCGCCGACTCTGTTGGCGGGTGTGCCCGCCATTGTGAAGCCCGCTACGGCAACGTCCTATGTGACCGAGGCGTGTGTGCGTTTGATGATGGACAGTGGCCTGCTGCCCGAGGGTGCATTGCAGCTGGTTTCGGGCGGCATTGGCGGTCTCCTGGATCATCTGGATTGTCAGGATGTGGTGACATTTACCGGGTCCGCCGATACGGCGCGCGTACTACGCAGTAACGCCAACCTTTTGAGCAACGCGGTCCGGTTCACGGCTGAACAGGACAGTTTGAATGCGTCGATCCTTGGCCCGGATGCGGGTCCGGGGACGCCTGAATTCGATCTGTTCATAAAGGAAGTGCAGCGCGAGATGACGGCGAAGGCGGGGCAGAAATGCACCGCTATTCGCCGGATCATGGTGCCGGGCGCGCAAGTGCAGGCAGTGATCGACGCGATTGCTGAACGGCTGGGCAAGGTTACCATCGGCGACCCCCGGGATAAGGCCACGAAGATGGGTGCGCTTGTCTCAAGCGCGCAGAAGATCGACGTGCTGGAGAAGGCGATCGAGATCGGGGCGGAGGCCGAACATGTGTTCGGCGATCCCGAGGCCTTCGCAATGGCAGACAGTCGCGGCGCATTCCTGCCGCCCATGCTGTTTCACTGCGCACACCCCGACGCGGCACAGGCCGTGCATGATGTGGAAGCCTTTGGCCCCGTGTCGACCGTCATGCCGTATCGAGATGTTGCCCATGCAGCCGAGTTGTTGAACCGAGGCAAGGGATCGCTGGTGGCGTCCGTCATCACTCACGACAGAGATGTTGCGCGCGAGATCACGATGGCCTCGGCTGCGTTCCACGGGCGGCTCTATTTCAACAACCGTGACAGCATGTCAGAGGCAACGGGACACGGCGCGCCGCTGCCGCACATGGTGCATGGCGGTCCAGGACGGGCTGGCGGCGGCGAAGAACTGGGCGGTATCCGCGCCGTCAAACACTACATGCAGCGGACGGCGGTCCAAGGCAGCCCTGACATCCTGACGGCAATCGGGCAGCGCTGGGTGCCGGGTGCAATCGAAACCTCTGACAAACCACATCCCTTCACGCGGCCCTTTGGCGAACTCGCACTCGGTGACACCTTCAACAGCCTGTCGCGCGAGGTGACGCTGGATGATATCGAGACCTTCGCCCATTTCACCGGCGACACGTTCTATGCCCATATGGACGACGACGCGGCCAAGGCGAATCCATTCTTCCCCGGTCGGGTGGCGCATGGTTATCTGCTGCTCAGCTTTGCTGCCGGGTTGTTTGTGCAGCCTGATCCGGGACCGGTCCTGGCCAATACCGGGCTTGATAGCTTACGCTTCATGAAACCGGTCGAAGCGGGCGACAGCATCAAGGTGCGACTGACGGTCAAGGCCAAGACACCGCGCAACGACGAATATGGAGAGGTGCGCTGGCACGTGACCCTCACCAACCAAGATGACGAGGCGGTTGCCGAATACGAACTGTTGACGATGAATGCCTACTGACACCTATTCCCAAGCCATAAGCAGCCTGAGTGATCTGGGGCCCATGCGCGTTTGGTCCTTGTTAGTGACCGTTTTTGGTGATCTGGCACCGGATCGACCGCTTGAAGGCCCCACTTTGTCGGCCATCATGGCCGAAATCGGGATCAAGCCGGAAGCCTCCCGTGTTGCCTTGCATAGACTACGAAGCGATGGGTGGGTCGGGTCAGAGAAGCTGGGCCGGACCAGCCTGCACAGCCTGACGCCGAAGGGGCAGAGTGACAGTGATGCCGCCCGGGGGCGCATCTATGGTCAACCGCAGGACGCCGAGGCTGTCTTGATCCTGACCGGTGCTCCGGTCGAGCTTGACCCGACCCAATTCGCGCAAGTCGCACCGCGCGTGTTTCTTTGCGGACCGTCAGCCGCAATTCCCGCAGATGCCATGCAACTGGCGCCGCAATCCTTGCCGACATGGTTGGGTGCGCAAATCGAGACTGAAGCGATGCGCGATGCGTACAAATCGCTTCACGCCGTACTAACCGACATCAAGGAAGAGCTTGAAGACGAGTTGAGCGCTTTGCAAACGGCGGTCCTCAGGGTTTTGATCGTACATGCGTGGCGGCGACTGACATTGAAGCATCCCGACCTGCCACGCGCGGCGCATTCATCGGACTGGCGTGGGCATGACTGCCGCGCACTGGTATCACACCTGCTTATGCGTTTCCCAAGGCCCGACCTGGATGCAATCAAAGCCGCCTAAACCACGCTTCCCCATCGGGATAACGCGCGTTATAGCGGGCACATGACAAACCACCTGCATATTTCCGACCTGCCTGACGATCTGGATCTTGGGCCGGTTGTCGCCATCGACTGTGAAACCATGGGCTTGAACCCGCACCGCGACCGGCTGTGCGTCGTGCAATTGTCGGGCGGTGATGGCAACGCGCATATCGTGCAGATCAAGCTGGGCCAGACCGAGGCACCAAACCTGTGCCGCCTATTGGAAGACCCAAAGGTGCTGAAACTGTTCCATTTTGGCCGCTTCGATATTGCCGCCATGCTCAATGCCTTTGGCGCTGTCACGGCCCCTGTTTATTGCACCAAGATCGCAAGCCGCCTGATCCGCACTTACACGGACCGGCATGGGTTGAAGAACCTTTTGCAGGAAATGTTGGGTATCGACATATCGAAACAGCAGCAGTCCAGTGACTGGGGCGCAAACACGCTGACCGATGCGCAACTGGAATACGCCGCATCTGATGTTTTGTACCTACACAAGCTGCGCGACGTTCTGAATGAACGGCTGGTGCGTGAAGGGCGGATGGAGATGGCGCAAGCCTGCTTCGACTTCCTGCCTATGCGAGCACGCCTGGATCTGGCGGGCTGGCCTGACACGGACATTTTTGCGCACTCATGACCAGCAAGACCCCCTTCATCGACACGGCCAAGCGCGTCATCCGCACCGAAGCCGAGGCACTGACCATCATGGCGGACCGGCTCGATGGCAGCTTTCGCGCGGCGATTGACCTGCTCTTGAATGCCAATGGTCGAGTCATTGTCACGGGGATCGGCAAATCTGGCCATATCGCGCGCAAAATTGCGGCGACGCTTGCCAGCACGGGCACGCCAGCGCAATTCGTGCACCCGGCTGAAGCAAGCCATGGCGATCTTGGCATGGTCACGCGATCAGACGTGGTGCTTGCCATTTCCAATTCGGGCGAAGCGCCGGAACTGGCGAACATGATCGCCTTTTCACGCCGCTTCGAAATCCCGCTGATCGGAATTACCAAAGCGCCCAAGAGCGCTTTGGGTCGCGCCTGCGACGCGGTCCTGCAATTACCCGATCTCGGCGAAGCCTGCGGCACCGGTGTGGTTCCAACAACCTCGACCACGTTGACCCTTGCAATGGGTGATGCCCTTGCCGTGGCATTGATGGAGCATCGGGAGTTTACGGAAGAGCATTTCCGCGAGTTCCACCCAGGCGGCAAGCTTGGGGCCAAGCTGAGCCGCGTGAGCGACCTAATGCATACTGGTGCCGCGATGCCATTGGTCGGCAAAGACACTCCGATGGCAGATGCTCTGATTGAAATCAGCAAGAAAAGCCTCGGGGTCGTGGGCGTAACCGCAAATGACGGAACACTAGCGGGTATCATCACTGACGGTGACCTGCGGCGGCACATGGACGGGCTGTTGTCCTTGACAGCAGCCGATGTGATGACCACCTCCCCCACAACGATTGACGTTGCCGCACTCGCTGAAGAGGCGGTGGCAGTGATGAATGCGCGCAAGATCACATGCGTGTTTGCCGAGGACGCGAAGACCCCAGGCAAGCCGCAGGGGATTCTGCATATCCACGACTGTTTGCGCGTGGGATTGGGTTAAGGGACATGGCATGGACGGCTATTCAAAACTCGTCGCTTGGCTCAAGGTGTTGTTGCCCCTGACAGCGCTTGGGTTGCTGTCCACGCTGTTCCTACTGTCGCGGAACATTGACCCTGTTGCCTCTGTCCCCTTCGCGGACACCGAAATCCAAGAGCGTTTGCGCGGGCAGCAAGTGACTGCTCCGTTCTATTCCGGCACATCTTCGAGCGGTGACCGCATATCTGTATCGGCTGGTACAATGGCGACTGCCAACGACCAGAACAACGCGGCAACCGACCTGGCGGCGCATATCGACCTGTCTTCGGGAACGCGTGTTGTCCTGTTTTCCGACACGGGCGAGTTTGACCTTGCCTATGGCGCATCGTCGCTGGCGGGGAACGTCGTGATCACAACATCGACCGGTTACAAACTGAATTCAGACGAACTTTTAACCGATTTCGAGAATATGACAGTTAGGTCACCTGGCCCAGTCGCTGGCACTGGCCTGTCGGGGACCCTTGAAGCGGGCCAAATGACGCTCGAAAAAACGGACGATGGCGAAAACGCCCATTTGATTTTCACAAAGGGCGTAAAGTTGGTATACCGCCCTGAAGAATTGGAAGAGTGATAAATCCGTGACTATTTTGCGTGTTATAGCCTGCCTGATCACGATCGGCCTGATTACACCGCTCTACGCCCAGGGAACGCAGGTCGCATTCGGCGCCATAAGGCAGGATACGTCAGCCCCGGTAGAGGTAAGTGCAGACGAGTTGAATGTGGATCAGGCCACCGGCGCCGCCATCTTTACCGGCAATGTGGTGATCGGTCAGGGTGAGATGCGGCTGTCGGCCCCCCGCGTGCTGGTGATCTATCGCGAGGATCAGGCGGGTATCGAACGGATGGAGGCGACGGGCGGCGTAACCTTGGTATCCGGCCCAGACGCAGCCGAGTCGCAGCGCGCCGACTACAGTATCGATACGGGATTGATCGTCATGACCGGCGACGTCTTGCTGGCCCAGGGGCAAAGCGCCATCTCATCCGATCGCATGACTGTGAACCTGGATGACGGCACCGCACGGATGCAAGGCAGTGTGAAAACAATTCTGCAGACTGGCAACAACTGATGGCCAGACCCAATCTGAAAGTGGCGGGCGGGTCGTCCGGTCTGCGCATATCGCACCTGCGCAAGTCGTATCGCAAGAAACTGGTCATTCGCGATTTTTCGATGGAGTTGAATCGGGGTGAGGTTGTTGCGTTACTGGGGCCCAATGGCTCTGGCAAGACAACAACCTTCTATGCCGTGGCTGGGTTGGTGACGCCGGAAGGCGGCACCGTCACGCTGGATGGAACGGACGTAACCAGCTTGCCGATGTATCGCCGCGCGCAAATGGGTATTGGATACCTGCCGCAAGAGATGAGCATCTTCCGGGGGCTGAGCGTGCAGGACAATATCCTTGCCATCCTCGATATCGTTGAGCCCGATCGACACAAGCGGCGTGAGCGGCTCGAAGAGTTGTTGAGCGAATTTTCCATTGAACACATGCGCCGTGCCCCCGCGTTGGCCCTGTCAGGTGGGGAACGGCGTCGGGTCGAGATTGCGCGGTCGCTGGCTGCAAATCCGAAATATCTGCTGCTCGACGAACCATTTGCCGGGGTCGATCCGATCTCTGTCGGAGATATCCGGCATCTTGTTGCGGATTTGAAGAAGCGGGGCATTGGCGTCCTGATTACGGATCACAATGTGCGTGAAACCCTCGAAATCGTGGACCGTGCCTATATCCTGCATGACGGGCAGGTGCTCATGTCAGGTACACCGCAAGACGTGGTGCAGAATGAAAATGTGCGCCGTGTCTATCTTGGCGAAAACTTCCGTATCGGCTGAGCAACGGCGCGCTTGCCATGTCCGCTTTTCATTGACTCCGAGTGCACTTTTGGCGTGCAATGACAGTATGGCTTTTACGCTGACCAAGATCTGCAACACTGTCACCCCGCCTAAGGGTTTTGACATAGATCACGGTCACGACGTGCCTTTTCTGCAATTCTAAAAACATAACGCCGCCAGCATCTTGGCGGCACGGAACATGCATTGCGGACACATCAGAAGGAGCAAGAATGCAGTATCAAATCAGTGGCAAACAGATCGATATCGGCGAAGCGCTGCAAACCCATGTGCGGGACGATTTGGGCGCGGTTGTACAGAAATATGCCGAACGCCCGACAAATGCCCAAGTGGTGTTTTCCAAGTCTGCACATGAATTCGTATGTGAAGCGACGGTACACCTGTCCACCGGTCTGACCGCTCAGGCTAAGGCCCATGCCACTGAAATATATGCAGCTTTTGACGGATGTTCCGAAAAAATGGAGAAGCAATTGAGGCGGTACAAACGCCGTCTCAAGGACCATCACAAGGAACGCGCGCAGCCTGTTGAACTCTCTGGCGCGGCCTCTTATATCCTCGCGTCTGACGAAGGAGCGGGCGACTCGGAACCCGAGACGCTGCAACCCATGATCGTGGCCGAGATGGAAACCAAGATTCCATCGCTGTCGGTTGGTGAAGCGGTCATGCAAATGGAATTGGCGGGCGCCCCAGTGTTGGTGTTCCGAAACGAAGGAAAAGACGGGCTGAACGTGGTCTACCGTCGCGAAGACGGGAACATAGGTTGGATCGACCCGTAAGGGATCGGTGCTTCGGCGCACCGACGAGAGAGCAGAATGAACTTTGGGACTCTTCTGAAACCCGAGGCGGTCAAGGTTGTTACCTCCGCCTCGTCCAAGAAACGGCTTTTTCACGAGATCGGTGATCTTGTGCAGTCAGCCTATGACCTGAATGCAGCGCTCGTTGTTGAGTCTCTTATTGCGCGTGAAGCGCTGGGGCCAACCGGCGTGGGCCATGGTGTCGCACTGCCACACGCACGTCTGGATGGCATTTCGGACGTGATGGGTGCCTTTGTTCTGCTCGACAAACCCATAGATTTCGACGCGGTCGACCGCCAGCCGGTCGACATTGCCTTTGCCCTGTTTGCGCCTGAAGAGGCCGGTGTGGAACACCTCAAGGCATTGGCCCTGGTGTCGCGAACCCTTCGCGACGCCGCAATCTGCAACAAATTGCGCGCCAACCCAGACGCGAGCACACTGTTTGCAATTCTGAACGAAGCGAAACCCGCGCAAGCCGCTTAAACCGGCACCCAATCCTTGAAACCGAACATCAGGTAGTCGCGCGTGTAAGCTGCACGCGCCAAATCCTCGATTTCCGTATCATAGATATCAGTCAGCGTGTGAGGCATATCGTTGATGTGGCCATTGAGTGCAGGAGCTTCTGCCAGTCCGACGGAAGCGCCAAGTTCCGCCAGTTCATGTGCCAGTGTTTCAGCCCGCATCAGACGATGCGGCAACGCAAACTCTGCGAACCCTTCGATCGTCTTCGATTGGCTGGCCCAATCCGGATCTACACGTACAGCAGTTTGACCGTTCAAGTTCGACTTGAGAAACCGAAGGAAAGCCGCAAAGGCATCCCGGTGGGCCGCCTTGTCGTAGGACGGATCCGCAGGATCCTCGGGCAACGTCAGTTTGTACCGCTTGCCCAAAGTGGTGCGAATGCCGCCATATCCGCCTTGGCCTGTGTTCAAAATACGATGGCAGAACACGGCATGTGCGCGGTCAAGGGGGTGGCGCAGTACTGAGAAGCTGCGGTGTCCGGGATTGGCCCGCATCCAGTCGCGCAAACCGTTCTGGGACAGCTTCGATTCCGGTTTGACCCCCTTGGCCTTGTCGAGCGCCTGCAGCCAACGTAGCGCTGGGTCATTCGGCCAACCCCGGATTGGCACATACAGAAGCGGTTGCGATTGACTGGCAAAGTAGGTCGGCACGGCTGCCCCGCGCCGCGGTTCGAAGTTGGGTGTTCGGGTTAGATTGAACTGGTCCACACCCGATAAGGCCTCGGCCATTTGACCGAAATTGCTTACCTTGTCTGACAGGGCGCTGGGATTTTGCACCTTCAGGCTTTTGTCCAATGAGTCCAGCTGGCCGTCGACACCAAGCCATTTTGCCAGGCCGTTCATGACCGAAAGGCTCTGTAGATCCTCGTAAGCCAAATAAAATGCGGTTTGCCCAGAAGACTGCAACCGATTCAGCAACGTCACCTGGAAGTCCTGCAAAGCGCTGAGATGTGAGGCAAATTCATCGGCAACAAAGGTTGCCTTTCCATCCTTGCGCGCCTTCACGTCGGTCAGCTTCCACTGACCCGTTGCTTGTGCAATCTTCCATGACACATAGCTGTCGACAGGATTCCGGGTCAGCACGATCTTGGCGCATTTAGGATCATCTACGACCTTGTCAAAGATGCGGGGATCATGATCGTGGAAATACCGAAAGCCACTCAGGTCTGCTGTTTTCTTAATCTCGCGCAGCAGTATTTTAGGGTCTGCGTCCCGCATTTCCTGAGTGACACCGAGAACCTTGTCGGTGTTCGGATACCCAATGAAGAACGGATTGAACGCCTCACCATGACACGACAACCCGTCGAAAGCATTCAGATTGGTTTCCAAAAAGTTCGAACCTGTGCGCATCTCCGCGAACACGACAAAGTAGTCGAATTTGGCCATATCAGATCAGCGCACCAAGTAGGGTTTGCGCGCTGGGTCCGGGGCAGGCTTTGGGCCCAGCGCAACAGGAAAATCGCCCATCAGGTACGGGTGCATCCCTTGGTTTTTGAGATTTTGCAAGAATTGACCAAAGCCCGTGAGATTTGCAAGCTTCGGCACTTCGGACAGGCGGCGGGTATGGGTCAAACCAATTTCATCCAGAATGCCCTGAAGTGGTTCCATCGGCGCCTCAACGAATTCCGCCATTGTCCACACGCGAATACGCGCCTTGGCGTATGGTGATCGCAGCACGTTCAGGTGATCACTTTCGATCTTTTGCAGGCGTGCTGCTTCCTTTCGAATGTCCATGAAGTTCATGTTCGAGCGGAACAGGGGTACAGACCATGCACCCGAGATGACAGAGATCTGGGCGTTCGGGTCTTTGGCCACACGCCAATTGATATCTTGGTTGTCACCGGGGCCAAACTGGAAGCATTGCCGCTCGCCCCGCGTGTTCCATATCAGGTTCGCCAGAAACGAGTTCGGATTGTAATCACGTGTTTTCGCACTGTTGTTAAGCGCACCGTTCAGTGTGGCCTGACCTTCTGCAAATTCGGCCCGGTCAGGGTGAAAGAGATGCCCGTGGACGCGCGCGCCCGTTGCTTTGGCCAGCCAAGGTTCGAAATTCTCGAATATCTCGGTAAAGCCTTGGAAAACCGAGTACGGAGCAGCGGTCACACCGTTTTCCCAATCTTCGTTCGGGAACCGGCTTTGCATATACAAACCGGGCCGCCCGCGCGTTCTTCGCTCGACCGCTTTGGCAAAGATGCGGTCGATTTTGCCGGGGTTGGGTTCCGTGCGCTTCATCGCACCGGCAGGGTCCGTCAGGAATGCGTCGTACAGTCGGTTGGCATGGGGCCAGATCTTGCGGGCGACAAAACAATCAGACCGCCGCAGGAGTTGCAGATGATCGTCATAAAAGATGTGGGGCTTGCCCTGAAAGTCGAACTTTGACAGCGTCAGTGACCTGCTCTCAATTTCAATGGCGTACTGACGGGCAAGCGTTTGATAGTAGCTTTCGTCAGGTATCCACACCTGCTTGAAGTAGGCGTCATATTCCTTGCGATCCGGACCTTGAAGGATCGCTGACAGCGTTTGCCGTGTCAGGCACCACCATTGGCTGCCCATGTGCGGAACCAGGCCAGCCGGTATCTTGCGCTTCAGTCCAAGCCTGCGCTGAAGCTCAACGTATTTGTCGAACAGAATCCGCTGACGTTTCCAGGAGAACGGGAAGCGCAACGTAAACCTCTCATGATCAAGGCCGCCGACGGTCCAAGGTACATCCGCGGTCGTCGCACTTTCAATAAAGTCCGTGCGCGGACGAGCGGCGAGGTAGTCCACCAATTCCTCAACCGGGCGCAGAGGCAAGCATGAACCCGAAGCGAGGTAGACATGCCGCACATCCGCAAATTCATTCAACATGAGCTCAGACGCTGCCTGACTGGCAGCGACAATGCTCCATGTGCCCCATTCACATCGGAAGCGCTTTGAGAATTTGATGGTCGGAACGTCGGACAGGGCCTTGGCAAATGCGACATATTTTTTTCGGCACATTCACATCGACATGGATCACAACCGGACATCCACCCATCGCCCAGAAGCGCGCCGCCTGTTCCGCGCGATCAAGTGCAGTGTGCACGAGCATGACGATACCGACGGTCACGCCCAGTTCCCCTTGGACATTAGCCCCAGAATCTCTAGCTGACGCCAGTTGATGTACTTCTCAGACCATTTGCACCAGAGGTCCGGATCGTCGCGCAGCGTGGCGGCATAGGCCTTGTACTCGACCGACGCCGCGTAGTGCTGCTTCCGGTCAAGCTCTTCTGATGCTTTGGCCGTGAACGTATCAAGAAACTTGGCATGCAACAAAACGCCCGAGGCCTTTTCACCGCCCCATTCATCATAAACCTGGTTCAGACCACGCGGCAAAAGCATGTGGGTTGAGCTGGCATAAGCATAGCGCCGATCCCATTTCACCAAGGGTATCTTGTTCAGCGCCGGTGCGCGTTCTGGTTCTTCCGGAAAAAAGACGCGCGCGCGAGGTCCACCCTGTATCCACAGATTCCCAAGCTTCTTGTTTTTGGTGATCATGTAGTTTCCGCTGTCGAACCAACTGGCGATATCCATCGGGTTCTGACCGGCCGTGTAGGGTTGTTCATCCAGCCGCCCCTTGGGGTACATGTCCAACAACATGGCTGAAAATGATTTGATCGACGAGGCATCAAGCCAATCCGTCAAAGCACGCAAGGGCCGCGTATCGCAGAACGGATAGACCAGGAATTCGTCCGGATCGACCACCAATGTCCAATGGTCGTGACCGTATTTCATCTGCAGCCAGTTCAACCAATCAACGCCAAAGCGCGATCGCTTGTAGCTTGCGTTTGTTGACCAGACCGATACGTCCGGTTGCTGAACAAGATAGTCCAGAGACCCGTCCGTGCTGTCATTGTCCACGATCAGGAAATGGTTGATCCCCATCTCGCGGTAGTAGTCCAGAAAATACGGGAGGCGGACCGCTTCGTTTCTAAGGGTCGAAAAACACAGCAGATCGGTCGGACGAATCTGTGCGGTACGGTTGGCAACGCGAGACAACTCCCGACGCTTCCGGAATGCCCGGATGCGCCATCGTTTACGCTGAAGTCTCAGCCGATATGACTGCCAAGCGCCCAAATTGCCCCGTCCTTTGCCAGCCGACGTTTCGGTCTCACTCGCGCCTATCAGGTCAACCTTAACACAGTCTTGAAATGCACATCCCAACTGGGTGGTTCAAACTGCGGGTGTTTTGGCGTGCGCGGCCCAGCGTCGGCCAGAGTATTGATTGTACTGATCCACAGATAACGATCTGAAACGCTTGCGTAAATGGGAATGTCACCCAGCAGTTCCCCAAAGACTTCAAGTGTGTTCACAACAACGGGGACACCGCGCAAAGCCGCTTCAACCGCTGGCATGCCAAACCCTTCGGCATGGGTCGGCAGCAGAACACCCGCCGACCCATCCACTAGAGCAGCAAGGGCACCGTCACTTAGGCTACTCGCCTCCCGTATGCTTCCATCTGGAGGCAACGCGCCAAGCCGCGCAAACACGTCATCATTCTTCCAGCCGCGACTGCCGGCAATCACGAGTGTCGGAGCGTCAGCACCCATTGCATCCCACAGATCCAGCAGAAACGCGTGATTTTTGCGTGGCTCGATTGTTCCGATGACTACAAAATATGGCGGGGCTGGAGGCAGACCATCCGGCAACTCGTCGAACCGAGCGGCCACAAAATCCGTCCCGAGATGAGCAACAATTGGGGCCGGAACACGACCTGGAAACAACGCTTCAGTTCGCCGTTTAGTGTCCGCGGAATTGTAGATCACTGTATCCGCGTATGTTCCGACCCGGGCGATCATTGCGGTAAAAGGCCCGACGGTCCCTTCGCGCTGATATTGTGGAAACTCAATCGGAATGACGTCATGTACAAAAATCGCGATGGGAATACCGGCAGCTTTCAGAGTGCGCAAAACCCGTTCGGTCAGGTTGGAATGCCCGGTATTCAGATACGATGTGCCGACAGGTAGGTGTCTTCTCAGCATCCTCGGTAGACCGAACGGCGGTACGCGCCCGATTGCGTTACGGCGAGCCAACCTCCATGCAACCTTGTTCTGCTGATCAGGTGGCGTGCCATCGGGACCAGATAAAATGTGTGTGACGGACGCAATGCCGTTCGGATCAAGCAGGATGTAACCCAGCCTTGATCTGATCAGACCATACAGGGGTTCGGGTGCATCTTGCAGTGCGCGCAGATAGGCCAGTTCGACGCGATCTACCCCGGTCAGCACACGTCCCGCCCGACGCATCAGGCGGGTCAGGTCCAGAAGGCGCGCGTTTGGCCTGTTATGTGTCGTAGTGGCCAGTTTGGTGCCATCTCCAGGCATCGGTGATCATCGTTTCCAGCGTAGACCGGGTTGGGGTCCACCCCAGTTCGGCTTCCGCTCGTGTAGAGCCTGATACCAGCTTGGTACAGTCACCCGGACGGCGTTCTCCGTCCACATAGGGTACTGCCTGATTTGTTACGGCCCGGGAATGGTCAATCACCTCCCGAACGGAAAACCCGCTTCCCGTTCCAAGGTTGAACACGCGGCTATCTTTGCCATTTTCCAACCAGTTCAGGCCCAACACATGGGCATCCACCAGATCGCAGACATGGACATAATCGCGGATGCAGGTGCCGTCAGGTGTGTCATAGTCGGTGCCATGCACCGTCAGCGCATCACGTTTTCCAGCGATGGCATCCAGCATCAAAGGAACAAGATGCGTTTCGGGCTGATGAAATTCACCCACCTCGGCCTCTGGATCAGCACCCGCCACGTTGAAATAGCGGAATATTACGTGCCGCAGGCCATGGGCAGCCTCGAAGTCGCGCAGGATATCTTCGATCGCGCGCTTGGATGCGCCGTAGGCGTTGATGGGATGTTGTGCGCTGTCTTCATCAAGGACAACGTTGTCTTGATCGCCATAGGTGGCGCATGTGGAAGAGAACACAAAATCAAGGCATCCGGCAGCCACTGCCGCCTCAATCAACGTCAGGGATCCCAAGACATTGTTGCGCCAATATCGGCCCGGATTTTGCATGCTTTCGCCGACTTGACTGAGGGCTGCAAAATGCATGACCGCAACTGGTTCGTATTTTGCAAAAGCCGCATCAAGCGCGGCGCGATCCAACAGGTCGCCCTGAACAAACGGGCCAAACTTGACGGCGTCACGCCAGCCCGTTTCCAGATTGTCAAAAGTGACGGGTACGTATCCAGCAGCGCGTAACGCTTTGCAGGCGTGGGAACCGATGTATCCCGCGCCCCCCGTCACAAGAACATGTTTCACGTCAAAGTCCTGAGTTACTCGGCAGCTTTGTCCATTTGGACAACATCACGAATATAGCCAAGTAGGTCATCCCGCAATTCATCCCGCGCCAGACCAAAGGCAACGGTCGCCTGCAGGAAACCGGATTTGGATCCACAATCGAAGCGCTGACCGCGGAAACGGAAGCCGTACACGCCATCCTCACCGCCAATTTCACTGGCAATTGCATCCGTCAGCTGGATTTCCCCGCCCGCGCCCGACTTCATCTGGTTGAGCGATCGAAGAACCTTGGTGGTCAGGATGTAGCGTCCGATCACGGCCAGGTTCGAGGGTGCTTCGCCTGCCGGGGGTTTTTCGACCATACCTTTGGCTTCGACCAGATGGCCCATATCGTTCTTGATGTCGAGCACACCGTAAGAGGACGCACGCTCAGGCGGAACTTCCATGGCGGCCACGATGTTGCCGCCGGTTTCGTTGTAAGCTTCCACCATCTGTTGCAGACAAGGCGTGTCCGCAGCAATCACGTCATCCGGCAGGATCACAGCAAAGGGTTCGTTCGCGATCAAGCGGCGTGCGCACCATACGGCGTGCCCAAGGCCAAGCGCCTTGTGCTGGCGGATATAGGCAATTGCCCCGCTTTCCATATTGGTGTCCTTGAGGGTCTCAAGAAGCTGGTCTTTGCCCTTTTTGCGCAGCTCCTGTTCGAGTGTAGGCGCGTGGTCAAAGTAGTCTTCGAGCGCCCCTTTGCCGCGCGAGGTGACAAAAATGAACTCCTTGATCCCGGCGGCACGCGCTTCATCAATCGCGTACTGGATCAACGGGCGGTCAACGAGTGTCATGATTTCCTTTGGCACCGATTTTGTTGCTGGCAGGAATCGCGTTCCCAAACCCGCAACCGGAAAGATCGCCTTGGTCACCTTTTTGCGCATAGTCACCCTCTGCTTACAAAACACGAATTATTAATGTGATTACTACTAAACTGCGTCAAACGAATGTCCAATTCCCTAATCCCGGTCAGCACAGGCTAAGTGTTGCCCAGACGCGCCAAAATTCGCTAATCAATCAGCCGCTGTTTGCCGATGCGACTTGTTTCTGCTGCGACACGTTCGCCAAAACTGAACATTCGAAACACCGGCGCGTTGCGGTTTGATTTGCCGAACAGGCCACCACTTTGTTCCCAGAATCCAGCAGGATCAAAGCGCACGCGATGCCGTAGCGTAGTCGGTGAGAACAAAAAAAGCGATACAATTTCGCCCTGCTCTACGCGCCTTGCTGCCTCGGTGCGAAGACGTTCGCGCTGCCAGCTCCGCCCGGCCAGCACGACGGATGTTCGTCGTTGCCACGGAAAGGGCTTGAACGCAGAGATCGGACTGCGTGAGACTTGCGCGCCGCCGCGCTGACGCATCAACCCCTGACTATAGCCCTTGTCCAGACGCGAAAGCAGATGGCGCACATCGCGAGGCAACAGCCGCCCGGCAACCATATGGGTCAACACCCGCCTGCGCTCGCTGCTTCGGATGGCACGCCAATGGTCTCGGCGCTGGTGTTCAGAGAGGTATTTGCGCTGAAAAACCGCCCAACTTGACCCGATATCAAAAAGGTCGCGTGGAACACGATCCTGACGCCTGCGCGGGCTTGCCGCGAACCCATGATGCACTTCTGCCATCGGCACGATGGCCGTTGCATACCCGCCACGAGCCAAACGCAAGTTCAGATCGGTTTCATCAAGATAGAATGCAAAACCGGGATCGAACCCCTCCAGCGTCACTAACACGTCACGGCGCACGGCCATGTTCGTGCCTTCGGTCTTGGTTGCGCGCCGTCCCTTGGGTGTCAAAAGGGTCGCCCGGTTCGGGCTGACGTCCAACGGCTGTGCGGCACCCATCGTGTCCACGGTACGCGCCTGCCATTGCCAAGAGATACCATTCCGCCCCCGAACAAAGCCTCCAACTGCCGCAACGTGCTGTCGGTCTGCTGGTGCAACGAGCTGGTGAAGCCAGCTTGGCTCAGGCACGGCATCGTCATCGATGAACGCCACGATGTCGCCTGCCGCATGGCTGATACCAAGGTTACGCGCTTCGGAAATGTTTGGCCGGTCAAATTCCACCAGCTTGACTTGATCGGCAAATGGTCCCGCCCGCACCGCACTACAACCGGCTGGGTCCGCAACAACCACGACCTCGAATGCCGGATACTGAAGTTGAGACAACCCGGTCAGGCACCATGTCAGCGCGGTCGGCCGGTCGCGGCTTACCACCACAACACTGACCGCCGGTTGCGTCATACCACTCCCATTTCTGCCATCATTGCTTCGATCCGGGGAACATCGGCGGGGTTGTTCAACTCCCAGAACTGACGGCCTCGCGCCTCAACTTCGACACACAGAACCTGACGTCCGTTTTCAAGAAAGCGCAGCTGTTCCAGCCCTTCCAGTGTCTCCAATGGGCCCACGGGCCACGTCGGATAGGCAGCCAAGGCATCGGGTCGGTAGGCGTAAACGCCAACGTGATGGAACACGGGCGTATCCGCATCATCCGCATAGGTGTCATTCGTGTAAGGGATCACCTCTTTGGAGAAATACATCGCCTGACCAGCCACGCCAAAAACCGCGGTCGTGCCGCCAACACGGCCGGCCCTTCGATCTTCGAGAAAACCGCGCAAGGTCGCTCCGTCGCAACGCAGCACCGGTGTGGCAATCTCGGCATCAGGCGCTGCGCGCAGTCCAGCCACCAACCCCTCGATGAACCAGGCCGGGGTCAGGGGCGCGTCCCCTTGCAAGTTGACCACAATCTCGTACCCAGCGCCCAGCGCCTGGTGCGCTTCGGCACAGCGCTCGGTGCCGTTGCCACAGGTGTCCGAGGTCATCACGACCTCGGCTCCAAAAGCCTCTGACGCCTCTTTTATCCGATCGTCATCCGTCGCGACGACAACACGGTCGACGCCATCCACAGCCAAAGCCGCGCGCCAGCTGCGTTCAATCAGCGTTTGCGACTGACCGGTTGCGCCGGTCAACGGCACCAGCGGCTTGCCCGGATAACGGGACGACGCATAGCGCGCCGGGATAACGATCAGGACAGACATTAGGCCGACTTTAGATCAACAGCGGGCGCATAGGCGATAAAGAACGGATTGGCATAGCCTTCCTTGCCGTAGACCAGCGGGCTGTGATCGTCGAAACGGACAACCTTGCCACCGGCACCGGCCAGCACAGCGTGGCCAGCCGCAGTGTCCCATTCCATCGTGCGACCGACGCGGGGGTAGATGTCGGCTTCCCCGGTCGCCACAAGGCAGAATTTCAGAGACGACCCCGCGCTTTTCATGTCTTTGACCGCGTATTTGTTGATGTAGTCGTCTGTCGCCTGATCGCGGTGTGACTTCGATGCAACCACCATCAAGGCGCTGTTGTCACTGTTGGCAACAGATAACGGGGTAACCGCGCCGACTGTGTCTTTATCGAGTGCGCCGGTTTCTTCCACCGTTTTCCCATCTGCTTGAGTATAGAACATGCGACCCTTGGCCGGAGCGTAGACAACGCCGCGGGTTGGCACGCCATCTTCGACAAGGGCGATGTTCACCGTGAAGTCTCCACGGCGGTGCACAAATTCCTTGGTCCCGTCGAGCGGGTCAACAATCAGGAAAGTCTTTCCAGTCGTGTCATGGGTGGCCGACTGTTCTTCGGTCACCAGCATGACGTCAGGAAACGCGGCGCGGAGGCCAGCCGAAATCAGTGCATCCGCAGCTTCATCCGCTTCGGTCACTGGGCTGTCATCTGATTTGACTTTCACATCGAAGTCGTCGGCGCCATAAATCTCCATGATCTTGTCGCCCGCTTCCAAGGCGAGCTTGCGGATCACGGGGAGCAATTCTTCGTACGTCATCAAATAGCCTCCTTGGCTGGGCATTTGTTGAAAACTGCCTGCGCGGCCCTTATGATGCGGCGATAACGGAACGGCAAGAATTCCCTGCGACCATCGCGGCATACGAGGCAAAAACCGCTCATGTTTCAATCAACGCGCAAACCGCAGTCAGGGATGGGAAGTGCCTTGGCGATGTTCGAGGTGATCTATCACTCGATCGTGCGCAATGTGCGCAAGACCCACAACAACGCCTTTCTAGCCATTGCAATGAACATGCTGCAGGCGGTGATTTTCGTGATGGCGTTCTATGTCATGTTCTCGGTTTTGGGCCTGCGGGGCGCAGCAATCCGAGGCGACTTCCTGCTCTACATCATGACGGGAATCTTCCTGTACATGACACATGTAAAATCATTGGGCGCGGTCACCGGTGCCGAAGGACCCGCCAGCCCCATGATGCAACACGCGCCGATGAACACCATCGTGTCCATCTGTTCGGCCGCACTGGGCGCGCTGTATGTACAGGTTCTGTCGCTGTTTATGATCTTGTTCGTCTACCATGTGGCTTTCACACCTGTCGAAATCGACCAGCCTTTCCAGGCGTTTGGGATGCTGCTGCTGGCGTGGTTCACCGGTTGCGCATTGGGACTGGTGCTTTTGGCCATCAAGCCATGGTTTCCAACCTTCGTGTCCATTTTCACCCAGGTTTATCAGCGGGCAAACATGATCGCGTCGGGTAAGATGTTTGTCGCCAACACATTGCCTGGGTTCATGCTTGCGATGTTTGACTGGAACCCACTTTTTCACGTGATTGATCAGTCGCGCGGCTACACATTCATCAACTACAACCCGCGCTATTCCAGTTGGGAATACGCATGGTGGGTGGGTGTTGTCCTGATCATGATTGGTCTTATGGGCGAGTTCTATACCCGCCGCCATGCATCGATCAGTTGGAACGCGCGGCGCTGACCACCACGCTGGTGGCCACAGCCGTCAAAACACGACACGGCATGTCAGGTTGATACGCCCACCCTTGGGCAGCAATGATGAGGACCCAAACCTGATCCGGTCCACACCGTGATAGGTCAGTCGCGCTTCATCACCCATCAGCACGACATCTCCGCTTTCAAGCCAAAGCGACTCGGTCTTTCCGCCGCGCGTCGTGTTTCCGATTCGGAACAGCCCGGCATCTCCCAAGGATACGGACAAAACCGGCCACTTGAAATTTGCCTCGTCCTTGTCCTGATGCATCCCCATGCGCGCGCCTTCTCCGTAGTAGTTGATCAGGCAACAATCAGGCGCGCGTTCCAATCCGGTCATGTCATGCCACAATTCCAGAACGGCATCTGGGATCGGCGGCCAATCCACACCATTTGGGTGCTTGGGGGCATAGCGATAACCGGAATGATCCGCATACCACCCGACTGCCCCGGCAGAGGTCATGCGCACCGACATCGGCTTGCCGTACGGGGTCTCGGGCGAGAACATCGGCGCCGCCTCGGCAACACGCCGAATATCGTCAACCAGGCCTACTTGCTGAGTCGGATCCAGATACGCCTTGTGAATATCAAATCCCCGCACGATGACGTGCATGGCCCAGCCCCCTTCAGTTATGTGCAATTTTGCCGTTTTGAGGCCCGTTAGAACGGTTGCAGCGTCTATTCACCCTCCTTATATACGCCGCAGCGCGCACGAAATCGTGCGCAAACCTATGCGGGGCGTCGATGCCAAAACGGGTCGTCGCCTCGTGTCATCGCCTTGAACTGATATGAGGGATCGAAAACATGGCTAAAGTCATCGGTATTGACCTTGGGACAACAAACAGCTGCATCGCCATCATGGATGGCAGCCAGCCCCGGGTGATTGAAAATGCAGAAGGCGCACGGACAACCCCGTCCATCGTTGCCTTTACGGAAAACGAACGGCTCGTGGGCCAACCAGCCAAGCGTCAGGCCGTCACCAACCCGGACAACACTATCTTTGGCGTCAAACGCCTGATTGGCCGCCGCAATGACGATGCGGATCTGGCCAAGGACAAGAAAAACCTGCCCTTCGCCGTGATTGACGGCGGCAATGGCGACGCATGGGTCGAAGCACGCGGCGAAAAATACTCGCCGAGCCAGATCTCTGCCTTCATCCTGGGCAAGATGAAAGAGACAGCCGAGAGCTACCTTGGCGAAGACGTGACCCAAGCGGTCATCACCGTTCCCGCCTACTTCAACGACGCTCAGCGCCAGGCGACGAAGGACGCCGGCAAGATTGCCGGCCTCGAAGTGCTGCGGATCATCAACGAACCAACAGCGGCCGCGCTGGCCTATGGCCTCGACAAAGAAGACAGCCAAACCATTGCGGTCTATGACCTTGGTGGTGGTACGTTTGACGTAACCATCCTCGAGATCGACGAAGGACTGTTCGAGGTTAAATCCACCAACGGTGACACGTTCCTTGGTGGTGAAGACTTTGACATGCGGATCGTCAACTACCTGGCGGGCGAGTTCAAAAAAGAGCACTCGGTCGACCTGACCGCTGACAAGATGGCGCTGCAACGCCTGAAGGAAGCGGCAGAGAAGGCCAAGATTGAACTGTCCTCCTCCAGCCAAACCGAAATCAACCAGCCCTTCATCTCGATGGGATCGAACGGTCAGCCGCTGCACATGGTAATGAAGCTGACGCGCGCCAAGCTGGAAAGCCTGGTGGGTGACCTTATCAAGGCGTCGATGAAGCCCTGTGCCGCAGCGTTGAAAGACGCAGGCCTCTCGGCTTCCGACATTGACGAGGTTGTTCTGGTTGGCGGTATGACCCGCATGCCCAAAGTGATCGAAGAAGTGACCAAGTTCTTTGGCAAGGAACCCCACAAGGGTGTGAACCCTGACGAAGTGGTTGCCATGGGCGCTGCCATTCAGGCCGGTGTTCTGCAAGGCGACGTCAAAGATGTCGTACTTCTCGACGTGACCCCGTTGTCGATGGGGATCGAAACATTGGGTGGCGTGTTCACGCGCCTGATCGATCGCAACACCACGATCCCAACGAAGAAATCGCAAATCTTCTCAACGGCAGAAGACAACCAGAACGCTGTCACCATTCGGGTTTTCCAAGGTGAACGCGAAATGGCGTCGGACAACAAGATCCTGGGCAACTTCAACCTGGAAAACATCCCGCCTGCACCGCGCGGCATGCCGCAGATCGAAGTGACCTTTGACATCGACGCCAACGGCATCGTGTCAGTGGGCGCCAAGGACAAGGGCACCGGCAAGGAGCAGCAGATCACGATCCAAGCCTCCGGCGGTTTGTCCGACGAGGACATCGAACAGATGGTCAAGGACGCCGAGGACAATGCCGAGGCGGACAAGGAACGTCGCGAACTGATCGAGGCGAAGAACCAGGCCGAAAGCCTCATCCACTCGACCGAAAAGTCGCTGGAAGAGCATGCGGACAAGGTCGACCCGACCACGGTCGAAGCGATCGAACTGGCCATTGCCGCGCTCAAGGACGAGCTCGAAACCGAAAATGCCGACAAGATCAAATCGGGCATCCAGAACGTGACCGAATCGGCCATGAAACTGGGCGAAGCGATCTACAAAGCGGCGCAGGACGATGGCGACGACGAACCGCAAGCGGCAGACGAACCGCGCGGTGACGAGGACGACATCGTTGACGCCGAATTCGAAGACCTCGACGACGATAACAAACGCGCCTGATTTTGGGCCTCAGAGGAACCAATCACGAGGCCGGCCACAACAGGCCGGCCTCAGACGTTCCAGCAAAGGACATAATCCATGGCAAAACGTGACTATTACGATGTGCTTGGCGTCTCCAAAGGCTCAAGCGCTGACGAGATCAAAAAGGGCTATCGCAAGAAAGCCAAGGAATTGCATCCCGACCGCAATGCGGACAACCCAAACGCGGAAGCGCAGTTCAAGGAAGCCAACGAAGCCTATGAAGTCCTGAAAGACGCCGACAAGAAAGCGGCCTATGACCGCTTTGGCCACGCCGCGTTCGAGGGTGGCATGGGCGGCGGTGGCGGACGGCCAGGCGGTGGTTTTGGCGGCGGGCAAGGCGACTTCGGGTCTGCTTTCTCCGATGTTTTCGACGACCTGTTCGGCGACTTCATGGGGGCCAGCGCGGTGGCGGAGGCGGTGGACGGCAGCGTGCCGCCCGCGGCTCTGACCTGCGCTATAACCTGCGTGTGTCGCTAGAAGACGCATTTGCGGGTATGCAGAAGACCATCAACGTGCCCACATCCGTGCAATGCGACAATTGTTCGGGCACCGGCGCCGAAGGGGGTTCCGAACCCACGACATGTCCCACATGTTCCGGCATGGGCAAAGTGCGCGCGCAACAGGGGTTCTTCACCGTCGAACGCACCTGCCCCACATGCTCTGGCCTCGGCCAGATCATCAAGGATCCCTGCAAAGTCTGTTCGGGCGCGGGCCGGGTCGAAAAGGACCGGTCCCTGTCTGTGAACATCCCAGCAGGCGTCGAAACCGGCACCCGTATCCGATTGGCTGGTGAAGGCGAAGCCGGGATGCGCGGCGGTCCGTCTGGCGATCTCTACATCTTTATCGATGTTGCCGATCACAAGCTGTTCGAGCGCGATGGCATCAACCTGTTCTGCCGCGTGCCGGTCAGCATGGGTACAGCCGCACTGGGTGGATCAATCGAGGTTCCGACCATCGATGGCGGCCGTGGCCGAGTACAGATCCCATCTGGATCTCAATCGGGTCGCCAGATGCGCCTGCGCAGCAAAGGTATGCCTGCCCTGCGGGGTGGCGGTGCAGGTGACATGTTCATCGAACTGGCCGTGGAAACCCCGGTCAACCTGACGGCCCGGCAAAAAGAGCTGCTGCGCGAATTCGAAGAACTCTCGGAAGAGAACAACCCAGAGTCGTCCAGTTTCTTTTCGTCCGTTAAATCCTTTTGGGATCTCGATGAAGGGCTAACACCTCACGTAAGGCGGAGTTAACTCCGCCTTACAAAACCTATTCTCCAGCGCATTGAAGATAAACCTGTATAGCGGATCAAGATCCGCGTTACGGGAGCAAGTGTAAGGCGGATTTCAATCCGCCACTAGCGATTCCTCATCAACTTCTGAGCCTTGGTTAATCCCTCGCTAACCTAACTTGCGGTATTCTGCACATATGTCGCATTTCGCTGAACAGCCGCTACCTTTCGATCTGGACGAGGCCGTAGCCGTCCCACTGACCAAAGGCCGTACACCATCCTATATGGCGGACCACCGTAAGCGTCTGCGCGCCAGGTTCATGGATGGGGGCGCTGGCGCCCTACCCGATTACGAGATGCTTGAATTGGTTCTGTTCCGCGCCATCCCACGGCAGGATGTGAAACCGCTCGCCCATGCCCTGATGGCAGAGTTTGGTGATTTCAATCGCGTGGTCACGGCACCTATTGAACGGCTACGCGGCTTCAAAGGCATAGGTGACGCGGTGATCTGCGAGCTGAAGATTGTCGAGGCAGCCGCACAAAGGATGGCACGTTCCAAGGTATTGAACAGACAGGTAATCACCAGTTGGGACGCCCTGCTCGACTACTGCCACACCACCATGGCACACCGCGAGACCGAACAATTTCGCGTCCTCTACCTTGATCGCAAGAACGTACTGATTGCCGATGAAGAGCAAGCCAAGGGCACAGTCGATCATGTGCCCGTCTATCCGCGCGAAGTGGCCAAACGGGCGCTGGAGCTGAACGCATCCGCACTGATCCTGGTTCATAATCACCCATCGGGTGATCCCACCCCCAGCCAATCAGACATCGATATGACAGCAAAGATAGAAATGGCCTGTTCCGCCCTTGGCATCACCCTGCACGATCATCTGATTGTCGGCAAAAGCCGCGAGTTAAGCTTCAAGTCGGAAGGGTACCTCTAGCGCACCCAAACCTCGACCCGGCGGTTGGCTTTTCGGCCCCATGCGCTGTCGTCGCACGCCATCGGAAGCGCCTCTCCGAATGCATCAACACCCAATTGGATACGCTCAAAATTTGCCGTCTCAGCGGCCGCAATAACAGCGCGGCGCACCGCATCAGCGCGGCGTAGGGCAATGTCCCGATTTGCGGTTGCGGGACCGTCTCCATCGCTGAACCCAACCAACAAAACCTGCCGCGCGTCGTACTTGCCCTGCTCCATCGCCCGCGCCAGTTGTTGAACATTTGACCGTGACTGCGCGTCCAAACGCACCGACCCCGCCTCGAACCGGAAAGAAGTCGTCAGGCGTGACATGCCATAGAACGTACGCGCCATGCGCTGTAGCTCCTCAAGCGATATCTCCGGGCCAGCGGACGTTACAGCGTTGGCAAAGCGATAGCCCTGATCGTTGATCGACACCTCTTCTGGTGCCTGATCGACGAACCCGACGCGGCGAATGACCACTTGCGCGGATGGACCGCGCGTAAAAGCCAGAAACTCCCGCCCAATCTTGGGCAAACGCCTCGCAGGCAAATACAGAAACATTGGTGCCGTAAGCGGATAATCTTCTGTCTTGATGGTCTCCCGACCCGCCGACAGGGAAAACCCGCACGAGCCCGTCAACGTAAGTGCGCGTGCGTTACCAGTGTCGGCATAGCTGGCGATGCCGATGGCAAATGGGTCAGCCAGAACAGCACTCAAAACATCCAAGCCACGGTCATGACGCGTGATCACTTCGGCAAAGGTGAAGCGTGCGGGGCCCATAACGTCATCTTCGACAGATTGGCCAAGCCCCGTCCGAGCGCCCGGCAAGTGCAATGATATGGGGGCGTTTGCCCCACCGAGGTCCGCCCAGTTCGTGATCGTCCCGGCAAAGACAGCGGCCAGATCCTGGGGAGAGATACGATCAACAGGGTTTGATGGTGCAACGATTGGCACCATGGCATCCAGCGCCAGGACGCGGCTGCGGTTGGCCTGCGTCATGTCACCCATCCCGGCATCCCGGGCAAGCTGGCGCTCGTCAGGCCGAATTTCACGCAAAGCCATGACAATGTCCGCATCGTTGGCCAATAGGTCTGCGAAACCCTCGTCCGTGGTGGACACGTGGAAAAAGAAACGTGCAACGGGTTTACCGGTTTCTGTATCTGCCAACTCGTAGACAAAGTTGCGCGCGTCGATCTCTTCCCGCTCCGCCTCGTAATTGTTGCGCAGCGCGAACCCTTCGATCAAGGCAGGCATCAGAACAGCGCCCATGGTGGAAGAACCGGATAAGCTGATCTCGGCCACAAAGTCCTGCAGATTTGGGCAGGCGGGCCCATCGCACAGCACACCGGAGCCATCGACGGTCAGTTCGCCGTAGACAGTTTCAATACGGTAGAACTCGCCATCAAATCCCAGAAGCGTCCCGCTGAGTTCAACTTGCCCATCGGGCGACGTGAGCGTGACGTCCTGTGCAAAAAGCACGGTTCCACAAAAGAAAGTGCGGCGAAAATCGCCGCACGTATCGAAGCCATGATAAGCCCTTGTCGCTGCGGTCAGTTGCTGGCGACTTTCATGTCTGAAACCAAATTGTTCAACACCAGAAAACTGCCAACTGCGTCACAACCGGGTACGGCCAGGGTCAAATCCTGGGTTTTCATCTTGCCGCCGGTCATCATTTCCAGCGATTGCGCCTCAACCTCTAGTCCACAGTTCGCTGCGGTCACTTCGGCCTCAACAGTCAGGTCAATCGTTCCAGACCGTGCCGACATTCCCGACGGAAAGGTATAAACCTCGGCCATCAACGGCTCCACAGACTGGCTGTCGCCAAGGCGAACGATGTATCCGTTCTTGCCGTCAGTCATGCCATCAGTGTTCTGAACAACACCTGACCAAACATGGCCATCCTGCCCATAGTCGGCACCGAATTCGCGTGCGTGCAGTTCAAAACCAGCGCGCCCCCGCCATTGCAAGGTCGTGCGCTCGTACTGTCCAAGCTCTGGCACTGTTGCTTGAGCGACGGCACCATCCCCGTTGGTCAAAGCGAGGATAAAAACCGCCTGCTCGATCAATGCCGGGACGGTAACAGTCAGTCTGCCGGCAGAATCGGTTGTTTCATTGAACATCATGCCGTTGTGGTGCACCGTCAGCCGTTCATTGACAGCACATGGCGCGTCCAGTTTCAGGGTGACCATGGCAGCGGACACAACCTCTGCATTTGCGATGACTTTGCACTCTTCAGCCTGAGGGAGGATATCAGCGCCTTCCAGCAACTCTGCTGTAGCAGGGGCCGAAACACGATGCACGAGACTGTCCACGCGTGGTACTGGCGTTGCAGCGGCATCACTGGCAGACGTTAGCTCGATTTCTTGAACCTCAAGAAGAATGTCCGCACTGGCGGTGCTACTCAGCTGTTTGCCGGTCGGAATGATTGAAGACTGGGCTATCGGTCGGGCAACTGTACCATATCGTTCGCGCGCGGTCTCGCCGCTTTGCATGACAAAACCGATACCGACTGCGATTGCCAGTGTCGCGACTCCGGTCGCGATTTCTTTCGTACGTCCCATCGTCCCATTCCCTTCCCACGGATTGGTTAAGAAAGGGATTCGCACAGCAACACGGCCTGGTTGTGACCGACCTTAGGACTCTTTGAGGCAGGAATGCGGCGGCGGGGTCAGACCAGCGCGCCGTGGCAATGCTTGAACTTTTTGCCGGAACCGCATGGGCAGGGTTCGTTGCGACCCGGATTTCCCCATGTATTTCGATCGTTTTCATCAAAGCCGTTTTCGATCGCTTCGGCGGTCGGTGCAGGCGGCGCATTGTTCTCTGCCACATCTTGCACCTGCTGTTGTTGCTCCGCCATCTGGGTCAGCATCTGCTCGCGTTCTTCATCTGTCAGCGGTCGAATACGGGACAGCTTGTTTGTCACCTCGGTGCGCAAGCTCTCAAGCATCGTTTCGAACAGTTGAAACGACTCGTTCTTGTACTCATTCAGCGGGTCACGTTGCGCATAGCCGCGGAATCCGACAACCGACCGCAAATGTTCAAGCGTCAGAAGATGCTCCCGCCATTTTCCATCGATGGCTTGCAGAATGAGCTGCTTTTCGATGCTGCGCATGCTCTCTTCGCCGAACGCTTCTGCCTTGTCAGCCATCAACTTGTCGCTGGCTTCGATCAGCCGCTCGCGGATCTGCTCGTCATCTACACCCTCTTCCTCGCACCAAGCCATAACTGGCACGTCGATGCTGAGGTTTTCGATCACAGCGGCATAAAGGCCCTCTGTGTCCCATTGATCAGCATAACTTTTCGCGGGCATGTACTGATCAATCAGGTCATCAATGACCTCGTCGCGCATATCCGATGTGATTTCCGACAGATCCTCGGCTTCCATGATTTCCCGGCGCTGAGAAAAGATCACCCGGCGTTGATCATTCATAACGTCGTCGAACTTGAGCAGCTGCTTGCGGATGTCAAAGTTGCGGCCTTCGACCTTGGCCTGCGCGCGCTCGAGCGACTTGTTCACCCACGGGTGCACAATCGCCTCGCCCTCTTCCATACCGAGGGTCTTGAGGACCTTGTCCAAACGGTCAGAGCCGAAGATCCGCATCAGGTCATCTTCAAGGCTCAGGTAGAATGACGTGCGGCCCGGGTCACCTTGACGACCTGAACGCCCGCGCAACTGGTTGTCGATGCGGCGGCTTTCATGGCGCTCGGAAGCCAGGACAAAAAGGCCACCGGCGGCAAGCACCTTCTGTTTTTCATCTTCATGCTCGGCCTCGATGCGCTTGCGCACTTCTTCGGGGTCGGCCTCGGGATCAGCTGTGATGGCCTCCAGTACCTTCATCTCGACATTGCCGCCGAGCTGAATGTCGGTGCCGCGGCCCGCCATGTTCGTGGCGATGGTCACAGCGCCAAATTTACCGGCGTCCGCGATGATCTGTGCTTCTTGCTCGTGCTGGCGCGCGTTCAGAACATTGTGCGCAATGCCCTCCGCCTTGAGCGCTTCCGAGAACATCTCGGATTTGTCGATGGAAGTGGTGCCGACCAGAACCGGCTGCCCCTTTTCATGGGCTGCCTTGATTTCGTCGATCATGGCTTTGTATTTTTCCTGCCCCGTGCGGAAGACCTTGTCGTCTTCATCCAAGCGCGCAATTGGCTTGTGGGTTGGGACCTCGACCACACCAAGACCATAAATCGTGGCAAATTCCTCGGCCTCGGTCGCAGCCGTACCAGTCATGCCCGCCAGTTTGTTGTAGAGGCGGAAATAGTTCTGGAACGTCACCGATGCCAATGTCTGGTTCTCGGGCTGAATTCTGCACGCCTTCCTTGGCTTCGATGGCTTGGTGCAAACCGTCGGACAGACGGCGACCAGCCATCATACGCCCGGTAAATTCATCAATCAGAACAACATCGCCATTGCGAACGATATAGTCCTTGTCTTTCTGAAACAGCTTGTGGGCGCGCAAACCCTGATTGACGTGGTGCACGATGGACGTGCTTTCAGGGTCATAGAGCGACGCCTCGGGCTCGATCAGACCACGCACGCGCAACTGTTCTTCCAGAAATTCGTTACCTTCATCGGTGAAGGTGACGTTCTTCTGCTTCTCATCGAGAGTAAAGTGATCTTCCTCGATCAGCGGAATGATACCGTCGATAGTCACGTACATCTCGGACCGGTCGGCCAAGGGGCCGGAAATGATCAAAGGCGTCCGCGCCTCGTCGATCAGGATACTGTCGACCTCGTCCACAATGGCGTAGTTGTGGCCGCGCTGGACCATATCCTCGATTGTGGGCTTCATGTTGTCGCGCAGATAGTCGAACCCAAGCTCGTTGTTGGTCGCATAGGTCACGTCACAGGCATAGGCCGCGCGCTTGGCGTCTTCGTCCATGCCTGCAATTGCGACGCCGGTGGTCAGGCCCAAGGCACCGAACACTTTGCCCATCCATTCCGCATCGCGCTGGACGAGGTAGTCATTCACGGTCACAACGTGAACGCCCTTACCAGTCAGCGCATTCAGATAGGTGGCGAAGGTTGCGGTCAGGGTTTTGCCTTCACCGGTCTTTTGCTCGGCGATGTTGCCCTGATGCAAAAAAATGGCACCTAGAAGCTGGGTGTCGTAGGCGCGCAGACCAAGCGTGCGCTTGGCAGCTTCGCGACAATTGGCAAATGCCTCAGGCAGGAGGTCATCCAGGTTCTCGCCATCCATCGCGCGTTTGGCCAGGGCTTCGGTCTTGTCCTTCAGCCCTTCATCACTCAGCGCTTCGAATTCCGGCTCAAGCGCATTGATCTTTTCGACCAGCGGACGCGCGCCCTTGACCTTGCGATCATTGGGTGTGCCAAACACCTTCTTGGTGAGAGTTCCGAAACCGAGCATGCGTTCTCCAGCCGATCAATTCATGTTGTGCAGCAATTGCTTGCCGGACGCGCGCCAAGCCCATAAATACGGTGGGCGAAAACCGGCCCGGGCCGCGTCCATAGGGCGATGTAAGGGTCACGCGAAACCGTGTCAATGCGCGCCTCAGGTGGGGCGCCGAAGCCCAAGGACTGTTCCATGAAAAAACGTTTCCTTTCCCTGCCAGCGCTTGGTCTGGTCGCCGCTATGGCGTTGCCTGCCGCTGCACAGGATGCAGACACGGTTGTGGCGACTGTAAATGGCACTGATATCACCATCGGTCACATGATCGTGGCACGCGCATCTTTGCCGCAACAATTCCAACAACTGCCCAACGATGTGCTGTTCAACGGCATCCTTGAACAGCTGATCAACCAGACCCTGCTGTCGCAAGCATTTGATGGCGAATTGCCGAAACGCACCGAACTGCAGATCGAAAATGAGACACGTTCCTTGACGGCGGGCGAAGAACTGGAAAGCCTGTTTCAAGAGAAGCTGACGGACGAGGCGATCCAGTCCGCTTATGACGCCAAGTACGAAGGCGTAACACCGCAGGAAGAATACAACGCCTCGCACATCCTTGTGGAAACCGAGGAAGAGGCGAAGGCGATCAAAGCAGAGATTGAAGGCGGTGCGGATTTTGCTGCCACCGCACGTGACAAATCGACCGGTCCATCCGGTCCAAATGGTGGTGAACTTGGCTGGTTTGGCAGTGGTGCCATGGTCCCCAGCTTCGAAGCCGCTGTCATCGCGCTTGAAGTGGGCGAAGTATCGGACCCCGTGCAAACACAATTTGGCTGGCATGTGATCATCCTGAACGAGACGCGCACCCCGGACGCCCCAGCGCTGGATGAGGTGCGCGAAGAATTGACCGAGGAAGTGCGCGGTACCACCGTCGAAACCTACGTTGCGGAACTGACTGCCGGTGCGCAGATCGATCAATCAGGTGCTGCCGAAGTCGATCCATCGGTGCTGTCCGACTTGACGCTGGTGGAATAACATATGGCTGGCGCACTGCCGCGATCGCCTCTGGCACCCGATCATTTCCCCGACCTGCCACCCATTGACGGAGTGACCTTCGCAGCAGCTGCTGCGGGGGTGCGTTACTCCGGACGCTTGGATGTTATGCTTGCCATATGCGCTCCGGGAACGACGATTGCAGGTGTGTTCACAAAATCATCGACACGCGCCGCACCGGTTCTGGATTGTCAGGCAAAGCTGGGACACTCCAGCGATACGGGCGCGGCCATTCTTGTGAACGCCGGCAACGCCAATGCCTTTACGGGCAGAAATGGAACGGATGCCGTGGCAACCTTGGTTGGTGCAACCGCGGACGCTGCAGACCTGCCGGAAAGCCGTATCTTTACAGCATCCACAGGGGTCATTGGCGAGCCATTGCCATACGACAGGATCACGGCACATCTGGCGGATTTGGTGGATAGCCAGTCATCGGCCGCGATTGGGGATGCCGCTGCGGCCATCATGACGACGGACACGTACCCTAAGGGTGCCACCCAAACGGTAACCATCGATGGGAAATCCGTGAAGATCGCTGGCATCGCCAAGGGCAGCGGCATGATTGCGCCAGATATGGCCACGATGTTGGTCTATATCTTTACAGACGCGAAGATTGGGCAAGATGAGTTGCAGGGATTGGTAAGCCAAACCTCTGATCAAACCTTCAATTGCATCACGGTGGATAGCGACACCTCAACCTCGGACAGCCTGCTGGTTGCTGCAACAGGGGTCAGTGGTGTGGATGTTGCCGGAAATGCAGACTTCGCGCACGCGCTCCATGCGGTCATGTTGGATTTGGCACACCAGGTTGTCCGCGATGGCGAAGGGGCGACGAAGTTCGTAGAAATTGAAGTGACTGGATGCACGGACAAAGCAGCAGCCAAAACCCATGGCCTGTCCATCGCCAACTCGCCGCTCGTCAAAACAGCCATCGCCGGGGAAGATCCCAACTGGGGCCGCGTCGTCATGGCCGTTGGCAAATCAGGTGCACCTGCGGATCGTGATGCGCTGTCGATCTGGTTCGGGGATATCCTGGTTGCAGAGAATGGTTGGGTCAGTGCGACTTATCGCGAAGAAGATGCAGCAGCGCATATGAAGGGTGATCACATCCGCATCCGCGTCGATTGCGGCATGGGATCAGGAGACGCTACCGTTTGGACTTGCGATTTGACCCACGGATACATTGACATCAACGCGGATTATCGGTCGTGAAAACAGTTCTTGTTTCTGCCGTCGCGTTGATCGACGTGGACGGTCGCGTATTGATCGCGCAGCGCCCTGAAGGAAAATCCATGGCCGGGTTGTGGGAGTTCCCGGGGGGCAAGGTCGAGGTCGGGGAAACACCCGAAGCAGCCCTGATCCGCGAATTGCAGGAAGAATTGGGGATTGATACCTGGCAATCGTGTCTGGCCCCCCTCACTTTCGCAAGCCACAGCTATGATGATTTTCATCTATTGATGCCACTCTTTGCCTGTAGAAAATGGGACGGCACGCCGAAATCACAGGAAGGGCAGGCATTAAAATGGGTCCGTCCGAAGGACTTGCGAGACTATCCTATGCCCGCAGCCGACCTGCCCTTGATCCCCATTCTCCGAGATTGGCTGTAACATCGGGTAACAATATTCTTAAACTGTCAAAAAAAGTGACGGTTTTGTAACATTGTTGATGACTTATTAACCTTCGTACTTATAGTTGAAGCATAACTTTCTTTTTGGGGAGGAAAGTCATGCTACGCACGATTGCTATGGGCAGCGCCATTCTTATTCAGGGGATCTATGTCAGAACCCTTCCGGATGGACGAGTGACTGTCAGAGTTGACGGGGCTCACTACTCTGGAACTCCCGTTTCGCAAGCTGCCTAACGCGACAATATGAAAAAGGGGACGGTGTTCTGCACCGTCCCCTTTTTCATTTCCAATTGCAGGGTGCTTACTCGAGCGTCCGCGTGATCTCTTCCCGTTCGAAGATCTCGATCACATCTTGTGGGCGGATATCGTCGTAGTTTTCGAACGCCATACCGCATTCCTGACCCGACTGAACCTCGGCCACTTCATCCTTGAAGCGCTTCAGCGTTTTCAACGTACCTTCGTGGATAACCACGTTGTCGCGCAGCAAGCGTACACCCGCGGATCGACGCGCCACGCCTTCGGTGACCAGACAACCCGCGACCTTGCCGACACCAGACACCTTGAAGACTTCCTTGATCTCAGCATATCCGATGAAGTTCTCGCGGATCTCGGCGCTCAGCAGGCCAGAAGCGGCGGCTTTTACATCGTCCACAAGATCATAGATGACCGAGTAGTAGCGAATTTCGACACCCTTCTGGTTTGCCGTGTTCCGGGCCGACGCGCTTGCACGCACGTTGAAGCCCATGATCGGTGCACCGGACGCCTCGGCCAAACCGACGTCAGTTTCGGTGATGGCGCCAACACCCGAGTGCAATACGCGCACGCGCACCTCGTCGTTGCCGATCTTTTCCATCGCCTGAACAATGGCCTCGGCAGACCCTTGTACGTCCGCTTTGACAAGGATTGGCAATTCGCTGACATTCTCATCCGCCTTGGCATTCGCCATCAGCTGTTCGAGGGTCGTCGCCGCACCAGCCGCCGCACGTTTGTCCTTGGCCGCTTTCTCACGATATTCGGCGATTTCGCGCGCCTGCGCTTCAGTCTCTGTCACGTTTAGAACGTCGCCTGCCTCGGGCGTGCCATTCAAGCCCAGAACCTCGACCGGCACCGACGGGCCCGCCTCTTTCACGCGCTCGCCCTTGTCGTTGATCAGCGCACGGACCTTACCGTACTGCTCACCCACAACAAAAATATCACCCTGACGCAGCGTACCTGTCTGAATCAGAACGGTGGCCACTGGACCGCGGCCAACATCAAGCTGCGCCTCGATCACCGCACCTTGGGCGGCACGATCAGGGTTGGCTTTCAGTTCGAGGATCTCGGCCTGAAGCGCGATGGCCTCCAGCAACTCGTCAAGTCCCTGACCGGTGATGGCGGACACTTCAACATCCTGTACCTCACCCGACATCTTCTCGACGATGACTTCGTGCTGCAGCAAGTCAGTACGCACTTTGTCCGGGTTCGCCTCGGGCTTGTCGCATTTGTTGATTGCCACGATCATCGGCACTTCGGCGGCTTTGGCGTGGTTGATGGCCTCAATGGTCTGCGGCATCACGGCGTCATCCGCCGCAACCACCAGAACCACGATATCGGTGACCTGTGCACCGCGCGACCGCATCGACGTGAAGGCCGCGTGACCGGGTGTATCCAAGAAGGACAGCACCGCGCCGCCATCGGTTTTCACCTGATAGGCACCGATATGCTGGGTAATGCCACCGGCTTCGCCAGCAACAACCTTGGCATCGCGGATTGCGTCCAGAAGCGACGTTTTACCGTGGTCAACGTGACCCATGATAGTGATGACCGGCGGACGACCTTGCAGATCCTCGTCGCTATCCTCTATTTCCTTGATCACGTCTTCGACGTCGGCATCAGACACACGTTGTACCTTGTGGCCGAACTCTTCGATGATCAGCTCTGCGGTATCGGCGTCAATGGTCTGGTTCTGCGTGACCATCATGCCGTTGTTCATCAGCGCCTTGACCACATCGCCTACGCGTTCGGCCATACGGTTTGCCAGTTCCGAAACGACAATGGCTTCAGGCAGGTTCACAGTGCGCATGACCTTTTCACGCTCAACCGAACCACCCATTGCTTTTTGCCGGGCGCGTTCCTGCTTGCGCTTCATAGCTGCCATGGACCGCTGGCGACCACCATCACCCGACAGGGCTTGGTTCAGAGTCAGCTTGCCAGAGCGGCGTCCACCATCATCACCGCGTCCCCGGTTGTTGGGGCGCTGGTCACGATCACGGTCTGTCTTGCGCGGCGTGGATGCGGGTTGAGCTTGCCGCTGCGCCGGCTTCGGCGCCTCGGTCGGGGCTGCTGCAGCAGCCTGCGCGGCGGCAGCAGCTTCGGCCACCTTGCGCTTCTCTTCTTCTTCCTTGGCCTTCAGGGCCTGCTCGCGCTCGCGTTCGGCCTGTTCCTTGGCTTCCGCTTCGGCACGGCGACGCTCGCGTTCAGCCTCGCGGGCTTTTTCCTCGGCTTCGCGCTTTGCGGTCTCTTCGACCTCGCGTGCCTTGGCGGCTTGCACGGCCTTCAGGCGGCGCTCCATCTCGGCATCAGAAATACCAGCAGGGCGACGGCTTGGATCACCAGCAGAACCACCACCAGCGCCAGCAGGCTTTGCAGCACCCGGCTTGGGCACCACAACGCGCTTGCGTTTGGTTTCGACGACGACATTCTTGGTCCGCCCGTGGCTGAAACTTTGTTTCACATTGCCCGGACGCGCGCCGCTGCGCAGACCCAAAGTCTTCTTCCCGTCAGTATCGCTCATAAAGCTCGTCTATCCTTCCCGGCGGCCCTTGCCGCCGTCATATTCGCGCACGCCGCGTAAACGGTTGGCTTCCTCTACAACACGTTGCGTGAGTCCACCAGAGGCGAGCGCCCCATGTATCACAGTTTGACGGCCAAAGGCCAAACCCAACTCATCTGCCGTCAGCCAGCCGATATACGTTCCGAAATGCGGCGTACTCAACTTGGACTTGCCACGGCCCGAACCATCAACCGCCTGGATCAGAACATGCGCCTCTTCTATCTGGAGCATATTCTTGACTTTTTCATAGCCCGCCACAGCACGTCCGCCTTTGCGGGACAATGCGATCAAATCGACCACACGCCGCGCCAACTGCCGCTCGACCTCGTCGATCAGATCGTCTTGCACCTGCACGGGTTGCTTGGCGCCCCGCGCAAACAATTTCTTCTTAACAGCCTTGTCCAAGGCCGACCGGTCCGCGGCGACATAAATACCACGACCGGGCAACTTGCCCGCAATGTCCGGCACGATCTGTGCATCCGGACCCACGACAAAGCGGATCAACCCGTACTTGGGTTGCACCTCGCCCGTGGCAATGCACTTGCGCTCCGGTCCATCCGACCGATCCTTTGAGACGCCACCGCGACCCATCAGGCCCACCCGAGGCCTGAGATCAGGCCTCGGCCTCCTCGGTCAGTTCTTCGCCGTCTTCTTCCGCTGCTTCAGCTTCCAATTCAGCGGGGTCGACCCAGCCCAGAAGGATACGCGCCGTCATGACCAATTGCTGTGCCTCTTCCAAAGACATATCGAAAGGTTCCAGAACACCATCGTCCTTGTGACGTTCGCCATCGACGGTTGTCCAGCCACCGGCCAGTTCCCAGTCTGCGCATGTTGCAAAATCTTCGAGGGTTTTGACGTCGTCTTTGGCGAGCGCCTCTACCATTTGGGGTGTAAGCCCATCGAATTCAATAAGGCTGTCCTCGGCACCCATGCTGCGTGCGTTGTCCAGCGCCGCCTTGGCTTGCGCTTCCAGAACGTCACGGGCGCGGGCCTGCAGTTCTTGAGCGGTGCCTTCGTCCACACCGTCGATGACCAGCAGTTCATCCAGTTCGACGTAAGCCACCTCTTCGAGGTTGGTGAACCCTTCTGAGACCAGAAGCTGAGCAAAGAACTCGTCCAGATCCAGATTGTCCATGAATAGCTTGGTGCGCTGTTCGAATTCGGCCTGACGACGCGCCGATTCCTCGGCTTCGGTCATGATGTCGATGTCAAGGTTGGTCAGTTGGCTCGCCAGACGCACGTTTTGACCGCGACGACCGATGGCCAGCGAAAGCTGCTCTTCGGGCACAACAACTTCGATCTTACCGGCTTCTTCATCCAGAACCACCTTGCTCACCTCCGCGGGTTGCAATGCGTTCACGAGGAACGTGGGTTGATCCTCATTCCATGGAATGATGTCGATCTTTTCGCCTTGCAGCTCGTTCACAACGGCCTGCACGCGAGAGCCGCGCATACCAACGCAGGCACCGACAGGGTCGATAGAGTTGTCATAGGAAATGACAGCGATCTTCGCGCGCGAACCGGGGTCGCGGGCTACGGCCTTGATCTCGATGATGCCGTCATAAATCTCTGGCACTTCCATCTTGAACAGCTCGGCCATGAACTCGGGCGCTGTGCGGCTCAGGAAAATCTGCGGGCCGCGCTGCTCGCGGCGCACATCCTTGATGTAGCAGCGGATACGATCATTCGGGCGGTACGATTCGCGACCGATCTTTTCGTTGCGACGCAGGATGGCTTCGCCGGCACCCACATCGACGATGACGTTGCCGTACTCCTCGCGCTTGACCAGCGCATTGATGATGGTGCCCGCACGATCCTTGAACTCTTCGAACTGACGATCCCGCTCGGCCTCGCGCACCTTTTGCAGGATCACCTGCTTGGCAGATTGCGCGGCGATGCGGCCCATCTCGACCGGGGGGACTTCCTCGACAAAGGTGTCACCGACGGCGGGGTTTTCCATGTACTGCTTCGCTTGCTCAATGGTGAACTCAGCCTGGTAGTTTTCCAGCTCTTCTTCCTCGACCACGGTGCGGACGCGGGTGAAGGTCGCTTTACCCGTCTTGCGGTCGATCGACACACGAATATCCATCTCGGCGCCGTAGCGGGACTTGGCGGCGCGGGCGAGCGATTCTTCCATCGCCTCGACCACCAAACCTGGGTCGATCATCTTTTCGCGCGCAACAGCTTCTGCGGTTTGCAGCAGCTCAAGCTGGTTTGCAGATGTAATGGCCATCAGCTTTCCTCCTCTGACCCTTCGGTCTGAATCTCGTCAAAATTGTCTTCGTTCAACACGCCCGCAGCTTTGCGCTGGCGCAGCATTTCCTTGATCAGCTCATCCGTCAGGACCAGCTTGGCATCGCTCAACCAATCGAACTTGAGGCCGATGGTGATCTCTTCGCCGTTGCCGCCACCCGGGACGTTGATCAGCACCTCGTCATCCTCGACACCTGCCAGCACACCCTTGAAGCGGCGGCGTCCGTCGATCAGCTCGTCTGTTTCCAGTTTCGCGTCGTAGCCTTCGAACATGTCGAAGTCCTTGAGACGCGCCAGCGGGCGGTCAATACCGGGTGACGACACTTCGAGCGTGTAGGCATCCAGTATAGGATCCTCGACATCCAGTGTCGCGCTGACCGCAGTAGAGATTGCACCGCAATCGTCGACCTCAATACCGCCATCGGGCTTGTCGGCCATGATCTGCAACGTCGTTTCCTTGCCGCTCATCAGCCGAATGCGCACCAATTCATACCCCAGATCCTCGATCACCGGAGTGATGATCTCGGCCAATCTGCGGTCGATGGCTGCTTTGGCGATCAGGTCGTTGGTCATAGTGTCCAAGCACAAAAAAACGGGCGCGCGGCCCGTTGATGTTTCCCGGTGGAGCGTCGGGTTTGGACCCCAGCGCGCCGCTGTTGAAAGGCATATACGCATGAGGGGGTGAGTCTGCAAGCCCCTCAGGTCATCCACCACCGCTCGGCCATACGCAGGTTGTCCAGCGGCCAGGATTTTCCGACCGTCACGGGTACTGTAACCGATCGACTAGCAATGTGTGTCGCGACATGTGCATTGGGCAATGTCTGGAAATCACGGGGGTCTGCGTAGTCATCCAAAACAACCACATCAGCCACATCGACCAGCCCATCCCGCAGCGCTTCGCCGCGCACCTTGTCAGCGCTGAATTGAACGAACTCCACGCTGTCGAACCAACCGGCGTTCTGCTTCCAGTGGTTTCTCACCCGAGTGCCAATGAAATGGCGGCCCTCATCAAGTTTCTGGACTTCGTACATTCCAGTTCCCGTGGCACCACGCACCTCGAACCCCGGCTGCGCCATCAGATAGGGCAGGCTCGGGTTGGGCGCGTCCAAAGTGATCTGAAGGGTCAGTGGGTCCAACACCTCAATATTCCAGATCAAACCCGACACGGCGGACGCATCAAAGGCAGTGCCATCGTGGAATGTTACACCGTCACGCAGGCCGAACCGCCAAACGCGGGCATCTGCATCAGACGACCAGTCTGTCGCCAACTCACCGCGCAGGGTCCCATCGGCTGCAATCTCGGTTAGGTTGTCGAACAAGGTCGCAGTGACGGCCTGATCGAACAAGTCAGGCGACAAGGCCGCCCGCAACCGCCCACCCCGACGCGGCAACGCAGACGCACCGGTTGCCGCCAGCAAGGCTGCGGCAGCACCTGATGCAAAGAGCGCGCGGCGGTCGATCCGAGTCATTTTCCTGCGATCCTGTCCATAGTGCGCACCAGTTCAGCCGAAATCCCCGGCTCAGACAAGGCATGACCGGCATTACGGACCATTTTTAGCTCACCCATCGGCCACGCCTGCGACAGCGCATAAGCACTGTCCGGGGGGCAGATCATATCATAGCGGCCTTGCACAATTGTGCCGGGAATATGCTTGATCCGACCCGCATGGGCGAGGATTTGACCGTCAAACTCCAAAAAACCGGCATTGGTGAAGTAATGATTCTCAAGCCGTGCAAAGGCGCGTGCATAGTCCCCGGGGGCTTCAGCCCCGACCCGGAGGAATGGATAGACGCCAACGCATTCTCCCAAGCCGACCATGCGCGGGCAAAGCGCGTTTCAAGCGCGACATCACCAGAAAACAGCCGCCGGTGATAGGCCCCAATCAGATCGCCCCGTTCGTCTTCCGGGATCAGCCCTTCAAACCTGGCCCAGACCTCGGGCCAGAACTTGCCTGCCCCGCCGCCGTAGAACCAATCCAACTCGGCCTGCGTCATCAGAAACACGCCCCGCAGAACTAGGTTGCGGACGCGCGACGGGTGCGCTTCGGCATAGATCAGGGCCAGGGTTGCACCCCAACTGCCGCCAAAGACAATCCAAGCATCTATGTCCAGAGTCTTGCGAATCATTTCGATGTCATCAACCAGATGCCACGTCGTATTGTTCATCACCGAAGCGTGCGGACGGGACCGTCCACATCCACGCTGATCAAACAGGATAATCCGGTAGTGTTCCGGGTCGAAGTACCGCCGCATCGCCGGACTGCACCCGCCACCGGGGCCGCCATGCAGAACGACGACAGGCACACCATTTGGATTGCCGCATTGCTCGACATAAATCCGGTGCCCCTGCCCAACTTCGAACATCCGTTGGTCGTAGGGGTCCATAGGCGGGTACAGATATTGTACCGCGCGCTTTTGATCGCTGTGTTTGTCCATTACTGACCTACATAGGGCTTGAGAGCCACATGAGCATACGGAGACGCAAATGCAAACGCATCAAACCACCGTTGACCCGTCGGAAATCGCAAAATTCGAGGCGATGGCAGCGGATTGGTGGGACCCGAACGGGAAATTCAAGCCGCTGCATATGCTGAACCCGTGCCGGTTGGATTACATCACGACACAAATTGCTGCGGAGTTTGATCGGGATCTGACCGGACCAAAGGCATTCGAAGGGCTGCGCATTCTGGACATTGGATGTGGTGGCGGGCTGTTGTCCGAACCCATGGCACGTTTGGGGGCAGAGGTCGTGGGCGCGGATGCGGCAGAGCGCAACATCCCCGTGGCACAGGTTCATGCCGAACAGTCTGGCCTGACCATCGACTATCGCCACACCACGGCCGAGGATATGGCAGCCGCCGGTGAGCAGTTCGACGTCGTTTTGAACATGGAGGTCGTAGAACATGTGGCCGACCCCCTTGGCTACCTGACCGCCTGTCGCCAACTTCTGAAGCCAGGTGGGTTGCATATCTGTTCGACAATCAACCGGAATCCCAAATCCTATCTCATGGCCATTATCGGGGCTGAACATGTGATGCGATGGCTGCCGAAGGGCACACATGAATGGAACAAGTTCATCACCCCGGACGAACTCTTTGATTTGATGCGGAACGCTGGCCTCGACCCGGTGGATCGCAAAGGGTTCATCTTCAATCCGCTGACATGGGGTTGGAAACTGTCGGACACAGATCTGAGCGTGAACTACGTCACGGCCAGCATCAATCCGGCTTAGGTTTATTGGACATCTGCTCGCGCAGTTGGCGCAGGATCGGCAACGTGGCACGCACGCTGGCCTCGCCCAGCTTGTCGATCACATCGCCCACCATGGGGGCGATCGCGCTCAACGCTTGATCACGGGCGCGCCGACCGGCAGGGCTGATGGCGATCATCTTGCGGCGGGCATCGTCCCAGTCGGGGCGGATATGGATGTAACCGGACCATTCCAATCGGCTGAGCGTGTTGGTCATGGCCCCGCGGGTCACATTAAATGTTTCGGCCAGTTGCGCCGGGCTACGCTCACCTTCGTGCCAAGCAAGGTGGTTCAGAACAGAAAAATGGGAGATCTCCATACCCTTGGGCAACACGCGGCTCAGGCGGTTGCGAACCATCTGGTCCGCCGCCAACACTTCGCTGAACAGCGAAATGGCAAGTGCGTTTTTTTCCGTGCTCATGCGCCATCAGGGGCCTTCAAAAGCGCGCGCGTTGTCCCGCGAGGGGATACGACGGCGGGCCTCGGCCACCTTTTCCAAGTCTAGATCAAAGACATAAATGCCGGGCGCCGTGCCTGCGTCAAGTACGACCTCGCCCCAAGGATCGACAACCAGACTGTGTCCGTAGGTGTCCCGGGTCTTGTGCAAAGCACTGGAATGCGTGCCTGTCTGGGCGGGGGCCAAGACCCAAGCCCCGCCTTCGATCGCGCGCGCTTGCAGCAAACTGTGCCAATGGGCCGCACCGGTGACGGGCGAAAAGGCAGCCGGAAAGGTCAGAATTTGTGCCCCCGCTGTAACCAGAGCGTCAGCCAATCTGGGAAAGCGCATATCATAGCAAATGGCCATCCCAACGGCGCCACAGTCTGCTTTGGCCAATACAGCACGGTTGCCAGGTTGGTATCCTGCCGACTCTTGGAACGTCTCTGTATTGTTGATCGCGACGTCAAACATATGAATTTTGTCGTACTGCGCGACGATGTCCCCGCGGGGACAAATCAAGAAGGAACGGTTTAACAACCGTTTGTCTTCTGTATCACTCTTAAGCCCAAGCGAACCGATCAGAATATGTACATCGTTTTGCTTGGCCAGATCACGTAGCGCAGCAAGGGTCGGGTCATCATCCTGATGGTGCAGCACATCATGCTGATGTGTGCGGCTCGTGCTGACGCAGTTCGTGACCTCGGGGGTCAGGATGAACTCGGCACCCATATCGACGGCCTGCTGCACCATCTGTACTGTCCGGGGCAGGTTCGCCTCCGGATCGTCAGATACATTCAGCTGCAGCAGAGCCGTTCTCATTTATGCAGCAAGCAGCGGATCAAGCTTGCCTTCACGCTCGAGCGCATAGAGGTCGTCGCAGCCGCCCACATGGGTGTCGCCGATAAAGATCTGCGGCACGGTCCGGCCACCTTTGGCGCGTTGAATCATCTCAGCCTTGCGCTTCGGCTGGGCAAGCACGTTCACTTCGGAGAAGGTCACACCTTTTTCGTTCAGCAGACGTTTGGCCGCGTGGCAAAAGCCACACAAGGGCGACGTATAGATTTCGACAGCTTTCATGGCGCAGGTCCTTTTGGCGCAAATATCAAGTTGGGGCGTACTTAGGCATCTTTCGCAACCCGCGCCAGTACAGCCACGCACACCTCTGTTGCACCTGCCGCACGGCAGGCTTCGGCACAGGCGGCCAGAGTTGCACCCGTTGTCATGACGTCATCGACAAGTATGACAGGCCTGTTGACGATACGGTGACGACGGCGCGGCGTGACCCTGATCGCGCCATCAAGGATATCGGCACGCTGGGCCTTGGTCTTGCCATCTAGGGATGGCGTGCGACGGGGGCGCTCGAGAAGATCGGCACAAACCTCATGTCCGGTCATCGCAGACAGGTGTGTCGCAATCAGAGCCGACTGGTTATAGCGGCGCTTCACCAACCGCATCCAATGAAGGGGCACCGGCGCAATAAGCGCATTGTCAGCCGCCATGCCGGCCACTGCTTGCTGCATCCATCCCGCTGCGGGCTTGGCGATTTCCTGTCGATCCCCATGCTTAAGTTGTAGAATCAGCTTGCGCCCCATGCCGGTGTAAATCAGCGCCGCACGCCCATGTTTCCAAGGCTTTGGAGCGCGCAAGCAGGCGTCACAATGCACCACCTCGTCCTGTGCGGAGCCGGGCAAAGGCGTACTGCAACTGTCACATACCGTGCCACCCACAAAGGCGGTCTTACTCCAGCAGACACCACATAGACCAAAGTCACTGTCCACCATGTCTCCGCACCCCAGGCAACGCGGGGGATAGATCGCAGTGAGTGCTGTTTGTAAAAGCCTCATGCCTGTCCTACCTATGCCGCCATGACGCAGCCCGCTCCATTGACCGACTTGCAGGCTTTGACCCGCAACCGTGCCCGCGCCGACGCCTCTGCCCTGTTCCTGCAAGAGGCTGCGCGGGATGAGGTCGAGGATCGTGTGGCGATGGTTAACAAATCCTTTTCATCAGCCGGAATCGTGGCCGCGTTTCCAGAGGTGTGGCAAGGACGCCTGGGCGCAGCACGGGTTGTAGAAGAGGTCGAGACGCTCCCCTTTTCACATGATGAACACGATTTGTTGATCCATAGCCTTGGCTTGCACTGGGCAAATGATCCCGTGGGTCAGTTGATTCAATGCCGCCGCGCGTTGCGGCCCGATGGGTTATTGCTGGCCGTGGCTTTGGGTGGGCAAACCTTGCACGAATTGCGAGCTTGTCTTGCCGAGGCCGAGATTGCCGAAACCGGGGGCCTGTCCCCACGCGTAGCGCCAATGGCAGAGGTGCGCGACCTTGGCGCGCTCTTGCAACGGGCCGGTTTGGCCTTGCCCGTGGCAGACACAGTTCCACTGCGCGTCCAATATCAATCCATGTGGCATCTGATGCGTGACTTGCGCGCCATGGGCGAGAACAACGCCCTGAGCGCGCGGTCACGCATTCCGCCCCGATCCAGCATTCTGAAACGTGCTGCGGACATCTATGCAACGACGTTTCCCGGGGATAACGACGGAGTTATAGCAAGCTTCGAGCTGATTGTTCTTACCGGATGGGCACCTGATGACAGTCAACAAAAAGCACTACGTCCCGGATCAGCACAGGCGCGTTTGGCGGATGCACTTCGCACGGACGAAACGTCGCTGCCAGATTGACCTGTAAGTAAAACCGTTTATCTCAGGCCCATTGCAGACCAGGATATGACCCAGATGCTTGATACCAGCAAAACTGCGACCCGCCCAACCCATGCGGCGGACGATCACCCGGCCATTCCGCCGGCGCGGGTGGGCATCCTGCTTGCCAACCTAGGAACACCTGACAATTACGACTACTGGTCAATGCGCCGCTATCTGGGTGAGTTCCTGTCGGACAAACGCGTCATCGACTACAGCCCGTGGATCTGGCAGCCGCTTCTGCAACTGATCATCCTAACCAAACGTCCGTTTTCGTCAGGCGCTGCGTATAAGTCCATCTGGAACGAAGAGGCGAGCGAAAGCCCCTTGATGACCATCACCAAGGATCAGACAGCCAAGATTAAGAATGCCATGCACGCAAAGTATGGCGATCAGGTCATGGTTGATTTCTGCATGCGTTACGGCAATCCGTCGACCAAATCCAAAGTGCGCGAGATGGTCGAGGCAGGTTGCCAGAAGATCCTGTTCTTCCCGCTTTACCCACACTACGCAGGGGCAACTTCGGCAACCGCAAACGACCAGTTCTTTCGCGCATTGATGGAGGAAAAGTGGCAGCCGACCACGCGAACAGTTGAACCCTACTTTGAGCACCCAAAATATATTGAAGCACTGGCCCAATCCATTGAGCGCGCCTACGGCAATCTGGATACGCGCCCGGACATTCTGGTGTGCAGCTATCACGGCGTGCCACTGCGCTACCTGATGGAGGGCGATCCCTATCATTGTCAGTGCCAGAAAACGACTCGCCTGTTGAAAGAGCGGCTTGGCTGGGGTGATACCGAAATCACAACAACCTTTCAGTCAAAGTTCGGGCCGGAAGAGTGGCTAAAACCCTATACTGTCGAAGAAGTGGCGCGGCTCGCCGAAGCTGGAAAAAAGAACATCGCCGTATGTGCCCCTGCATTCTCAGCTGATTGCATCGAGACCCTTGAAGAGATCAACGAAGAGATCAAGGAAAGCTTTGAAGAGGCGGGTGGCGAGTCATTCATTTATGTTCCGTGCCTAAATGATGACGATGCGCATATTGACGCGTTAGGCACAATCATACGCGAAAACCTGCGCGGCTGGCTGGACTGAGTCGACACAGGCAAAAATAAAAAGGCGGCTCATTACAAGCCGCCTTCTTAATTCGTTTTACCGATAATTAGTCTGCAACTGCAGCGATAACAACGGCAAGCAGAATCAGGGGCAGAATGATGCCACCTGAGGAGCTTTGCGTCTCTTCAACGATTACGGGTGCTTCGATGACAGGCTCGGCAGGTGCGCCGGCGAATGCGGTCGAAGCAGCAGCAGTCAGAGCAGCAGCGAGAACGAGTTTTTTCATATTAACCTCCAGTTACGCGCACCAACAATTATCGTTGGAACGCACCCAAGACTTACCTCGTGAGTCTCTGTAAACAGCAATACCGGGCGATTGAAAACCATGTTTCAGGGACTTAGCCGCCGATCCGCCTTAATGTCGTCAAATTAGCAACACTTGAGTTCCGACGTTCGCCATTTCGTACAGCTCTTCGATGTGTTCGTTGTACAAACCGATACATCCGTTCGAAGATTTGCGACCAATCTTGCGTGTATCGTGGGTGCCGTGGATCCGGTAATAGGTCCAACTCAGGTGCAGTGACCGCGTACCAAGCGGGTTCTCAGGACCGGGACCGATATAGTCGGGCCACTCGGGGTTCCGCTTTTTCATGGACGGTGTTGGGCGCCAATCCGGCTTTGGATCCTTGAGGATCACACGGGTACGACCGCGACGGGTCAAATCATCAGTCAGCGGCACGCTGGAAGGGTAGAGCTTGTAGACTGTCTGCTCTGCGTTCCAGTAATGCACCGCACGACTGTCGATATCGACCAGGATCGCCCCGTTGCGCAGGTTGTCGAAATAAGGCTGCCAGTCCAGCGAACGGAAGCTGGATATATTGCGTCGAGCGGACAATGTCGGGTCACGTGATGCCTGGCCGGCGGGAATGTTCTGTGCCAGCGCAGGCGCGCCAATCAACGCAGCGGAGCCGGCCAAAAAAGCACGCCGACTTGGTGTATTATACGATTTCTTGGACATTGAATGTCTCTCCGTTGGTGTAATCCTGCCAATCGGCGGAAGAATATTGCCTGAAAGCCGCAGTCGCAAATCAAACAGATGTCATCACGCAGCATCACGCCGATGTGGGTTTGTAATGCAACGTTCAAGCCGCTATCGAGTTATAAACAACAAAGATGATGTGCAGGAACAATGCGAATTTTCTCGGTCCTTCTGGTCGCTCTTATTACACTTGCGGCCTGTACAACACCCGAAGCGCCCACGCTTGGCGACGATGGACGTGCGCTGCCCCAACTCTATCGTATCCGCAACGGTGATACGGCCAAGCTCCAGTTCCGTATGCTGGATTCAGTTAATGCATTGCGCAGCGCACAGGGTGCTGCACCGGTTGAGCTTGATCCTCAATTGAACGCTGCAGCCGCGACGCACTCACGGGATATGTCTTTGCAGAATCGCCCGTGGCACTTTGGCTCTGATGGTTCATCACCGATCGATCGCCTGCAGCGCGTGGGCTACACCGGAAGCCTTATCGGCGAAAACATCTCGGAAACATACGAGACCGAGCTTGAGACCCTGGCCGCATGGATGGAACAGCCGGACACGCGCCGGACGATCCTTTCCCCGCAAGCACAAGACATGGGATCTCGCCTGGTTCCAGGAGAGAAACGGCAAGATTTGGTGGACCATGGTGATGGCCAACCCTTCCAACACACCTCTGATTCCTACAGCCAACCCGTCAGCATCCCGCCTTGTGCCTGATCCCACACCCAATCCCGAAGAGACAGCAACAGATTCTACTGAAGAGGACGCGGTGATTATCACCACGCCTGCGAGCTGACTACGGGTTGATCTGGATCGGCGTGCCGTTGCGGACCATGGAGTAAACATCTTCCATCTCGCGGTTTGGAACGGCGATGCAGCCCCATGTCCAGTCACTACGCCGCCGCTTGAGTGGGCTGGACTCGCCATGAATAAAGATATCTCCGCCGGGCGGCTTGCCCAATGCCGCCGCCTCCGCCCGGTCCCGTGCGTTTGGGTATGAAATACCCAGCGACAAATGAAACTGGCTGTTCGGATTGCGACGATCAATAAGGTAAGTACCCTCGGGTGTGCGACCGTCGCCTTCAAAGAACTTGTCGCCGATCGGTGCAAATCCAAGGTCGATCACATAATCCTTGAGCACCTTGTCATCATTCAAAAGATACATGCGCCGCGCTTCCTTGTTCACCACGATGTAAGTGATGTCAGGCCCGTTATAGCTTTTGAATTTGCTTCGAGAAGAACAGGCGCCCAACGTCATAGCTGCGGCCCCGCCCATCATCAGATGTCTGCGCTTCATGAAAATCCTGTCCCAATGCGTCGTTTTTGTATTTGAGCCAAAAATACCACGGTTTATGTCGGCACGCCTAGCCAGATTTTGCCCGCACGGATCACCAGACTGTGATCACTTGTCCTTCAACTGCTCTTCAATCGCATCCAAGCGCTTCAGTACTTCGTCTCGGTAACTGTCCGTCGCCGCATTGCTTTCCTCCGCATGCGCATCCTGCATCGAATTGACGATCAGGCCGACCAAGAGGTTCACCACGGCAAAGGTCGTGACCATGATGAAAGGAACAAAGAAAATCCACGCATAAGGATACACTTCCATCACTGGGCGGACGATGCCCATTGACCACGATTCAAGGGTCATGATCTGGAAAAGAGAGTAGGCACTCAGGCCAAGATCACCGAACCAATCGGGAAAGCTGCTTGCAAACAGCTTTGTTGCCATCACTGCGCCAATGTAAAAGATCAACGCCATCAACAAAAACACACTGCCCATACCGGGCAGGGCAGTCACAAATCCTTCGACCACGCGGCGCAGGCTGGGCGCGACCGAAATGACGCGCAGAACCCGCAAGATCCGCAGGGCGCGCAAGACCGACAGCCCCCCCGCGTTTGGCACCAGCGCGATCCCGACAATCACGAAGTCGAACAGATTCCAGCCATTGCGAAAAAACCGACCGCGATAAGCGATCAGTTTCACGATGATTTCAGCCGTGAAGATGCTTAGGCACGCCTTGTCGATGGCGACGATCAATCCACCCGCAACTGACATCGCTGCCTCTGACGTCTCAAGCCCTAGCGTTATGGCGTTCAGGATGATGATCGCGATAATTGTGTTGGTAACACGCGGGCTTTCCAGCCAGCGGGCAAGGGCGATGCGGTCCATATGTGGTCTCCTTCACGCGGCGATATGGGCCAAACGGAAGGCACCGACAAGTTCGACATGGGCCGACCAGCGGAACTGGTCCACCGGCTGCACCCAATCCAGCACATATCCTGCGTTGCACAAAGTTTCGGCATCACGTGCAAAGGTCTGTGGGTTGCACGACACATGGGCAATGACAGGCACCTGCGCCACGGCAAGTTCAGCAATCTGCGCAGCAGCCCCAGCGCGTGGCGGGTCGATCACGACAGCATCGAAGCGGGAAAGCTCATCAGGCAATAGGGGGCGACGAAAGAGGTCGCGGGTTTCAGTTGTGACCCGCTTAAGTCCTTGTGCCTGCCGCCAACCCACATCGAGGGCATGCATCATTTCAGACGATCCTTCGACCGCATGCACCTCGGCGCTTTCCGCGAGGGGCAGCGCAAAGGTACCGCAACCCGCAAAAAGGTCCGCCACCGATTTGGTTGGTCCGACAATCTCTTTGACCAGATCCGTCAGTTTCATTTGCCCGTGTTCTGTGGCCTGGAGGAATGAACCGGGCGGCGGAACAACCTGCGCCTTGCCCATCCTTTGCGCTGGAGGAACGCGCATACCTATCAACTCGTCGTCCCAAGTCAGCCGGGCCAGGCGATACTGTTCGCAGAGTGCTGCCAATGTGATCCGCAGCGGGCCGTCCAGCGGCTTGCCGCCGGTGACGGCCACGTCCAAACCTTCCAGACTGTCTGTCACGGTGACAGCAAGCTCTGCCTTACGGCTGGTCCCGACCAGGGCAAGGTCTTCGGACAGTTTCAATCCAGCCAGGAGTGCTGGTGTCACAAGGATGCAATCGGGCACGGGAATGATGGCATCTGATTTGCGGGCATGGAACCCGGCCATAGCCCCCTTCTTTGTGCGACGTGCCGCGAAAACTGCACGACGTCGCGACCGGTCAGACGAGGTTACTGTCGGTCGAATATCAGCCTCTAATCCAACGCTTTTTAACGCCATGACCACGATATCGCGCTTCCAATCAGCCACGAGCTGATCGCTTGCGTGCTGCATCTGACAGCCACCACAGGATCGGAAATGGAGGCAGGGCGGTGACACGCGATCAGCCGACGGCGTGTCAATCCGAGGCTCTGTCAGATGTGTTCCATCCAATATCCCGCTCACCACTTCACCCGGCAGAGCGAGCGGCACAAAGATCGGTCCAGGCGCGATACCATCGCCCTGCTGACCAAGTCGTTCAATCGTCACAGTTGTCATGTGCCGTGGCCTAACCGGACCTGTCCGTTTGCAAAAGCCCTATTCAGCAGCACGCGTGCTGATAAAGCCGCCGGACTGACGCCGCCAATAGCGCGCATATAGCCCGCCCTTGGCCAGCAAAGTATCATGCGGCCCTTCTTCGACGATGCGACCCTCATCCATGACGATGATCCGGTCCATCTCGGTCAAGGTTGATAGACGATGAGCAATAGCGAGCACGGTCTTACCCTCCATCACGCGGGACAGGGCTGACTGGATAGACGCCTCAACCTCGCTATCAAGTGCACTTGTGGCTTCGTCCAGCACCAAGATCGGAGCATCTTTGAGGATGGCGCGGGCCAAGGCGATGCGCTGGCGTTGACCGCCCGAGAGCTTCACGCCGCGCTCACCCAGATGAGCATCATATCCCGTGCGCCCCTTGTGATCCTGCAAATCAAGGATGAAGTCATGCGCTTCTGCCTTCTTTGCGGCAGCGATCATGTCATCTTCGGATGCGTCAGGGCGACCATAAAGGATGTTTTCACGCGCGGATCGATTAAACATCGCCGTTTCTTGGGTGACCATGCCAATGTTGTGGCGCAGGCTGTCTTGGGTCACGCGGCTGATGTCATTCTCATCAATCAGAACCTGGCCCTTTTCCCCTTCATAGAGACGCAAAAGAAGCGAAACGAGTGTGGATTTACCAGCGCCCGACGCGCCCACAATTCCGACCTTTTCGCCAGCGGCAATGTGCATGTTGATATCGGTGATCCCGCCCGTTTCCCGCCCATAGGAAAAACCGAGATGATCAAAGCGGATCTCTCCCTTCACGCCCACAAGTGGCAAAGCGTCTGCCGCGTCTTGCACGCGGGTGCGAGGGGTCAGGGTACGCATCCCATCTTCTACCTCACCCACATTGGAATAGATCGCCATAAGGGTGAAGCTGACCCATCCGGTCATCTGCGCAATGCGGATCGCAATAGCGCCTGACGCAACAATGTCACCAGGGGTCGCGATCCCTTGTCGCCACATCAGGATCGTGCCGCCCAGCAGGAACACAGGCAACAGACCCGCCAGTGCCATAAGGGCAAAGCGGAACCATGCGGACAGGATGCCAAAATCCACTGAGGTTTTGCGGAACCGACCCATGGCGTCCAAGGCTGCCTGATCTTCGTGATCATCGTGGGCGAACAGCTTGACGGTCTTGATGTTGGTAATCGTATCCACGACCTGCCCCGACACCATGGCACGCGCCGCCGCCCTTGCGGCGGATCGCTTGCGCACACGCGGCAGGTACCACCGGATCAGGGAAAAGTAAGCGACCAGCCAGATAGCAAACCCAACGGCCACACGCCAATCGATTGCCAGAAGCAACAGGATCGAACCGGCCAATGACGCGAGCGCAAATGCCACCACGTTGATGAACTCCGATACGATATCGGTTACGGCGCGCGCGGCCTGCATCTGCTTTTGCGCGATGCGGCCGGCAAAATCGTCATCAAAGAACGTGACGGACTGGCCCAATGTCCAGCGGTGCAGGCGCGAAAGAACCAGAGGATTCACATTTGGCTGCACGATGATTGCGTTTGTAGCCGCGCTCAGCCCGAACAGGATTGGTCGCGCGATCAAGAAAAAGGCCAACGCACCCGCCACAAGACCTATATTAGAGACTGAAAAGAACCCGTCAGTTCCCAAGTCTACTGTCGCGTCGATCACCATACCAAGGATCAACGCTGTGCCAGCCTCAAGCGCGCCAGCCGCAGCCGAACACAAGGCGGCCAACCAAAGGGCTGGCCACGCCCCGGACACGCACCAGCGCAGAAAAGGCCACAGTGTTTGCGGTGGCGGACCTTCCGCCCGTCGAAACGACTCTATCCAGTTTGAAATCTTCACTCTGCCGCCTCGGTCGCGAGAAACCCGCCGGATTGGCGCGCCCAGAGGTCAGCATATAGCCCGCCCCTGGCCAAAAGCGCGTCATGTGATCCGTCTTCAACGATTTTCCCGTCATCAAGAACAAGGATGCGATCCATTTCAGCGATGGTGGACAGGCGATGCGCAATGGCAATCACTGTCTTGCCCTCCATCATCTGATAAAGCGTGTCCTGAATCGCCGCCTCAACCTCGCTATCAAGCGCACTTGTCGCCTCGTCCAGCACAAGGATCGGCGCGTTCTTGAGAATGATACGGGCCAAGGTGATGCGCTGGCGCTGACCGCCCGACAGCTTCACGCCCCGCTCGCCAACTTGCGCGTCATATCCCGTGCGTCCCTCGGGGTCAGCGAGGTCGAGGATAAAATCATGCGCCTGGGCCTGACGGGCGGCGGCCCGCATCTCCTCCTCGGTCGCGTCAGGTCGACCATAAAGGATATTGTCACGCACGGACCTGTGCAGAAGCGAACTGTCCTGCTGCACCATCCCAATGTTCAAGCGCAGACTGTCTTGGGTCACCTGTGCGATGTCCTGACCATCGATGATGATTTGCCCATCTTCGGCATCGTAGAAGCGCAAGAGCAACTTCACCAAAGTCGATTTTCCAGCGCCTGACCGCCCCACGAGCCCGACCTTTTCACCTGGTTGAATGACGGTCGAGACCTCCTGCAACCCGCCGCTGCCGCGCCCGTAGTGATGCGTCAGCCGGCGCAAGGTGATCTCACCGCGGGTCAATTCCAGTGGTTTGGCATCCGGCGCGTCCACAAGGGTGACGGGCTGGGCAATCGTCTCCATCCCCTCGGAAATAATGCCGAGGTTCTGAACCAGAGACGTCATGGCCCACATGATCCAATAGGTCATGTTGTTCAGCCGCAATGCGATCGTCAGGGCGGCGGCCACCATGCCTTCGGTCGTGAAACCACCGATCCACAGCCAGATCGCAAGCGCGCCCATCGACACGATCATCATGGCGTTCAAGACCGTCAGGCACACATCCATCTTAACGACGATGCGCATTTCTTTCATGAACGTTTGACGCGCGTTCTCGATTGCCTCTTTGGCATAGTCGACTTCGCGATCATGGTGCGCAAACATCTTGACCGAATGGATGTTAGAGTAGCTATCGACAACCCGGCCAGTGATTGCACTACGCGCATCCGAGCTGGCCTTGGCCGCAGGACCCGCACGGCGGATGACCCAGCGTAGCAAAAGCAGATAACCCATAATCCAAAAGATCAACGGCAGCGCCAGCCACAGATCAAAGCTCATCAGAAGGATGACCGCACCAATGACCGACACCGCAAAGAATGACCCGGCATCAAGCACCTGGAACATCGCCTCGCCCGTGGCAGGTGGCGTTTGCATGATACGGTTGGCGATACGCCCGGCAAAATCGTCCTCGAACCAGCCAACCGACTGGCGCAGCACGTGCCTGTGCGATCGCCAGCGGATAAGCGTACCAAGGTTGGGCAAGAGAGTGTTATGCAACAGCGCTACATCGACAAATCCCATGACGGTGCGCAGCACCAGAACCCAGAGCGCAACAAATGTGAACTCAAGGCCATACTCCGGAATGATCATCTCGGGCGTACCCTGTGCGAGCAGGTCCACGATGCGGGCCACATACCAGATCAGCAGAATTTCCCCGAATGCCACCACCGTGCTGAAGGCAAAGGTGACGGCAATCACCGCCCGGAACGGCCTTAGGTACTCGCGCAGAAACGGCCACAGCTTGGTCGGCGGCGTGTCGTTTTCAGCGTAGGGAAGATAAGGATCGACGAGCGATTCAAAGAACTTAAACATGACGTATTCCGTGGAATTTTAGTGCAATAGGCATGTGACACGGGCAATGGCCCGGTGCGTCACAAAGGACAGTCAGCGACGATCAGGCGTCGTTCCAGATTCCTAGTACCATCTTGCGCTCCATCAGGTTCCCACATGACATAGCGTCGGGACTTTGAATTGTCACGGGTGCAACAAGTCATGTTTTGTTTTTAACAGGTCCGAGTCGAGCCATATCTGCTTCAGCGCCTGGAGTTCAGCGCCCAACGCTGGGCCGCTAAGGTGCGGTAAATCACTGGCTTTAATCGGAAAAACAGCACCCGCCCCGGTTGCAACATCATCAATTTGCGCAGTCGTGATTGGCACATTTCCATAGGCGGACCGAAGCAGAAACGCGCCCCGGCCGGCGTCCACACCACCCATCTGCCCGAGGACTTTGGGACCGCCCACTGCCGTGGATAGGGTGCGGATCGAATCGAGGTGACGCTGATCGCGGCGCGACAACCGCAGGCGGTCCTGAACATCCTGACCGCCCAGCGCCGCGAGGCGCGCAATGGGATCAATCGGAGCATCAACCATCTGCTCCAAATGAACCAGCGGCCCCACATAAGTGGGGTCAGAACCAGGCAGAATCTTCCCCAAAACACCTGTGTGTTGCATGATGGACAAAGCCGGGGCTGGGTCAGGAGCGCCTAGCAGTTTCAGCATCTCGGCCCCAACCCGTTCGGCCGACAGGCTTTCCAGACCGTCCAGATTTTCGGCGATCCCGGCAAGCGCGTCCGCATCCCAAGCTGCATCTGCTGGGGCATATTGTGCGCTGAACCGGAAGAAGCGAAGGGTGCGCAGGTAGTCCTCGCGAATGCGTTGCCCGGCGTCTTCGATAAACCGGACCCGACCAGCACGCGCATCCTGCAAACCATGCACTGGATCGGCAAGCTGACCATGCCGGTCCGCGTACAACGCGTTCATAGTAAAATCGCGTCTGCGCGCATCTTCGGCCAGGTCAGTCGAGAACGCGATGACAGCACGCCGTCCGTCCGTCTCAACGTCCCGGCGAAATGTTGTCACTTCGAATGGTTGATCCTCAACAACCACCGTTATTGTGCCGTGGTCGATGCCCGTAGGGACGGCGCGAAAGCCGGCTCTTTTGGACAGCTCCATAACCTGATCCGGCAATGCATCCGTTGCAATATCAATGTCCGAGATCGGAACGCCCATCACCGCATTGCGCACGCAGCCGCCCACGAAATAGGCGCGGTGACCGCCATTCTCCATAGCAACACAAAGCGCTTGTGCAGCCGGATTGCTCAGGAAATCCGATTCCGGGTCTAAGTGTGTGGCAGAAGGTCCGTCCATGCCCGCAATATACGCGCGGTTGCGCCCCAGATGTAATAGGGTCCGTAGGGGACGGTGTAATACATCCGCTTTTGACCACGCCAACGACGGGCTTCGACAACGTAGTTGTTGACCGTCAGCACATGGGCGAGCGGAACGCGAAATACTTCTGACACCTCACCAGCTTCCGGTGTCGCCTCGAACTCGTTTTTCACAAGAGCAATCACTGGGGTCACATTGAACGACGTTACAGTCTCGTGAGGGGCAAAGGTGCCGAGCACATCGACATTGCGATCCAGCAACCCGATCTCTTCGCGCGCTTCGCGGAGTGCAGTTTCAATCAGGTCCCGGTCGCTCTCGTCACGCTTGCCACCGGGAAACGCGATCTGCCCCGGATGATGCTTGAGTGCCGAAGACCGTTTGGTGAGGATCAATTCATACCCGTTCCGTCCCTCGATGATCGGGGCCAACACGGCAGCCGGGCGTAGTTTTCGACCAGCCGGCAGATCGACTCCGCTGTTCAGATCAAAATCCGACGATGCGGCGCCTGATTGCTCAAGCGCCGCACGTGTTTGGTCAAGAAGATCAGGCACCGTCCTGGGTTTCCGCTTCGAATCCCACTGTGGCCGGGTCGAGATCGTAGTGCGCGCCGCAGAATTGGCAGTCTGCAGTGACGCGACCGTCTTCGGTGGTCATCTTCTCTATATCCCGTGCCGAGTAGATGGACAGGCTTTGGCGCACGCGATCCTCGGAACAGGTGCATCCAAACCGGACAGGCTGCGCATCAAAGACACGTGGGGTTTCCTCGTGGAATAGGCGCAAAAGCAGATCGTTTGGCGCCAGTTGCGGGCCAATCAACTCCATCTCTTCGACCGTATCCAACAAGATGTTTACACGGTTCCAATTCTCGGACTCGTCGCCCTCCAGCAGATCATCAGACCGCAGTACATCACCATTTCCTTCGGACGTTGCGGCAAAGGGCGACGCCTTGGGCATGTGCTGCAGCATGACGCCGCCCGCGCGCCAGCGCTCAGGCGCACCCGGTTCCGTTGACTTGCCAAAGCTCAACTGGAAGCGGGTTGGCAACTGTTCCGATTGGGCAAAGTACGTTTCGGCACAAGCCGCAAGTGATCCGCCGTCCAACGGTGTAATTCCCTGATAGGGCGTCATCCCGGTGCCTTGGTCGATCATGATGGCAAAGTAGCCGTCACCCACCTGGTCAAAGGGGCTGCTATCCGTCAACCGGTCCCGGTCAAAGCTGGCATATGCGCGGATACGGGCAATGTCGCCTTCCTTCTCGGGCCCATAGTAGTCGGTCGCGATCATGCGAACCGGCCCCTTGGACTGGACCTGCAACGACAGCTTCCAGCGCAGCTTGATCGTCTGGCCAATCAATGCCGTCAGCAAAGCCATCTCTGCGACCAGCGCTTCGACCTGTGCGGGGTAATCATGTTGTTTCAGGATGCCATCCAACACTCCGTCCAGACGCGCAACGCGTCCGCGAATGTCGGAAGCATCAAGTTGGAATGGCAGGACGGTATCGTCCCACGCGAGTTGCGAACCGAGTGTCATTGGGGTTTCCTTTGGCGCCAGTCATTGGCATATCGCGACTATATAAGGCAGCGAGCAAAAACTGAAAGGGGGGCGCATGATCCGACGATTTGGCCAGCAGCCCGACCCGAAACGCAGGTACACCACCAGACCCGGCGCCTATGCCATCCTGCCACGCGGTGCATCGCTTTTGTTGACTTTGCAGAGTACGCCCGAGCGGGAGTTTCAATTGCCGGGCGGTGGCATCGATCCGGGCGAAAGCGCCATACAGGCCCTTCATCGAGAGGTGTATGAAGAAACCGGGTGGCGCATTGCGTCACCTCTCAGGTTGGGAGCCTTTCGGCGGTTCACCTTCATGCCCGAATACGACCTGTGGGCCGAAAAGATCTGCCACGTTTTCGTTGCGCGACCCGTCATGCGCCTAGGCAATCCTATTGAGCCGGATCATACTGTCGCGTGGATGGCTCCAGAAATTGCGATGGAGGCCGTCTATAATGACGGGGACCGGATGTTCCTGAGACGCTACTTCGGCTGATCCGGGCCACGATACTCGAACAATATGCCAGATACATCGTCCGGGAATGTGGCTTCGCCGGCAAACTCAGTGAGACGCCAAAGCAATGCTTCGAAAAATGCGGGTCCTGTGACGTCTGACAAATCCCGCATCATATCCTCCAATCCTGACTCTTGCAGCATGTCACCATCGTCCCTGGGGCATTCGGTAACGCCGTCGGACAAAAGCAGGATGCGATCACCGGGATGCAATTGGGCTTCGAATTGCGTGAATGAAATTCCCGACATCAGCCCAACCGGAAAACCACCAGGTCCATCCTGTTCAATGGACCCGTCCCGTCGTTGTACCGCAGGATGCGGATGACCTGCTTGCGCCATACGAACATGACCAGTGTTCAAGTCCACATCAGCCAAAAGAAGGGTAAAATAGTGCTCGGTCTCCATCTCATCGAGGACAAGATCGTTGAGTGTTTCAATCACATCCTCCGGGGGCAAAAACGCATATGTTCCGTCATCACACCGCCGCAAGGCAACATTCTGATCGGGCGCAGCTGCAGACAGGTATCCCGCAAGCCGGGCCGTCATCAGGGCGGAACTGATCCCATGGCCAGACACATCAATCGAGAACAGGCCCAGATGCCCCACCTGCGCCGGAAAGAAGCCCACCAGATCACCACCCACGTGACCACTGGACCGCAACATCAGGCTCAAGTCGCCTGTTTCAAACGATTTGTACCGCTCACGCACAAGCGACTGCTGAAGTTTCTTGGCTTCTTGCAAATCGCTGTCGAGCGAGATCGTACACACGTTGCAATTCATCCAATGTGTCGGTGATCAGCCGGTTCTTTTCCGTCAGCTCGCGCTGCATATGCAGAATACGCTCACCCGCCGCGATCCGCGCCCGCAATTCGTTCGCGTCAACCGGCTTGGTGACGAAATCATCCGCACCCGCTTCAAGGCCCATCGCGATCTCGGCCTTCTCACTCTTCGACGTCAAAAGGATGAAGTAGCCGTACCTGTCCTGGCTCACCTTTCGGAACGCATCACAGAATTCCAGCCCGTTCATGCCCGGCATCATCCAATCGCTCAGCACCAGATCAGGCAGCGTATGCTTGCATATCTCAATCGCTTCTTCAGCGGATCCCGCCTCGTGAACCTCGAATCCCCAACGTTTGACCGAACTGGACAGAATCTTGCGTTGCAAACGACTGTCATCAACGATCAAAATCCGCTGCGGTGCATCGGTATCATCGGGTGCAGGAGGCACCTCCTGCTGGATCAACTCAACGGTCATTTGCTGTGTATTCCAACTGCTTGAACGCTTGATAGTCAGAGCCGCTTAACACCCCGTGAAGCACCGTTGCTGATTGCCTAAACCTTTAACGGTCACCATTCCTTAAGGGTCCTCATGCTCAAAAGCGGACGCAATTGTTGGAGACAGCCATGATTGACTGGGAACGAGTAAGCACTTTACGTGCCGAAATCGGCGAAGAAGATTTCGAAGAGGTTGTACCGCTTTTTATTGAAGAGGTGACTGGCATCATCGATGGTTTGCGTGATGGGCCGGATCTATCCCGACTCGAAGATGATCTGCATGCGCTCAAAGGCAGCGCTTTGAATCTCGGTTTCACTGATTTTTCCACGCTCTGTCACAAGGGTGAAGCGATGTCGGCAAAGGGGAAAGCGGCCGAAGTGGACGTGCCCGCCATTCTGGACAGTTTCGATGCGTCTAAAGCTGCTTTCACTGATGGGCTTTCATAAGGTCAACCCGCCTAAATCACGAACTGAGCCAGAGTCTCATCGTTGGTAATGTCGGTATAGATGAAGCCCCCCGCATCAAGTTCGGCCAGAAAGCGGTCGAAATTCTCAGGCCGTTTCGTTTCAATCCCGATGAGAACGGAACCGAAGTTGCGTGCGGATTTCTTGAGATACTCAAATCGCGCGATGTCGTCCTCCGGGCCCAGTATGTTCAGAAAGTCTTTCAGCGCGCCCGGACGCTGCGGCATACGCAGAATAAAGTACTTCTTAACCCCGGAATAGCGCTGCGCCCGTTCCTTTACTTCAGGCAAGCGTTCAAAATCAAAGTTGCCACCAGAGGTCACGCATACAACGGTTTTCCCCGCGATCTTGTGTGCGACATCGCCCAGCGCTTCGATAGCCAAAGCGCCCGCGGGCTCCAGAACGATCCCCTCGACATTTAGCATATCGATAATTGTCGTGCAGATTCGATCTTCGGGAATATCAATCACGTCGGCAGGGTCTGCAGATTTCAGACGTTCGAAAGTACGTGCCCCAATGGTCGCAACGGCCGCCCCGTCCACAAAGTTGCTGATCGGAGAGACATCGATCGGACGGCCAGCGGCAAGTGCCTTGGCCAATGACGGCGCTCCGGACGGTTCAACAAAGGTGTAGGCGACGCGGTCCCCAAAAAAATTGCGCGTTCCGGCGGACAACCCTCCGCCGCCAACAGGCAAGATGATATGATCCGGGGGGCGCCCCAACTGATCTTCAATCTCGACCGCAACGGATGCTTGCCCTTCAATCACGTCCTGATCATCGAAGGGCGACAGAAAATGGGCCCCCGCTTGGGCGCAGAAGGCTTGAGCCGATGCAAGCGTGTCGTCGAAATAGTCACCGATCAGACGCACTTCGACATGATCACCGCCAAACATCTGGGTTTTCATGATTTTCTGCTGTGGCGTCGTAACGGGCATGAATATGACTCCACGCACTCCGAAATGCTTGCACATAAACGCGACACCCTGGGCGTGGTTGCCAGCGCTTGCGCAAACAAAGACAGCGTCGTCCTGCATCACCTTTCGCATCGCATTGAATGCGCCACGCAGTTTGTAAGATCGGACCGGGCTCAGATCCTCGCGCTTTAGCCAAATATCTGCCCCAAAGCGCCCGGACAGCACGTCGTTCCGCAACAGGGGCGTCGCCGGAAAAACCTTACGCATCGCGGCAGCACCGGCGCGGGCATCATCCTGAAAGCTCATGTTTTGATCCACTTGCGGCAATCTCACTGACGTAGCGGCGTGGACAGCACGGGTCAATCTTGCCCCTGTGCCGCAAAACAGCTATCGGCACGCAACTCTTGCAAGGGAAGACAGACGATGAGCGCACCCAAAAAAGTTGTGCTGGCCTATTCCGGCGGCCTTGATACTTCGATCATCCTGAAATGGTTGCAGACCGAATACGGCTGTGAGGTTGTGACCTTCACCGCCGATCTGGGTCAGGGCGAGGAATTGGAGCCCGCTCGCGCCAAGGCCGAGATGATGGGTGCGTCTGCAATCTACATCGAAGATGTGCGAGAAGAATTCGTGCGCGATTTCGTTTTTCCAATGTTCCGCGCAAACGCGCTGTACGAAGGGCTTTACCTGTTGGGCACATCCATCGCGCGGCCCTTGATTTCCAAACGTCTTGTTGAAATTGCCGCTGCCGAAGGTGCCGATGCCGTTGCGCACGGTGCGACCGGTAAGGGCAATGACCAAGTTCGGTTCGAATTGGCTGCCTACGCTCTGAATCCTGATATCAAGGTCATTGCTCCGTGGCGTGAATGGGATCTGTCGAGCCGGACCAAACTGATCGACTTCGCCGAAAAAAACCAGATCCCCATCGCCAAGGACAAACGTGGCGAAGCCCCGTTTAGCGTGGACGCCAACCTGCTGCACACCTCGTCAGAGGGTAAAGTTCTGGAGGATCCGGCAGAGAATGCGCCCGACTACGTCTATCAGCGCACCGTGAACCCCGAGGATGCGCCTGACACGCCCGAGTACATCGAGGTTGGGTTCGAAAAGGGCGATGCAGTCTCTATCAACGGGGAAATGATGTCTCCGGCGACTGTTCTGACCAAACTGAACGAGCTGGGTGGCAAGCACGGCATCGGTCGTCTGGACCTGGTCGAAGGACGGTTCGTGGGCATGAAGTCGCGCGGGATTTACGAAACACCCGGTGGCACAATCCTGCTGGAAGCGCATCGTGGGATCGAACAGATCACACTCGATCGAGGTGCTGCGCACCTCAAGGACGAGCTGATGCCGCGCTATGCCGAGTTGATCTACAACGGCTTCTGGTTCTCGCCCGAGCGCGAAATGCTGCAAGCCCTGATCGATAAGAGCCAGGAACATGTGACCGGCACTGTCCGCCTGAAACTTTACAAAGGTCTGGCGCGCACGGTTGGCCGGTGGTCAGATCATTCGCTGTACTCTGAGGCGCACGTGACCTTCGAAGATGATGCGGGTGCATACGATCAGAAGGATGCTGCAGGCTTCATTCAACTGAACGCCCTGCGTCTGAAACTGCTGGCCGCACGCGAGCGTCGGCTCAAGTGATCTTGTGTGCGGCGAGCGCCTCGTAATGGGGCATCGCCGCATCCGCCAGATCAGCATAGGCACCTTCCAACACCGGCAAGGTCCCTTCAGCACCATCAAACCCGGTTGAGGCATGCACGGCGTTGTACCAATGCGCGGCCCAAATGCCGTCCCCAGAGTGACCCCCGGCAGGCCAGGACAGCATGTTTTCAGTCCAGGGCACGCCAATCTTGTTACAAAGCTTCGGCAACATGTCGCTTGGATCGGCGCGGATATCGCTTGGATCCACAACTACCCCGCCCCCGACCTGATCAAAAATCCGCGTCTGCTGAACGAACCCCAGATCGTCAAGCACGGGCGCTTCGCGCTTGCGCGCATAGCTGGCTACCACACGCGCCGGATGACGGATCAGAAAAACATGTTGGACGGCTGCCATCCACGCATCGTTCCAATCGGGCAACATGTGATGCGTCATGTGTTTTTGATAGAAAACAGGCTCTAATACTGGCGAAACGAGCGTTTCGGCAACCCGTTCGGGGTCTCGGTCCTGCGACCTCAGAACCGCATCACGCATTGGGTGATAAGCTCCAGTCTGATCCAGATATGCGGCATAAAATGGTTCATCCACCACCCGGCAGTCACCGCGTGCGGCAAAGCTGTACATCATGGCAGTCGACAGGTTGCGTGGACCAGACCACATGGCAATGCGTATCGTCATGCCACGAGGCTAGGTCGGTTTGACTGTTTGGTAAACAACCTCACGCTTGCGCGACCTCTCTGTCCTGTGAGTTGAGAGTGTGTGACGGTAAGGTAATTCTGTCGCCAAAGAGGAGACATGCCATGACATCGCTTCGCACGTTTAAAACTGTATCCCTTAGTCTGATGATTGCACTCGGGCTGCTCGCACAATCCAAAGTGGGTCATGCCCAACAGTTAGAAACGATCACCGTGGCAGGCGGCTGCTTCTGGTGCGTTGAGGCCGATTTTGAGAAGGTGAACGGCGTCACGGAAGCCGTATCAGGTTTTGCGGGCGGTACGGTCGCCAACCCGACTTACAAGCAGGTTGTCAAAGGTGGCACCGGCCACTACGAGGCCGTACAAATCACCTATGACCCGGCCAAAGTATCAGCAGCAACGCTATACGACATGTTCTTCCGATCAGTTGATCCAACAGACGCGGGTGGGCAATTCTGCGACCGCGGTGACAGTTACCGGACCGCAATCTTTGCCACCGCGGATCAGACGGCCGAAGCCGAGGCGGCCAAGGCCGAAGCGCAGGCCGAGTTGGGCCAAACAATCGTAACGCCAGTTTTGGGTTCGGCCGAATTCTACCCTGCAGATGGCTACCATCAGGACTACTACAAGCAGTCGGGGCTGATCCTCACGCGCTTTGGGCCAAAGTCCAAGGCGAACGCCTACAAAGCCTATCGCGAAGCGTGCGGCCGTGATGCGCGGGTCAAACAGCTGTGGGGTGATGCCGCCCCGTTCGCTGGAAGTTAACCCAGTTTTGCATCCTCGATCTCTTTTAGATCGGGAATGACATCGGCGGTACCAAGGCGGGTGACCATGAGCGCGCCCGCCTGTGTCGCAAGACCAAGCGCCTGACGCATAGGCATACCGCGGTCCAATCCAGCCACCAGATAGCCCGTGAACGTATCCCCGGCCCCGGTTGTATCGACCGGTGTCACTGAAACGGCGGGAACATGCGTTTCCTGGCCCGCTGCATTCAACCACCGACATCCTTTGGCGCCCAACGTGACCACAATGTCGTCCACGCCCAGCGCAGCGAGCGGTTTATCCAAGTTTTCCTCAAGCTGTTCGGCTTCAACCTCGTTCAACACAAGCAGATCAACAAAGGCGAGGACCTGTTGCACGGCCATCGCATCAAACGGCGCAGCGGCATATACGACTTTCAATCCCAACCGCTTTGCCATCTCTGCGGCAACGCGTTGTCCATTGGTTTCGTTCTGGGTCAGGAATGTGTCGCCGGGCGACGCCTCAGCCAACGCACCACCGATCATTTCGTCGGTAATTGCCTTGTTAGAGCCTGAAAATAGTACGATCTGATTTTCACCATCGTCAGCAACCGCGATGTTCGCGTGTCCGGTCGCGGTATCTTTCAACACCTCGATCCAGCGTGTGTCGACGCCGTATTCCATCAACCGTTCAACGGTCCACTTCCCGTCCACTCCAACAGCGCCGATATGAGCCACCCGCGCTGCAGCGCGAGCAATGGCAACAGACATGTTGGCACCTTTACCACCCAGACCTTGGCTGAAATCATTTGCGCCCAAGGTTTCTCCGGGCGCTGGCAGATGCGGCACCCGGTAGACATTATCGACGTTGATTGAGCCAAGGTTCCAGACTGCCATCAGCCCACCTTGCACGCGGCGAGAACGGCCATATTGAGAATATCATTCGCCGTTGAAACTGACGAACAGATCTGGATCGATCCTCCCACTCCAGCAAGGATCGGGCCAATAACAGTCGCCCCACCCATCTCTTGCATCAGCTTGACCGAAATGCTGGCAGAGTGGCGCGCTGGAACAACAAGAATGTTGGCCGGTCCGGTCAGACGCGAGAATGGGTAGGCTGCTTGCGCCTGTGCATTTAGGGCGACATCAACGGTCATCTCGCCTTCGTACTCAAAATCCACACCGCGCTGATCCAGCACGACTGGCGCCTTGTGCATCTTTTCGGCCCGCTCCGACACCGGGTACCCGAATGTCGAGAAACTCACGAAAGCGACTCGCGGCTCCAAACCCATATTCCTGGCGACTACGGCAGCCTGCTCTGCGATATCCGCAAGGTCCTCTTCATCCGGCCACTCGTGCACCAACGTATCCGTGATGAATACGATGCGACCTTTGTGAATGAGCGCGGTAACACCTGCAGCTTTGCTTTTCTCGTTCACATCAAAAACGTGACCGATACGGTCCAGAATATGCGCAGACTTGCGCGTTGCGCCCGTCACAATACCGTCGCCATGCCCATGCGCCAGCATGAGCGCTGCAAACACGTGGCGGTCCCTTGCTGCAAGGCGATGGATGTCCTGCCGGTCAAACCCACCGCGTTTCAGCCGGTCATAGAGATGCGACTTGTAGGCATCCAGATGCGTGGTGTTTGCGGCATTCACCACATCCAACTCGCGCACGGCATCACCCAAACCAGCGGTTTCCAGCTTGGCTTTGACGTCGTCCTGACGACCGACAACCAAGGCTTTGCCAAATCCATTGCGTTGGTACATCACTGCGGCGCGCAAGACGCGGGGATCGTCGCCTTCGGCAAAGATCATGCGGGCCTGGGCAGCGCGTGCCCGAGCGTTGATGCCCGTCAGAATACTGGCCGTCGGATCCATGCGCGACTTAAGGCTGAGTTCATAGGCTTCCATGTCGATGATCGGGCGACGGGCCGCACCTGTATCCATCCCAGCCTTTGCGACGGCGGGTGGAATGCGATGGATCAAGCGCGGGTCAAAAGGGGTCGGGATGATATAGTCACGCCCGAAGGACAGGGACTTGCCATAAGCCAGCGCAACTTCGTCCGGCACGTCCTCGCGCGCCAAAGCAGCAAGGGCATGTGCGCAGGCAATCTTCATCTCGTCATTGATGGCGCGGGCGTTGATGTCCAAGGCACCGCGGAACAAGTACGGGAACCCAAGCACGTTGTTGACCTGGTTCGGGTAGTCACTGCGCCCGGTGGCAACGATGGCATCCATCCGCACCTCATGCGCCTCTTCAGGTGTAATCTCGGGATCAGGGTTTGCCATAGCAAAGATGACCGGATTGTCGCCCATGCTTTCGACCATCGCAGGTGTGACCGCCCCTTTGACGGACACGCCCAGGAATACGTCGGCGCCCTTCATCGCTTCTTCAAGCGTTCGCAGTTCGGTCTTCACTGCGTGGGCTGACTTCCATTGGTTCATCCCCTCGGTCCGACCTTGGTAGATGACGCCCTTGGTGTCGCAAACGATGCAGTTCTCATGCCGTGCGCCCATGGATTTCAGCAGCTCAATACACGCGATCCCTGCGGCCCCTGCCCCGTTCAGAACAATCTTCACATCCTCGATCTTTTTGCCCGAAATGTGCAGCGCGTTGATCAACCCTGCCGCACAAATCACGGCGGTGCCGTGCTGGTCATCGTGGAAGACCGGGATATCCATCTCTTCCTTCAGGCGCTGTTCGATGATGAAACATTCGGGCGCCTTGATGTCCTCGAGGTTTATACCGCCAAAGGTGGGTCCCATCAGCCTGACGGCCTGACAGAACGCATCCGGGTCTTCGGTATCGAGTTCAATATCGATGGAATTCACGTCGGCAAAGCGTTTGAACAGGACGGCCTTGCCTTCCATTACCGGCTTTGATCCCAGCGCGCCCAAGTTGCCAAGTCCCAGAACGGCAGTGCCATTCGAAATGACCGCCACAAGGTTACCCTTGTTCGTATAATCATAAGCCGTTTCGGGATTTTCAGCGATAGCCTCACACGGGACAGCAACGCCCGGGCTATACGCAAGGCTCAGATCCCGTTGGGTCGTCATTGGCACTGTGGCCTGGATCTCGAATTTGCCGGGTGTGGGTTCCATGTGGAACGCCAATGCATCCTCCGGCGTGACCTTTGTCTTGCTCATGTGCGGCTGTCCTCCCGTGACACCATGGCCTCTTAACCTGCCGGATGCCGCGCCTCAATCGACTTTGGCTTTTACTCGGGTCACACCGTTTGTAATGTCGCGCGACGAACAGGGGGATGTCATGTCAGTCACGCCGATGATGGCGCAATATCTTGAGATCAAGGCAGCGCATCCCGGTGCGCTCTTGTTTTATCGGATGGGCGATTTTTACGAGATGTTCTTTGACGACGCGGTTGCGGCAGCCGGGGCGTTGGACATCGCACTGACCAAGCGTGGCAAGCATGACGGCGCGGACATCCCGATGTGCGGCGTACCGGTGCATTCTGCCGAGGGGTATCTGCTGACCCTGATCCGAAAAGGGTTCCGGGTTGCCGTATGCGAGCAGATGGAAAGTCCGGCAGAAGCAAAAAAACGCGGATCGAAGTCCGTCGTAAAGCGCGATGTGGTGCGGTTGGTGACACCCGGTACGCTGACCGAAGATACGTTGCTTGAGGCGCGGCGACATAATTTCCTCGCTGCATTTGCTGATGTGCGGGGCCAAGGGGCGCTGGCTTGGGTTGATATTTCGACGGGCGCATTTTCTGTGATGTCGCTCGATTTGGCTTTGTTAGGGCCTGAATTGGCACGTCTTGCGCCATCCGAACTGATCGTCACCGACGCGAAGGAAGCCGATTTGCGCCCTTTGGTCGAGGAGTTCGGCATTTCAGTCACAACACTCGGCGGCGCGGCCTTTGACAGCTCGGCCGGAGCAGAGCGCCTGGGTGCACTGTTCAATGTGCAGACATTGGATGCGTTCGGAAACTTCGCACGGGCCGAAATCGGAGCGATGGGTGCGTTGGTCGAATATCTTGAGATCACGCAGAAGGGTAAACTGCCCCTGCTGCGCCCGCCGCGGCAGGAGGTTCAGGCGCGAACCGTACAGATCGATGCCGCGACCCGTCGCAATCTTGAACTAACATCCGCCTTGTCCGGCGGGCGCAGCGGGTCGTTGCTGTCTGTGATCGACCAAACCGTCACGGCGGCCGGTGCGCGCTTGCTGGAGCGGCGTCTGGCCTCTCCTTCCCGCGTGTTAGAGACAATTTCTGATCGCTTGGGTGCGGTAGATTTTAGTGTTGAGCATACCAGTTTCACTCAAGCAACCCGGGACGCGCTGAAGCGCGTGCCGGATATGGATCGCGCGCTATCTCGACTGTCCTTGGACAGAGGAGGTCCGCGTGACCTTGCTGCCCTCCGCAACGGCTTGGCGCAGGCGCAAACCTTGTTTGGTACGCGTCCAGAGGAGATGCCGCCACTTCTGTCAGGCGCGTTCAAGGATTTGGCCGGTCATTCAGATCTGATTGATCGACTGGAAAATGATTTGGTGGCGGACCCTCCGCTTCTTGCGCGAGATGGGGGGTTCATCGCGTCAGGCTGTGACGAAGAACTGGATGAAGCGCGACAACTTCGTGACGAAGGCCGATCAGTTATCGCCAAGATGCAACAGGACTATGCCGCGCAATCCGGCGTCCAATCGCTCAAGATCAAACACAATAACGTACTGGGTTATTTTATCGAGGTCACGGCAACGCATGCGGACAAGATGATGTCGGCGCCGCTCAACGAAACCTTCATTCACCGTCAAACGACGGCCAATCAGGTGCGTTTCACCACTGTAGAGCTGTCCGATCTGGAAACCCGCATTCTGAACGCTGGCGGTCGGGCGCTTGAGATCGAAAAGCGTCTCTATGAAGGCCTAAGGTTACTAATTTTGGATCAAGCGGCCAAAATCAGTCAGACGGCAAGGGCACTTGCCGAGATTGACCTGGCAACTGCACTTGCTGATTTGGCGACGTCAAAGAACTGGTGCAAGCCGGAGCTCGACAGCTCACGTGCATTCGCGGTAGAGGGTGGACGTCATCCAGTTGTGGAACACGCCCTTTCGCAACAGGGTGGATCGCCATTCATCGCCAATGACTGCGAACTCAATTCAGACGACGGCGCAGCGGTTTGGCTTTTGACCGGGCCAAACATGTCGGGTAAATCGACATTCCTGCGACAGAATGCACTGATCGCAATTCTGGCACAGATGGGCAGTTTTGTTCCGGCCCGCTCTGCACATATCGGTCTGGTCAGCCAAATCTTCAGCCGCGTGGGCGCGTCCGACGACCTGGCCCGGGGTCGTTCAACCTTCATGGTCGAGATGGTGGAAACGGCGGCAATTCTGAATCAAGCGGATGATCGTGCACTTGTTATTCTTGACGAGATCGGACGCGGAACGGCCACCTACGATGGGCTGTCAATTGCATGGGCGACGCTGGAACATCTGCATGATGTGAACAAGTCGCGGGCGCTGTTTGCCACACATTATCACGAGATGACGGCGCTGGCTGGCAAGCTGAACGGAGTCGAGAATGCGACCGTGTCAGTCAAGGAGTGGGATGGGGAGGTCATCTTCCTGCACGAAGTTAAGCGTGGAGCAGCCGACCGATCCTACGGTGTTCAGGTCGCACAACTGGCTGGACTGCCTCCAGTAGTTATTGCCCGCGCCCGCGTTGTTCTGGATGCGCTGGAAAGTGGTGAACGCGAAGGTGGTGCGACACAAAAAACCTTGATCGACGATTTGCCCCTGTTCTCAGCAACGCCGGCGCCACAGCCTGTGAAAACGGTGAATTCGCCCGCGCTAGAGATGCTCGAAGACATTCATCCGGATGAGCTGACTCCGCGGGAAGCGCTCGACATCATCTACAAACTGAAAGACGCGGCCAAATCCTGACCGCGTCTTTGCTGTTTGTCAGATTGTTGAGACGTCAGCTTGCAGGCGTAGAAGACACGCCAACTTGCGCCGGGCGCAGCAGACGGTCGTGCAACATGAACCCTTCGGCAGAGACCTGAATGATCTCTCCAGCCTTGGTACCTGGCACGGGCGCTTCGAACATCGCTTGGTGATGCTGAGGATCAAAGGTGTCGCCGACTTCGGGCGAAATCCGCTCAATCCCATGCTTCTTGAACACGTTCAGCAGCTCGCGCATGGTCAACTCGACGCCCTCAAGCAGCGCCGCAGACACTTCGCGCTGTTCTTCGGTCGCCGACTCAAGCGCGCGCTTCATATTGTCGTAGACGGGCAGCATATCGCGCGCCAGTTTCGACCCGCCATAATTCTCGGCCTCGCGCCGATCTTTTTCAGACCGCTTGCGCGCGTTTTCGGCATCTGCCAACGCACGCATGAAGCGGTCTTTCAGTTGATCCCGCTCGGCACGCAATTGATCAAGCTCAAGCGCTTCATCATCAATCTCGGCCATCTCTTCGGCATATTCTTCTTCCGCGGCGATATCGATGTCGTCAAGAAAATCGTCGTTCTTGGGCTCAGCCATGTTTCACCTTTCATTGCGGTCGGTCAGCATGCGCCCGACCAGCTGGGCTGTGTAATCCACAATCGGAACGATCCGGCCATAGTTCAGCCGCGTGGGTCCGATGACCCCAACCGCTCCGATAATCTTTCGATCCGCGTTCATATATGGGGAAACCACCAAAGAGGAACCCGAAAGTGAGAAAAGTTTGTTCTCTGAGCCAATAAAAATGCGCACACCATCGCCGTCCTGGGTCAGGTCCAAAAATTCAGCGATGTCCCGTTTACGTTCCAGGTCGTCAAACAGCGTGCGGATACGCTCCAAGTCTTCAGCTTGTGTCGATTCGTCGAGAAGGTTGGACCGACCGCGGACGATCAAGCGTTCGGGCGTGTCCCCCTCACCTTCCCACGTGGCTAGCCCGCTTTCGACCAAGGCACGCGACAGCGCATCGATCTCTTGCCGACGATCCACGATCTCACGCTGAACGATGGTCTTCACCTCGCTCAAGGTTCGGCCTTCGATCATTGCGTTCAGGAAGTTTGCCGCCTCGCGCATTGAAGATGGCGTTTGCCCGGGGGGTTGAAACAAACGGTTTTCAACATGCCCATCTGCGAACACCAGGACAACCAACGCTTGTTCGGGACCCAGCGGCACGAAATCCAAATGCTTGATTTCCGCTTCGTGTTTGGGTGTCAGGACCAGCGATGCGCCGTGTGTGACGCCAGACAAGGCAGAGCCGACGCGGTCCAGCAAGCCGCTTACATCCCGTTCGTTCGATCCAAGCGTCGCGTCTATCTTTTCCTTGTCCGAGTCGTCCGGGACTCCAACCTCCAGCAACCCATCGACAAACATGCGCAACCCGAGCTGTGTGGGGATTCGTCCGGCGCTGATATGCGGACTGTTGAGCAGGCCCATGAATTCGAGGTCCTGCATTACATTGCGGATGGTTGCAGCGCTGACCTTTTCGCTGAAGTCACGGGTCAAGGTGCGTGAACCTACTGGATCCCCGGAATCCAGATACCCTTCGACCACACGGCGAAACACCTCGCGTGAGCGATCGTTCATCTCGTCCAGAAGTTTCTGTGTATCGGTCATCGATTGGTATTAAAGGGCGCAGGTTTCAAAGGTCAATCGGGGTTGCCAGTGGGCACGACCCAAGGCTATCCCCGTTTCATACATGAAATAAGGAAATCACATGCGCCCCTCCGGTCGAGAACTGAGCGAAATGCGGTCCGTTTCCATCGAAACAGGCTTTACAAAACACGCCGAAGGGTCGGCCCTGATCAAAGTGGGCGACACGCATGTACTGTGTACTGCAACGATCGAGGATCGCGTGCCTCCGTTCATCAAGGGATCCGGGCTTGGCTGGGTGACAGCAGAGTACGGAATGCTGCCGCGCGCAACCAACACACGGATGCGCCGGGAGGCGGCCTCGGGCAAGCAGGGCGGTCGAACCGTTGAAATACAAAGGCTTATCGGCAGATCTCTCCGGGCTGGGGTTGATCGCGTCGCCCTGGGTGAACGCCAGATCACTGTCGATTGCGACGTGCTGCAAGCTGATGGCGGTACACGTTGTGCATCCATTACAGGTGGCTGGGTGGCACTTAAACTGGCAGTGAACAAGTTGATGAAAGCCGGAGACGTAGTGGCTGATCCGCTGGTGTCCCCGGTCGCGGCTGTCAGCTGCGGTATCTATGCCGGTCAACCCGTGCTTGATCTCGATTACCCCGAAGACAGCGAAGCAGGCGTCGACGGCAACTTTATCATGACCGGTGACAAACAACTGATCGAAGTCCAAATGAGTGCCGAGGGCGCCACCTTTAGCCGCGATCAGATGAATGCGCTGATGGACCTTGCCGATAAGGGAGTCAGCGAGTTGGTGGCCATGCAACAAAGCGCAACCACATGACCCGACGGTTCGAAGGAGACCGAATTCTAGTCGCCACCCACAACGCCGGAAAGCTGGAAGAGATGGAGCAATTGTTCCAGCCTTTCGGAGTGCAGGTCGTTGGCGCGGCAGAAATGAAGTTACTGGAGCCCGAAGAAACGGAAACCACATTTGTTGGCAATGCCCGGATCAAGGCGGTTGCTGCCGTTAAGGCGACAGGTTTGCCAGCGCTTGCCGACGATTCCGGCATCGAGGTTGACGGCCTTGGCGGCGCGCCAGGCGTATACACTGCGGATTGGGCAGAAACGCCAAACGGCCGTGATTTCATGATGGCCATGACACGTACCCACTCCGAATTGTTGGAACTTGGGGCCGGGCAGCCTTGGACAGCGCGGTTCTGCTCCACCCTTGTTCTGGCTTGGCCGGATGGGCACGAGGAAGTCTTCGCCGGGACGGCTGAAGGGACGTTGGTTTGGCCGGTGCGTGGTCAGCTTGGCCATGGGTACGACCCAATGTTCCAGCCGATCGGCTATGATCGCACTTTTGCCGAGATGCCTTCGGATGAAAAAAATGCGGTCAGCCACCGCGCGGACAGCTTCAAGAAACTGATTGCAGGCTGCTTTGGCTGAGGATTGGGAAGCGGGTGGCTTTGGCCTTTACATCCACTGGCCGTTTTGCGCGGCCAAATGCCCATATTGCGATTTCAACAGCCATGTAACTCAATCAGTGGATCACGATGCTTGGCGTGATGCCCTCGTGTCAGAGGTTGAACGCGTCGGCGTTCGGACCAAGACCCGCGTTTTGCGGTCCGTCTTTTTCGGCGGCGGCACACCAAGCTTGATGGCCCCGAAAACGGCCGAAGCCATACTTGGTACCGTCGCAAAGACATGGCCGCTCGCCAATGATGTCGAGGTCACACTTGAGGCCAACCCCACATCTGTTGAGGCAGACAAGTTCGCTGCATTTCGTTCTGCCGGTGTGAATCGGGTATCCATGGGCATACAGGCGTTGAACGATCCGGATCTGCGTGCGCTTGGGCGTTTGCACACAGCTGCCGAAGGTTTGGCTGCGTTTGAAATCGCGCGCTCCACCTTTGACCGAGTTAGCTTTGATCTGATGTACGGTCGCCAAAACCAGTCTCTCACCCAATGGGAAGCAGAGTTGAGAAAGGCCTTGGCCCTTGGGTTGGATCATGTGTCACTGTACCAACTTACCATTGAACCAGGTACGGCATTTGGTGACCGGTACAAACGCGGAAAGCTGAGTGGCCTCCCGAATGATGATTTGTCGGCAGACATGTACAGCCTGACGCAGGATGTGTGTTCAGAGTTTGGAATGCCGCGATACGAAGTGTCGAACCATGCTAGGGATGGTGCGGAATCTCGTCACAATCTGATCTATTGGCGATACGGTGACTACGCGGGTATCGGACCCGGCGCACATGGTCGGCTGACGCTGCAAGGACAACGACGGGCAACTGAGCAACGGCGAATGCCTGCAGCTTGGCTTCGTGACGACAACAGAACAAACGAAGAAGTCTTGTCGGGCGTGGATCAGGCTGTTGAGTTCCTAATGATGGGCCTTCGATTGGCGGAAGGCGTTGATTTGGATCGGTATACTCAACTGGCCAATCAACCATTGGACAGCACCCGAATAAGTGAACTTGCCGATATGGGCCTTGTCATCCAAAGAGGCCGTATATTATCCGTTACAAATCAGGGGTTTAGCCTGTTGAACGGCGTATTGCGCACCCTTTTGAATGACTAGGTAGAACTCAAACGCCGACACAGGTCATCGAGCTGGTCCAAACTCTCGTATTGCAGTGTCAGAGTGCCAGATTCGCTGTCCGGCTTGTGCGTCAAAGACACCTTTACCCCCGTTGCCGCCGACAGATCATCTTCAAGAGCGCGCGTATCAGCGTCCTTATTTGGTGCTTTGGGCTTGGATGATCCCTTGAAGATGTTGTCGCTGACATCTTCCGATGCTTTCTTAACAAGTGCTTCGGTTGCGCGAACCGATAGCCCCCCAGCAATCACCTTCCTGGCAAGCGCACTGGGATCATCTGCAGTAATCAACGCCCGGGCATGTCCGGCACTCAGCGACCCATCAACGACAAAGGCTTGAATGTCATCGGGAAGCTGCAGCAGCCGCAACAGGTTTGCAATATGGCTGCGCGATTTGCCCAGTGCCTCGGCCATCTTCTCTTGCGTATGACCGAAACGGTCCATCAGCTGCTTATAGCCAGCAGCTTCTTCGATGGGGTTCAGGTCAGCCCGCTGGATGTTTTCGATGATCGCCACTTCCAGGACTTCGGTGTCCGAGAAATCGCGCACCAGAACCGGAAGGTCGTGAAGCTGTGCTTGTTGCGCGGCGCGCCAGCGGCGCTCGCCGGCAACAATCTCGTACTCATCTCCGGCAGGCCGAACGATCAAGGGCTGCAAGACACCCTTTTCTTTGATGGATGCAACCAGATCCTCCAACGGACCAGCATCGAACTGACGTCGTGGTTGGTTTGGGTTGGGCTTGATCTTTTCGATCGGGACGCGTTGCTCGCCCAAGCCACCGGATGTGGTATCTGTCAAAACTGGTTCCGCAACATCTGCCATCAATGCAGAAAGCCCGCGCCCCAAACCACGTTTCTTGTCGTTGCTTGCCATGTCAGGCTCCTACTGCTGCGTTATTGGCGACCAGCTCTTTGGCCAGGTCACGGTAGGCGACCGCGCCTTTCGAAGTACTGTCGTAAGACAATACCGGCATCGCAAAGGACGGCGCCTCACTCACACGTACATTTCGGGGAATACGCGTCTTGAAAACAATATCGCCCAAATTGTCCCGTGCATCCTGTTCCACCTGCTGCGACAGGTTGTTCCTCGCATCGTGCATCGTCAGCACGACACCTTCAATCCGCAGATTGGGATTGCCCGTTTGTCGTACCTCTCGAACCGTCAGCATCAGTTGCGACAGCCCCTCCAACGCAAAAAACTCGCTCTGGAGCGGAACAAGAACAGAGTTCGACGCGATCATCGCGTTCACAGTTAAAAGGTTCAGAGATGGAGGACAGTCAATCAGGATGAAGTCAAACCCGTAAGCATCCATATCCGTTTGCCGAAGCGCATCATGCAAAAGAAAACTGCGCTTTTCATTCGAAATCAGCTCAATATCCGCAGAGCTCAGATCGACCGTTGCTGGCACAATGGCAAGATCGTCGATGTCTGTGGCGAGAATAACGTCCTTCAGTGGGACGTCATCCAACAGCAGATCATATGTTGTATGCTCACGGTCCTCCATCTCAATCCCGAGACCGGTAGACGCGTTGCCTTGTGGATCCAGATCAACAACCAGTACACGATTGCCAATCTCCACAAGTGCCGCTGCCAAATTGATGGTCGTGGTTGTCTTGCCCACGCCTCCTTTTTGATTTGCAACAGAGATAATCTTGGGCCCGGGTGGGCGCGTCGGGTCAGACACGCGTAATATCCTTGATTTTGAGGACGACTGCTTCTGCGTTTGTTTTACTTGGCATCGCTTCGTATGAAAACCGCCAGTTTTGCTTTGCGGCTTCGACTTCTTCCTTCCACTGAGCGCCCTTCTGAAAAAGGCATAGTCCTCCAACTGCTAAGTGTGGTGATGCAAGAGAAAGCAGCGTGTCCAGGGGCGCCAACGCGCGCGCCGAAATGGTCGGTGCCTGCAAGCCTTCAACCTCTTCGATGCGGCGTGCCACGATTTTCATGGGCAGATCTAACTCGCGCGCGCATGTCCGCAAGAATGTGGCCTTGCGCTGATCGCTTTCAACCAACAAGACCGAAGTATCCAGCCCATTCGATTGCGCAAGAATTGCAATAATTACGCCCGGCAGACCGCCACCACTTCCCAAGTCAACCCAAACTCCAGACCGCGGCGTGAAGACTTGTGCGCCATCCCAAATATGTCGCGCTTCAATATCGGAAATCGTCGATTTCGAAACGAGGTTGATCCTCGGGGTCCATTTGCGGATCAGATCTGCATATGCCTGAAACTTGTCGAGTGTTTCACGTGAAACACTCCCACCCCACCAATCTGGCGTCTGCATCATGCTGACATCTTTTCCAGAAACCTGATCCGTCCAAGAACAAGTGCAAGCGCTGCAGGTGTCATGCCATCAATGCGCGCTGCTTGGGCCAAATCAGCCGGTTGAACGCGCTCGAGCTTACTTTGGAGTTCTGCCGACAGGCCAGAGATAGCCGTGTAATCAAAGCCAACCGGGATTTTCAGAAGTTCATCTTTCCTCAGTCTTTCAACATCCTTCTGCTGGCGCGCAATATAGTTTGCGTAAAGCGCGTCGCGCGCAACCTGCTCTTGAATGGGCTGTGGAAACTCCAAGATGTCGGGTACAAGCCCTGCCAGTTGCTCAAAAGTCACGTCTGGAAAGGCTAACACCTGAAATGGCGTTCTTTTGGTTCCGTCCTGATTGATCCGAATACCCTGAGCCGCAATTTGCTTCGGTGTGAACTCAGTTTCGCTGAGGAGGTCCCTCATCGACGTAAGTTGTTCGTTCTTGCGCGCATAAGATGACATGCGCCTATCCGACACACATCCCAAATCGCGGCCAAATTCAGTCAGTCGCTGATCGGCATTGTCAGCGCGCAGCGAAAGCCGAAACTCGGCACGGGATGTAAACATGCGATACGGCTCAGCAACACCGCGCGTGGTGAGATCGTCGATCATCACACCGATATAGCTTTGATCGCGGCGGAAGTGCACTGGCTCGACACCTTTGACGCGACGCACAGCGTTTAGACCAGCCACAAGACCTTGTGCTGCTGCCTCTTCATAACCTGTCGTACCATTGATTTGCCCTGCCAAGAACAAGCCAGGCACATCTCGGACAGAAAGGTCAGCGTTCAGCGCTCTGGGATCCACATAGTCATATTCAATCGCATACCCTGGCTGCAAAATCTTTGCCTGCTCCAAGCCTGTCATCGATTGCACGTAGTCAACCTGTATCTCAGCCGGGAGAGATGTTGAAATTCCATTGGGATAGATTGTGTGATCATTCAGCCCTTCGGGCTCCAAGAACACTTGATGGGACTCTTTGTCAGCAAACCGCACAATCTTGTCTTCGATAGACGGACAGTATCTTGGTCCAACCCCCTCGATATGACCGCCATACATGGCAGATCGATCAAGATTCTCCCGGATGATGTCGTGTGTTCTGCTGTTTGTATGCGTTATCCCGCAAGAGATTTGCCGGAGGGGCGCGGTTGAGGACAAAAAGGAAAAGAGCGATGGATCATCATCGGCCTCTTGCCGATCCAACCCATCCCAATTGATCGTGCGTGAATCCAGCCTTGGTGGCGTACCCGTTTTCAACCGCCCCGTGGGAAGTCCAAACCCGTCAATTCGATCAGCAAGGGGGACTGAGGCATCATCGCCCATACGCCCACCGGAGTACGACTTATCACCAATATGAATCGTGCCACGCAAGAATGTGCCCGTGGTCAGAATAACAGCTTCAGCTGAAATCTCTGACCCATCTGCCAGACACACACCTGAAACAACGTCGCCTTTCATGAACAAATCAACCACTTCGCCCTCAACAATTGTGAGGTTTTGTGTGGTTTGCATCATCTTAAGCATGGTTTCCTGATACACAGCGCGATCCGACTGTGTGCGAGGGCCCTGAACTGCGGGCCCTTTGCGCCTATTCAAAAGACGAAACTGAATTCCGGAAACATCAGCAACACGGCCCATGATCCCATCCATTGCATCGATTTCACGAACAAGGTGCCCCTTCCCCAGCCCACCAATGGCTGGATTACAAGACATCACGCCGATTCCCGATACTTTCATGGTGACCAAGGCAGTCGAGGCGCCGATTCGTGCCGAAACATGGGCGGCTTCCGTTCCCGCATGCCCACCACCAATGACAACCACATCAAAATGTTTCACGTGAAACACTCCATCATTTACCTAAGCAAAAGCTCGAGAATATCTCGTCCAGCAGATTCTCAACATCAACCCGACCAACCACAGCTTCCAAGGACCGAATCGCAACCCGCATTTCCTCTGCCGCAATATCATAGTGTTCTGGCCCGACACCAACCAACGCTGATGCAGAAGACAGCGTCGACAAGGCTTTTGTCATCGCAGCGCGGTGCCGTTCATGAGTGAGCAGTCCAGCATTCTGCGCTCGTTCGGATAGCGTGGCAGTGACACTTGATACAAGCTCATCCACACCATGCCCAGTGAGTCCTGAGATCGCTGGCACATCGTCGTTTCTTTGATCCGCCTTTGGAGCCAGTACAATATCCCCTTTTGAAACAGGAACACTCAGATGCTCCCCTGGCTCAGCAAGGAAGATCCGCAACTGCGCGGCACTGGCACGCAAAATTGCCCTTGCTATTCCCTCCGCCTCAATCTCATCGCCAGAATCCCGTAATCCGGCTGTGTCAAGCAAGGTCACCGGCAGTCCACCAAGGTCCATACGGACCTCGATTACATCTCTTGTTGTGCCAGCGACCTCAGACGTTATCGCAGCATCGCGACGCGCCAGCGCATTCAACAAAGTCGACTTTCCAGCATTCGGCGCGCCAACAATGGCCACTTCAAAGCCTGTTCGAATTCGTTCTGCAGCACTAAAGCCATTCAGTTGATCGGAGATATCTTGTTCAACAGCCGTCAAAAGGCTTTGAACCTCTGGCGTAACATCAACCGGCACCTCCTCGTCAGCGAAGTCGATTGTCACTTCGATCAACGCCGCGGCTCGGATCAGTTGGCTACGCCACGTTTCAATGCGCTGCCCCAGCTCACCTGACACTGTGCGTAACGCTTGCTGCCTTTGTGCCTCGGTTTCAGCTTCAATCAGATCTCCAAGACCCTCAACTTGCGCAAGGTCCATCTTATTGTTTTCAAGCGCACGACGCGTGAATTCACCCGGCTCTGCCATCCGCGCATTGCACTTCCCAAGTTCACGAAGCACGGCAGAGATAACGGCGATGCTTCCATGCAAATGAAACTCAACCACATCCTCGCCTGTAAAACTGGCCGGCGTGTCGAAAACAAGGATCAGTGCTTGATCAAGCGTTTCACCAACGTCATCGCGTAGGATACGCACCACAGCTTGCCGAGCCCCGGGCAGCGACCCGCACAGCTGCTCAGCACAAGACTTGGCTTCCGGTCCCGATATACGAATGACCGCAACACCTGCACGACCCTGCGCCGTAGCAAGGGCAAAGATTGTATCCATCCCCCTACCTCCGGCCGACAGATCAGGTGTTCATGGAATCGAAGAATTCACTGTTTGTCTTAGTCTGCTTGAGTTTCGAGATCAGGAACTCGATCGCATCCGTTGTCCCCATCGGGTTTAGGATACGACGCAAAACAAAGGTTTTTGTCAGGTCGTTCTTGTCGACCAACAAATCCTCTTTCCGTGTGCCGGACTTGAGGATGTCGATGGCTGGGAACACGCGCTTGTCTGCGATCTTGCGATCCAGAACGATTTCCGAGTTACCCGTGCCTTTGAATTCTTCAAAGATCACTTCGTCCATCCGGCTACCCGTATCGATCAGAGCCGTCGCGACAATGGTCAGCGATCCACCTTCCTCGATATTCCGCGCCGCGCCGAAGAACCGTTTGGGGCGTTGCAGGGCATTTGCATCCACACCACCGGTCAGAACTTTACCAGACGACGGCACCACAGTGTTGAAAGCCCTACCAAGTCTTGTTATCGAATCCAGCAAGATCACAACATCTCGTTTGTGTTCAACCAACCGCTTAGCTTTTTCGATAACCATCTCAGACACGGCGACGTGGCGCGTAGCAGGTTCATCAAAGGTCGAGCTGACGACTTCACCCTTGACCGAACGCTGCATGTCCGTGACCTCTTCAGGCCGTTCATCGATCAGCAAAACAATCAGGTAGCACTCCGGGTGGTTCTTTTCGATGCTAGACGCGATGTTCTGAAGCAAAACCGTCTTACCCGTCCGTGGTGGTGCCACGATCAAGGAACGCTGCCCTTTCCCGATAGGTGAAACCAGGTCGATAATCCGCGCCGACCGATCTTTGGTCGCGGGATCGTCTGTTTCCATCGTCAAACGCTCATCCGGATATAGCGGCGTCAGATTGTCAAACGCGATCTTATGCCTGGCCTTTTCCGGCTCTTCGAAGTTGATCTTCGTCGCATTGGTTAGGGCAAAGTAGCGTTCATTGTCGTCAGGGGCCTTGATCACCCCTTCGATCGTGTCGCCAGTCCGCAGCGAGTACTGGCGGATCATATCGGGCGAGACATAAATGTCATCAGGACCCGGAAGATAGTTTGCTTCGGGCGAGCGCAGGAAGCCAAAGCCGTCTTGCAGAACTTCCAGCACACCGTCGCCGGAAATCTCCCATCCCTCGTCCGCGCGTTCACGCAGGATTTGGAACATCATCTCGCCTTTCCGCATGGTCGAGGCGTTTTCGATTTCCAGCTCCTCTGCCGTAGCAAGGAGGTCTTTAGGGCTTTGCGCCTTGAGTTCAGCAAGGGCGAGGCGTTCTGCGGTCATGGGAATACTCTTGGCCCGCTTGGTTCAAGCGGTGCGCGTCCAGTCAATTGTAAAAGCTGTGTGCGGTCCCCGGACGGGGTGCGATGTTGCAGATAGGGGCTGTCGCGTCTTAAGTCAACGGTTTCAGAATTTCACGACCACGGACAGAACGATCAGCACCATGAGAAGTGTGGGCACCTCGTTCATCATTCGATACTGCCGCCCCGTCTTAATTGGTCCACCTGCTGTGAACACCTTGCGTTGCGCGGACAACCAACCATGGAAGCCAGACATGGCGAGAATGCCAAACAGCTTGGTCCAAGGCCACACAGCACCCCAATCGATCACACCAGGGATCAAAGCGAGAAGAATGCCAAACACCCATGTTGCGATCATGGCCGGGTTCATGATCACCTTGAGCAGCTTGTATTCCATAGTTTGGAACAGCGCATGCGTCTCACCCTCCAACCCGACACTTTCAGAGTGGTAGACATAGAGGCGGGGTAAATAGAACAATGCTGCCATCCATGCGATAACCGACATGATATGGAACGCTTTGATCCATGGATAAAAGGTTATCAGAAAATCCATGATAGTCCGGCCCTCTGTGTTCCGACCCACCCTTATAAATAAATAAGAGAAAGAAAAAGGATGATGATTTTGTAGGGTGCCGGATTTCTGTGGATTACTAATTTTCCCAAAGGTTTGTGCACAACTTGATATGTTTGTCCTCAAAGATGCACAAGGATTGAACATCTTGGAAAATAAAATTAAAACAACAGCTTAAGCTACAAATACGCAAATCAAAGGGATGGAAAAACCTGTGGGTAACACCAGACAACACCTGTTGCCCTCAACACGTCATTTGTTCTTTCGCACTCGGGAAGGCTCGTGGTGAATCTGGCTCAAGACATCAAGTACCTCATGTGATCCCGACATCCGGCTTGCTTTCACATGTTTGATCCCGCAGTTCACAAGGTGTGACACACAAGGATATCCACATGATCACCCCCATCGTTCTTGCTTCGGGCTCCAGCATTCGGGCCCAATTGCTGCAAAACGCGGGGGTTGAATTCGAAGTCATGGTGCCTCGAATAGATGAAGAAGCGGTTAAAGCTGCCTTGATCGCCGAGCACGCGTCACCGCGCGACATCGCCGATGCGTTGGCCGAAATGAAGGCCCGCAAGGTGGCTGACAAACGGCCGGACGCCATGGTCATTGGATGCGATCAGGTTCTTTCTTTCGACAACGATCTTCTGTCGAAGCCGATTGACCGGATGGATGCCGCCGCGCAACTGCGTGCTATGCGGGGACAGCGCCACATGCTGTTGTCGGCAGCTGTCATCTATCATGACGGCAAACCCATCTGGCGTCATGTGGGACAGGTCCGTTTGCGCATGCGAAATGTGTCCGATGCGTACCTTGATGGATACATCGAACGGAATTGGGATGACATTCGTCACTCAGTTGGCGCATATCAACTAGAGGCCGAGGGGGTGCGCCTGTTCCACAGCATCGAAGGGGACTATTTCAACGTCCTTGGGATGCCATTGTTGGAGCTTCTGGCGTTCCTGGCGCTGCGCGGTGTGATCGACGGATAATCAAAGGCATGCAAGGATGAGCGATAAAATTCCTTTGGCGGGCGTCATCGGATCCCCCATTTCACATTCGAAATCACCACAATTGCATCGCCACTGGCTCAAGACGCTTGGGTTGCGGGGTGACTATATCCCCATGGACGTTTCCGCGCAGGATTTGGAAACCGTCCTGCGGACCTTGCCCAAAGCCGGTTTTGTCGGGGTGAACATCACCATTCCCCATAAAGAGGCGGCGTTGGAGATTGCCGATCTTGTCACAGATCGTGCGACGCTGATCGGTGCGGCGAACACCCTGATTTTTCGTAAGGACGGTCAAATCCATGCTGACAACACGGATGGGTATGGCTTCATTGAAAACCTGAAAGCGGGCGCGCCTAACTGGCAACCACATGCCGGTCCCGCAACTGTATTGGGTGCAGGTGGTGCAGCGCGTGCTGTTATCGCATCTCTTCTGGATGCTGGGGCTCCTGAAATTCTTTTGACGAACCGCACCCGGGTTCGCGCAGAAAAGCTGGCTGACGACTTTGGAAAGAAGGTGTCGGTCGTAGATTGGGTTCAGGCAGGGAACATTCTTGAGGACTCGGCACTTGTGGCGAACACAACGTCACTCGGAATGATCGGCAAACCTGCAATGCGCATCCCCTTGGATGGTCTTCGGCGCGACACCCTTGTCACTGATCTTGTTTACACGCCGCTGAAGACCGACTTGCTTGCGGCGGCAGAGGCTGCGGGCTGTGTGACTGTTGATGGGCTTGGTATGTTACTGCACCAGGCAGTGCCCGCCTTTGAGCGTTGGTTTGGTCATCGGCCAGCAGTGGACAGTGCCGCGCGTGCGGCGGCTTTGAGATGACATTCAAACTTGGGCTGACCGGATCCATTGGAATGGGCAAATCCACAACAGCCCAGATGTTCAAGGGCGAAGGGTGTGCAGTGTGGGATGCCGATGCCGCTGTTCACCGTCTGTATAGGCAAAACGGCGCAGCGGTTGCCCCAATTGGAAACATATTCCCTGGTGCTGTCGTGGATGGAGCCCTCTCTCGCGATGCGTTGCGCGCCATCATCTCGCAGGACGCAAGTGCCTTGGCCCGGATTGAAGCAATCGTTCACCCGCTGGTTGCCGATGACCGGGCGCAGTTTGTTGCCACAACAAACGCCGAAATCGTCGTCTTTGACATCCCGCTTCTGTTTGAAACAGGTGGTGATGCAGCGATGGACGCTGTCGCCGTTGTTCACGTGGACGCCGAAGTACAAAAGGCGCGTGTTCTTGCACGTGGAACGATGAGCGAAGACCAGTTTTATGCAATCCTGGAAAAACAGATGCCAAGTGCTGAAAAATGTGATCGCGCCGATTTTGTGATCGAAACCGACACGGTTGAACATGCCCGTGCTCAGGTTCATTCTGTGGTTCAGCAGATAAAAAGCGGGTTGTGACATGCGTGAAATCGTTCTCGACACCGAAACGACCGGGTTTGACCCCGAAGGTGGCGACCGGATTGTTGAAATCGGCGCCATTGAGCTGATCGGCCATGTCCCAACGGATAACGTGTTTCACGAATACATCGATCCTGAGCGCTTGATGCCGCAGGAAGCGTTCGAAGTGCACGGGCTGGGCGACGACTTCCTTCGCGGTAAGCCAAAGTTTGCGGAGCTGGGCCAAAAATTCCTGGACTTTGTGGGTGATGCAAAGTTGGTGATCCACAACGCAGCCTTCGATATGAAGTTTCTGAATGCCGAACTGAAATGGATAGGGCTGCCGCAACTTCCATTTGATCGCGCTATCGATACGCTAGACATAGCGCGCCGCCGCTTTCCCGGCTCACCTGCTTCACTGGACGCATTGTGCCGTCGGTTTGGAATCGACAACTCCGCCCGAACACTGCACGGCGCTTTGCTCGACAGTGAAATCCTGGCCGAAGTTTATCTGGAGCTGATTGGCGGACGTCAGCCCGACTTCGGGTTGTCGACGTCATCTGGGTCTGGGTCCAATACGATTGAGGTCGAAAGCTGGACGCCGCCGCCCCGCCCACGTGCTTTGCCATCTCGGGTGACTGGACAAGAGCGTGAGGCCCATGCGGCGTTTGTCGCCAAACTGGGCGATGACGCCCTTTGGCCGAAATAAGAAAGGCCCGGTGCGATGACCGGGCCTTCCTGCATATTCACATCTATCAGTTGATCGGCTGTTCGGCCGGCGCTGCCTCTTTCTGACGGCGCGCGATTTCGTTCCGATAAAGAGATACGAAGTCGATGTTCTCAAGGTTCAGCGGCGGGAAGCCACCGTCGCGCGTGATGTCGCTGACCACACGGCGCAGGAATGGGAAGATCATGCGAGGGCATTCGATCAGCAGGAAAGGATGAAGCTGGTCTTCTGGTACGTTTTCAATGTGGAACATGCCAACATAGTCAACTTCCAGAACGAAAAGGACGGTGTCCCCTTCTTTGGCCTTTGATGTCACGTTCAGCTTGATCGCGCTTTCGTACTGGTTCTCCTGGCCGCGCTTCTTGGCGTCCAGATTGACTTGCACCTGTACATCGGGCTGCACGTCCGGCGCTGCGCCCTTTTGCGACACAATGTTTTCAAATGACATGTCGCGAATATATTGGCCCAGCACACGCATCTGCGGTGCTGCGGGTGGTGTGGCTTGTTCTTCGGCCATCAGCTCTTTCTCCGAGGGAAACGATAAATCCCGCGCTTCGTATCAGCTTGGGCCCCTGGCCTCAATGCTTGGTCCAGCCTGATGGCCCCCGAACTTCACGCTGATCGGGATCAACTTCGGTGTATTCACCCTCAACAATGTCTGGCCGCGGCGGTCTTTGTCCGTGAGTTGAGAATGTGGTGACGTTGATGCGGCTGCGTGCCCAACGGAAAACTGCAAGCCGCACGCCCGGCACAAGCAGTGCAAACCCGACCGCATCCGTGAAGAAACCCGGGGTCAGCAGCAGGGCACCGGAAAACAGGATCATTGCACCGTGCGCCAGTGCTTCGCTTGGGTCGCGCATCTGGTTGAAAGACGATTTTACCTGCCCCAGCGCCTGTATTCCCTGAGCACGCACCAGCATGGTGCCCAGAACAGCCGTGACGACCACAATCAGAAGGGTCCAGCCCAAACCAATGGCACCGCCAACCTGTATGAACAGGGCAATCTCGATCAATGGGACCAGAAGAAAGGCCAGAAACAGCCACATCCGTGTTATCCTTTCGTTTCCACAAGGAGCCGTACAGTGGACTTGCGCCTCCCGTGCACCTACATAAGGGTCCGACGAGGCTGTTGCCACCCGACCCCGAATGACGAGGCATTAATGAATTCTCCGCTTATCCAGTTGCTGGTCCTTGCTGGCATCGCTGTTTTCCTGATCCTGCGCTTGAAAAACGTGCTGGGAACGCGCGAAGGATTCGAACAGCCCCCCGCTCCGAAACAGGTGTCTGAGCGTTCTGGCAAACATGATTTTGAAGTGATTGAGGGCGGCCCCGACCTGGATATCACCGACCATGTTGACGAAGACAGCAACGCCGCCAAAGCGCTGGCGGAAATGAAACGGGTTGAACCATCTTTTCAGGTGTCTGACTTCTTACAGGGTGCCCGCGGCGCTTATGAGATGATCGTAATGGGATATGAACAGGGTGATTTGGCCGATATTCAACCCTTCCTGTCAGAAGAGATTTATGAGTCGTTCGTGGATGGTGTTGCTGCCCGCGAGGATCAAGGTCTGACCATCGAGGCCGAATTTATCGGTGTCCGGGAACTGAAACTGATGGACGCCACCTTTGATCCTGAAACGGGCGAAGGTGAGCTTACCATCCGTTATGTTGCAGAATTGAAATCCGCTGTTCGCGATCAGGGCGGAGATATCGTAGAAGGTAGCCTAACTGAGGTGAAGAGGCAGAAGGACACATGGGCCTTCGCCAGAACCATGGGGGCAAACGACCCGAATTGGCTACTGGTGTCTACAGACGCGTAGTACGTTCCTGCGCCTTAACATTCTGCGCGATTTTCTGGACCATGACCGCCGCTGCCTCTGATGTGAAGTACACGGTGTTGGACTTTGCCGCACTGGATGGTTGGGCGCAGGATGATCACGCCGCAGCGCTGACCACGTTTCGCAATACGTGCCAGGATATGGATGACCCCGATTGGCGGTCTTTGTGTGCATTGGCTGGGGATGTGCCGGATGCGCGCGCGTTTTTTGAACTCTTCTTTCGCCCTGTTTTGATCGAGGATGGCGCCGCAGCGCTGTTCACAGGATACTTTGAGCCAGAGCTGGACGGATCACGCCGCCGCAGTGCACGTTATCGCTTCCCGGTTTACGCCATGCCGCCCGAAGCCCGGCACATACGTCCGTGGTTGACCCGTCGCCAAATTCTTGAAGGGCCAGTGATGCAGGGCCGTGGCCTCGAGATTGCCTGGGTCGATGATCCGGTTGAGCTGTTCTTTCTCCAAATTCAAGGATCCGGTCGCATCCGTCTGCCTAACGGTCAAATGATGCGCGTTGGGTATGGCGGAGCCAATGGGCACAAGTATCGCTCTATCGGGGCTGAGTTGGTACGCCGCGGCACCTATGCGGCTCATCAGGTCAGCGCGCAGGTCATTCGAAATTATGTTCGAAACAATCCGATCGTGGGTGAGGAGCTGCTTTATCACAACCCATCCTACGTTTTCTTCCGTGAAGTCAGTGAGGTTCCGGCAGATCGTGGTCCCTTGGGAGCAATGAACCGATCTATCACGACGATGCGGTCCATCGCGGTTGATCCGGCCTTTGTTCCTTTGGGCGCTCCCGTATGGATCGAAAAAGACGGGAATGGACCCTTGCGACGATTGATGATCGCGCAGGATACCGGGTCAGCCATCAAGGGTGCACAGCGGGCCGACGTGTTCTTTGGCACCGGGGACAAGGCGGGCCGCGAGGCTGGGCGCTTGCGCGATCCAGGTCGGATGATGGTGTTGATGCCGATCCAACGTGCCTATGCCCTGTTGCCCGAGAGCGCGATATGACCCGCCGCAAGTTGCGCCCAGACGAAGAAGAGCTGTGGCGAAAAGTGGCGGACAGGACCGATCGTTTGCACCCTGAAAAGCCATTTCATCCAGATGATTTCGTCACAACGCCTGCGCCGAAACCGCGCTTGAAGCATACGTTTGAAGTTACCCCGGCGCTGGGCAAACCATCTGCTTCTAGGCCAACCACCGCGGTCAACCTGACACCGTCCATCGTGGACCAAGTTGCGACCCAACCAGTACAGATGGATCGCAAGGCGTTCACCCAGATGAAGCGCGGCAAACTCAAACCTGAGGGTAAGCTGGACCTGCATGGTATGACTCTTGATCGCGCGCACCCCGCGCTTACGCGGTTTATTTTGTCTGCGCAGTCTCAAGGCAAACGACTGGTTCTGGTTGTGACGGGCAAAGGCAAGAACCGCGATGATGATAGCCCCATACCAGTGCGTTTTGGCGTCCTGCGCCATCAGGTGCCGCAATGGTTGTCCATGCCACCTTTGTCTTCGGTCGTGTTGCAGGTCAGTCAGGCCAACGTTCGCCATGGCGGTGGCGGCGCATACTATGTGTATCTACGCCGTCAGCGGTAGATCGTTGCGTGCCCGCTGTATTCCGATCCACATGCTGGCAGTCGCCAACAGGAAATAGGCAGCCACACCTACGTATTGCACATTCAGATCAACGCCCAAGTCGATCAGCCCACCAGTGAGACCGGGTCCGATTGCTGAGCCCAACACCATGACCGCAGCAGCCATTGCCTTGATCGCACCAATGTGGCGGGTGCCATAGAACTCCGCCCAGAACGCATTGGGTAAGGTCGAGTTTGCACCGGTTGTCAGGGCCAGAAACACGAAGCCGATGGCGGCCGCAGCCAGCGATTGTGCAAGTGCAAAGGTTACGAAGGCCACAACCATTGGCAGCTGGAAAAAGGGGATCAGCCGGGCAGTGCCGAACCGATCCAATGCGATGCCGGACAGGATCATCGCCCCGATTCCGACAACGGTGTAAATGGGAAACAAAGCCACAAGGGACAGGTGTGACCACCCCTTGATCTCCGCAAAATAGACCTGCTGGAAGAAGAATGCAGTGTTGAAAGCAGCCGGGCCAATCAGCGCCGGCACCATGAACCAGAACAGCGGGTGACCTAACGTATCTGTGCGTGTCCAATGGCGGGCTTTCATCCCGACGCTCTGGTTTTCGTCGGCCATGGATTGTGGTGTGCGTTCTTCCCCCAACAGACGCCACAGGATGGGTACACCCAGTAGTGCGATGGCAGCAGCCAGAACCCACAACACGCGCCAATCCAGAAATGCCATTAATGCCACAAAGAGCAGTGGCAAAATTGCCTCGCCCAAAGAAAAGCCCAAAGTCGCTACCGCAAGTGCCCGGCCGCGCGTCGCCACGAACCAGCGCGCCATCGCGACAATTGCAATGTGGCTTGTCATACCTTGCCCGGTCAGACGCAGCGCGAATATCACGATAGGCAGAAATGCAGCGTATGGATTAACAGCCATCAACAGGCACGACCCAGCAAGCAACGCGAGCACGATCATACCCAAGCTCCGAGCTCGGAAACGGTCTGTCAGGCCGCCTGCCCAGATCATGACCACAGCGGATGCAGCGGTTCCAAGACCATAGATTGCGCCCCAGCTTCCGTGGGTAAGGGAAAAGTCACTCTGGATCTGTGCAGCAAAGATCGAGATGAAAAATGTCTGCCCAAAGGATGACAGCAAGGTCAACAGCGCACCAGCCGCCAGCCATTGCCGGTTGCTCTTCAGAAAGTGGCCTAGAGGCTGCGACCCTGAAATGGTCGCCACTAGCGGGCCTTGCTGCGGATTGCACTGGTTGAGGGTCGGCGTGGCGGGGATTGGATGCGGCGCGCGCCCGGAATGGTCAGCACCGACCCGGCCCGTCCGCGCAAGAACTCACTGTCCAGTTCAGATGAGCGGCGAAGTAGCTGGATCAAAGCGGGCGATCCCGCCGCAACGAAATGGTTGCCGGATTTCCGATCGCTGAACGCGGTCACGTCGACGACCGTAATCGGCAAGTCTGCGACGGCGTCAGTGTTTTGGATGTTGCCCAGTTGGGTCCTTTCGCCGCGCAGTCGTGATGACAGGCGCAAGATTGCATCCTTACGTGATACCATGACAACAAAAGGATCCGGTGCCGTCTGGATACGAGAAAACTGACTGCGAAAGACATCGACGTTAATGTCGGGGGACAAAAGGATCACACCACTGACATTCCGGCCTACCCAACCGGGCTCCGCGATGTCGAGCTGGCGGAGCGTTTCCATCACCAATGCACTGCCCATCGAATGAGCGACGAGGACGATGTCTGGCTGTCCCACAGATCGGATCAAGTGCATCAGATCAGCAAGGCCATCGCGGGCAAACAGTGCGCTGTCCTGATCATATTCATACCCAAGTGGGTTACCACGGCTGGGCCATGAATAGGTGACATGGGTACCAGGCAACTCTAGGTCCTCTGCCATTTGCGCAATCCGGAAAGCGGAGTTGGTAAAACTGTTGTTGAACCCATGAACGAACAGGGTCACGTCGCGTTCGGATGGGGGATGCGATGCAAGATCAGCAGCCAGAGCTTTGCGAAATACATCGTTTGATTCGTAGATGTTCAATGCGGCAATTGTAAAATCGCGGTCTGGTTTCGGGCGCTCCTGACCGTCCGATACGCTACCCAATGTACGACCGGGCGGAAGCGATACCGTGGCCTGCAACAGATTCAAGGAAGCAGACCTGCCAATCCCAAATTCTCCGGCCGCATTCATGCTGCGTGTGGTGCCGATGAACACGTCGCGGTTTTTGCCGATAGACTTAGCCTCTGGCAAAATAGGCGAAGCTGTCCTGTCGCTGCATGCAGCAAGGATAAAAACTAGAACAAATAGAATCGCGCGCATCAAATGCCCCTGCCCGATCATCCCATGGGATGTACCCGAGCAGGGAGCAAACAGCTAGAGTACGTAACGACTGACGTCCGTGGATCGCGCAAGTTCGCCGAGATGCGTTTCCACGAAATCCGCATCAACGGTGATTTTGTCTCCGGCGCGGTCGGGTGCATTGAACGAAAGCTCTTCGAAAACACGCTCCATCACGGTGTAAAGACGACGGGCACCAATGTTCTCGACGCTCTTGTTCACGTCTGCAGCAATACGAGCCAAGGCGCGAATACCTTCGGGTTCAAAGGTCACCGTCACCTCTTCGGTCTGCATTAACGCAGCGTATTGCAGTGTCAGTGCGTTGTCCGTTTCTTCCAGAATCCGTACGAAATCGTCTTCGGTCAGATCGCGCAGCTCGACCCGGATGGGCAGCCGGCCTTGCAGCTCCGGCAACAGGTCGGAGGGTTTTGCGATATGGAAAGCGCCTGATGCGATAAACAGGATATGGTCGGTTTTCACCGGCCCATGTTTTGTGCTGACGGTGGTTCCTTCGATCAGCGGCAACAGGTCACGCTGAACGCCCTCGCGGCTGACATCCGCGCCGCGCGCATCAGAGCGGGCACAGACCTTGTCGATCTCATCCAGGAAAACGATGCCGTTTTCCTGAACAGCCTCCAACGCCGTCTTGGTCACGGTTTCGTCGTCGAGCAGTTTGTCGGCTTCTTCGCCAATCAGCACGTCATAGCTTTGCGCGACTGTCAGCTTTTTGCGCACGGTACGTCCGCCCATCGCTTTGCCAAAGATGTCGCCCAAGTTCATCATACCCATGCCGCCGCCAGGTTGACCGGGAATGTCCATGGTCGGGAACGGGTTGCTGGTGTCGGCGACGTCCAGCTCGATCACGGTGTCGTCTAATTCGCCTGACTTCAGCTTCTTGCGGAACATCTCGCGGGTGGCATCGCGGGCATCTGTGCCAGCGATGGCCTCGATGACCCGTTCCTCGGCCGCTTGGTGTGCGTTGGCCTTCACGTCTTCCCGCATGTATTCTCGTGTTTCCACGATGGCCGCGTCCACGAGATCACGAATGATCTGCTCAACATCGCGGCCAACATATCCAACCTCGGTGAACTTGGTTGCCTCGACCTTCAGGAATGGCGCACGTGCCAGTTTGGCCAGACGGCGGCTGATCTCGGTCTTACCGACGCCGGTTGGACCGATCATCAGGATGTTCTTGGGATAAACTTCATCCCGAAGATCATCATCTAGCTGCTTTCTGCGCCAGCGATTCCGCAGCGCAACAGCAACTGCGCGCTTGGCATCTTTCTGGCCAATAATGAATCGATCAAGTTCTGAGACGATTTCGCGGGGGGTCAGGTCAGTCACAAGCGGCCCGTTTGTTACAAGTTTCCCGACTTACCTATGCGAAAACTGGCGAAACGCAACGATTGACGGGCATTTCATCAACACAGCATCACTTGCGCGAGAGGTTGGGTTATTTTGTCGCGGCTTAGGCGTACCTTGGCCCCATCGAATTGAATCCTCGGAGATTATCCCATGACCAACCGCCGCTCATTCCTAATTGGGTCCGCCACCCTGATGGCGTCCACTGCACTACCAACTTTTGCGCTAGCTGGTGGACATGGCCGCATCGGTGAATTCACCGGCAAAAGCAATCATGTCACGAAGGGTCGCGCCGAAGTCGTGACCAAGAATGGCAAAAGCCAGGTAATCCTTCTGGACGACTTCTGGTTCGATGGTGCCCCAGATCCCAAGGTTGCGCTGGGCCGTGATGGCTATGACAGCGACACACTTATGGGGTTGCTGAAAGCCAATTCAGGCAAGCAGACATTTGATGTTCCAGACGGGATCGACGCCGCCACGTATAACGAAGTGTGGATCTGGTGCGAGAAATTCAACGTTCCGCTGGGCGTTGCCAAACTGAACTGATCCTGCTGTTTATCAAGAGGAAGGCCGCTGCAAACGCAGCGGCCTTTTTCGTTCATGATAGAATTTTGGTATTCAGTTCATCCGTCATCATCGCATCGAACCAATGCGGATATCTCTTGGCTGGAGGCGCGATGCCGGACAGTTTCGCCAATTCGTGATCAGTCAATTCTAGCTCCGGCGCGGCCAAGGCCGCATCCAGATGACTCATCTTCGAGGCGCCGAAAATCACGCTGTGGCTGCGGTCCTGGGCAAGCAACCATGCCAAGGCCACGGTTGCCGGATGTACATTGTGTGTCTTCGCAATGTCGGCCAGAGCTCCAATCATCTTGCGAGCGGTTGCGGTGTCGATGCCAAGGAAATCGCCGCCTTCACTCAACCGTCCGTCGCCTTCCTCCAGTTTCTCCGGATCGTACTTGCCCGACAGCAAACCGCCAGCCAGAGGTGACCAGGCCATAAGCCCACCGCCCATCTCGGCCATCATGGGCAAGACATCCAGTTCGATATCCCGTGCCACCAGATTATACAGATACTGTCCGGCGATGAAGGGTGTCATCCTGTGGTCGCGCTGGTACTGCACGGCGCGGGCCATGTGCCAGGCGGGCCAGTTCGATACACCAACATAGCGCACCTTGCCTGCTTCAATGGCGGTTTGAAGTGCGGCCAGAGTTTCTTCCATTGGCGTCGTGAAATCGGTTTTGTGCAGCACCAAAAGATCAATGTGATCAATCCCCATACGGTCTAGACTACCGTCGATCTGCTTGAGGACATGACTGCGATTTAGACCTGCATCCCCCACCTGATCTGTCTGACGAAAGCCAAGCTTTGTACAAATCACGGCCTCGTTTCGGCGCTTTCCCAACGCTTTCCCAAGAATATCTTCCGATTCACCGCTCGAATAACCGTCGGCGGTATCAAAGAAGTTCACGCCGGCATCCAGAGCGTGGCTGACCATCTTGGTCGCGGCGTCCTGACCGACCTTTGCAACACCGGGAATCCACTCCGATCCATGGTTGAAGGTCATAGTACCAAAACACATGCGGCTCACGATCAAGCCGCTGTTGCCCAGACGTGTATATGTCATCTCGGTCATTTGCTGATCTTCTCCACTGTCAGGTTGCCGTTGGTATAAACGCAAATGTCGGCCGCGATTTGCATCGCGTCGCGCGCGACGGCTTCGGCATTACGGTCGCTGTCCATCATGCCACGTGCCGCGGCAAGGGCGTAGTTTCCACCAGATCCGATCGCTGTTACATCGTGCTCAGGCTCCAGGACGTCACCTGCGCCAGTGATAACGAACATGTCGGCGCCATCCGATACGATCAGCATCGCCTCAAGCTTTTGAAGGTATTTGTCGGTGCGCCAGTCCTTGGCCAACTCGACGCTCGCACGCGCCAATTGACCCGGGGTTGCTTCCAGCTTGCTTTCCAGTCGTTCTAGCAAGGTGAATGCATCCGCCGTGGATCCGGCGAAACCCGCCACCACATCATATCCACCAGGGCTAAGTCGACGCACCTTACGCGCCGTCCCCTTGATGACAGTCTGTCCAAGAGACACCTGGCCATCCCCGGCAATGACGACTTCGCCGCCCTTCTTAACACCGATGATCGTGGTCCCGTGCCATCCGGGAAAGTCTGAGCTGGCCATTTGGCTCTCCTTCAACAGTTGGGGGGATATATGGCGGTCAGCTCACGGACGGGCAAGGGCCGGTTGCTCGCTCGATCCGCTGCGCCTAGGGTCTGATCATGTCGCACCCCAAACGTGTTCGCTTTTACCTTAATGATGGCACGCGTCGCCGGGCTAGGAATGGAGAACACAACTTCATCGCCAAGATTGTGCATGTGTTGGAACGAACCGGATACGAGATATCCTATCATGCGAACACAATGGCCGAGCGCTTGAAGGCGGGCACGCGACGTGGCTATGCGCTTTGCGAGATGACGCCGCCGCCAAACAAGCGTGCGATGACGTTTCGCCGCGTCTATCACTATCCGTTTTGGCAAATTCAGGCGTCTGACAAGCGCTGGGAGTGGGATGTTGCGCAGGCGCGTTTCGATCCTCTGGCTTGCCCTCAAAAAGATGCGCGGCGTTTCTTTTCCTACTGGCAGGCGCGGATTTGTGGGCCGCTGCTTGATCATGTCGGTGACGATGATTTCATCTACGTGCCGCTACAGGGCCGCCTGACGGATCACCGTTCCTTTCAATCCTGCAGTCCGATCGACATGCTCGTCCAGACGCGCGCCGCCTGCCCCGGAAAGCGGATCATTGCGACCTTGCACCCAAAAGAAACCTACAGCCCGGATGAGATGACGGCACTGAATGAAGTGCAAAGGCGTGACCCGGACCTCAGCATTCAGACTGGCGGGCGGGACGCCTTGCTGCCACGCTGCTCGTATATTGTGACGATGACGTCGAGCGTCGCGTTCGATGGCATGTTTTTCGGGAAGCGTGCAGTCACGTTTGGTCAAACCGACTTTCATCACGTGATGCTAGATGGGCAAGACTCGGATGCATTCGACCGCATCCAGTCGCACCGGCCTGATTACGCCGCATATCTGTGGTGGGTGTGGCAGCACATGGCAATCAACGGAGGCCATGGTAGCGCTGAGGCCAAGATTGCTGCGAAACTGTCCGCTGCCGGTTGGCCGATAGAGTAAGGGCACCCGTCTTGCGGATGCCCTCGGAATTCTCAGATGCTCTCTTCGATCCAGCTTTGCAGCGCGGCTTTGGGTGCGGCGCCTGCACGGTTCGATACGATTTCACCGTTCTTGAAGATGAAAAGTGCCGGAATACCTCGGACACCCATCTGCGCAGGTGAGTTCGGGTTTTCATCCACGTTCACCTTGGCGATCTTGATCTTGCCTGCCATTTCGGCCGACAGCTCTTCGAGGGCTGGGCCAATTTGCTTGCACGGGCCACACCATTCGGCCCAAAAGTCCACCACAACGGGGACATCGGAATTTTTGACTTCGGCGTCGAAAGTTGCGTCTGTGACTGCCACGGTTGCCATGTGAGTTCTCCTGCCAGGCTCAAGCGTAGGCTGGCAACCTAGGTACCCCCCACAGCATCGTCAAGATATGGCGTGCCCGACAACGCCGACGTCACGATATCGTGCGGAATGGACATCAATGTGCCTGTATGAGTCCACAGAATGCTCAGCCGAATGGTGCGATCAGAATAAATTTGAGCCATTGCATGGGCATAGGCGCCCATCTGTCGCAACACACCTTCCGGTGTTTGCTCTGGTTTTTCCGGAATGACGCGGTTCGTCTTGAAATCGATCACGTGCACAGTATCCGAGGTCACGTGCAGCCGGTCGATCATTCCGTGCATTCGGCGTTTTCCAAGCGATGCGGTCACGGGCACCTCGGCCAGCACATCATCAGCAAAAAGCCATGACAGCGTTCGATCAGATCGAATGCGATCTGCTTGCGCCTGAGCCTCAGTTTTCAGGTCATCGGCCAGGTTGGTGTCACGCAATGCCCGCGCACCTATTTCGGGTGCTTCCAGCAACGCATGTACAGCAGTTCCAAAGGCCTTGGCGGTGTCTTCATCAAGCCCATCACCGGGCAGCGCCTTGGCACCACCCAAATCCGATGGTGACAGCGTTTCTGGCAGTGGCGCTGGGCTTGGCGCAGCTTCCTCATAAATGGCCGGTAGGGAGATACCCGTTTCAGCTTCTGCCATCCCGATGCTTGTTGTTGAAAACGCCCAATCGCCATGTTGCAGACGCAGGCCTGAACCTACCGGCGTGTCCAGCGCGGTTGCATCGTCTGCCTCCATGCCGGCCTGAACGCGTTGATGCCAGTCGTCACCATTTCTATCAAGCTCGCCCGCTGCTCCGACAATCAACCACTTCTCTGCTCGTGTTAGGGCCACATAAAGCAAACGTAGGGACTCTTGCCGCTGCGCTGCCTTCATCTCGTCCAGTCGGGTTGCCATCCGTGCCGGCAGTTGGGTCGATGGCATCTTCCAGACGGGTGTATCATTGATGTCGATGATATTGTTGCGGACCTGAAAGTCGCGTTTGCCGCATTCGGGCAGAATCACGATGGGCGCTTCCAGCCCCTTTGATCCGTGTACCGTCATCACCCGGATCTGGTTCGATGCACTGTCGATCTGGCGTTTGACTTCAAGGTCGTCTGTTTCCATCCAAGTCAGGAAACCGGTCAGGCTGGGCACTTCGCTGCGTTCGTACGATAATGCTTGGGACAAAAGCGCGTTGATCCCATCCTCTGCTTCGGTTCCCAGCCGTGCCAGCATCCGCTGACGTCCGCGATGTCGGGTCAACATGCGTTCGATCAGATCATAGGGACGTAAAAAGTCGACATTGTCCCGCAAGTCCCGCAGAACCGAGACTGTTTGAGGGTAATCCTCAGTTTTTGTGCGCAAGCTGCGCCACAATTCGTCTTCGGTTCGGTGATGCGCAAGGGTGTACAAATCCTGTTCAGACCACCCGAACAGAGGTGACCGTAGTGCAGTCGCCAGCGACAAGCTGTCCTCGGGCGTAGCGAGGAACGACAGAAGTGCACCAAGGTCACGGACAGCGGTTTCCGCCCCCACCTTGAGGCGATCCGCCCCAGCGATGGGAAGCCCCAACTCTTTGCAGGCGCGAATGATGTCGGGAAAGATGCCGCCGCGCCGTTGGACAAGGATCAGGAAATCCCGCGGTTGCACGGGTCTTGACCCCTTTGCATCCGGGATCAATGTGCCCTCATCCAGCATCTGCTTGATTTGCCCGGCGACTGCCATTGCCAGTGTGCGAAACTGGTGTTCCGGACTGCGCCGATCCACGGGATCATACCATTCCCGTTCCGGTGTTTTTTCAGGTTTTGGTACCAGCGGCCACAGATCTACACGCCCGGGCAAATCGGTGTTGAAGGCGATGTGTTCGCCTTCGCCGAACCCGGCGCCCTCTTCGAACTGAAACACTCTGTCGACTAGATTCAGTATGGCCGGCGACGAACGGAACGAAAAATCAAGGCTTCGACCCCACAACTTCTGATCCGATTCAGCTAGTTTAGAGCCAAATTCCGATTGCATCCGATCAAACTCACGCGGGTCAGCGCCTTGGAAGGAATAGATCGACTGCTTTTTGTCACCCACAACAAAGATTGTGCGGGTCACGTCTGTTCGCGCGCCCTCTCCGCTTGAAAACTCCTCGGCCAGACGTCGGATCACATCCCATTGGGTCGGGCTGGTATCCTGTGCCTCGTCCACGAGGATATGATCGATACCACCGTCGAGCCGATATAGAACCCACGCCGCCACGCGGTCATCGCTGAGCAGCTGCTGCGCCTTCTGGATCAGATCATCAAAATCCAGCCAACCGCGGCGTTGCTTTGCTTCCGTGTACCGCCTGGCAAACTTGCGGGCGAACTGGTGCAGAGCAACGGTGTGTTCAGCTGCATCAAGGGCGAGGCGCGCCTCGCGTGCCGCCTCAACCCTTTCAATCAGGGCCTCAAGCTGCGGCAGAAGATGTGCAGCCTGTTGTTGTGTTGATTTCGTTGGAAAGCGCTTCTTGCGGGTTCCAGCTTGGGTCAGAAACGCGGCCTCCGCAATCGAAAGGCTTTCGGTGTCGAGAGCGACAATTTCCTTTAGCGTCTCACCGACAGCTTTGTCAGTGACACCTTGCGTCGCCAAAATCGGCAACAGGTCTTGCAACATGTCCCAATCGCCCGGCGCAAAGGTAGTATCGACAATACTGTCATGTGTCAGATCAGAAGATTGTCCAAGCAAAGCAAGCGCGTCACCAATGCTCAGATCGCCGAATTTCTCTGCTTTGCTTGCGATCTCTTTGGTAAGCGCAAGAAAATCTTCGCCCTTGTACTGAGCAGCAAGACGCCCAAGCACGTCTGCGTCCTCGCCATCCGCCATCTGATCCACAAGTTCGGCCCGCAAAAGGTCAGCGGCACGATCTTCAATCTCTGTGAACTGTGGGCTGACCCTCGCTTCCAGCGGAAAACGCCGTAACAGAGACGCACAGAAAGAGTGAATCGTCTGAATTTTCAGCCCACCGGGGGTTTCGATTGCCATGGCAAAAAGGGTGCGTGCATGGCTTAACTCTTGTGTGTTTAGGGTATGCTCCAACCCCAGCTCCACCAACTCCAATCGCAGGGAGTCGTCGTCCAGCATGGCCCATGCGCCCAACCGTTGAAACAGACGGTTCTGCATCTCGGACGCTGCTGCCTTTGTGTAGGTCAGGCACAAGATGTTCTGCGGTTTCACGTCTTCCAGAAGCAGGCGCGCAACACGGTCCGTCAAAACGCGCGTCTTGCCGGATCCCGCATTCGCCGACAGCCACGTCGATTGCATGGGCTGCGCTGCCTCTTGCTGACGGCGGGTGGCTTCGTTTGCCAGTCCTGTCATGTCAGCACCTCTGGCGTCGGTTCTTGTGTCACATCCCATTCACCAAAGCGCGCCAGTTGATCATAATCCCGTGCTTCGCGCTCCTCATAGAGTGCGCGACGCGAGGTATAGCCCTTGTCCCCCTCAAGATACGCACTCAGCAACCCGGCGAGTTCTGCAAGGATCTGGCCCGGTCTCTCAACGTCCAATGGCGCATCTTCGGTCTTGGGATTGCTGCCCATCCCGATGAATTGTGCAGCACGGACAGGGCGTGGACCTAGGGTGGCAAACCCACCTTCCTCGACCATGGCCGCTTCGATCAACAATTGCTTGTCGAAATGCTTCTGCTGATCTTTGGTTGGGGGCGCACCGGTTTTGTAGTCATACAAAATAACTGATCCGGCATCATCCACATCTATCCGATCCGCACGTCCCTCCAACTCGGTTTTGATAGCTTGCAGGGTCAGTTTTCCAACCGCCTTATTCTCAAACAACGTGGGCGTTGCGATGGACTGCCGCACCATTTCTGTCTCAACAAGCCACTCGGCTGCCCGCCCAAACCGCGCCAACCATAATGCACGGGCGGCAGGCCAGGGTACGTCCCGGTTCAGGACGCCGCGGGCGTGCGCCATGAGCGTGTCGACGGTCAAGGCGGCACTGTCGTTCAATGTCTTGCGCACGAAACGTTCCATCACGTCATGCGACAGGATTCCGCGCAACAGCGCATCCGGTGTTTGCACCAGGGGTCGCAATGCCCGCAGGCGCAGTACATGCTTGGCGTAGATGGCATAGGGATCGCGGATCAGCGTCTGGACTTCAGTCACGGTAAACCGACGAGGACGCGCGGACACGGGTGGACAAGGTGAGGGGCGGTGCGCCTTTGGAGCCTCTCCAGCTCGATCCAATTCCCGGGACAGCGCCAACCAATGTGCGCCACGAGTCCTCATGGCGTCCCAGTGATCCGGTTCTCCCTGTACCGCCAATCCTTGCAGCAGGTTGCGCAGCCTGTTTATCCAACGTGACGGCACTGTTTCCGCATCATCCGACCGGATGGAGCGGGTCAGCCAGACCTCCGGTGCGGCGATTGCCTGCTGGAAGTCATGTGCCGATAGGCCAATGCGCCGTTCAGGTAGCAGCAAACCGGCATCAAAGCGCATCTTTCGGTTCAGCCATGGATCGGGCGCTGGCGGTTCGGGCCACGTTCCGTCATTCAACCCGGCAAGGATCACAAGGTCAGCCCCCTGAACACGTGCCTCAAGCGTGCCCCAGATCATAATGTTCGGGTGTGGCATATCGCGGTCCCGTACATCCTCGCCCTGGCGCAAAGCGGTTGCGACCAGAGCCGTGTAGTCGCGGGCAGACATCTCACCGCCGTAACCCGCATGTTCGGCCAAGCCATCCATTACGTTTCGCGCTGCCTGACCGGCCTTCTTTTGCCATAGCTCGCCCGCATCCGCGCCGTTTGGTCCCTGCGCCAGCGTTTCGGCAAGGGTGCGATGCAGTGAAACCCAAGTCTCCAACGTCAGAGTTCCGGCGATTTCGCGACCACACAGAATGTCGCTTATCCACGCAGCCCATGGTTCGATCTCTTCCACGTGCTTGGTGGCCTTCAGGGCACAGCGCATCAAGCCTTCTGGATTGGGATATGGCAGGCCGTCCTTGCGAGATCCGCAATTCAAGTCTTTGCGTGTTCAGTTGGTGCAAGTTTCGATCGGCGCCGGAGTGAGACAGCGGATGCTTAAGCAGGGTCAGCAGTGCTTCGGCGTCCAACGGAGCTTGAAAAAGCGCTGCCACATGGCGCAATAACCGTCCTGGCGGTGACAGGTGCAGGGGCGTGCCGGCACTATCATCGGGTAGGATGTCCCAGCGATCCAGCGCCGCTGTGACCTGCCGCGTCAACATGCGATCTGGCGTTATCAGAGCCGCTTTTTCCCCTGCCTCGGCGGCTTGCCGCAAGCGCATGGCGATGGAAATCGCCTCGGCGCGCGGGGTATCAGCCTCGACAAGCGTGATGGCGTCCGTGGCCGGGCCAAGTTCGGTCAGTTTTGGCCCCTCCTCTCGCCATGCATCTGTAACGGGCGCTGGGCGCAGCGCCAGCGAAACAAGCGCGTTGCGTGATGCAGAGACCGGGGCCAACGGTGTCCATGGTTCAACATTCGACGGATGTAGGTCGAGCGCACGACACAGTTTTAGAAAGCGGAATTGCGGGTGATCTTCCGCCGTCTGATCTTGGGCCAGAGCACCCCAAACGTGACCGGGCATGTGATCATCGAAACCGGGCAGCAACACTGCGCCCTGCGGCAGTGCGGCCACTGCCTGCATGAGCAACAACGTCGTGCCGCGCGACCCTGTTGAACCGACAACAAGCAATGGATCTGTGGGTGGTGTATGCGCCCAGTGATCAGCCAACCGCAGAACGGTTTCACGTTGCCGGGCCTCGGGGTCCGGCGCGCTGCTGCTGGCGTCGATGTAGTCCTGCGCGATGGCGATGAACTGCTGCGCGCGCGCCCAATGTCCAGACTGATCAGACACATCCAGTTGCGCAATATCGGTTGCGCTCACGCCTTCGCCCTGCATCTCGTCCATCAGGGTGGCCAGACTGTCGGCAAGATCAAAAGGCCCCGCGTCAGGTGCGAGATCTGGTTGGCGTTCGATCAGGTTCTGGATCAGCGTGGCCAGCTCAAGCCTTCGCCGCAAGGGCGAAGCGGCGGCCGGCAAGGGTGAACCCGGCATCAGATCATCCAGCTGCGTGATCATACGAATGCGAGGCAGAAAACGTGAGGGCCCCTCGTCAAACAATGTGCGCAAGCGTCTGGCCATACGCGTGGTGTTGACCAGCAACGTGACCTTCGCCCACGCTTCAGGTGGTGCACTGCTCAAGCGGTCTTCAAGCCCGCGTATTACAGCAAGGGGGAAGTCGATGCCGGGCGCGCATCCGAACAGACGGGCCTTGTCCGATGGATCAAACATGGTGGTCCCGCAACATATTTTCGGCGATCGTGATTCCGTCGGGGTGGCCGACATCGGACCAATGACCGGAATAGGACAAACCGAAAAGGCGTCCCTGTTCGGCCATCATGTTCCATGGGACGTTCAGAGAGAACGCATGTTCTTCCACCTTGTTCAGAAGGTCCGTCTTCATGATCTGTGCGCCGCCATAAACCATGTCGCCACCGCGATGCAGGCGACCATCTTGGTTCAGGCGAAAATCCCCTCCGCCGTTCCGGCCATGTACCCGTGCGAGCGGGACACATATCAGCAGTGCATCCATCTGTTCCGGGTTCCAGGTGTCCAGCAACAAGCGCAACGGGTTTGGTCCTGCCCAGATCGCATCTGGATTCAGGGTCAGAACCGGGTCACCTTCCAGCAGCGGCAAGGCGTTGCGTAGCCCGCCGCCTGTCTCAAGAATATCGGGTTCTTCCCGTAACGTAATGACAGGGCGATTGGCCAGATACGCTTCAAGCACATGTGGCAAATAATGCAGGTTGATGACCACACGTGGCGGCTTGACCGCCTCTGCAGTCTCAAGCGCATGATCAATGAGAGGTTTGCCCGCTACAGGGATCATCGGTTTGGGTTGCGATTGGGTCAGGTGCTTCATGCGCGTCCCGAACCCGGCCGCAAAGATCATTACGGCTGGGGAAGTGTTTGGCATTGGTCTTTGAGGCTTTGCAGAATGGAGGGGGTTGGCGCGGGCAATGCTGCTTCGACAATCGGTGCGATATTGGCTGCAATCGGGTGTGAAAGGCCGGTTTCGATATGACCCCAGACCCGCGGGATCAGATCGATGTAATGGGGTTTGCCTCGTGCAAGACATAGTCGTGCAAAAACACCAAGAATACGCAGGTTGCGTTGTAAGCCCAGCAGGGCATAGGCGTCGCGGAATGCTGGTGGTTCGACTTTTGCCGCCGCTATGTATCGGTCAATCATTTTTGTTTGTACGTCCAGCGACACGTCGCGACGCGCATCTTGCAGCACGGACACGAGATCATAAGCGGGATGGCCCAGCATCGCGTCCTGATAGTCCAGAAGGCCAACACGTTTCAGCCCTGAGCGCTCGGGCAACCAGATCAGGTTTTCAGCGTGGTAGTCCCGCTGGACGAGCACCGGTTTTTCAGAATCCAGAGGTTCGAGGGCCGCATACATAGCCGTATCGAATGCAGCGCGTGCGCCTACATCAACTGATCCGACGGCGCCCCGCTGGTACCAATCAAAGCTCAAACAGGCGACATCGGTCATAAAACGCGCGTTATAGCGTGCCAAATCCGGCGGCGCTGCCATGTGCAAATGTAGCAATACGTCAATCGCCGCTTCGTAAAGCGGTCCTTCGCGGCTTTTGTCCGCCGTGATCAGTCGGGCAAACAAGTCATCGCCCAAATCTTCGATAAGCAGGAAACCTTGCGTGGTGTCTTCACCGTAGACTTGCGGCGCTGAAAGACCCACGCTGCGCAAGTAGTTTGTGATGTTTACGAACGGACGCACATCTTCGCCCTTGTGTGGCGGTGCGTCCATCAGGATGCGCGTTTCACCATTCAATGTGAGCCGGTCATACCGTCGGTTTGATGCATCTCCGGCGACCAGTTCAGACTCGGCCCTGCTCCAACCCAAACCGTCGAGAAAACCCGTTCTCAGATGTGCACGGTCAAGCATTGGCAGTGACCTGTTCCAAACGATCCGACCAACGTGGATCGGTCCACTGCAAGGTCGCTGTGCGACCTTTGCCATCGTGCTGGATCGTGATGGTCAACGCTTTGGTTGGCGTCAAAGGACCCAATCGATCAGGCCATTCAACCAGGCAAATCGCATCTTCAAAAGCGTCCATCAGGCCCAGCTCGTCTATCTCGGTATCTGCTAACACACGGTATAGGTCCGTGTGCCAAAGCGCTCCGTTCCGAGTGTCATAGACCTGCACCAACGTGAAGGTGGGCGATGGCACATCTTCGGGTTCCAGAAGTACGGATTGGATAACGGCGCGTGCAAAATGGGTCTTGCCCGCCCCGACATCACCCTCCAGCAAGACGACATCACCAGCGCGAAGAAGAGGGCCAAGTGCCGCCCCGGCACGCGTGGTTTCTTCTTCGGATGGCCAATGAAAGGTGAGGGTGGCGGGCGTCATCCCGTCAACCTACTGGCATCCTTGTGCGCTGCAAGTCTGAATGGTCAGGACGGTGCAGGATCTGTTGCCACAGGTTGACCGACCAACTCGGAAAAACGGATCACCGTGGCGCCTGAAACGATTGGAGAGATTTGCGCGCGGATCGCACCGGTGTTCTTGTGCTGCACTTCGGCTTCCCAAGGCGCGCGTTCGCCAACCTTCATAACGAAATCGCGCATGTCGCCCCACGCAGGGTCAGGTTTGCATTGGTCCTGCCAGGCTTGCAGGCAATCCACGATGGTGACGTCGGCAAAGCTGTTGTCCGGGTCCAGCTTCCACATCTCGCGATAGGCGGCGTTGCAGAACGTCAAAACGCCAGCCGACGAAAACACAACCAGTGCATCCTCAAACGTGTCCATCAGTGATTGTCCCAGCTCAAGCTCCGCCCGGAAGTTGCGGGTTAGCGAAATCTCGGCCGTAATATCTTCGATCAAAAAGGCGATGGCGCCATCGGGATGAGGCCGTCCGCTGACGCGGTAGGTGTGGCCGGTATCCAGTGTCCAGGTCTCGTGATAGCTGCCGTGTGAGGCGGCGTTAATCATCTCTGAGATTTCCTGACGCCATGAGCCATAGTTTTTTGGTTCCGGCATCACGCGATTGTCCCGAAGCCTGTCAAAAAACGAAAGCATGTCGGGGCGTCCACTCAGAAACTCTGCTGGCAGTGATGTCAGATCGACAAGGGCGGGATTGAATAGGGCCAATTGGCAGTTGCGATCAAAGATCGCCAACCCGATGGACAATTGTGCAAATGTTTTGGCCAGTGTCTGGACAAAGTTGCGCTGTGCGACTTCAGCCTGGATCACGGCATTGATGTCCACAGCGTGAAACGCGCTGGCCTTGCCAGCCTGCGTCGCTGTTACGCTGTACCACTCAGTCGTTCCATTGCCGTCCATCTGTACTGGCGCCCGTACCGAAGACTTTCCGGTCAGGTCGTCTGGATCAAATTGAAAGATTGGGGATGCATCATCTGCGTCGATACCCTTTGCCGCCTTTTCAAGTGTTCCATAGGCTGCGTTTCGCCATGTGATGGATCCCGTTTCATCCGCCAGCCATATCGGATAGGGCGCGGCCGTCGCTGCCAAGCGCAGGTTTTTCAACTCGGACTCCAGAGATTGGATGGCGTGTTTCGCGTTTGGATCCGCGCTGACCTGATCCTCTATCTCTACGCGGGTCATGCCCGCCTCGCGGTGGAGGCGCAGAACCGCACCGTCGTCACTGCGGGCAGCTTGAAGTGTCAATGTTTCAACTGACTGGATATCGTCGGCGTCTGGAAGGCCCGGAAACCTCGAACTCAGCCCCGCTTTCAGCGCCTGCCAATCGGTCACGCCTGGTTCGCGCCGCATTGCGATCTCAGCCTGTGGTGAGGCGTGTTCCAAATCGACGCCATCGAACAAGAAGGATAGACCCGGCACTTCGGGTTCTGTGGATTGAACAGCGCGCACCGGCGTGCGACCGAGATACAAGATGGCTGCCGTCACGGCGGACAAGGCGGAACCGAACATCACGATAACTTCTAACAGTGCCATCGCGTAACCTTTCTCCAAACTGACTGAACTATCCGGCCAACAGGGTTAACGCGTTCTTAACACAGGTCGGTTTTCATGCCCGGATTTGTTCGTTCCGGCCCATCGAAACGGCATTTTCACCGCTTCGCGCATCCACCTTTTTCCTTGGCCAGACGACCTCGACGATGGCGCCGATATGGTTGTCGTGCTGTTCCCGCGCCGCATATGGATCTGCGCCATTGGTAAAGGTCAGTTCGGCGCCCGACCGTTCGAGCAACGTTTTGGCGATGAACAGTCCCAGACCCATTCCTTCATACTCGGGTCGTTGGGTACGTTCTGTGGATGACTTGCGGCGACGGACAAAGGGGTCGCCGATGCGGCCTAGAAGCTGCGGAGGGAAACCCAGGCCGTCATCCATGATACGGATCGTGATTTGCGTGTTGGTCCAGTGCGCTTCGATCCACACGGTCGAGCGTGCGAAGTCGACGGCGTTCTGAACAAGGTTCCGCAGCCCATGGATGATTTCGGGCTGACGCAAGATCGCAGGTTGGTCGATTTCATCGCCCGCATCTGGGTCGTGTGTGTATTGCACCAGCTTTCCGCGGTGGGTGTGTGGCTCCGCGGCTTCTTGTACGACCGTCATCAACGGGGCCTGGCGCAAGTGTAGGTCATCTTTTCCTGCACGGCCCATGTCACGTAGAATGTCGCGGCAGCGGTCGGCCTGCTGGCGAATCAGTGCGGCGTCTTCTTTCAGTTCCGGGCGATCGTCCAATTCTTCGATCAATTCGGCGCTGGTCAGCTTGATTGTAGCCAACGGGGTTCCCAACTCGTGCGCGGCTGCGGCCACCACACCGCCCAAATCGGTCAACTTCTGTTCACGCGACAGGGCCAACTGTGTGGCGGACAGGGCATCCGACATGGAATGGATTTCCGACGTGACACGGCGGGAATACAAGCCGATGAAACAGATCGCGATCACAAGTGCGATCCAGTTTCCAAATACGAACAGATCCGGAATGCGAAGGATGAATCCATCCTGCGTTCGCAATGGCAGGTGATAGTCCGACAGAATGGTCACAATAACGATGGCGGTGGCCCCGACCAGCAGGGTTGACCGCGTTGTCAAAACGGCAGCCGAAATGGTGACGGGCCCTAAAAGCAGCAAGGCAAACGGATTGTTCAACCCCCCGGTCAGGAACAGCAGGAAGCCAAGCTGCAGCACGTCGAACAGAACCATAAGCAGGTTCTGAAACTCGTTGAGACGCTTGTTTTCGGGAAAGATGAAGATCGCGATCAGGTTGCCAATAACAGACACGCCAACGGCTAGGTAACAAAGGCCCAGCTCGAGCTGCAGGCCGTACAGCCGCTGCGCGACCGTCAGGGCCACGAGCTGTCCGACAATCGCAACCCAGCGCAGCAGGATCATTGTGCGCAGACGAATCCAGTTTGATCGTTGCTGCCCGGTCAGCAGGCCAATGTCAGGTTGCGCCATTGTGTCACTTCTTCGTTTCTTGAACTCGCGCCCGGGATTGATAGCTAAGAACTACCCCAACCCGGAGGCCGAATATGACCCGCATCATCGCACCCGTCGCTGCCATTGTCGCTGCCCTTTTTATGGCGGGGCTTTGGTGGGTCAGCCAGTCAGGTGGCGAAGAGACCGTATTTGCCCAATGCAATGCGACCCAGGTCGCGGGTGACGGTAACGGAATTGGCGGTCCGTTTGAACTGGTCAACGCGGAAGGGCAAACCGTGACGGATCACGATGTGATCACGGAACCGACCCTAATCTATTTCGGCTACACGTTCTGTCCGGATGTTTGTCCACTGGATACCGCCCGCAATGCCGAAGCGGTGGACGTACTGGCCGAACGCGGCATGTCGGTAACACCCGTTTTCATCACGGTTGATCCCGAACGGGACACGCCGGAGATTGTCGGCGACTTTGCCTATAACTTGCATGAGAAGATGATTGGCCTGACGGGATCACTGGAACAAACCGATGCCGCCAGCAAAACATACCGAACATATTACAAGGCGCATGATAAGTCGGACGAATTCTACCTCGTGGACCATTCGACGTTCACGTATCTTGTGCTGCCTGAGCATGGTTTTGTGGAGTTTTTTCGCCGTGACATAAGCGCCGACGCAATGGCTGATCGCGTCGCGTGCTTCGTTGAAAACGCCTGATTTTCCGGAATAATTTGACCCCATGAGTTGCACGGGCCATATTCCACTCCAGCCAGAAAAATAAGCGGGAACTGGAGAATTTGATGCCGGATGCAGCACTGCCGGACCTGGGCGAGGATAAATCGCTCTTACTGGTTGATGACGACGAACCGTTTTTGCGGCGTCTGGCTAAGGCCATGGAAAAACGGGGTTTCGAGATCGAAACCGCCGATAGCGTGACGGCAGGCAAAGCGATCGCGACGGCGCGCCCACCTGCATACGCGGTCGTTGACCTTCGGTTGGAGGATGGCAACGGGCTCGACGTGGTGGAAGTGCTGCGTGACAAACGGCCTGATGCGCGGGTTGTCGTGCTGACCGGCTATGGCGCCATTGCCACGGCGGTTGCAGCGGTCAAGATCGGTGCGACCGACTACCTGTCAAAGCCTGCGGATGCGACGGACATCACCAATGCGCTTTTGGCCAAGGGCGATGACCTACCACCCCCACCGGAGAACCCGATGAGCGCGGATCGCGTGCGGTGGGAACATATCCAACGTGTCTATGAATTGTGTGATCGCAACGTGTCGGAGACGGCGCGACGCCTGAACATGCACCGGCGGACGTTGCAACGCATCTTGGCAAAACGCTCGCCTCGTTGAGGTGTTGGACTGGGGGTTTTCCACCCCCAGACCCCCGAGGATTTTTTTGAAACAGGGAAGGGTTGGACGGTGCGTTTTGCGCTGGGCCACAGGTTTTTATTTTTAAAATTTGAGGCAATGTTCCGGCCTGTCACCCCCCGTGCACCATGTGTGCAGCCCCCGTACACCCCCACCGTAGAGGTGGGGTAACGAAGCGTTAAGAGATTTAGAGGTCGTAGCGCTTGAGAATCTTGTCCACGATATGGCCGTCTGCCATCTCGTACCCATCGATCCGGCCGTAGTCTTGGAACCCGCGGGACTGGTAGTAGATTAGCCCGCCTTCATTGTCGGCGCGGATATTTGCGTTGATCCAGACATAGCCAATGTCTTTGGCCGCCTTGCGCGTCGCGTCGAAGAGTTTTGATCCGATGCCAAGGCCGGTTTGACCCATCTGCACAAAGGTAGCGATTTCGGCGGCTTCCGGTGGGAGGTAGTTGGCGCTTTCGATCCATTGGAAGCCCACGACCTGTTCGGATTCATTTACGGCCACATGCCACGCCCCGCGCCCGTCATTTGCTGCCATCCAATCTGCCAAATCGTCGCCTGAAACTTTGGTTGTCAGGGCCGTCGTTCCGCCCTGTTCGATGATGGCGTTGAGGAGCGCGGCCATGGAAGGCGCATCAAGGGCGATGGCAGGGCGAACATTGATCATAAGCAACTCTCAAGCAGTTCTGTGTGGCGTGTGGTGAACGCGTTTCGGGTGTCCACCGGTGGGCGCAGAACAATTTGTAGCCCATCGATCAGAGTCTGATCCGGTTTGCCAAAAAACTTGCTCGCCTCGGTCTCAGTAAACCCGGCGATCTGGGTGGCCTCCATCCAGGCGCTGATCCTGTCGGCCTTCTTGATCTGTCGTTTGATTGTCTGTGGCACCTTTGCGGGCAGACCGAACCGGATATGCACCGCCGCTTCCAACCGTTCATCAAGCACTTTGTACCCCGGACCAACCGAGGTTTTCACGGGCGAGATCATGTCGCCGATCACGTATTCGGGCGCATCATGCAAAAGTGCGGCCAAGCGCCACTTGGCAGGCGCATTGGGCGATATCCGACCAAAAAGCGTCTCTACCAAAAGGGAATGCTCGGCCACGGAATACGCATAGTCCCCCGCCGTTTGCCCATTCCAACGTGCGACAAAGGCGAGGCCATGGGCGATATCCTCGATCTCGATATCCATGGGGGTTGGGTCCAGCAGGTCCAGCCTGCGGCCCGACAGCATGCGCTGCCAAGCACGGGGTTGTTTGGGCATATCTTTCTCCGGTGTCGTCCCGTCCTAACGCAGGTACAGGCCGTGCGAAAGCTTTGGTCGGTTTGAAAGCTCGACGCGGTTCCATTGTCATATATCGCAACCTTCGAACGCGCGATTGCCCCTGTCGGGGGTGAGTGCTATCTGCGGTCCAACCCTATTTGTGAAGGACAAGACACATGTCGCAGGACTACATTGTTAAAGACATTGCCCTGGCCGAGTTTGGCCGCAAGGAACTGGACATCGCCGAAACGGAAATGCCTGGCCTGATGGCATGCCGCGCTGAGTATGGCGAAAGCAAGCCACTGGCCGGTGCCCGCATCGTTGGATCGCTGCATATGACGATCCAGACCGCTGTTCTGATCGAAACACTGGTTGAACTGGGTGCCGATGTGCGCTGGGCATCCTGCAACATCTTTTCGACGCAGGACCACGCGGCAGCGGCCATTGCGGCGAGCGGGGTTCCGGTCTTTGCGATCAAGGGTCAATCGCTGGAGGAGCATTGGGATTACCTGGACAAGTCGTTCCAGTTCGCTGATGGCCCAAACATGATTCTGGACGATGGCGGCGACGCGACCCTTTACGTCCTGCTGGGTGCACGTGCCGAAGCGGGCGAAGACATCATTCCCGTGCCAACCTCGGAAGAGGAAGAAGTGATCAAGAAGCAGATCGCCAAGCGGATGACGCAAAGCCCTGGCTGGTTCACCAAGATGCGCGATCAGATCAAGGGCGTCTCGGAAGAGACAACAACCGGTGTGAACCGTCTGTACCAGTTGGTGCGTGACGGGCAGTTGCCCTTCCCCGCGATCAACGTGAATGACAGCGTCACCAAGTCGAAATTCGACAACAAATATGGCTGCAAGGAATCGCTGGTCGACGGCATTCGCCGCGCGACGGACACCATGATGGCTGGCAAGACCGCCGTGGTGATGGGTTATGGCGATGTTGGCAAAGGGTCAGCCGCGTCACTGGCTGGTGCCGGTGCCCGCGTGATCGTAACCGAGGTTGACCCGATCTGCGCCTTGCAGGCGGCCATGGACGGTTTCCAGGTCACCACGTTGGAAGATGTTGTGGCGAGCGCCGATATTTTTGTCACCACCACCGGCAACAAGGACGTGATCCGCATCGAGCATATGCGCGAGATGAAGGACATGGCCATCGTCGGCAACATCGGCCACTTCGACAATGAAATTCAGGTGGCGAGCCTGAAGAACCACAAGTGGACCAATATCAAGGAACAGGTGGATATGATCGAGATGCCGAACGGGCATCGCATCATCCTTCTATCCGAAGGTCGTCTGCTGAACCTTGGCAATGCGACGGGCCACCCGTCTTTTGTCATGTCGGCATCCTTCACAAATCAGGTGCTGGCGCAGATCGAACTGTGGACCAAGGGCGACGAGTACAAGAACGATGTCTACATCCTGCCCAAGCATCTGGACGAGAAAGTGGCCCGTCTGCACCTGGATCGGATCGGTGTGAAGCTGACGCAAATGGACCCTGAACAGGCGGCTTATATCGGTGTCGCACCCGAGGGTCCGTTCAAGCCTGAGCACTATCGCTACTAACGAAAAAAGGGCGGGGATTGCCCCGCCCTATCGCTTGCAAAGGGGTCGCGCGATGCGCGGCCCCTTTTAGTTGTTGTCCAGCGCGTTGCCGACGCCGACGATCGATCCAATCAGACCAAACACGGTCCGGATCGAAGTCACGGAGCTTTCGGTTGCCATCACGAGGTCGCCGGGATTCACGTTGAATTTACGTGCGGCAAAGAGTGAGTCCGCCGAGGTGAGGTCAACCGCGAACACCACTTGTGTTTTCTCCGGGCCTGAACCGTCGGTCCGCAGATCCTTGGACGCATAGTCCCGCAGGATCAGCACGCCCCTGGGATTCGCGCGTCCGGCGTCGATGCCGTCGACAAGCGCCAGCGCCTCGATTGCGTTGATGCGTTCCTTGGTGAACGGCACAATGCTTTCGGACCCTGTTGCGCCCAGCGCCACGAAATACCGCTCGTCCTCTTCCACAATGATCTGGTCACCACCACGCAGGATGACATTTGCTGAGGGCCTCTGAAGCAAGTCGTCTACTCGGATTTCATAGGATTTCCCATCGCGGATGACCCGCACCAGCGGATTCTCCAAGTCTGCAGAGATACCGCCGGCTGCCGAGATCAGGCTGAGGATCGAATAGTTGCGATTGGGCAGAGGGTAATTGCCGGGTGCATTGAAGCCACGTACCGCGTCGACCGAGTTGTCCGGACCGGACACGACAGTAAGCTGTACCTGTGGATCGGGGATCACCACACGCAACTTGTCCTCAATCTGGCGGCGGGCCGTGTCGGGGGTCGAACCGGCCACATTCACTTGATCAATATAGGGAACAAAGATCATCCCATCTGGTGAAACGGTGATGCCTGGCAGCTCGACATTCTGCTGAACGTCGCTGGTCAGAAGCGAGTTTTCCTGGTTGTCCCAGACCACGAGGTCAATCGTGTCACCTGCCCGAATGATGTTGGACTTTGGACCGGGGTCGCGGCTGAACCAATGGTAGTGCCCTGCCCAACCGGTTGCGGGCCACTTGGCCAGTTGCGCCACGTTGTCCTGCCCGATGGGCACGACGGAAAACACCGCTTCTTCATTGTTCTGGTTGCGGATAATCTCGCTTTGGACGGCTGCACCGCGGGGCAGTGTACAGGCGGAAACCGCCGCAATAATAAACAAAGACGCTAAGAAGCGAATTGGATGTCGCACAATATGTCCCCCTGGGCCGACTACGGCAGCGTATTCAGAGCACGTTTAGCCGGAAACATCGGCGGAACACAAAAGAATCTCCGCCACGGGCGGTCAATTGCCGAAGGCGTTGCCCAACCACAATAGGCGCACACACCAGATCATGTGTTTTGAGTGGCGGGATTGCCTAAATCCTCTACCTCAATCACATTTTCATCATCCACGACGGTGACTGCATCGTCTGATTTTTTAGCAGGCGCTCCAACCAGAAGCGGCAGCATTTCGGTCCCGCCAGGCAAGCTGAGTTCGGCGTTCGGTGGCCGTTTCCAGGTCAGCGTATCGAAGGCGCTGCAATTGCCACATGTGGGCGCCCATTCGCTGTGGATGTTGTGGCAGTTGTCGCACACCCATTGTGGTCCGCGTGGTGCTGTCAATGCACGTGCAAGCCAGCCCTGTACAACGGCATCGGTCGCCCCCTCGCCCCGCTCGATGGCGGCCATAAGCGTCAGCGATCGCGTGGTTGGATCGCTTTCGGCCAGATCGTCAAGCGCGCGCCGCGCTGCAGGAAAATCCTCCGCCGCGATGTTCAGTTCACTCAGCAGCATGCGCGCCTCGGGGTGATCGGCGTTGGACTTGGTCAGAGCGGCAAACCGTTTCAGGCGCGCTGCTGTGTCCTCGTCTGGCTCAACCTCGGCAAACGCCGCGGCAAGGTCTGGATGTGGCTGGGCATTCCACGCCTTTTTCAGGATACGCGTGGCGTATCGCTTCTGACCTTTTTCGATATACCCACGTGCGGCCATAACGGCTGCCGGGATCAGGTCAGGCGACAGGCGGTTGGCTTCGATTGCCGCTTCGCGCGCTTCTATTGTTTCGTCCTGATCCAGGACTTTCCTGGCTTCGCTCAGGGCCAGCACGGCATCACGTCGCTTGTGCACATCGCGGGGCAAAGATCCGTGTTTCAGCTTGGCGCTTAGGGTTTCGCGTGCGCCTTTCCAATCCTCTTTGTCCGCCTGAAGCTTGAGCAGGATGTCCTGCGTTTCTTCGTGTTTGGGTTTGATGGCAAATGCCTTTTCCGCCAGCTTGAGCGCTGTTTCGGTGTCCCCATCGGCCAGCTTCTGCTTCATGATCCCGCGCACGCCGACAAAGCGGGTCGCGTCGTTTGCTACCAGCTTCCGGTAGGTTTCTTCCGCCTTCTTCCGATCACCCGCCATTTCGGCGGCTTGTGCGGTCAGCAGGCTGGTGAGTTCGGGGCGGTCGAGGTAACGATCCGCTTTTTCCGCCTTGGCCAGCGCTGTGCGGGCTTCGCCCGACGCCAGCGCCATCATGCCCTCGGCCAGTGCATCATAGCCTTTCGCGTATTTGCGCCGTTCGAAATATCGGGACAGGGCGGTGTCATCGCCATTCAGGAAATGCCACGTGGCGATCAGCAGACCCAGCAGCTTTAGCCCGATCCAGACAGCGATCACGAGTGCCACGAGTGCGATGACCGATTGCAGCGGCCCCAGCGTATATTCCTTGCCCGCGACGACGATTTGTATGCCGCCTTCTGTTTCCAGAAGCCATCCGGCGCCAAGCGCGAGGGCGGCAACCGCAACAACAAAAATAATGATTTTTACCAATGACCAGATCATGAAAGGCCCCTTCAGAGTGCCGACAGGCGTTGCGCCAATGCGTTTGCGGCGGTGACCGCCTCGTGACGCTGTTGCGCCTGTTCCAACCAAGGCGCCAGCGCCTCTTGTGCCGCCTCCGGCAGTGTTTCTGCTTCGGCCAGTGCGTCGCTCAAACGGCCATCGCGCACAGCGGCTTCTACGCGCGACAGGACGGCATCCGGGTCTGATCCTTCCGTCGGCAGAATCGACCGAGTACCCAGCTGACGCTCAAAGAACGCGCCCAGTCCGCCACCCTCTTCTTCAGCGCGGGCGGCGGCCAGCGCGTCGCGGGCCGCGTCAGGCGCAGATGCCTGCAAATCTGACAGTGGCTGCACTCCGTCGGCGGCCGCGGCACGCAGAGCGTCGGGAATGTCAGATACCCCTGCCTGCTCAAGATCGCCAAGCGCGGCAGCAAATGGTCCACCATTGTCGACCGCAGCAAGGACCCGATTGATGGCGGCACGCGCCAGTGTCGCGCTTGCAGAGGCTTCGGCGTTTTCACGGGCCAGCCGTGCATCGGCCAGAAGCCTGTCGATTTCATCCTGTTGGGCGGATGCCGTGGCGCGCAGGTCGGACAGGGCGGCGTCGATTGCCTCATCAGGCACGATGGTCGCTGTGCCCGATTGCGACCCAAGGCCGTCGATGCGGTCGGACAAGGCAGTAATTTGCTGTTCCAGCGGTCCAAGGTCCACTGGCGCGTCTGCTTGTGACAGGGTTTCGACCTGAGCCGTCAGCGTTGCAATCTGTTCGGTTGATTGATCAAGGCGGGCAGTCAGGTCTGCGACTGTTCCGTTCAGTTGCTCAACCAGTTCGGGGTCCGCGCCAGCCTGTGTGGCGAGGCCGGGGAAGATTGGTTCGAGGATATCGGACCGGGCCGCGATAAAGCCCGCCAATGCAGCGATGATCCCGGCAAAGATCATGGGCACGACGCTCCGCCGTTCAGGCGCGGGTTGCGGCACCGGGGTTGGTGCAACACTTTCCGGCTCTGGCTCTGGCTCTGGCTCTGGCTCTGGCGAAGCTTCGATTTCGTCGACAGGCTCCGCGCTCACTACTTCCTCATCAACCCGCGCGTCTTCCGTCAGTGCAAGTGCATCGGGTGTTTCGGCAACCTTATCCTGCGCTGCATCCGCCGCGTCCTGCGCAGAGATTTCTACGTCTGGAGTGTCGGGCGCTTCGGCCTTGGGGTCGTCTTGTTGGCCCTTCTCCGGAAATTTGCGTTTGGCCAAGGAATTCCCCTTCCGATTCTTCTGTGCGGTTTCTGCACCGCATCAAACTCTACCCTGCGCCCCCGCGCCCCTCAACCCGCACAGATGGCCTGTCGGATCGCTTCATACATGGCCGTGGCGTCAGGTCGCACCGCAACGCTGTCAACGTGAACAGGTCGAGCCGCGTCAGCCACCGCGCTGCTCAGTGCAACCACACGCATGGATGTGGAGCGCGGCGCTTGGTTGGCAAATTGCATGGCGGTGCGGGGCGAAAAAAGGGGAACAATGGTCAACTCTTCCCGCATAAGCGCCTCATGGGCAGCGGCTGACAATAATTGCGGCACTTGGTCGTACACGATGCAGTCGCGCACCTGCTGTCCTGCGGACCGCAAGCGGGTGACAACGTCCCCATGCGTATGCTGCCCGCGGATGTGCACAAAATGGCGTGTCATGGGGGTGTCGATCAGCGTTGCAACCAGCTCATCCGCCGTCTGACCTGCCATCTGCGCAGACCAGCCATGTTGCTTTGCTCGCTCGGTCGTTGCAGTGCCGATGCAATAGGCCATGCGCCCGGCACCTGCAGGCGCATGAATAACGCCGTTGGAAGACGTGAAGATGGCGGCTTCATCAGCCTCGATTGCCTGACTGTCGGCAACCGGCACAATCGTTAACAGCGGACTAAACAACGGACTGACCTGCGCCTTCAGATCATCGGGCATCTTTGCCATAAACCGCTCGGCTGCTGCGCGCGGTCGGGTCATCAGCAAGGTGACCGGTAGGTGAGATGCATTGTTTGCCACGGCTTATGCTGTTACCCCGCACGCGCCTTTGGTGCAACGGATGGGTCATGACGCAGGTAGCGACAGTTCTGGGAATTGAAAGCAGTTGCGACGACACCGCAGCGGCTGTCGTGCGCGGTGTGCCCGGGAACATGGAGGTGCTGTCATCGGTGGTCTTTGGCCAGGCCGACCTGCATTCCGATTTCGGCGGTGTTGTGCCCGAGATTGCCGCCCGTGCCCATGCCGAGCGCTTGGATATGAGTGTGGCGCAGGCTTTGGAGCAGGCCGGTATCGGGCTGTGCGACATTGATGCCATTGCGGCCACCTGCGGTCCGGGCCTGATCGGTGGCGTGGTCGCAGGCGTGATGACGGCCAAGGGGTTGTCGGCGGCCACGGGCAAACCGCTTTACGGCATCAACCATCTTGCCGGGCACGCACTGACGCCTCGCTTGTCTTCGGGTATCGCCTTTCCTTACCTGATGCTGCTGGTGTCGGGCGGGCATTGCCAGTTCCTGATTGCGCGCGGACCGGATGATTTCAAGCGGTTGGGCGGCACCATTGATGACGCTCCGGGCGAAGCCTTCGACAAGGTGGCGCGATTGATTGGATTGGGCCAACCCGGCGGACCTGCGATTGAAACGATTGCGCAGGATGGGGAGGCCAAGCGCTTTGCCTTTCCTCGGCCTCTGTCCAACAAACCCGGCTGCGATTTGAGCTTTTCCGGTCTCAAGACAGCGGTGTTGCGTGCACGCGATGATATTATCGCGAAACAGGGCGGTTTGACGGTGCGGGATCAGGCGGATTTGGCGGCTTCGTTTCAGGCGGCTGTCACGGACAGTCTGGCGGGAAAGGCCAAGCGCGCGCTTGAGGTTTATCTTGATCTTGCACCGGTCATACCGACCTTCTGTGTGGCGGGCGGGGTAGCGGCAAACATGACCATTCGCACTGTGTTAGAGACTGTTTGTGCCGAGGCAAACGTGGCTTTCGACGCACCGCCCCTGGCGTTGTGCACAGACAATGCAGCGATGATTGCCGCCGCGGGGATTGAACAGATGCGGTTGCGTGCACCGGACGGGATGGACCTTTCGGCGCGTCCGCGTATGCCGCTTGATACCAAGAGTACGGCCATGCTGGGATCGGGCAAGAAAGGGGCCAAGGCATGAGCGTTGCCGTTGTCGGCGCCGGTGCCTTTGGTACGGCACTGGCCGTGGCCCTCGCGCCGCATAAGGCTGTTACGCTGTGGGCAAGAGACGCCGGTCACGCGAGTGATATGCAGGCAAACCGTAGGAATGACCGTCGGTTGCCTGGTGTCGATTTGCCAGACAATATTACGATTTCCTTTAAGTTAGAGACTGCTTTGGCCTGTGACACGCTGTTGTTCGCGGTACCAATGCAAAGCTTGCGCCATCTGATTGAACACCGGGACCTGTCGCATCGCGATGCGGTGGCCTGTTGTAAAGGGATTGAGGTGGCGACTGGCCTTGGACCGTCTGCCATCCTATCCAGCGCACGCAACGCTGCGGTCCTGAGTGGCCCCAGCTTTGCCGTCGATATTGCGCGCGGCTTACCCACTGCGCTGACGCTGGCCTGCGAAAACCCTGAAGCCGCCCGCGCGTTACAAGATGTGTTGGCGACCCCGATGTTGCGCTTGTATCGAACGACGGATGTGACCGGCGTTGAATTGGGTGGAGCACTCAAGAATGTGATCGCCATCGGGTGTGGTGCGGTGATGGGCGCGGGGCTTGGCGATAGCGCGCGGGCGGCGCTTTTGACGCGGGGCTTTGCCGAGATGCAACGCGTGGCGATGGCCCTTGGCGCGCAACCCGAAACCTTGATGGGGCTTAGTGGTTTGGGTGATCTGACACTGACCTGCACCTCGGATAAGTCGCGCAACTACCGTCTGGGGCTTGCCCTTGGCGCGGGAACGGAATTTGATGCGGCGACAACGGTCGAGGGGGCCGCGACCGCCCGCGCATTGCGGCATGTGGCGACCAAACATGCCCTCGATCTGCCGATTTGTGACACCGTGGCGGATCTGGTGGATGGCGTGGTGGACGTGTCCGGTGCCATGACCCGCCTGATGGCCCGCCCTTTGAAGGAGGAATGATATGCTTTTTGCCCTGATGGCCCATGACAAGGAGGGCGCGCTGGACGTGCGGATGGAGAACCGTCCTGCCCATCTTGACTACCTCGACAGCACAGGCGTTGTGAAACAGGCGGGGCCGTTTCTGGATACGGAGGGCAATCCGTGCGGGTCATTAATCGTGTTGGATGTGGCAGATGCGGGCGCAGCGCATGCATGGGCCGACAATGACCCTTATGCCAAGGCGGGCCTGTTTCAGGACGTGCAGATCAAGGCATGGAAACAGGTGATCGGGGCATGAGGTACTGGTTGTTCAAATCCGAACCCTCGACCTGGAGCTGGGATCAACAGGTTGCCAAGGGTGATGAAGGCGAAGAATGGGATGGCGTGCGCAACTACCAGGCGCGCAATTTCATGCGCGAGATGAAGGTAGGCGACCGTGGCTTCTTCTACCACTCGCAGACGGAAAAGGCGGTGGTCGGCATCGTCGAAGTGATCGCTGAAGCGCATCCGGATAGCACCATTGATGACCCGCGGTGGGAATGCGTGGACATCAAGGCGATTGGCCCCGTGCAAACCCCCGTGACGCTCGAAATGGTGAAAGCTGATCCGCGTCTGGCCGAGATGGCGCTGGTCCGTAGTTCGCGCCTGTCTGTGCAACCCGTGACCGATGCAGAATGGGCCGTGGTTTGCGAGATGGCTGGTGTGAGTACCTAAACGCTTTGGAATTTTCCCATCCTCTGGCAGGCTGGAGGCACAAATAGCCGAAAGTGGAGGGAAACATGGGATTTTTGGCAGTTTTGGTGGCGGGTATCGCTGGATTCATGTTTGGCGCAATCTGGTACACGGTGTTGGCCAAACCGTGGATGGCGGCATCTGGTGTGGCGCTGAATGAAGCAGGTGATGCGCCAGCCAATCAGAAAGACCCGCTGCCCTATATCACGAGCATTGTGGGTGCGATTTTGGTCGCAGGAATGATGCGCCACGTGTTTGTGCTGAGCGGGATCGACAGCTTTGGTGAGGGGCTGGTTTCAGGCTTTGGTGTTGGGCTGTTCCTGGTGGCGCCATGGATCGCGACGTTCTACGCCTTTGGCGCGCGGCCCTTTCGGTTGACGCTGATCGACGGCGGATATGCCACATTTGGCTGTACCGTGATCGGTGCCGTCTTGACGCTACTCTAAGAAAAAAGGGTTCTGACCCGGAATGGTCAGAACCCTTCTTCACCCCGGCGGACACTCCCAAGAGCCACCACAAGTAAACTGAATATCGGGTCTGACCTTCTGGTCGGATGTCTCAATAATTAGCAGATCGGATTGGCAATCTCAAATCCATAGTACGTGACATTCGATCCAAAAAAGAAACACCCGCTTAAGGCGGGTGTCCCTTTGATTAATGCCGTGTCCTTGGTGTTAACCGTAGGCGGATTCTTTACCAAAGTGCTTGGTCAGCATGTAGTAGACCACCGCGCGATACTTGTTCCGCTCGGATTTTCCATAAGTCTCAATGACCGAAGCAATTGCCTCGTCCAGCTTGGGACCATCGGCAAGGCCCAGCTTCTTGATCAGGAAGTTGTTCTTCACTGTTTCCAGCTCATCCGGCTGGCTGGCCGCAACGGTGGACGCATCGGCATTATAGATCGATGGGCCGCAGCCAATTGTGACCTTGGTCAGCAGATCCATATCCGGCGTCATGCCACATTTATTCTTCAGATCGTCAGCATATTGCGCGATCAACTCGTCCCTTTTGCCCATATCTTGTCTCCCACCAGTTGGACTTGGTCACCATGTGTGACCTTGGACGGGAGGTTAGTGCAGCAAGGGTGCCAAAACAAAGGAAAAAGTTCATATGTTTTTCCCCGTCAAAAGATCGCCGATCTATGAATCAGTGGCGATTGATCTTGATCTCGGGTTTGCTGGTGGATGGGCCTTCCGAATTGGTGGATCCGTCATCATTTCTGGCGCCGCCCATGTCATCGAAAGAGAAGGTGAACCCTCGTACATAGAATGACCGCGGTTCTGTCATGGATGTGGTGCGTTCGACCCATTCCGGGGAAAAGGCGGTGGCCCATACATTGGGATAGGCATGGACCAGATTGTGCATGCACGTCAAAGCGATCCAGATACCTGCTGTTTTGGCGGCCAGGTGTTCCTTGGCCGTCAGATGCAGGGCGGACCGCAAGACAAAGGCAATTGCGAGGGCCAGCCCCCCGTCCATGATCATTGTCAGGTCGGCATCAGCGTTTGGGTCTGGTGCGCCGTTTGCGTGGAACATCGCGTAGCGGGACAGCACCACGGTAAAGACGCCAACAACCAACGCGCCGACGATGGACCCCGGATAGACAAGGTTGCGCGCCCAATCCGGTACCCGACCACGCGCAGCCTTGGCCGAAGCGCTCTGGCGCGCCTCGTGCTCTGCGTGGGTTTCGTTCAGACGGGCAAGCCGCGCCGCAAATACGTCATGTCCCTGTGCCATGAAAAGCCTCTAGTCAAATCAATAGCTTCTATCCTGACGCGAATTGGCGGCAGAAATGGGGCAGGTTAACGAGAACAAGAATGGCGCGGTCAGCGGACGGACAGGATTTCGTCCAGCGGCTTCTTGATCTTGGCGACGGCAGGCACCGTGGCATCGTCAGATGCATGGCCGACCGCAATGATCATCGTGGCCTTTTCACTGTCTGGTCGGCCCAGCAGATCGCCCAGGAATTTCATCGGGTTTGGTGTGTGGGTCAGCGTCACCAGTCCCGCCGTGTGTAGGGCCGTCAGCAGCATGCCAGTCGCAATGCCGACGCTTTCGGGGACGTAGTAATTCTTATACCGCGTGCCGTCATCGAATGTGCCATAGCGCTGGGCAAAGACCACGATCAGCCAAGGCGCATCCTCAAGGTGCGGCTTATCAGCATTGGTGCCAATGGGTTCCAGTGCCTTGATCCATTCGTCGCTTGCACCACCGTCATAGAACTTGCGCTCTTCTTCTTCTGCCGCTTCGCGGATCTGACGCTTGATAGCGGGATCGCTGATGGCTACGAAATGCCAAGGCTGGTGGTTGGCACCCGAGGGTGCTGTACCCGCTGCTGCCACACAAGCTTCGATCACTTCTTGGGCCACCGGTCGTGTGGAGTAGTCCCGCACCGTGTGACGCTGGGCCATGAAATCACGAAACTCCTCAACGCGGCGCAGCATCTCGGCATCGTCGAATTCTTGCCGGTCGGGCAAGGGAAGTTGGCGGTATTCCAGTTTTTCCTTAGAAAACATATCCTGGCTTTCGGTCGTATCTACAAAGCACGGAGGGCAGCGCCACCGCCGGGCGGGTGTCTAGAAATCCAGATTCTCGACGCTCAGTGCGTTCTTCTGGATGAACTCGCGGCGCGGTTCCACCACATCGCCCATCAGCTTGGTGAACAGATCGTCGGCCTCGGCCATATCGTCGACCTTCACCTGCAACAATGTGCGCGCATCGGGGTCCAGCGTGGTTTCCCACAACTGATCGGGGTTCATCTCGCCCAGACCTTTGTAGCGTTGCAGGGACAGTCCGCGTTCGCCTTCTTCAAGGATGGCATTCAGCAGGTCCATCGGCCCCATGATCGACTGGACGCGGTCCTTGCGGATCAGGGTGGCCGGGGTGCCATAGACATCTTGCAGCCCTTCGGTGAACGACCCGGTCTTGCGCGCCTCACCTGACCGCAGCATCGGGCCGTCAAGCGTGCGGACCTCTTCCACTCCGCGCAGGATACGCGCCAGACGCACGCCCTTGTCCTGCGTGATCCGACCTTGCCAGCCGCGCTCCCATTCAAGCGCGATCAGGTCCAGCCGTTTTGCCACCTTGTCAGCCACACTTTGCAGGTTGGCATCCACCGCACCGGGTACAAACGCGCCCGCGATGGCGGCCTGTTCCAGAATGTGGCGTGGGTAATGGGTCGGGAAGGCTTGCAGCACGCGTTTCAATTGCCGCGCCTCTTCGACCACACGGACAAGGTCCTGACCTACGACTTCCTCGCCATTGCCTTGGCGCAACATGGCCCCGTCGATGCCCTGCTGGACCAGATAATCCTGCATCTCGGCCTCGTCCTTGAGGTACACTTCGGACTTGCCACGCGCGACTTTGTAGAGCGGCGGTTGCGCGATGTAGAGATATCCGCCTTCGATCAGCTCTGGCATCTGACGGTAGAAGAACGTGAGCAGCAGCGTCCGGATATGTGCACCGTCCACGTCAGCATCCGTCATGATTACGATCTTATGGTAGCGCAGTTTGGAGATGTCGAATTCGTCCCGGCCAATGCCGGTGCCCAGCGCCATGACCATGTTGCCGATTTCCTGCGAACTCAGCATCCGGTCGAAACGGGCGCGCTCAACATTCAGGATTTTCCCTTTTAGCGGCAGAATGGCTTGCGTCTTGCGGTCCCGACCCGTCTGGGCCGATCCGCCGGCACTGTCACCCTCGACCAGGAAAACCTCGGTGTTGGCCGGGTTCTTGTCGGAACAATCCTTCAGCTTCGAGCTCAGGAAGTTCATGTCCATCGGGTTCTTGCGGCGGGTCAATTCGCGCGCTTTGCGGGCCGCTTCACGGGCGAGGGCCGCTTCGATGATCTTGCCAACGATGATCCGCGCTTCGTTCGGATTCTCTTCGAACCACTCGGCCAGTTTTTCGTTCACCAGCCCTTCGACCGCCGGACGCACTTCGGACGACACCAGCTTGTCCTTCGTCTGGGACGAGAATTTCGGGTCAGGCACTTTGACGGACAGCACGCAGGTCAGCCCCTCGCGGGCGTCATCGCCGGTGAAGTTCACCTTCTCTTTCTTGGCGATGCCGCTGGACTGCGCATAGTTGTTGATCGTCCGCGTCAGCGCGCCGCGAAAGCCAGCCATATGCGTGCCGCCATCGCGTTGCGGGATGTTGTTGGTGAACGGCAGGACGTTCTCGTGGTAGCTGTCGTTCCACCACATCGCGACTTCGACGCCGATGTCGTCCTTTTCACCGTTAATGAAAATTGGTTCGGGCATGACTGAGGACTTGTGCCGGTCGAGGTATTTGACAAATTCCCTGACGCCGCCCTCGTAGAACAGCTCGGACCGCAGATGTTCGATGGGCCGTTCATCAATCAGAATGATGCGCACGCCTGAGTTCAGGAAGGCGAGTTCGCGCAAGCGCTTTTCCAGCGTGTCGAAGGAATAGTCGAGGTTCGAGAACGTGTCGGTCGATGCAAGGAACCGCACTTCGGTACCTGTGCGCCCACCGGCATCGCCCACCACCTTCAGATGCTCAACCGTGTCACCATGTGCAAAGCGCGCCACATGTTCCTTGCCGTCGCGCCAGATGCGCAGGTCAAGCTCGACCGACAGCGCGTTCACCACTGACACACCAACGCCGTGAAGGCCGCCCGACACCTTGTAGGAGTTGCTGTCAAATTTCCCGCCCGCGTGCAGTTGGGTCATGATGACTTCGGCCGCAGACACGCCCTCTTCTTCGTGAATTCCCACCGGAATCCCACGCCCGTTGTCGCTGACAGACACCGAAGAATCCGCGTGAATCGTGACTGTCACGGCGTCCGCGTGACCTGCCAAAGCCTCGTCAATGCCGTTGTCGACAACCTCGTACACCATGTGGTGCAGACCGCTGCCGTCATCGGTGTCACCGATATACATGCCCGGACGCTTCCGTACCGCTTCCAAGCCTTTGAGAACTTTGATAGAATCCGCGCCGTAGTCTTCGGGGGTTTGCTCGTTATCTGCCATTTATGTGCCCCTTGAGTGGTTGCGCTAAATATACGGTTTTTCAGGGGGGATGTCACGCAAGTGACACAAGATTTTACGTGTCAGGTCAGGGGGATGATCAGGCCTACGCAGATCAGCAAAGCACCTGCGATCAGGTTCATCCGGCGTAACGCATTGGGCGATGATACCATCCGTCGTGCGCGGTCGATGAACAGGGCCATGGCGAGGTTCCCAAGCAATGGCACGATCATTGACAGGACCACGATGGTCACCACGTCCCACGCTGTCAGCCGCGTCAGATCAAAGAACCCCGGCAGCATGCCCATGTAGAACAGAACAGCCTTCGGATTGCCCAGGATCACCGCCAGCCCGGCCAGAAACCCGGCCCACATGCCGGGGCGTGTGAGGCGATTGTCAGTTCCGATGCTCTTGTCCGCTGAGCGTATCACGAGCGCGCCCATCAGCAGAAAAATCCCCGCAGCAACCCACTTCAAGACACCCAGAAAGCCGCCATAGATCGACAAGATCCAGGTGATCCCGAAGATGGCCAGAAGCGACCACAGAACGTCGCCGACCACGACACCCAGCGCCAATGGCCACGCCGCCTGAAATCCACCTGACAAGCTGCGCGCGATCAGTCCAACCCAGACGGGCCCGGGCGTTAGGAACAACACGGCCAGCGCACCTGCATACAAGGCAAGGTCCCACCCGGTCAGCGTCATGGCCTGCTCACCGTGCTGACACCATCCGCTTCGGTCACTTCGACATATTGCGCCCGCTCACCCAGGCTGTCGAAGAGTTCCGTTTCCGTCCCCGTCATCCACGCCTGCGCGCCCAGCGCACAAATCTCGTCATAAAGTGCCGCCCGCCGGTTCGCGTCCAGATGCGCGGCGACCTCGTCCAGCAGCAACAGCGGCGGCGCCCCGAAATCCTGCGCCAGCGCGCGCGCATTGGCCAGGATCAGCGACACCAGCAATGCCTTCTGTTCGCCGGTCGAACAGTCCTTGGCGGGCACGTCCTTGGTTGCATAGACGCCGTACAAGTCCGCACGATGTGTCCCCAGCAACGTACGCCCGGCAGCCAGATCACGGTTGCGTCCATCTGCTAAAGCGGTGCGCATATCTTCGACGGTTTCAGGCATCCCCAATTCACCCGGTTGCAAGGTCAAATCCGCCGCAGGAAATGCTGTCTGTGCACCGCGTTGTGCGTCTGCCAGCGCATCCAGCGCGCGCAATCGGTTGGCATGAATGGCGGTGCTCGTTTCAGCCATGCGCTGTTCCAGTGCCGCATACCAATGCGGGTCGCGCACCATGTCTTTGAGCAGGCGATTCCGCTCGCGCATGGCCTTTTCGTACTCCAACGACACCTGCGCATGATCGGGGGTGAAAGACAGGGTCATCCGATCCAGAAACCGCCGTCGCCCCTCAGCCCCTTCGATCCAAAGGCGATCCATGGAGGGGATCAGCCACAGCACGCGCGCAATCCGGCCCAAAGCGGTCTGAGGTGCCGTTTTGCCATCAATCTTCACCTGCCGTGCGGCCCCACCTTCGGACCACGTCTCGACCTCATGCACCTGCTGCAAGGAATGCAGAACACCGGACAGCTTCCAGCCAAGGGCCTCGGGCCGCCGGGTCATATCCTCTGCCGAAGATCGACGCAGGCCCCGACCCGGTGAAAACAGGGATACAGCCTCAAGAATATTGGTCTTGCCCGCCCCATTCGGCCCAAAAATCGCCACAGGACGTGCATCCAACTCCAGCCGCGCCAGCTTGTGCGAGCGGAAATGCGACAGGGTCAAAGCAGAAAGGGACAGCGTCATGACTGTCCCTCGTTTCTTCTGACTGAAAATACCACCGCCGGAGGCAAGATTTTTCGCCGAAAGATCTTAGACACGCATCGGCATGACGACGTAAACCGCCGACTGGTCCGTGCCTTCGCGCATCAGGGTCGGATCGCCCGAGGAGTTGAACATGAACACCGCATTCTCGCGATCTACCTGGGATGCAATCTCAAGCAAGTACTTCGCGTTGAACCCGATCTCGAGCCGCTCGTCCCCATAGGCCACGGCCAACTCTTCCTCGGCGGCCCCGCTGTCAGGCGCATTCACGGACAGAACCAGCCGGTCCTCATCCAGTTGCAGCTTCACCGCACGCGAGCGTTCGGATGACACGGTTGCCACACGGTCCACAGCCTTGGCAAAATCCGAGGCATCCACTTCCATCTTGCGGGTGTTGCCCACGGGAATGACGCGCGTGTAGTCGGGGAAGGTGCCGTCGATCACCTTCGATGTCAGCGTGATGTCGGGAGTGGCAAAGCGTACTTTGGTTTCCGACACCGACACGGCGATTTTCATGTCATCATCGTCCAGCAGCTTGCGCAGCTCACCCACGGTCTTGCGCGGGACGATCACGCCGGGCATGTCAGCTGCCCCGTCAGGCAATTCGCTGTCAATGCGGGCCAGACGGTGGCCGTCAGTGGCCACGCAGCGCAGGGCTTTGCCGTCATCGCCATCCGCGATGTGCATGTAGACCCCGTTTAGGTAGTACCGCGTCTCTTCGGTCGAGATTGCAAATTTCGATTTGTCGAACAGGCGGCGCAGCTTTGGCGCGTCGACCGAGAAGTTCGAGGCGTATTCAGACGACGCCATGACCGGAAAATCTTCCTTGGGCAGGGTCGCGAGGGAAAAGTTCGAGCGTCCGGCTTCGACCGTCAAGCGGCCAGCGGCGGTATCAGCAGACAAGGTGACAAGCGCCCCATCGGGCAATTTACGCACGATCTCGTGCAGGGTCGTCGCCGCCACGGTCGTGGCCCCGGCGCGTTCCACTTGGGCGGGGGCCTTGTCGACCACCTCGATATCCAGATCGGTCGCGCGGAACGTCACATCAGACCCTTCGGCTTCGATCAGCACGTTGGCAAGGATCGGAATGGTGTTGCGACGCTCAACCACGGATTGGGCCTGGCTCACCGCTTTCAGCAGCACACCGCGTTCGACACTGATCTTCATGGTCCGTCTCCCCACCTTGGCACCGGGACGGGCAGACTAGCCCAACCGTTGCACTTCACAAGCACTTTATTGCTTGTCGGGTGCCTGCGCGGCGGCGTCAAGGCACGGCGCCCGCGAAAACGAAAAAGGGCGCCCCCAAAAGGACGCCCTGTGATTCAAATGCGGCAGCTTTACGCTTCGAGCGACCGGCGCAGCAGCTCCAAATCCTCGGCAATCTGACCATCCGACTGCTTCAGCTCTTCGATACGGCGCACACCATGCATGACAGTGGTGTGGTCGCGTCCGCCGAAACGGCGGCCAATCTCGGGCAGGCTGCGGGATGTCATGTGCTTGGCCAGATACATCGCCACCTGACGTGGGCGGGCATAGGCGCGCAGACGCTTGGGGCCAATCATGTCGGACAGACGGATGTTGTAGTGTTCGGACACCTTGCGCTGGATTTCCTCGACCGTGATCTTGCGCTCGGATGCGCGCAGCACGTCCGCCAGACAATCCTGCGTCAGATCCATATCGATCTTGCGCCCGACAAGGGATGCAAAGGCAAACAAACGCGTCAGTGCACCTTCGAGAACGCGCACGTTGGTCGAGATGCGGTGAGCGAGGAACTCCAGCACACCATCCTCGACCTTGAGGTCCGGATAGGTGGCCATCTGCTGTTCGACCTTCGACTGCAGGATGCCAAGACGCAGTTCGTAGTCGGTCGGGTGCAGGTCAACGACCAGCCCGCATTGCAGGCGGGACTTCACGCGCTCTTCCAGGTCCTTGATCTCACCCGGGGCGCGGTCAGCGCTGATGATGATCTGCTTGTTCTGGTCTACCAGTGCATTGAAGGTGTGAAAGAATTCTTCCTGCGTACTGTCCTTGCCCGCGATGAATTGGACATCGTCCACCATCAGCACGTCGACAGAGCGGAACATTTCCTTGAAGTCCATCATCTTGCGATCGCGCAATGCTTGCACGAAACGGTACATGAATTGTTCGGCGGAAAGGTACAGGACATTCAGGTCGGGACGGCGGGTTTGAAGCTCCCACGCGATGGCGTGCATGAGGTGCGTTTTACCCAAACCGACGCCGCCGTACAGAAACAGCGGGTTGAAGGTAACGGGGCCACCCTCGGCGACGCGCTTGGCTGCGGCATGGGCCAGCTCGTTGGGCTTGCCGACGACGAAGCTGTCAAAGGTAAAGCGTTTGTCCAGCGGTGCAGCGGACAGGGCCGCGCGGGTCGATTTCCCAGCGGTGGTCATAGCGGGTTCGGTCATCGGTGCATCCACGGCTGATGGGCGGCTTTGGGAATTGGCGGCGACTGCAAAGCTCAGGCGGCGAATGCTGTCATCCTCGGACTTCAACTCGTGCAGGATAAGATCAGAGAAATTCTGGCTCACGTAGTTCCCCATGAAGTTCGTGGGAACGTCGAACGTCGCAATACCGTCTTGCAGTCCTCGAAACTGCAGCGGCTCGATCCATGTCTTGTAGTTGTTTTGGCCTACCGTCTTGAGCAGCCGTTGTCTCAGCTGTCCCCATTTTTCTTGTGTCATACGCTACCAACCATCCCTTCTGCCATTTCATACTCCGGCGATCTTCGGCTCGCCGGGTCAGCCCGCACCAAGTCTCAGGATGATCAAAACACGGCCACTGCCAACGGCGTAGCTTTGATCCATTCGGATATTTACAGATGTGGCACATGCCGCTCCCGTGTTAGCCGGGTTTTCCGCACGTGCCGTCCGCACACCAAATATTTCTGACAGGTCGGGCAATGGCAGACACCATGCTCAAAATCGGATCAGACAACTTGTGTCATCCCCTACCCAGATACCGTGTACGTACCGTGCACAATGGTCTCTGGCCTGTCCCCCCAAGGCGGTCTCACGACTCGCCCTAGGTTGGTAGCAAGTTCGTGAGCGCGCCGTCCACAGAACTTAAAACTTGACTCAGCGATTCTGAAAAAGAATCTCTGCGTCCCTTGTTTTCATAGGAAAAACAAAAAAAGCGCCGCAAAATTGCGACGCTTCGTGTCTTCGTGCATTGGGGGAATTATCCCAGTGCTTTTACCCGTGCTGATAGGCGCGACATTTTGCGCGATGCGGTGTTCTTGTGATAAACACCCTTGGTGACACCACGCATCAGTTCAGGCTGTGCGACTTTCAGGGCTGCAGATGCCGCGTCTTTGTCACCCGAGGCAATCGCCTCTTCGACCTGGCGCAGATACGTGCGAATGCGCGACCGGCGCGCCTTGTTCACTTGGAAGCGTTTTTCGTTTTGACGGGCCCGCTTCTTGGCCTGAGGCGAATTTGCCATGTTATCTCGTCCCAATCTATTGGTGCGGTAGTTTCAGAAGCCGCGCAGATAGGCCGTTTGCAAACCAGAGTCAACGGCCTGTCCAGTACACTTGCTTTGAATCAAGAAAACGCCGTCGCGATGTGCTATGGTCCACCATAGCGAGAATCTGACGGAGGACGACATGACACAACCCTTGGCCACTTCTCAGTATGCCCATGCCCTGTATCGCGCCCATGGTGACAAGGCCGAAGCCGAGGTCGCGCAACGCGAACGGATTGCAATCGAAGCGGGGAAAATGAACGAGGCGCAAGACTGGCGCAAAGTCCGTGCATCGATTCGCCTGATCAGGGGCGCCAACCAGAAATAACGTGCACCATGAAACGACAGCCTGTGCAGGGTGATGTAACGTCATCCTGCACGGCGCTTACCGGTCGCGGAATTGCGCTTCGCGTTTTTCCAGGAACGCAGTCATGCCTTCCTTCTGGTCCTCAGTGGCAAAGAGCGAATGGAACACGCGGCGTTCGAACAGCAGCCCTTCGCGCAGCGGTGTCTCGAACGACCGGTTCACGGCTTCCTTAACGGCCATAACAGAAATCATCGACTTCTCGGCGATCTTCTCGGCCGCGCTCATTGCTTCGTCCATCAGCTTTTTGGCTGGGACCACGCGGCTGACCAGTCCGGACCGCTCCGCTTCTTCCGCATCCATGAAGCGGCCTGTCAGGTTCATGTCCATCGCCTTGGCCTTGCCCACGGCACGGGTCAGGCGCTGCGTGCCGCCGATGCCCGCCATCACACCCAGGTTGATCTCGGGCTGACCGAACTTGGCGGTGTCGGACGCAATGATGAAATCGCACATCATCGCCAGCTCGCACCCGCCGCCCAGGGCATAGCCGCTGACGGCAGCGATGACCGGCTTGCGGACGCGCACAATCGCATCTGTTTCCGGGCCAAACAGATCCTCGGTGAACACCTCAGTGTACGATTTGTCCTTCATCATTGCGATGTCGGCCCCGGCGGCGAACGCCTTTTCCGACCCGGTGATGACGATGCAGCGCACCTTGTCATTGGTCTGACACCCACCCATCGCGTCCGCCAGTTCCGACAGCAGTTGATCATTCAGGGCATTCAGCGCATCGGGACGGTTCAGGGTGACCTTCGCGATGTGGTCTTCTATTTCGACGATGATCGTCTCATAGGCCATGGGTCTGCCTTTGGTTTGTTGTGTTTCAAGTGGTAACGCTTATCACGGGCGGGGGCCGTTTCAAGCTAAGATTGGCACGACCTGCAGTAGAAAGACGACCGCCCTGACTGCACAATGCGCGTCACCTCGTGGGAACACCCCGGGGTGCGGCAAGGTTCCCCCTCGCGCCCGTAAACATCAAACCGATGTTGAAAATACCCAAGCTCTCCATCGGCTTGGCGGAAATCGCGCAGGGATGAACCACCGGCCTCAATCGCTTCGGCCAGCACGTCCCGAATGATCGGGACAAGGGCCGCGACACGTTGCTTGGAAATCCGCCCCGCCTTTCGCGTCGGCGAGATACCAGCCCGGTACAGCGCCTCGCAGACATAGATATTGCCCAATCCTGCAACGATTCTCTGATCGAGAAGCGCGGATTTCACGGGTGTGTTCTTGCCTTCGAAGGCCTCAACCAAGTGATCCTCGTTGAACGCGTTGCCCAGTGGCTCCGGCCCCAGTACAGCCAGCAGCTTGTGCTGATCGGCCGTAGCCGTATCCAGCAAATCCATCGCACCGAACCGGCGCGGATCGTTGAAGGTGATGCGCGCCCCGTTGTCCATATGCAGGACAACATGGTCATGTTTCTCTGCAGCCGGGTGCTCATGCACGAACTGCCCAAGCGGATCGCCAGAGACAAGCATCCGCCCCGACATCCCCAGATGGATCAGCAGCGTTTCGCTGCTCGCCAGATCGGCCAAAATATATTTCGACCGCCGCCGCAACCCTAGCACCTGCTGCCCACTCAACCGCTCGGCCATCCCGGCCGGAAACGGCCACCTCAGATCAGGTCGGTTCACATCGGCCCGCGCAATCACAGCGCCCTCCATCGTCGGGGCCAATCCCCGGCGGACAGTTTCAACTTCGGGCAGTTCGGGCATGTGCGCTGCTCCCTGCGGCAATTGGGCTACGTTGTGTATGCCTGCGAGCGGCCTATAACAAGGGCTGACAAAACAGAAAGACGCCTCTTCCCATGACCGATGACAAAACCACGCATTTCGGGTTTGAAACCGTTCCCGAGGGGGAAAAGGCCGGGCGTGTTCAGGGGGTCTTCAACTCGGTCGCCAGCAAATACGACATCATGAATGACGTGATGAGCGTCGGCATCCACCGCATCTGGAAAGAGGCGATGATGGATTGGCTGGCCCCGCGCCCCGGTCAAAAGCTGCTGGATGTCGCGGGCGGCACTGGCGACATCTCGTTCAAGTTTCTCAAACGTGCCGGTTACGGTCACGCAACCGTGCTGGACCTGACCGAACCCATGCTGGTCGAAGGCCGCAAGCGGGCCGAGGCGGACAAGATGGCCGACAGCCTTGATTGGGTGGTGGGTGATGCGATGGCCCTGCCTTTCGAGGACAACACGTTTGACGTCTACACCATCAGCTTCGGCATTCGGAACGTGACCCGCCCACAGGATGCGCTGGCCGAAGCCTATCGCGTGTTGAAACCCGGCGGTCGCCTGATGGTGCTGGAGTTCAGCCAGCTGCCGAATGAAGGCATGCAGAAGCTCTATGACCTTTACAGCTTCAACGTGATCCCCCGCATGGGCCAGATAATCGCGAATGACCGCGACAGCTACCAGTACCTCGTAGAGTCCATCCGCAAGTTCCCGGATCAGGACACGTTCCTGTCCATGATAAGGGATGCCGGTTTCGAGAACGCCAAGTACCGCAATCTGACGATGGGCGTTGCCTGCCTACACTCCGGGTGGAAAATCTGATGATTTTTCAATATCTTGTGGTTAAAATTGCGTTAAGCGCAAGTGTCCCCGCGGGGACAAACCCATGAGGGGGCCACACAATATCATCCGCCTGATCCGAACAGGCGCGACCCTTGAACGGGCCGGGGCCATGAACGTGGTGCTTGATGCCTTCGAAGCACCGCCTGCGCTGCGCTTTGTTGCCAAGGCTATGGCCAAGCCCTTCCGCTGGCTGGGCTACAAGGGCGACCCGTCGATGCCGCCAGCCATTCGCGCTCTGACGGCGCTGGGCCCGGCTTACATCAAATTCGGCCAGATCCTGTCGACCCGGCCCGACGTGGTGGGTGACGAACTGGCTGTTCAATTGCGTGTTCTGCAAGACAAGCTGCCCCCCTTCGCCGCTGCCGATGCCAAGGCAGAGGTCGAGCGGGAACTGGGTGTGCCGATAGACACATTGTTCTCCGAATTCAGCGAACCGGTTGCTGCTGCGTCCATCGCGCAAGTGCACAAGGCCAAGCTGGCGGACGAGGACAGGTTCGTCGCGGTCAAGGTCCTGCGCCCGGGCATCGAAAAGGCGTTCCAGAAAGACATCGACGCCTTCTATTTCGCGGCCAAGATCGTCGAGCTGTTTGCTCCCGCCGCGCGGCGTTTGAAACCCATGGACGTGATCGCGCATTTCGATGGCGTTGTGCAGGGAGAGCTGGACCTGCGCCTCGAATCCTCGGCCGCTGGTGAATTCGCGGCCAACACCGAAAAGGATGACGGATTTGCTTTGCCCAAGATCCGGTGGGAGTATTCGGGCCGCCGGGTCATGACGCTCGAATGGGCGGACGGTGTGCCCATGGGCGACAATGATGCCATAGATGCGGCGGGACACGACCGCGTCGACCTAAGCGAACGTGTGCTCAAACTGTTCCTTTTGCACGCGCTTCGTGATGGGTACTTCCACGCCGACATGCACCAGGGCAACCTTAAGGTCGCGCCCAATGGGGACATCATCGCCTACGATTTCGGGATCATGGGGCACATCGATGAATACACCCGCCGGGTCTATGCCCAGATCCTCTTTGGCTTCATCCGCAAGGACTACAAGCGCGTGGCCGAGGTGCATTTCGAAGCGGGCTACGTGCCAGCCGACAAAGATGTCGATGAATTCGCCCGCGCCTTGCGCGCAGTGGGTGAGCCGATCTTTGGCATGGACGCGTCCAAAATCTCGATGGGCAGGTTACTGGCCTACCTTTTCGAGGTCACAGAGCGCTTCGGCATGGAGACCCGGACCGAGCTTATCCTGTTGCAGCGCACCATGGTGGTGGTCGAAGGGGTTGCGCGATCCCTGAATCCGAACATGAACATCTGGCAGGTCGCGTCGCCCGTGGTGACGGACTACATTCAGAAATCCATCGGCCCGCGCGCGGTGGTCAAAGACTTGTATAACACCGCGCGCGTCCTGTCCCGATTTGGCCCGCGTTTGCCGCGCCTTGTCGAGCAAGCGCTGATCGCACAATCAAATCCCGCCCCTGAAAAGCGCAATGGTTTCTGGCGCTGGATTATACTGGCGGTTGTCATTGGCCTTTTGGCAGGGGGCGGTTTGACCCTCCTGATTGAAGCGCTGCTTTGATCTTCTTCTGACCAAAAATACGACGGGGGTCTGGGGGCTGGCCCCCAGTCCTGCAAATGCCTCAAGCGATCCGTTCAATCGCCAACGCGATGCCTTGGCCGCCGCCAATGCACATTGTGATCAAAGCCTTAGATCCGCCGATCCGCTCCAACTCATACAAAGCTTTCACAGTGATGATCGCACCGGTCGCACCCACTGGGTGACCCAGAGCAATCGCCCCACCGTTGGGGTTCACGCGGGCGGGATCAAAGCCGAGATCGTTGGACACCGCCAGGGCCTGCGCTGCAAAGGCTTCGTTCGATTCGATGACGTCGAAGTCCTCGGGTGAGAGGCCGGTGCGCTCCAGCAGGTTGCGAACCGCGGGAATGGGGCCGATGCCCATGACTTCGGGTCGAACACCCGCATGGGCATAGCCCAATATGCGTGCTTTCGGTTTCAAACCTGCCTGCTCAGCGGCGTCCGCAGTTGCCAGCACCACAGCACCAGCGCCGTCATTGATGCCCGAGGCGTTGCCCGCCGTGACCGATCCATCCTTCTGGAACACCGGGCGCAGCCCAGCCAGTGCCTCCATGCTGGTCGCTTTGGGATGTTCGTCGACTTCAAATGCAACTGTGTCGCGCTTGACCTTCACTTCGACCGGCGTGATCTGGCTGGCAAAGCGGCCATCCGCGATGGCGGCTGCCGCACGTTCCTGGCTATGCATGGCAAAGCTATCTTGATCGTCGCGAGAAATGCCGTGTTCCGCCGCCACGTTCTCGGCCGTCACGCCCATGTGCCCGGTGCCGAAGGGGCAATTCAATGCGCCCAGCATCATGTCGAGCGTCTTTACATCCCCCATCTTGGCACCCCAACGCTGGCTGGGGATGATGAAGGGTGAACGCGACATATTCTCGGCCCCGCCAGCAAGGCCAAAGTCCGCATCGCCCAGCATTAGAGACTGAATCACAGACACAATGGCCTGCACACCTGACCCGCACAGACGGTTCACATTCATGGCCGGGGTTGTGTCGGGCACGCCTGCTTGCATTGCTGCGACGCGGCTTAGGTACATGTCACGAGGTTCGGTGTTGATCACATGACCAAAGGCGACATGGCCAATCTGTCCGCCCTCGACTCCCGACCGTTCAAGTGCCGCCTTTGCGGCCACGGTGCCAAGGTCAATGGGTGTGGTGCCTGCAAGCGATCCGCCAAAGGTGCCGATGGCTGTGCGTGCGCCGTCCAGAAGTACGATGTCTTGGGTCATGATGATCCTCCCTTTGTGTCCTGATATGACGATGGGTCGGTCGCATGTCAGCCCCTTGGGCTTGACTTGGACGCAACGGCATTGGCATCACTCCGTCATGACGGAAAATACTGACGCTATATTGTCGCTTTTGCCGACTCGCCTGAAGGATGCGCGGCGGGCGCAGGGGCTATCCTTGGACGCCGTGGCGAAACTGTCGGGCGTGTCCAGGTCGATGGTGAGCCAGATCGAACGGGGTGAGTCTTCGCCCACGATTGCGACGCTTTGGAACCTGACCCGCGCTCTTCAGGTCGATTTTGCTGGTTTGCTCGATGAAGGCGCTGCGAAACGGATCGAGGTGCTGCGCACGGCGGATGTGCCAAGTATCGAGAACCGGGGCGCGGGCTGCACCATTCGCATTCTCAGCCCACCTGAAGAAGCCGGGCGGCATGAAGTCTATGAACTACGCTTTGTCGAGGGCGGTGTGCTGGACAGCCAACCCCATGCCCGTGGCGCGCGCGAGCATCTGACCGTGATCGAGGGCAAGCTGCGTGTGACCAGCGGCGGCGCATCTGAGAAGGTGGGGCAGGGGGATACTGCCCGCTATGCCGCTGATGTGCCGCACCGGATCGAGGCGGACCGGCCCGCGCGGGCGTTCCTGGTCGTGCAGGACTCGTAGGCACAAATCCGCTTTCACGGATTTATGTCCGCAATTATGAAATCCGCTCTACCGGAATCACCTCCGGTATGTTAGATTTTTCTGCAAAGGAGCATCCGACATGACCCAAGCGTTTCTCACCCATCTGACCGATACCCTGGCCCAGATCGAGGCGGACGGGATGATGAAACGCGAGCGCGAAATCACCTCGCCCCAGGGTGGCCGGATCGACGTGGGTGGGCGCGAGGTGTTGAACCTGTGTGCCAATAATTACCTTGGGCTGGCTGATCACCCTGACCTGATTGCCGCTGCCAAGGGTGCGATGGACACACATGGGTTCGGCATGGCCTCGGTCCGGTTTATATGTGGCACGCAGGATTTGCACCGGGAGTTGGAGCAGCGTCTGGCCCGCTTTCTAGGCAAGGATGATGCCATCCTGTTTGCTGCGTGTTTTGACGCCAATGGCGGGTTGTTTGAGCCGCTCTTGGGGCCAGAGGATGCGGTCATTTCGGACGCGCTGAACCATGCGTCGATCATTGATGGTATCCGGCTGTGTAAGGCGAAACGCTATCGCTATGCCAACAGCGACATGGACTCTCTGGAAAAGCAGTTGCGCGCGGCCAAGGCGGATGGTGCGCGGCATATCATGATTGCGACCGACGGTGTGTTTTCTATGGATGGTTATCTGGCGAAGCTGCCCGAGATTGCTGCGCTGGCCCGCAATTTCGGTGCGTTGGTGATGGTCGATGATTGTCATGCCACGGGATTCATGGGGCCGCAGGGCGAAGGCACCCCGGCCCATGCGGGCGTGGACGTGGATATTCTGACCGGCACGCTGGGCAAGGCGCTGGGCGGGTCCATTGGTGGCTACATCGCGGGACCCCAGCCGGTGATTGACCTGTTGCGCCAGCGTGCGCGGCCTTACCTATTTTCCAACTCCCTGCCGCCCGCAGTTGTGGCCGCAGGGATCGAAGCGATCCGGTTGGTGGAGGAGGGCGACGATTTGCGCGCGCAGTTGTTTGATAACGCAGCCTACTGGCGCGCGGGGCTGGAGCGGTTGGGGTTCGAGCTGCTGCCCGGAGAGCATCCGATTATTCCCGTCATGTTGGGCGAGGCGCAGTTGGCGCAGGACATGGCGGCGCGGCTGTTTGACGAGGGCGTTTATGTGTCGGGTTTCTTCTTCCCGGTCGTGCCGCGCGGGCAGGCGCGCATTCGCACGCAGATGAATGCCGCTTTGACCCGCGCCGACTTGGATCGCGGGCTTGCTGCGTTCGAGGTGGCGGGCAAAGCCCTTGGGGTAATCTGATGCGTAACACGATGAAAGCATTAGAGAAAACCCATCCCCGTGAAGGGTTATGGTCAGTCGAGGCACCGGTGCCGGAGATCGGGCATGATGACGTGCTGATCCGGGTGAAGAAAACCGGGATTTGCGGGACCGATATCCATATCTGGAACTGGGATGAGTGGGCCTCGGCCACTGTTCCGACGCCTTTGATCACCGGACATGAATTCGCGGGTGAGATCGTGGATATGGGTCGGAATGTGGATAGTCTGGCCCTCGGGCAGCGGTGTTCGGGTGAGGGGCATCTGATCGGCAAGACGTCCCGCCAGAGCCGAGCGGGCAAGTTCCACCTAGACCCGGCGACGCGGGGGATCGGGGTGAACGAGCAGGGGGCCTTTGCCGAGTATCTGCGCTTGCCTGCGTTCAATGTAGTCCCTTTGCCCGATGAGATCGACGACGATATCGGCGCCATTCTGGACCCGTTGGGCAATGCGGTGCATACCGCCTTGTCCTTTGATTTGATTGGAGAAGATGTGCTGGTGACGGGTGCCGGTCCGATCGGGATCATGGCCGCTGCCGTGGCCCGGCACGCTGGCGCGCGGCATGTGGTGATCACCGATGTGAACCCGGACCGGTTGCGCCTTGCCACCCACGTCGCGGACGTGGTGCCGGTCAATGTAGGGCATCAGGATCTGGCCGAGGTGGTGTCAGGGCTGGGTATGACGCAGGGGTTCGATGTTGGCCTTGAGATGTCCGGGAACCAGGTCGCGTTGGACCAGATGGTCGAGGCGATGACCATGGGTGGCCGCATTGCGATGCTGGGGATTCCGCCCGGAAAATCTCCCGTCGATTGGAGCCGGATCGTGTTCAAGGCCATCACCATCAAGGGTGTCTATGGACGCGAGATTTTCGAGACATGGTACAAGATGATCGCGATGCTGCAGAACGGGCTGGATGTGTCGGGGGTCATCACGCACCGGTTCAAGGCGGCGGAGTTTGAGGCCGGATTCGCGGCTATGAAATCGGGGTCCTCGGGTAAGGTTGTTCTGGATTGGACCTGAGCACCGTGCGCTGCGTTAATCCGAGATTTGCGTGGACGGCAGGGTGTGCATGTGGCCCTGTTTCTGGCGAAACTGCGCATTTTGACGGTGAAACTGCGGTCTTTGCCACGGGTGAAACAGATGGGTTTCGGACCGGTTTGACGAAACTGCGTATTTTTGCCGCTGAAACTGCGTGTTTCGTGAACCTTCTGCCTAAATAGCTGATTCGAATAGTTAATCCGTGGCGCTGTGTCGCAGGCAGTGGCGGGGTGAACCCCGCCTTACAGACGCAGAATGACCAAGGGCGCAGTCGTGCAGCAGGATTGGATGTAAGGCGCATCTTGATGCGCCGGGGCGGAGGATACCTCCGCCTTACGGTTTGAGCAGGAGACGTCCCGTATCCGTCAGAAGCCAAGCAGTGTCTTCTTCGAACACGGCGGCTGTCAGGGGGCGGCCATATCCTGCGCCAGTATCAAGGTTGATCCGGTTGCCGTAATGCGTCGCTGCGTCGACCGGCGTGTGTCCGTGCACGATCAGTTTGGGGTGGTTGGCGTCGCTGTTGTGAAATTCCTGCCTGATCCAGAGCAAGTCTTCCTCGGTCTGATCGGTGAGTGCCACGCCGGGACGGATACCAGCGTGTACGAACATCAAATCGCCAATTATGTGGGTCAGTTGAAGGCTTCGCAGGAAGTCGAGGTGGTTTTGGGGCACGGCGGCCTTTGCATCAGCTTGCACGTCCTTTTCACGGCGTTGTCCAGAGGCATCCACCCCGTAGGAGGCCAGCGTCGTGTTGCCGCCAAGCCGGTCGTGCAGCCAGTAAAGTTCGACCATCATATGAGGGTCGTGCCGGATCGGATTGGCCATGAACCACTCGAACATGCGGTCGTGATTGCCTTTTAGGAACGTCCAGTTCCGGCCTGCGTCGCGCCCTTCTATCAACGTATCAAGCACAGCCCGGCTGTCGGGTCCCCGGTCGGTGTAGTCCCCCAGAAAGATGATCTGAGCCTCTTTGCCCCCGTCTGCTTCGATCAGGGACAGGACACGGTCCAGTTCGGCCTTTTGGCCGTGGATGTCGCCAATGGCATAGGTGGGTGTCATGGGCGGCCTTTCGAGCGGGAGGAGGCGGAGAACACCTCCGCCTTACGGGGTTTGTGTTTGGGAGTGAACTTTAGCGATCAAGGGCGACCGTCAGGCCGAGACCGACGAGGATGGAGCCGCCCAGCGCTTTGACTCTTGCGCTGGCGCGGCTCGTATGTGCCAGCAGGCGGGACATGCGGTGAGCGAGGGCCACGCAGACAAGGTCGGCGCTGGAAAAGACGACGTTTACGACTGTGCCCAGGATCAACATTTGTGCCCAGATTGGGAGCGCGGCTGCCGGGTCAGAGAACTGTGGCAGGAACGCCATGAAGAAGAGCGCGGTTTTCGGGTTGAGGATTTCGACGATCATGCTTTGACGAAACGCGCGGGCCGGGTTGCTATCGCCTTGTGGTGCAGCGTTCACCCGCGCATTGCGTGTTCGGATCATCTGGAGACCGAGCCAGATCAGGTAGGCTGCCCCGATCAGTTTCAGAGCCACATAAAGTGGCGGCACCAGTTCAAACAAGAGTGCGAGTCCGAAGGCTGCTGCCAGCACGTGGACATAGCCCCCGACATGCAGACCCAGTGCCGCCATCAGCCCGGCGCGTGCGCCACGGGCCAGGGTTTGCGCCGTGGCGTAGAGCATGGCGGGACCGGGAATGTTGGCAAAGATCGCGGTGGCGATGAGAAAGGCGAGAAGTGTGTCGAAACCGGGCATGGGGTGACCTTAGGCGCTGGGCGTGGTTGTGCAAGCCACTCAGGCGTCCGTTTCGGATTTGAAGCGGGTGATCCAGTCTGCGCTGATGTCGTCGGAGAGTTTGGCCACGGCGGGTTGAACCGGCGCGCCCTGTGGCAGGTCGAGATGGTTGAGTGTCTGTGTGAGCGTCGCGGCAGGGTTTGCGGACAGCGTGTCGTAGTCGAGCCGCAGGGGCGTGATGGCCTGTTCTGTGAACCAATCCTCCCACGCTGCATCATAGCCTTTGACTGTCTCCACCTCTTGCGCGATGGCAGTTTGGTCATAGTGCAGTGGCTGCGGAGGTGCGGTGCGTTCCAGTTCCGACCCATCGGCGTTGCGGTGCCAGAGCCCGCTTTGACTGGCCCTCACCAGCGATACGGCCTGTGCCACTTTGTCCTTGCGGTGCAGGTGAATGTAGCGGGTCGGGCCGAATTGGGTTTCGACCGCTGCCTTGTCTGTTGTTGCGTCCGGGTGTGCGTCACGCAATTGATCAAAGAAGAACGGCGCGCTGTGGCGTTGGAGCCGGAGGCCGACGATGCCCGTATCGCCACGCCCCTGCGCGATGGCGTCTGCAAAGATGTCCGGGCGCGGTGTGTCCGGCGCAAGGCCGAGGCCTGCGCGCCATTTGTCCAGGTCGGGTTGGTGGAAGTAGGATTTTGGATGGCCCGCAACGCCGCTGTCGCGCAGCAGGGCGCACAGGAGTGTGCTGCCACTGCGGGGGCTTGTGCACAAGATATAGGCGCTGGGTGTCGGCATGGGCGTCTTCCAAGATGGATCGCCCATGCCTTTAGTTCAGTTCGGTGACAATCGTAAGGCGGAGGTGTCCTCCGCCCCGCGCGTCAGGCCCGGGTCAGGCCCAGGTCAAGCCACGTCGAAGGCCAGCGGTTTGACCTGCGTGAACATGCCTGTCCCCTCGAGTGTTTTCAGCACGTCCGTGGGGATCGGATCGTCGACATAGAGCAGTGCGATGGCTTCGCCCGCGATGGCCGCGCGGCCAAGGGTAAAGTTCGCGATATTCACGCCATTCTTGCCCATCGTGTTGCCCAGAAGGCCGATGATGCCCGGAACGTCCTCGTTCGTGGTGTAGAGCATGTTGGCCCCGATCTCGGCATCGATATTGATGCCCTTGATCTGGATGAAGCGCGGTTTGCCATCCGAGAACACGGTGCCCGCGACGGAGCGTTCGCGCTTGTCGGTGACGACGGTGATCTTGATGTACCCTTCGAAGGCACCGGATTGGTCCTGGTTCGTGGTGCTGATCTGGATACCACGTTCCTTGGCGACCACAGGGGCCGAGACCATGTTCACGTCCGGGTTGGCGCGCTTCATGATGCCCGCGATCACGCCGCAGTTCAGCGCGTCGAGGTTCATTTCGGACACGACGCCGTCATAGAGGATGTTGATCGCCTTGATCGGCTCGTCCGTCATCTGGCCGGTGAAGCTGCCCAAGTGACCGGCGAGCTTGACCCATGGGCCCATGACTTTCGCCTCTTCCGCTGTGACCGATGGCATGTTGAGTGCGTTTTCGACGGCCCCGGTGAGCAGGTAGTTCGCCATCTGCTCGGCCACTTGCAGGGCGACGTTTTCCTGCGCTTCGGTTGTAGCGGCACCGAGGTGGGGCGTGACAACAACGTTGGGCAGGTTGAAGAGCGCGTTTTCCTTGGCGGGTTCTTCGGCAAAGACGTCAAAGGCCGCACCGGCCACGTGGCCGGATTTGAGCGCTTCGGCGAGGGCCGCTTCGTCTACGAGGCCGCCGCGCGCGCAGTTGATGATCCGGACACCAGGTTTCATCATGGCGATGCGTTCGGCGGTGATCATGTTGGCCGTTTGCTCGGTCTTGGGCACGTGCAGCGTGATGAAGTCGGCGCGCTTGATCAGGTCCTCAAGCTCAACCTTTTCAACGCCCATCTTGTCGGCTTTCTCTTCCCCCAGGAAGGGGTCGTAGGCGAGGACTTTCATCTTGAGCCCGCGCGCACGGTCGCAGACGATGCCACCGATGTTGCCCGCGCCGATCACGCCAAGGGTCTTGCCCGTCAGCTCGGTGCCCATGAACTTGGACTTTTCCCATTTGCCCGCGTGGGTGGAGGAGCTGGCTTCGGGAATTTGCCGTGCGACGGCGAACATCATCGCGATGGCGTGTTCGGCCGTCGTGATCATGTTGCCGAAGGGCGTGTTCATGACGATCACGCCCTTTTTCGACGCTGCTTCCTTGTCGATGTTGTCGGTGCCGATGCCTGCACGGCCGATGACCTTGAGGTTGGTCGCGTTCTTCAGGATCGTTGGCGTGACCTTGGTCGCCGACCGGATGGCGAGGCCGTCATACTGGCCGATCACTTCGGCCAGCTTGTCTTTGTCCTTGCCGAGATCGGGTTCGAAATCGACCTCGATCCCGCGGTCGCGGAAGATTTGGACGGCGGCGTCTGACAGCTTGTCGGAGATGAGTACTTTGGGCATTTTCGTGTCCTTGCAGGTGGCGGGGTGAACCCCGCCCTACGGAGATGGGGGTAGGGCGGGCTTCAGCCCGCCGCGATTTCGGTCTCAAACGCGTGGGCGAGCCAGGGCAGCATTGCTTGGATGTCTGCTGTCTCGACCGTGCCGCCGCACCAGATGCGCAGGCCCGGAGGGGCGTCGCGGTAGGCGCCGATGTCGAGGGCCACGTTTTCATCCGCGAGCCGCTTGGCGACGGCCTTGGCGAAGGCGGCCCCGTCGGTGATCCGGCCGTCGGTGAACTTGAGGCAGACGGAGGTGGTCGACCGCGTCACGGGGTCGACAGCCAGGTTGTCGATCCAGTCATGTTGATCGCAGAAATCCCAGACCGCTCGCGCGTTCGCCTCGGCGCGCCCGATCAGCCCTTGCAGGCCACCGACGGACCGCGCCCAGTTCAGGGAGAAGAGGTAATCCTCAACCGCCAGCATCGACGGTGTGTTGATGGTTTCCCCAACAAAAATCCCCTCGATCAGCTTGCCGCCCTTGGTCAGCCGAAAGATTTTGGGCAGCGGCCATACGGGCGTGTACGATTCCAACCGTGCAACTGCACGGGGGCTGAGGATCAGCATGCCGTGGGCCGCTTCGCCGCCCAGCACCTTTTGCCAAGAGAACGTGGTTACATCAAGCTTGTCCCAGGGCAGGTCCATGGCGAAGGCGGAGGAGGTGGCGTCACAGAGGGTCAGCCCTGCGCGGTCTGCGGGGATTGCGTCGCCGTTGGGCATCCGGACGCCGGACGTGGTGCCGTTCCAGGTGAAGCAGACATCGTGGTCGTAGTTCAGGGCGGCCATATCCACGATCTGCCCATAGTCGGCGGTGTGGACGGTGTGTTCGATTTTCAACTGCTTGGCCACGTCCGTGACCCAGCCCGCGCCGAAGCTTTCCCATGCGACCATCTCGGCGTGTCGTTCGCCCAGGAGCGACCACATCGCCATTTCATAGGCGCCGGTGTCGGAGGCGGGCACGATGCCGATCTTGTAGTCGGCGGGGACGCCGAGGATCTCGCGCGTGTCCTCGATCGCTTGCTTCAGCTTTGATTTGCCCTCGGCGGCACGGTGCGAGCGGCCAAGGGGCGCGTCGGCGAGAGCGTCAAGTGTGTGGGTGGGGGGTTTGGCGCAAGGGCCAGAGGAAAAACGCGGATTTGCCGGCCGCGTGGCCGGAGCAGTGGTAGCCATTGATGTTATCCTTGCAGATATTCGCCCTTCGTTGGGGAAGGGTGTCCCACCGCCGCATTTACGGGTGCAGGCGGGGTGGTGCAACCGGGAATGCGGAGCTATAGCGCCGCTTGAACATTTATTTGCGACATCCGCGTCGCGTATCGGAAACTGACCCTTATGTTTGTTTGCACCCTGTTAACGGATCCCGCCAACCCGTCGCTGGACCCCGCCTTGATCGACAACCTGCGCAATGCGTGGGCCGGTGGGGATGTGCAGTGGCTGGCCGTAGATGAGGCGGCGGCCTTTTCCCTGCCATCCATCCCGGACAATCGGTGGGATGTCTGGGCGGATGTGCAAAAGATGGGTGTTGATCTGGTGATCCTGCCGATGGAGGGCCGCCGCAAGAGGATGCTGCTGGCCGATATGGACAGCACCATGATCCAGCAGGAGTGCATCGACGAGCTAGCGGATGTGGCCGGGGTTGGCGACCGGGTGAAGGATATTACGGCCCGCGCCATGAATGGCGAGTTGAACTTTGAAGCCGCGATCCGGGAGCGGGTGGGGTTGCTGAAGGATTTGCCTGAAGACGTGATTGGTCAGGTTCTGGAGGAGCGCATCACCCTGATGCCCGGTGGCCCGACTTTGTTGGCGACCATGAAGGCGCATGGGGCTTATGCCGCACTGGTGTCGGGTGGGTTTACCGCCTTTACCGCGGCTGTTGCGGCCAAGTTGGGGTTCGATGAGAACCGGGCGAATACGTTGCTGGCCGCAGGCGGCGTGCTGACGGGTGAGGTTGGTGTGCCGATCCTGGGGCAGCAGGCCAAGGTGGATGCGTTGGAAGAGATTACCGGACGCCTCGGTCTGTCCGAAGACGACGTGCTGGCCGTCGGTGATGGGGCCAATGACCTCAAGATGTTGGGGCGTGCTGGATTGGGTGTGGCCTTGCACGCAAAACCTGCTGTGGCGGCACAATGTGATGTGCGGGTGAACTTCGGCGATCTGACTGCGCTGTTGTACCTTCAGGGCTATGCGCGGTCTGAATTTGTAAGCGTTTGAAAGGGGCTCTGCCCCTCGGCCTTGCGGCCTCACCCCGTGGTATTTGCAGTCAGAAGAAACGGTATGCCACGAATCGTGGTATTCTGGACCCAGCCAACAGGGAGGGACCGGGGATGCCGGATTTCATTTTTGCCTATCATGGAGGGACGATTCCCGAGACCGAGGAAGAGGGCCAGAAGGCCATGGCGGCTTGGGGTAAGTGGTTCGAGGGTATGGGCGCGGCCGTTGTGAACGGTGGCAATCCGGTGGGGCAGTCGATGACTGTCAGCGCGTCGGGGGTTGCCGGGGATGGCGGGGCCAATCCCATTTCCGGTTACACCATTGTGCGGGCTGACACGCCTGAAGCTGCTTGCGAGATGGCGAAGGGGTGCCCGATCGTCGCTAACGGATCTGGCTCGATCGAGGTCGCGCCGATTGTTGAGATGTAAGGCGGAGGTGTCCTCCGTCCTAGAGTAGGGTGGGCGCGGCGCGCATGTGGCCGGTTTCCAGACCGTCCCAGTTGCGGATGGGTGCGCTGGTGTAAGCGAGTGCCTCGGGATGGTTCGGATCCAGTGCGCCCAGCCTTACGAGGATTTGCGCGATGGCGCATTCGGCGGCGCGGGTGGCGCCGTCCGTGATTTTGAGTGCGACGCCCATTTTCTGCTCTGGCAGAATCGCGACGAAAAACCCTTCGGCTCCGGTTTTGATCGCGACCTTTCCGTCCATGGCGCGCATCAGGCGGGTGCAGGCGCGTCCTTCGCCCGCGACGAGGTCGGGGTGGGCCCCCATGGCGTGGCGCAACTGTCCTTCGGCGCTGTCTGTGTCTGCGCTGGCGAAATGGGCCATGGCGCGGGCCATGCCGTGCAGTGTGCAGGCGAAGTTGGGGGCCGAGCAACCGTCGATGCCGAAGCCGGGGGAGGTTTCGCCTGTGGTGCGTTCGAACGCCTCAAGGCACGCCTTTTGCACGGCGTGGTCGGGGTCAACATAGTCGGCGCCTGCGCCCAAGTGTTTGGCGAGCGTGAGGAAACCCGTGTGTTTGCCGGAGCAGTTGTTGTGGATGCGGCAGGGTGTTTCACCTGCACGGATCATGGCGTTGCGCTCTGCGTTATCGCGCGATTCCTGCGGGCCGCATTTGAAATCGCCATCTGCACATCCGATGGCGGACAGCCACGCGCCGACCTTGTTCGTATGTATCGGGGCACCTTGATGTGAGGCACAGGCAAGGGCCAGGTGTTCGGGCGTCAGGCTGTGCGCCGCAGCCGCGCCACTTTCCAGAAGGGGCAGGGCCTGGACCATTTTTGCGGATGAGCGGGGCAGCACGACCGTTTCGGGCACACCCCATGCCTCAACGATCTGGCCGCTGTCGTCACAGACCACCGCGTGGCCCTGATGCGCGCTTTCGAGGAAGGCTCCGCGCCAGATTTCGGCCAGTGTGACCGCCCCATGGGCAGGATGCGTCATCTTTCCCTCACTTCTTGGCGATTTCCTGCCAATTATTCTTTCCTGCGTCGCGCGTTTCGCGCTAATATGCCACTTGTCGAGAAGAAACGCCGCCCTTGCAAGAGAATGCGCTGAAAACGGCGCGCCCGGGGACGGTGCAGGTATTGAGGTTTCGGACAGCTTGGAGGCTGTGGTTATGGCATTTAGGAAGACAGTTATCGGTTTGGTCGGCGCACTCTCGCTTATTGCGGGAACGGCCGTTGCCCAGGATCAGAGCACGAACCGCGTTGCGGCGAAAACCGATTGGAGCGTTTTTGTCGAGGATAACCCGACAGAATGCTGGGGTGTGGCAACGCCCAAGGAAGTGATCAACACCCGCGAAGGCCGCGTTGTGGCGGCCACGCGTGGGCAGATCCTGCTGATGGTGTTCTATCGTCCGAGCGCGGAGGCCAAGGGCCAGTTGGCTTTTACCGGCGGATATCCGTTCCGGTCCGGATCGACCGTGAACGTGAATATCAGTGGCAACGAGTTTGAACTGTTCACCGAAGGTGAATGGGCTTGGCCTGCAACGGCTGCGGATGATTCCAAGATTGTCACCGCGATGAAGCGTGGCGCCGAGGCGGTTGTCACCGGGATTTCCAGCCGTGGCACCACAACCAAGGATACGTTTTCGTTGCTGGGCTTCACGGCTGCGGTTGAGGATGCCGAGGCGCGCTGCGGCGGCTGATTTCCCGCGCAATTGCAATTCACAAGACCGAGAGGGGCTGTGCAGTGATGCACGGCCCCTTTGGCTATCTCCGCAGTTTGGAACTGTACGGTACCTTACTATCTCCCACTGCGTCCTAACGCAAAAAGGAGATCACCATGGTCACAACAACGGTTCACACGCTTGAGACGGCCCCCGACGCCTCGAAGCCCTTGCTGGAAAACTCGATCAAGGCCTTTGGCCGTCTGCCCAGCCTGCATGGCGTGATGGCGGAAAGCCCCGGTCTGCTGGAAGGATATCAGCACCTGCACCGCCTTGCGATCAACGGCACCGCCTTTACCCCCGAAGAGCGGACCGTGGTTTGGATGACTGTGAATGTCGCCAACGCCTGTCACTATTGCGTGCCCGCGCATACCGGCATCGCAAAGATGGAGAAGATCAACGAGGATGTCGTGAACGCTCTGCGGGACGAAACACCATTGCCCGCCAAGCTGGAAGCGCTGCGCACCTTTACGCTGGCCATCCGTGACACCCATGGTCGACCGGGTGCGGATGCCATCGCGGCGTTCGAAGCTGCCGGGTATGGCGAGCGCGCGATCCTCGACACCGTTCTGATCTATGCGCAGAAGGTGATGTCCAACTTTACCAATGCGCTGTTTGAGACACCGACCGATGCGGCCTTTGCCCCGTTTGCGTGGGAACCGAAGAAAACGGTTGCGGCTGAGTGAGATGTCGGACTGGGGGCCAGCCCCCAGACCCCCGAGGTATTTCAAGCCAGAAGAAAGAGCAGTGGTTTGGGCCGCCGCTCTTTTTTCATTTGGGCGAATCCTTTTGATTGCCCCTGCTTTTCCTATATAGGGGCGCATCACCCTAATTATGGATAGAGCCATGGCTGACGCGCCGATCACGCAGGATGTTTTGACGATCCCCCGGAAACTGCCGGAGGGACCTGTGAACCTTGTTGGTCTGACCCGTCCGCAATTGCGGGATGTGTTGATCGCTCATGGCACGCCGGAAAAGCAGGCCAAGATGCGTGTGGGGCAGATCTGGCAATGGATCTATCAATGGGGCGTGCGTGATTTTGATGCGATGACGAACCTGTCCAAGGTGTATCGCGCCGCGTTGGCAGAGAAGTTTGTTATCGAGATCCCCGAGGTTGTGTCGAAGCAGGTGAGCGTTGACGGCACGCGCAAGTGGTTGGTCCGTATTGCCGGTGGGCATGAGGTTGAGGTTGTCTATATCCCAGAAGAGGATCGCGGAACGCTGTGCGTGTCGTCCCAGGTTGGGTGCACGCTGACCTGTTCGTTCTGCCACACCGGCACGCAAAAGCTGGTGCGCAACCTGACAGCGGCAGAGATTGTCGGGCAGGTGATGATGGCGCGCGACGATCTGGATGAGTGGCCGGTGCCGGGCGCGCCAAAAGATGAGACGCGGCTGTTGTCGAACATTGTGCTGATGGGCATGGGCGAGCCGCTCTATAATTTTGAGAACGTCCGTGATGCGATGAAGATTTGCATGGACGAGGAGGGCATTCAGTTGTCCCGTCGTCGGATCACGTTGAGTACGTCAGGCGTCGTGCCGGAGATTGAGCGCACTGCGAACGAGATTGGCTGCCAGCTTGCCGTGTCCTTCCATGCGACCACCGATGACGTGCGGAACACGCTGGTGCCGATCAACAAGCGCTGGAATATCGAGGCGCTGCTTGAGGCCTTGAAAGCCTATCCGCGCGGCCGCAATTCCGAACGGATCACCTTTGAATACGTGATGCTGGATGGTGTGAACGATACGGACGCAGATGCACATCGGCTGGTGAAGTTGCTGGAAGGTATTCCGGCCAAGGTGAACCTGATCCCGTTCAACGAATGGCCCGGCGCGCCCTACAAGCGGTCGTCGAACAATCGCATTCGCGCCTTTGCCAACATTATTTACAACGCGGGCTACGCAAGCCCGATCCGCACCCCGCGGGGCGAGGATATTCTGGCGGCCTGTGGTCAGTTGAAGTCGGCGACCGAACGCGCACGCAAGAGCCGCAAGGAAATTGCGGCGGAGGCCGGATTGAACAGTTAGTTCGGCCACTCGGCAGGTGCTCCATTCCATTTCGTCGGGTCCAGACGACTGGGTTTGTTTCCAAAGTGGCACCTTTCGACCTGCGTTGGCCCGCCAAGTTTCCGGAAAACATGGCGTTCTTGACAACGCATGCGTGTAACTGTTCGCGAAATGGTCACAATCTTTTCCTGTTTGCGCGCCAATGGCGCCATGGTGCGTTGGCATGACAGGCTCAGGGAAAAGGGAATGGAGTGACTGTTATGTCGATGATTTTTGCACAAGACCGCTTTCAAGAAGCGCAGGTTTTGGACCTTGTAAGCCGCGAGCGCAGCCAGGCGCTGTCGCGTCGTGAGTGGATGCACCGGCTGGCCGGGTATGGTTATTGCATTCGTGAAACCGAGACCGGTGACGTTGTGGAAACGCTGCCGCATCGTGTGGCTGTCTGCAAACTGCCCACCGAACTCGCAGCCTGAACGCAAGATACCTTTGTGTTGGTCGCGTTTCGCGCGGCCAGGACCGGGCTGTTGTTACCGGCCGGGGACTTCACCGCGCTTGGTGGTCGGCCCCCAGTTGTCGATTACGTCAATCGCTTCCTCTGCGCTGTCCACGAAGCGAAACAGGTCCAGATCGTCGGCCGAGATCGTGCCGGCGTCTGACAGCGCATCCCAGTTGATGATTTTCTCCCAGAATGCCTTGCCGAACAGCAGGAAAGGGATGCGTTCCATCCGGCCTGTTTGAATTAGGGTGAGGGATTCAAAAAGCTCATCCAATGTGCCGAACCCGCCGGGAAAGACGCAGATCGCGCGTGCCCGCATCAGGAAGTGCATCTTGCGGATGGCGAAGTAGTGGAAGTTGAAGCTGAGGTCAGGTGTCACGTAGTGATTGGGCGCCTGTTCAAAGGGCAGCACGATGTTGAGCCCGATGGAGTGCCCGCCTGCATCGACCGCCCCGCGGTTGCCCGCCTCCATCACGCCGGGGCCGCCGCCCGTGACGATGACGTTTTCACGGCCGCCGCTTTCAATCGACTTTTCTGTCATTAGCCGGGAAAAGCTGCGCGCCTCGTCATAGAAAGACGACAGGTCGGCCAGTGTCTGGGTGCGTGCGTCGTCCTTGTTCACCGGGTCGGGGATGCGTGCGCCGCCGAACAGGACGATTGTTGATTCAATCCCCTGTTCATTCATCATCATCTCGGGCTTGAGCAGTTCAAGCTGCAGCCGGACGGGGCGCAGTTCGTCCCGACACAGGAATTCCGGATCGGCGAAGGCCAGTGGATAGGCGGGCGACCGGGTCTGTGGCGTGTCTGGTGCGCCTTCGGCCGCTTTGCGGTCTGTGTATGCGTCACGGAACGGGCTGCGGTGGTCGTCTTTCATTCTGTCTGCTCCTGTCAGGCTTCGACTAGGCGTAGCGTGCCATGCGGGCATTGCCCAGATATGATTGCATGGGGCCACGGATTGTTGTCTAAGCGCCGCGATCAATCAGGGGAGATTCCGATGTCCAACGCCCAGCTGGAAACCGCCATCGAAGCCGCGTGGGACGCCCGCGACACCATCACGCCCGCCACCACGGGCGAGACGCGCGAGGCGATCGAAGACACGCTGAATGCGCTGGACAGCGGTAGCCTGCGTGTCGCTGAGAAGCAGGACAGCGGCGACTGGCATGTGAACCAGTGGGCCAAGAAGGCTGTGTTGCTGGGCTTCCGCATCAAGGACATGGAACAGCAGGATGGCGGCCCGCAAGGCGGCGGCTGGTGGGACAAGGTTGACAGCAAGTTCAAAGGCTGGGGCGACAACCAGTGGAAGACGGCTGGTTTCCGGGCCGTGCCGAATTGCGTTGTACGCAAGTCCGCCTTTATCGCGCCGGGTGTGGTGCTGATGCCGTCCTTTGTGAACCTAGGCGCTTACGTGGACGAGGGCACCATGGTCGATACATGGGCCACCGTTGGGTCCTGCGCGCAGATCGGCAAGAACGTGCACCTGTCGGGTGGTGTGGGCATCGGTGGCGTGCTGGAGCCCATGCAGGCCGGTCCGACCATCATTGAAGACAACTGTTTCATCGGTGCGCGGTCCGAGGTGGTCGAGGGCTGCATCGTGCGCGAAGGGTCGGTTCTGGGCATGGGCGTGTTCATCGGCCAATCGACCAAGATCGTGGACCGCGAAAGTGGTGAGATCATGTATGGCGAAGTGCCTTCGGGTTCTGTTGTCGTGGCTGGGTCGATGCCGTCGAAGAACGGGATCAACCTGTACTGTGCTGTCATCGTGAAGCGCGTGGACGAGCGGACACGCTCCAAAACGTCGATCAACGAGCTGTTGCGTGACTGATAAGCCCAACAAGCCCAAAAAGCCGCAACAGGTCTTTACCCTACTGGTGCAGATCGGGCGCAAGGAAGGTGATGGTCTGCCTGATGGTGCGACCGGCGCCGCGCTGATGTGTTTTGCCAGCGGTGTGGACGAGGCTGAGGCCGTGCGGGAGACTGTTGCGCTGCTCAAGCAGGCCGATACCGCACCCCTGGATGTGACCGGCTATGGCACGCTGGATGAGCGATTGGCCGAAGGGCATGAGATCGACGTTGAAGAACGGGCGTTGATGCAGCGCGCGCTGGACGAGAATGCCGTTATCGTCGCGCAGGTCACCCCGTTTTTCGACAAGGACTAGGCGCGGCGGAAGGCGACCAGAAGTGCCGTGTCCTGTGCATGGACGCCTGTTGCGTCGGGGCCGTAGATGGGAACCTCGGTTAGGCTGAGGTCTTCGATATCAGGCTCTAACGCGGTGAGTTTTGCATCGAAGCCGGACGCCGCAAAGTGCTGTGCGTTCACTGACAGAACGATCCAGCCGCGCGGGCGCACGGCGGCGATGACCGCGTCGATCCCTTCCGGTCCTACATGCCCGTTAGTGAAGGTGCCCGAGCTGACGGCCCCCTGATACGGACCGTCCGGCGTTTTGAGACCGTCAAAGATGTTTTCCACGCGCGTTGTGCGGTAGATGTCCTTGGCCGCTGCCATCTGTAGCATGTCGGCCGAGATATCGGTGCCGTCTATTGGTGTAACCCCACGCGCTGCGAGCGCTGCGCCGCACAGGCCCGTGCCTGCGCCTACGTCCAAAACCGGCCCGAACCCACCGGTGTTCACGAAGTGCCGCGCCACCTGTTCATGCAGAATGTAGTCACTGTTTCGGGCAAAATCGCTGTCATAGGTGTCTGCCCACGCGGAATAGAGCTGCACCGAGTCCTCGGGCGTTTCGAGCGCATAGGCGCTGTCGAGGGAAGGATCATCTGCCATCTGGTGATTAGGCGGGCCTGCGACATGCTTTGCAAGGGGCTTGTGTGCAGCCCGCGTGCGCGCCACCTATGGGGCATGACGAAGACTTTGCTTTCTTTTGGCCACGGCTATTCCGCCAAGGCACTGACAGAACTGCTGATCCCGCAGGGTTGGCGGGTGATCGGGACCACCCGAAGCGCCGACAAGGCGGCGGCTTTGACCGCGACGGGGGTGGAGCCGCTGATTTTTCCCGGTGATAATCTGAATGATGCGATCAGGTCCGCGACGCATCTGCTGATTTCGGCCGGGCCGGATGCCGAGGGTGATCCGGTCTTGCGCGCGGTTGGGGACCAGATACGTGACCGTGCGGATCAGTTCGAGTGGGTCGGCTATTTGTCGACCACTGGCGTTTATGGCGATCATGGCGGGGAATGGGTGGACGAAGACACGCCGCTAAGCCCCTCCACCCGTCGAGGTCAGTGGCGCAAGGATGCGGAAGCGGCGTGGCAGGCGATACCCGGATTGCCGCTGCACATCTTTCGTCTGGCTGGCATTTATGGCCCGGGCCGCGGACCGTTTGCCAAGGTGCGGGCGGGCACGGCGCGGCGCATCATCAAGCCGAACCAGGTCTTTTCGCGCACCCATGTGGAGGACATTGCCCAAATCGTTGCTGCATCCATTGCAAGGCCTGCACCGGGCACGGCCTATAATGTCTGTGATGATGATCCAGCCCCGCCACAGGATGTCATTGAATATGCGGCGCAGTTGTTGGGGCTGCCGACCCCGCCAGCCGAAGACTTTGAAACGGCCGAGATGACGCCGATGGCCCGCAGCTTTTATGCTGAAAGCAAGCGGGTGCGGAATGATCGCATCAAGGACGAGCTGGGCGTGAAACTGTTGTACCCGACATACAAGGTTGGTTTGACGGCCTTGTTGCAGCAATCGGAATGACCGGCGACGATCCCCGCACGCTGACGCGCCTTCTGGATGCGGTCGACGAGGCTGGCGGCGGAGAGGTCGTTTCGGTTCAGGATATCCTGGACGAGATTGGCGAGCAGTCGATCATGCCCATTGTGTTGATCGTGTCGATCCTGTTGGTGTCACCCCTGTCCGGAATACCGGGCATGCCCACCTTGTCTTCGCTGATCTTGCTGACCCTGATTTTACAGGCGGCCGTGGGTCGTAAACAGCTTTGGCTGCCGCCCTTTCTGCGGAACCGGCGCGTGCGGGCCGAACGGTTGCACGTTGCGACGGGATGGTTGCGCCGTCCTGCGGCCTGGATCGACCGTCACTCGCATCCGCGTCTGCGCATCCTGACGCGCCATCCGCTGCGCCTTGTGACCCTGATGCTGTGCATGGCCATGCCGCTACAGTGGCCATTCCTTGAGTTCTTTCCCTTTGTCACGTCCTTTGGTGCGGGTGCGTTGGCCTTGATGGCCTTTGGCTTGCTGACGCATGACGGGATGTATGTGCTGGCGGGGCACATTGCGGTGGCCGCGCAGGTGTTGGCCGTGTTGTGGCTGGCTCAGGCGGCGGCCTGAGGGCGGCGGACCCGGTAGAGCACCGCGCCGACAACCCCGAAGACGACCAGCAGGCCCAGAGCCGTGGCCGCGTTCACGCCATAGAATGTGGCACGTTCTGCCCATTCCATTGAGTTGAGGAAGGGGTAGGGCAACCCGCTTGTCACCGTGCCTTGTGGCTTGTCATTGAACCGCTGCACGAACAGTTCCGACCACGCGACATATGCTGCGATGATGACCACCATCGGCAGCGCTGCCCGCCAGACCTTGCGGAACACGGCCCCGATGAACAGCGCGTCGATGATCTGGAGCGCAGGACCTAAAGCGTGCAGGTAGTATTCCAGCCACCAGATGATCGGGTTGCCGCCATTCACCAGAGAGGGATCGGCAAGGTAGAGACGCCAATAGAGAAACACGACCATGACGTTCAGCACGGCGGCGCACATGGCCGTCACTTCGTGCTTGCGGGTGATCCGGTGTTCGCTCAGCGCCAGCATCCGGCTGGCGGCGTAGAAGGACAGGAACAGCGCCCAGATGGTCAGGTAACGGAAGGGTCCGCCCGCACCGCCCCAAGACCCGAGGATCAGTTGGTGCAGGCAGTAGCCCGCCGCCAGAAGAAAGACGACCCAGCGATAGAGCAGGACGGGGCGGCTGTGGATGTTCATGCGTCACCTACATGTTTGGTGACATACAGCTTGGCCGAAGCCGGTCGTTTCACGCAAGCCTCAGGCGCGTGCTTCGCCGATTGACGTTACGCCAAGCACGTTCAGCACCTTGGCCTCGATCTGGTCGGCGTTCATGCCTGCAACCGCGTACATGTCTGCCGGGTTGGCCTGATCGATGAAGATATCGGGCAGGACCATGGAGCGGTATTTGAGGCCGGTGTCGAACACGCCTTCCTCCGCCAGAAGTTGGGCCACGTGGCTGCCGAAGCCGCCCACTGCCCCTTCCTCGATCGTGATCAGAGCCTCGTGATTGGCGGCAAGCTCAAGGATCAGATCGCGGTCGAGCGGTTTGGCAAAGCGGGCGTCGGCGATGGTGGGGGTGATCCCCTTGGCGGTCAGGTTTTCCGCGGCCTTTTGGACTTCTTCCAGTCGGGTGCCGAAAGACAGGAGGGCGACGCCCTTGCCCTGCTGGATCATCCGGCCCTTGCCGATTTCCAGCGGTGTACCGCGTTCGGGCATGTCGACACCTGTGCCTTCGCCACGCGGAAAGCGGAAGGCGATGGGGCCGTCGTCATGGGCGGCAGCGGTGGCGACCATGTGGGCCAGTTCCGCCTCGTCTGCTGCTGCCATGACGGTGAAGCCCGGCAGGTTGGACAGGTAGGCGACGTCGAATGCTCCAGCGTGGGTGGCGCCGTCGGCCCCCACAAGTCCGGCACGGTCGATGGCAAAGCGCACGGGCAGGCGTTGGATCGCCACGTCGTGCACCACCTGGTCGTAGCCGCGTTGCAGGAAGGTCGAGTAGATCGCGCAGAAGGGTTTCATCCCGCCAGCGGCAAGGGCGGCGGAGAAGGTCACTCCATGTTGCTCGGCGATGCCCACGTCAAAGCAGCGGCTGGGGTAGCGTTCGGCAAAGAGGTTCAAACCGGTGCCGTCTGGCATCGCTGCGGTGACGGCGCAAATCTTGTCATCCGTTTCGGCCTGCTTGATCAGGTGTTCAGCGAACACTTTGGTGTAGCTGGGCGCGTTGCTGGGCGCCTTTTTCTGTTCGCCGGTGATCACGTCGAACTTGGCCGTAGCATGCCCCTTGTCGCGGGCGGTTTCGGCGGGGGCGTATCCTTTGCCCTTCTTGGTCAGCACGTGGATCAGGATGGGGCCGGTGGCCCGTTCCTTGACCGTGCGCAGAACGGGCAGCAGTTGGTCCATGTCGTGCCCATCGATGGGGCCAAGGTAGCTGAACCCCAGTTCTTCGAACAATGTGCCACCGACGGCCATGCCCTTGAGCATGTCCTTGGCCCGCTTGGCCCCTTCGCGGAAGGGTTCTGGCAGCAGGCTTACGGCACCTTTGGCGGCGGCCTTGAGGTCCTGGAACGGGTTTTGGGCATAGAGCCGCGACAGGTAGGACGACATTGCACCGACGGGCGGGGCGATGGACATTTCGTTGTCGTTCAGGATCACGAACAGGCGTTTGCCCAGGTGGCCGGCGTTGTTCAGCGCTTCATAGGCCATGCCCGCGCTCATCGATCCGTCGCCGATAACTGCAATCGCATCGCCGGACCCTTCGGGCGGTTGTCCGCCCAGATCGCGCGCGACGGCAAAGCCGAGGGCTGCGCTGATCGAGGTCGAGGAGTGGGCGGCCCCAAACGGGTCATAGGGCGACTCGCTGCGCTTGGTGAAGCCGCTGAGGCCATCCTTCATCCGCAGGGTGCGGATGCGATCGCGGCGTTCGGTCAGAATCTTGTGGGGGTAGCATTGGTGGCCCACATCCCACACCAGCTTGTCGCGCGGTGTATCGAACACGGCGTGCAGGGCCACGGTCAATTCGACCACGCCAAGCCCTGCGCCAAGGTGCCCACCTGTCACGGACACGGCAGACACCGTTTCGGCGCGCACTTCGTCAGCGACTTGCCGGAGTTGCGCGTCTGAAAAGCGTTTCAGGTCCGCGGGGCGGTGCACGGTGTCGAGAAGCGGGGTGTTGGGGCGGTCTGACATTGGCTCTCTAGCTGTTGCGCGTCACGACAAAGCGGGCAGCGTCCCGCAATGTATCAGCGTCCGCATTGTATATATGTAAGGCGTCGCAAGCTTCGGTCACGAGTTGGTCAGCGCGGCGTTTCGCCTCGTCCAGCCCGAGAAGCGACACGAAGGTCGCCTTGCCTGCATCGGCATCCTTGCCCGTGGCCTTGCCCATCGTGGCGGTATCGCTCGTCACGTCGAGCACATCGTCTGCGATCTGGAAGGCGAGCCCGAGCGCGCGGGCGTAGGTTTGCAGCGGCGTGATGTCGGCCTGTGCCATACGCGCGCCTGCTGTGGCAGACCATTCGATCAGTGCCCCTGTCTTACCCCGTTGTAGGGCGATGATCTGGTCGAGTGTAAGGGGCGTGTCAGCGGTTTCTGCTGCGATGTCGAGCGCTTGTCCCAGCACCATGCCTTGCGCACCAGACGCCTTGGCAAGCGATTGGGCAAGGTCGGCGCGGACATCGCCGGGGCCGACGTCTTTTTGCGTGACAAGTTCGAAAGCCAGCGTTTGCAGCGCGTCACCGGCCAGCACGGCTGTTGCATCGTCCCATTTGACGTGCACCGTGGGTTCGCCCCGGCGCAGGTCATCGTCGTCCATGCAGGGCAGATCGTCATGGACGAGGGAGTAGGCGTGCAGCGCTTCGATGGCGCATGCGGGCCAAATTGCTTTGTTAGGGTCTATTCCGTGCAGACGCGCGCCTTCCAGCACCATGAAACCGCGCAGTCTTTTGCCGCCACTAGTTGCGTGGGCCATGGCATCGACCACAGGCACGCAGTCGAGATCGCCAAGAACGGCGTTGAACCGCGCCTGAATGGCGGTCGCGGCATCCGTCAGCCGTTGGCGGAACATGGATTACAGATCGCCCGCGGGTTTCAGCCCGGTTGGGTTGCCGTCACCGTCCAACGTGATGGCAGCCACCTTCTCTTCGGCCTCTTTCAGCTTGGTTTCGCACCGGGCCTTCAATGCCGCGCCGCGTTCATACAGCTTGATCGAGATCGTCCAGCGCCACATCACCCCGTTCAAGCTGGCCCAGCACCTGTTCTAGTTCGGCCATCGCTTCTTCGAAGCTCATTTCGTCAACGGGGCGGTCAGTCATTGGGCGGCCTTTATCAGCGATTGGACATGGGCGCGGGCGCAAGCGGCCAACGCGTCCAGATCATAGCCCCCTTCGAGAACCGACACCACCCGGCCTTTGCATAGGGCTTGTGCAGTTTCTGTCAGCATGTCGGTGAGGCGGGTGTAGGTGTCTGCCGTCCAGTTGAGTTGGGCCAGCGGGTCGTCCTGATGCGCATCGAATCCGGCGGAGATCAAGATGACGTCGGGCTGATGTTTGATCAGTGCGGGGATGACCTGCCGTTTGTACTCCGCGATGGCGTGGTTGCCGTCTGTGTGCGGGGCAAGCGGGATGTTCAGGACGGTGCCGTGTGGGCCGCGATCTGATGCTGCCCCGGTGCCGGGCCAGAGCGGCATTTGTTGCGAGGTGATGACCAGCGCGCGTGGGTCATCTTGCAGCAAGGCTTGGGTGCCGTTGCCGTGGTGTACGTCGAAATCAACTACGGCCACGCGGTCGAGGCCATGTATTTCCAGTGCGTGTTTGGCCGCGATGGCGACATTGCCAAAGATGCAAAACCCCATGGGTAGAGACTGTTCCGCGTGGTGTCCGGGCGGGCGCATCGCGACAAAGGCGTTCTGCACCTCTTCGTCCAGCACCATGTCGACCGCTTTGACGGCGCCACCTGCCGCGCGCCAGATGGCGTTGTAGGATGTGGGCGACAGGAAGGTTTCGGCATCGGTTTCCCGGTCGAGACCAGCAAAACCATCGGCGGGGATCTTTGAGCGCACGAAGTCGATGTAGTCCTGCGGGTGGCAGAGCGCGATAGATGCATCGTCGGCAAGAGGTGGATCGACTCGGATCAGGTCGAGGTCGGTGAGAGCGCGCTGGATGTAGTCCAGCCGTGCGACCTGTTCCGGCATGCCTGTGGGCGTGACGTGCAGAAGGCCGTCCGCATGTGTCAGGAGGGCTGTTGCCATTGGAGTGCGTCCCGTTGGGTTGTTGAGTAAGGCGGATTAAAACCCGCCTTACGGTCAATCCGGTGCGAGCATGTAGCCTGCGCCGCGCACGGTTTGCAGGTAGCGGGGTTGTTTCGGGTTGCTTTCGATCTTGCGCCGCAGACGTGTGATCTGAACATCAACGGCACGCTCCTGCGCCTGCCCCCGGTCGCGGCCAAGGTCTTCGACCAGCTTGGCGCGGCTGATGGCTTCGCCCGGCTTGGCGGAAAAGAGCTTCATCAGCTGCATTTCGGTTGCCGTGAGGCGCACGAGGTCTTCGCCCTGCCACATCTCGCCCCGCTCCATGTCGTAGCGGATGGGACCGAGGGTCAGAATTTTCGGAGCTGCCTCTTCCGGTGCCACATCGGGCACACGGCGCAGGATGGCGTTGATGCGCAGTAAAAGCTCTTTGGGTTCGAACGGTTTGGGAAGGTAGTCGTCGGCGCCGGCCTCCAACCCTTCGATCCGGTTTTCGGTTTCACCTTTGGCAGTGAGTAGCAAGATAGGCGTTGCGTGTGTCTCGCGTAAGCTGCGACAGAGGCTCAGCCCATCCTCGCCCGGCATCATGACATCCAGGACGATCATGTCGAAATCGAGCCCTGACAGTACCCGTCGTGCATGGGCGGCGTCGCGCGCCGCTGTCACCAGGAATCCGTTCCGCATCAGGAACTTCTGCAGCAGGCTACGGATGCGTTCGTCGTCATCGACGATCAGCAGGTGGGTGTCGAATTCAGTCATGCACCGCTCTCCTTCAGTCTTTGATAGGTTCGATGCATTTCCGTGTCCATCATTGCCTCGAGCACGGTGCGAAAGCCCGCCACTGCCTCCGGTCCTGCATCGCGGAAAGCGGCTCGCATCCGTGCGCGCTGCGCATCTGACAACCGCCCTTCAAGAGCGCGACCGTCTTCAGTCAGGTGTAGGTGTCGTTCCCGTTTGTCAGTTTTCCCCACCCGGCTTTCGACAAGCCCGTCTTCGATTAGTGTGCGCAATACGCGGTTCAGGGATTGTTTTGTTACGCCAAGAATGTTGAGCAGGTTGTTGACCGTCGTGCCGGGCGCGCGGTTGATGAAGTGGATCGCGCGGTGATGTGCCCGGCCGTAGGCCATATCCGACAGGATGCGATCCGGGTCGGCGGTGAACCCGCGATAGGCAAAGAACATCGCCTCGATCCCCTGACGCAATTGTTCATCCGTCAGGAAAAGCAGGTTCTCTCCACCCGCAGTAGCAGTTCCGCGTCCGTCGGCCATGCCCGTCCCCATCTCTGGTCGTCTTTTGAGGCAGTTTAAGTCAGCCTTGTTGACATTCCAAGGGTGAAGGGCTATCGAATCGCAGGTTTTGCGCAACTTTGTGACCGCATCGGTCCTAATTGCGCAACATATGCAAATTCGGAGGGCGCCATGGCTGGCTACGATGATCGCGACGGGAAAATCTGGATGGACGGCCAAATGGTCGACTGGCGTCAGGCGAACGTCCACATTCTGACCCATGCCATGCATTATGCATCCTCGGTGTTCGAGGGAGAGCGCGCCTATGATGGCAAGATCTTTCTCAGCCGGAAGCATTCCGAGCGCTTGCACTACTCGGCTGGTGAGCTGGATTTCCAGATCCCGTGGACTGTGGACGAGATCGAAGCTGCCAAGCAGGAAGTGCTGACTGTGAATGGCCTGACCGACGCCTATGTGCGGGCCGTGGCCTGGCGTGGCGCAGGCGAAGACATGGGTGTCGCGTCTGCCAAGAACCCTGTGCACCTGGCCATCGCGGCGTGGGAATGGGGCAACTACTATGGTGACGCCAAGTACAAGGGCGCGAAGATCGACATCGCCAAGTGGAAGCGCCCCTCGCCCGAGACTGCGCCCGTCCATGCCAAGGCGGCGGGTCTTTACATGATCTGCACCACGTCCAAGCATGCGGCAGAGGCCAAGGGATGTTCGGACGCGTTGTTCATGGATTACCGTGGTTATGTCGCGGAATGCACGGGTGCAAACATCTTCTTCGTCAAGGATGGCGAGGTGCACACGCCAAAGGCAGATGTGTTCCTGAACGGTCTGACACGGCAGACAGTTATCGGCATGTTGGAAGATCGCCAGATCAAGGTGCATGAACGTGTGATCATGCCCGAAGAACTGGAAGGGTTCGAGCAGTGCTGGCTGACCGGCACCGCCGCAGAAGTCACTCCGGTGGGCGAGATTGCAGACTACAACTTTGAAGTTGGTGCGATCACGCGCGAGATCTCGGAAGGCTACGAAAAAATGGTGCGCGCATAGCGTGGACTACGATGCCTTCGCGATCGAGTGGGAGGCCGCCTGGAACGCCCATGACCTTGATCGCATCCTTGCCCACTACAGCGAGGATGTGATCTTTCGCTCGACCAAGGCGATGCTCTTGGTGGGGTATGGCGAATTGCGGGGCAAGGTGGCGTTGCGCGACTATTGGAGCCGCGCGCTCGCCGCGCAACCTGTGTTGTCCTTTGTGGTCGTGGATGTGTTGCATGGGCATGGTATGCTGGTCATCACTTACCGCAACCAACGTGATGTACTGGCAGCAGAGACGTTGCGATTTGGGCCGGACGGCTTGGTGGTTGAGGCATCGGCATGTCACAGACCACAGGGGCGGGCCTAGCACTTAGGCGCATTCCCGCTCGTCACAAAACCTTGCCTGTTCTGTTACGTGTACGCCAATCGCACGTCACCCAAACCCTGTTGTCTGGCGACATTCGACCAACAGGGAGCTTAATAATGCCACTTATTCGTCCGACCCGCCGCGCCTTTCTGGCCACCACGACCGCATTCCTTGCCGCACCAGCGATCAGCCGTGCCGCCGATCGCCCGACATTCACCCATGGTGTTCAATCCGGCGATGTCGACACGACTTCGGGCATGATTTGGACCCGCACCGACCGCCCCGCCCGGATCGAGATGGAGGTGGCAACCACCGAAAGCTTTGCCAATGCGCGCCGCCTTGCGCCGATGGATGCGATCCCGGGCAGCGATATGTCGATCAAGCGCCTGGTCGATGGGCTGCCGTCGGATCAGGATATCTTCTACCGCTTCACCGCCATGGACCTGTCGGACATCAATGCGACCTCTGAACCGCTAGTCGGACGCTTTCGTACGGCGCCCGCGTCGCGCCGTGACATCCGCTTTGCGTGGTCGGGGGATACGGCCGGTCAGGGCTGGGGCATCGATGATGAGGGTATGCTGACCTATGCGACCATGGCCCGGCATGAGCCCGATTTCTTTATCCATTCCGGCGACACCGTCTATGCCGACGGACCGATGGAGGATTCGGTGGAAGAGGATGGGTCTGTGGTTTGGCAGAACACCACCCTGATCGATGCCAAGCGCAAGGTGGCCGAGACCCTGCAAGAGTTCCGCGACCAGTGGAAATACAACATGATGGACACGCATGTGCAGGCCCTGAACGCTTCTGTTCCGACCTTCATGCAGTGGGACGATCACGAGGTCACCAACAACTGGTCCGACAGTAAGGACCTGATGGGTGACGACCGGTACACCGAGAAATCGGTTCATGTCCTGCAGGCCCGAGCCACCCGTGCCTTCCACGAGATGACACCGCTGCGCATCACCCCGTCCGAGCCGAGCCGTGTCTATCGCAAGATCAGCTATGGCCCGATGCTCGATGTCTTCTTTCTTGATCTGCGCAGCTATCGCGGGCCGAACACGGCGACCCAGGGCGACACGCTGGACGACAGCACGCGTGTGATGGGGGCCGAGCAGATGGTGTGGCTGAAGCGCGAGTTGGCGAACAGTACGGCGACATGGAAGGTGATCGCCGCTGACCAGCCCATCGGGTTGATCGTATGGGATAACTTCCGCGAACAGGCCGGATCCGAAGGGATTGCGGATGGGACAAGCGCGGACCCCAAGGGGCGCGAGCTGGAGGTGGCCGAGTTATTGCGCTTCATCAAGACGGCGAACATTGCCAATACGGTGTGGTTCACCGCCGATGTGCACTACACCGCCGCGCACTATTACGACCCTAACAAGGCACAATTTAGTGATTTCGAGCCGTTTTGGGAGTTCGTATCGGGTCCGTTGCACGCAGGTACATTTGGCCCGAATGAACTGGATGGCACCTTTGGCCCCGAGGTGAAATTCGTGAAAGCCCCGACCGAGGAGCAGGGGGTGAACCTGCCGCCAAGCGCTGGTCTGCAATTTTTTGGCCTCGTGGATATTGATGGGGCGACCCAGGAGATGACGGTGCGCCTGATGGATCGCGCCGATACCGAGCTGTATAGCGTCACGCTGGAGCCGAAAGGCGTTCGCCTTTGAACCCGGGGTGCGCCGGGTGATCCGGCGCGCTATCCCTTGGGGTCGGTCACAGCCCGTGCGCGGTTGCGTCCGCCGCCAAGTTGCCGTTCGCGCCACAGGATGATGGCCCCGCCCAGCACAACCAGCGAGGCACCGATGACCGTTGCCGATGTGGGCAGTTCCGAGAAGATCACGTAGCCGATCAGAGCGGCGAATATCAGAGACGCATAGTCGAACGGTGCCAGCATAGAGGCCGCGCCAAAGCGGAAGCTGGATGTGACCAGAATTTGCGCGACGCCGCCAATCAGTCCCGCCCCGATCAGCAACATCAGGTCCAGTCGCGATGGAATGATCCACCCAAATGGCAGGCTGAACAGGCTGAGGACCGTCGCCGTCAGCGAGAAGTAGAAGACGATCGCCGCCGTATGCTCTGTCTTGACCAAGGTGCGGATGTGGATCTGTACCAGCGCCCGCAAGATGGACGCGCCCAGAACCATGAGCGCGCCGATGGTGCCTGCCGTGCCCGCAGCGCCCGGATCAACTGAGAGGCGTGGCCATATCACGATCATCACGCCCACCAGCCCCAGGGCGACGGCCGAGATTCGGAACAGGCGCACCCGTTCGCCCAGCATGATTGCCGCCAGAATGACCGTGAACATCGGCGTCGCATAGCCAATGGCCGTCACTTCGGGCAGCGGCAACAGGGCCAACCCGGCAAAGGTGAGGGCCATCGCGGTTGTTCCTAACAACCCGCGCCAGATGTGACCGGTCAGGTTCTTGGGGGTCAGGGCCTCGCGAGATCTCACCGGTGTTCCAGATCCACGCGATGATGATCGGCATGGCAAAGAGGGATCGGAAGAACACGGCCTGGCCTGCGGGCACGCTTTGCGTTGCCACCTTGATCATGGCCGCCATCACCATGAACAAAAACACCGCCATCAGCTTCAGGGCGATGGCAGTGCCGGGTTTGTTCTGAGTTGTGGGAGCTTTCATTTCCCCCGATCCTTGTCGGGTCGGGAGAAGATTGGCAAGCAATCAGTTCAGTTTGGCGACGCCAAGCGGCACGCTGAACTTTTCGCACCAGATATAGACTTCGTTGAACTCGGAGACGTCGATGCCTGCGGGAACAACGAAGGATTGAGCGCCGGTCAGGTTGCCCAGAACGCCCGAGTCGGTGTTGCCGTTGTAAAAGCCGTCTTTGCCCAGGCCGACACGCGGATCGGGCGCGCCGTCGAGGCTGAAGTCATCGCCCAACACGATGGTGTGGCTGCCGTCGGCGTTCTTGATCACTTCGACTGCGCCGGTGGTGATGTGGTCCGATGCGCCTGTGAACGTGCCGGTCGAGACGGCTTCGGCGGATGCGGGTGCTGCGGCAAAGCCAATGACGATCGCGAGGGTCAGGGCGAATGATTTGATTACGTTATACATGTTGATCTCCGTTCTGGACTGGTTAGTTCCCAACTGTTGGATAGCATTGGGAACTGAATGGTACAAAACACGAAGTCGTGAGTTCTGGACTATTTGGTTCCCAATGCTATATTGAGTGTCAGACACCGGAGACTTCACATGGCACGCCCCAGATCCTTTGATACAGATGACGCGCTTGAAAAGGCGATGCATGTCTTTTGGGCTCGCGGGTATGAAGGGGCATCATTGCCTGACCTTTTGGACGGCATGGGCCTGACGCGCGGGAGCCTTTACAAGGCATTCACCGACAAGAAGACACTCTTTCTACAGGTGCTGGCGCGGTATGAAAGCCAAGCTGTTCAGGAGGGGGTCGCCATGCTGAGCGATCCGTCCATCCCCAACGGTGCCGAGCGTATCATGTCCATGTTTCGGGGGTCATACCAGCGCGTGGTCGACGGTGATACGCGTGGTTGCCTGTTGTGCACGGCGGCCGCCGGGCCCAGCACTTATGATGACGAGATTGCCAAAGCGGTGTCCCATGGTCTTGGCGCGTTGCGCGACGGTATCTTTGTCGCTCTGGGCGCATCGCCGAAACATGCAACGCTCAACACCGCTGAACGGGGCGCGCTGGCCGACATGATCATCGCGCAATATGTCGGGTTGCGCACGATGGCGCGCGCGCGGATTGATCACGACACGCTGCACAATATCGTCCGCTCGGTTGGTGTGATGCTGGCCTAGCCGATGGATCCGCGCACGCTGCCCGTCTGACCGCGATCGAGCAGCAGGTGATCCAGGATCACACAGGCCATCATTGCCTCGCCCACTGGTACGGCCCGTATGCCAACACATGGGTCGTGACGACCCTTCGTGATGATTTCAGCCTCTTCGCCTGACTTGGTGATCGTCTTGCGGGTTTGCAGGATGGACGACGTTGGTTTGACCGCGAAGCGCACAATGATGTCCTGCCCGGTCGAGATGCCACCCAAGATGCCGCCCGCGTGGTTGGATGAGTATTCGGGGCCATCTGGACCCATGATGATCTCATCCGCATTCAGCTCGCCCGTCAGCATGGCGGCGGACATGCCTTCGCCAATCTCGACCCCTTTGACGGCATTAATACTCATCATGCCCGCAGCCAGATCAGTGTCTAACTTGCCATAAACCGGGGCCCCGAGGCCTGCGGGAACACCCCGCGCGACGACTTCGATAACCGCGCCAACGGACGAGCCGGATTTGCGCAAACCGTCCAGGTAGTCGGCCCATGTCTCTGCTGCCTTGGCGTCAGGCACCCAAAACGGGTTCTGGTCGATCTGGTCCCAGTCGAAGTGGTCCCGATCAATCTCGTGTGCGCCCATGCGGGTCATGTAGCCCTTGATTTCGATCCCGGGCACCAAGATGTCGAGGGCTGCCCGCGCCAACCCACCGGCGGCCACGCGAGCGGCTGTTTCGCGGGCCGAGGACCGACCACCACCACGATAGTCGCGGATGCCGTATTTCTGCCAGTAGGTGATGTCGGCATGGCCGGGGCGGAACTTCTCGGCGATATCGCCATAGTCCTTTGACCGTTGATCCGTGTTTTCGATCATCAGCTGCACTGGGGTGCCGGTTGTCTTGCCTTCGAACACACCTGACAGGATTTTCACCGCATCGGGTTCGCGCCGCTGGGTCGTGTATTTGTTCTGGCCCGGCTTACGCTTGTCCAGCCACTGTTGCAGCATAGCCTCGTCCACCTCGATGCCGGGCGGGCACCCATCGACCGTCGCGCCAAGCGCAAGCCCGTGGCTTTCGCCCCACGTGGTCACGCGGAAGAGATGGCCAAAACTGTTGATCGACATGGGACTGCTCCGACAAGGTTCACGGGGACATACGCCGCGCAGGATGCGATGCCAAGTCCGTTGAAAACCTGTTGTTTTGAACGCTGCAACATTCTAACAGGGCGATCCACGCAAAACCGATGGAGGCTGACATGGCAAAACGCATTGATCCCCAGGACCGTCCCTCCTTTCGAGGTGATCGCTAAACGCAGACGTTCGTTCCCGTCCGAGACCCGGGTCAAGACCGGTGATCGCATGGTGCATGGGCGATGTGGAACTTCGTGAAAAACTTGGCCGAAATGATCCCTGTCCGTGTGGATCGGGCAAGCGGTTCAAACGCTGTTGCCTGCGCAGTGGACGCTATGATGGCAGTTGGCGGGACCATTACTTTTAGAGAGCGTGATTGAAATGCAAGGGCGCTTGCTACCTGGCGGGCGCCCTCCTATACCTGCCAATACCTCGGGGTGCCTGGCGACAGGCTGAGATGCGCGATGCGAACCCGTTGAACCTGAACCGGTTAACACCGGCGGAGGGAAGGTTTGGCTTACCCCAAGACCCTTATCCCGCCGCCTCTGCATTGGAGGATGCGATGAAACACGCTTTGACATTGGCCGCTGCGCTGGGCGCCACGACTGCGCTGGCCGACACCCCTGTTCTGACTGTTTATGCAGGCGATTATTTTACGTCCGAATGGGGCCCTGGTCCCATCATCGAGACGGAGTTTGAAAAGATCTGCGCCTGTGATCTGGAATGGTCGACCGGTGACCTGGTGCCGCGTTTGTTGCTGGAAGGCGAGCGGACCAAGGCGGATGTGGTCATTGGACTGACATCGGACGTGACGGCCAAGGCGCGGGCAACCGGGTTGTTCGCGCCGCATGGGCAGGACAACAGTGCCCTGACGTTGCCGATTGAGTGGTCCGATGACACCTTCCTGCCCTTCAACTACGGGCACACGGCGTTCATCTACAACGAGACCACGATGGACGCGCCACCCGCCAGTTTCGATGCGCTGCTGGATCTGCCCGATGATGTGAAGATCGTCATTCAGGATCCGCGCACGTCCATCTCCGGTTTGGCCCTCGTGCTGTGGGTGCAGTCGGTCTATGGCGACCGCTCGGCTGAAGTGTGGGAATCGCTGTCGGACAATATCCTGACCGTGACCAAGGATTGGTCGGCCTCCTACGGCCTGTTCACGGATGGTGAGGCGGACATGGTGCTGAGCTACACCACATCACCCGCCTACCACATGTTTGCCGAAGAGGATTTCACCAAGAAGGCGGCGATCTTCCCCGAAGGTCACTATTTCATGGTCGAAACCGTGGGCAAGATTGCGGACACCGATCAGCCCGAGCTGGCGGACCAGTTCCTGGCCTTTGTGATGTCGCGCGACTTCCAGACTATCATTCCGACGGCCAACTGGTCGTTGCCATCGGCGCTGCCGCAGGCGGATTGGCCCGAAGGATGGTCCGAATTGCCGCTGCCCGAGAAGGTTCTGTTCTACTCGGAAACCGAAGCGGCGGACCTGCAAGCGGACGCGATTGAGACATGGCGCGCCGCGCTCAGCCAATAAGCCCATGGCTTGGCATCACTGCAGCGGCCTTCGTCGTCGCGGTGGTGATTGCCGCCTTTGTCGGCATCAGCCAGCGGATTGAAGCCACCACCGGCCTGCGCGCTGCCGAGTGGCAGGCGGTGCGCTTTACCGTCTGGCAGGCCTTCCTGTCAGCGCTGATTTCCGTTCTGTTGGCCGTGCCGGTGGCGCGGGCGCTCGCGCGACGGCGGGTGCCGGGCCATACCCTGTTGGTGACGTTGCTGGGCGCGCCGTTCATTCTGCCGGTGATTGTCGCCGTATTGGGCCTGCTGGCCATCTTTGGCCGCAATGGGTGGCTGAACACGGGGCTTGGCCTGCTGGGATTGCCGGAGGTGTCGATCTATGGCGCGCATGGTGTTGTACTGGCTCATGTGTTCTTCAACATGCCCCTTGCCACGCGCCTGATCTTGCAGGGCTGGCAGTCTGTCCCGGCCGAGCAGTTCCGCATGGTGGGGCAGCTTGGTCTGTCGCCGCGCATGGTGTTTCGCATCATTGAATGGCCGATCCTGCGGCAGGTGGTGCCGGGGGCCTTTGCCCTGATCTTTGTCATTTGTCTGACCAGTTTTGCGGTTGCGCTGACCCTTGGGGGTGGACCGCGGGCGACGACCATCGAACTCGCTATCTATCAGGCGTTCAAGTTTGATTTCGACCTTGGGCGCGCGGCGGTGCTGAGCCTTTTGCAACTGGCTGTGGCGGGCGCTGCGGCCGTTCTGGCCCTTTGGATATTGCCGCCCATTGCACTGCAAGCCGGGCGCGACCGGGCGGTGCGCCGGTGGGATGCGCCCAGCCCATGGGGGGATGCGTTCTGGATCACACTTGCCGCCGGGTTCCTGTTGCTGCCGCTTTTGTCCATTGCGCTGTCCGGCCTAGTGGGCCTGTTTTACATGCCCCTTTCCGTGCTGAGTGCCACATGGACGACGATCTGGGTCGCTTGTGTCAGTACCCTTGTATTGCTTGTTCTGGCGCTGCCAATGGCCGCGTGGCTGGCGCAGGCCAAGTGGGGCGGGGCGGAGGCGTTGACGCTGTTGGGCCTTGTCGCGTCGCCCCTGATGATCGGGACGGGATGGTTCATACTGATCTATCCCTTTGTGTCGCCCACGGCCTTTGCACTGCCCGTTACCGCCTTGATCAACGCGATGATGGCGTTGCCCTTCGCGGTGCGCATCCTGCTGCCGCCGATGCGGCAGGTGTTCAAGGATTACGGTCGTCTGACCATGGGCGTTGGGCTGCGCGGCATTGCGCTGTGGCGCATTGTGTTGGTGCCGAGGTTGCGCCCGCAGATCGGTTTTGCTGCGGGGCTGACCGCGGCGTTGAGCGTGGGGGACCTTGGCGTTGTGGCGCTGTTTGCGGACCCGGACGTGGCGACCTTGCCGTTGCAGATGTACCGGCTGATGGGCAGCTACCGAACAGAGGCTGCAGCGGGAGCGGCGCTGGTGCTGGTCGCTTTGGCTTTTGGCATGTTCTGGATTTGTGATGCGTGGGGGCGGCGACATGCTGAAGGTTGAGGATTTGAGGATCGAGCAGGGCGACTTTGCCTTGAGCGCGAATTTTGCGGTGAAACGTGGGCGCAGGGTGGCCGTGATTGGACCGTCGGGCGCGGGCAAGTCCACGCTGCTTAACGCCCTTGGTGGGTATATCGACATTGCTTCCGGGCGGATCGAGGTGGATGGGCAGGACGTAACTTCTGCCGCGCCGGACAAGCGTGGGATTGCGATGCTGTTTCAGGATGGGAACCTGTTCCCACATCTGACGCTGGCGCAGAATGTCGGGCTTGGGATACGGCCCGCTTTGCGGTTGGATGCGGCCGAAATGGCGCGGGTCATGGATGCGCTGGGCCGGGTTGGGTTGCGTGACTTCGCTGACCGGAAGCCCGGCGATGTCTCTGGCGGGCAGCAAAGCCGGGCTGCGCTCGCACGGGTGCTGGTGCAGGCCAAGCCGTTGCTTTTGCTGGATGAACCCTTTGCCGCGTTGGGACCAGCCTTGCGCGCAGAGATGCTGGATTTGACGTCGGAAGTTGCGCGGGATGCCGGGGCGACGGTTCTGATGATCACCCATGCGCCCGAGGATGCGGAGCGGTCGGCGGATGATCTGATCTTTGTCGATGGGGGCCGGGCAGAGGCGCCCCGGGCGGTGGCCGAGGTTATGGCCAATCCGCCCGAAGCGCTGCGTGCCTATCTAGGCCGCTGAGCGCAGACCCTGCCGCGCATCCACGATACCAAGCGCGGCTTGGGCCGCCTCGCGCCCCTTGAGCACGAAGTGATCGGCGTAGATGCCAAGGTGATGCTCGGTCTCTTGGAAGTGGTGGGGTGTGAGCGACACCGATAGGATCGGTACGCCGGTTTTGAGGCCCACTTGCATCAGCCCATCGACAACCGCCGAGGCGACGAAGTCGTGGCGGTAGATGCCGCCATCAACCACCAAGGCAGCACAGGCGACGGCGTGGTACTGCCCTGTTTCCGCAAGGGTTTGGGCCATCAGCGGCATTTCGAACGCGCCGGGCACGTCGAAGACATCCACTTGATTTGATGCGATTATTTCGGTGAAACCTTGCAAAGCCTGATCGACAATGGCGGCGTGCCACTGGGCTTTGACAAAGGCGAAGCGGGTGTGTGTCATGCGAAATCTCCTTTAGGTTCAGACACTTAAACACCCAAGGCGATTGCGTGCAGCGCCATGATGCACCCGACTGGGTGCTGGCGATGCACGTTCTCTTTCATCCGGACTGTAACCGTCGGCTCAGGCGTCTCACCTGATCTGCTGGACCCAAGATTATTCGTACGAACAATCTTGGCGCTCGTGGGCTCGCGGGTCACCGTTTGATCGGGCCCGCATACCACCGGTGGGGAATTTCACCCCGCCCTGAGAACAGCGTCAGGTTGCCAAGTGACGTCGCCCAAGGCAAGAGGAACGCGACGTATCACGGACCAGTATCATGCACCCGAACACGATCTTTCACACTGAAACGCTCGACCGGAACATCGCGTTTGCGCGTGAGCGCGCCTTTGGCGTGTTGGCCGTGAACGGGGAAGACGGGCCGATGATGTCGCACATCCCCTTTCTGATTGATGAACAGGGCGCACAGCTGGACCTGCACCTTGTCCGGTCGAACCCGATTGCACGCGCCTTGAAGGCACCGATGCAGGCCAAGATCGCGGTGAGCGGAGCGGATGGATACATATCACCCGACTGGTACGAAGTGCCGGATCAGGTGCCCACGTGGAACTATGTGGCCGTGCATATCACTGGCAGCCTCGAGATGCTGCCGCAGGATCAGATGCGCGATATGCTGGACCGGCAATCGGAGCATTTCGAGGATCAGTTGTTGCCGAAGGCGCCGTGGAAAACAGACAAGATGACGCCCGACGTGCTGGACAAGATGATGCGCCAGATCGTGCCCTGCCGCATGACGATTGAAGCTGTTGATGGCACCTGGAAGCTGAACCAGAACAAGCCGGATGAGGTGCGGTTGCGCGCCTCTGACTACGTGGACGCTTATGGGATTGGGCAGGAGACGCGCATCCTTGCTGCCCTAATGCGCGGGGCCTAGGCTGCGCGGGAACTCACACGGAGAATCGCGATGAAGCTGTTGATGGCGGGGCCCAGCCCCTTTGTGCGTAAAGTGCTGGTTTTGCTGCGTGAAACGGGGCAAGCGGATGATGTTGAGACGGTAACGGTCACAGCCGCTCCGGGTGGTGCCGATGCCACGCTGAAGGCGGCCAACCCGGTTGGAAAGATTCCTGCGCTGGTACGGGACGAAGGGCCGACGCTTTATGACAGCAAGGTCATCTGCCGGTATTTGGACGACCGGGCGAAGGCGGGCCTTTATCCCGACAAGGGATGGGAGACGCTGGTGCTGGAGGCCACGGCGGATGCGATGATGGAAGCGGCTGTGCTGATGGTTTACGAAAAGCGGTTCCGGGATGAGGCGGAGCAATCGGCGAAGTGGGTCGAAGCGCAGTGGAGCAAGGTTGAAGGTGCATTCGATGCCCTGAATGCCCGCTGGATGGGGCATTTGGCCGGAAAAATGGACATCGGACATATCGGCGTGGGCTGCGCGCTGGGCTATCTGGACTTCCGTCATGGCGACCGGGATTGGCGCAAGGGACGGGATGCGCTGGCGGGCTGGTACGAGACATTTGCGGCGCGCCCGTCGATGCAGGAGACCGCCCCAAAAGGCTGAGATCGCGCAACGTTCGGTGGGTGTTTTGCACCAAACGCGCCCGAATCGCGGTTAACGCCAGCAATTCAAGGCGCATGATGGGGGTGAAATCCGTACACCCCCTGTGCACCCCCCGTACACCGGTGATGCGCCAAAGACGTGGTTAACGGACCGTGCGGTCTCGAATCTTATCAATGGGTTAATTCAACCCACCTGCGACCACGTGTGTCAGATTGCGCGCTGGACGTGGGCGGGTCACCCCGCTAGATAGCGCGACAAAGTGGCTGCGCGTGCGCGTGGCCTGTGTCGTCATTTGGCCCTTCGGGGTCGCTGGAAACTGGAGAAGTCCCCCGTGTCCCACGTAGAAGAAGACCACGAAGGCACCCGGCGCGATTTTCTGTACTATGCCACGGCCGGCGCAGGTGCCGTGACCGCGGGTGCAGCGATCTGGCCGTTGGTCAACCAGATGAACCCGTCGGCTGATGTTCTGGCCCTGTCGTCGATCCGCGTTGATGTCAGCGCCATCGAGCCGGGTACGCAGTTGACCGTGAAGTGGCTGGGCAAGCCCGTGTTCATCCGTCGCCGGACGGAAGAAGAGATCCAAGCGGCCCGCGAAGTTGATCTGGCAGACCTGCCGGATGACATCGCACGCAATGAAAACCTGGGCGAAGTTGACGCCTCGGACAGCAACCGCTCGATGGATGAAGCGGGTGAGTGGCTGGTGATGATGGGTGTGTGTACCCACCTGGGTTGTGTCCCATTGGGCGATGGAGCAGGGGACTTTGGCGGTTGGTTCTGCCCCTGCCACGGCTCGCACTACGATACGTCTGGTCGGATCCGCAAAGGGCCCGCCCCGACCAACCTGCCGGTTCCTGTTGCAGAATTCGTGGACGAAACCACGATCCTACTGGGTTAAGGGAGAGACCTGATGGCTGGAATTCCTCACGACCATTACGAACCGAAGGCGGCCTGGGAAAAGGGCCTTGCCAAGAGGTTGCCGATTGTTGGCCTGCTGTATGACACGCTGATGATCCCGACACCCAAGAACCTCAACTGGATGTGGATCTGGGGCATCGTTCTGACCTTCTGTTTGGCGTTGCAGATCATCACGGGCATCGTGCTGGTCATGCACTATACGCCGCATGTCGACCTGGCCTTTGCCAGTGTTGAGCACATCATGCGCAACGTGAACGGCGGCGCGATGCTGCGCTATCTGCACATGAACGGCGCGTCGCTGTTCTTTGTTGCGGTCTATGCCCACATCTTCCGCGGTCTCTACTACGGGTCTTACAAGGCCCCGCGCGAGATCACGTGGATCATCGGCATGCTCATCTACCTGTTGATGATGGGCACGGCGTTCATGGGCTATGTTCTGCCTTGGGGGCAGATGTCCTTCTGGGGTGCGACCGTGATCACCGGCCTGTTTGGTGCGATCCCGTTCATCGGCGAAGCGCTACAAACGTGGCTGCTGGGTGGGCCTGCCGTGGACAATGCCACGCTGAACCGCTTCTTCAGCCTGCACTATCTGCTGCCGTTCGTGATTGCCGGTCTGGTGATCGTGCACATCTGGGCCTTCCACACCACGGGCAACAACAACCCGACCGGTGTTGAAGTGCGGCGCACGTCGAAAGAGGACGCCGAGAAGGACACGCTGCCCTTCTGGCCCTACTTTGTGATCAAGGACCTGTTCGCGCTGGCGGTCATTCTGGTGGTGTTCTTTGCCATCGTGGGCTTCATGCCGAACTACCTGGGCCACCCCGATAACTATATCGAGGCGAACCCGCTGGCGACGCCTGCGCACATCGTGCCGGAATGGTACTTCCTGCCGTTCTACGCGATCCTGCGTGCCTTTACGGCGGATGTCTGGGTTGTGATCATTGCGGAAACACTGACCGGCGGCATCATCGACGCCAAGTTCTTTGGTGTGCTTGCGATGTTCGGTGCGATTGCTGTCATGGCGCTGGCGCCCTGGCTTGATACGTCATCGGTGCGGTCAGGCCGGTATCGCCCGATGCTAAAATGGTGGTTCTGGTTGCTGGTTATCGACTTCTTTGCCTTGATGTGGCTGGGGGCCATGCCCGCTGAGGAACCTTATGCGACGTTCTCGTTGATCGCGTCGGCGTATTGGTTTGCCTACTTCCTGGTGATCCTGCCCCTGCTGGGTGTGATCGAGAAGCCGGACGCGCAGCCTGCGACCATCGAAGAAGACTTTGCCGCCAAGGTGAGCAAGGGTGACGGCGGTTCCGCTGCACCTTCGGCTCAGCCCGCGGAATAAGGAGAGACTGCAGATGTTGAAGAAACTTGCAGCAAGCATGGTGGCGGCGTTCGCGCTGACCACCGGTGCCTTCGCCGCTGGCGGTGCGGGTCATGTCGAAGATGTCGACTTTTCCTTTGACGGTCCTTTTGGATCGTTCGACCAGAACCAGCTGCAGCGCGGTTTGCAGATCTATACCGAGATCTGCGCATCGTGCCATGGCTTGCAATACGTGCCCCTGCGTACGCTGAGCGATGACGGCGGCCCCGGCCTGCCCGAAGATCAAGTGCGCGCATATGCCGAGTTCTACGAAGTGTTTGACCCGGAGATCGACGATTTCCGCACGGCACGTCCGTCGGACAACTTCCCGGGTTCCGCTTTGGAAAACGCACCTGACCTGAGCCTGATGGCCAAGGCCCGCGCCGGTTTCCACGGTCCCTACGGTCTGGGCATCAACCAGTTGATGAAGGGCATGGGTGGCCCCGAGTACATCGTTGCGCTGCTGAGCGGCTATACGGGCGAGGAGAAGGAAGAGGCGGGCGCTGTTCTCTATGAGAACAAGGCATTCCCCGGTGGCTGGATCGCGATGGCGCCGCCGCTTTATGGTGACGATCTGGAGTTTGCCGATGGGCATGCGACGGACCTGCACCACCTGTCTGAGGATGTTGCTGCCTTCCTGATGTGGACAGCGGAACCTAAGCTGATGGCACGCAAGCAGGCTGGCTTTGTCGGCGTGATCTTCCTGACCATCCTGTCGGTGTTGCTGTACCTGACCAACAAGCGCCTGTGGGCGCCGGTCAAGGCCCGCTACAAGAAGAAATAAGTCGCTTTGACATGAGCGATAGAGAGCCCCGCCTTTTGGTGGGGCTTTTTTGTTAGGCAATGGAAACTGCTTGCGCGGCAGGGGGTCTTTCGATCACAGTTTTGAGCATTCATCTCCTTCGGAGGGCTCATGTCTCTTGTTTCCAAAATTCTCGTTGGTCTTGTTGCCCTGACGCATGTCTATTTCTGCTATTTGGAAATGTTTGCCTGGGAGACACGGGGACCCGAAGTGTTCACATTCATGGCACCCGAGCTTTTCGCCCCAACCAAGGTTCTGGCGGCCAATCAGGGTCTGTATAACCTCTTTCTGGCGGGTGGTCTGATTTGGGCGTTGCTTGTGCAGTCGACCCAGTGGCAACGCCATATTGCAACGTACTTTTTGCTGTGCGTTCTGGTTGCAGGCCTGTACGGCGCATTGGCGTTTACCGTGACACTCTATGTTCAGGCGATCCCGGCTGCGATTGCATTGGCGAGCGTGTTTATCTGGCGCAAGGCCTAAGCCACCAATTGCCCATCGCGGGCGCCTGATATGCGCGTGGTGACAATCTGCCCCTCTGCTTGGGGCGTGTCGAATGTGACTTCGGTGAACTGTTCGGTGCGGCCCATGTGTGGGTTTTCCATCAGGACGTGATGGGTTTTGCCGTGCTGCGCGGCGAGGTGTTCTACCACTTGCTTTTCACCGACTGCGCGGAGACGGGCCGCTCGTTCCTTGATAGCCGTGCCGTTCACCTGCGGCATCCGTGCAGCAGGCGTGCCGGGGCGAGGCGAGTAGGGGAAGACGTGTAGCCATGTGAGGTCGCAGTCTTCGACCAGCTTCAGAGAGTTGTCGAACATCGCTTCGGTTTCGGTCGGGAAGCCTGCGATGATGTCCGCGCCAAAGGTCATGTCGGGCCGCAGTTTGCGGGCCTCTTGTGCAAAGCGGATAGCATCGTCGCGCAGGTGGCGGCGTTTCATGCGTTTGAGGATCAGGTCGTCGCCATGCTGCAGCGACAGGTGCAGGTGGGGCATCAGGCGCGGTTCGGTGGCGATGGCCTGCATCAGTGCCTCGTCCACCTCAATCGAGTCGATGGAGCTGATCCGCAGGCGTGGCAGGTCGGGCACCAGTTTCAGGATGCGCATGACCAGGTCGCCAAGCTGGGGCTCTCCCGGCAGGTCAGCGCCCCAAGAGGTGAGATCAACGCCAGTGAGCACCACCTCATTGAAGCCACGGTCGACCAGTCGCTTGATCTGATCGACCACAACGCCTGCCGGGACCGAGCGCGAGTTGCCGCGGCCATATGGGATGATGCAGAAGGTGCAGCGGTGGTCGCAGCCGTTCTGGACCTGCACATAGGCGCGGCTGCGGGTGCCAAACCCGTCGATCAGGTGACCTGCTGTTTCCGTGACCGACATGATATCGTCGACCTGCACGGGTTCGGTGCCAAAGTCACCGGCGAGCCCCGCCCATGTGCTGGCCTGCATCTTTTCCGTGTTGCCGATGACTGCGTCGACCTCGTCCATGTTGGCAAAGGTGTCGGGTTCCGTCTGGGCGGCGCAGCCTGTGACGATCAGTTTGGCGTCTGGATGGGTGCGGCGAAGCTTGCGAATGTCCTGGCGCGCCTTGCGCACCGCCTCGGCTGTTACCGCGCAGGTGTTGATCACAACGGCGTTCTTGACACCCGCTTGGGTCGCCAATTCTTCCATCGCCTTAGTTTCGTAGGCGTTGAGGCGGCAGCCGTGATTGGAGAAGACGGGCGCGGTCATAGGCTTTGCAGGAATTCTGCCGTGAGCTTGCCGTCAAACACATGGGCCGTTGGGCCGGACATCCAGACGCCATCGTCGCGCCAGTCGATGTGCAGCGTGCCGCCATCAAGGTCGATCTGCACCTTACGCCCTGTTAGGCCGCGCCGTGCGGCCGCCACCGCTGTTGCGCAGGAAGACGAACCCGACGCCAAAGTGATCCCGGTTCCGCGTTCCCAGACGCGCATGCGGATATGGTCGGGTCCGACAACCTGGGCGAATTGCACATTTGTACGTTCGGGAAAGAGGGTGTGATGCTCGATCTTCGGGCCGATGGTGGCGAGGTCGACTGTTGAAAGGTCATCAACGAAGAAGGTGCAATGCGGGTTGCCCATGCCGGTGCCAACCGGATCGCCCTCAATGGGAAGCGAGAGTGTATCCACATCCTTGGCCAGGGGGATGTCCTGCCAGTCCAGTTGTGGGTGGCCCATGTTAACCGCCGTGCTGCCGTCATCGTTTCGCACCGCATTGAGCATGCCACGTCCGGTTACATGGATGTCGAGGTGATCTGCCGCGCGCTGTGCAAGCTCGTGTGCAGCGATGCACCGGGTCGCGTTGCCACAGGCCGCTGATTGCGAGCCATCCGCGTTGTAGAACGTGATCGTCAGGTCAGACCCGTTAGTGATCAGCGCAAGCTGATCGAACCCGACGCCGCGATGCCTGTCTGCCAATGCGCGCACCAGCGATTCCGTGAGGTCAACGGGTGCATTGCGACCGTCGATCACGACAAAATCGTTGCCCGCCCCGTGCATCTTCATGAAGGGCCAGTGAGAGGTCGCCATATCTGCCATGCGGCGCATATAACGCCCGGATTTTGGGGAATCCAGTATGTCGCAGAAAAACATCCGAGAATCGGCTTGACCCTTTGGCCGACCCTTTCTAGATAGGCCGCCTAGTGGGCCGTTAGCTCAGTTGGTAGAGCAACTGACTTTTAATCAGTGGGTCGCAGGTTCGAACCCTGCACGGCTCACCACTGAAATCAGTGACAAATGACACCTGATCGTTCCTTTGCGACGGGATTTTGTCCTTTTTGCGGGTCGCTTACAATACTGCGCGACGTTCTTAGTCTAGCAAATCATCGCCAGGCTGACCGTCCTTAATTCATACCCTGTAGTGATCGCGTTTGTTGCAGAAAATTTGATCAGGCGCGCGCCATCATCGAACGTGTCAACGCGCCGAACCTCAGGCTTATGTTCAATTGTTATCACATCGGCAGGACAGAGGGTGATGTGATGACCCGGTTGACCGACCTGTTGCCCGTGATCGGCCATATCCAATTCGCTTCCGTGCCGGACAGAGGTGCTCTGGATCATGGCGAGCTGAACTATAAGGCCATCTTCGCGCATATTGCGTCACTTAAATGGAACGTCCTGCTGGCGCAGAGTTCAGTCCGGGGTCTGACCAGGTCTTTAGTTGGCGGAAGTTGTTAATACCCAAAGGCAAAACAGTTTTCTAGCGCCAGCGCGGTATTTCACACAGGCCCAGTCGACGTTTACTTGGTCAATAAGAGCGTGGGTTGAAGCAGCTTTTGGTTACACGATCGCGACTTGCTCCCGGAGCGCGAGATCGTAGGCATTCTACGCGATGCTGCTGAAACCCTCGAAAACGCACAGGACCCTGAACCGGAACGGCACGTGCACGCGGCGGCAGCGGATCTGATCAACGAGATCCTTGAAGGAGGAATCCTGTTGAATCGAACTTAGTTCTAACTGGGCGAACCAGAAGTCCTACGACGCGCCTGTCAGTCCTGTGACGGATCGACCGGCTTGGTCCCCGATGCGGGACTTTCGCTCGTTTTGGTCAGTGATTTCGGTTCTTTTTCTTGCAAGGCCTTTTTATCGGCGGCCTCTTTCTTTGCCAGGTCGTTGAACGACATGCGGGCTTTCCTTTGCGCGCTACCAGGGTGCCCGGCAGCTTGCTAGCCATAGAAGATCGATGCCCCGTTGGCAAAGGAAAGGTTGGTGTCACACAAGGCGCACCTTGTAACGCGCCCGGGCAGGCACCACGTTTAAAGTGCTACTGACCTCCATTCGACTTTCTGTTTTCCTTTATCGGCTCACAGCGCTCGACATTGTCGTGAGAAGCCGGGCTGCCGCATGTCGTGGGCAGCGATCATAAGGGAAAACTCACATGGCCAATGGCACAGTGAAATGGTTCAACACCACTAAAGGCTTCGGCTTTATAGCGCCGGAATCGGGTGGAAAGGATGTGTTCCTGCACATTTCCGCACTCGAGCGCGCGGGGATGACGAGCTTGAACGACGACCAAAAGGTGACGTACGATATCGAGCCTGGCAAAGACGGCCGCGAAAGTGCGACTAACATCGCGCTCGCCTGAGCATTGCCCGGGGGCGCTCTTTCGGAGCGCCCATCCCTGCGTAAGGTGACCTCGCTGACGCAATCGAAGCTTCTAGCCTGAGCACCATCGTATCCGATCATACGCACGCCCGTCTCGCGACTAAATCGTCGACTGGTCGACCGCTTGTTTCCGATCCGAACGTTTTCAGCCTGCTGGACGTGCTTGAAAAGCTGGTGCGTTCACAGCGCACTCAATTCACCACTTCGCAATTCAGGCGGCTTGGCGCCGTGGCGCTACGCCAAAAAGCCATAGGCCTGCGTCTTAACGGCATCGACATACAGTGACGTCGCGCATCGAAAATTACCGTCCGAAAGGGGATATCCAATGACAGATTCAAGCTTGGGGCACCGATCAAACAGGGGTGAAAACCTTTTCAATGGCATGACGAAGCCTAAGAAAGCCAAAGTCGGCAAGACAGAAGCGCGGCCTCCAATACACGTGGGCGAGCACGGCAGATATCAAATCAAGTCCGGTGTTCTCGCGGGTAAATTCGTCGCGCGCGCTTTTGCAAAACCGCCAACCGAGGCGCGCGGCGTGATCGCCGAGGCAAGCGGTGAAACCGAAGAAGCCGCGATCATCGCCTTGCACGATGTCATCGACGCAAGGGAGAACCGCAGGATTGAAGCCCGTAGAAAAGACCCGCGCACAGGTATCTCGGTACCGAGCGTCGAGGAATACGCTGAAGCTCTCGGACACGCTGCGCTGACAAGCCCGCAGCGCGCGATGCTGACGGCATTGTCGATAGCAGATGCAGACGGGCTGACAGATGAGCAACTGGCGAAAGCGGCGGGGTACAAGTCGCAGACATCGGCGAACAGATCACTCGCGAATGCAGATCGTTTGTTCTCCGACTATTTTGCCCTTGAGACGGATCTCGAAAGTGACGTCCGCCGCTTTGGAAAGCAGTTCGCTTCTTGCGTTCCGGGGCGAGCCGCACGACGAAACAGATCCCGGAAATTGGATACTCTATCCGGAACTGCGTGATGCCGTGAGAGCAACCTTTTGATGGAATTGGAAGGACGCCTGTGTACGCCGCAGGGACAATCGGTGGGAACGGCGGAGAGCAAACCGGAAAGACCGAATACAAGTTGCGACGTAGCGGTCGTTTCTGGCCGATCATCCGCTCTTTTTCCAAGCTCGGTGTTTTGGGGTGACTGCGGGAAGCTGGACTCTTGGCCTAACGTGCCCTCCAATCCTCCCGCCCAGCCCAACATCAGCACCGCGCTGACACCACAACTCTACTTGCTTGGGCAATGGCCAATGTTCGGACGAATAATTCGGTGAACCAATCGCGGACGCTCCAGGCTGTTTGAGGCTCAAGTGAGCGCGGCACCAAACCCCGGCTCAAAGCGCGGCACTAACCTGGCATGCCCTGGAACAGCAGCAATGTCGGTGAGACGTAAATCGGTTTATCTGTTTACGCTGCGCAGGGAATGAATGGCCGGTTTCTCAGTATCGTAGCAGCAACAGAAAACCCGCGTGTGCGCCAATACTCGTGCTGCGAGCGCACACAGCGAGAAATTCGAATTCACAGGGTGGGCTCACTGCAGACATCAGAGGCGGCGCGGCATCTTGCCATGCGCTCTTTCGATAAGCGTTGCTCGCGGCCCATACCGGCATTTCGACACCTTGTTGTTGTTCTGTAGTCGCAACCCACATTGCCGCCATTCGCTGCAGGGGCAAGTTTTGGTGCTGACCGGGCCCACAATCCGCTGATTTAGCTGCCGTTTGTCTGAGTTATTCGCTAGTCGGGCATCTTGATCACGAATACTCGATAGAGCCGGGCGACCACCAAGTGTGGCTCTACGTGTTCAGAATGCCGAAACGCCAATCACCACAGGATGCAAGCTCAGTAGCGTCACAAACGCAGCCAAACCTGCTGCAACCCGCAGCACCATGCTTGCCCAAGACACAGGTGCTTGGCAAATTGGAGCCGTCACGACCGCAGTGTTCAGAGCATCCCACTGATTTGCCCCCATCTCGCGCCGTTTGCGCACATTGATTAGCGCGCGTCCTGCAATAGCAAAACCCCCCAACACACCAAACAAGAGCACATGTGCCAAATCGCCATTCGGTAGCATATGGAGTACGGCCCAAAGCGCCAGCGCCAGCAAGATGGGATGGCGGGTGATGCGAACGATGCCGGGCCGTGCGGGATCGAAACCGTTGTGCCGCGCGCCACCGAAGGAGAATGGATTGGGTCGCCCAATAGTGAATGCCAGGATCAGGCACACGGCCAACATGCCCAGATGCACCACATGGCGTTGCCAACCCATCTGTGGCCAAAGCTGGATGTAGGGCGCTTGCCCTGCGGACCAGATCAGCAAAGACAACACCGCAACGGACAGAATTGAGTAGGCGATGCCAAAACCACGCAGTCCGATACGCGCAGTGATCCGCGATTTGATGGCAGGCCGCACCGGAACGGAATGCGTCGCGAAAAACAGTGCGAAAACAACCGCATATACGGCCCAACTCAAGGTGCCTTCTCCGGTGTCCGGCGCAACAGTGACGGGCCATAGACGATGGCAAAGCCCACAAACGCAGCCAGCCACAAGACACCCGATGCATAGTTTAACTCAACTACTAACGACGTCAGAAAGCGTGTCAGGGCAGCGCCGAACACGCATAGATAGATCACGACAGTCGCACGTGACGCGGTGAGGGTCTGCCCAGTGTGACCCAGTGTAGCGCGGGTCATCACGGCAAGCGTCATGGATCCAATCGCCCCGGTCATCCACAGATGCTGCGCGCCCGCCGTGCTGGGATTGCCAAGGATTTGATCCATCCCAAGGGCAAAGGCCCCCAACGGGATGAACGCATATGACAGGTGAAGAACCCATACCAATGGCTCACCCAGCGTGTGATGCGGCTGCCAACGGATTTGACGTGTCAGATGTAGCCCGCTCATGATCAAGAGCGCAATGCCTGTATGAAACTCAAATGGGTGCACAACCCACAAGACCAAGATGGGCAAGCTGGACAGCAAGACCAGTTTGTCAAACCTCTGCATTGGTGGTGCGGGTCGCGCAGGGTCTTCACGATGGGCCAGCCAGTTGCGGGTGAAGGACGGTATGATCCGCCCCCCGATAACGCCGATCATCATCACGGCCGTCGCTACGCCCAGTCGCAGGCCCGTCCCTTGCGCCGCATAGACACCCTCCAGCGCCTCTAGGTGGAAGAGCGCATTGGCCATCGTAAACGCGGCCAGCAGGGCTAAGACGATCAGGTTGCGCCAGTTTTTGCCTGCAATGATCTCTCGCAAGATCAACGCACCCAGCACCACCGGGAAAGCCAGATCGATGACAGGCGCGACCGCCGCCGGCAGAGCAGCGGAAAAAAGGATCGCGATCCGCCCTGCACCCCAGAGCGCAAAAAGCGCCGCCAGTGGCCTGCCGACCATCGGCAAGCAACCCGTCCAATTTGGTACGGCCGTCAGCAGAAAGCCGGCCAGAATTGCACCAAGATAACCGAAGAGAAATTCGTGCGCATGCCAGCTGACCGGGTCGAAGCGTGTCGGCACGTCAATCATCCCGGACAAAGAAAAGAGCCACAGCACCATGGAGACGGCGACCCAAACCGCTCCGAAAAGAAAGAAGGGCCGGAAACCGAAACTGAACAACGCTGGCCCTCGCCATGCACGCATTTGTTCTGATGACGATTGTACCATCAATTGGTCTCCGTATTCGTACGGATCGTGCTGAGGACCGTGCCATCGTCGGCACAGGTCAACCGAACCCGCCTGCCGCCGCAGTAGAACGTTAGGCGAAACCGGCCTGCATCTTCATCCTGCCCGATCTCGTACTTGCTTGTAATCTCACCCGCGCGCATCTTTTCCTGCACGTCCGCCGGCGCGATTTCCAACAGCTTGCCAAGGTCACGGGCGTCGATCACAGGTTGACCGTCGGTGATGTCGATCTTCATGTTGCCTCCGTGTTGTCAGCCACGTCCATCAGGTGGCGGATATGTCGCGCAAAGTACCAGGTTGCAGGACCGCCGACGACGCATCCAAGCACAATGGACCAACCGGTTGAGGCCACTGGCCCGCCGATCCAACTGAGGATCAACGACGCAAAGAACACGTTGACCCCGGCGGCCCCCGCTCCGAACGGATAGAGAGCCAATGCGATACGCAGCGTGGACCAGCCTTGCCGGGTCATCTGCGCGAAACGAGCCATTGAACCGCGACCATGGCCGCCAAAAAGGTCACGCAGGCCAAAGCATACCAGAATTCGGCGGTCGCCGATTGCGCCTGCGGGATCGGGCGATCGAATTCTTTGGCAATGCCGGTGGTGGCCAGACTGCAGAACAGGGTGGTGAAGCCGATGAGGTGGCGCATGTCAGGTCTCCTGTGTCAGGGTGCGATAGATATCGGGTAAGGCTCGGGGCAGGCGATTTGCATCCGGCAACAGCGTGAACCCCCCGCGCCCGAAGATACGGGTGAACCAGTCCTGCCCATCCTCGTCGATGATGATGCCGTACAGGCTCATGCCCGCGTTGCGGACCTCGCGCACCGCCATATGGCTGTCCTCAATCCCGTGTTGGCCTTCGTAATGGTCCAGATCGTTGGGCTTGCCATCGGTCAAAACGATCAGAAGCTTGCGTGCAGAGACCTCTTCAGCCAATTGCGCGGACACATGACGGATCGCGGCGCCAAGGCGCGTGTAGTGGTCGGGCTTCAACGCGCCGATATTGGCGGTGATCTCGGGCGACATGGCGTCGTCGAACCCCTTGCAGCGGTTCAGGAAAACACGATCACGGCGCAGCGATGAAAAACCCCAGATCCCCAGTCGGTCGCCCGCCGCGTCGATGCCGGTGGCCAGCGCGGCCATCGTGTGGCGTGCGACTTCGATCACGCTGGTGTCGCCAATGGCGGCCTCGGTGGATCTAGAATTGTCGATGAGGAAGGCGACGGACAAGTCGCGCTCAACCTGTCGCGCGGATTGCCAGATGCGATCCGATCCGCGCCCGGTGGCGCGCAGATCGGTTTGTGCGGTCAACAACGCGTCAAGATCCAGCTCTGAGCCGTCCACCTGGCGTGGTTGCAGGATACGACGCGGGCGCATCGCCTCGAACTGACGGCGCACATCCCGCACCCGGCGCGCGTTGGGCATAAAGGCCGTGCCATTGGGTTGCGCCGGTGCATCCAGGACACGGCAGTGATTGGCCATGTAACTGCGAGAGCGGTGGTTCCATTCGGGATAGGTATGAATGCCAGACAGCGCCTCGTGATCCGCATCAGCAGGCGACAGATCGAGATGCAGGCGCAGACGGGTCGCGGTCTTGCGATCCTGTTTGGTCAGGACAATCTCGTCCTGATCATCGGCTGCCTTTTGCGCGTTCTCGTCATTGTCGTCATCCACGCTGCGGTTGATGTTCATCGACTCGACCCATGACAGGATCGACTCGAACCGGTGCATGATAAAACTGTCGCTGCGGTTGTTTTGTTCATGCTCCTTGCGCGCGCCCAACTTGCGGCTGGTGTGTGCGGCAGTCGGTGGCGGTGCCACGGGATCTGCGCTGTCTTCGCTTGCGGGAATACCAGCACCAGGATGCGTAAAATGCAGCCAGATCGGAACCGGTGCAAAGGGCCGATATCTACGCAAAAACAGTTCGACCTCAAGGGCTTGGGTGCTCGCACAGAGGTGATGGCAAATGGCCGTCTCAATCGCCTCCTCTTGCGCGGGGCGGATCACCTTCGGACGCAGCGCGAGACAGATTGTCGACATGCCGCGGTACGCCTTACGCAGACCCGGACAGGCAGCAAAAGCTGCATCAGCCGCAGCTGTGTTGGCTGTGATCTGTGCGCAATCATGCGCCGGGCCATCAACAGGCAATATCAAGGTTGCCGGATCGCTGTGTGCGGCCAGAGCGGTCAGCCAGAAATAGGCGGCGCGGTTGAGGTCCGCGTCAGGAAATACGGCGATCACGGGCGGCAAATTCAACCGCTCGCCGTCAAAGCTGGGCTTCCATTCGCGGTCCCGATCCGCGCCCAGCTTGCGACGCAACGGGCGGCGGTGTTGCATCAGTGTCGCGGGCGCTTCGCGCAACTCTACCCCGGGCGCGCCGGCAAGCGCCCGGAACAGCACTGACAGGCTTGGCCGGACTGAGGCGAGCGTGACTGCCGCCTCGGGAAAGGTAACATCCGCGCCGATCCCCTTTGCCATATCGTGCCACAGGTTGCCGACCGTCTCTTCTGGCTCCATGAGGTCAAGAAGACGCATAGCGTTATCCGTAAATCGTACTGACAAGGTCACGCAGCGATTGCTGCACGTCGGGCTCATCGCTGAGTGGCTCAATCACTGCGGCCTCAAGCGCCTGATCCACCCCCATACCGTCCGCCATCAAGGTGGCCGCATAGATCAGCAAGCGGGTCGAGACACCTTCTTCCAGATCCATGCCCGACAGATTTCGGATGTGCCCCGCCAACCGAACGAGCGGTGCAACGCGCCCCGGTTCCAGCCGGCTTTCGCTGGCAACCACGGCGATTTCCGTTTCAGCCTTGGGGAAGTCGAAGCTGATCGACAAAAACCGTTGCCTTGTCGAGGGCTTCAATCGTTTCAGGACGTTCTGATAGCCCGGATTGTAGCTGGCCACGAGCATGAACCCCGCCGGTGCCACAAGCTCCTCGCCTGTACGGTCGATCATCAGGGTCCGTCGTGTGTCCGTCAGCGGGTGCAGCACCACGGTGACGTCCTTGCGCGCCTCCACCACCTCATCAAGGTAGCAAATGCCGCCCTCGCGCACCGCGCGGGTTAGCGGGCCGTCAACCCAGACGGTTTCCCCGCCCTTGAGCAAATACCGACCGATCAGGTCCGCCGCTGACAGATCATCATGGCAGGCGACGGTATAGAGCGGCCTACCCAGTTTCGCGGTCATGTGTTCTACAAATCGGGTTTTGCCGCAGCCGGTCGGTCCCTTCAGAAGAAGGGGCAAACCGTTGTCATAGGCCGTCTCGAACAGGTCGCATTCGCGGCCCGTGGGCTGGTAGAACGGCAGGGTTGGTGTGGTTGCGATGTTCATGGCTCAATCTCCCGGAATAGGGTTGGCGGGGCCCGGCGTGATGATCTCGTCCTTCCGCACCACAAGCATCGAGTAGATGAAGAGCAGTGCACCCAGCACGACAGCTGCACCGGCGCCGAACCGCATCAGGTAGAAGATCGCGAGATCGTCCTGGACGGTCATGTAGTAATCGCCGATCACCCGCTGCATGTGCGTCTGGATCGTGCCTGCGAAGGTCAGCACGAAGGTCATGAAAGCCATGCCTCCGGTCATCAGCCAGAAGCTGCCCATATTGAGCACCTGGTTGTAGGGCTCCCGTCCCCGCAGCATCGGCATCGCGTAGGTGAAAACCGCGAGGTTCAGCGCGACATAGGCCCCGTAGAAGGCGAGGTGCCCGTGCGCTGCGGTGATCTGCGTGCCGTGGCTGTAGAAGTTAACGCCGTGCAGAGTGTGCAGGAAACCCCAGACGCCCGCGCCGAAGAAGGCGACGGTGGACGACCCAAGCGACCACAGGAGAGCCGCCTTGTTAGGGTGGTTCTTCCGCCCCTTCCAGACCATGACAAACGCGAAGCTCATCATCAGAAAGAAGGGGATCACCTCAAAGGTTGAGAAGATGGAGCCGACCCACTGCCAGTACCCGGGCAAACCGATCCAATAGAAGTGGTGCCCAGTGCCAAGGATGCCGGAGAAGAGCGCAGTGGCGACGATGACGTAAAGCCACTTTTCCACCACCTCGCGGTCGACACCCGTCAGCTTCAGCAGCAGGAATGCGAGGATTGCCGCCATGACCAATTCCCAGGTCGCCTCGACCCAGAGGTGCACGACGAACCACCAGTACATCTTGTCCAATGACAGATTGTCAGGATTGATAAAGGCAAAGATCCAAAGCAGCGACAGCAGCCACAGCCCCATGAGCAGCACATTGGTGATCGCGGTTTTTTTGCCCGCAAGCACTGTCATCGAAATGTTCAACAGGAAGATCAATGCGGCGACGAGAATGCCGAACTTGACCCAAAGGGGCTGTTCGAGAAACTCGCGCCCGCCATGGATACCGACGAGATAGCTGCCGACAGCGCCAAGCGTTCCGACCAGCAAGATGATCAGCTGGATGTAAGCGAGTTTTGGAGACCAGATTTCACGCTCTGACTCCTCAGGGATCAGGAAGTAAGCCGCACCGAAGAAGCCCAGCAGCAGCCACACGATCAGCGCATTGGTATGAAGCATGCGGATCACGTTGAAGGGCAGCAACTCGGACAAGAAGTTGGGCGAGACATAGACCCAACCCGCCAGCAGGCCGCCCAGCACCTGGATGCCAAACAGAGCCATCGCGGCGAGGAAGTACCAGTACGCAACTTTTTGTGTTTCGTATTTCATGGTTTTCGCCTCCTTATCCGGCGTCGTTGGGCGGCCAGCCCTGCGTGTCTGTCTGGTCTGCCCAACGCAGGAATTCCGCGAGGCCGCGAATGTCTTCATCCGACAACTCGTAGCGCGGCATCTGACGGCGGCCTTCAATGCCGCTGGGCTGGCCTTCGATCCAACCTTTGAGCGTTTCGAAGGCATCTTCAGGACTGTCTTGGACGCCCCAACGGGTCATCACATTGCCCACCTCGGGGGCAAAGTAGGCACCTTCGCCATGCAAGCTGTGACAGTTGATGCAGGAGTGTCTCTCCCAGACGTGCTTGCCGTGGATCACCTCTTCGCTCAGCTCCATACCGGCGGTCGAGACATTGACGACGTATTTATGGGAGTGGACGGTCATCCCCACGAACACCACTACGAAGAAGATCGAGCCCCCGTAGAAGATGTTGCGCGCCCGCGATTTGGTTAGAAATTCAGCCATGCGAAAGGCCTCCTCAAGTTGGGATACCTTTTGTCTAACCAGTGTGAAGCCGGTGAAGTTTGCGCCAGCGCAACGTTTCGCGAAGTTTCAGTTCTACGGTCGTTTTAAGAAAGGAGGACGGTATGCGCACGTCGAGGATAGACGACCCGGACTTGCCACTGGCCGACATCATGACACACTGGCCTCAGACAATCGCGGTTTTTACAAAGTACAGGATGCTCTGTGTCGGGTGTCTAGTCGGCCCATTCCATACATTGATTGACGCCTGCGCCGCGTATCATCTCGAAGAAGATGCATTCATGGCAGAGTTGAAAGCAGCCATTATGCCTGACTGAGTACCACCAGCGCATGAGAATCGCGCACCATGATCCGTTTGCGCTTGCTTTGCACAAGGCCCTCTTTCTCCCATCTGCTGAGCAAGCGGCTTACGGTGTGTAACGTGGTGGCGGTCAACTCGGACAGATCTTGTCGTGTGATGGGAAAGTCGATCTCGATCCCTTCGGGTACCTTGCGGCCGGTTTGATGGATCAGTCTAAGGAGCGCATTCGCCACCCGCTGTTCGACCTGTTGCGTTGCCATTTCAACGATGCGGTTGTTCATCTCACCTACGCGTTGCCCGAGGATCCTGTAGGTCTCGGTCGCAAACCCGTCATATTCAGATACGAACTTGTCCCACAGCCGTGTTGGCCAACTCAGAGCCAGTGACTCCGTCGCCGTCAACGCCGTCGCCGGATATGTGTCGCGCCCGATCGCCTTAGCAATTCCTATCAATTGACCTGCAGGGATATGGAGTGTTGTCACCTGTTCGCCGGTGGCCGTGATCCGCACCACGCGGACATACCCATCGAGAAGCATGTAGAAGCGTTCCGCCGGTGCGCCCTCTTCAAAGACCGCAATTCCGGTTTCATACCGTTGCGATGACGCTTGATCCAGAATTGTACGGATCTGCCGCTTGTCCAGCTTTGAAAACGGCGGAAGGTGCGTCAGCAGGCTTTCATCCAGCCGCGGCAGAGTTTTGCGAGGTTGACCGTCCATCTTGATAGTCGTGCCACAACGGGCAAGTGGATGCCATGCACCCAAGTGAAAAGGTGCGGGTCGTTGTCTTCTGCATCGTTCTTTGTGCCAGCGCAAAGTTCGGTCCGCGGCATCCGATAATATTCAGATCAACACAAAGGCTGATCTGAAAGGAAATGAAGATGATCCGCAAACTGACAATCGGTTTGGCACTTGCCGCACTGATGAGTGGCGCAGCATTCGCCGAAACAATCGAAGTACAGATGCTGAACAAGGGCTCCGAGGGTGAGCGCATGGTTTTCGAACCTGCCTTCGTTCAAGCGCAGCCGGGTGACACAATCAAATTCCTTGCCGCGGACAAGGGCCACAACGCCGAAGTCAACAAGGGCATGCTGCCCGATGGGGCCGAAGCCTTCAAAGGCAAGATCAACGAAGAGATCGAAGTCACTCTGGATGTCGAAGGCGTCTACGGCGTGATCTGCAAGCCGCATTTCGCCATGGGCATGGTGATGACCATCGCTGTTGGTGACGTGGACGCACCCGAGGATTTCTTCGAAGGCCGCGTGCCGCGCAAGGCCAAGGAACGCTTCGAAGCGCAGCTTGCAAATTTCTGAATACAGACGGCGCCCCGGCGAGCTGTCTTGGCGCCTACATCCAGCCCCCATGGAGGGAACCATGACCAAATTCATCAATCCAGGCCTTGTAAAGACCAGCCGTCGCAACGTCTTGCGCGGCAGTATGCTCGCAGGAGCTGCTGCCGTGACGGGGGCAGGTGCGATGGCAGCGACACACGCGCCAAAGATCAACAAGATCAACGCGACTTCGTCCATGATTTACAAAGCTGCGGGTGAGCAAGCGGCAGACAGCACAGCAGAGCCTGTGGACCTGTCCGGCTATACCCGCGTCAAGCAAGAGTTGGTCTCTCCACCCTTTGCGCCCGAACATGAACAGGTGGCAACAGGCGGCCCCAAGATCATCGAGATCACAATGGAGACCACCGAACGCTTGATGGTCGTTGATGAAGACACCGGGGCCGAGGTTTGGGCGCTGACCTACAATGGGTCGGTCCCCGGTCCGCTCATCATCTGCCATGAAGGCGATATGATCGAGCTGACCCTCCGCAACCCGGTCGACAGCATGATGGAGCATAACATCGACTTTCACGCCTCAACAGGCGCGCTTGGAGGCGGCGGTCTGACCCACGTCTATCCCGGCGAAGAGACCGTGCTGCGTTGGAAAGCGACCAAGCCTGGCTGCTTCACCTATCACTGCGCGCCCGGCGGCGCGATGATCCCCTATCACGTGACCCATGGCATGAATGGCGCCGTGATGGTGCTGCCGCGCGATGGCCTCAAGGACAAGGATGGCAATCCGCTCCAATATGACAAGATCGCATATATCGGTGAGCAGGACTACTATTTGCCGATGGATGAAAATGGCGAGTATCGCAAATACGAGGTGGCAGGCGACGACTATGCCGACAGCCTTGAAGCGATGCGCGGCTTGATCCCGACGCATTCTGTGTTCAACGGCGCTGTTGGCGCCCTGACCGGCGAACATGCACTGACCGCAAATGTCGGTGAAACCGTCCTGATGATCCACAATCAGGCCAATCGGGACTCGCGTCCCCACCTGATCGGCGGCCATGGCACCTACGTCTGGGAAAGTTCGTTCACCGATGCGCCATTGCGAGACATGGAAACCTGGTTTGTGCGTGGCGGCAGTGCAGTGGCCGCGATGTACACTTTCGAACAACCAGGCGTGTATGCCTACTTGAACCACAACCTGATCGAAGGCGTCATGCTGGGTGCCACCGCACACTTTGTTGTGCAAGGCGAATGGGACAACAACTTGATGGAGCAAGTCGTGGCCCCACGGGAATTTACAACCTGAAAAGGCAGGAGAAAGGACCTGTGAGATGTTTGCCGTCATCACCCATAACAAAATGTCCCTTGGTTTGGTTGGCTTGGGTTTCGTGGCGGCCATCGCTTTTACCGGGGTCGCGCTCATGCAGCGCGACCTCGACCCTTCACTGCAGCCCGTCATGGCAAAGGGCGCAGTTGAGCTGCCGGATGGAGCAACCATTTTGGTGCAACAACACGAAGTCACCGTTGCAGAATGGAACGCTTGTACAGCGGACAACGGATGTTCTTTGACGCTACGCGTGCGCTCTGGCATGGACCCCGCCATAACCCCGGCCACCGGGCTGAGCTATGTCGACGTTCAGGAATACATTGCTTGGATCAACGCCCGTACCGGCCAAGATTATCGCCTGCCAACCGCTGACGAATGGAGCCTTATGGCTGCTCCCGTTCTGCCGGAAGAACCAGACCCGATCTTTACTGATCCGTCCCTTACCTGGGCCTCAACTTACCTGACCAACGGCACAACGCCGCGCGCACTCAAGACACAAGGCAGCTTTTCAATCTCACCCGAAGGCATCGCAGATCTTGATGGAAGCGTCTGGGAATGGACCAGTGACTGCTACGGCGACAGTGTTACCACAGACCGCTGCCCTGCCTTCTACGTCGGAGGCGAGCACGTTGCAGCCATGTCCTACCTCATCCGAGACCCGGCACGCGGCGGATGCGCCGTCGGCTCCCCGCCCGCGCATCTCGGGTTGCGATTGGTAACCGATGACCGCTTGTAAGACGGCGCAGGTTGTCTTGTTTTTGTCGAACGATCTTGGGCTTTTGACACCCTCGATCATCAAAGCAAGGGTTCGTTATGTAGCGTTAGCTGGATTTGTTTGGTTTTGCGCTCGGAGTCCGCGCAAAATATGAGGATCATTACCACCGAGAACGGCCCATTGCCGACATCTGAGACGTTAAAATCTCGACCCGCTGGTTGCTCCGAACCGGACATTCATGCATCGCGAACTGCGTCTCGTGGTCAACAAGTCGCCAAACCCAGGTCCGTCCCATGCCAACTTTCTCAATTACGCAGCCCCGGGGGATATCCGCTGGTCGGGTGCACGATGCCCTGTGTCGATTGACAGCTCTCGCAGTTCCGGCTTCGCTAGCGGCATGATGAAAAGGCTTGCAATTGCTCTGTCGTTGGCCGTCTTTGGAGCACCTATCGTCGCTTTGGCTCAGGAAACAACTCGGCAACCCATGCCTTCGGCTTACTTCGCGCTCCGCAATCAGGGCGGCGCCTTTGATTTTTCAGAAGCGGATTGGCGCATCGCCGTTGCGGAGGCCAGCGAACGGATTTACTGGAAGATCGGGAAGGATCCAACCACAATGGAACGCGTGGCCGAGGTCGCGGCGTCTGTTGAGGGCGACCCGCCGTTCGCTTGGCTCTTCACTGTCAACCTGCGCCCCGACCAAGCCGGACAGTTCGACACCCTGCTCGACACACTTGTTGCCTCTGAGAAGCCCCCTTTTGATGGCGCCGAGACGATCCTGCGAGCACCCCTCTGCCAATTGATCCGCAGCGCCAAAGATGCGGATGTCGCAGTGCCTGTTTATTATGTCGCGACCGTTGAAGGCGCCCCTGAGCGCAGCGCCTGTTACACGAAGGTAGTTGAGCACGTCCTAGACACGCCCGCGGAGTTCCAGGCACCGCATCTTAAGCAGATCTCCATCGACGGTGCAGCCCTCGCAACACAAGCCCTGATGCCGGGTGTGGTTGTCGTTTCCAACAACTTGATTGTTCCCGACGCATGGACGAGCGAACGACAAGTCGTACCTCGCGACAGCACAACCTTTGCTCCGGGCGAGATGATCATGCTCCATGCGATGCTGGACTATGTAGGGCGCGACCTACCCGGCACACCGCTTGCCAGCTACGAGGTCAGGTTGGATATTGAGTTGCGGGACGCCGAGGGCAACGTGATTGGCGCACAGAACGATGCCATGCGGTTTACCGGGCAGCCAATCCATAGCGTCCCAATCCGTGACGACTACTGGCGCACCGGAGTTGTAACGGGCTTTCCGCTGCAAGAGCCCGGGCAGTACGAGATCAGATATCGCCTGACCGATCTCAACCGGCCCGAAACGGCTGGGCAGACCGAGATCATCAAAACCGTTTTGATCGAATGATCGCTCGTTGATCTCGCGTCTAGTCAAAGCGTCTCATTGGTTCGGCGAAGCAGTTTCAAATGTTGGCTCTTTCCAGATATCGGATTCGGAGCAGACTTGCCTCTCAATCTACCCGTCCGACAAGCGCTGTCGGCCCATTGCGGCCATTCGTCATGCGTGCGTCATGCTGCAGCGCGACCCGTCATAAGAGACATTCGATGCACAGAAACATCTGCTGTCCTGCGGCATAACCGCGAGGAGCCTCCGCTCGTGCGCTTCACAAGGCCAGCCGGGTTTTAGCATTAAAGATGGGACGACCATTCTGTTCATACGCTCCAGTTGCCAAGCCAAATTTCGCCGATAGTGCGGCGATCCAGATTTCCAGTTGAACTCAATGCCCAAATCTCGAAAATACAAGCGTAGGTAGATTTTTCTCTACGCCAGAAACGCCGCATCAACTTTTGATGAAGGTGTCACGTTTTTCAGACAGCCCCTTTGCCATCGAAGTCAGCACACGCGAAGCCCGTTGATAACTGGCTTTGTCGAACCTGGACGGCCGTAACAGCTTTCGGTTGTTCTTCAAGGAGTCACTGAAGTTGCAATCTCCGAACCAAACAAGCGACCAGTGGCGGAGGAACGAGCGGACGCCGGTCAATCCTTTTGACAAAGGCCAAGACTGTGATGACCAAAATTTCGGCCAAGACCATCCCAGCTTTGACAGTGCTGCGTTTCGTCCAGGGGCTGTGACGCGGCGATCCTTCTGGAATGAGATGTTGGGGGTCACCGGTCTCAAGAGAGGAAAGTGGACTATCGCAGCCTGGCGCGAAGTCAGTGGTCTTCTCTGAATCCACGCGCTGCTTTGATCGGCTGCCCTAAACGCAAGGAGTCTAACCATTTTGACGTGATCAACAAAGCATCTGAACGTCACTCTTTCTCCCCGGCGACCTGAACTCACGACATGGGCGTCTTTACAAAAGGATAATCTGAAAATGTGCATGATGTGCGAACTGGGGTACGGCCCCGAACAAGAGTCTTCTTTTGGAAAGATCGGTCTTCAAGAGACTGGGCTCCAGGTGAACTTGGGTGAAGCAGTCGCTCTTACAGCGATGATGCCCGATCTTGCGGCACTCGACGAAAACGCCGCGGCTCCTGTCGAGTCGGGCGACTCTACCGAATCCACAAACGCCGCCAACACGTCCGAGGCGCCAGGTTCGCCCGCCGATGAAGGGTCAGGCCAAACGTCGACCAACGTGCAAATCAACACCGACGATGCCAGTGAACCATGGTGGGTCAACGATCAGACACCAGACAACCCTTTTGGAAAAAGTGAAGATTACGAAGCCTATCTCGATTACCTCGGCGCACTGCCGCGCAGCCTGACACCAGAGATCGCCGCAGAACCGCTCCGGATCAACGTTTCCGAGCTCAGCAACCATCCCGATTATCAAGAAGCCGCCGTTGGCGCGCTCGAGATGTGGGCGTCGGTCACGCCATTCGAATTCGAAATCGTCTATGACACACCATACGACGAAGACACGGACTGGATGGAGATCGTCAGCCCGGAGATTGGCGAGCAAAGTGATGGCAGCGCCTTTTCTAGCAACCGGTACATCAGCGTTGGGCAGAGGTTCCACGACACCGAGCCCAATCTGACCGATATTGGCGGCTATGTCTTTGACACCTTCATTCACGAATTTGGCCATGAGTTCGGCCTGAACCACCCCGGCCTTTACAACTACAGCGGCCCCGGCGGCGTGCAGATCAACTATCTCAACAACGCCACCTGGACTTATGACCGGCAGCAATACAGCGTCATGTCCTATTTCGACGGGATCGATGTGGGCGAAGACACGCGCTGGTCCGCAGCGACCCCGCTGATGGGTGATATCGAGGCTGTCATCCGCACCTACTTCTCGACCGTCGACGAAGACGGCGTGCGGACTTATCAGACAATCAATCTGAACACCGGCGATGATGTCTATGGGTTCAACAGCACGAAATACGGCTACGAACTCACCTCGTCGGGGATGCAGCGCGATATCGGCTTTGTCATCCATGACACCGGTGGCACCGATACGATGGACTTTTCCGGCTCGATCGCGGGCACGATCCTGGACATGCGCGCCGGGCAGTTTTCCAGCGTGAATGGCCACAACAACAACGTATCCATCTTTGCGGGCCACAATGAGGACGAGACCGAATACTACATCGAAAATGGGATCGGCAGCCAATATGACGACATTCTGATCGGGAATGACGGCGACAACGTGTTGGATGGCCGCGGTGGCGGTGACCGGATGGCCGGGGGCGGCGGTGACGACGTCTATTTCGTGGATTCCCTCGACGACGTGGTGCGCGAAGAGTTGGACGGCGGCAATGATACCGTCATTGTGATGTCCAGAGACCTGGAAATCGGAAATATCGCAAATGTCGAAAACATCATCTATGTCGATGGCTCAATCACCGAATTGGAAGAGGATGATGGTGACACCCCTCCCGCGTCTGGCGACAACACGCTGACCAGCATCATATTCGGTGACGATACCGATGAGATGATCGACGGGGGGGCAGGCGACAATACCATCTTTGGGCTTGGCGGCGATGACATCATAATTGGCGGCACGGATTCTCTTGCCAGCCGCGACATCAACAACACCATCGACATTGAAGATCTCGAGGACCAGACCGAGAGCGATGACGGCAACGACGCCCTCTATGGCGGCGATGGCAACGACACCATTCTGGGTGGGCAGGGCGACGACCTTCTAGATGGTGGTGATGGTGACGACATGATGAGCGGCCAGGCTGGCGTCGATGTCTTCAGGGGTGGCGCGGGCAGCGACACCGTTGATTACAGTCGCGAAAGCCCATTTCAACTTATCGTCAATCTTGAAACCAACTTTGCCAATGGCGGCACCGCATCGGGCGACACATTCTACAGCATTGAGGGCCTGATTGGATCCGATGACCGCATCGACCGCTTTATCGGGACGTCCGCGGCCAACCACTTCATCGGTCAGGGTGGCGGAGACGTTTTCAACGGCCGTGATGGCAACGACACGTTGGACGGCGGCAGAGACGGTGACATTCTGTACGGCGAAGGTGGCGATGACGTGATCATCGGCGGCGCCGGTCAGGACTATCTAGACGGTGGCGAAGGCATCGACACTGTCGTCTACAGAAACAGCTCAAGCGGCGTAACGGTCGACCTCGCCAATGGCATGGCAATGGGCGGCGATGCCACTGGACCTGTTCAGATCGTAGGCCGCGGTACAGCGATCGAGCACGACATCCTCGTCGGCTTTGAAAATGTGCAGGGCTCGTTTCACGATGACTGGCTAATTGGCGACGACCAAGTGAACGGGCTGTCTGCAGGCGCAGGTGACGACACGTTGACTGGTGGCGGCGGCGGCGATTTGCTGGATGGCGGTTCAGGCAGTGATACGGCAGACTATTCCGCTGCGACCAGCGGGGTCATGCTCAATCTGCGCCATGAAACATCCGAAGGAGATACCTATGTCTCGATCGAAAATCTGGCCGGGTCTGGCTTCGATGATCGACTCGTGGGGGACGCAGCCGCCAACGTTCTGACTGGACAGGGGGGAGATGACACGTTGCGTGGTGGTAATGGAGATGACACCTTGCTCGGCGATTTCGCCTATCAGGGCGACGCGCTACCGACACCCGGAATGGGCACCGGCTACACCACGCTTGGACCGGATGCGACGAACAATTCAATAGCCACTGCATTCGACATTTCAGACAACTTTTCGCTGGTTGAAGACCCAAACATCTTCGACTCGACAACCGTGCTTCACACAACCGTCGAAGCCACAGGGAATGGCCAGGGCGGATACTACGGCATCGAACTTGCAGCCGGCACAATCCTGTCGATCGACGTCGATGGAATCGCCGATCCAAACGTGCACGACAGTTGGATTCGGCTCCTGGACAGCAATGGGGATATCGTTACCGAGAATGACGATGGCGGTGGCGACCCCGGCTCCACCTCTATCCGGGACTCAAGCACGGTTTATGTCGTTGAAGAAACCGGCACCTACTACATCCTGCAAGGCAGTTGGACGGCAGAGTCCACGGAAGGTGGCTGGACGGAAGCCGTCCCAGAAGGCTCGACATATACGCTCAACGTCTCGGTCGACTTCCCGCCAGCGCCTGCTGAACCAGGTGAGGCCGGTGCCGATGTACTGCTCGGAGGTCGAGGCAGCGACCTGCTGGATGGTGGGCTGGGGGCTGATATGCTCACTGGTGGAATGGGAGAGGATTCATTCCGCTTTTCCACAGAGCTCGGGGAGGGCAATGTCGACCAGATAAGGGATTTCGAAGCCAATGAGGATCTAATCATTCTGGACAGTCTTATCTTCGAGGAGTTGGGCGACGACGGCGCGCTGTCATTCAGAGCGTTCCACAGCAGTGCAATGGGTGTTGCCCGCGACAGCGATGACCGTATCATCTATAACACCGACAGCGGTGCGTTGTCTTATGACGGTGATGGCTCGGGTGATGGTGACGCAATCCAGTTTGCGCAACTGAGTAGAAATCTGGACCTGTCGGCAGATAACTTCATTATCATCTGACGCGCTGTGGAAAGGGCGCTTTCAATGCGCCCTTTCCGGTACCAGCAGGCTCTGTGCAATCGAATTATCAGCTAAGGGAGATGCCGCAATGACACCCCAGATCAATCGCCGTACCTTGTCCGTCGGGATAGTGTTAACGGGTGTTGCCGTGGTTGCCGGAACAGTGGGAGCTCAATCTAGAGATATGCAGGGCGGCGTGACATATGAGGGTGGCAAGGTTATCCCAGAAGGCCAAATTGAGATCTTTCTGGAGGACCCTGCCAATCAGGCCAAAAAGCGGCTTGGGGACCAACAAATACGGGTCGAAAGCAACGGTAAGTCACGTCAGATCGTATTTTCCCTGACAAGGCCCGTAAGCTCTTCCGCTTCGCCAACCCTACGGGTCGTTGCGCATTTGGAGCGCGAAGACGGCTGGCTGCTTGCGCGCGGCAGTGCACAGGTCGAAGATGGTGTACCTGTTTCCATCACGCTCAACACGGTGATGTATTGAATGGTCAAACTCCAGTGACATAGCTGTGCGAAAGCTCAAATTAGGTCAAACATCTCGGCTATTCGTCGTGACTTGCGCCGCCTTGTAACTGCGCGTGCACGCGGAATTATGTATGATGGCAAAAGCGTGCCGGACTTCAGCAACTTTGTAGCCTGGAACTTCATCGGACCATAAACGCGAGCGCCATCATATTAGTGCATAATCATCCGTCGGGTGATCCAGCTCCAAGTTATCAAAGCAATGACATAATGCTGCAACTACTGGATGATTGTGAAGCAGCTGGCGTGATGATCCATGAAATGTGGTCATTGGGAAAGAGGCCGAGTTTTGATTTATGCAGGAGGGTTGGCTCTAGTGTATCCGATATCGATTGGCCTAGGTGAGGGCCATAATCGGCGGCCCCAAAGCTACCTTACTATTGAGTACGCAGGAAATTCCGTTGAAGCCTGCAGTAGGCGTAAACGGAAATGCTCCACGCACCGCGTACGACGCGCACGTCTTACTAGATATAGATGACATCATCGAACAGTTGGTCAACGTTCGTCACGTTGTTGATTGTCAGGGTGTGACCATCGCCAAAATCGAGCACGAGGTTTCCATTCACAACATTAGAGTAGTTGGCCAAATCACTGCCCTGAGGTGTCACTTCATCTAGTAAGTCAGCTTCGATTTCGAGCGCATCAACAATCAAAGAATAGTCGCGAACAATGTCGTTCCCACTCTCAAACACAAAGACATCAGCTCCCTGACCGCCTCGAAGCCTGTCATTCCCGTCACCACCACTCAGAGTGTCATTGCCTGAATTGCCAGACAAATCATCATCGCCTGTGGCGCCAAACAAAAGGTCAAAACCATTTAGACTAGACAGCGTGTCATCACCTGCACCACCTGAAAACACTGTCAAATCCCAGGCCACCGGTTAGGACGTCGCTCCCGGTCTCACCCTCCAATGTGTTATTGCCCTCACCGCCAAGGAGAGTGTCGTCTCCCAAACCACCAAAGAGCCGGTCGGCAAAGATCCCGTCTCCTCCAACAATGTAGTCGTTTCCTGAACGGCCGTTCAGAATGTCCGCGCCTTCTCCGCCGTAGATTGCATCGTTGCCGTCGCTACCATGGACAAAGTCGCGGCCATGTCCTGATCGAATCCAGTCATTGCCACTGTTGGCAAAAATCATGTCGCCCGTGGCGGCTTCGGCAATCAGGTTTTCAGAGGTCGCAGTGCCGTCGGTGCGGGTTTCATACATGTCGAATTCAAGCCTCGCAATTTCGTAGCTGGCGAGCACGACATCTGAAAGAACACCTGTCGAAAAATTTACTGTGGTGCTTGTCTGGGTCGTCGTGAGCGTGCCTGTCGGATTGAGAAAATACGGCACATTGTAAAGTTCAACATCCGCTCCGATCAAATCCTGCACGCCCTGGTCCTCAACCCCGATAATCGACACCTCGACCGTGTCCGGGATCGCCATCAGGGCAAACAGGTCCAAATCCAAGGTCTGGTTGGCTTGTTGCAAAGAGGACAGGAAAAACCGCGCGCTTGTGTCGCCATTTTCCTCGACAACGAACATGTGTGCGTCATGGCTTTGTTCGTGCCCTGCACCGCCACTTCCAAGTTCGACATAGCGATGCCCCTGCAGTTCTGTGAGTTCACTTCCAAAAAACTGTCCAAAGACAGTAAGGTCGTGACCATTTTCGAGTTGGGCTGCTCCCGGGTCCAATGCGAGCGAGGTAGAGCGATAGAGCGCAGACCCAAGTTGTGCCGAATCTGCATCGACCTACAGAATGGAGGAGAAAAACTCCAACGCCGGCGCGATTTGCTTTAGGCCGTACGCCACCTGGTGATGGTCGTTGCCCAGGCTTTCAAGCCGGATATACATCCGCCCTCGCAGGAAAGAGATCGCTACAGGCGAACGTCAACGTTGTCAGCCACATCAATCATCTCAGCAGCCCCAACTTGTTCTGTTTCAAGGGTATTAAAAAGAACCGAATGACAGTCCACTCTGTCGCAGTGACCGGTTTGAGCCTGAAACCTTGTAGCGCCATGCATTGAACTCAACACTACCGTCGGATTGCCTTTGGCTGGATTCACTATTTGAACAACTTCCGGCGAAGCGGGACCAACAATTGAGCCTCGTTCAGCCGCTCCATCCTCAGCCGCAGCGAATATGTGCAAAAAGTCATTCCTGACGCCGTTGCGGGTCCACGAGAAAGCACCGTGTGAAGCCCCCAAGCGGTTACCATTGTTCACGTCCACCATTACGTGAACTGATGATGGCCGGAAGCCGGGTTCAATTGTAAACGTATCAGTCTCACCGGCATCAAGCGTATGGCTCACAACGACTGGTGCTTCGCTCGCACGCCCCAAGTTGCGACTGACATGCAGCGGCATGGTGTCTTGCAAAACATCGCTTACGTTTATTCCAATAAATTCCACTGCCGACGGTGTATTTGCGGCATTTCAATCCGCGATGATTGTGTCGTCGGCAATTCTGTCGCGCCCATTCTTTGTGTGAGCAAAGATGAAATTTGGGTGGGTCGCTCGATCTTCCCCAAATTGGCAGTTGATGAATTTGGTTCCGCTACCTCCCTTCCCGGCCCGGTCAAGACGCGGCTGCGGCGGCTGGCGGGGCGGCGCTGGACGACCGAGTGGGCGCTGATCATTCAATGTGATGAGACGCGCAGCCAGGCCAGAAATCGGGAGATTGCCCGGCAGAGACTGGTGGATCTGATCCGGAAGGCGCTGGTGGTGCCGAAAAAAGGATCGCGACGAAGCCGACTTTGGGATCAAAAAAACGCCGGTTGAAGGCCAAGAAAATGCGGGGGGACGTGAAGGCCCTGAGGGGCCGGATCGAGGGGTGATGGGCCCCGGAGAAATCAGGTGTCCCATGGTGGGACGGATTTCGGATCATGGGATTTCAATGGGTTATAGAGAAGGTTTTACCGTTTGTTAGGGTTTGGGGATGGAGGGCACTCTTACTCTTGTTAAATTTCCGACCTTCGTCTCCACAACAATAGTTGTCAAAAGGCGGAGCAAGCCGACTTTGCAAACTAATTGCAGATGGCCGGTTCGAGCCCAGAGTGCTGTGTGCTGCAGTTCGAACCAATGTCGGCTTTGGGCTATTTGTTCTGCCTGATGCACGAATGAGTGCCAAACGCGACAAAGGCGATAACCGGTGTCACGGTTTTCTGACGGCTTTGCGGAATGCACTGGGGCTTTGGCCGGATGTCGCTTCGAAAGCGCGGCTATAGGCACTGCGGCTGGAAAACCCAACAGATTCAGCCACTCTTTTCATTGGCAAATCTGTATTGCGCAGTAGGTCGCCTGCTTTGCGCACCCGCAGATTGCGCAGTAGCTCCATCGGTCCTGCGCCATACGCTTCAGAAAATCGCTTCGCAAACGCGGCCCGGCTCATGCCTGCAATATCCGCGAGAGACTCTACGGAAAACGGATTGCCCGGGTTGTCCAACATCGCGTTCAACGCTTTCCACAGCATCGGATCACGCAGCGCGGCCATCCAATCCAACGTCCCTGCCTGCTCAGTCATTCGCTTGCGCATCATGACAATCACAGCCTGCATCAACAGAACCCGGATCAAAGCGCGGCTGCCGACGCTTGGCTCGCACACTTCGCGCATTAATGTGTCGACCAATACCATCAGGTCGCTGCCGGGTTCGGCACGCGTTACCAACGGCTCACGGATTAAGTTGACCACATCCGTGGCCCCCATCAGCCCAATATTAACGTGCGCGCAAAGTGCGACCAGGCGGCTGGCACTGCCGTCACCTTCATCTGGGGCGGATTTAAGGACCTGCGCCAAGTTCAGCGCTGCTGGTTTGCAAGACGGTCCAGGCACGACCGTCGCGCCGTCATTCAAGACCTCGTGGCTGTTCAGTGAAGGGATCAAAACCAAACTGCCCTTGGATATTCTGATCGGGGCCTGCCCCCGCATCGTGATCTGGCCCTCACCGCACAGGATATAGTGCAGGGTCACCGCCGCATCTGGCTTGAGGGCAACATGGCAGGTTCCGTGGATCTCACAGATGGCAAACGGTTCCGTACGGATGTCGAGTTGATCGAAAATGTGGTCGTAGCTCATCCGATGATTTTGGCCTTAAACTCCTCTGCCGTCACGAAAATTTTCCTGACTGGTCCAAATCAAGACGAAAAGGCACACCGACTGTCACACACAAGGCTTCTCGATACATCCAAAGAAGGAAAGACCTTATGTGCAATTGTGATGACCATGACCACGGCGGCAAGAAACTGTCACGTCGCGCGGCGTTGACCACCGGACTGGCAGGGACTGCAGCGGCTGCTGCCACTGCGCTGGGAGGAACCGCTCACGCGCAAGTCAAGGCCAACCCCTATGCTGAACCGGCCGAACCTGCATTGCCGCCCTCTGACATGAAGCTCGACCTGAGCCGCGCAGCCCTTGTCGTGACCGACCCACAGAACGATTTCCTCAGCCCCGATGGTGTGACTTGGGGCGTGATCGGCGCGTCCGTCACTGAACACAACACGGTTGAAAACATCGAAACGCTGTTCCGTACGGCCAAAGAGTACGACATCACCACCGCCGTGTCTCCGCACTACTACTATCCAACTGACCATGGTTGGAAGTTCGAAGGCGCGTTGGAAAAACTAATGCACAATATCGGTATGTTTGACCGTAAGGGCCCTCTGGACATTGAAGGTTTCGAAGGCTCGGGCGCAGACTGGTTGGAGCAATACAAGCCCTACATCAACGATGGCAAGACCATCGTGACCTCGCCCCACAAGATGTACGGCAACGACACCAACGACCTGTCGCTGCAACTGCGTAAGCAGGGCGTGGATCAAGTCATTCTGGCAGGTATGTCGGCCAACCTGTGCACGGAATCGCATATGCGCGAATTGATCGAGAAGGGTTTCGAAGTGGCCGTGGTGCGGGATGCGACGGCTGCGGCGCAACTGCCGGAGGGGGATGGGTACCTCGCTGCCCTCATCAACTTCCGCTTCATCGCTAACGCGGTCTGGAGCACTGAAGAAGCTGTGGCACAGATCAAGGCAGCGGCTCTGTAAACCAGCCCTTACTCGGGACGCTCTGCCTAAGGTCAAAGCTATGCCGTGCCCGCCATCGACTTCTTTGATGGCGGGCACGATTACAGCGTTGTTCACGCGAGCAGACAGAAATCAAAGGACAAAGAATGAAATCAAACTCAGTCAAGGAAGACACGATAAAGGCGGTCTTGGGCAAGGTTTTCCGCCTCTATGTGCAGAGCCACTGCTATCATTGGAATGTGGAAGGTCCAAACTTCCGCAGCTTGCACGCCATGTTTGAGACCCAATACCAGACGCTCAACGGGTTCCTCGATGCGATCGCAGAACGGTTGCGTGTGCTGGGGAGCAAAGCACCCGCATCATTGGATGAGCTGCTTGTCTTATCCAATCCAACCCAGGATGCGACCGCCCAGACGACAGATGAAATGCTTGCGAACCATTGCGCCGATTTTCACCGCTTCATTGATGTACTCCGCAATGCAATTCAGGTTCTTGCTGATGTCCGAGACGACGGCACAGTCGGGATTCTGTCCGATATTCTCGAATGGAGCGAAAAGGAGCACTGGATGATGTCAGCCACTATGAAATAGGCTGAAACGGTGCGTAACGTAGCTTCAGTTCTACCTGCGTCGGAATAGTCACCAGGAAGAGCATAGGTCGAATGTGGGCAAAGCCGTCATTGGTCGCCGAGACCCAAAGGGCCGCTTTGTCTCGCACAGCTGCCATCAGATTTCTTGGAGGAATGTCTGCTCCGGTCAGGCACCAGCCAACCGACGCGAACCATCTGACATCTGCGCCGAGCCAAAGGCAATCACACCGCATTCCAGCACGGACTCAAGGCGAAGCCGCCGTGCATGACCAGACCGCCCGACCGGGCTGGCGATATGGCTGGTTTTGGCGATTGTCTTGAACGCTGGCTTTGGTCTGTAACCCACCCCTCGACATCGCTGGATCAGTGTCTTGTTGGGGTCGGCGGTGGGCATTGTGGCCTTGTCAAGGTTGCCGGATCGGCGCGGTCGCTGCGGACTTAAACCACAACCTCCAACGCCCGTTGCTCCCCCACCCCAAACACCCGCTTGTACCGCTCGATCTCGGCCTCCGGCCCCATCGCCTTGTTGGGATTGTCCGACAACTTGACCGTGGGCCGCCCATTGGCCGACACCGCTTTGCACACCAGTGAAAAGGGGGCGAGGCGGTCGTCGCGGGTCAGCCCTTTGAAATCGTTCGTCAGCATTGTGCCCCAGCCGAAGGACACTTTGACCCGGCCCGCGAATTGCTGGTGCAATTCGATGATCTTGTCTGCATCCAGCCCGTCCGAGAAAATGACCAGCTTTTCGCGCGGGTCTTCGCCGCGGTCCTGCCACCATTTGATCGCCACTTCGGCCCCCGTTGCGGGATCTCCGCTGTCGATGCGGATGCCCGTCCAGCCTGCGAGCCAGTCGGGGGCGTGGGCCAAAAACCCTTCGGTGCCATAAGTGTCGGGCAGGATGATGCGCAGGTTGCCGTCATGTTCGTCGTGCCAGTCGCTCAGCACGTCATAGGGGGCTTGTGCCAGTTCTGCGTCTGTTTGTGCCAGTGCCGAATAGACCATCGGCAGCTCGTGCGCGTTGGTGCCGATGGCCTCCAGATCGCGGTTCTTGGCGATCAGGCAGTTCGATGTGCCTGCGAATTGCGCACCCAGCCCCTCGCCCATGGCCTGCACGCACCAGTCCTGCCATAGGAAGGAGTGCCGCCGTCGCGTGCCAAAATCGGCCACGCGCAACCCGTTATGGCCGCGCAAGCGTTCGATCTTTTCCCAGAGCTTGGTCATGGCGCGGGCATAGAGGACCTCGAGCTCGAACTTGCCCATTTCGTTCAGGACGGCCCGCCCGCGCAGCTCCATCAGAACCGCAAGCGCGGGGATTTCCCACAGCATGACTTCGGGCCAGGACCCTTCGAAGGTCAACTCGTACTGATCCTCGCGCCGTTCGAGGTGGTAGGCGGGCAGGCGCAGCGCCTCGAACCAGTCCATGAATTCTGGCGTGAACATCTGGCGTTTGCCATAGAACGTGTTGCCGCGCATCCACGTGCTTTCCCCGCGGCGCAGGGACAATGACCGGATGTGGTCGAGTTGCTCGCGCAACTCGCCCTCGTCGATCAGCTTGGCGAGGGGGACGTGTTTGGATCGGTTGATGAGGGAGAATGTCACCTGCGTGTCGGGCTTGTTCCGGAACACTGACTGGCACATGAGCAGCTTGTAGAAATCCGTGTCGATGAGCGACCGCACGATCGGGTCGATCTTCCATTTGTGGTTCCAGACACGGGTGGCGATGTCGACCATGGGCGCGCTTCCTTGGCTTTGGTGGCCTGTTGTGCCCCATTCTGGCGCACGGGGGCAAGTCAGGCCAGCGTGACGCCAGCCCCTGTCATGCCGGATTGTGCCGATGCCAGTGATCCATCCAGATCAATGGCGCGGCAGAGGTCTGTCCGGACGGTCACATTGAACCCCAGCTTGGCCGCATCCACCGCCGAGAAGTTCACACAGAAGTCCGTTGCCAGCCCCACCATGGTCAGGTCGGTGATCCCGCGTGTGCGCAGGTATCCTTCCAGCCCCGTCGGCGTTTCGTGGTCGTTTTCAAAGAAGGCCGAGTAGCTGTCGATGGCCGGGCGGTATCCCTTGCGCACGATCATGTCGGCACGGCCCGTGTTCAGGTCAGCGTGAAAGGCGGCACCCTCCGTTCCTTGAACACAGTGATCTGGCCACAGGACCTGCGGGCCGTAAGGCATGTCGATCATCTCGTATGGGGCTTTGCCATTATGGGATGATGCAAAGGAAGAATGTCCAGTCGGGTGCCAATCCTGTGTCAGAACAACCGCGTCATAGTCCGCCATCAGCGCATTGATGCCCGCCACGATGTCATCTCCGCCGGGCACGGCCAGCGCGCCACCGGGGCAAAAGTCGTTCTGCACGTCAATCACGATAAGGGCGCGGGTCATGGATCAGCCTCCTTGCGTTGCCTGGCGACGTTGTGACACCCGCCCGCCCCCTTGCGCAAGGGCACACCCATCGCCTATTTCGCGGCCATGTACATCATTGCCGCCCTTTACCACTTCACCCGCTTCGATGACCCTGCCGCGATCAAGGGGCCGCTGGCCGCGCTGTGTTGCGGACAGGATGTGAAGGGCACGTTGCTGCTGGCGCCGGAGGGGATCAATGGCACCATTGCAGGACCGCGTGCGGGAATTGAAGCGGTTCTGGCCCACATCCGCGCCCTGCCGGGCTGCGCCGATCTGGAGTGGAAGGAAAGCACCAGCAAAACCCCACCTTTCGGCAAGATGAAGGTCCGGCTGAAGCGCGAGATCGTGACTATGGGGCAACCCGATGTCGATCCGGCCGCCCGCGTCGGCCACTATGTCGATCCCACCGAGTGGAACGATCTGATCCGGCGCGAGGATGTGGCCGTCATCGACACCCGCAACGACTACGAGGTTGCCATTGGCACCTTTGACGGCGCTGTTGACCCGCATACCCGCAGCTTTGGTGAATTCCCCGCGTGGTGGGAAGAAAACAAGTATCGCTTTCACAACAAGAAGGTGGCGATGTTCTGCACAGGGGGCATTCGGTGCGAGAAATCGACCAACTACCTGCTGGGTCAGGGTGTGGAAGATGTGTTTCACCTCAAGGGTGGCATTCTGAAATACCTCGAAGAGGTGCCCGCGCAGGACAGCACGTGGCAGGGCGAATGCTTTGTCTTTGATGGGCGCGTAAGCGTAGGGCACGGGCTTGAGGTGGGGCCGCATCAGCTGTGCCACGCCTGCCGTCGGCCCATTCTGCCCGCTGATCAAGCCCGTCCGGAATACGAGGCGGGCGTCAGCTGCCACCACTGCGTGGATGAGACCAGCGACGAGGACAAAGCCCGCTTTCGCGAACGCCAGAAACAGATCGAACTGGCCCGCATTCGGGGAGAGGATCACCTCAGCGGTCCCATGGTGCCTGACAAGGGCTGACGTGGGCGGACGACACGTCCCGCCTTACCGGGTTAGCAGCCGAAGCGCAGCTGTGGCAGCGTAAGCGCCCCTATCGCACCGTAGGTCATGCTGTGCGCAACATCCCTTGGGATCTGCTGCGGCTGAGCAACCAGAGCATGATGGCAATGTTCAACCCGTTCCAGGCGATCCCGTTCCAGAATGCCATCTGGTAGCTGCCCGTCACATCATAGACCCAGCCCGACATCCAACCGCCCAGCGCCATGCCAAGAATGGTTGCCATCATGACAAACCCGACCCGTGCGCCGGCCTCTCGTGCGGGCATGTATTCCCGCACGATCACAGCGTAACTGGGGACGATCCCGCCCTGACTGAGCCCGAAGATCAAGCTGACCACATAGAGCGAGATCAGCGCATCCGACGGTAGGTACAGAAGCAACGCAATGCATTGCAGGACAGACCCCAGAAGCAGTGTTTTAACACCCCCCAACTGGTCCGCCAGAAAACCTGATACCAAGCGTGACCCAACTCCGCCCAGCAACATGAGCGCCAGCATTTCTGCCCCAACGGCAGGGCCGTATCCAAGGTCAACACAATAGCTGACAATGTGCACTTGCGGCATGGACATCGCAACGCAGCACCCCACACCCGCAAGGCCGAGAAGCCAGCTTAATGCCCGCGGCGACAGGCCGGATGAGACCGCATTCGCACTCGACGCGGCCTCGGCCAATTGGTGAGCGCTGTCCGGAACCTGACGGCGCAATGCAAAGGCCAGCGGGATGACCACGGCGAGCGTGGACATAGCCAGCACCGCATAGGCCGCGCGCCATCCCTGATCCTCAAGAATGTCTGCAAGCAGGATCGGCCAGATGGCGCCAGACAGGTAATTCCCGCTGGCCGCAATCGCCACGGCAATGCCGCGCCGTTTGAGGAACCAGTGCGAGATGTCAGCAATCAACGGACCAAAGCCAACAGACGTTCCGAACCCGATCAGCAATTGCGCCATGGAAAGGCTCAGGATGGACCCGCTGAGCGTGGCCAACCCGTACCCGCTCGCGATGGCGATGGCGCAGACAACCAGAACACGCGACACACCCCAGGTATCGACAGCCCGTCCGACAACAAAGTTGCCCACGGCAAATCCGATCATTGTCAGGGTATATGGAAGGCTTGCCGACGCCCGGCTGACGCCGAATTCTGCTTCAACGGCAGGCATGATCACGATGATGGCCCACATGCCCACATTGGCGACCATCGCAATGGCAAGGGTCAGCGCAAGCCGCAGCCACGCATACCGGCTATCATGCAAGGAAGAGGTCATGTCATATCTGCGCACTGCCTGAGCGCCGGCACAAGACCATGGGCCGCAAATTGTCGACAATTCTATGTGTTAAGCCAGCCGTAACATGCTGCGTGATACGCCTCGGATCGGGTGAAAATGAGGTGTGGGAAATGAGCGCGCAAGCCAATGCGCGGCCAATCATCATCAAGAAAAAGAAGGTGTCAGGCGGCGGTGGTCACCATGGTGGCGCCTGGAAAGTGGCCTATGCGGACTTTGTGACCGCTATGATGGCCTTCTTCATGTTGATGTGGCTGCTGAATGCAACAACCGAAAAGCAACGCAAGGGGATCGCGGACTACTTTTCGCCGACGATTCCAATCAACCGCATTTCCGGCGGTGGGGATGGTGCGTTTGGCGGCGACAGCGTGTTTTCCGAGGTAACGCTGCCTCAGAACGGTACGGGCGCATCATCGAAGCGTCCAACTGAGTCCAAGCAGGCACGTGGCGACACCGGATCAGGTGATCAGGGTGACCTCACAGCGGCACAGGATGAAGCATTCGAGTCACTTGAGGCTCAACTGCTGGGCAAAGGCGGCGAAACGAAGGTCATGGACAATGACCTCAGACACATCGTGACTCGTCTGACCGATGAGGGCCTGGTGGTCGAGATATTCGCGCTCGAGGATACCCCGTTGTTCGAAGAAGGCACCGATATCCCAACGCCTTTGTTGCGGGATCTGTCCAGACTGATCATGGAAGCCGCCCGGACAGTCGAAAACGATATTGCAGTTGAAGGGCATGTACAGGCGCAACCTATTGTCGTTGCGGAACGATCAACCTGGAAGATGTCTGTGGCGCGGGCAGATGCCATGCGTAGGCTTTTGAAACAAACAGGGGTGCCAGGCGAACGGATCGAACGAGTCACCGGGCACGCGGACCGCGAAGCCGCCGTCAAGAACCCGATGGCCGTTCGCAACAACCGGCTGGAGGTGATTTTCCTGAGGGAGTGATTGGCAGGAATAGCTTGGATTTTATCTGTTAGCCCTGCGTTAAGGCGGCCCGCCTATCTGTTGTCCAAATTCGGTCGGTACAGCAGAAAGGCGTGTCCATGACAATCTCTTCCTCGCTCAATGCAGGTGTTGCAGGGCTACAGGCAAACGCGACGCGGCTTGCGTCCATTTCAGACAATATCGCGAACTCTTCGACCTACGGGTACAAACGTGTTCAGACTGATTTTCAGTCGCTTGTCGTTTCGTCCAGCGGTGGAAGCTACTCCGCCGGGGGAGTTCGTGCCTCGACTTCGCGGCTGATCGATCAACGCGGGTCTCTGGTATCGACGTCGAATGCAACAGACCTTGCCGTGCGCGGACGGGGTATGCTGCCTGTCGCGCAAAGCAGCGATGTGAACGTGTCGAACGGCAATAGTCAGATGTTGCTGACCACAACCGGCTCGTTCCGCACTGATGCGCAGGGCTATCTGCGATCTGATTCAGGGCTTGTTCTGCTTGGCTGGCCCGCTCTCGCCGATGGGACAGTGCCAACGTTCCCACGGGATACATCGGATGGGCTTCAGCCCGTGCAAATCAATGTGAACCAGTTTTCAGGCGAACCGACAACAGCGATGTCGCTTGGGGTAAATCTGCCTGCCACCGATACAGATGCAGGCTCGGTGGGGGAAGCACAGTACCTGTCTATCGAGTATTTCGACAACCTGGGCACATCTGAAACCATTAACGTGAGTTTCACACCGACGGTTCCAGGCACGGGCACATCAAATGAATGGACGATGCAATTGACCGACTCAGCCCTGGGCGGGGCAGTAGTCGGAGAATACGTTCTGACGTTTGATGACAGCCGGACTGCTGGCGGCACATTGGCGTCAGTCACAACGACAAGCGGCGGAGCCTATGATCCGGCCACCGGCAATATCGTCATCAATGCCGAGGGTGGCCCCCTGGAAATCAATATTGGGCAATTGGGCGAAAGTGATGGCCTCACACAGCTGTCAGACAGCTTTGCACCGCTGTCGATCTCAAAAGACGGGTCCCCGGTAGGCAACATGACAAGTGTGGAAGTAGATGCGAACGGCTTTGTGACAGCCTTCTTTGACACCGGAATCAGCAGGACAATCTTTCAAATCCCGCTGGTCGACCTACCCAATCCAAACGGCATGGTGGCCCTGGATCAGCAGACATATCTGCCCTCCCCCGACAGCGGGAGCTTTTTCCTATGGGATGCAGGTGACGGGCCGACCGGGGATATCGTCTCTTATGCGCGCGAGGAATCCGCCGTTGATGTTGCTGGCGAGTTGACCGCCATGATCCAGACACAGCGGGCGTATTCGTCAAATGCCAAGGTCATCCAGACTGTGGACGAAATGTTGCAGGAAACCACCAATATCAAACGGTAATTTCGACGACCTAAGTGAACGAAGGCGGGAGTTGGCAACATGTCACTGACCAGTGCACTTTCCTCGGCCATGTCGGGCATCCGGGCGGTAAGCCGCGGCTCGGAAGTCGTATCGGGGAACATTGCGAACGCAAACACTGCGGGATATGTGCGGCGAACGCTCTCGGTTTCATCTGACAGCGGTGGCGGTGCTGTTGGCGTGCGGATCAACGGCATCACACGGCATGTCGATCAGCAAATTATCAACGACCGACGACTCGCCGAAGCGGAGACCGGCTATCGCAGTGAGACGGCGGCGGCACTGACGCGGATCGAAGACTTGGTTGGAACACCGGACAATCCGGCGTCGCTCGCTGCGCGCATTTCTGATTTCGAACAAAGCTTGATCACGGCGAGCAGCAGGCCAGATGCCGCAGAACGTCTCACGGCGGCGGCTTTCGCGGCCAAGGACCTCGCCCAATCGATCAATTCGGTGGCGCAAGGCATTCAAGATGCACGCACCCAAGCCGATCACAGCATCAACACACAGGTCAAGCGACTGAATGACGCCCTCAAAGGCGTTGAGACGTTGAATGCCCGCATTGTGGCAAGCAATGTAAATGACATCGATCTGCCAGCCCTCGAGGATCAGCGCCAGCAATTCATTGATGAGATAAGCGAAATGGTCCCGGTTCGGACAATCCCGCGAGACCGAGGCGCAGTGTCATTATATTCTGTCGGCGGAGCGATACTGCTCGAAGGTCAGGCCGTTGAAGTTGGTTTTGAACCAGCCAACCTTGTCACACCATACGAGTCCATAGACGATGGAACGCTGTCGGGCCTGACACTCAACGGGATCTCAGTAAACACGTCTTCAGCAAATGGTCGTTTGCATGGTGGAACGTTGGGCGCACAATTCGAAATAAGGGACGAAATTGCCCCGAAAGCCCAGTTGCAGATCGATGCAGTTGCCCGCGATCTGATCGAACGCTTCGAAGACAGCACCGTTGATCCCACGCTCGGGGTCGGTGATGCGGGGCTGTTCACTGACGCGAACAACCCGATGGATCCTGCAGCCGCAATTGGTTTGGCCAGCCGCCTTTCTCTCAATGCGCTGGTCGATCCCGACCAGGGCGGCGAAACCTGGCGCATGCGCGACGGTTTGGGTGCAGCCACACCAGGCGAGGCCGGTGATGCGACACTCTTGATCGCACTAACCGATGTTCTGGAGACGACACGACCGCAAGCGTCCACTCAGTTTGGGTCGGCTCCGCTCAGTTTGAAGGACATCGTGGTCAGCATGTCATCCCAAATCGGGACTGAACGGCTCAGAGCAGATCGACAGATGTCATTCGCCTCTGCTCAATTCGCCGAGTTGCAGCAAGTTGAGCTGGCGGCAGGCGTCGACACAGATGTGGAGATTCAAAACCTGATGATCCTGGAGCAAGCCTATGCCGCAAACGCGCGGGTCATCTCAACGGTCGACGAAATGTTCGACATGATTCTGAGGATTTGACAATGAACAGCTACGGATTGGGCGACCTGGCGCAGACATTTCTGTTGCAACGACGTGGTGCATCCATCAAGGCGGATATGGCCCGCTTGACTGAGGAACTGGCAAGTGGCCAAGTCAGCGACACCAAGTCGGTCCTTGCGGGAAATGTTGCCTACTTGTCGGATATAGAAAGCGATTTGCGCGGTCTTGCGGCTTACAAGGTGGCGGGAACAGAAGCCGCACAATTTGCGTCGTCAGTGCAAAGCGCGCTTGATCGCGTGGATTTCGGGGTTGGCCAGCTCAGCACCGCGCTTCTTGCAGTCGGAGCCAGCGCCAATGGACCGGTATTGGCGCAAATGTCGACCGATGCAGAAAACGAGTTCAGAAGTCTCGTGTCAGTTCTTAACACATCCAGCGCAGGACGATCGATCTTTGCGGGCGCGGCAACGGATCAGTCGGCGCTGAACAGTGCTGACGTGATCCTTGCCGATCTACGGACCGCTATCGCAGGCAACACAACCGTGTCCGACATCGAAACAGCTGTTGACCAATGGTTTGATGATCCAGCCGGTTTTCGCGCCTCGGCATATACCGGCTCCGACGCCTCAATCGCGCCATTCCAATTGGCAGAAGATGAACAAATTTCGGTTGATTTGAAAGCGGATAACCAAGTGTTTCGCGACCTGTTCAAGGGGGTCGCTTTGGCAGCTGTGGCGGCTGATAGCGGCTTGGGGCTATCAGCCGGAAACCAGCGTGACCTGCTTGTAAGAGCTGGCATAAGCCTATTGGAGGCGAAAGAGGCACTGACAGCGACTCAAAGCGGCGTTGGGGCTGCCGAAGCACGCATTGATACGGTCACGGCTCGGAGTGCAGCCCGCGATACGTCTCTACAGCTCGCAAAAGGCGCACTTCTGGAAGCCGACCCCTACGAAACCGCAACCCAATTGGAGGCAGTCCAATTCCAGCTTCAAAGCTTGTACACGATCACCGCTCGTACATCCGACCTGTCACTGGTCAACTTCATCAGATGATACGGCCCCTCGTCTGCATAATCGCATTGCTTGTTGGAGGCGTTGCAGCAGCAAGCCCTGTTCGGATCAAGGATTTGGTCGATTTCGATGGGGTGCGTGGCAACGATCTTGTGGGATACGGCCTTGTTGTTGGGCTGGACGGAACCGGAGACGGTCTCAGAAACGCGCCGTTTACCGAAGATATTATGACGAACATCCTTGAACGTCTGGGCGTCAATGTCACTGGCGAGCAGTTTCGCCCCAAGAATGTTGCGGCGGTCATCGTGACCGGAACTTTGCCACCATTTGCGCGCAGCGGCAGCCAGATTGACATTACAGTATCGGCGATTGGCGACGCAAAAAGCCTGCTGGGTGGAACGTTGGTCATGACCCCGATGAACGCCGCGGATGGCGAGATTTACGCCGTTGCCCAGGGCACAATCATTGCGGGAGGCGCCGTTGCCGAAGGGGATGGCGCGCGTGTTACGCAAGGTGTGCCAACATCAGGCACCATTCCATCCGGAGCGCGCATTGAGCGGGAAATTGAATTTGAACTCAGCAACTTAACAGACATGCGGCTCGCCCTCCGCAACCCTGACTTCACAACAGCAGCGAGGATCGAGGATGCTATCAATGCCGTCTTCAGTCGACCTGTTGCAACCATGCTGGATTCGGGCACTGTCGCCTTGGATGTTCGTCAGACCCGCGCTAGGTCGGTTGCGCACGCACTGGGGCGAATTGAAAACATAGCGGTTGAACCGGAGCGCAGAGCTCGGGTCGTGGTCGACCAGCGTTCCGGAACAATCGTGATGGGTGACGAGGTGCGTATCTCCCGTGTTGCGGTGTCGCAAGGCAACCTGACATTGCGCGTTCAGGAACAGCCACTGGCCGTACAGCCCAACCCGTTTGCAGAAGGCGAAACTGTCGTCGTCCCCCGGACAACCGTTGATCTACAAGAAGAAGATGGCCCCGGCCTTGCCGAAGTTCCGGGGGGCACGTCCTTGTCAGAGGTGATAGCGGGCCTAAACGCACTTGGCGTTGCTCCTCGAGACATGATCGATATCCTAAAGAGCATAAAAGCGGCTGGAGCACTTCACGCTGAGTTTGTTGTCAGATAGTCCGTCGTGAAAATTATTAGAATTGTGGGATACAGAATAGCAGGAACATGATGCCCATGGATTCGGCACTGACCTGGAGCTAGAATCTCTCCTGGTCGGCGTTACCGCCTGCATGGTTCCTAAGTTTGGGCCACACACCCCACGGATGATGGCAGCTGCGAGGGCGATTTTGGAGAGGAAGGCCTTGGGACAGCGGGTGTATCGAGTTGCAACCCGTCGCCAGTCTTTCAATCGGCCAAACATGATCTCGATACGATTGCGTCGCTTATACCTTCGCTTTGGGAAATAGAGCTCCAAATGCGTCATCTGCCCATCGATCAGCCAGAAAAAGGCGTCCATATCACCGCCTGTTTTTTGACCGGTGGATCGTGCCACAATGCCAAGATCAATGAAGCCTGACCTTAATCAGTGGTGCTTTGAAAATGACAATGACATCAGAAAGGCTGCCTGTCCGTGGATATCGGTTAGAGCCACACAACCAAGCTAGATGCTGGGGCGGAGATCAAGATAAGTACTCTGATCCTTGATTAGTGAGCTGTCTTGCAGGTTTGCCCAGAAACTCTGTCGTGAGGGCGGAACCTGAGCAGTCCAATCCCAGACTGGTGGGATTTTATCCGCGCTGTAGGCATATTGCGACCAATGATCGGCATTTCAAAACGTGTTTGGATAGTGGTCAAGGACAGGTTGAGCAAATCAACTGCAGCAGCTGCGATGGCACTCATGTTTGAGAAAGTACGTGCCGGAGAAGTCATATGACCCTGCGTTTGTGTTAAGCGTTATGGTTGAAAACTCCGAAGCAGGAAAACTGTGTCTCGAACGCAGTTTCGTTGGACGGCTGAGGGGACTGGCTGCATGTGTCTGCGTTACAGCCAACGACAACAAAGGGCGCCAGAACAGGAATACGGTGCTGAGATGATTTCGGCGAACCACTTCGGTAGGCAGAAGTTGCTTTTGTCGCCAAAGACAGATGATGCTCAGGGTGATGGAAAAAAGGTATCGGTGTGCCCTTGATACCAGTAGAGAGCGAGGCCTCTCCATTCCTTAGACGCCAAGTCTGTCATCCGCAGCCCATCCGTCAAATGGTAAGTATAGAGCGGGTCAAATGGCGGGATCCAACGGAAGTCAACGGGGTAAGGCACAGGTTCCATGCCCATGTTTCGAAAAACGCCCATTACCCTGGGCATACGGTGGGCAGATGTTATGACCCACCAGGTTTTTCCCCTATCTTCGCCGATCAAGGCTATGGCATTGCGCACCCTTTCAACCGTGTTGGTCGATGTGGCGTCGATGATGATCCTATCTTTGGCGACACCGAATTCTTGAAGAATACGTTGGATGCCGTAGGCGGGTCCCAATGGGGGAGGGAGAGGACTGCCCGAGGTGACAACGATACGCGCCTGCGGATAGCGTTGTGCAAGCAATCCCAAGATCGGGACAGCGTCCCCGTCTTCCTTCAATTCCAACAAAGCGCCGGTATGCTTGGCATGAACTTCATTGATGCCGCTGCCTACAACCACGATGCCATCGGGGGCAGGGATCGTTTCGAGTGAAACAGGCGGAAAACGCGTCACGAGGGGCGCCATCAGCACTTCACCGACGGAACTGTAACCAAATATCAAAAGCCCGATCGTACCAAGCGCGCCGCTGAACAAACCCAACCTTCGCCAGCGCATGACGATCAGGCACAGACCCAAAACAATGAGCAGGATCAGGAAATTCGAAGGTGTCGTAATATAATCAACAATAGATCTAAGCATTGTGAGGCCTCAAAAAACTTCACGGCAACTTGAATCCTGCAAGAATGCACCGGTTGGATCAACCGGGGATCAGGTGCCGGTCGTTATGCCATGGAATGGTGCGCATAAGGTCTGTGAGACACGTGCGCAGGGACTATTCAACCGGCAGGAACCGCGGTAGGGCCGGGGTGAGATCGGCAACCAAGTCGTTCAATCGTGCAGCAGCGGTTGCGTCGCTTTCACCAGGATTGATCGGAGTTGTCAGCCTGACCAAGGCTCCGTCCGTGCGGCCGGTACGAATCCCATCCACCATCAACAAGTATTTTGCTTCGAAATCCCAAGCGATGCGCCGCCCCTTTTGTTCGAACCAGTAGTAGGCCATCATTCTGATTTCGCCCTTCTGGATGATTGCCTTGTTTAGCTCAAAAGGGGTGGGACTATTGAGTTCGGCGGCAATATCGGTGCGCTCCAGCCAAGCAATTTCCCAGCCGCCACCGGGTAGACAAATCTCGGGGCTGTGTACGCCACCTTTGGACTGATCGTTGTACCAGGCCATGAAAAGACCAATACTGGGACCGGAAGACCCTTTGTGAGCCAGATCAACCTGCAGATAGTCGTCTGCACGCAAAACCGCCTCAACGTCCGGTGTGAGAAACTGCTGTGGACCAACTTGCTGCCACTTCCCCAGGCTGCGGGGGAACAAGACAAAGCTGTCACGAGACACAGTGTAATCGCCGCGTTGGGGAAGCACCTGGAAGACAGCTATTGTCATCAATACTGCCAAAGAGGAGGCAATCAGCGCCGCAGACGGTTGCACCAACCGCAATCGCATTGCTTGGGTCAGCAGTCCGTCTGTGTCCAGATCCAATGCCTGAGGCAGGCTCATTTTTTGCCTTTGGAACACTAGCATTATCTTGGCGAGCAGGAAGAGTAGGACAATGCAGATTGCAAAAATGACCCACCCTTCGAAGAAGTGGGTAAATCCGTCCAACCAATCTGGCCCGTAAACGTTCACGACCACGCCGGCCAAGGCTATGCGCACCGAATTCATCAGCACTGTAATCGGTGCCGCAGAAATCAGGAGCACTGCCTTGTGCCACATCGGTCCGCGGTAAAGCACGGCGAAGATGTAGGAGAAGCTGAGGATTGGGAACAGGTAGTTCAAGCCTGAACAGGCCTCGGCCACGTGTAGTTTCATGATGCCAAGATCGATAATATTGCCATCGAGAAACACGGGCACGGACAACAGCTTTAAAAACCAAACCCCCAGCTCAGAAGAGATGAACTGCAACCAAGTGGTCATCTTGTAATAGAGCACGCCCGGCAGTGGGAGCATGTAGACCAAGTGCACAACAGGGGGCCAGAAATGTTTGCCCGTTGTCCAGCCAAAGCTGATCAGAAGGACACCACCAACCCACAGAATCAGGGCGTAAGCCACAATTTCATCGATATTGGCCAGCTTGCCCAAGCTGCCGAGGGCTACGGCAGCGAGGATGACCACCACGCCGGGCCAACGGATACGCACCGCACCCGAGTTTTCTGGAATCGACTTTAGTTGGCGCAAGAAAAGCAGGCCAGACAGTATCGGGATCAGTGGTCCGTGGCTGTATTCAGGCAGTTGCCACGCCGCCAGCAGCGCGCGTGTTCCGTCCCAAAAGAAGGCCATCGCCCCCAGAATTGTGACCAACAGCCAGAAAGTGCCCCAATGCATGAATCCGGTGCTTGGGTGCCTAGACGAAATGGTATCCGAGGAATGCATGCGCGTTCAAATCCAATCAAGACCCATCATATACCCAACTGCCAATTGGGGGCGACCGTGCCTGCTCAGCAGAGGTTTTGTCCCAACTTTGGGGCCATCTTACACAGTTTCTTCAAAGCCCAAGGTCTTCTGTCTGCGGGCAAGGAAGGGACTTAGAATCCAATGCGGCTCAGCGGTCCGGCCAGTTTGCGATACACGATAGGTGGCAGGATATCCTGCATCAGCGCTCGGCGCGCAACAAGCCTGTCAGCTTTGTCTTTGGAGCCGGGGCGAGGCTTGAAGAGCGTGGTGTGCTCCTTGCGTGTCGCATCCCATGTGGCGGTGTAGTAGTACAACGCAATGGATTGGCGCGCTTCGCCCTCGGGGTGGTTTACGGGTTCGGGATTGCCGTGGAATGTGTCGGACCCGGTCGAGAAACAGACCATCCGATTGAATTTCGGCACAAAGCTATTCATTTTGCGGGTCATTTCCTTGTCCCACACTTCGAACGAGCCGCCGTATTCCTCTTTCCAGTCCCTGTTGAGGTAGATCAGCACATTCAGTCGCCGCTCTACCTGCATCGGTCCGTGGAGGTTGAAATCGGCATGGATGTCCAGATGCCCACCATTGAGTGTTTTGTGAATACCTGCACCCATGAAATAAGGGTCTGGGATAAGCCCCTTGATACCAGTCATCTGTTCCAGAAACAGGATGAATGGGCGCGAGTTGAATGCATAGAACAGGTTTTTTGTGTAAGCTGGCAGACGCTCAGGAATATATGAGAACTTCAGGTTCTCCTGTGCGCGGCTGTACCCTTCTTCTGGTGGCGGGAGAGTTTCGAGTTCGTTGAGCACGTTCTCAAGAAGTGCTTCCGGCAAGAAGTTGTCGATGCAGGCGTGGTGATAGGGTTCTGCAGCCTGATAAATCTCTGCCTTGGCGGCGCCGGCGGCCTTTGCCGTATCGTTGTCGATCAAAAGTGTGTCGGGGTCGATGTTATAGTAAGCGGTCATCGGTCCTGAGTTCCCTGGAAAAGCTATTCTGTTAAAAAATGGACGTTATCGGACCCACCTATATCTTAGTGCGCTATCATTGTTGAGACATTTCGCAGGACACACTGGCGAAAAAGAGCTCCCGTTGCCAGTCAGCAACCCTTGCAGGGACAGGTATGAACGGGCAAGAACGCAGCCATAGATTAAATGATTTTGGGACCGATGAACCATGGTTGATCCTCGCGCTTACGTGTTGATTTCCCCATGTCGAAATGAGGCGGAGTACATGTGCCGCACGCTGGACAGCGTGGTGGCACAGACTGTCAGGCCAACCTTGTGGGTGATTGTGGACGACGGATCTTCTGATGCGACGCCGCAGATTCTCGCGGATTATGCTGCGCGTCATGATTGGATTCGAGTGGTGCCAAAGCCCGATCGTGGCCAGCGTGCCGTCGGCCCAGGGGTAATAGAAGCATTTTACTACGGCTACGACACGATCAATCCGCCCGACTTCTCTTACCTTTGCAAACTGGATTTGGATCTGGATTTACCCCAAGGGTATTTCGAAGGTCTCATGGAGCGAATGGAAGCAGATCCGCGTATCGCCTCCTGTTCCGGCAAGGCCTATTTCGAGGATGAAAAGGGTAACATGGTGTCCGAGAACATATCGGATGACATGTCCCTCGGGATGACCAAGTTTTACCGCGTTTCTGCATTCGAGGCTCTTGGCGGTTTTGTGCGTGAGGTGATGTGGGACGGGATCGACTGCCATAAGGCGCGGATGATGGGCTGGAAAGCGGTCAGTTGGGATGTGCCCGAATTGCGCTTTAACCACCTGCGCCCCATGGGTTCGAGCCAGGCAGGCATCTTTACCGGTCGACGCCGGCATGGGTTCGGGCAGTATTACATGGGTACGGGCCCCCTTTTTCTGACTGCGTCAGCCGTGAACAAGATGCGCCAAAAGCCCTATGTTCTTGGGGGGCTTGCAATTATCCAAGGTTATCTGGCTGCGTTGTTGCGCGGGGCGGAGCGCCACGGCGATCAAGAATTGCGTGCCTTCATCCGACGCTATCAGATGCGCGCTTTGATGATCGGCAAGACACGTGCAGTGGCCGAGATAGAAAAGGAACGTGCGGCGCTTTGGCCGGGGTAGGTTCGCGTTCTGCCCAGTCTGTAATTCGGCTCTGACCTTTTGCAAGACGAAGATGCGTTTGTATCCGCCTCGACGCCGGCGGAGACATAGCGGTCATTTTCTTGACGCCTCGTTTGGAAATCATGCAGCTCTGATTATCGTAGTGAGGGGGCTAAGGCGTTGTTGGGTTCAATCGCAATGTTGGATCAGTGACTATTGGCCGACCGCCATTGAGCCTCATTTGTACTCGATTAAGCCTCGGGGGCGGCGGATCAAGCGTCGAGTGTGGTATTCCAGCACGCCCAATGCTTCGGGAAATTTCCCTGAGCTCAGCAGAAAGGCGCGCTCCCATGCCTCGGTTGTCCCGCCTTCGCGCAGCCCGAAGCGGATGGCGCGCGCGGGATAGACGCCAAAGAACAACAGGCCAGTTGGACCGATCACGAGGGCCAGAGCAAAGATCGACAGCGGTACACCAAATCCCCAGATCAAAGCCTTACGCGTTTCCGGGACGCCATGCCGCTCGGGGCGCGCACCGTGCAAGGCTGCGCCCTCGGCCCAAGCATGGCCAGCCCGTCGTGCGCGTGACCAGAACTGGCCAAACCGCGTCATTGCCGCATCATGTAACGTCATTTCGTGATCAATGCGTTGTATTGTCCAGCCAGCGGCCCGAAGACGAACGCACATTTCCGGCTCTTCACCGGCTATGAGGCCAGGATTGTAGCCCTTAACGGCATCGAGGGCATCCATGCGCATCAGCGCATCGCCGCCGCAAGACCGCACCTGTCCCACGGGTACATCCCATTCCCAGTCGCAGAACCGGTTGTACATCGTCGCGTCGGGAAAGCGTTCGCGGCGGCGGCCGAAAACCACGCCGAGGCTTGGATCCTTATTGAGTGCAGCGGTGGCGGATGCGAGCCATCCTGGCTGCAACTCACAATCGCCGTCCATGAATTGAACGAAGGTTGGTCGCGATCCACTGTTGCGTACACGGTCAAGTCCGGCGTTGCGTGCACGCGCGGCCGTGAAGGGGCGCGACATGTCGAGTGAGACCACTTCGGCGCCAACCGTGCTGGCAGCCTCTTGAGATCCGTCCGTCGAGCCGCTGTCGACATAGATCACGCGCTCGACCCCTTGCACCGAAGCCAAACCTCGGACCAGCCGTTCGCCTTCATTGCGCCCAATGATGATGGCGGCGATCGTTTGGGTCATGTGCGCCGCTCCACCCGTTTGCGCTGACGGGTGTAGATGCTGGCGGGGCCTGCAGGTTGTCCCGGGTCAGCTTGCGTTGCCGGGCGCCGCATCCCAAAACGCAACGGCGGTGCCTCGCTTGTTTGTTCCTCTGTATCGCTGATACGCCCCATTTCCAGACGTCCCCAAAGCGCGCCAGCCAACAGCCATTTGTCGGGCGTCATGCCAGAATTGGGAATGAGATCGATCATCCCGGCGGTCAACGCCAGTGCTATGAAGGCACTTTCCATCCCGATGCCATCACGCCGTGCGCGGAACCAGATTAAAAGAGCAGGTAGGCCCAGCAGGCCAAATTTAGAAAGATACCCGATCCAGCCACTTTCACCCATGACGATGATCCACTCACCGTCTGCTACGGTATCCTGGTCGGTCAACATCCAGCGTCCATAACCACCCCAACCAAAGAGCCGCCGTTCTTCGACCCGTTGCAGCAGCAATTCCTCGAAGTGGAAACGGAACCCAAGCGATGCAGCCCGTTCCGGATCAATAGCGGTGGCCTGAGCCAGCAGCCAATCCACCGGAACGATATGGGCGCCGCGTGCAATGGGATAGCTGAGCGCGATCAACCCGATCACTGCCGCGGCCAGTAGTTGTAGCCGCATTGGTAAGAAAAGCACGAGCGGAACAAGTAGAACTGCAATGACCAGAGCCCCGAGAGACTTGCTGAAAACCAAGATCACAAAGAGCATACATCCGGCCGCCAGAAACTTGGCGCGCGCCGCTCCCGTGTTGAGACGGGCGAGCCCGAACGTAGCGATCACCGCGACAACAAGAAAGATGCTGAGGTAAAGCCCGTGATGCATGAAAACCACCGGGCGATATCCGTCGCCACGCAGGTGTTGCAGCCAGGAATGCGGAAAGAAGCCGTAGACCATGTTGTTGAGCTGTGGCGACATGCGAAGCTCGAACAGGATCAGTGGTGTGTAAATCAGGCCTGCAATGCAAAATCCCAAGAGCAGCATTCGATGCATTCTCGGGTGGGCAAGGAACTTGCGTGCGAGCAACAAGGGCAGGATTGTGTAAATCGCCCCTAGAATGATGGCCCCGGCATCGTAAATACGCAGACCTGGCCGAAACTGCCCATTGGAAAAGAAGGCGTCGGGATTCGTTAGAACCGTGAGAATGGATCCGATGATAAAGACACTGATCAGACCGATCACCAGCATTTGTTTTGGAAACCAGCCGGTCAGCACAGTGATGTCCTGCGGCTGACGAGATTGACTCAAGGCGCAAAACAGCAAAGCGCACAAAACCGGTATTGTAAGTTTATCCAATGCACCGGCAGCTGGCAGGTCGATCCCGCCCTGTTCCGGTAAAAACAGATAGCCGCCGAGCACACAGAAAATCAGGACAAATGCAGGTCCTCGTCCGCGTGTGGCTGCCCAAACGACCAGAGGCCAGCCGAGCAAGGCTGCGACCGGAGGTATCACGATTTGTTATCCATTGGTTTTCAATTTCATGTCTGCCTCTGGCAGTCGCGAGTCTAATGATCGCATTGTATGCCACGGTTCTCTTTGAAAATTAAGCACAAACCACGGCGATAAAATGGCGCTGGTTATCAGGCCACACGCGGTGTTCGCAGGCAACGAACGCTGCCTTTACTGGCTTGAAAAGTGTTGGAGCAATTCTCTGGTTTGACGCGAATTTCGCTGTGCCTGTGGCCCCTGTTGGATGGGTCTCAGGCCGGTGGCGCGATGTTTTAAGCTCATGAGGAATCTTTGCCCATGCCTGACATTTTGACATTTGATTGGAACGCGCTTGAACGTGCGATGTCCTACCCGTTGAAGGCAGTGTTCGGATGAGTGCCGGGGCAAATACATCCGGCCTGCGTGCCACCGCCAATGGCCAGATGGTACAGGATCTGGCCATTAGGTCCGAGATCGACAACATGGTTCCATTGCCGGTTAACATGGATCGGATGACTATACAGGTGGAGGCACCCGCGCAATACGCTGGTCAGTACACAACTCAATCCAACGTGTTGGATACCCGCCCCACGCGTCTTGTGCGTCCGCAAATTGCCTATGACGAGGAAGCGGGTGCGCTTCATATGGTGGCACCTGGGCTTTGGGCTCACGATGATAGAATTGCTCCTCCCAACCTCACCTACCGGTGGCGACGAGACGGGAAGGGCATCAGCGGTGCTGTGGATACAACCTACGTCTTGCAGCCCGAGGATTATGGCCGCCCCATTCAATTGCGTGAGCGTGGCACAGACGCCAACGGTCGTCGCGCCCACCTGTCAGTGGCAATCACCGTGCCCCCACCGTCCCCGTTCGAGGTTGTGCTTGAAGCCGATGGCACGTTGCGTATTGACGGCAATGACGGTCGTGCCTTTGAGGTGGAGCAGGCGAGCGACTATGCAGGGCGCTACAGCGTTTCTCCGGCAGCACTTGTAGCAGGCCCGGTTGTGTTGGTGCCGCCGCAGCTTGCGGTGCCTGCGACTGCGGCGCCAGGCGAAGCCTTGGCCATCACGCCTGCACTGTTTGCTTACGACCCGGAGCTGGGAGAGCCGGTGATCCGATACTCGGCTGGAGTGGATGCAAGTGACCCGGCCAACCCGGTCTATGTTGTGCAAACTGGGGATCAGGGCGAAGCTGTCACGATCACTGCGACGGCGGTTCAAGGGACCTTTGCCGCGGACAGTGTGTCGAATGGTGTGAGCATTCCCGCTGCGCCGCCCCCGCCGGATCGGTTCGAGGTTGTGCTTGAAGCCGATGGTACGTTGCGCATTGACGGCAATGACGGTCGTGCCTTTGAGGTGGAGCAGGCGAGCGATGCCTATGTGGGGAGCTACAGGGTGTTGCCCAGTGAGCTTGAGGCTGGCCCCGTTGCGCTGGTGCCACCGCAGCTAGTGGTGCCTGACAGTGCTTTGCCGGGTGATGCCTTAGCCATCACGCCAGCGTTGTTTGCCTATGACCCAGACCTGGGAGAACCGGTGATCCGGTATTCAGCCGGGGTGGATGCAAGCGACCCAATCAGCCCATTCTACGTCATACAAGCTGGCGATCAGGGCGCAGCCGTCGTGATCACCGCGACGGCGGTTCAAGGTGCCCTTGCTACGAACAGTGTTTCGAACAGTGTGAACATCCCTGCCGCACCACCCGCTCCGGACTTGTTCGAAATTGTGCTTGAAGCCGACGGCACGTTGCGCATCGACGGCAATGACGGTCGCACCTTTCAAGTAGAGCAAGCCAGCGAAGCTTACGCCGGGACCTACAGGGTCTCTCCGGCGGAGCTAGAGGCAGGCCCTGTCGCGCTTGTACCGCCGCAGCTGGAGGTTCCCGCTGCTGCTGTGCCGGGTGATGTTTTAAACATCACGCCAGCATTGTTTGCCTACGACCCTGACCTGGGAGTGCCAGTGATCCGGTATTCAGCCGGGGTGGATGCAAGTGACCCAGACGCCCCCGTCTATGTCATCCAGTCGGGTGAGCAGGGCACAAACTTCAGCGTTGCCGTAACGGCTTCGCAGGGGGGCTCGATACCGCAAGTCGCTCAAACGAGATCACGGTGCCCTAAGCGGGACCGACCCCTTTGGCTTTCTTGCACAATCCAAAAACAGATAGGAGTATTCCAATGCCATCCGTATGCTTTAAAGGATTTCCGATGGGCAGTGTCGTGTCCATTGATGGCGTGATGACAACATCATGGGGCCGAATGTCAGAAGGTGATTCAGTTTGGGACTTGGAGCCAACGCCGGGCGTTTCCGTGGAGATTAACGCTCGCCGCAGTAACCTGCAGGCAGCGCCCGAGGCTTTCCAGTTCGATCTGACGCTTTCCGGTTTCGACACAAATACGCTGAGCGATGATGCGGCCTATGATCCAAGTTATCATGACAAGTGTGTGTTTTGGGATTATGGCGACAGCTATCAATTCACGGCGCCCGAGCAGGTACAGCGCGGCAATCTTGACAGCCGTTGGAGTCGTGGGCCGCTGGGCGCGCACACATATCGCGATGCGGGTGAGTTCGTTGTACGAGTTGCTGTTATTGAACCGTCGTCGGGCAATGTAGGTTTTGGCATTTTTCGGATTGGCGGCACGTCGTCCGACACACCGCGCATTCGATCTGCGTCCGAGGTGTTTGAGGGCGCAGCCACGATGTTCGTCGATACCAATGGTGCGGCCGGTGGTTATCCCAATGCGCCCGCAGGAGCGGTGCGTTACGATAATGTCCAAGCGGCGATTGAGCAGATGCCCGGCGGCGCAGGCCCACGCCGTGTGATTTTGGAGCGTGGGCAGAACCACGTCATTACCGCGGCCCGCAACTTGGCGCTTTATAGCACCCCAAATAGCCCAACCAGCTTCCGCATTGAGGCCAACGCCGGTTCTGGAGCCAAGCCGATCCTATCGCTGGACAGCGGCCGCTTTGGAAACGGTTCCTTGTTGTTCAACGATGCATTGCGTGCTGGAACGGCGCGCAATGCGGAAGCTGACATTGTTTTTTCCGGTCTCGATTGCCGTGGATTGTGGGACAGCACCAGAGAGTCGGGCGCAGCGGTGACGTTTGCGTTGGCCGCAGGGGCGGGTTCCAGCTACACACTTTATGATGGTTGTGAGTTCTCGGGCTGGGCGATTGCCTATCAATCGGCCAACAGCGACCGGGAAACGATGTACACGATCAACGACACAGCGATTTCCGATTGGCAGGAATACGCGGTCTTTGACAGTTCCACACAAGTCTCAAGCGCCTATACCGGCGCGCGGCTGATGCAGCATGTCGATGCTTTGGGCGGTGGACCAAGGGTCTCGCCTCCGCGGCACAATACTCAAGGTCCTGTCCGTTTCGGTGGTCCGAAGCGTGCTCATATTTGGGCAAGCGACGTGTTCTCGCGCAATGGCTGGTTCAGCCAAGGCTCTGTTTACGGTGTACAGCCGTGCATTCGGTTTGCAGACAGTGCATCGCGCGCCGGTGCACGACTTAACCTCGGGGCCAGCGTGTTGGAAAGTGCTGGACCGGTTGTGACCATGGCCAATGGCGATGGAAACAATCCGGATACTCATGTGAACGCCATGATCGACGGAAACATTCTGCTGGGCGGTTTCATGTCCACAGATTTGGCTGTCGTTTCATATGGTGGCAGTACCTGGCGCAACAACTTCCTGATCCAACCGGATGTGCAGCGTAACAACAGATCCATCGGTGGTTTCGGGATAAATGCCAACGTTATGTTTGTATTCCGTGATTCCGGAGCAGGGATTGCCGCAGGCAACCTGACAACGCCCAGCCTCGTCTACAACAATACGATGGTGAATTTACTGTCTGGTGGCAATCTGTTTGGAGGCACCGGGGAAACCCGAGCGCTGATCAACGAGAACGGTTTCACGATCACCTACGAAAACAATCTCTTGCACGAGCCGAACAGGAATGTGCCGCGGACCCTTTATGGTGCGGTCAATGTTTCGCCTCCGGATGGCACAATGACACCCGTCTTTGCATTCACACCCCGTTACAATGGATATCGCGACTTCGACAGCGTTACGACTTTGGACACGACATTTGCAACGCCAGCAGATAGTGGGCGCATCTGGGTTCCGCAGGTCGGATCCCCAGCGCTTGGAGCGGCCATGGCTGAACCTAACTCAATGATTTCTTTTGCTGGGACACGCCGTCCCGAACTGCCATCGATTGGTGCGGCGGAAATCGAATAGGCCAGAACATTCATGCCTAGGTAGAAAACTCAGAGGGCTCGCAAGAAACGGCGGGCCCTTCGGCTTTCAGAAACGCTCAGATTAGACATTTTTCCAACATCTGCCACACTCGTGCCGCATATCCAGTATTATTGGCTGGCTTCACCGCTTACCCTACTGGTATACCGATATTTATTTACGGCCCAGGGCGTTCTATGCTGGGCAAGGCATTTTGAATTTTTGTTAGGCAGGTGGATTTCAATGAGCCGTGCTGCACCCGATATCTCTGAAACGGATATTGCCATCGTGGGGCTTGCCGCGCATTTGCCGGGAGCAGACGGGGCAGAAGCCTATTGGGAAAACCTGCGCCAGGGCATTGAGTCGATCCGTCGCTATACGCGAGACGAGCTCGTGGATGCAGGCGAGGCGCCGCATCTGATCGAACGGCCCGACTACGTGCCCGCTGCAGCACCTCTCGACAACTTCGAAACCTTTGACGCGGATTTCTTTGGTTTGTCCCCCAAGGAAGCGGCGATCATGGATCCCCAGCATCGCCAATTTCTCGAGGTTGCATGGGAGGCACTTGAGAATGCGGGACACCCGCCGGCTAAGTCCAAGGGGTCCATCGGAGTATACGCTGGCTGCGGCATGGGCAGCTATTTCTATTTCAACATCTGTTCCAACCGCGATCTGGTGGACGACGTGGGCATGTTCCTTTTGCGTCATACCGGCAATGACAAGGATTTTCTGGCCACTCGCGTCAGCCACATCTTCGACATGACCGGTCCCAGCGTGAATGTGCAGACTGCCTGTTCGACATCTTTGGTGGCGACGCATTACGCAACGCAGGCGCTGCTGAACGATGATTGCGACATGGCCATCGCGGGTGGTGTCACGATCGAACTGCCGCAGCATCGCGGTTACCTTTACAAGGAAGGCGAAGTCCTATCCCCCGACGGTCATTGCCACGCCTTTGATCATCGCGCACAAGGTACGGTTTTTGGGTCAGGCGCTGGGGCAGTGGTGTTGCGGCGACTGAGCGATGCGATACGAGACGGTGATCACATTTACGCGGTGATCAAAGGGTCGGCCATTAACAATGATGGCGCCGCCAAGGCCGGTTACTTGGCCCCTTCAGTGGATGGTCAGGCCGAAGCCATCGCCGAGGCGCACCTGATGTCTGGTGTGACCGCGGACACGATTGACTATGTGGAATGCCATGGAACCGGCACTTATCTGGGCGATCCAATCGAGGTAGCCGCCCTGTCGCAAGCCTTCGAAGAGACAACGGACGAAAAAGGCTTTTGTCGCATCGGGTCGGTCAAGACGAATATTGGTCACCTCGATACTGCAGCTGGTGTGGCTAGCCTGATCAAGGCGTCGCTGTCGCTGCATCACAAACAGATTCCGCCGTCACTCGGATATGAAAGGCCGAACCCTGCTATTGATTTTGAACACTCCCCCTTCCGGGTCAATGACACGCTAAGCGATTGGGTCAGTCACAAGGGCCCGCGTCGAGCCGGGGTCAACTCTCTGGGGGTGGGTGGCACCAATGCGCATGTCGTGCTTGAGGAAGCGCCAGAACGTGCGGCGTCTGAGCCATCGGACTGGCCGTTCCAGATGCTGCTTTTGTCGGCGCGGTCCAAGGCCGCACTCGACGGCAATGCGGCCAACCTCGCGGCACATTTGCGGTCCCATCCAGAGCAGGATCTGGCTGACGTTGCCTGGACTTTGAAAGAAGGGCGCCACGCCTTCGAACGGCGCCGCGTCGTGGTGGCTGAGACTCATGAGGAGGCGGCAGAAACGTTGTTGGATGGAGACCCCCGCAAGGTCTTTACCCATACGGCGTTGGACCGGCCTGACACTGTGTTCATGTTCCCCGGCGGAGGCGCGCAATATGCCGGTATGGCCGGTGATCTCTACGAGACCGAACCTGTCTTTGCCGAATGGATGGACAAGGGCCTCGAAATCCTCGCGCCGAAGTTGGACTATGATATTCGCGCGCTCTGGTTGCCGGAAAAGGGACAGGAAGCAGACGCAGACGCAAGGCTGACGCAACCCTCGGTTCAGCTTCCACTCATCATGATCTGCGAATATGCGCTGGCCCAACTTTGGATGAGTTGGGGTGTTCAGCCAGCGGCCCTGGTGGGCCACTCCATGGGTGAAAACACCGCTGCATGCGTGGCAGGTGTCATGCGTTTTGAGGACTGCATCGGTCTTGTGCACCTGCGTGGCCGTTTGTTCGATACCGTGCCGGCTGGTGGCATGCTGTCGGTGGCGTTGCCTGCCGATGCGCTACGTCCTCTTTTGGGAGACGATCTGGACCTTGGCGCTGTGAATGCGCCGAACCTATCGGTGGCTACCGGACCCCAAGCGGCGCTGGACGTGTTGCAAGAGGCGTTGACTGCGCGCGACGTGGATTGTCAGCGAGATCCCGATCGACATCGCTGCGCATTCGCGCATGCTCGAGCCGATTTTGAAGGAGTTTGGCGATTATCTGCGGTCCATGCCACTGAGTGTGCCGCAGATTCCCTTTACCTCGAACCGCTCGGGCCAGATGATCACTGATGCAGAAGCAACCGATCCCGAACACTGGGTGGGGCATCTGCGCGGCACTGTGCACTTTGCCGATTGCGTTGGCACTTTAGCCGAAAAGAACCGCATCTTTATTGAGGTGGGTCCGGGCAAAGCGCTGTCGTCGCTGGCTGGACAACACCCGAGTGTCGACGTCAATCAGGTGATTGGTTCGTTGCGCCACTCTGCCGACACCACATCCGATGACGCCTACTTCATGGCGATGCTGGGCCGGGTCTGGGCGCTTGGCGGTGACATTGACTGGGCGCAGGTTTGGGGAGAGGCCCGGCGTGTCAAACTGCCCTTGCCAACCTACGCTTTCCAGCGCGCGCCCTATTACATCGAACCCGCGCTGCCACAGACTGAAACCGCCAATACCTGGTTGATGCGCAACGACGATCCGGACAGCTGGGGGTGGAAACCGTCGTGGCGTCCCGACTACGCCCCTTGCGATGTGGACGTGACGGGCGACTTGTCCGACGTGCCGCCGCAGCGATGGCTGGTGTTTGCGGATGAGGCCGGGTTGTGCGACCGGGTCACGGATCGGTTGCGGACGGCGGGCCACGAGATCGTGACGGTGCGCGCAGGCGACACTTTCGCGCGGGTGGGTGAAGACGGATACATCCTGTCGCCGGAACGCGGGCGCGACAGCTATGACGCTTTGGTCCGGGATCTTGTTGCTCGGACGTTCCTGCCTGATCGGGTGCTGCATGGTTGGCTGGCAACCACCCGAGAGACCTTTCGACCGGGGTCGAGTTTTTCCATCGCAATCTGGAGCAAGGCTTCTTCAGTCTGCTGTTTCTTGCGCAGGCTATGGGCGACGAGGGGTGGAGCCAGCCCCTACATATGGATGTGTTGAGCTCAGGTGCTGTGCAAGTGGCGAGTGAAGCGCTGAGCTACCCTGAAAAGGCAACGCTCAGCGGCCCGGCACGGGTCATGCCACGCGAATTCCCGCAAATCTCAGTGGCCTCGCTGGATCTGGACTTGCCGCAGGTCAAGGGACGTGCGCAAGCGGACATTGAGGCCTTTGTTCAACCTGTTCTCGAAGAAATCCTGTCACCGGCTGACAACCGCATGGCTGCGGTGCGCAGTGCCAAACGCTACTCCATGTCTTGGCGGCCGCAGGTTCTGGCTACACGTGACGCGGGTTTGGATCGACTGACCAAAGGTGGCGTGGTTCTGGTAACTGGCGGTTTTGGCGGGATCGGTCTTACGCTGGCGCAGGAGCTGATCGAAACCGTGGGCGCACGCATCGTTCTGGTGTCTCGAGGCGGCCTGCCGCCGCGCAAGGACTGGGAAAAGGTGCTGGCCAACACTGCGCCGGGTGATGTATTGCCCCGCCGCATCCGTGCCGTTCAGGATCTTGAGGCGACCGGTGGCGACGTTCTGTGTCTTGCGTCCGATGTCTCCAATGTCGAGGACATGACCGCGTTACGCGCCGAAGTCGAGGCGAAGATGGGGCCGGTCTCTGGCATCATCCATGCCGCAGGTGTGATTGAGGATGGGCTGATCCAGACAAAGACTATGACCGAGGTCGAAGATGTCTTTGCTCCCAAGTTGCACGGCACACGGGTGATCGAAGAGGTTTTCCCCGACGGTGATGTCGACTGGATGGTCCTGTTTTCCTCAAGTTCCACCGCGACAGCACCGGCTGGTCAGGTCGATTATGTCGCTGCGAACGAATATCTTAACGCTTATGCCAAGGCCCGTGCGGGTGGCAAAACGCGGGTTCAAGCTATCGGTTGGGGTATTTGGGCCGACACAGGCATGGCTGCCGATGCGATGGCGGCCCGCACTGGTGCAGGGGCCGAGGCACCCGTGCTGCCTGCGGACGTGCCACTTCTGGATCAAAAGACATTTGATCGGGCCGGGCACCGGATATTCACCGCTGAATACAGTGTGCATGATCGCTGGGTGTTGGGTGATCACCGGACTGGGGCAGGGGATGCCTTGATGCCCGGCACGGGCTATCTTGATCTGGCAGCACAAGCCCTGCGGGCCCAAGGCGAAACCGCCGCTTTCGAAATTCGGGACCTTTATTTCCTGCGCCCGCTTGCTGTTGGGGATGCGGAGACTCGCGCGGTCACCCTGCGCTTGCCGCGCAGTGACACAGGCTATGACATGACGGTGGAAAGCGGTCCCGAAGGTGCTTCGGAGATGAACGCGCAGGCGCATTTGTCCCTCTTGCCAATGCGGGCTCCGGCTCCGCTTGATGTTGCTGCAATTGCCGCCCGCTGTGCGACGCCGGTGCGTGCGCCCGAAGGCGGCGCGCTCAAAGGTGCCCAAGAGGCGCATCTGCAATTCGGCGATCGCTGGCGCGTATTGCAATCCACGGCCTTGGGGGCTGGAGAAGGGCTCGCAGAACTGTCATTGCCAACAGTCGCACAAGACGATCCTGCCGCTGGCTATCGTTTGCATCCGGGCCTGATGGATCTGGCAACGGGTTGGGCCATGGATCTGATCGAAGGATACGATCCGATGGCCTATCTGTGGGTCCCCGTCTCCTATCGCTCGGTCAAGGTGTTCAGAGACTTGCCTGACCGTATCCTGTCCTGGGTGCGCAACGCAGGTGACAACAAGGCCACGGGTGAGATTGCCAACTTTGACGTGACTCTGGTCACGCCCGAAGGCGAGGTCTGTGTAGAGATCCAGGGCTTTTCCATCCGGCGGATGGAGACAAGTGTGGGTTTCGCCGCCACCGAAGATACGCCTGCAACAACGGCTGCAGCGGAGGTGGTTCAACCGCTCTCACCCGCCGAGGAACGTCTGCGCCACAACCTCGGACAGGGGATCCGCGCGGAGGAGGGGGCAATGTTGTTCCTTCGGGCTTTGGCCCTCAAAACGCCGCAAGTTGTCCTGTCATCGCTCGACATACCGGGCTTGATCGAACAAGCGGGTCAAGCTGACGACAGCGGCGCGGGCGGCGGACAAACCTTTGAACGACCGCAACTCGACAGTGAATACGTTGAACCAGAGGGGGCCATCGAAACCACCCTCGCTGGTTTCTGGGCCGAACTCTTAGGGGTTGATCAAATCGGGGCTGAGGACAGTTTCTTTGATCTTGGCGGCCACTCGCTGATTGCTGTAAGGCTGTTCGCCAAGATCCGCAAGACGTATTCCGTGGACTTTCCAATATCGGTCCTGTTCGAAGCACCGACTATCCGAAAGGTCGCAGCCCTGATCGCCGAGCGTGGGGGTGTTTCAGAAGACACCGAGTCCAGCAGCGACAAGGCGGCAGATGCCGAGGCACGGCCCGAGCGCCGCTTTACTCACCTCGTGCCGATGCATGCAGGCGAAGGGGGGCCGCGCACGCCGTTTTTCCTCGTGGCTGGCATGTTCGGCAATGTTCTTAACCTGCGTCACCTGGCGCATCTGCTGGGCTCGGACAGACCATTTTATGGCCTGCAGGCGCGTGGACTTTACGGCGACGAGGAACCCCACCGCACAATCGAAGCGGCAGCGGCAGACTACATTGCTGAGATGCGGCAAGTTCAGGAAAAGGGCCCTTACATGTTGGGCGGTTTCTCTGGTGGCGGCATTACTGCCTTCGAAATCGCGCGCCAATTGGAGGCGCAGGGCGAAGAGATCATTTCGGTGATCCTGCTCGATACACCGCTGCCTGTACGTCCACCCTTGTCACGGCGCGATAGGATCATGCTGAACTGGTTGAATCTGAAGGATGAAGGCGTCTCCTATGTCTCGACATGGGCCAAGAACCGTATTGCTTGGGAGTTGCAAAAGCGCCGTGGCCAAGGGGAAGAAGCGACCGAAGAGGGTCAGCAGTTCCATGACGTGGCCATCGAAGCAGCGTTCCTTGAAAGTGTAGGCAAGTATCAAGTGACGTCGTGGGACGGCCCGCTAACGCTGTTCCGTCCTCCCCTCATGGCGCGTTGGGAGGTGGCACCGGGGCGGCTGGTGGATAAGGACCGGCACTATATGTTCCCCGACAACGACTGGACGCGTTATGTGCCAGGCGTGACGGTTCACGAGGTGCCCGGGGATCATGATTCCATGGTTCTGGAGCCAAACGTGCGTGTTCTCGCGGCGCGTATGAAAAAGGTATTGGAGGCGGCCGAGACCGATTGGGCCACCGCGCCGACACCACCAAATTTCCGGGAGGCAGCGGAATGAATGCGTCCGGGCCTACGGTTCTAACCGTTCTTTTGAACTACAAGACTCCCGACATGACGATAAAGGCGGCAAACTCCGCTCTTGCCGCTATGGACGGTATCGCGGGTGGTCTGGTGATTGTCGACAACGACAGTCAGGACGGGTCATTCGAAAAATTATCGGCGCATATCGTAGGTCAAGGCTGGGGTGCCGAGGGCCGGGTCCGCGTGCTTCAGTCGGGCCGTAACGGTGGTTTTGGCGCGGGCAACAACGTAGGTATCCGAGCGCGCCTCGCGGATGGGTCAGCGCCTGACTACGTCTATATTCTCAATTCCGATGCCTTCCCGGCCTCTGATGCTATTCGCGTCCTTCTGGACCACTTGGAGGCCACGCCTGAAGCGGGTTTTGCGGGCAGCTATATTCACGGACCAGAGGGCGACACGCATCTAACCAGCTTCCGCTTTCCATCCGTCGCCAGCGAATTCGAAGGATCGATCCGTTTTGGTCCTGTGTCGCGACTTTTGAAGAACTATAAGGTACCAATCGAAACCCCGACCCAGACGCGAACCGTTGATTGGTTGGCTGGTGCGTCGATGATGATGCGGCAATCGGTGCTGGATCAGATCGGGCTTTTTGACGAAACCTTCTTTCTTTATTTTGAGGAAACAGACCTGTGTCTGCGGGCAGCGCGTGCGGGATACGCCACCGACTATGTGCCAGCCAGCAAGGTTGCGCATATAGGATCAGCCTCTACCGGTATGAAGACATGGCAACGCGTGCCGGACTATTGGTTTGACAGTAGGTGGTACTATTTCTCCAAAAGCCATGGGCGGGCTTATGCGGTTCTTGCGACGCTTTTGCATGTGCTGGGTGGTGCGCTGCATACACTGCGGTGTGCAGTAACAGGCAAGGCGCGCTCTACGGCACCCGGATTCCTGACGACGATGCTGCGCCATGATCTACGCGCGCTCTTTACTGCTCCAACACCGGCACGCATTCCAACCAAGTCACAGTCTCAAGCATAGGGTTTGGTCCACTAATGTCTCAGTTTTCAGCAGTCCTGATTGGTCACGAAAGCCTTGTCATTCAATGCGGCGAGCTTTTGCGTGCAGATGGACACTCTATTGTAGCGATTGTCACACGTAATGCTGATGTGAAGGTTTGGGCTGCCGATGCAAATGTGCCAGTACTGGCGCCCGGTGCCGACTTGGCGACACGGCTTGAGGGGCAGACCTTTGATTGGCTGTTATCCATTGCCAATCTCGACATCATTCCGGATGCGGTCTTGTCCTTACCAAAGCGCGGTGCCGTGAACTTCCACGACGGTCCCTTGCCGAAGTACGCAGGCCTGAACGCACCAGTCTGGGCAGCACTGGCCGGAGAAACGAGCCATGGCATCTCTTGGCATCTGATCGAAGGTGGCGTGGATGAGGGTGATGTGCTGGCCCGCGCCTCGATCACGATCACGCCCGAAGATACAGCGCTGACACTGAACACGAAGTGCTACGGCGCAGCGATCGAGAGCTTTCCCGCGTTGATGGCTGAACTGTCGAAACCTGAACCAGCCCGGCAGCCACAGGATCTGAGCCAACGCAGCTATTTTGCACGAGACGCACGCCCAATACCGACCTTGGATTTTGCTCAACCTGCCGGGGATCTTGTGCGTTTTATTCGGGCGTTGGATCACGGCGACTACTGGAACCCGTTGACTTTGCCCTGTTTTGACGCGGGCGGGCAGCGCTTGCTAGCCCGTGCGGCAATCATTTCAGAAAACCCCTCAGGCGCCGCACCGGGAACGGTCGTTACGGCGGATGCCGAACAGCTTGTCGTCGCCACAGGACAGGGTGATCTGGTGTTGACCCGGATCACCGATGTGCAAGGTCAGGTTGTTACACCAAACGAGGTGACAAGCGCCGGTGTCTTTTTGCGCAGTCCAACAGACGCGGAAAAGAGCGGCCTTGAGAAAGACTTGGCTGCGTTAGCCAAGACTGATCCAGCGTGGCGTAAGACGCTCGAGGATATTGCCTCTCCAGATCTTCCATTGATTGCCAAAGCCACCGGACCTGTGCAGGTGGTGACCCGACCGGTTGTGGTGCCAGCCGGGATGACGCCGAAAGAGGTGCACGCCGCCTTTGCCATCATGATGACCCGGATGACCAAAAATGCCTGCATGGATTTGGCGGTGGCTGTTTCGGGTCCTTCTCATGCGGCGGGATGGGTGCCGGTGCGGGTCACATTGGACGACAGCATTGCTCAGATGACGGACAAGTTGGCCGCCGATATCGAAGCGGCAAACGCGCGCGGTGCCTTTGCCGCTGACCTCATTGCGCGCCTTCCGGGCAGTGATCCGGCCTTGCCCGTATTGGCTCTGTCTGATGACGTTGAGGCCGGACTTGTTGGTCCCTCGGCACTGACACTTGCAACGACCTCTGAAGGGGTCACTCTTCTGGCTGACGGCAATCGAGTTCGGGAGGCGGCAGTTGATCTTTATGCTGCGCGCCTGACCCATGTGTTGGAAAACCTGAGCGGCTGCGACAATGCCCGCAATCTACCGATCCTGCCGCCCGCTGAACGCTTGCTGACAGTTGAGACGTGGAACGCAACGGCCACGGACTTTGACCGCACCAAATGCGTGCATCAGGCATTCGAAGAACAAGTTGCCCGGACGCCTATCGCCGAGGCACTCGCTTTCGAGGGCCACAGCCTCACCTACGAGGCGCTCAATGCAGCTGCCAACCGGCTCGCGCATAAGCTTATCGCCATGGGAGTCAAACCGGGAGTGATCGTGGGGCTGCACTTGCCAAGGTCGGCCGAATTGGTGATCGCAGCGCTCTCGATCATGAAGGCTGGAGGGGCGTATCTGCCCATGGATCCGGCCTTTCCGGCAGACCGTACAGCGCTTTACATCGAAGATAGTCATGCAGGCGTGGTGATCACCAATGCCGAATTGGCAGCGGCGCTTCCAAACAGTGACACCCAGGTTTTTGACATTGCCACAGACGTCGCAGATCAACCCGTCGCGAACCCTTCAAGCGGTGTCGCAAGCACCGACCTCGCCTACATGATCTACACCTCCGGCTCGACCGGACGGCCCAAGGGCGTGATGGTCGAACATCGCAACGTGGCCAACTTCTTTGTCGGCATGGATGACCGGCTCGACCACGCGGCTGGCGGCGTGTGGCTGGCGGTTACGTCGCTGTCCTTCGACATTTCGGTGCTTGAGCTGTTCTGGACCCTCGCGCGTGGTTTCAAACTTGTGCTGTCGGGTGATGAAAGCCGCGCGCTCGTGGCCGGGGACGAAGCTGGCCCGGGTGGCGTGCCCGGCGGTATGGAATTCAGTCTGTATTATTGGGGCAACGACGACGGAAAGGGGCGCGACAAGTATCGATCGCTTCTGGAAGGCGCGAAGTTTGCTGATGAAAACGGTTTTGTAGCGGTCTGGACACCCGAGCGGCATTTCCATGCTTTTGGTGGGCCCTATCCCAACCCGTCGGTGACCGGCGCCGCAGTGGCCGGCATGACGCGCAATATCGGTGTGCGGGCGGGGTCTTGTGTCGCACCGTTGCATCATACCGCCCGGATTGCCGAGGAATGGGCGGTGATCGACAACCTCACCAACGGGCGTGCCGGACTGGCCATTGCCAGCGGCTGGCAACCGGATGACTTCGTGCTGCGCCCGGAAAACACGCCCCCTGAAAACAAGCCTGCCATGTTCCGCCAGATCGAAGACTTGCGCAAACTCTGGGCCGGCACGCCTGTGTCCTTCCCGCGCAAAGACGGCCAGATGCACGAAGTTGTCACCCAGCCGCGCCCAATCTCGGACACGCCGGACCTGTGGGTCACGACTGCTGGCAATCCCGAGACATGGAAAGAAGCCGGGCGCAACGGGTGCCATGTGTTAACCCACCTCTTGGGGCAATCGGTGGACGAGGTTGGCGACAAGATCAAACTCTACCACGCGGCCTTGCGCGAGGCGGGTTATGATCCCGCGCAGTTCAAGGTGACGCTGATGCTACACAGCTTCCTTGCCGCCACCCGGGATCAAGCCCGCGAGATCGCGCGCGAACCGATGAAGGACTACCTGCGTTCGGCTGCAGGGTTGATCAAGCAATATGCCTGGGCCTTTCCAGCGTTTAAGAAACCCGAAGGGGTCGACAATGCATTCCAATTGGACCTCGGCTCGCTGACCGACGAAGAGTTGGAAGGTATTCTCGATTTCGCTTTCGAACGGTATTTCAACGACAGCGGCCTGTTCGGCACTGTCGAAGATGCGCTTGCCCGGGTCGAACAGGTCAAAGGCATTGGTGTCACCGAAGTTGCTTGTCTTATTGACTACGGGATCGAAGTGGACACGCTTCTGGACGGGCTGACGCCGCTGGCGGAGGTGGTGCGCCGGGCAAATGCGGATACCGCGCCGGCTGCTGACGATTTCTCGATCGCCGCGCAGATTGCGCGCCACAAGGTTACCCATCTGCAATGCACACCTTCAATGGCGCGCATGCTGGTAATGAACGACGCGGCAAGTGCCGCATTGCGCCCGGTCAAACACCTCATGCTCGGCGGCGAAGCCTTGCCCGGTGCGTTGGTGCGCGATCTGAATGCGCTGACCGAAGCGCATATTAAAAACATGTACGGTCCCACTGAAACCACGATCTGGTCGACCACGGGCCATGCATCGGCAGATGCAGGAGTGGCGGGCATCGGCACACCGATTGCCAACACGCAGGTCTATGTCCTTGATGACGCAATGGAACCACAGCCCATTGGTGTTGCTGGAGAGTTGCATATAGGTGGCGATGGCGTGACGCGCGGCTACTGGCAACGTCCGGAACTCACTGCGGAACGCTTTGTCCCCGATCCGTTCCAAACCGATCAGAAAGCCCGACTTTATCGTACTGGCGATCTGGCGCGTTGGCTGCCAGGCGGCGAGCTGGATTTCTTGGGACGGGCCGATTTTCAGGTCAAGCTGCGCGGATACCGGATAGAACTGGGCGAAATCGAGTCCGCTATCGACACGCTGGATGGGGTGCGTCAGTCTATTGCGCTGGTGCGGGAGGATGTCCCCGGTGCGCAGCAGCTGGTCGCGTATCTGTTGGCTGACGGGTCGGTGACTGAACCGGGGCTCAAGTCGGCATTGGCAGATGTGTTGCCCGCCCACATGATCCCAAACCGTTTTGTTGTATTGGATGCTTTCCCGCTTACACCCAACAAGAAGGTTGACCGAAAGGCATTGCCTGCACCGGGTGCACCAGCGCGGCCCAAACCTGCTTCCGTTCCGCCCACTCAAACCAGCTCGCAAGCTGACGCACCTGCCGCGACCGCTGGATTTGATGGGGATATCACGATGGCGATCTCTGGAATCTGGAGCGCAATCCTTGGGGTTGGCGACATCACCGCGCGCGACAACTTCTTTGATCTTGGTGGTCACTCGATCCTGGCAGTACAGGCGCATCGGGAAATCAAGGCACAACTGGGCGTGGCGAGACTGTCCATAACCGACATCTTCCGTTTCCCGGTTCTCGGAGACCTCGCTCAAGCGGTCGAAGCCAAGATGAGCGCCACGCCAACTGCCCGGGCTGCGACCGCTGCAGAAGTCAGCGCACCTGCTACGGCCCCTGAAGTGGAAGCTGTGCCATCTGGGCGCGCAGATGCCATGGCTCAACGTCGGGCCATGCGCGCCCGGCGGCGTCGGGCGAGATGAGTGCGCTTGATGCACTATGTCAGCAAGTACAGGGATATGTAGGCCCGAGCGTCGGCATAGGTGTGGCGGACCCGAAGGGGTTGGCCAACGGTCTTGATCCTGTTGAAGCCGTCGCGACTACACGCATGATCGACAAACGCCTGCGCGAGTTTGCTGCAGGGCGTGCGGCCGCGCGGCGCGCAATGCAAGCCATCGACTGGCCGCCCATGCCGGTACCTATGAGACCGGACAGGTCGCCTTGTTGGCCAGCAGGAGTTGAAGGTTCCATCAGCCATTGCAACAGTGCTGCGATAGCCATGGTCGCAAGGAGTGGAAACATACGCGCGCTGGGCGTGGATATGGAAGAAGCCGAGCCGCTTGATACAGACCTGTGGGATACAGTCCTGACCCCAGACGAACGGGACCGGACCGACAACGGGCTCAGTGCCAAGCGCATCTTTTGCGCCAAGGAAGCGGTCTATAAGGCGCAGTTTCCGATAACCGGGCAACTACTGGGCTTTGAGGACGTTGTTGTTACCCTGAAAGGCACTCAATTCACGGCGCGCATCAAGAGTGGAGGCGACGACTGGTCCGGGATCATTGTTGGTTCCAAGGTCCTGCCCAAAGAGTTGATCGTTGGCATTGTGACTTTGCTCTAAGGATTTTTCTTATGCTCAGAAGGATATTGCGCAAATCAACGGCTTCCCTGTTCCTGTTGCTGTCTGCCTGTGGGTTGACCAGTCGCTGTGGTGCCCCCGATCCGGTAGATGAGGCGACGTTCAATGCGCTTTATGCCAGTCCGAACGATATTCCTGATGCGCCGCTCAAGGTCTATCATCTGGGCCACAGTCTGGTTGGCCCTTACATGCCCATGATGCTGCAGCAACTGGCCGATACGGGCCATGGCTATAACAGTCAATTGGGATGGGGATCTCCGTTGCAGCAGCACTGGGAACCGGACGTTCCGATCAATGGTTTTGAAGAATCCAATGGCCCACCCGCCTATCGCGACGCGAAAGAGGCGATGGCATCAGGGGAGTATGACGCAGTTGTTCTGACGGAGGCGGTCGAAATTCGCGATACCATCAAGTACCATGACCCGCATGACTACCTGCGTAAGTGGGCGGTCGCGGCCTGGGACGGTAACCCTGATACCCGCGTATATCTCTATGAAACCTGGCACACCCTTGATGACGCCGAGGGCTGGCTGGAGCGGCTTGACCTCGACCTTGAGCGCTATTGGGAAGGGAAAATCCTTCGACCTGCCCTGGCCTATAAGGAGGTCAATAACCCCATTTACATCATCCCAGCGGGGCAAGTGATGGCGTCCTTTGTACGCAAGGTCGAAGCCGCGGATGGTATCGGGGCCATCCGGGACCGCACTGATCTCTTTGATGACGACATTCACTTCAGTCACTTCGGTGGGTATCTGGTGGCGCTGACCCACTATGCGGTGCTTTACGGGCGGTCGCCCGTGGGTCTGCCACACAATATGCGATTGCCCGACGGCAGCACTGCGGATGACCCGGGGCCAGAGGCTGCGAGGGTCATGCAGGAAACGGTTTGGGACGTTGTGACGTCCTACCCGCCCAGTGGTGTAAGGCAGAACTAAGTTAGTCGCTCAGCGCTGGCAGTTGTTCAAGGCGCGCTGCTTCGTCCCTGGCTATTTTGAACTGCGGGCGTGGATCATTGTCATCGGCAAGCTCAAGCATTTGTTGATATTGCGCGATGGCGTCGGCCCGTCGATCCAACGCGCCGTAGACTTGCCCCAAGTGAAACTGCACGATTGGGTCTGATGGCAGAGCGGACGCCGCCAACTCCAAATAGGGTAGGGATTCTTCGAAGTTTCCTCGTCTGAAGGCAACCCAACCGTAGGTGTCTTGCATTGCTGGCACGTTCGTGTCGCGGAAACGCCGCGCCACGATCCACGCACGTTCAAAGCTGTCTTCATCGGTCTTGTGGGTTGCCAGGAGGCTTGCCAGATTGTTGGCCGCGATCAGATCGCCAGAGTTCCGCTCATAGATCTCGTTCGTAATTTGTAATAGCACTGTCAATATCACCGGAAGCCTCAAACTCTGCCGCTTGAAACCAGAGAAGATCCCGATTGTCCGGATCAATCGCGAGCCCGTCCCGCAAGGTTTGGCTGGCTTCCGCATTTTTTTGTTGAAGGCGCTGGAAACGGTAAAGCTGGCTCCAGACCCGCATGCGGTTGGGATCTTCTTGTACGAGCGTGCTAAGCAGTGTTTCGGCAACATCCAGATTTCCGTTGGCTGCATGGGACGTTGCCAAGATGAACTGGAGGGACGGATTCTCGGGGTGTTTGGCGACCAGCTCCTTGGCTTGTTCCAACGCCTTTTCTGTCTGGTCCGAACTAAGCCGTGCTCGCAACAGAGTCATTTGAGTATTGAGAGCTGAATCCTCCCGGGTTGCCAACTCCTCCAAAAATCCAAGTGCTTGTTCCAGTCCTTCTCGGCTGCCCAAAAGCCGCGCCTGAAGCGCGTTGGCAACAACCAAAGTGCGTTCAGTTCCAATGCTACGCAGTCGTTTGATCACTTGATCTGCGCGAGAGTAATCCTCGGACGCCAAATAGACTTCGCCCAAGAGGACCAGAAGATCGGCATTTGACCGATCGCGACGAAGAGCGGCGATCAACACTTCTTCCGCGGCCAGATAGCGCTCATCTGCAGCAAGCACGCGCGCATAGCGCAGGGTTGGCGCCGGGGCATTGTTGGAGGCATCCACCGCCAGAGCCAGAAAATCCCATGACAAATCACGATTACCTGCACGGGCATAGGCCTCCGACATCAAGGTAAGTGCGGCCACGTCGTTCGGAGCTTTGTCGAGGGCCAGACGAAGGTCGGCGATCGCGGCATCGGTTGCATCGTTACCGATCAGCCAGGTTGCGCGCATCTTGAGCCCTTCAACATGGCGGCTGTCGGATTCCAACACTTCATCGACCAAGCGTTTCGCATCCACCACATTGCCCGTTTGGATCATCATTTGCGCCAGGGTGATCTTGATGTCGTTCGGTTGCGCGGATGGCGTGGCTTGATCAAGTAGAGCTTGCAGGTCGGCGATTGCCTTATCGTGCGCACCCGCTTCAAAATCGAGCATTGCCAGTAGCATCTTTAATTTGTCGGGCTGGGGCGAAACTTCCAGCGCCGCGATCAGTTCCGCGTGGGCCGTTTCGGGGTCGCGCATGTCGCGCAAGAACCGCACAAGGCCAATAAACAGAGCTGGATCCTCTGCAGCAGGATCCGCAATTTCGCGAAAGAATGCCTCCGCCTTGTTGACCTGATTGCGCCTCACGTAGAAGCGGATCAGGTCTTGCTTGGGTCCATCATCATCGGCAAAGAGGGCTACCATGTTCCGCAACTGGTCTTCTACCGCCGCATAGTCCTGTAGTTCGTTCAGCAGTCCAAGGCGTTGGGTGTAAAGTGTCCGGTTGTCCGGCTTACTCGCGATCATGCGATCCAACTGACCCAAGGCCCGATCCAGCTTCCTGTCGCGCATGTAGGCGTCAAAAAGGACCTGCTGTAGCACGTCGCTGTCAGGATTGTCTGCGGCAAGGCGTTCTGCTTTGTCTCGCAATGCATCCCGGGCCGGCCCATCGCGTGCCTCTAACGCCTCTTGGTAACGTAGGGCGAGGTCAATGATCTGGCTACGTGGAGCATCGGGGGCAAGGGCCACTGCTTGTGCAGCATGGCGCACGAATTCTTGCCAGTTGCGCGCCTCAAAAGCAATTTCGGCCAGAATGGTTCGCCCCTCGACATGGTCGGGCACCTGTTCGACCAGTCGCAGATAGTGGCCATAAGCAGCGCTCTTGTCGTTTTTGTCGAGCATGAGCTGCGCCATGGTTTCGCGCGCTTCAACATGGTTGGCCATCAGTTCGAACACGTTGCGCAGTTCGATAGCGGCCCGATCCAAGTCGCCTTGGTCGATCAATTCAAGCGCAGAGGCCAGATACTTTTCTGCGCGCTCCTCAGCAGTGTCGCAGGCCGCGAGAGACAGGCACAGGCTTATGGCCAGAACAAAGTTGCGCGCGAGCAGAGGCCACATGGTGAAATCCCGAAACAACAGAAAAAAACTAGCCCGTCAGGCGAGCCATACTTGAACCAAGTATCGTTCTAATCGTTCGATCTGCCGTAGGCAATTCACACCTACGGCAGCACACTCGACGCAAATCAAAGTTTGATCAGATCAATGGCCTGTTGCTTTGAGCACTACCGACACTGTCTTGGCCAGAACGTTCATATCGGTGCCGAATGACACTGCTCGTGCATACTTGTCATCGTACAGGGCACGGTCTGCAAAGTCACAGTCGTTGCGGTCCGAAATCTGCCAGAAACCAGTAATGCCAGGCCGTAGCCAGTAGTAGGCAACACCAGGATACTGTGCCTTTTGGCATACCATCATTGGGCGGGGTCCAATGAGCGACATTGACCCGACGAAAACGTTCAATAGCTGCGGCAGTTCATCAAGAGATGTCTTGCGCAGGATGCGCCCCACCTTGGTAATCCGGGGGTCTTCCTTCAGCTTTTGCGTGCTTTCCCATTCTGCGCGAGCATCAGGGTTGGCAGCAAGATAGCTTTCCAGGCGCGCATCGGCGTCGATGGTCATGGTGCGGATCTTCCAGATGCGAAAGGTACGCCCATTCCGCCCAATACGCAGCTGTGAATAGAATGGTTTGCCACCGTCCATAGCCACCAAAGCAGCCATAACCAAAATGATTGGGACAACGATAGGAGCTGTAAGGACAACAAGGAAAAGGTCCAGGGAGCGCTTCGCATAGGAGTGGTAGAAACCACCGAGGCGAGACTTGTAGCGCCCCCTGAAGAAAACAGAGATTTCGTTCTGAAAATCGTGTGATTGAATGGTCATAAACAAGAGCCTTCCGGCTTGGTTAAAAACAGTCAGCCCAGTAAAAAAGTCAGGCCTTTTTGAAAATTCGATGTTGTTTGTGACGGGAGCAGATGTGCCGACACGTAACGTGTTTACCATTTGTTAACCTGCCGCCAAAGTGAAATTAGCGTGAATCCGCCCAATAACGTGGTAAACGCTGAAAAGGTTTGTTGCTCGATCAGAAACCCTCAACTGATGATAGAATGGCTTCATCTTTTCCGAGTGAATTTCAGAAAAATTTCAGAAATTTCCAATATGGCAAGAGAATCAGTAGCGAATCAATCCGTAAAGCTACACAGGAAAATCCGATGTAAGCGGCCGTACCGAAGCGTGTCTGAGATGTTCGGATATGCATCACTCAGTGAAATTTTGGCGATCAAATCAACATGCCGGTTGTGACGGCGCTATCTTGCTTATAGGCCTACGGGCATATTTCGAACATGTATCAAGGTGGATACGCATCTTGCCTTTTGTAAGCCGTGTAATTGACAAGCTGCGCTACGTTTATGCGCAACAAGCGAAAAAAGCACGGATCAAGCGAGCCTCCAAACTCCTTTCGGGTCCGCCATCGATCGTGTTGGGCGAGGCTGACGTGGCGATGGTCTGCTTGATCAGGAACGGTATGTATTATCTGGACACGCTGTTGTCCCACCATCGAAAGATAGGGGTCAAAAAGTTCCTGTTCATTGACAACGGTTCCGATGACGGCACCCGGGAACGTTTGGCACAGGAACCTGGTGTTACCGTGATTTCCAACTTGCTACCGGTCGCGGCATATGAATGTGACATGCGCGCCGAGATTGCTCGAGAGGTCATCAGTGGCGGCTGGTTTCTTTTTCTGGACAGCGACGAACTGCTGGACCTTTCGCACGGAGAGGGGCGCGACATCACTGAGTATACGGCTTACTGCAATGCGCACGGCACGACATGTGTTATCGCGCAAAGGTTGGACATGTATGCAACGGACCCATTGGCGGAAACCGAGTCCTGGAGTTATGAGGACTCTGTACGTCGCTTTGATCAGTTCAGCGAGTACGGGATTACCGAGTTTGAATACCACGACCGCGAAAACGTCGATGTCTGGTGGTTCCTAAGTTCGAATGATGTGACCAACCCAGCCATCAAGCTCAAGTTTGGCGGCATTCGGGGTGAGATATTTGGCGAAGACTGTGGTCTGACCATTCATCCATTGGTCAAGAACCTGCCAGGGATTGATCTGCGTCCGCATCCACACTTTGCCAGTCGTGTAACCTGCGCGGACTTTGCCGTTCTTGTACGCCACTACAAGTTTGCTGGACCTTTCCTAAGTCGAGAACGGCAGCAGGTTGCGCTTGGCACGTGGCAACATGGCGAAGGTGAGAAGCGCTTGAATGTCATTCAAGATTCCGACTTTTCCATCCGAAGCGTAGAAGATCAGCATTATTCTGGTACAACAGACTTGGTCGCGAGCGGGTTTCTTGCCTGCTCGGAACGTTTCTTGTCACAGTTTCCGGCGCCGAATATGCGACACACAGGTCAGGAACATAATTGAAAGTTCTGCTTTTTCTGATTTACGGCGATCAACGCGTCTATCATCTGGAATTGACGTACAGCATTCTTTCAGCTTGGCAGTACCTCAAGGACGACCCCGCCGACATCCGCATTGTATTGGCGTCGGATGAGGCCAACCAAAGGCCAGACCTACCTGTCGATTCGCTGCTCTTGTCGCCCCAGATGATGGCGGACTGGAGCATGCGAGGCACCTATCACCATGCGATCAAGCTTCATACGATGCACCATGCTTTGCAAAAGTATGCTGCCCCTGTCGCGATGATCGATAGCGATACTGTGTTCATGAACCATCCAAAGCATTTGTTTGAACGCTTTGGACCTGAACGGGCGCTTATGCATGCATGCGAAGGGCCGCTTGAAAACAGTGCCGAGTGGCCAGAATGGAAAGCCCTGATCCAAAACTGTGGGGGCCGCGTTGCCGGACGACCCATATCCTCACAAACGATAATGCATAATGCTGGGGTTTACGGACTGATGCCGGAACATGCCTCGTTGATGCAAACTGCGGTCGCGATTCTTGAAGACCTGCGCAAACATGGGTCGGTCTTTACAGCGGAACAACTGGCGGGTTCCGTTGCCCTCCATGACGTGTTGGAGATTGCTGAATGCAGGGATTTGATTGAACATTATTGGCACGGCCCGCGTGCTTACTTTCACTACCAGATGGGCCAGATGTTTCACGGTGTAAGGGAAGGGGGCGGTGTTGCTGATATGAACATGCGGCTCCCAACCTTGCAGCGGCATATCCCGAGTAGGCCTGCACATCAAGTTGTCGCGCGCCTGAAGCGATTGCAGCGCCGCGCACCGTCAGAGTACGAGTTCGCCTATCGTGCCTATCTTGGCGCGCATTCGACCCGCCTGTCGGATCCGGAATTAGCGAATGTCTGGGCTTTGACCGCTTTGAACATGCTGACATGGGGCATGCCGGACGGGAAACTGTCGCGGCACACTATCCAAACGGATTTTGCTTTGTTCGCGCCGGCCCGCCTACACGAACAGAACTGGATGACTGTTTCCTTGCAGAAACGGTGGACGGCCTTTTGGGCGGAAGCCGAAAAGGGCCTTTAGAAGGCCCAGAGCACCTCGAGCCCGTCGCGATGGAACCAGAGCATGAAGCTGGTTAGTCCAGCAGCGACCAACGCAAAAAACAGATCGTGCCAAGGGTCCCAAGCGCCGTGTTTGTAGGCAAGGCGCACCACCAGTGGATGTACAAGGATTTGGGACATCCACAAACCAATCAACGCACCTGGCAGCCCGTAATACTCCATCCCCAGGATGAACAATGCGACTTGGGTCGACGCCTTTGCCAAGAGCAGAAAAAAGACACCGCGGGAGTCCCCGCGCCCCAGCGCGGCGAAGTCATAGGTCATCCCGATGAGGTAAGGCACGCCCATGCAAGCGATCGCAACCACGACACCACCTGCAGCCAAGAACCGGTCATCATACAGGAAATCCACTACCCAGATGCCTAAGAATGCTGCCGTGAACTGCATTGAGAATACCGCTGCGGTCATCATGAAACGCATTTTGCGTACCTTGTTGAAGTTCTCGCGGGTCTCATGGGGCGGGCACTCACGATGGAGCGGGATCATCACTCGACTCATCACCATTGCCGCAAGCGCTTGGGGGAAGCTTGCGAGGAAGTATCCGATGTTATAGATACCGAGGCTTTCCAAGGTCATGTATTTGCCGAGGATTGCCTTGTCTCCTTGCGTTAACAAGAAGCCGCAGAGCGTGCTTAGGAAAATCCACTTCCCGAAATGTATCAGGTCCCAAGCGGCTTCGGAATCCCAGCGCAACCGATTTGGTGCACCCGGTAGAAAGAGATGCATAATGCAAAGGCGAATGATCGCACCCGTGACACTGCCGATCACCAACGCCCAGATCGAACGCAGCGTCCACGCCAACAGTAGCATCACCAAGAGACTGAAAAACTGCGAGATGATGTCGAGAATCGTCATACGCCCGACCATCAGGTGGCGACTGGCGCTGTCGATCCGTGTCGGATTGAACCCAGCGATCAACAGGCTCAACCCGGCCACAGGCAGCATCATTGATAATCGGTCGTCTTCGTAGAACCATGCAGCCAACGGCCCCAATCCACAGCACACCAGCCACAGGATCCCCCCACGGATCGCCTGAACCGTCCATGCGGTGTTCAGGAAATCTGGGTCGTCACCCTTGGGACTTTGTTGAATGGATGGTGCGATTCCAATGTCTGACAACATTGTCAGACCCACCAGGAAAACGGTGATGATCGCCATGAGCCCAAAGGCTTCGGGAAATAGAAGTCTTGTCAGAACGAGGTTTGACGCCAAGCGCAGAATTTGCGCGGAGCTGAAACCGATGAACGTCCAGCCAGTGCTGCGCAACAGCCGAGCGCGCAACCCGTCGCCTCCTAACACACGTTGAAACATTGCCCGCTGCCCCACCTAGTTGCCTGAAAGGCTGAACTCTTCAAGCCACGCTTGAAACATAAGTACGTTCCATAGCTGCAGACCCCAATTGTGACTGCCCTTTTGATGCTGGTCCCACATCTGACGGATCAATGCCGGTTGCAGAAAACCCTCGCGTTTCAGTCGGTCAGGCGTGATCAACGCTTCGGCCCAGTCGCGCAAACCACCGCGAAGCCAGAGGCCGATTGGCACTTCGAACCCCATCTTGGGCCGTTCAATCAAATCTTTGGGCACATGGCGATAAAGCACCTGACGCAAAAGCCACTTGGATTTGCCTTCGCGGATTTTCATATTCAATGGCAGCGGCCAGATGAACTCGGCCACCCGGTGATCCAGAAGAGGAGCCCGGCTTTCCAACGCCACCGACATTGTCGCGCGATCCACCTTGGTCAGGATGTCGTCCGGCATGTAGGCCAGCATGTCCAACTGCATCATGCGTTCGATGTCGGTAAGATCCCCCCGCGGCGGCAGGTGGTCAGCCAAGATCGACGGAGGGTTATTACCATTGATCACGGCGGCTTCAGGGAAGCGCCAGACCGACACCATCTTGCGATGTAACTCATCGACATTCCGGCTGCGCGCATAGTTTGCAATGCGGTGCATGCGCTGGCCATTGGGTTCCTTGCCTTGCGGTGTAGGCCGGATCGGCTCCATCACTTTGTTCAGCAAACTGGCGGGCAGCGAACGGATGGTTGCAGCGCCGAGGCTGCGCAACGGCTGGGGCAGGGCGCGCAGAATTTTGAGAAATCCCGCGCCTTGGCGATAACGATCATAGCCGCCAAAAAGCTCATCCCCTCCATCCCCCGACAAAGCGACCGTTACATGTTCGCGGGCCAGTTTGGCCACCAAATGCGTAGGGATTTGTGAACTGTCGGCGAAAGGTTCGTCATACATCGCAGGCAATGCCGGGATCACGTCGCGCAGATCGGTGTCGGCTACGTAAAGCTCGGTGTGGTGAGTGCCAAGGTGCTGGGCAATTGCCTTGGCGAACTCAGCCTCATTGTAGCGCGCTTCATGAAATCCGATGGAAAAGGTGTGCACGGGTCGGTCTGATAAGTGCTGCATCAGGCCCACTATGGTCGAACTATCAATGCCACCCGATAGGAAGGCACCAAGCGGCACGTCAGACACCATCTGGTTGCCCACCGCGTCCAAGAGCAGGGCCTCAAGTTGGTCAATCGCCTCCTTGTCCGTCGGTACAGGTCCTTTGGGCATGGAGGCCACTGACCCCCCGTCCCAATAAAACCAGCGCCGCGGATCCGGTTGCGCACTTGACAATGTCGCCATCTCGCCCGGCCGCAGCTTCTGCACACCAGAATAGATGGTGAGATCTTCGGGGACATGGCCATGGCGCAGCATTGCCGTGAGTGCATCGCGGCGCACCTCGCCATGGAAAGCTGGATGGGCGCGCAGGGCCTTGAGTTCGGAGCCAAAGAGGAAGACACCCCCCTGCCAGCCGTAATACAGCGGCTTTTCCCCAAGCCGATCTCGGGCCAACGTCAAAGAGCGATCCTTGCGATCCCAAAGTGCGATGGCAAACATGCCTTCGGCGCGGGCCAACGTATCTTCGAAGCCCCATGCCGTGATACCTGCAAGCAATACCTCGGTATCTGAAGTGCCGCGCCAAGACGGTGCATGGCCCGCTTGTTCCAAGTCTCGCCTCAGGGTCGCGTGGTTGTAGATTTCACCATTGTAGACAATTTGATATCGGTCACATGCAGATGCCATGGGCTGGTGTCCCGCCGACGAAAGATCGACGATGGCCAATCGCAAATGACCAAGGCCAACGCCGGCTTCGGGGTCGATCCAAAGCCCCTGACTGTCTGGACCACGGTGGGAGATAGCGTCCATCATCGCCCGCAGGTGCGGTTCAGATCGCGCTTTGACTTCTGCCTGTCCGGAGAACAAAAACCCGGTAATGCCACACATAACGAATTTGAAACCTTAAAAATCTAAAAATGCTTGAGACCCGCGTAGACGGTCGCAGGACCCATTAATTGATGTCATTGGCAGACAGAGCGCTGCGGCGGCAACCATTCAATGCAACACCTAGAACATTGGTGTTGGCGGCAACCTCCATTTCACAACGATCCAAGTTACGAAAGCGGGTTTGCTCGGCACGGGCGACGATCAAGGCGCAATCAACATGCTGCAAAAAGGCCAAAGCCTTGTCCGATGACAGAGCAGAAGGCAGGTCAAAGACCATGATGTCGGGGGCGTATTCGCGTTGCACCTCATCGAGAAGATCAACGGTTCGATCCATCATCAGAAAGCGTGTGGGGTCTCGTTCGGGATGAGGCGATACGGAAACCGCCACATTCTCGGTCACGCGGACAGCCTGTTTGGCAAAATCCACATTCCTAATAATCACCTCTGGCAGGCCATATCGCATCTTGAGATCAAAGAATGAATGAACCTCGGGCGATCCGAGGTCGAAGTCAAAGAGCATTGAGCGCATGCTTGATTGTCGCCCCAACCCGAGCGCCAGATTGCATGCCAAAGTCGTCTTGCCGCTGTTAGGTTCCGGCGATGTAATGGCCAGCCGGGTCCAACCGTTCTGTTCCATCTGTAGGACGATCTTAGTTCGTAGAATATCAAAAGGTGTGGCATCGGATGTTGCTTCACGCGAAACGATGCGATGGCGACGCAGCACAGCGGGGGCCAGATCCACGCGCTGTAGTTCCTCCCACGCCGGAGTGGGATCATCTGCAAAAGAACCCTTGGGCACTTGCTGCCGCCGCGAAGTGACGGGGGCTGCAGTGGCTGGGCCACCGGTCTTTTGACGGGCGGTGCGGGCCTTTGAGAGGGCTGCCTGAAGCTTTTCCATGTGATGCTACCCTCTACACTCTCTGCTCATGCCAGCCCCAACTGGGCCAGAACCCGGTTTGCAATGATTTCCAGAGGCACAAGTTCGGTATGCACGTAATACAGAGCGGCTGGTACGCCCACGATGACGGCCGCCAACACTGCCAACTGCACGCTGCGGCGACGCCAACGTTCCGCCCTGCTATCCAAATATGGAATGACTCCAATCGGCATGATCTGAAACCGCGCCTGTAGTTCTGCCGGGTGGCGCACCTTTTGATTGAGAATTTCAAGGAGCACGAAATACGCAAGTGCCAGCCCCATGCCAATGGCGGCACCCATAGCTGCAATCCGCTTGCGCGGAGGTCCAGAGGGTTCCTGCGGCACGCTCGCGCCCTCAATCAGGCTGATCCGTTGACCTTGGGCGTTAATCTCGATCCGTTCTGCCATGCGCGCCTGGTTCAGGTTTTCCAGAACAGTGTTGTATCGGGCACGTGCGCTTTGCAGATCCCGGTCCAGCCGTTCCAGGGTTATGGAATTGGTGGCAGTGGCCGCAATCGCGAGGGACAGCCGCTCAAGCTCGTCGTTGACCCGTGTGATTTCCAGGTCGATCTGTTCTATGCGCTGATCCATCTCAGCCAGGGTGATATCCAGAAAAGACAACTCGGTGTCCTCAACCTCTTCACCTTCTCGGGGCTGGGCCCCTGCGATGCTACGTTCAAGCTGTGCAATTTGCCCGCGCAGCTGGATAACTCGTGGGTTTGACTCTGAATAAATTGTCAGCGCCTCTGCCAACTGCACGTCCAATTCTTGCACGCGTAGCTCTTCGGGCGAAAGTGTTCGACGGGTATCATTGCCAAGCCGACCTGTAGCCTCGAATACAGCGATCATTTCGCTACGCTGTCCGACAATTGCAGCGCGGTCTTGCTCCAATCGGCCCACACGCTCTTGCAACGTGGATTGACGATCCTGCCGATAGAGCAGGTCGTCCGGCAACGCATTCACGTTCTGGTTCTTGAATTCGATGATGCGGTTGGATTGCGTGTCTATCTCGGCCGCAAGCCGTTCCGACTCTTGTTCAAAGAAGGACAACGTGTTTTCCGCGCGCTCGCGCCTGAACGAGCTGTTGGCCTCGAGAACCAATGTCACGTAGTCGTTTACAACGTTGGCAGCAGTTTGCCCGTCTGAGGCCTCGAATGTTAGCGACATCAGCGTGGCCTGACCCCGCCCGCCGCTGCGAAAGATACGAGTGCTGTCCCGCATGCCTTGCACAACTCTGTCGGGGGTCAACGCGCTCATGTTGTCAAACACCTGATACTTTTGCGCGATCTCGATGAGGTTTGCGCGGGTCATCAGCTGTTCTTGAATAAGCTGCAACTGTTCAGCTGCTTCGGTCTGAACCATTGAGACCACCATCTCATCCGGGATTTGCGGCGGATCAACTTGCAGGCGGGCGGTCGATTCAAAGGTAGGCGGCAACTGAAATGCCGTTACAACAGCAAGGCATGAGCAGACCAGAAAAAGGGCCATCATAGCCGGCATCCGGCGCATCAACAGTGACCAATAAAAGCGCAGCGGAAGGTTCATTCCGCGGCCTCCCCCGGGAGACCATCAGGCACCACGGCGTATCTACTGCTGGACAAAAAAAACGGACGTCCCGGCGCCGTAAGGATAACACCGTCTGCCAAAAGTTCGTCTACCAAGCGCTCATCCACGACAGTCGTTTCCGCGCTAACGGCGTAAACAAGGGACAGATCGCATATCTTGTTGATTTCTCTAGGAATTCCGCCGCTGACGCGATGTATCGCTGTCATAGCTGCGTCAGTAAACTCTTCGCCCGTGCCGCCGACATGCTGCAAACGCGAGCGTATGTAGCTGCAACTGGTGTCATGATCCATCGGCTCCAGATGATAGCTGACCGACACACGTTGTGCGAATTGACGCAACTCGGGCTGTGCAATGACCTCCCGCAACTCGGGTTGTCCCAGAAGAACCAGCTGTAAAAGCTCATCCTTGCCCGAGTTGATGTTTGTGAGCATTCGCAACTCTTCGAGTGTCTCTGGCGACAGGTTCTGAGCCTCATCAATGATGAGCAGAACCGATAATCCCGCCGCGTACTGAGCCAGCACAAAATCCACAAATTGTTGGAACAGCGCGACATAGTCAGCTTGCGGTTCTGCAGGCTGATCGAACGCGTTCAGCACCCAACGCAGCAGCTCGCCTCTGCCCCCTTGGGCGTTGGAAATCAAACCAACAACTACATCGCTATGAACTTGCGAGATAAGCGCTTGTAACAAAGTGGTTTTTCCCGCGCCCACTTCTCCGGTCAACACGGTGATCGGCGCTTGGGTCATCAGCCCATATTCCAAGACGGAAAAGGCACGTGTGTGCCCCCGCGACCAGAAAATAAAATCGGGGTCGGGCAACAGCGTGAATGGACGCTCCCGAAACTGGAAATGTTTGAGGTACAAATCCGTTTTCAATGGTCTACCTAAATAAATCAGCCTTATGCGACCAGGAAATCATCTCGCGCAGGAGCGTCTTTGTATCACTTGGTCCGCTAGAATTACAGTGTCATGCGGTACATTTACGACAAGTGTGGCATAGAACTACGGCAAAACCGGGGCTTTGTCATGCAGGCATCACGCGCTTTCCCGCGCGGCGAGTGGATCGGGCTTGTTTTTACGGTGGCCCAGTACCCAATCATAAACTTCGATGATCTGCTTGGCCTTGGCTGGCCAAGTAAAGTGCGTCAGAGCCCGATCTTGCGCGGCTTGCCCCAATTTGGGCAGTACGGTCGGGTCAGCCGCAATGGCTTCAAGTTGATCTTGAAGCGCCGCAATCACAACGGGCCGGTCATCGATCGCCACCTTGAAACCTGTTCCCGGGACAACCAACTCGCCGGGCCCACCATAGTCGACAACAACGGGAACAACACCCAGTGCCATGGCTTCCAGCACGACGCCACCACCAAATTCACGGATACTTGGGAAGGTCAGAAGATCGGCCTTAGCCGCAATATCCTGGACCGTTTTGTGGTCAATCCAGCCATGAAAGGTAACTGCATCAGCAACACCCAATCGATCCACCAGTGCACGCACCTCTGGCATCATCGGTCCATCGCCAATCATATCGAGTGTCATGCGCCCATCTTTCAATAGCGGTGCGGCCGCTTCGACAAGCATGTCGGTCCCTTTGCAAGGGTCCATGCGGGCAATGAAACAGGCCCGCAACGGCAGTGTTCCCGGTTGCTCTGCTGTCTGGTTGAAACGTGCCGGATCAATCGCATTTTCCGGCAAATGCACACATTTATGGTGATGGGCTGACGGGATCTCCCTCAAGGTGGATTGAGAGCCAGTGATGATCGCTGAGGCACTCTTCAGCATTGCTCGGCGTCCTGGGACAAGCCGGTATGTCCAGCGAATATAAGACAACCAGTCCCGTTCGCGCCGTCGTTCACGCTGAAATCCCTTTGGCCAAGGGACGCCGCCATTCAACGGACCTACCACAAAGGGCACACCCGCCTTTGCACATTTTGGTGCCAGCGAACTGTTGGCTGATTGAGACAAGGGCGTGACACGGTGAACCACATCATACTTGCCCGCCATTATATCTTGCCCAAACTTCTGCCAAACCAAACGCTCAAAGTAAGGGTATGTCACCGCTGCGATCGCTGTCGTTCCAGACCAGCCCAGCTTAATTTTCTCGGACAAGGCATACATCGGGCGCGCCAAAGCTTCGGTATCAATCGCGGTGAAATCGATACCTTCTTCCCAACCTGCGCGCACAATTGCATCCCGGTTGCGCACTTGGGTAACTAGATGAGCATCAACGGCGTCACGCAAAGCTGATGCAAGCGACCAGCCAACCAAAGGCACACTCGTCCATTCCGGATTGGCCGCTTCGGCAATCACTAAAACTCTGTGTTTGCGTTCCATCTCTTACCCACCTTTTGAATGCTTGGGGAACGCACGGGCAGTGCAAGTCAAAAAACTCAATCCAAATACTTGGTTTTGGTGGCACAAATCGGATTGTACGACAAGAGGGCTGCGCAGATAGGCGAGCACGGGGGCCGGAGGTGCAGGGCATGTGTTCGTCAATCGTGCATATCCTTCCAACGCAAGACGGTCTCAATCAGCGCATTTTCAGGGCTGCTCAGCTTCGTATCACCAACGGAGTAAACTGATTCGATTGGCCGAGGGCGTTCACAGAAGCTCTCAGAAACTCAATGCTTCGCTCACAACCGCGCGTAGCATTTAACAATCTCAGGTAGGAAATGCCGACGCTTCCCACACTTTTCGCCTCCGATGATTCAACCAAAAAGAGAAAAGTCATGCTTAATCAGCTATTTGTAAGATTGCGCATGAGATGCAAAGCATGTTAAACATCGGTTAATAAGTCGGTTTGGACGACGTTAGAAGCGTCCAGTTTTTATGAAGTGGTACAGAAGTTATGATTTTTGACCTGAGTAACAGATTGAGCGCGTGCGTGTTTTCAGTCGCTTTAGCATTTGTTGGTTCCACCGCCAGTGCGACGACAATCAATTTCGACGTTAATGAATATTACACGAGCGGAACCAATACCTACACAAGCACAGACGGCTCGGTCGACGTGGCCGTTGATGGCGTTCGCGTGAACCGATTTGGCACGATCACGAATACCGAAAACTACTGGACGTCCAGCTGGGATGGTCCCGGCGATAATGGCGGTCTCGGTGTTTATGATTGCCGCTGGGCGAACTCATGTCTGGACAACAGCCAAATCGATGGCGCGGGCCCCGACGAATTCGCTCTCCTCGATTTTGGTGACCTGATAGTCCAGATCACATCCATTACGTTCTCGTTTTGGGACAACGACGACACGTTTGCTTACGGCGTGTACGAAGACACGGCTGTCCCTTCGACACCTGTAGTGTACGAAGATAATCTGGGTGGTGGCGCAAATAACCCTTACACTTTCGCGTTCGGCGAAGGTGAGTTGGTGGGATCCATCATCGGCTTTGGCGTCGACAGCTGGAATGACAACTTCCGCCTGCAAAACATCACGTTTGATCTGGTATCGGCTGTGCCGTTGCCCGCTGGCGGTCTATTGATCCTGACCGGTTTGGGTGGTTTGGCACTTATGCGTCGGCGGCGCACCATCACGGCGACAGCCACGACCTGAACTGCGTAAAATTCGAAAGACTTCGGGCCAGCCTCCACGCTGGCCCTTTTCTTTTGTGTGCCAGTCTTTTTTGATGCTGTGACGCGCAGTGCCGACTCTGAGAATGCTAACTACGTTTTCCTAGGTTTGCCACAATCTCTGCATTCGAGTGATGAACGCCTCTGTGAAGTTGGTCAGGATTTGGAAGCGGTTTGCATCTCAGGTAAGGCGATTTGCATCAAGTGTCTGGCGCGTTGAACTTCCGTTCTCTCAAAACAGTTTTCCAAAGCAAAATCACGGGAGAGCACTGCCATCTGCGCAACTTCATCCCGCGCTACGTGCAGCTCAGCAACCTTTTTGGCCAAGGCATCGCTGTCTTGTAGAGGAACGCTCCAACCTGCACCTGACCTGCGCAAAACACCCGCCCAGGCTTCATTGTCATAGCCGACGATGGGTGTGCCGCAGGACATGACCTCTGGGTAAGTGCTGGATGGATCCCCTTGCGGGTGGCAGCAAATGAACAAATCTGCTTCCTCGCGCAGGAATGGAACCCAACCCGTCCTGAAATCCATGGCGGGCCGTAGTCGTATGCTCGGATCACCCATGGCGGAGACTTCGTTTTGCAATGACTCTTGCAGAGGCCCGCTACCCACAATGTCCAGTGTGAAGGGGATGTTCAATTCGCGTAACGCACGGGCCACCTTGGGAAGGTCCTGGACACCTTTCATCGCGACAAGACGTCCGCCGAACACCAGGCGCAAGGGATTACCCTCTTTAACCCGCTTCGCTTTGGCGGCCAGATCGTCCTCTGATATGACGTGGGCATTGCGCACACGGTTATCAAAGAAAAGATGGGCGTCTGGAACCAATGCTTTGTAGTGATCATAGGTGGGCGTTCCACTGCATTGCAGTCCCGCAGCGTAGTTGCGAAGTATGTGAACGCGGGTTTTTTCGGCCTGCCGAATCCACAGCTTGCGTCGCACCCGCAACACTGGGTTGGTTGTGGTTGCATCCACGATCTGCGCTTCTGTTTTGGGTGTGTATTCACTGGTGAAAACGATCGGCACCTGCATTTGGTGGCACAGTTCGGCGGTTTCAGCCTCCTGCGGCGCCAGGTGCGCCAACACAGCCGTTACGTTCTGTAGTCGGCGGACCAAATCCTCGGCCGCCGTCGGCCGTCGTTCCAGTGTTGGGGGCGAGACATTCAGATCAACTTCAACCAAATCCATCTCGGAATTCGGCGTTTTGTCCACGGTGATCAACGATGTTACTTTGCCGGGCCAGAGTTTTTCAAACTCTGCAACACCGTCCAGGTACTTTTGGGTGAGGAAGAGCGATCCATTCTTGTCCTCATGTGCGGCGAGGCTGGGCAGTAAGATCAATTCTGGTTGCGGGATCACGCGCATGGCACCAAGTCCAAAATGCGTTTCATCTCGTCAAGATCGACGGTGAATCCATCTTCTGCCGGATGTCCAACCACGAAGGCAAACCCAAGTTCCAGCCGGTCGGCAAACTCCTTATAGGGCAACGCAAATCGATCCGGTGGCTGGATAACCACAAGTGTTCCATTATCTGCCAACGTGTACATGGTATGGGCCAGATGACTTCCTTCAACGCCAATGATGACAGGTGCATTGAGCAAACGCTGCACAATCTCTTCAGCAGTCAGCTTTACTGGTTCGACAATGTCAAAGCCCAACTTTGTGAGGAGCTGTTCCAAGGCGGCCTCGTTCACCACCACGCGCCGCTCCCCTGTTGTTCCACGCTTGAGGTAGACCCCCTTCGGAGTCTTTGAGTCTGATCCTTTGAAATGATCCTGTACCCTTTGGCGCAGTTCCCTATAGCGCGCTGCTTTCGAACTGTTCTGGGAAAAATCCGAATATAATGTCAGTTCGCTGATCCGAGCTGCAGTTGTACGGGGCGGTTTGGGCAGGGACAGAATCTTGCGATAGCCGGCCTCATGCCCATACGCGTTGGTGGTAACCGTGATACATGGCGCGCCTTCGGGTGGCAAAAGGCCCAAAGGCAGTTCATCACGCATGTAACTGCCAAAATAGTGACTGCCGGCCCATTGCGACATCATATGGGCCGACTTGAGCTTTTGCACGTGACCAGCTTGGTTCGAAAACAGGCGCCCTGCCCCAAACCCGGGTTGAGCCTTGGCCGCTCCGCGGTAAAGAAAGGCATCGCGCAGGTCCACATCCTTGATCATGTACGCACGTGTTGCGGCATGTTCCGCTTGCCCGCCTTTGACGAGAAGCCACTGTCTTTCCCAATCGCACCAGGGCGAGACCCTCGTGACCCGGTCCATTGACCCATCAAGGCAAATGGCAGGCGGAATTTGTGCTGTTTCTGCTGGGCAGATTTCCCAACTGTGACTGGCTTGTGACAGCAAGTCTTTGGCATGGCGCGCCACCAGTCGCTGGATACCCCATTTCAGATAGGGCGTATTCAGCCGCATGGATCGCAAATGCAGGCAATAATCCTGTCCTGATCTGTCGACGCCAAGTCAGGGTAGAGCGGCAGACACAGCACTTGCTCTGACGCTCGCCGTGCGTTGTCCAAACCGCCGGACGACACGTCGGAATACATCGGTAGATCTGCCAGCAAGGGATAGAAATACTTCCGCGCGTGGACGCCTACGTCTTGCAGCTTCTGATACAGCATATCCCGCGACATCGGGTACTGCTGCCCCACAAGGATGGGAAAGGAATAGTAGTTTAGACCGGCGCGATTGGGCGGACAAACGCAGGTAACGCCTGGAACCTTTGACATCTGATCCCAATACCTCTGCGAAACCTTGGCTCTTTTCTCAATGTCACTGGCCACGTAGGGCAATTGCGCCAAGCCGAGAGCGGCATGGAGCTCGCTCATTTTGGCATTGAGCCCCAATGTTTCAATTTGTGTTTCATCTACGATGCCATAGTTACACAGTCGGTCGATCAACTGCTTGGTTTTGGCATCATGCGAGATGATGGCGCCACCTTCAAAAGTGCTGAAGACCTTGGTGGCATGAAAGCTGACGACTGAAAGATCGCCATGACGTAGCAAGCTACCGCCTTCGTCAACAGCTCCGAAGCAGTGCGCTCCGTCATATATCACGGGGATATTGTGGCGTGCCCCAATTTCGGCCAAAGCTTCGACATCACAAGGGTTGGCATAGCAATGTACCGGGAAAATGGCGCGGGTGCGTGGTGTGATGCGCCGTTCGACATCTTTGGGATCCAGATTCAGCGTTACAGGATCGATGTCAGCAAAGACGATGTCGAAGCCGACCCAGCGGGCCGCATGTGCCGTTGCCACAAATGAAAAGGCCGGGGTAATAACCTCGCCTTGATCAATGCCCAAGCTACGCAGCGCAACCATGCAACCCAATGTGGCATTCGCCACAATGGAGACATGCGGCACATCCAGATAACGTTCGAGTTCGGTTTCAAAACGCTGCAGTAGGGGGCCGCGATTGGTCAAAAAGCGGCTGTCCCAAATCTCCTTCAAAAGATCCTCAATATCATCGCGCGGCGGTAAGGTTGGACGCGTGACATACAACGGGTCGTGAGGCACAATCATTCCTAATCACTACAACTTTAATCAATGCTCATAATAGTATAACTTTCCGAATTCGCGGGCGAGACAAATTTTTGTACCCGGACGGTTTGGGAGGTGCAGTTCATCAAATGTCATTCCGTGGCTCATTTTATCTGACTAGATGTGGCGCCACACTTGCCGAGAATTGATCGCATGACGCCGCGGGCTGTTGTTTTCAGATGTGCCGCAGCCCAATTGAAACCTTCACATTCTGAGAAGCCTTCATTGTCGACGAAGCTCTACTGGACTTCCCGATGGTTTCCCACACTGAAGCCAGGGCCTTGAAACATATGTTGGGTGCTTGGTGGTGCGATTTATTGCACATCTAAGCGCGTTCGTAGCCTGTGACAGCCCCATTTATTGGATGTCGTACTGTACAAATAGCAAATTGGATTTGGCGCGGTAAAGCCCGCTTAGCTGAGCCTCATATGATCTGGATTATGCCATTCATGCGGCTTGCATCAGACGGCAAGCGCGTGGACGGCTCACCCACGCGCATAAACGTCTTCGTAACGGATGATATCGTCTTCCCCCAAGTAACTGCCTGTTTGCACCTCAATCAGCACCATAGGTACTTTGCCTGGGTTTTCCATACGGTGCTTGGCGCCAAGGGGAATGTAAACAGACTGGTTCTCGCTCACCAACTTGACGTCGTCATTGATTGTCACCTTGGCGGTTCCTTCGACGACAATCCAATGTTCGGACCGGTGATGGTGGCTTTGTAGGCTCAAGGCGGCGCCGGGATGGACATGGATGCGTTTGACTTGAAAGCGCTGGCCGATGACAAGGCTTTCGAACCAGCCCCAAGGGCGGTGGTCTTTTGGGAAAGTTGTCGCCTGTAAGGCTTGTTTTGCCTTCAAGGCAACCACGGCCTCCTTCACATCTTGGGCCCGGGATTTGTCGGCAACAAGTACCGCATCCGGCATTGCCACAGCGACGATGTTGTCGAGGCCGATGCCCACAAGTTCGAGCGTTTCGACTTCGGAGCGCAAAAGCGTGTCGTGGCAGTCGATGGCTGTGGCACCAATCGACAAGGCCACGCCGTCCGCATCAGGATCTGTTTCGCGCCACACAGCGTCCCAACCACCCAGATCGGACCAGCCAGCTTGAAACGGGACAACACTCAGATTGTCAGCGCGTTCCATGACGGCATAGTCGATCGAGATCTCCTCGGCCTTCGCCCAAGGCTCGGGTGCGAGGCGCAAAAAACCAAGATCAGGCTGCGCCATTTCACAGGCTTCGCGCACAGGCGCAATGAGCGAGGGCGCATGCGCTTCGAACGCGGCAATGATATCGGAGGCGCGAAACAGAAAAATCCCGCTGTTCCAAAGATGCCGGCCGCCCGCGACCATTGCAGTCGCACGTTCGGCGTCAGGCTTTTCTACAAATCGGGTGAGCGAAACCGGCGTGTCTCCCTCTGGAATTGAGGCCAACTCCAGATACCCGTACCCGGTCTCTGGATGTGTCGGTGTAATGCCAAAGGTCACCAGTTGCCCATTTTGCGCAGGACCAGAACCGATTTCTACAGCCTTGCGAAATGCATCCGCATCCGGAACAACATGGTCCGAAGGCGCCACCAACATCAACGCAGCTGGATCGTTTGCCGCCACATGGAAGGCCGCAGCCAGAATGGCGGGCGCGGTGTTGCGACCCTCGGGCTCAATTAAGATCGCGCCGGGGTCAATACCGATTTCGTGCATCTGCTCGGTCACGATAAAGCGAAAATCCGAGGCCGTGACCGCGATGGGTGCTGCAAATTTCGGGCCAGAAAGACGCCGAGCCGAGGCCTGAAACAAGGTCTCCTCACCCAGAATTGCAGCAAATTGCTTGGGATAAGACTTGCGGCTCAGCGGCCAAAGGCGCGTACCGGAGCCGCCGCAGAGTAAAACAGGGGTAATCATGCTCTGTCCTCTGGAGTTGAGTACACTGGAAAAGACATCATGCAATTCCTTTCGCCAAAGCAGCTTTCCCTTAACCCGCCGCTTTCAACTTGAGCAGGTCCTGCAGGTGTTCCTGCCGCTCGCCGCCCACGTAAGTGTTGTACGTCGGATGCTCGAACAGGTGTGCGTAGTAAATCTGGAACCGGTAGGCCAAGTGATCAAAGCTCAGCAGGTTCTGGTTCCGATGAATTTTCACCGCATCCTGTTGCGCGTTGAATTCGTTGATCGCAAGGATCTGACCGTTGTGGGGGCCATACATCTCGGTTTCGGAGCCAAGCACGTCGTCAAAATACATGAACTGGCGCGGCAGGAAGGCATCAGGATGTGACTTGATCTTGTCGTAAAGCCGGAAGCTTTCCCGGGTCGATGACCAGTAATCGGTGTCGTTAAAGATCGCACCGATCGGTGCTGGGTTATACTCTTCGATGAACCCGTCGATGCTGTCCCGGATGTTGCCCAACACCAGCTTGGCTTGTGGGACACGCGCCTTGAGCGCTGGCACATCCATCCGGTACTGCGCGGCTGCGAACCAATAGGGCAAGTCGGCCTCGCCTTCGGGGTCTGGCATGCCTTCGCCAGTATCAAACCCATAGCAGTCGACCGTGACCCCGGTCATTTTTTTCACTTCTTCGGCGAATGCGCACATGTAGACCAAGCCGTTGCCGCCCGCGACGCCAAATTCGATCGCCGAAATTCGGTCGTGTCCCAGTCGCACGGCCAGCTCCGCCGCCTTGAGCATGCAGTAAGAATAGTGCGGCCGCTCCACGATCTGCATATCCATCTTGAACGCGGTCGAATACTTCATGAAACCGTCTGTTGCGCGCACCATGGCGCGGACCGGTAACGCCAGCAGGGAACGCTGGAATTCCGGAGATACCAAAAAGCTGCCTATAAGTTTCTTCATTACACTGTCCCAATGCTTTTCTTTAATGTGATGTGACCGGGTCTGTCGCTTCTATGTATTCTTGAACGGATCCCGGTAGCGTCCCAGCTTTTGCTTCAGGACCGCCCACAAGAAGGGCGGCTCGTGCACCACGTAGCGGTGAAAGCGGGCGCGGGGTTCCTTTAACAAGCGGTATAGCCATTCAAACCCCCATTCCGTGATCCAGACGGGCGGGCGGGCGAATGTGCCGCTTTCATAATCGATCGTGCCGCCAAGCGGCAGCCACAGTTTCACGCCGGGCATGCGATCACGATACTTCATTATGAATTTCTCCTGCCGCGCCCCAGCCAGACCCACCAGGCACACCGTGGCACCGCTGTCATTGATGGCGGCGATCATGCGGTCGATCTCTGCCGGATCCTCGTCAAAGGCAAAGGACGGGCTGTCAGTGCCCACGATCATCTCGCGTCCCACCTTTTCATTGACGTTCTTGGCGGCCAGCTCGGCAATGCCCGGTTTGCCGCCGCAGAGGAACACGGTCATCGACGGGTCATCGGCGTAGCGCGTGTAAAATTTCGGAAAATAGTCCGAGCCAGACACCCGCTCGCCAACGGGTGTGCCCAGCCACTTCGTCGCAAAATACATGATCTGACTGTCGCACGTAATCACGTCGAACTGATCCAGCAGATCATAGAATTCACGATCTTGCTGTAGCTTCATGATCATGTCCACATGCAAGGTCAGCATGACCCCCTCGCGAAACTGCTCGACCAGATCGTCCATGGAAACATCATGCACCCACGCATTCAGCATCGGTACGCGTTTCATCTGTCCAAGGCCCTGGTTTGTATCCATGCTGCGCCCGTCCGCCATCACACTGCCTCGCCCATGTACTGATCCACCAATTCTTTCGTGCCACGGATGTTACCAGCGGAAGATGCGCCAAAGACAATGCTTTCGACGCCAGGCAGTTCGGAAATCCAGTGGATCGCTTCATCTGCAGGGATTGCGCCAGACGCATAGACCGACATGGCTACCGCGCGCACCCGCCCCGATTTCAGAGCGTCGAGATAGGCGTCAAATCCCCCCGACATGCGAAAACCGATCTTGTTGATGTTGGAACATATGATCGGTTGTTCGATCCCTTCTTTTTCCAACGCATCCAAAAGGGCGGGCATGTTCATGGTGATGTAAGCCGGTTCCACCCCCCAGCTTTCCCGCACATGATCATCAAAAATCTTGAAGGCTCGGGTGAAGCCCATTCCAAGCAGCAGATCGGTAAAAACGTTCTGGATAAAGACCACAGGAGCTTTCGTGCCCTCGAACATCTTCATCTCCATGTCGATCAACACCTTCGAGATGCCGTCAACTTCTTTCGTTGCCAGTGCCTTGCCGCCCGCAAGTGCAGTGGACAGAAGACCGTCTTTGGGCATGAACTCTCTTAGGGCACCTACCATTCCATGCTCGGTCACTGCATTGGCGTATTTATGAGCGTAAGGCATGCAGGGATAGAACTGAAACTTGTCGTACTTCACCGGGTCCGCTTTGACCCGTGCTGCAACTTCTGCAATGCGGTCGTGGGTCGTGCACATGAACGTGTGGATGCCGGATTCATAGGCAGTGTCCAGCACTTCCATGATCGCGTCGGTCTTTTGAAACCGCATGGCCTGGGCACGGGCCTTTTCTTCGGACATGTGGTTGATGCCGAAAAACTGGTTGTCGCCAAACAAAAGTTTATCCATTGCGCTACCTCCCGAACCAGCTGCGTTTCTTCACCGCCTGAGGCGCAGCTGCGCGCGCTTCGCCCACGGGCATGCCGGTCTCGGAGTTTTCAATGATCATCGCCATGGTTTTGTCTGTTTGCGTGGCCGAAGCAAAATCATTTTCGCGGGCCACTGTTTCACCTGCCTGTATGGCGCCGACAAACTCATCGATCTGGGCGGAGTATTCTTCTCCGCGCAAATAGAACCAACGATCTTCAGTCAACTCGGTGGTGTATTTCACAGTCCAACCCGCGCCGTAGCCTTCCAGCCCATCTACGGGTTTACGCAGATAGGCCTGGCATTCCTGCCGATCCGCATACAGGCGCCCATTGGTGCCGATCAGACTGATCTTGGTGGACATTTTGCGATGGCTTTCATCGGACCAATTCACCGACAGTTGTGCCGTCGGTCCGTCGTTCCAGCGCAGGGTTGAAAAGACCTCGTCGTCGGTTCCTTCTGAAAAGACCTGCCCCAGATGGGACCCGATCACCTGATCCGGTGCGCCAAAAAACCAGTTCAAAAGGTTCAGGGGATGTGCGGCGTAGTCATAGAGACAGCCGCCGCCTTCGGATTTCTCGGTGCGCCAAGTTGCCTTCTTCGAACGCAGGACAACCGGGCCATAGGCCTCTGCCAACACGTGGGTGATGCGACCGATGGCGCCCGCCTCGATCAAGCGCTTCATCTCGCCAAAGGCACCGACGTAGCGATAATGATAGCCCACTTGAGCGACGCGCCCCTTGTCCCTTGCCAAGTCTGTCAGGCGCTGGCTGTCCGCCCAATTCAGACAAAATGGTTTTTCACAAAAAACATGCAGACCCTTGTCCAATGCTGCCTTGGCCATGGGCGCGTGCAGGCGCGACGGCGTAGCAATCACCACCGCGTCCAGCGGCTCTTGCGCCAGCATTGCGTCAAAGTCCTTGTAGATGGGCGTTTGGATGTTCTTGCCAAGCACATCAACCATGAAGCCTGCCCCATCACAGGCAACCGACTCCACGTCCGGGTGTGCATTGACCATGGAAAAATGGCTCAGACCCATCTTGCCCAGTCCAACAACGGCAACCTTGAGTTTTTTCAAAACCTTGCCTTATCTCTTTGTTCAAAATTCAAATAAAATATACGCATAAAATAGAGCGCTGTTGACTTAGTATACGTATCTGCCATTCGCACGGCCATGCAACTGTTATTGGTCAGTTTTATGGCCACAACATGAGCTTTGCGGGGCACCGCGCCGCGAAACCAGTCACCTTGTACGTTAAGTTCTTCGCTGAGAAGGGCGCCCCAGACAAGAACGATCCAGCAAGAGAAACCCTCGGACATGCGATATAGCATGTGTCGCGCGACTATCGCGTTGCAGCTTAAGACACCCGTTTCTGACCCCACAGCACTTTACAAAGCACCGGTTCAGGCCTGATCCAGCGTGTTAAATAGAGAACATATATCCAAGAAATTCCATTATTGAGAGCAAACATGCTTTTCAGAATGAGAATCTGGCCCTACGACATTGGGTAACGAGCATGGTCCGAACCGGGAACCAACCTGTGACGCGCATCATTTTATTCATTTCGCTGGCGCTGGCCATCGTATTTAGCACTTTGTCCGCGGCCGACGCGCAAAGCAACTATCGTGTGCATACGGGCGATACGCTGGAAATTCAGGTGCTCGAGGATCCGAGCCTGGACAGATCAGTTCGGGTGCTGCCGGATGGCCGCTTCACATTCCCCTTTGCAGGAACCCTGCGCGCAGCGGGGCTGACCATCGCTCAGATTGAGCGCAATATTCGCATCGCTATCTCCAGTAACTTTGCGACCGAACCAAATGTTTTCGTATTTGTGGTACCGGAAGAGCGCGAGCCGCTCGAGCCACAGACGATCAACGTCTATCTACTGGGTGAATTCAATACGCCGGGTCTGGCAGAAATGCCTCCCGGAACCACCATTTTGCAAGCGCTGTCCATGGGTGGCGGTATGACACGGTTCGCTGCTGTCAAACGCCTTCAATTGCGCCGCACAGATCATAAAACGGGCATCCAAACGGTCCGGAAAATCAACTACAAAGCCCTAGCCGAAGGGGCTGCATTGAGCAACGATATCGTGCTGAAGGACGGGGATGTTATTCTTGTACCAGAAAGGCGCTTGTTCGAATAACTCCCGCGAACAGGCTGATAGAGGCGAAGCACGATATTGGGTGCGCCTTGTAGGGACGGGTTCCATTGGTGTTTGTGCGCTGGCGTTTGCCGGCCAGGCCCAGGAGCTGCCTGAGAGCGCTCAACGTATGTTTCTCGATCTTCGCAGTGGCTTGGAATGGTCCGACAATCCTGACTTGGGTGTCACCGGAGACAGCCGTCTGATCAGCCGTACACGTCTGGATTTCTCACTCGAACGGCGCACATCCATCGATACGTTTACCTTAGGACTAGGCGGCGATCTGGTTTTTGGTGAGGACACCGATGAGACGGTGGAAAACTCGGACGCGCGGCTTCGTTGGGACCGGGATGTCGGACGGTCACGCATCGGGCTTGGCGTGACCTTGGAAAATGCTGAGCTGGACAGCACAAGTTTTGCAACGGGCGAGAGCGCGGAAAGCGTAGATTTTGACACCTTCGACGGCGGCAACCGCCGCAGTACCCGGTTCGAGCTGGAAGGTGCCTTTGGAATTGAGAGCCCGTTGGGCGCCAGTTACCGCCTGTCGCAAACCAGCATAACCTATGAAGATACGGACGACCCCTCTCTTTTGGATGCAGATGTGACCGATCTGAGTTTTTCGGTTACAGCTGCCATGGATCAGACAACAACTGTGGGCCTCATCGGCAGCCTGTCTGATTTTGATGAGAAAGGGGCTGGTGCCCTTGATACACAGTCGGTTCGGTTGGGCGGTGAACTGCGCTCCGACATTACATCAACCCTTGCAGGACGCTTCGCCATGGGGTGGCAAGAGACTGAGCAATCTGGCACCACGACAACCCGTACTGACGGTATCTTCGCCGATGGCGAACTCACCTGGACCCGTCCCAATGGCACGGCCGGATTGGTTTTAGACAGCCCCATTGATGCCAACGGTCGGCGTACGACTTTGCAATTTCAGCGTACGCTTGAGCTGCCGCGCGGCGGCTTCGGCTATTCGATTGGCCTGTCTCGTGCCGACGAACTTGGCACCCGGCCTCTTTTTGGTTTGAACTGGGAATACGAGATGCCGCGCGCCACATTCACGGCCGACCTCTCTCAGACGCCCACGACTACGCGTGACAACGTGGAAACGATCAATTCGGTCCTCAGTCTCAACCTGAACCAGCAGCTCACATCCCGAAGCAGTCTGGACGTGTTGTTTTCCCTCCGCGATGCTGATGAAGAAGGTGTCGGGGCAAGCGACACGCGCCGCGTCGGGCTTGATCTGACTTATCGACACGACTTGGCTCAGGACTGGGATTTAGTGGGGCAGTTTTCTACCGTTCGCATCATTGAGACAGGCAGTGCCGATCGCGACGCCAATACGCTCTTCCTGGGATTGGAAAAGCGGTTTGGGTGGAACTAAGCAGAGCGCATCGTGCCATTGAAGGATCACGCCATGGCATCGAAGGCCCTTGCCTTGCCCCGTATTGCATATCTGACCGGGCTTTATCCGCTCGTTTCACTAACGTTCATCGAGCGGGAAATCGCAGCCTTGCGGGACTTGGGCGCTGAAATTCATACGGTGTCCGTGCGCGAAACCGCGGAAAGCCAGCATAGCGGCGCAGAGGGGCGTGCAGCAGCAGCCTCGACCCATTATCTACTGCGCGAGGCTAAGAACCCCTTGAGGCTTCTCCAAGCGCAACTGCGGCTCTTTAAAGAACCAGCGCGTTATTTTACTGCTTTGCGCACCGCGTGGCGCCTGCGCAATCCTGGCCTGAAGTCGATGCTCTACCAGATGATCTATTTTCTGGAAGCAACGCTTATGGCTGATTTCGTTGACCAGAAGGGCATCGGCCATATCCACAGCCACTTTGCCACCAACGGCACCATGGTCGCCCTGCTGACCAAAGAGCTGACCGGCGTGCCCTACTCGTTCACCCTGCATGGTCCTGTTGACCTCTTTGAACCCGAAGGACTTAAGTTGGGTGCAAAGGCCGAGAATGCTGCGTTTGTCGCCGTGATCAGTCACTTTGCACGTTCGCAACTGATGCTATTTGTTGATCAGACCCACTGGGATCGGTTCCGCATCATCCATTGCGGTGTGGATCCCACCCTCTATGCCGATGCTCCTGCCTTGCCACAGAACGCAGATGGGTGTCGTCTGCTTTTTGTTGGACGCCTTGATCCCGAAAAAGGGGTCCACGTGCTGTTCGAGGCGTTGGACGATCTGATGCCTACCCATACAGGTGTAACGCTGACAATGGTGGGTGACGGTCAGGATCGGGCCAAACTGGAAGTCGCCGCAGCACGGTTCGGTGATCGTGTTCGCTTTACCGGTTATCTGGATCAGGCTGGCGTCGCACAGGCGCTTGCAGATCATGATGTACTGGTCTTGCCCAGTTTCTCCGAAGGTCTGCCCGTGATCCTGATGGAGGCCCTTGCAAGCGCACGCCCGGTGGTGACCACTCAAGTGGCCGGAGTTGGCGAGCTGGTCCGGCACGGGGAAACTGGGCTTATCGCCCCACCGGGAGACGTCCAGACCCTTCGCCGCCATTTAGAAACCATCATTGTCGACAGCGCTCTGCGCGCGCGTATGGGTGCAGCTGGCCCTTCCGTGGTCGCTGCCGACTTCGACGTAGCACAAGAAGCCGCGCAGCTCGCCAACCTGATCGCAGGAAAGTTGGGCGAAAATCCGCGCCATACGGATACGGATTCGACCTGAATTGCGGCAGAATTCGGCCTTGAGGCCCACTAACTAGCAAAACCTCGCCGAAACTGTGCGACTTCATCCGTCGTGAGGCAACGTCGACTTGCCCGGACCATTCAGTGCCGTATTACAGCCACAATCTCGAACTAAAAAAAGCACGTTTGAGTAGTAACGGTTAACGTAGGGTCAGAGCAGTATCTGACAGAAAACAGCGCATCGCCGGCTGATGCCGACGCGGTGTGCAGGAAATCGGGGTTTGCCTTTGCAAGCCCCCGGGACACTTTTGCCGGTCGCTAAGGGATTGGCTTGGATACGAAAAGAGGCACCGATGCCGCTGACAGTTACAACGCAAACGACCGCTGAAATCTCTGGCGGCCGCACTACAACATTGCAACCAGAGAACTTCGACACAGCACAGTCGATTTCAATCATTGATAGTCCCGACCACGGTCGGCTGACGGTCAATCCAGACAATTCTCTGGCGCTGGTGATGACCGAAACGGATTACACCGGTTCCCTCGATTTTACTATCGAGGTGACCGATGCAAGTGGCGCAACCTCGCAGCAGACGATCTCGATGAATGTTGTGCAGGGCAGTCAAGCCGCCGGTTGGGCAACCGGCGCCAACCACTACATGCTGGAAACTGATGATGACAGTGAATTGGTCATCGAAACAGGCGACAACCACCGCGAAGTTTATGTCACCGGGTCATCCGACGCTCTGAGTATTGCCGACATTGCTTCTGCAGAAGGGCTGCAGACATGGCAGATCAACGCACAATGGCTGGCAGACAACCCCCAATACGGGTCGAGCGCGGATACGGCGTTGGACATGGATGCCGCCATGATGCTTTGGGGGGAACTGGTCGGCACAGGGTCCGAGCCATCGTCCAACTGGCTGCGTTTCGAGGCCGGGTATACCTATCAATCGCGCGGTGAAGACATCTCTACCCGCGGCATGCAGGGCGAAAGCCCGCTGCACCCTATCGTTATCACTTCCTATGGCGAAGGCGCACAGCCGGTCATAGAGGGCGACATTTACTTTATCGCCAATGATTTCAGCAATATAGTCGTCCACGATCTGCACTTCGTGGATACTGTTCTGGTGGCTGGTCCTGGCGATCAAAGCAACAACGTGATCTTCGATTCCGTCACCGGCACCGAGGAAGGCGCGCTTGTTGTGCAGAATGTTGACAGCTTCACTCTGCGCGACTCCAACTTCTATAACCTGAACCCTGACGAACCAGTGCACGGTGGTACCTGGCACGCATTCGATGACCGGGTTCAAGGCATCTATGCCCAAGGTGGCGTCGGCCTTTTGATCGAAGGCACGCGCTTTACCGAGATTGGCTGGGAAGACGGCTACGCATACGACCGCAGTGCGGACTCTCCGCAAGCGCCCGGCATGTTCAGCCACGCCGTGTACGTTCAGAATGACAACCTTGATGTCACTTTCCGTGACAACATCATGGGTCAGGCCGCATCCTTTGGCGCTCAAATTCGAACCGGTGGCTTCGTCGAAGACAACCTGTTCTTTGACAACAATGCCATGCTCAATGTGCTCGGTGGCGGCGACGGTGGACCAATCGGGCACTACTCCCTCGTCCAAGGCAACGTGGTGACGGATGCAGGGTATCGCGACGCGGTAACGGCGGGTGCCTTGTCATTGGGGATCGACAATCAAGGATATCAAACGGCCCTGATCGGAAACATCGTGGCCCATTTGACCGATCCTGAAGCCCCTTGGGAACTCGACAGCCACTTTTACAACAACGGTGGGCTGAACAATCAGCGGGCTGCGTTCTTTGACGACACCGTCGTCTACAATTGGTTCAGTGGCGAAGACGTCCTGTATGACCGCGAAGAGTCTCATGAGCGAAACGTGGATGGCCTTGATCGAGATGTTCTGGATCAGACTACCATGAATAACTTGGCTCGCATGCTCCTCAACGACCCCAATGCGACCACCGATGACCTAGTACAATGGATCCAGGTCAACGAAGTCACCGCAGACGAACTCAATGCCTTTTTCCAGGCGGCCTTTGGTATTCTTCCGGACAACCGCGCCGACGCCCGCGAGGTGCGTTTTATCCCTGATGAACGAGGCGATGGTGTGCGTTGGGACAACCGCCTTAATTGGGACAGCGGCGACATCGCGGGAAGCGTTGCGGGCGACAGTGTAGATCTTGGCGGTAATCTCGTGATCTATGGCGGCACTCAAACCATTTCTGCGCTCGACATGGGTGACAATGGTCGTCTTGAGGTTTCAAGCGGTCGGCTGACGGTTACCGGGCAGGCCACATCCGGTGCATCGGGTGCCGAGATTGACATTACCGCCGCCGGTCAAGTCTGGCTGGGAGGTTATTCAAGCCAAGGCGTCCTGAGCGTCACACAAGATGGCGGGCGATTTGCCAATACGGGTTTGGTTAGCGGCAATGTCGACCTTGTTATCGAAAGTGGCCAGGCAATCCTGAGTGCTGACGGCGGAATTTACACGGTTGGCGGGAACGGTGAACTTGTGATCGATGGTGCGGACGCGTTGGTCGGCTTTGACGACGACGATGGCGATCTGGGTGTGATCCGCTTTGATGCGGGGGCTGATTTGACGATTGCCAGCGACGCATCGGGTCTGGGCCGTATCGCTGAATTCCGATCTGGCGCGTTTGGAGACAACCCGAATGTGACTTCCCGCATCGAATTGGGCGACCTGGACCTGACCGTGGATCTGACTCAAGCTTATATTGACAATGGCACGTACATGCTCATGAGCGCGGATGAGATTGTCGGTAGCTTGGGCAGCTTCGATGTGACAGGTCTGGGCGGACGCGGCGCCACTATCACGGTGGACTACAACACAGATGAAGTTTGGCTTGAGCTTGGTGCCGGGTCTGGCACGTCCATTAGAACAATCGGGCAAGACGATGCCCCCAACATTGTGATTGGTCTGGACAGCGACGGAGCTGATGAAAGCAATGGTGGTCGAGGCCTGGACACACGCGGCGAGGATGGTGGAGCAGACAGGTTTGTCTTCTTGCAAGAAGCAGGTGAAAAGGTCTCTGACGTCGAGATCAGCGACGAAAGATCCGTTATGGATGCCACAGAGACTGGCCTTGCGCCCGCCGGGGAAATGATTTTCTCAAGCGACAATGCGCCTGACGCGATTTCAGGCTCCTACAAGCAGGCTGTTTTTTCCGACATGTCTATGATCGAGATGCAGAAACAAGCGGGTGCGACTTGGGAGTGTCACGACGATTGGCATTGAACCCAAAGACCCTCCAAGCGTCTTGATAAAAGCCATGGGGCCGCGACACGAGAGTGTGCGGCCCGCCCCTTGCACTTGACACAGGCTACTTGGAGGCAGGCCGCCTTTCTTTGAAGTCCAACACACCACCATGGCACATTGCAGTATTTGGTGCGCCGGTTTGCTAGAAGAAAATGACGTCAAGAGTCCAACGAGCTAACTCTTCCAAAACGCATCAGGCTTGCAAAAAACCCCTTAAATTCGGGCCTCACACCCAACGGATGATGGTAGCCGCGAGGGCGATTTTGGAGAGGAAGGCCTTGGGACAGTGGTTGTATCGAGTTGAAACCCGCCGCCAGTCTTTCAATCGGCCAAACATGATCTCGATACGATTGCGTCGCTTATACTTTCGCTTGTCATATCGCGCAGTTTTGGCCCAAGAGTTTCGACCGAGGATGCAGGGCCTCACTGAACCAGTCGGCGTCGTGGCCACGGTCCCCAAGTAGCCAGTCTACGCTCGGCAAGCTGCTCAGTAATGCTCACGCACTGGTGTAGTCGCTGACCTGTCCCGCAGTGACGAAGAAGCTGATCCGGTGGCCATGACTGTCACAGACGACAGTGTTCCTGCCCCCCTTGGTGCGTCCAATCAGGTGTCCACGCCCTCCTTTTGACGCCCATACAGGTCGCGGTGCGGTGTGCCGTAAGATCGGTTGCATCAATCATGATCGTTTTTTCCTCGCCGTGCTTGGAGGCCAGGCCCATCACGATCTGGGCAAAGACACCTTTCTCGTTCCAGCGCTTGCATAGGGTCTTGTGGCCCCCACAGTCTTTAGGTGCATCGCGCAAACTTAAGCCATTGCGATTGAAGAGGATAATGCCGTTCAAGACACGCCTGTCATCTACACGTGGTCTGCTATGGGCTTCAGGAAATAGAGCTCCAAACGCGCTATCTACTTATCGATCAGCCGGAAAAGGTTGCCCATATCACCGCCCGCTTTTGGCCGGTGGATCATGCCGCAATGCCAAAATCAATGAAGTCTGACCCAATTATTCAGTCAGGCTGAATGCCCATTTCACGTAAATGGTTTGAAGCAGCCGTGTGATTGGAAACTAGAAGTAGCTCCGGACTAGACTGCCAGCGATAAGCTCCCAACCATCTGCAATGACAAAAAACGCTAGCTTGAAGGGCAAGGAGACAATCGCAGGAGGAACCATCATCATCCCCATACTCATCAGGACAGCCGCGGCAACGAGATCAATAATCAAAAATGGGAGGAAGATCAAAAAACCAATCTGAAATGCACGGGATATCTCCGACAGCAAAAAGCTCGGGATCAATACTGATAAAGGCGCGTCCGGTTCGAGGGCGACACCTTGCGTGTCGGGTCGCAGATCGGACATTGCAGCAAACGTATCGGCATCAAGTCGAGCTGCCATAAACGCACGAAATGGTTCAAGCGTGCGCACAAAGGCGACGCCAGGATCAATTTGTTCGTTCACGAGCGGTCCCAAGCCATTTGCCCACGCTTCGGAAAAGACTGGCTCCATGATAAAATACGTCAGGAAGAGGGCCAGACTGACAATTAGCATATTTGGAGGGGACTGTTGCAGTCCAATCGCCTGGCGAAGGATGGATAACACCGTCACCAGAAATGGAAAGCAGGTAACCATGATTGCAAGACCCGGAGCAAGGCTCAAGACTGTGATTAAGGCAATCAACTGCAGTGTCCTTGCACTCAGAGATGTATCGTCTCCAAGCGAGATGGAAACATCCTGCGCACCTGCAGCTATTGGAAAAAAAGCAAAAGTAGGATGAGGAGGGTGCGCCCGACCATTCGTCTAAAGGCCCGCACCAAGATCAAGTATTTCCGTCAGCCGTACAACCAACTGCCCTTCGTCGTCGCCGTCAGCTTCCTCCAGCGTGCCTCTCGCGATTAACTTGTTCCCGACAAATAAATCGACGGGGTCATCAACGCGCTTGTCAAGTGTGAGAACAGCGTTGGAGCCAAGCATCACTAAGTCGCGAACCAATGGTCGAGCCTGCCCGACAGATACTGTTATTTCAATCGGGACCGCTGTGAAGGGATTGTGCGTGTCAGATGCAAGAGCTTTCTTTGAAGGGGTTTCAGCCATCTTTCGCCTCGTTCGGATTGTTTTCAAAAAACGATGCAACTGCTGCAGAAATATCCGCGATGGCACGGTCCAAGTGCAGCTCTGCCTCGCTACGGTCCAGCCTCAAGATCACTTGGGTCGGTGCCAGCAACTTGTCCGTTGTCAGGACAAAAGGCGTGGGAAGATCGTCCTGGAGTGCAGCACGGACCGCAGGCTCAGTCTCTGGCGCGACCGCAATCTCGATATTTCGATCCAAGCTTTTTCGTGCTAATGCCGACACTTCTTCGCGCACATGTGCGCCGAGGCTTGCATGTGCGATTTGAGGCAGCACAATGCCAACAACGCTACCCATAATTGCCTCAACTGACGCGTTCAACGTCGCGCGCAACTCGTGATACTCAAACGAAGCGTTCTGCAGGCTGTTAGCCAAACCGCTCGAAACGAATGAGCGTGTTTCAGTCTGCGCTGCTACTGCGTCCTCCCAACCCGCTTGGTAACCCTTTTCAAAGGCTTCAAGCTTTTGGTCCTCGACGTCTTCAATCGGAATGTCTTGCCGAGAATGCTGCGAGGACTGGATGCCCCCAAAGTCTTGGAATAGGTGCGACGCGGTCATTATGCGCGCTCCTCTTCGAGCCAGCTTCTCAGTATTTCGACTGTTTCTTCTTGGCGTTCACCAATCATCGATCGAAGGCGATCAACCGGATCTGCCTGTACATGCTCCACTGTTGTAGCGACCGGTGCATGATCAAGTGAAGACAGATCCGGCAACCTGTCCGAAGCGCGGTCGATGCTGATGTCCCCGATAGAAGAGGCATCCAAAGAATTGGCGATCACCGGTGTATCCGTGGTGTCTTCCGGCAATGGTGCTGGCAAACTATCCGGCAGTGACGATGGCGCACGTGACAAAACGGGTCTGACGACAAAAAGCCCAAGTATTAGGGTTACAATGGCCAAGATTGCCATCTGGATTCCGGACATCACATCAATGTGGAAGTCGTCGAAAACTGATGTTTCCGCGACAGTACCTTGGGGCACAACTGATTGTAGTTCCATTGCCTTAATTGTGATGACATCGCCGCGGTCCTCATTAAAACCGACGGCGGAAGCAACTAGTTCGCGCAGCGCACTCAATTCATCTGCTGATCGCTGAATTGTTTGAGTGCCACCCTCTGCATCAGCAACTGCCTCGTTGACGAGCACGGCGACCGTGACACGCCGAATTGCACCGGCAGCTTTAACAATGGCTCGCTCAGTTTCGGAAACTTCGTAGTTGATGCGCTCGCGAGTTTCTGAGTTCTGTGATGACGCGCTGTCTCCTCCAGCGCCATCTCCATCCGGTAGATTGGAGGCAACAGTCACATCTCCTCCAGCGGCTTCGCTGGAAGTACTTGAACGTTCTTCAGTGTCCATGCTGATCACCACACGTTCCTGTGGATCAAACCGGCGTTCCCGAGATCTCTTCCGTTTCTGTGACGGTTTCGACGCTGACCTCAACCACCGCGTTTCCCGGGCCAACGCGCGCCTCTAGCAATCGCTCCACACGCTCGCGAAGCATTTTTTCCTTGTCTTCTGAACCTGCAGCAGGTGCTGAGTCGTCGTTTGCGCCAACCAAAGTACCGTTTGCATCGATCACAGCGACATCTTCCGCAGACAGCCCAGCCACGGCAGATGCAACCAAGAACCGAATTGCTTTGGCTTGCTGTGTCGTGAGCTGCCCACCGTTGGAGGTGATTGCGACGGAAGCTGTGGGCGTGACGCTGCGTTGAAACGGGTTGGATCCTGTTGAGGCGATATGAACACGCGCCATTCCCACGTGAGGGCTCGAGACAATTGTGCGCGCCAACTCGCCCTCTTTCGCGCGCCAATATGCTGCATCAAACATTTGCGAGGTGGTGCCAAAGCCGGACAGATTATCCAGCAATTCATATCCACGGCTGTTGTTTGCCGGTAATCCTTCACTTGCCAGAGTGAGCCGAAGTTGATCCCGATCTTGCGCATCAACAAAAATGGATCCGCCGCGCACTTCAAATGGAATACCGCGTTGTTCAAGCGATCTCACCACTTCACCAGCTGCCCCATTCTCCAATCCGGCGTACAGCAGAGTCATTGTAGGTGCCGTCACGATTCGTGACATCGCAAGTATTGCAAGGAACATTGCAACCGTCGCCGCGACGACAGTGATTTGGCGCTTGATATCCAGGCCCATCCAGACATTCAGTAACTGCTGCACGTTTGTCTCCGTCATGTCGCGCGTTCTGCTCGACTTTGAGACAGCAATGGCTGAACAGCCTTAACAATCGGTTAGTTGATCTGTGGCAAATCTGTTTTCGATCATTTTTGAGTAGGATCCAGATGACAGACGCAGCCGTCGATACTGATGAGGAAGTCAAGAAACCTTCGAAGATGCCTTTGATTATGGGTGTTGTTGCGCTGCTTCTCGGCACTGGCGGCGGCTTCTTTGCAACATTCTCGGGTCTGATTCTAGCGCCCGAATCAAGTGTTCAGCCTGAATTGGACAAGTCATCGCCAGCAGATCTGCCTGACGTAGCGTTTGTCCCGGTTGAACCGATGGTAATATCGCTGGCGCCCAACTCTCACAGCCGTCATCTGCGCTTCAGGGCGCAGCTGGAGGTACCATCACAATATGCGTCCGATGTCGAGATCTCTGCTTCCGCGCGTTGTTGACGTTTTGAACGGCTATCTACGCGCGATTGAAACCGCGGACATAGAAAGCCCCGCGGCGCTGACCAGATTGCGTGCTCAAATGTTGCGACGCGTGCAGATTGTCGCCGGACCAGGGCGGGTCAACGACCTGCTCATCATGGAATTCGTATTAAGCTAATGGTGAATGAATGGATCTCGTAGCTGATATCTTGCTAGTAGCGGGCGCATTGGGTGCCGGGTTTTATTGCTTCGTTCTGGGCCGCCGACTTAAGCGGTTCAACGATCTTGAAAAAGGAGTGGGCGGCGCTGTAGCCGTCCTTTCCGCGCAGGTCGACGATCTGACAAGGACACTTGAGGCCGCACAAAAAACGGCCGCAGAATCCGCCGAAGCTCTGAGCGATACAACGCAGCGTGCTGCAGAAATAGCGCGGCGGCTCGAATTGCAAATGGCTGCTCTGCACGACGTTCCGAAAACAAAAGAACCCGAAAAAGTATCCAGTGCTCCGGTCGAGCCAAGTGAGCCAATCTTTACCCGCCGAACCGTGGGAGGAGGAAAATGAAAGCCAAGAAAAAGTCTTACTTCTCCAACCGTGGTTCAATCACGTTGTTGGCTGCCTTGCTTGCAGGATCGGCCGTGATACGCATCGGCATAGGCGCCAATTCAGCGCTTGCCGAGGTAGACCCGGAAGATGGTTTCTCTCTTCCATTGGCCGCTCAACCCATAACCTCAGAGCCGCTCGAAGAACGGGAAACGGACATCAAATCCCTGCTGGATGCATTGCGCGCGCGCGAGGCCAGAGTGAATGAACTTGAAGGTGAACTTGCTGCGCGTTCTAAGGCGTTGGATATCGCGCAAGTTGAGATCGAAAGGCGCCTTTTTGCATTGGAAAATGCGGAGCAACGGTTGCGTCAAACATTGTCTATCGCACAAACCGCCGCAGAAGATGATCTGTCGAAATTGACTGTAGTTTATGAAAATATGAAACCAAAAGAGGCAGCCGCATTGTTTGGAGCAATGGAGCCGGCGTTTGCAGCCGGGTTTCTTGGACGCATGCGACCAGAGATAGCGGCAAAAGTAATGGCTGGGCTAACGCCAGAGTCCGCTTATTCGATTAGCGCAATCCTGGCGGGGCGAAATGCGCGTGCACCCAAAAACTGACTCTGCGTGAAGCTTTATTAACCGCAGTCTGCAATCGTCATGGTCAAACGCATTGAGGGAATCGTGAAGTGATCGGGATTATTGGCATTGTAACCATCTTTGTGATGGTATTCGGTGGCTACTTGGCTGCCGGTGGGAAGATGGGAATTATTCTCAAGTCATTGCCGTTCGAGATGACAATGATCATCGGCGCGGCAGTAGGGGCCTTCCTAATCAGCAATTCTATGTCCGAGATCAAACACACTGTCAAAGACTTGGGAAAAGTATTCAAAGGTCCGAAATGGGCGCACGAGGACTACAAGGAATTGCTCTGCCTGTTGTTTGAGTTGATCAGATTAGCACGCCAAAACCCGGTCGCAATCGAAGAACACATCGAAGATCCAGAGAGCTCGTCCATCTTCTCTCGCTACCCAAAGATAGTTGCAGATGGGGAAGCGACGGCGCTCATATGCGATACAATGCGCTCGGCATCCATGAACTACGATGACCCGCATCAGGTCGAAGAGGTGCTTGAAAAGCGAATGGAGACAAACATGCACCATGCGCTCCATTCAAGCCACGCGTTGCAAACAGTGGCGGATGGTTTGCCTGCTCTCGGGATTGTTGCGGCGGTTCTCGGTGTGATCAAGACGATGGCATCCATTGATCAACCACCGGAAATACTGGGCAAGCTGATCGGTGGGGCGCTTGTTGGTACCTTCCTTGGTGTTTTCCTAGCATATGGTCTCGTGGGGCCGTTTGCAGCAAAAGTAAAAGCAGTTGTCGAAGAGGACAGCCATTTCTATCAGCTTATCCGCGAAGTGCTTGTGGCGAATCTACACAATCACGCAACTAACATCTGTATTGAGGTTGGGCGTCAGAATACGCCGTCGCATTGCCGACCCTCGTTTTCGGATCTGGAAGATGCATTGAAATCTGTAAAACAGAACGCGGCATGACGTTGACCTTCAAACTGTTTGTCTTGTTCACCTTAGTGGCTGGGACTGCCTACAGCGGGGAAATTCCAGTTCGCTCAGGTGCGCATGATACATTTGCCAGGCTTGTTCTGGACGTTCCCAAAGAAAAGAAGTGGTCGCTTGAAAAGACGGCTACGGGCATCACCGTCACAATTACTGGCCATACCGACGGTTTTGATACCTCTCGCGTATTTAATCGCATCGGTCAGACTTACGTCAGCGCCGTTGATGGAGATGCAACGTCGCTTGACATAAAGTATGGATGCGAATGTCAGGCAGACGTTTTTCGCTCTGGCCCAATGCTCGTGATTGATGTCAGTGCGCTTACAACTAGATCAACTGACAAAAACCAGAACATTGGATTGTCCTCGCTGAAGTTCGTAGGTTCAACACAGCTGCGTTTTACACCAGATCAACCTGGAAATGAGTTATCTGTCAGCAATCCACCTGCCAGTTTAGACGCACCCGTAGCTGAGGAAGCGCCAACATTCCTGCTGAGTGAAGCACCTAGTACAACTGAGGTGAGCAGCCTCCAAAAAGCGCAGGAACAGCTCGCTAACAGGATTGGTTTTGCCGCGACCACGGGCATTCTGCAGCCGAGCGATCTTAGTGTAACCGCGCCCCAACGACAACAACGTCCGCAGATCGACACAAGTATATTCAATTCGTCAATACAGGCGTTTGAAGAAGAACAAACTGGGCTGCCAAGCGGTAATCTACGCATAACATCCAGCAGCGATGTGCCAAATGCAGAAGTCCGGGATACATCCACAACACTCGGCATGCAGTGCATCGACCCCTTAGAAGTGCGCGTTCAGGATTGGGGAGGCACGACCAGCTTTGCGACATCAATTTCCTTACTAAGAGGCGCCCTATTTTCCGAGTTTGACAAGATTGACAAGAACGTTGCCGTTGAACTGGCGCGACTTTATCTTCATTTCGGTTTCGGTGCTGAGGCGAAGCAAGTGTTGTTAATGGACGCCGATTTGGCACCTGCAAACAGAGCACTCGTCGACATTGCTGATGTCATGGAGTTTGGATCGGCGCAGGCGGAAAACTATCTTGGGAACTTCACCGATTGCGACTCGGATGTTGCACTATGGGCTATCCTATCAGCCCAGAACTTGCGACCATCTTCATCCGTTGACAGCAGTGCTGCGCTTCTGGCGTTGAGCAGTTTACCAATACATTTGCGCAACTTCCTCGCGCCTACGCTAAGCAGGAAGCTGCTGAAGTATGGCGATGAAGTTGCAGCGGCTGCGGCATTGCGCGGACTGGAACGCACCGTGGAACCATTGCCCAGTGCCGCTGAACTGGCCAAGGCAGACATAGAACTAACCAGGGGGGACGTTGAAGCGGCACAAGGCAGGCTCGAAGCCATTGTTGCGTCCAATGATCAACAATCCGCCGAAGCACTCATCCGATACGTGAACACTCAGCTAGACGCAGAAATTGAGATCGACGAAGACATCGCCACCTTGGTCGAAGCTTATGCGATCGAGATGCGCAATGACCCTCTCGGCGAGCAGTTACAAAGCACGCATGTATTGGCATTAGCAAAGTCTAACCAGTTTGATTCAGCCTTCGATGTTTTTCAGCTTATGCGGCCAAGTGGCAGCATTTCAGATGCCGAAACGCTTTACTCCACATTACTTTTTCTTCTCGCCCAAATTGCAAACGACACAACTTTTTTGAAGCACGCATTTCCTGCGATTGCCGAGCGAGACAACGCCATGTCTACGAAAACCACAGATGCACTGGCTCAACGGTTGGCAAATCTTGGGTTTTTTGCAGAAGCTAAGGAGTTTCTTTCGACACAGACCGGCACACCTGTGACACGACAAAGAAAAGTATTGCTTGCCCAAATATCCCTGGGTCTGTCTCAGCCGCGTGCAGCCCTCGCACACCTCGGTGGGGTAGCGGGCGATTCCGCCGACAGCTTAAGAGCACAGGCGAACATCAATGCGGGTTATCACGACGCTGCATACAAGCTTTTCTCAGGTTTGGGAGACGAAGACGGGCGCACACGAGCTGCATGGCTTTCTGAGAACTGGCAACAATTTCTTGGATCAGATGACCCAGTCCTCGGCGCAGTGGCTGAAGCAACCTCATCAAGACTGGACACCTCGAATACTTCGACTGGTATGTTGAATCGCATGCAAGGGGCGCTAAAGGAAAGCGCAACTGCACGCCGCGCAATTGAGCAGTTGTTGGAAGCATACCCTACTCACGGCAGGTTGCAAAACTAGAAAACTTACAGAGTTTTTTAGTTACTAAATCTAAACCTGCATGGATTTAACTGGATCTGCCATAGAATTGACAGAGGCGTATCACGGATGCAAGGAACTGTCTGCCGCGTCGTACCCACTGGCGAGTGTCGAGGGCAAACATCAGCGTCAGGCGAAACACTTCACTCACGTTCCTTTTAGTGAAGCTTTTGAGCTCATCTCGAGTGATAGTAATTCCTTTTCGTACCGCAATACCTAGGAAGCGAAATGATAATAAAAAGTAGAAAAACAGAGAGTTTTTGATAGGATGAAGACTTCAGTATCGTCCGCTTTCAACCCGACCGTTTTGCTAGCGGTCGCACTTATGGCAATTATCGTCATGATGATCTTACCCATGCCAGCCTGGGTTCTGGATATCGGTTTGGCCACCTCTTTCGCACTTGCAATTCTGATTTTTACGATCACGCTTTTTATTGAGCGCCCGTTGGATTTCTCATCTTTCCCCACAATCCTTTTGGCGTCCCTTATGCTTCGGCTATCCCTGAATGTTTCATCAACCAAGCTGATAATCGGTCAAGGACACACGGGCACACATGCCGCAGGCGAAGTTATCGAAGGCTTTGCACAATTCATTATGGGCGGAAGTGTTTTTCTTGGTCTGGTTGTTTTCTGCGTTTTGCTAATCGTCAACTTCATGGTGATAACCAAGGGCGCAACCCGCATGGCGGAAGTTGGAGCGCGTTTCGCACTGGATGGTATGCCTGGCAAGCAGCTTGCCATCGACAGCGATATGTCGGCGGGGGCCATCGACCACCAGGAAGCAAAAGCACGGCGCGAACTTGAACAGGCAGAGACCACCTTCTTTGGATCTCTAGATGGTGCCTCCAAATTTGTTAAAGGCGATGCCGTTGCAGGTTTGTTGATCACACTTCTGAACTTGGTCGCTGGACTTGTGATGGGTGTCGCGGTGCATGGAATGCCACTTGGCCATGCATTTGAGACCTATGCCATTCTGACTGTTGGGGATGGCCTTGTTTCCCAGATTCCTGCCGTCGTGATTTCGATTGCGTCCGCGCTACTATTGGCCAGAGGAGGAGCAAAAGGTGCAACCGACCTGGCCGTCTTTGGCCAGCTAGGCCGACATCCCGCCGCATTGACGACCGTCGCTGTGCTGATGGCTTTGCTCGGTCTTGTGCCCGGCTTGCCAATCCTACCATTTGTTGCCGGGGCGGGAGTCCTCGCTGCCGCTGCATTCTTGATCAAACGCAAAACAAGAGCAGCCGAGCTAATCACACCGGAGCCGGAAGACTCTGCAAACCCAATTCCTGAAAGAACTCTGGGCGACGTATTGGAACTGGACGACATTCACGTCGAATTTGCTCCGGACCTTGTCAACATGGTGCTTGATCCAGGCACTGGATTGGATGCTCGAATTGCGAACATGCGCGTGCATGTTGCAACTGTATTTGGAGTCATTCTTCCCGAAATCCGGTTGACAGATAACGCGGGACTTCCGACGGGCGGATATGTCCTCAGGATTCAGGGTGTCGAACAAGCGAGCGGCACAATAAAGCCAACAAAAGTCTTGGCGTTGGCTCTCGAAACATCCCACGATGTTCCCCAAGGGGAAGACACCACAGAACCAGTATATGGGGCACCAGCCCGCTGGATCGCGACTGAGGACCAGGAAGTTGCTGCCATAGCTGGTGTTACTCTGGTCACACCGACTGAAATCCTGGCAACGCATCTTCTTGAGGTTATCAAGCAAAACTTCAGCCGTTTGCTGACTCTGAAGTCCATACGGCGCTTGCTGGAAGAGATGAAAGCTGTGTCGGACCCGACCAGAGCAGAAGCCAATCGCAAGATGCTCGACGCTCTGATTCCAGACAAAGTGCCTATGGACATCTTGCACGCCGTATTGCGACTTCTGCTGGACGAACAAGTATCGATCCGAAACCTGCCTTTGATCTTAGAAGCCGTTTCTGAAGCGCGCGCGCTCAATGCCCAGCCGGAGGCGATTTGTGAGCACGTTCGCCAACGCCTGGGCTTTCAGATTGTATCGGGCATTCGGCGGGATGACGGGACCCTTCCACTTGTTCAACTAGCTCCAGAATGGGAGGATACATTCTCCAGCTACCAAGTAGATGCAGATCGAGGGCTGGACATTGCGCTGCCGCCTGAACTTTTTAATCGACTGGCGGAAAACGTATCTGAAAAACTGCAAGATGCCGGCGACCAAGGCATCTTCCCCGCGATTGTGACAAACACCCGTCGGCGCCGGTTCTTGAAGACGATGATGCGCGCCAAGGGTATCAACAACCCCGTTCTGTCGTTCGAAGAATTAGGATTGGATGCGCGCCCAGCACTTGTCGGTGTTGTTGCCGCATGATCGCTGCAGCCGAAGCTATCTCACTGCTACAGACTCAGCTTTGGGTCGGCTTTGTAGTGCTGCTAAGAGTGGGTGCTACAGTTGCTTTGCTGCCAGGGTTTGGCGAACAGTCGGTTCCTGCCCGCATTAAGCTAGTCCTCGTAGTTGCGTTCACGTTGATCATCGCACCCGCTGTTCCGCAAGAGCCGCCAGCGTTTACGATCGAGAACCTTATGCTTCTATCCATGACCGAGACATTGTCCGGAGGAATCATTGGACTTGGTGTTCGTCTCTTCATACTGGCCCTACAAACCGCTGGTGCAATTGCGGCCCAATCTACGTCCCTATCCCAAATCATGGGCGGCGCCGCGATTGAACCGCTGCCGGCCATGGGACACGTACTCACAATTGGAGCTGTCGCGCTTGCCGTGATGGCTGGCTTGCACATCAAAGCGGCGCAGTTGCTCATTCACTCTTACGTTTTTCTGCCCATGGGGCTGTTTCTATCGCCGAACGATGTTGCGGATTGGGGGCTGACACAGATCGCATACGCGTTCGAACTTGCCTTCTTGCTGGCAACGCCTTTCGTCATAATGTCTGTTTTATATAACCTCGCGCTCGGCGTCATTAACAAGGCCATGCCGCAACTCATGGTTGCTTTTGTTGGCGCACCCCTCATTACACTGGGTGGTCTGTTCCTGCTCTTTCTGGCAGCACCCATAATGCTGTCTGTTTGGCTATCGGCTCTTGATCAATTCATGGCATCTCCGTTGGAGGTACGCAGATGAGCAATCAAGATGATGCCAACGACAAGTCGTTCGACCCGACGCCGCAGAAGTTGCTCGAAGCGCGAAAGAAAGGTGAGGTTGCGAAATCAACTGACCTGCAGACCGCGGCAGCATATGCCGGGCTCACATTGGCTCTTGTTGCCGTCGGCGCACAGAGTGTGACGTCATTCGGTAGCAGCATGCAGGTCATATTGGATCAATCCGAAGACTTCGCCACCGTTCTGTTCAGCGGTGGGCAATCTGCGGTGATCGGGGGCATTCTGTTAAGTGCATCCGTCGCGCTTATGCCTATCTTTGTTGTGCCGGGGCTCGCGGTCTTGGGTGCAATACTTGCCCAACGTGCATTTGTTGTCGCACCAACGAAACTGCAACCAAAGCTGTCTCGGATATCATTGATACAGAACGCTAAACAAAAATTCGGTCGAAGCGGGTTCTTTGAATTTGGCAAGAGCTTTGTAAAGCTACTCCTCTATTCAGGGGGCCTGGCCATGTTTCTCAACGCGCGGTTGCCAGACATGGTGAGTGCAATACAAACTTCGCCTGGCTTGGTCGTGTCTCTTCTAGCAGAAGTCTGCGTGGCTTTTTTGTTCCTGGTTGTTCTTATTTCAACGGCTTTGGGTGGGATCGATGCCGTTTGGCAGCACCATGAGCATATTCGCAAAAATCGGATGTCGAGAAAGGAGATCATGGATGAAACCAAGAACTCTGAGGGCGATCCGCATCTGAAACAAGAGCGGCGCACACGTGCTCAAGCCATTGCAACGCAGCAAATGATGGCAGATGTGCCACAGGCTGATGTGGTTATCGTCAACCCGACACACTACGCGGTTGTATTGAAGTGGACGCGCGAAAGCGGAACGGCGCCCGTCTGTGTTGCAAAGGGTGTTGACGAGATTGCATTCCGCATTCGGGAAATTGCTCAAAGCAATGGTGTTCCAATACATAGTGACCCACCAACAGCGCGCACCTTGCATGCGGTTACATCTATTGGAGATGAAATTCATCCAGACCACTATGTAGCTGTCGCCGCAGCAATACGCTTCGCCGACAAGATGCGCCAGCACGTGCGCGACGGTCTGTGACAATGAACTGGTTCCGCCTCAAACAGATATCAGATCTAAAGTTTCAGCACAGCGAGCAGGCTGTTTCAAAACTCAGGGCGCGGGAGGCATCTCTGCGGTCGGAACTGGCAAGACTTCAAGGTCTCGCACACGAGACCCACTGCCAGCCTGCTTCAGATTCAGAACTGCGTGCCATCGGTGCAGATATCATTTGGCTGAAATGGTTAGAAAACAGCCGGCGAAGGTTGAACATTGAACTGGCCCAGGTGCTCGCACAAAAGGAAGAGCTTGTCGCGCAACACCGGAAGGCAAATGGGAAAAAGTTGATCACTGACGCGCTGTCAGAGAAACAACAGCTCGATAGGCAGCGGCTGCGCAAAACCCATGCGTTGAACGAAGCCATAGAGACATCGTTAACTAGGTCAGTTTTCAGTAATCCTGACGAGCAATCTCAACGATGAGCACATCTGAGATCTGATCACCGATGTCTTTAATTGCGACTTCACGCAATGCACCGCGTATGACTGCCAAGTTGTTGGCGTCCGTGAAAGCGCCGTCAAATCCGCCAACGTTCGCATGATCAAACAAAACTTGAAGGAAGGAATCTCTTAGCTTTGGCTCATGGGAATAGATTGCATCCTTTTGCCCGGCAGGTACTTCAAGACTAAGCGACATCACCACCAAAGCATGCACTGCGCCATCTCGCAGAACCGGCACAACAAATTGGTTATTCATCTTGACGTATTCACGATCCGTCAAATCTTCGGCCTTATGAGCAGAATCTGACGGCTTGGCAGGCTTTTCCATATCCATGGTTTCAGCAGGTTCAGGAACCGGTCTCAAAAAGACACCGGCACCCACACCGGCACCCGCTCCAACGGCAAGAAAAATCAATGGAAGTAGCTTTTTCACGCTAATCACTCCTAAAATGGCAGGACTGCGTCGAGGACCTGCTGACCAATCCTGGGTTGCTGGACATCAGTGATCTGACCGCGGCCACCATAGGACACACGTGCTTGAGCGATCTTGTCATAGGTGATTTCATTTTTGCGCGAGATGTCTTCCGGGCGAACATAACCGGATACAAGAAGTTCACGCATCTCGAAATTGACACGCAATTCTTGGGAACCTGAAATTGACAAGACTCCGTTCGGCAGGACATCAACAACAGTCGCTGCCACGCGCAACGTCAACTTCTCCTTGCGTTTGACGGACCCATCACCACTTGATCCGGACTTGGAGGTAATCGAGACAAGATCAGAAGATGACGCCCCTTCCGGCAACTTTTCGTCCAACCTCTGCGGCAGTCCGCCCAACTGCGGCACTTGCAGGCTTTCAGTACCGCTCCGAGACCGATCCGTCTCATTGGAGATTTCAGCTCGCTCGTCAATTTCAATCACAACTGTCATGATGTCGCCCCGCTGAACAGCGCGTCGGTCACCCAACAACGAAGATCGTTGTCCGCTCCAAAGTGAAGCGCGATCCGCGGGGCCAACCTCATCCACCGTAAGCGGCAGGCTGGCCGATACCATTGCTGAGTGCTCGCGTGTTTCCAACGGGTTCGAGAAGCTTGGCGGTTTGCCAAGGTGGTCACCGCGGCCACATGCAGACATTAGACCGCACAAAGCAACCGTAGCGCATGTTTTCTTTATATTTCTAATGGATAACAAGTTCATCGAGTCACTTTCACTGAACCGTCTTCTTGAACAAAACCGAACAACGTGGAACGAGAACTCAAGTTCATAACGCGCACGCGATCACCGACGCCGCCACGCTCCAAAGCACGCCCCTCGGTTGCAATAGACAGGCCGTTTGCATTGAAAAACAAAGGCACAATCTGATTTCGGCTCACCACTGCCGGGGCACCAATTGCTTCGAAAGGAATTGGTCGGCCTGCATAGAGCGCTGTTCTTGCTTCTTGTCCAACGACATCGGACACGTATTCGAACATACCCGCTTGCACACCATCGCGAACTGTCAGATCCGCTGCCGTGATCAATGTCCCGGGCCGCAAGGTTCGGGTCGGCGTAACAATGTCCGCCGAAACTGAGGTAGCAATCAGGCAAGTTATGATCAGCGCTCGCTTCATCGGATTTGTGTCATTGCACCCATCATTTGATCGGCGGCTGAGATTACTTTTGAGTTCATCTCGTATCCGCGTTGCGCAGCAATCAAATCTGTAATCTCGCGAACCGCATCCACTGAACTTTCTTCGAGATAGCCCTGGCGCAATGTCCCAAGACCATCAAGGCCCGGCGTCGTGACAACCGGTGGACCAGACGCATCGGTCTCGGCAAACAGGTTGCTGCCAAGGGCTTCCAATCCCTTTGGATTGGAAAACCCAGTCAAATCAAATTGGCCAATTAGCTGCCCTGCGGCCGCATCCGCGAAATAGGCATAGACTTCGCCATCACCGTTGATCGAGATGCTGCGCGCATCCTCAGGAACCACAATTTCAGGCGCTACGGCATAGCCATCAGACGTTACGATAAGTCCTTCGCCAGTTCGTTTGAGTGCACCGTCGCGAGTGTACGCTGTTTGTCCGGAAGGCAATGTAACTTCGAAATAACCATTACCATCGATGGCCAAGTCAAGATCACCGCCGGTTGCAGCAAGCGAACCCTGTGCCAAATGCACTGACACTGCAGCTGGGCGGACCCCCAATCCCAGCTGGACACCCGTTGGTAAGACCGTTCCGTCTGACGCGTTGATTGCACCCGGCCGTGTCATCTGTTGATAATGCAAATCGGCAAATTCAGCGCGTCGCGCATTGTACCCCGTCGTGCTCATGTTTGCGAGGTTGTTGGATATTGTTTCCACCCGCATTTGCTGGGCCAACATGCCCGTCGCAGCGATTTTGAGAGCGCGCATTGAAGTCTCCTCAGTTGGATTTCAACATGGCATCCATCGCACGACGGACCCGTTCATCTTCAGAATTGAGAAAGTCTTGACCCATCTCATAAGCCCGCTGGATTTCGATCATCCTTGCAAGTTGACCTATCGGATCGACGTTGGATTCCTCGACAAAACCTTGCAAAATTCGCGCGGTATCTGATGGTTCGAACCCCGCGTCAGAGCTAAACATCACCCCCCTTCGCGGATGAGTGTTGTCCGATCTACGGGTTCAACAAGGCCGATCTGACCTACAAACGCTCCATCTGCGCTGATCGATCCGTCGGGAGACACCGACAGCGCCCTTACCCCCGGAGGAACAAATACTGGGGCGCCGCCAGCGTCCAGAACAGCGTGACCGTCAGGCGTAACCAAATCGCCTTGTCCATTCGGAGAGAAACTGCCAGCCCGCGTAACGCGCTCACCCTCGGGTGTCTGGATCAGAAAGAAACCATCGCCCTCAATCGCGAAATCGTAAGTTCCACCAGTTTGGGTCAATGTACCCTGAACGAAAGATGTCTCTCGGACATTGCCGTGGCCCATCGATAGGGATGGTCCGCCTCGCATGCCTTGCACATACTCTGAAAAGACCAAACCTTCTTGGCGGTATCCAGTTGTTGCACTGTTTGCGATGTTGTTTGCAACGATCTGCATTTCACGCATCAACCCGGACTGGCGTGTAAGCGTTATGTAACCGGTGTTGTCCATATCAACCTCCGATAATCAGCGGGATAATCCGGCTTTGAAAAAATGAAACGAGCGTGTGTGTCATGAAGCCCATCGACAACCAGAACACGACGACAATTGCTGCGAGCTTGGGCACAAATGTGAGAGTCATTTCCTGAATGGATGTAAGTGCCTGCACCAAACCAATGGATACCCCGGCCACCAAGGCGACCGTTAGTATCGGCATGGAAACCACAACGGCAATCCACAGACCCTGACGCAATGTGTCGAAGAAGATGACTTCATTCAACATGTCAGACAGGCATCCTCAGGATTTCCTGATAGGCCTCGACAACTTTGTTTCGTACGGTGACAGCTGTTTCAACAGCAAGCTCGGTTTGGGCAAGGGCCTGCACCAGCGCATGTGGATCTGCCTGACCGATCATTGCGTTCTTTGCGACCTGCTCGCCTTGTGCAAGTGTCTGCGCAAAGTCCACGGCCACCTTGCCGAAAACACTGCCGCCGGTGCCTTGACCAGGCTGCGTCGCCGGTCGAAGTGCCGTATAGTTCTGAGCGGCCGATAGTGCTGCGATTTCCATTCTGGATCTCCTTCAAGGTGCGCGCATTCAGCGGCGCAGTAGTTGCATCAAGCTGGACGACATTTGCCGCGTTTGTTCGAATATCTTCAGATTTGCCTCGTAGCTGCGCTGTGCTTCGCGCGCGTCGGCCAACTCGATCAACAGGTCTACATTCGACCCTTCATAGTGGCCCGTTTCATCTGCCATTGGATGTCCCGGATCATAAATACGCGCAAGCGGACGATCATCGAGCGACATACGTCCTACCTCGACATTGGCAACGCCTTGGCCGGCATCGAACTCTGTCCGAAACGGTATGGTCTTGCGCCTATAGCCTGGTGTGTCCGAGTTCGAGATATTTTCAGACAAGTGACGCAAACGAGATGCCTGAGCCTTTAGACCGCTGGCGGACACCGAGAGAGATTTTGCAAATTCGCTCATTGGAAGTTCCCTATTGGCGTCCCAAGCTAGAACGCAGAATGTTGAGAGCCGATTTGTAGATAGCCAGGGATCTGTCATGTTGCCGCTTTGCTTCGGTCGCGCGCAGCATTTCAGTTTCCAGCGAAACGGTGTTTCCATCTGGTGAGGCGAACGACTTATCTTGTTCTGTCGTTGCTTCGGCAGTGTTTGATGGACTGCCGTTCATATGAGAATGCCGCGTGGCGCGCTGCGAAAAAGCAGAACCTTCGCCCGGTCCATAGATATCCGTGAAACTTGGAAGGTCACGTGCAACGTAGCCAGGCGTATCGGCGTTTGCGACATTTTGCGCAATCACCGCCTGCCTTTGACCGGCATGTATCGCCATCGCTTGTGCCGACTCAAAAACGGTCAGATTTTGAAACATCGGGGCTTCTCCCTCGTGCAATTTCAATCAACGCTTAACTCTGATTCCCTAAGAAACTGTGTGCAAACATCAGGAGAATCCGATGCGCCAAGCCGTGCGATTGCAAATGTTGAAAGCCCAACTCGCAGACATTCAGGTCATGTATCCAATTGGCCGGATCAGTGCGGCACACGGAAGTGTGCTTACCGTGTCAGGCTTGAATGAACGTGCAAAGATTGGGGATCGCGTGTTGGTCTCGCGTCAGTCGGATGAACCCCTTTCGGCGGAGGTCGTGCAACTATCCCAAGCAGCTGTAACTGTTATGCCAGACGGTCCCTTTGAAGGCATCGCACTCGGTGACCGTGTGACTATCGATACCCAAAGCAATATTGCGCCAAATGAAAGTTGGCTCGGTCGCATTCTTGATCCGGACGGCAACCCACTTGATGGAAAACCTGTTGGCCGAGGATTGGCACCGCGTGCGCTAAAGAATGAGCCACCGGCTGCGGCATCTCGGCGTGCGCTTGGCCCCCGATTGGAAACGGGACATGTTGTATTCGACACAATGCTGCCGATTGTTCGGGGGCAGCGGATAGGTTTGTTTGCCGGTTCCGGCGTAGGAAAATCGAACCTGATGGGGCGATTGGCCCAACGCATGTCGGCAGATGTTGTCGTAATCGCCATGATCGGTGAGAGGGGCCGCGAAGTACGCCAATTTGTTGATGATGTCCTTGGGCCTGAGGGATTGGCGCGCTCAGTTGTAGTTGCAGCGACATCCGATCAGTCCCCTTTGCTCAGGCGCCGATGCGCTTGGACTGCTATGGCTGTTGCAGAGCATTTCCGCGATGAGGGAAAATCCGTTCTGTTGCTGGCTGATTCTGTCACTCGTTTTGCAGAGGCACATCGCGAGGTTGCGGTTGCTGCGGGTGAAGCGCCAGTGTTGCGCGGGTTCCCTGCCTCCACCTCGCATCTAATCATGTCACTGTGCGAACGTGCTGGCCCAGGCGGACCAGACCAGGGCGATATAACCGCGGTGTTCAGCGTACTGGTTGCCGGTTCTGATATGGATGAACCAATAGCTGATATTCTGCGCGGCGTACTGGATGGGCATGTGGTATTGGATCGAGGAATTGCAGAGCGGGGGCACTTTCCAGCTGTCGACGTTCTACAATCTGTTTCGCGAAGCCTACCGGCGGCAGCTTCAAGAGCTGAGAACGAGACAATCGCACAGGTCCGAAAGCTCATGAGTGTCTACACGCAAAACCAAATGATGATCAGCGCCGGGCTCTACACACAAGGAGCGGATGCCGAAATAGATGGAGCACTGTTGGCATGGCCCCATCTAGACAAGGCGATGACATTGGTTCACAGCGAAGGGTGCGCACATAGTTTCGATCAACTGAAGCTGGCGTTGCGCCGAGGCGGTAGCGCCAACAACCGCAGTGCGCCCCGTTAATTGCTGCGCTTGACCATTGTATGAATGACGACCTTAACAAGTTCGGGTGCCGCATCAATAATTCCAAAAGTACGTGCACGCAACGAATGATCGAATGGGCTCAGGAGCTCAACAGAGTAAGGGCAATTGACGCGCCAGACGCTCCGCTCCCGATTTGGCCCAACTGCGAACGTGCAAGATATATTGTGACCAAGCGATCGAGTGTTTCCGGGTCGGCAAAATCTGCAGGATCACTGACACCCAACACTCGTTCGGACCTGTCTTGAAACACAGACAATTGCTGGTCGATATCAATTTGCCCAAAAGCTTGGGGCAATCCTAAAGCGGTCTCAAAAAGAGTTCTTAGAGGCGGTTGTCCCATGATGCTGAACCACTTCGCTGCATCGGTTCCAGAGCCCTGAACTACGTCTGGTAGAGTCCGCTCAGCATAAAGCGCGATACGCATCGACTCATCTTGGTTGCCGGTTGCGACTTCGAAACTATTAGCCTGGAACTTCGCAATTATATCATCAACAAAGCCTGGCTTTAACGCGCCCCTGATCTCTCCGGGACCAAAGCCAAAAGCCTCCGAAAAGTCTCTGTAGCGACTATCCGAAAAGCGATTTGCCAATGCGTCATCTGCAGTCGTGCCATCGCTCAACATTTTTTGAATAAAGAAAGTATTGTTTATGTCATCTGACAAGCCAAAGGCACCCATTGCCACGGTCAATAATTGACGATCTGATACCAATTCTTCAGCCGTACCGACGGACGCGATTTTTTCCGCAAAGTGATCAGTATCTCGTTTCAGCTCCGTTGACTGGCTGAATACAGAAAGTTGCTGGTCATACGTTCGTTGTAGAAACTGCCACCCGGCCAAACCGGAAGAAATCAAAACTGGCTGGTACATGGTTAGTGGTTCGCTGCCAACAGACGCTCTTCACGGGGTAGAAGGGCGCGCAGTGCCTTGAGGCACTTGTAGTGATCATCTTGTACAAGAGCGTGCGACGCGATATCGAGATGTTTGCGGCTGTCAGAGTCGATGAATATCTGGCTCAACTCCTCGATGCTGCGCAACAACCATTGACGCGAGTCGGTCTTGTCACTGTCACCTGATAAAACGAGCTGAACAGCATAGCACACACGCCGAACCGGGGTGGTCGCGTCTTGCGGGTGGATCGCGTCACGCAAACGCAAAATGTTCGCATCAGAAGAAACAATTGCCAACCGGCTTCTACGATCGCCATTTTCAATGACCGCTCCATTGATCAGTATGCGCTCTTTCGGGCCAAGCTTTAGAATAAGGCCACTCATTTTGAAGGTCCTTCCACTTTTAGACCACGCAAAACAGCCATATTTATTTCGAGTAAAGGCAACACTGATGCCTTTTTGCGCAATACTTTCTTGGTGTGATGGCGTGTAAATTCGGCCAAGTAGATGATCCGCGCTTTTAGATCTTCTGGCAGCGGATTTTCTTTATCCACAACATCAACGACAAGTGCCGTCCACAGCCTTTGATTGTCGTGCAGTGCATGCGCGTAACTGGGGAAGTCTGATTTGGCCTTAATGGCCGTGTCGCGCAAACCTTGGGTTACACGGGCTATGATTTCATATTCCGCCCGTCGTCCGTTTTTGGTTGATACTGCATTTTCAGTATAGCCACGCATGGCCTGGAGGGTTGCATTCACACCATCGCCTTTCAGAGGTTCATGTCAGAAGAATGCCGGGGCGATGAACGTCAACGCCCCGGCCTGCCTGATTACCGGAACAACGACAGGATTGTCTGCGGTGCCTGGTTGGCGATCGAAAGCGATTGCACACCCAACTGCTGCTGAGTTTGCAGGGCTTGCAAACGTGCAGATGCTTCTTCCATATCCGCGTCGACAAGCGCGCCGATACCAGATTTCATCGCGTCCGTAAGTTTGCTAACAAAAGTGTTCTGATCTTCGACCCGTTTCGCAGAAGCGCCCAGTTGAGCAGCTCCGTTGATCGCGGTTTGAAGGAACGCTTCCATTTCACCCAACGCAGTAGCGGCTGATGCCTGGTCTGTCACGGCAGTGCGTCCGGCGATGTCCAGGTTGGCTTCGAAATCAACAGTTGCAACGTCGATAGTCGATGCTGTCGGCGCACCAGATCCAACACGGTCCAAAGACGACAGAATGGTGAGCTGAGTTCCGCCATTACCATCGGTGTCCGTCGCTAACAGATTTACGCCATTGAACTGTGACGCACCGATGATGGAAAGAATTTGCGCTTCTTTCTCCGCCATGTCGGCTTCGATTTTCGCGTAGTCAGCTGTTTCACTGTTGCCCGAAACAGTCAGTTCTTTCATCTCTTCAAGAACGTTTACAATTTGCTCAGCCCCAGCAGACGCAACTGCAACCGTTGACTCACCAACACTCAGAGAGTCCGAAATCGCGTTGAAACCAGCAACGTCCGATTCCATAACTTTGGAAATCGCCCAAATGGACGAGTTGTCTTTGGCAGACGCGACAGTTTTACCTGTCGAAATCTCGTTCTGCGTCATCGCCAGGTTTTTGTTGATACCCTTCAGGGTCTGCAGCGCAACCATTGCGCTGTTGTTCGTAAGAATGCTCGACATGTGCATTTCCTTTTGTCACGGCGCTTTGCGCCCTGGTTTACGTCCCGCCCCCCGATGGGACGGCCAAACTGCCATTCTGACAAATGCACACCCCTTAGCGGGGCGATGCGCCACTTGTTGCCAAGTGCGCGATCACCATGACGGTGATTTGCCTAACGGATTCCTAAATTCGGAAATCCGAAAAGGGCGGATTTGAACTAATCCTGCTCAAGCTCGTTTTTCCAATGCGCCGCGGGACTTTAGATTGACAGACGTGCGCTGACCCCGCGCGTCATATGTGTCAAGCGACTCACGGACACGTCTGACCGCAGACAATCGTCGTGCTACAGATCGCACCCCATCTGCAGCCGATTCCAAAAGGTTCTGGTTCCGCTCGAGCTTGATCCGCAACGCAGTCGATACTTCGGCATTGGTTGCATCCCAACCTCCAAGCTGTTCAAGCAAACGCGATTTCTGATCAAACAATCGGCCAACGTCATCAATGTTCCCGTTCAGAACAGCGGTTCTCTCGGCATCAAGCAGATCCTCGAGTTCGTCTAGTGCGATTTGAAACTCATCCCGTCTCATGGCTGCGCTCCTTAAGCGATTCAAACAGTGCCTCAGCCAGCCCTATGCCACCTGCTTCGACCATTTTTTCAGCTTGGGCTTGCACGAGGAATGATGAAAACTGATCTTCGCCCGCGCCGCCTCCGAACGCGTCACGGCTTTCTCCAAGCCCTGCCGACTTCAACATTTCCGCAAGGAATGCTGCCTCAAGTTTTGCGGCAGCCGCACGCAAGGATGTGTCGCGGTGATCAGCAGATGACGGCAAACCAGTGTGTATAGAGGTTGTGATCATTGGCCTTCCTTAGAATTGGATGAATTTTCCCAACCCTTGCAGATCAGCGGTAAAGAACCAGTAACTATGACTGGTCCAATGTGTGCGAAACGTGGAAGAATCCCGGAGAAATGCGTGCAACTCATCCAGACCATCAGTACGAGCCCAAAGACTGATCCGGCAGCGCCGACCCAACCAACGTCAGAACATATGTCAGGCACCTCTTTCGCGCTCGCGATGGGAGAAGACGCAAACGAGACCACCGAGCCGACGATCCCCGAAATGATCGCTCAGGCTGCTGATGAAGCCGCGCTGCAAGCTGAGAAACCTGATTTGGATGCGCTGCATTCCTCTGACTTTTCGAGCGAGGGCGATGGGCCACCAGTCAACCAGGACACCGAGGCGCAAGACACGCATAAGACATCCACCACGCTTCATGGCGAGCCAGGGCAAACACTTTATACCGGCACAACACACGGTAATTCTGCACAACACACTCGGAATACTTCAGGGGAAGAACCCCATGCGCGTTCTAACCAACCCAAAAGGCTTCACCGATATCGGCAATGATTCAGGGGTTGTCACAACCCAACCTGGCATCTGATGCAGCGGCCGTGGACAATCCCAAGGACGCTGAAAGCGAGGCGCGCAATAGATCGGGTCGGACCCAATCCGTTGTTCCGGCGACCGTAGCTGGGATGATCGGAACAGAACAACAAACAAAGCAAAACGCGATATCTCCGGAATCGACGCCGACAAATACGAGCATGCCGATTAACAGAATCTATGGGCTTGAGCCTTTGAAATCGCACAAAAACAGTCTTCACACTGAGTTGTCGCATGTCCCAAAATTTGACGGTGCGTCCGACAGAATCAAGTCAGCAGAGAAATTGAACTTCACCGCACAGGCTGTCGCAAGCAGTCAAACTGGCGCCTCGTCACTTGTAGCGGTAACGCGATCGACACAAATGCAAGCGCCGCACGGGCTTCCAGAAAAATCCAATGAACCGATCACCGCGACTGTAAGATTCTCAGACCAGCATACCGCAACTTCACATACATCAGGAACCGGCGCATATGGCAGCCCCTTGGTTCCTCAGAGCGTCGCAATGGGAACTCAACGGACACAAGCCGTCAACACGATCGTTCAAAACCTGTCGGAGCAGTCTGCGATCGGGATCGAACCCACGGACAAAGCTGATGAGCTGCCTTGGGAAACGCGCCCAATGAACGCGCCGAACACTGCCAAGACCACACCGCCAGCCCTACGCGCAGAGTTGCCTCAGCATCTCTCTAATACCATCGCGGAAGCATTCAAAAGGGCGCCTGATAAACCGATTGAAATTGCGCTCAACCCGGCGGAACTCGGTCGTGTTCGAATGATAATGTCAACGAGCGAAACCGGTATCACAGTGACCATTGCAGCCGATCGTGGCGAAACGCTGGATCTGATGCGGCGCAATATCGACGATCTGGGCAAATCTCTGAACGATCTGGGTTTCGAGGATGTATCCTTTGCTTTTGATCAAGGGCAACAGAGTGCCGAACAGCAAGAACAGACAGGCAGCGATGACTCAGCTACGACTGACGAACCTCTTGCTGCACACGAAACGACAACTCCACTCGCACGTGTTTCGAACGCGGTGACAACTGGCATCGATATGAGGCTTTAAAAATGGATATCACACAAACACCTGCTCCCACACAGGCCACCAACAGTGCAATCGGCAACGCTGCGACCTCCAGTGTATTAAGCTCGGATTTTGAAGTGTTTCTCAAAATGCTTACCGCGCAAGCTGAATATCAGGATCCGCTTGAACCCATCGATCTCGTCCGAATACGCGGCACAGCTGGCGCAATTCTCAATGGTCGAACAGCAGGTCATGACGAATGATCTGATGCAAGAAATGCTTGCTGCACTGGGTGCCAATGACATGTCTGGCGCAGCCAATTGGATCGGAATGGAGGCGTTGGTACAAGGGCCGGTCAAATTTGAAGGATCGTCGATCACGATCGCTCCCAACCCGCCTGTCGCCGCAGATGCTGTGACCCTTGTCGTAACAAATGAACAAGGCACCGAGGTGACCCGCCGCAGCCTGCCGGTCAGCGCCGAACCATATATCTGGGATGGCCTGGACTCGGATGGAACGGCTCTTCCACATGGCGAGTACTCCTTCCAGGTCGAAAGCGTCGCAAATGGAGAGGTTCTGTTGACAGAACCAGCACTGGCTTACAATCGCGTGACCGAGGCGCGCATCGAAAATGGATCAACCCTGTTGGTGCTTGAAAGTGGATACATGGTACATGCCAATAATGTGACGGGGCTGCGAGAAGCGTCCTAGGGCAACGCGTCGCTTATTCTGAACCCGGTATAGACACTCGGCATGATGAGACGACGAAAGCGACCAAAGGGAAAGCGCGTGGCGGCAGTAGACATGACATCCGGGTAGTGATCTGGACGTTTGCCGCTTGCTAGAGCCGCCAGAACATGGCCAGCATACGTGCCCATTGCTACGCCATTGCCGTGATATGCAAACCCGGCCAGCACGCCTGACATTCCAGGTACTGCCCCCACAAACGGCACGCGATCTCGCGTCAAGCAGACAAGTCCCGACCATGCATGTGTGATGTCAACATCAGACCACGCCGGGAACATGGAATGAAAGTGACGCATCACGGAAGAACGCGCTGCTGTTTCTGCCTTGGCGCCCGAGAGCAACCCACCGCGCATTCCGAACAGAAACCGCCGATCTGGCATCAGACGAAAATAGTGGAGCAGATGCCGCGTATCATACGCCATCTGATCGCTCGTCCATCCCTGTCGCTGCAATTCCTCATCGGCCAGCGGGCGCGTTACGATAACAGTGGATTGAGCGGGCATGTAGCGTGCCGCCATCCAAGCAGGGACGTCTTCGCTCGAATAGCCGTTGGTCGCAATGACTATCCGTTCTGCACGGACGAGACCTTTCGGAGTTTTGATTGCTCCGGACGTGATGCTCAGAGCCGGGCTGTTATCGTGGACCGCGACACCCAACTCGAGACACGCATTTATCAACCCATCAAGCAACTTCCGTGGGTTCAAGCCAAACCCAATCGGGATTGTAAGCGCACCGTGAAAGGGGCCAGACAAACCAGCTGAGGCCAAATCTGAAGGAGGCAGAATGTCGGCTTCGACCCCATAGTTTTCGTAAGCGGCACGTGCTTCCCCTTCGAAATTTTCAAAGGCGCGGGGCCTGTGGGCAAGACATGTTTCGCCGTGCGAATGCCGATCCACATCTATCGATAGATCGTCAATCAACTGTTCAACCAGCTCAACAGCAACCCGCTCTGTGGTCCGCCACGCCCGCCTCGCTGAATAACCATATCGCTGATCCAATGCCGCATCCGAACGCATGCTGCCACCCAGGCAGCAAAATCCACCGTTGCGCCCTGACGCGCCCCAGCCGGCCGCGATTGCATCCAGAACAACAACCCGCGCACCGCGCCGTGCAAGATGCAACGCTGCAGAAAGACCCGTGAAGCCAGCCCCGACAATGGCGACGTCATATTTAGCATCACCCAACAACGCAGGTCGCGCCGTTGCTTCGGTCGTTTCATCCCACCAACATCCATTCCTTGGTCCGGATGCATAGGCATATTTTGAAAAAATGCGCCTCATATAGCGCGGGCAGCCGCCTGTTCATCCCGTTTGGCCCTCACCGCCGCTTGTTTCGACGCCAGTGACGCAGCAATGACCCCAACCGTGACCAGTCCGATCAGGATCGTACTGAGCGCGTTGATTTCAGGACTGACACCAAGCCGGACAGACGACCATATCTTCATCGGGAGGGTTGTGGCTGAAGGTCCTGATGTGAAGGAAGCGATGACCAGATCGTCAAGGCTGAGCGTGAAGGCCAAAAGCCAGCCGGAAATGACGGCAGGGGCAATGATCGGCAATGTCACGAGGCGAAAGGCATCCCAAGGCGACGCACCAAGATCAAGCGCTGCTTCCTCAAGCGATCTGTCGAAACTCACCAAGCGCGAGGACACAACAACCGATACAAAGCACATCGAAAAGGTCGTGTGCGCCAGAACGATGGTCAAAACGCCGCGATCCAATCCAATCCCAATAAACAGCAGAAGCAGCGACAGACCGGTGATCACCTCGGGCATCACCAGCGGCGCATATATCATGCCAGAAAACAGGGTACGCCCCCAAAACCGTCCGCCGCGCACAAGAACATACGCTGCCATCGTGCCCAGAACGGTGGCAATGCTCGACGAGATGACCGCAACGCGGAGCGTTACCCAAGCCGCGTCCAGAAAAGCCTCGTTCGACAACAGCTCACCGTACCATTTGGTCGAAAACCCCGCCCAAACCGTGACCAGCTTTGACGCGTTGAAACTGTAGATCACGAGGATCAGCATCGGCACGTACAGAAACACAAACCCAAGCGTCAGGGATACGACATTGAAGGAGGAAAGTCGGTTCATCCCTCGGCCTCCACCTGTTTCTGTTCGTTCCGCTGAAACAGAACGATGGGTATGATCAGGATCAGCAGGAGGATCACAGCAACCGCAGAAGCCACCGGCCAATCACGGTTTGAGAAGAACTCTTCGAACAGCACCTTCCCGATCATCAACGTGCCCGAACCACCCAAAAGCGATGGGATCACGAACTCGCCCAGCGCCGGAATAAAGACCAGGAAACACCCCGCGATGATCCCGTTGCGTGAAAGTGGGATCGTCACCAGCCAGAACGCCTTGATCCGCGAACATCCCAAGTCCTCAGCCGCCTCGATCAACGACCCGTCAAGCCGATCCAGCGCGGAATATATCGGCAGGATCATGAAAGGCAGATACGTATAAACGATCCCGATATAGACTGCGGTGTTGGTGTTCAGGATGGTCAGTGGCGCATCAATGATCCCAATCCACAACAGGAATTGGTTCAAAAAACCTTCGCCCGACAAGATACCCACCCATGCATAGACGCGAGATCAGGAACGACGTCCAAAACGGAAGGATCACCAGCATCAGCAGGGTTGGACGCCACTGTTCGGGCGCGCGGGCCATGGCATAGGCCATGGGATAACCCACCAGCAGCGTCAAAAGCATCGAAATCAGCGCAATCTGAAGCGAGCTGACATAGGCTTTCCAATACAAATCATCTTCGGTCAGGAAGATGAAATTCTCGAAATCCAGTTGCGACAGCATATTCCAGATGCCGTCTTTGGCGGTGGGCGTGTACGGCGGAATGGCCAGCGCAATATCCGACAATGATATTTTGAAGACCACCGCGAACGGGATCAGGAACAGCGCAAAAAGCCACGCATAGGGAAGCGCTATGAGAACCGCACGCCTCATTCCGCCAAAAGCACCCCGGCGGTCTTGGTCCAACTCACCCAGACCGGGTCTTCCCACGTGAAATCTCTGCGCGAGATGCGGCGCGTGTTGGCTACCTGTGCCTTGATGATGTCACCCGTGGGCAACTCCACGTGATACGTGGACAGGTTCCCAAGATAGGCGATGTCCAGAACCTTGCCCTGCACAGCATTATCAGCCTCAGGCTTGTCCCTGTGGATCGATACCTTCTCGGGTCGGATCGCAAGATGGCATGCCTGACCATCAGAAAACGGGCAGGTGCTTGCGGCGACAACCGGTGTCTGTTGTGCGGCCCAGTTGACCTCGTAGGTCTCGCTTTCAATCGGCTTGGCTTGGCCGCGGAGGATGTTCACATCCCCGATGAAATCCGCGACATAGACACTGTTCGGCGCTTCATAGATGCGCTCAGGCGTTGCGACCTGCATCACGCGCCCCTCGTCCATGACGGCCACGCGGCTGGCGACGGTCATCGCCTCTTCCTGATCGTGGGTGACAATAACGAAAGTCGTGCCCGTCTTTTCCTGAATGTCCATCAACTCGAACTGCGTCGCCTCGCGCAGTTTGGCATCAAGCGCACCAAGCGGTTCATCCAGCAAAAGCAGTTTGGGTGCCTTTGCAAGCGAACGGGCAAGCGCCACGCGTTGCCTTTGACCACCCGAAATCTGGTGAGGCTTCCGGCGCGCGAACTTTTCCAGCCGCGTCAGCTTGAGCATCTCTTCGACCCGCGCAGCAATGGCCGCCTTGTCCTTACTCTCGCGCCGTAGACCAAACGCGATATTGTCCCACACCGACAGATGCGGAAACAGCGCATAGGACTGGAACATCATGTTCACGGCCCGCTTGTTCGCAGGGACACCAGCAATGTCCTGACCCGCCAGTTCGATAGAACCGCCCGTCGGGTTTTCGAACCCGGCCAGCATCCGCATCATTGTCGTCTTGCCGCACCCGGAAGGGCCCAGCAGGGCAAAGAATTCGCGTTCAAAGATGTCGAGGGTCAGATCGTCGATGGCGATAAAATCGCCAAAGCGTTTCGTCACATTTCGAAACCGGATCAGCGGTTTCTCGTTCGGGTCGTCCCAGGGGGCGAAAACAGTCTCTGCCAAGGGGAATTCCGTTCAAAAGGAAATGGACGCGAGGAGGTGCCTCGCGCCCGGAAGTCGGCCTTAAGTGCCGGACTTGATCTTGGTCCACATCCGCGTGACAGTCCGCTGCACCCGGGCCGGATACGGTGTGGTGGTATAAAGGTTCTCAAGCGTCGCCTCATCCGGGTAGATGGCCGGATCACCAATTACATCCTCAACAAGAAACTCTTGCGAGGCTGCGTTGCCGTTGGCGTAGTAAACGTAGTTCGACGCCTGCGCCATGTTCTGCGCGTCCAGGATGAAGTTCAGGAATACATGCGCGCCTTCCGGGTTGGGCGCGTCAGCGGGGATTGCCATCTGGTCGAACCACATAAGAGCACCCTCGCTGGGTGCATTATAGGCCACCTCAACCCCATTCTCAGCCTCGGCAGCACGGTCACGCGCCTGCAGGATGTCACCGGACCAACCGAAGGCGACGCAGATGTCACCATTCGCCAGCGCGTTGATGTATTCCGAGTTGTGGAATTTCTGTACGTAAGGACGCACACCCATCAGGATTGGCTCGGCCTTGGCCAGAACATCCGGATCGTGGCTGTCGGGGTCTTCACCGATGTATTGCAGAGCCGCTGGAACCATCTCGGTCGGTGCATCCAGGAAATGCACGCCGCAAGCCTGCAGCTTTTCCATGTTCTCAGGCTTGAACACCAGATCAAGCGATCCCAGCGGCGCATCTTCACCCAGGATTTCCTGAACCTTGCCAACATTCACACCGATGCCGGTGGTGCCCCACATGTAGTTGATGGAATAAGCGTTGTCTGGATCATACTGCATAGTCCGCGCTTCGACCACATCCCACAGGTTTTCGGCATTGGGCAGCTTGGAAGCATCCAGTTTCTGGAATGCCCCTGCACTAATCTGGCGCTGCAAGAAGGTGCCCGACGGCACGACGATGTCATAGCCAGAAGAGCCGGCCAGCATCTTCGTTTCCAAAACCTCGTTGCTGTCGAAGACATCATAAACCAGATCAAGCCCGGTCTCTTCTTCGAATTTCGTCAGCAGGTCTTCGTCGATGTAGTCAGACCAGTTGTAAACGCGCACTTCGTCTGCAAGCGCAGCGCCCGTCAGGGCAAAAGCTGCGACAGAACTCAGCAGTGTAGTTTTCATGGTGTACTCCCCGTATCACGCCCGGTGAGCCCGGGTCAGCGGTTATGAAATCAACTTTTGCTTCATGCGTCCAGCAAGATTGCAGATGGCGGATTGACGGCAGGCGCGCTGCCCATATTCTCGGCACGTTGTTCAACACCCGAGGTTTCCATGCCCGCCATCACAAACCACCTGCCCACGTCCGAGCTTCAGGCACTGGACGCAGCGCACCACATGCACCCCTTCACCGCAGGGGGCGAGTTGGCTGAAAAAGGCGCGCGGGTCATCACGCGGGCCAATGGTGTCTATCTGCACGACAGCGAAGGGAACGAAATTCTCGACGGCATGGCTGGCCTTTGGTGTGTGAACATCGGCTATGGCCGTACGGAACTTGCAGATGTCGCCGCCCGCCAGATGCGCGAACTGCCCTATTACAACACCTTCTTCCAAACGACCCACGTGCCCGTCATTGCGCTGGCCCAGAAGATTGCCGAACTTGCTCCAGGCGATTTGAACCACGTCTTCTTTGCTGGATCGGGGTCCGAGGCAAACGATACCAACCTGCGCATGGTCCGCACCTATTGGGCGATCAAGGGCAAACCCCAAAAGCAGATCGTGATCAGCCGCAAGAACGCCTATCACGGTTCATCCGTCGGATCGGGGTCGCTGGGTGGCATGACGGCGATGCACGAACAGGGCGGCCTGCCGATCCCCGGCATCGTTCACATAAACCAGCCCAACTGGTGGTCTGAAGGCGGTGATACAACGCCCGAAGACTTCGGTCTGGCGCGGGCACAGGAACTGGAAGCCGCCATTCTGGAGCATGGCGAGGACAAGGTCGCCGCGTTCATCGCCGAACCCATCCAGGGTGCCGGCGGTGTGATCATCCCACCCAGCACGTATTGGCCCGAAATCCAGCGCATCTGCGACAAATACGAAATCCTGCTGATTGCAGACGAAGTGATCTGCGGTTTCGGTCGCACGGGGAACTGGTTCGGAAGCCAAACCCTCGGGATCAAACCGCATATCATGACGATCGCCAAGGGGCTCAGCTCGGGCTACCAACCCATCGGTGGATCAGTGGTCTGTGACGAGGTGGCAGAGGTGATCGGGTCGGGTGAATTCAATCACGGCTACACTTATTCCGGTCACCCGGTTGCCGCTGCGGTCGCCCTTGAAAACCTGCGTATCCTCGAAGAGGAAAACGTGCTCGAGCATGTGCGCGATGTTGCAATGCCTGCATTGCACAAGATGTGGCACGGGTTGGCCGACCATCCGTTGGTCGGTGAAACGACGATCACCGGCATGATGGGATCGCTCGCGCTCACACCAGACAAGGACAGCCGCGCAAAGTTCGCGATGGACGCGGGCACCGCGGGGTTCATGTGTCGCGAACGGTGCTTTGCAAACAATCTGGTGATGCGCCATGTCTATGACCGAATGGTCATTTCACCACCCCTGATCATCTCACTGGATGAGATTGCAGAGATGGGTCGCCGGGCACGAACCGCGTTGGACGAGTGCTATGCGCAACTCGTAGACGGCGACATGCTAAAGCCCACCACCTAGTTCTTTACAATCATGCCCCTTGGCCGATCGCAGAAACATTCTGCGGGTCCACTTTCCGTGATCCGAATGCTTTCTGTGATGGCCAGGCCCCAGCCGTCCATCCACAGGCCTGGCATGAAGTGAAAGGTCATGTTCGGCTCAAGCACCGTGTCGTCCTCTGCCCGGAATGAAATGGTGCGTTCGCCCCAATCGGGCGGATAGCTCAATCCAATGGGATACCCGCAGCGCGCCGTGCGTTCGATCCCAACCTTCTTCAGCGCTCCATTCAAAGCCGCCGCTACGTCCCGCGCCTGATTGCCTGCACGGGCGGCATCAATTCCTGCCTCCAGCCCCTCAATCACTGCGGCTTCGGCGCGCTTCATCTCGTCCGGTGGGTGCCCAAGGAACACCGATCGACAGAATGGCACATGATATCGACGGTAACACCCTGCAATCTCGAGTGTTGTCGCCTCTCCTGACCGAAACGGATCGCCATTCCATGTGAGATGTGGCGCGGCTGCATCTGCCCCCGATGGCACAAGCGGCACAATCGCTGGATAGTCCCCCCAGTCTCCGTCGACGCCCCGGATGGCATCCCGATATGCTTCCGCTACCACCTCATTCTTTGGGGTGCCCGGAACGATACGTTGTGCCATACCGTCAACTACTGCTTCAGAAATGCGTGCCGCCTTGCGCATGAAAGCAATCTCGGCATCCGATTTTACAGCACGACACCAGTTCACGAGCGACGTGGCATCAACCAACTCAAGCCCTGCGGTTTCAAGCACCGCATATGCTTTGGCAGAGAAATAGTAGTTGTCCATCTCGACTCCAACACGACCAGAGAGACGGCTAGCAAGGTCTTCCATTGGGTGCCGGGTTGAGGTTTGAATGTAATGTTCGTCATATCCGACCGCGCCACCGTCGCCCATCCAAGTCGTACGCATCGCGCCCGCCACGTCCTGCAAACGACCCCACCAGATCGGATCGGCATCATGGGTCACGATCACACCCTGATGCACATAAAATGACCACCCATCATAACCCGTCGACCATCCCATGTTCGACGGGTCCGTGATCAACAGACAATCCAGATTGGCCTTTGCCATGGCTGTCCGGACCTGCATCAACCGCGCGTGATACTCCCCAATGTCAAATGCATATTCCATGATTCCCAGCCATTCCCTGTTTTGATGTCACGGGAACAATGCCCAAAAACGCACAACAGTGCAGTGATTCCGACCGGATTGCGCTACCAATCGTTGTTTTGCGTCATAGTTGGTTGCATTGCGCCATCCACCTCGGTTTAGTTTGCGTCAAAGCGGCGACACAAGATCGCCAAAAGAACGGGGAGCCAGATTTGGCCAACACTGCGACCGACCACGCGTTCGTCGAATTCGAGCGTGTGCAGAAGAGTTATGATGGCGAAATCCTCGTCGTCAAAGATCTCAACCTCTCAATGCCCAAGGGCGAGTTCCTGACGATGCTTGGGCCGTCAGGGTCGGGCAAGACGACCTGTCTGATGATGCTGGCCGGATTCGAGACAGCCACGCATGGCGAAATTAAGTTGGGCGGAAAACCGATCAACAACATCCCGCCGCATAAGCGTGGGATCGGTATGGTGTTCCAGAATTATGCGCTCTTCCCGCACATGACGGTGGCCGAAAATCTCAGCTTTCCGCTTGAGGTGCGCAAGATTGGCAAATCCGAGCGCGAAGAAAAGATAATGCGCGCGCTTGGCATGGTGCAGATGCAGGACTTTGCGGGCCGCCGCCCGGCGCAGCTGTCCGGTGGGCAGCAGCAGAGGATCGCTTTGTCCCGTGCGCTGGTGTTCGAACCCGAGCTGGTGCTGATGGACGAACCGCTCGGTGCGCTCGACAAGCAACTACGCGAAACCCTGCAGTTCGAAATCACGCGGTTGGCGCACAATCTGGGAATCACCACCGTTTACGTGACCCACGACCAAACCGAAGCGTTGACCATGTCCGACCGCGTTGCCGTCTTCGACGACGGGCGCATTCAACAACTGGCCCCGCCAGATCAACTTTATGAAGAACCCGAAAACAGCTTCGTCGCGCAGTTCATCGGCGAAAACAACACGCTCATGGGCACCGTCAGCAAGATCGCAGGCAACCAGTGCGAAGTGACGTTGGACGATGGCGAGATCATTGACGCCAAGCCCGTCAATGTCACCCAAGTGGGCCAACGCACCCGCGTCTCCATTCGCCCTGAACGCGTCGAAATGAACAAGGAACGGCTCAGCCCTGACGCGCATACGCTGAAGGCCGAAGTGCTGGAATTCATCTACATGGGTGACATCTTCCGCACGCGCTTGCGCGTCGCAGGGAACGACGATTTTGTCATCAAGACACGCAACGCCCCCGATCAGGTGCGCCTGACACCGGGTACTCAGATCGACATCGGGTGGTTGCCACAGGATTGCCGGGCGCTTGACGCCTGAGCAAAGAGAAGAAGGCCAGGGCGACGCCCGTGGTCCGGCCTTCGCACAATTCAAACGGGCGTTAACAATGGGAGTAAGTTCATGAAACTCACCAAGACCCTACTTGCCACAACTGCTTTGACGCTGGCGTCGGGCACGGCATTCGCCGACGGCCACATGGCCAGCGACATGACTCTTGTCAGCTGGGGCGGTGCATACCAGTCCAGCCAGCAAAACGCATATGTCGCGCCGTATCTGGAAATGAACGAAGGCGTCAGCGCCGTGTGGGACGAAAGCTCGGCCGAAGCCGTGGCGAAACTGCGCGCCATGAACGAAGCGGGCAGCGTCACATGGGACGTCGTTGACGTCGTGGCCGCAGACGCGATCCGCCTATGCGACGAAGGCCTGGCACTGGAAATCGATCCAGACGAAGATCTGGCAGCCGCCCCCGATGGCACATCGGCTGCGGACGACTTCGGTGACTTGTTGGTCAGCGACTGCTTCATCCCGCAGATCGTCTATTCGACCACGTTCGGCTATCGTACCGACCTGGTCGGCGATACAGCGCCCACAAGCGTTTGCGCCGTCTTCGACACTGAAGCCTACCCTGGCAAGCGGTCGCTGGAAAAGCGCCCGATCAACAACATGGAATGGGCGCTGCTCTGTGACGGTGTGGCCAAGGACGACGTCTATGACGTTCTGGCCACTGATGATGGCCAACAGCAGGCACTCGACAAGCTGGCAACCATCAAGGACGACGTGATTTGGTGGTCCGCCGGTGCCGACACACCCCAGTTGCTGGCAGATGGCGAAGTGGTGATGGGTTCGACCTATAACGGTCGCCTGTTTGCCGCCATCGAAGAGCAGAAGCAGCCCATCGGCATGCTCTGGGACGCGCAGGTATTCGACCTTGATGGTTGGATCATCCCAACGGGCCTAAGCCCCGAGCGCGAAGCACGTGCACGTGACTTCATCAAGTTCGCAACCGACACGCAGCGTCTGGCGGATCAGGCCAAGTACATCTCGTACGGCCCTGCACGTGCGTCCTCGGCACCGCTGGTTGGTCAACACGCGGAACTGGGCATCGATATGGCACCACACATGCCGACCGATCCCAACAACGCGCAGAACACGTTCCTCTACAACTACGAGTTCTGGGCGGACTACCGCGACGACATCGACGCCAAATTCCAAGCTTGGCTGGCACAATAAGCCAAGGTTTGGCGGACGACACGTCCGCCTTACTGCACACCAATCGTAAGGCGGGGGTGTCCCCCGCCTTGCCCCACCAAAGGGGACGACCATGCCCAAAGGCTACATCATCGGCCATATCACTGTGAACGACCCTGAGGCGTACAAAGAATACGTCGAAAAGGACACGCCGATCTTGCTGTCACACGGAGCGGTCCCATTGGTGCGTGGCGGTGAAGCACAGTCGATGGAAGGGCCGGAGTTTTCCCGCCACGTCGTCTTTGAGTTCCCCACCTACGAGGCGGCATTGGCCGCCTATAACGACCCCGAATACCAAGAGGTCATGAAGATCCGCCACCGCACTGCGACATCAATGATTGTCGTTGCGAAAGGAGCCTGACCCATGGCCGAAATGATGCTTGCCGCCGACGGCACCCCGCTGAAACGCAGCCTCGCACGCGCCCTGCGCCGTCAGAAACTGCGGGCATTGGGGCTGATTGCGCCACTCCTGATCTTTGTCTTGATCACATTCATCGTGCCGATCGCGTCCATGCTGTTCCGCTCGGTCGAAAACCAGATCGTCGAAAACACACTTCCCATGGCGGTCGAAGCACTAGCGGACTGGGACCCGAACGCTGGCACGCCGCCCGACGAGGCGGTCTACGAAGCACTGTATTTCGACATGTTCCTCGCAGCCGAGGCCAAGCGCCACACACGGCTCGGAACGCGTCTCAACTATGAACAGACCGGTGTCTCCTCCCTGTTCCGCCAATCCGGGCGCGCGCTCGATGACATTGGCAAGGAAACGCAAAAACCGCTCGAAGAGCTCAACAACGCTTGGAAAGACGGCGAAACATGGCACGGCATCTTCAATGCCACAGACAACGCCGACACCGCTCTGCTTGACCTGCAGCGCAAGCGTGTCGCGGCCCTCACGGGCTCACCAGCCAGTGATGAGGTCAATTTTGCACCGGACGCGACCCTGTCCAACCTGCTGCCCAAGACAACACGGGCCTACACGGCGTGGGCTGTTTACACAGCCACGCAGCAAGGTCGTGACCCGGCGACCCGCGACCCATGGGAAGCCGTTGCAACCGCCCTTGCGCTGGATCTCAGAACCGCTGACCTTTCGGCATATTCAGGTCCGGGCGCTGACTTGCTGGCCGAGGCCCAGACCGCTGACCTGCCCGTTCCGGCGATGGCGACTGCCTTTGCAGACATGGATGAAGACTGGGCTGGAGCAACGGTCTGGAAGACAATTCAAACGCATTCCAGCACCTACACATCAGGTTATTTCCTCAACGCCGTCGACGCGCAGAAAACGCCTGATGGGGTCGCCTGGCAACCCGACGACAAACAGATCCTGCTGAAACTCTTCGGTCGTACAATCTGGATGTCACTGCTGATCACCTTCTCCTGCATCGCGCTGGGCTATCCCATCGCGTGGCTGCTCGCCAACCTGCCAATGCGACAGGCGAACCTGCTCCTGATCCTCGTTCTTTTGCCATTCTGGACCTCGCTCCTCGTGCGGACATCAGCCTGGAAAGTCATGCTGCAACAGCAAGGTGTGATCAACGATGTGCTGGTCTGGATCGGCCTTGTCGGTGACGGCGACCGCCTGATCATGATCAACAACCAGTTCGGCACCATCGTTGCCATGACGCACATCCTGCTACCGTTCATGATCCTGCCGATGTATTCGGTGATGCAAACCATCCCGCCCAGCTACCTGCGGGCCGCCAAATCACTAGGCGCCACCAACTGGACCGCGTTTTGGCGCGTCTACTTCCCGCAGTCTGTTCCAGGCATCGGCGCGGGTAGCATCCTCGTCTTCATCCTGTCTATCGGCTACTACATCACGCCCGAAATCGTGGGTGGGACCAAGGGTGTCTTCATCTCGAACCGGATCGCCTACCACATCTCGTCATCGCTGAACTGGGGCCTTGCCGCCGCGCTTGGAACCATCCTGCTGGCCGCCGTGCTGGTGCTCTATTGGGCCTACGACAAGATCGTGGGCATCGACAACGTCAAGCTGGGATAACAGACCATGGGCCTTCCTCCATACGCCACGCTGGGTCAGCGCATCTGGTACTACAGCTTCCGGGTCATTTGCGGGCTGATATTCTTCTTCCTGGTCGCACCCATCGTGGTGGTCATGCCCCTGTCGTTCAACGCACAGGACTTCTTTACCTTCACGCCCGAAATGCTCCGGCTTGATCCCGAAGGGTACTCGCTCAAACACTACCGCGACTTCTTCACCAACCCACAATGGCAGTTGGCCCTCAAGAACTCGCTGATCATCGCACCGCTGGCAACGATCATCTCGGTCAGCCTCGGAACGCTTGCCGCAATCGGCCTCAGCCAAAGCCACGTGCCGTTCAAAGGGACGATCATGGCCATCCTGATTTCGCCCATGATCGTGCCCCTGATCATCTCGGCCACAGGCATGTTCTTCTTCTACGCTCAGCTCGGCAACTGGCTCGAGGGCACGCTGGGCTTGGACAAAGGGTTCGTCGGCTATGTCAAAGTCGTGCTGGCCCACGCCGTGCTTGGCATCCCGTTCGTGATCATCACGGTCACCGCAACGCTGGTCGGCTTTGACCACTCCCTGACACGCGCAGCAGCCAACATGGGTGCAGGACCGGTCACAACCTTCTTCCGCGTACAGATGCCGCTGATCCTGCCCGGCGTCATATCGGGCGGCCTCTTTGCCTTCATCACCTCGTTCGATGAAGTCGTCGTGGTTCTGTTTGTGGGATCAGCCAGCCAGAAAACTCTGCCTTGGCAAATGTTCATCGGCCTGCGCGAACAGATCAGCCCAACAATCCTTGCAGTGGCGACGATCCTGGTCGTGATCTCCATCGCGCTGCTGACAACGGTTGAGCTCCTTCGCCGCCGCAGCGAACGGTTGCGCGGGCTATCACCCGGCTAAGCCTTCTTCTGACCGGAAATACCACGGGGGAGCCCGAAGGGCGGGGGCAGCGCCCCCACAAACAATAGCGCCGCCGCAGGCGCCCTTGCGGATCACCGCAAGCGTTTCAGCAAGGTCAGTGACGCATATCCATCCGCAACCAACCCCTGTGACTGCTGAAACGTGCGCACCGCCTCCAAGGTCTTTGGCCCAATCCGACCATCCACACCTTGGGTGCTGAACCCGGCCGCCGTCAGGCGACGCTGCATTTCCTTACGTTCCGAAAAGGTCAAAGCACGATCCTCCAGCGGCCATTCCGCCTGGAACTCTTGCCCGCCGCCAATCCGATCGCTCAGATGCCCCACGCCAATGACATAAGCATCTGCCGCGTTGTACCGCTCGATCACCTCGAAATTTTTGAAGATCATGAAGGCGACACCCTGACTGCCTGCGGGCAACAGGATCGACGCAGAACCGTAGTCCGGAACCGGCTTACCATCGACACCGAAAACCCCAAGATTGGCCCATTGGGACGGCATGCGGGCCACCTTTCGGCTGGCTGTCGCATAGTCGAAGCTAATTGGCAGCTCCACCTCAACGCCCCAAGGCTGGCCCTTAATCCAGCCAAACCCGGCCAAGTAGGCTGCGGTCGACGCGAGCGCATCCGTGGGATTATCAGACCAGATATCACGCTTACCATCGCCTGTGAAATCCACGGCATGGTCAAGGTAAGACGTCGGCATAAACTGCGTGTGCCCCATCGCACCGGCCCAGGATCCGGTCATGTTACGGGGGCTGGTATCACCGCTTTGCAGGATCTTCAGGGCGGCAATCAACTGCTCCTCAAAGAATTCTCCCCGCCGTCCGTCATGGGCAAGTGTCGCAAGGCTTTGCACGACATCATTCGACCCGCGAATACTGCCGTAGCTGCTCTCAAGCCCCCAAACGGCGACAACCACCTCCTTGGCAACACCGTAACGCGCCTCGATGGCCTCCAACGCATCCCGATGCTCACGCAATGCCTGTTTGCCGTTGCGCACGCGCCGGTCGGACACGGCGCTGTCCAGATACTCCCAGATCGTCTTGGTAAACTCTGATTGGTTTCGATCCAGGCGGATTACGTCCGGATCATAACTCACCCCGTCAAAGGCCCGGTCAAAGGTCGCACCACTGATCCCTTGGGCCAGTGCACGCGACTTGAAATCCCTGATCCATCGCTGAAAATCCGCATTGGATTCTGATGCTTCCACGGGCGGTGGGGATGGTGCTTGCAGCGCGGCCGGGCGCAGCTGTGGACGCACAACCGTTAGGGTTGCCACATCAAGTGGTGACAGCGTTTGTGTCCGGGTAACCGTATCCACAACGGGCCGCTGTTCGGGCCTGATCGAAGACGGAATGGCTTGTGCCATTGCTGTGCCAGCAATGAAAATCGCGCTGCCTGCCGCGCTAAGGGTGACTGCCCACCGCATGTTTTGCCTCATAATCGCTTGTGCCGCGTTTTCCCTAATGTAGCGAAAATCGGCTGTCCGGCAAAGGCTCAGTCGAAATGGGCGCGGTCCTTCGCCACTTCGTGAACTTCTGCCCTGATACGCGCCAGGTGATCACGCAATAGCGAAACACGGTGCGGGCGAAAGCTTTTGTCCGTCACACACAGCTCATCCATACGGTCCAAACGGAAGACCCGAAAGTCCTCGCGCAGGTGACACCACGCCAGCAACACGTTGGTGTTTTCCATGTAGACGATGCCCAGCGGTTTGACTGTCCGCTCGGTTTGATCGCCTTTGGCATCCTGATAGGCAAAGTGCACGCTCACCTCGTCCCATGCTGCCTGTCGAAGCGTGCCAACATCAATGCGTGGCGGATCAGGCCGCCAATACCGCCGTGCATCAAGCACAGCATGTTTCAACCGGTGCGCCTGTTTCGGTGGCACGCGGGCCTGAATCTTTGCCAGCGCGGACGTCGCCGCCTTCGCAAGTGCCGGGTCCGCGATGACTGCAACATCGCGCAACCCCAGAACCAACGCTTCCAATTCGTCATTCTCGAAACCAAGTGGGGGCAATGAGGCATCTTCGATCAGCGTAAAGCCAAACCCCGCCTCACCATCAATGACGGCGCCAAGGCCACGCAACTCGTCGATATCGCGATAAATCGTCCTCAGCGACACGTCCATTTCATGGGCAAGCGATTGCGCCGTGATAGGGGGCGTCAGCCGCCGCAAGGTCTGCATCAACTGAAAAAGGCGGTGTGTTCTGGTCATGCTTCATTCATATCACATGTGCTGCCAATTTCTGACAGTACGCCTCGATATCTCAAGCTCAGAATTCATTTTGAGGAGAGAAAGATGCTGACCCTTGTGACTTACCCTCCCGCCTTTGGCCAACCCAGCGGCAGCCCGTTCTGCGTCAAGGCGCTGTACCTTCTGAACCTGTCCGGGCTGCAGTGGCAGCGCAAAGACACCGCTGATCCGCGCAGTTGGCCCAAGGGCAAGCTGCCCGCCCTTTGGGTCGATGATGAGATCATCGGCGATAGCGACAATATCCGCGCCTGGCTGGAAGAGCACGGCGCACACTTTGACCAGGGGCTGAGCGATCTGGATCGTGCTACGTCACGCGCTTTCATCCGCATGGCCGAAGAGCACATGTACTTCCACGTTGTCATGGATCGTTGGGGGGACAAAGCCGTTTGGCCCTTGGTTAGAGACACATATTTTGCTGCAATCCCCACTTTCCTGCGCAAATTCATCACGCGTGGCATCCGCCGCATGCTCTTGCGCGGCATGGATGCACAAGGTCTTGGCCGCTTGACCGCAGGCGAACGGCTTGAGCGGATCGAACCGGACCTCTTGGCCATAACCGATCGCCTGTGGCACGGCCCGTTCCTGTTCGGACCGAAACCCAGTGCGGCAGACGCCAGTGTCGCCGCCATGCTCGGCGCCATGGCCTCCACTCCCGGGGGGACGGCACTCTCACGCCGGGTGAAGCAAGACGTGATGTTGGTCGATTACATGAAACGGGTCGAGGCGGCGCTGGGTTAGCGCCGCTTGCGACTTACCTTGCGCTTGGCCTTATCTGACCGGCGCTTGGCATTGGCAGGTTTGCGGCGCGGGCTGCGACCTGCCGGGCTGCGCCGACCGCGTGGCAGTGCCTGTCCGTCCAGAGTGAGAAGCTCCAAAGCGATGCCTCCCGTCACAGGCACCGCTTCGGCCAGGCGCACGGTCGCGCGCTGCCCCAAACCGATAATCATGCCGGTGTCGGACCCCATTAGCGTGTTCGCCTCGCGGTCGAAATGGAAATACTCCGCACCAATGGACCGCATCGGTACAAGACCGTCCGCCCCGCTGTCATCCAGCTTCACGAAGATACCGAACTTGGCAATTCCGGCCACACGCCCTTCAAGCTCATCCCCCACACGTTCACTCAGATACGCGGCAAGGTAACGATCCGTCGTGTCCCGCTCGGCCACCATCGACCGGCGTTCCGTGTCCGAGATGTGGGTGCCCGTCTTTTCCAGGTTCTCGATGTCTTCCGGCGTCAGCCCATCCTTGCCCCAGCCATGCGCCGCAATCAGCGCCCGGTGCACGATCAGGTCCGCGTAGCGCCGGATGGGCGATGTGAAATGCGCATAGCTGCGCAACGCCAGGCCAAAATGCCCAAAATTCTGTGGGCTGTAATAGGCTTGCGTCATCGACCGCAGGGTCGAGATATTAATCAGCTCTGCATCCTCGGTCTCAGCCGCTTGCGCCAGCAGCCGGTTCAGATGCGCCGTCGTCAGCACCTGCCCCTTGGCAAGGGTCAGCCCTGCCGCTTGCGCCGTTTCGCGCAAACTGTCCAACTTGTCCGGCGAAGGTTCTTCGTGATTTCGGAACAAGAGCGGCGTTTTCTTTGCGATCAACGTCTCAGCTGCGGCAACATTCGCTAGCACCATGAATTCTTCGATCAGACGGTGAGCATCCAGCCGGTCCTTGAATGCGACCGACCGCACCGTGCCATCCTCGTCCAGAACAATCTGTCGTTCCGGCAGGTCCAACTCAAGCGGTTGACGGCGTTTGCGCGCCTCGACCAAAGCCGCGTAGGCCGCATAGAGAGGCCGCAAAACAGGCTCTAACAGGGGCTGTGTGCGGTCATTCGGGTGCCCGTCGATGGCCGCCTGCACCTCCTCATAATGCAGCGACGCGGGTGAACGCATCAGGCCACGATGAAAACTGTGCCCGATCTTTTCGCCATGCGCATCGATCTGCATACGCACCGCGATACAGGCGCGCGGCACACCCTCGTGCAGCGAACACAGGTCGCCCGACAACCGATCTGGCAGCATCGGCACAACCCGATCCGGGAAATAGGTCGAGTTGCCACGCTTCTTCGCCTCGCGGTCCAACGCAGAGCCGGGCGTCACATAGGCTGCGACATCCGCAATCGCCACCCAGATGACATGCCCACCTTCGTTCTTGGGATCGTCGTCGGCATGGGCATAGCACGCATCGTCGTGATCCCGCGCATCGGACGGGTCGATGGTGATCAGCGGCATGTCCCGCAGGTCTTCCCGCCCCTTCAAGCCTTTGGGCTTTTGCGCATCGGCTTCGGCGATCACCGGATCAGGAAAGGCGTCAGGAATACCGTGTTCATGGATCGCAATCAGCGACACCGCCTTGGGCGCTGACGGATCGCCCAACCGTTCCACAATGCGTGCACGGGGCAGGCCAATCCGGTTTTTCGGCCCAGCCTGTTCGGCTTCGACCAACTCGCCATCCTTGGCACCGTGGGTCGCCCCCGCAGGCACTGACCATTCCTTGTCGCTGCCCTTGTCAACGGGCACGATACGTCCGCCCTCGGTTCCGGCCCGAAACACGCCCAATATGCGGCGCGGGTTGGTGCCAATGCGGCGGATCAGACGCGCTTCGTAATTATGATCGCTGTCCTTGACCAATGTCAGACGCGCCAGAATGCGGTCGCCGGGTCCAAGGGCTGGATCAGACGCGCGCGGCAGGACCAGGATCTTGGGTTCAACCCCTTCACCCTGCCACTCCATCGGGCGGGCAAACAGATCACCGTCATTGTCCGATTCCTCCACTTGCAGCACACTTACAGGCGGCAGGCGGTCTGGGTCCTGATACGTCTTCTTGCGCTTTTCCAGATGCCCTTCGGCCTCCAGCTCTTTCAGCAGGCGTTTGAGGTCGATGCGCGCAGCACCTTTGATCCCGAACGCCTTGGCGATGTCACGCTTTGCAGTCAGGGTCGGATTGGCGGAAATCCAGTCCAGTATCTCGGATTTTGTGGGAATACGGCTCATGGGTTCGAGGTAGCACGCGCATACAGGGGCGTCATCGCAAATCGTCGACCCTGTCGACATCCGCCAGTGTGTCGACCAGCGCAACACGGGGCATACCCAGCGCTGCACGGCTGTCATCAAGCGCATGTTCTGTTGACCAGCGTACCCCGTTCAAAGCCGATTTCCCCAATTTAGAGCCTGTTTTGACCCCGATCAGCCAATACCCACCATCCGGCGCAGGCCCAAAGACTGCATCGTGGTTGCCCAGCGCCGCGAATGCCTTTGAGATACGCTTTCTGGTAATATCAGGGATGTCAGCCCCAATCACGCAGACCCGACCACCCGCTTGCTGCATCATTCGGATCATCCGGTCACCAAGGTTGCCCCTACCTTGCGGCCACCGCTCAAACCGTCCCGGCCAGACACGGCTGCCCATCCCCTCGTAATCAGGCGCAACAGCAAGCACCACGCGCCAGCGGGGGTCTTCAATCCGGCGCAAAAGCGCATGCACCTGATGACGAAACCACCATGCGGCCGACACCATCCCGATGTCCCCGCCCAGACGTGTTTTGACGCGGCCCGGTCTCGGCACTTTTAGCATGACGACCAGCGTGGACCTCAAAGTGGCCTCTCCATGTCGCGGTGCGGGATGCCGGCATCGTCATAGATCGGGCCAAACGCGGCAAATCCAAGCCGTTCATAGAATGCCAACGCGTGGGTTTGCGCGCCAAGCTTGGCCTTCGAAACACCGTCCTGTCGGCGGGCAACATCAAGACACGCCTGGATGATCGCCGCACCAAGGCCCGTGCCGCGCGCCTCTTTCAACACGCATACACGTCCAATCTTGGCGACGGAGCCTTGCACCAGAATGCGTGCGCATCCCATCGGCTTGCCCTCAACATGAGCCAATACGTGCAATGCATGTTCGTCCAGACCATCCACCTCTTCCGCCTCGCTCACACCTTGTTCTTCGATGAACACGGAGCGCCGCAACGCGTGGCAGGTGGTCAGATCGTCGGTCTGTTCGATCTGCCAAGTCACTTGAAATAGTCCTGCAAGACTTGGGTATAGATCGATTTCAACTGACGAATATGTGCCACCTCCACATGTTCATCGACCTTGTGCATGGACTGACCAACCAGCCCGAACTCGACAACCGGGCAATGGTTTTTCACGAACCGCGCATCCGAGGTGCCTCCGGATGTGCTGAGAACCGGCTTCACCCCGATCTCAGCTTCGACTGCCGCGGCCACAAGGTTAGACAGGTGCCCCGGCGGGGTCAGGAAACTCTCGCCAGACACTTTGACCGTCACGTCGATCTCAACACCATAGGCGCTTGCCACTTCGTCCACCTGCGCCTTCAACCACGCGGTCAGGCTGTCACCCGAATGGATATCATTAAAGCGGATGTTCACTGCCGCGCGGGCTTGCGCAGGAATGACGTTGGTGGCTGGGTTGCCGGTATCCACCGTGACCACGGCAAGGGTGGAAGGGTCGAAGTGATCCGTACCCTGATCCAGTTCGTGACTGGCCAACCGGTCCATAAGACGCATCAGCGGGGGCAGAGGATTATTGGCGCGATGCGGATACGCAGAGTGACCCTGCACACCAGTGACGGTGAACCAAGCGGTCATTGATCCACGCCGACCGATTTTCATCATTTCGCCCATCGTGTCGGGGCAGGTCGGCTCACCCACAAGGCAGACGCTCATCGCTTCGCCCTCTTCCTCCATATGCGCCAATAGGGCGGTCGTCCCGTCGACCGCGTCGCCCTCCTCATCCCCTGTGATCGCCAAGACGATCGCGCCATCCGGCGGTGTGCTCGTGACGAAATCGATGGCGGCGGCGGCGAAGGCAGCGACGCCCGACTTCATGTCCGTCGTGCCGCGACCGTACATGACGCCATCACGTTCTTTGGCACCGAAGGGCGGCATGGTCCAATCCTCGGCATTGCCGATCGGCACCACATCCGTATGCCCGTTGAAACCAAAGGTCCGCGCATGGCCCTTGGCACCGAAACGGGCAAAGAGGTTGCGAATGCCGCCACGATCAGCCCATGCACATTCAAAACCAGCCGACGACAACAGGTCGTGCAGGATATCCAAAGCCCCCGCATCCATCGGTGTCACCGACGGGCAGCGCACAAGTTCAGCGGTCAGAGCAACAGGATCAACAGGTTGCATGAATAAGCCCCTTTGCAAGCATGTGGCGAAAAGGACGCGTTGCGAACACCTTACGCCGCCAAGACAGTTAACAGCCCGCAAATAGCTGTGCTAGGGTCAGGGCAATAATATGACCCGAGGCAGGGCATCAGCAGTTCGGCCGCCAACGTGCGGCCACCCAAGTGCATAAAAAGGCACACAAGACGCGCGGATCAACCGCGTGCGCTGCGCTTGTTCTGTCCGCAACTATTGGGGTGGGGCAAACATGCCGGCAGCAGAGCTTCCGATTCAAACGGTGCGCGAAGGCGTTGACGCGTCCGATATGGCAGATGCCATCTTTGGCGACGGTGTTCAGGTGGTATCCGCATCGTATACTGGCGACATAGACAGCGCCGGGATCTATTCGAACGGTGACAGCGTCTCCCCCGGCGTGACCCCAGGCGATACGGGTGTCATCCTGTCAACGGGCGAGGTTGAGGATTTCACCAACTCCTCCGGTCAAGAGAACCAGGCGACCAACACGTCGACCAACACCTCGGGACAAAACAACAATGGCCAGTTTAATGCGGCGGCAGGGGCAAGAACCTTCGACGCATCTTATCTGGATGTTGACTTTATTCCGGATGGAAACCTGATGACGATGCAATTCGTTTTCAGCTCCGAGGAATATCCCGAATTCCAGAACTCGATCTACCAGGACTTTGTGGGTGTCTGGGTCAACGGTGACCTTGTCGAAATGGAGGTCGGGGATGGCGATACCGACCCAGGAAACATCAACACCACCAACAACATCAACATGTTCGTCGACAACTCAAATGATGACTTCAATACCGAAATGGACGGGTTCACGATCACCCTGACCCTGACCATGGTCGTCAACCCGGACGTGGTAAATTCGATCCGGATCGGTATCGCTGATGTTGCGGACAGCCAGTTCGATTCCAACCTGCTGATTGCCGGGGACTCGGTTCAGACATCCTTGGTCGCCGTGGGCGATGACGTGAACGTCTACCCGGACGGGACAACTTCGTTCAACGTACTCGACAACGATGTGTCGCCCGTGGGCAGCACGTTGACGATCACCCATATCAACGGCCAGCCTGTCAGCTACGACTCCGTCACCGGGATTGGGACGACCATCACACTGCCAACAGGACAACAAGTCACGATTGGCCCGAATGGCGAACTGACCGTTGTTGGCGACGGCGACGAAGAAGACTTTAACTTCACGTATACCGTCACGGACGGCAACAACACGGACGTCGGCTTCGTCAATGCAACATCCGTCCCCTGTTTCGTGGCAGGCACTCTGATCTCGACGCCTGAGGGCGATGTTCCGGTCGAAAGCCTGCGCGAAGGTGATCCGGTTCTGACCCAAGACGATGGGCCACAGCCCTTGCGCTGGATTGGCACTCGCACCGTCGCTGCCCAAGATCAATACGCCCCGATCCTGATCCGCGCTGGCACATTTGGCCAACATGACGATGTCATGCTCTCTCCTCTGCACCGCGTGCTGATCCGCGACAGTCTGGCCGAACTTTTGTTTGGTGATCGCGAAGTTCTGGTGGCGGCGAAAGATCTGGTCAACGACCGCTCCGTCACCCGGCGTGAGGGCGGGACAGTCACCTATGTCCACCTGATGTTCGACAGACATCAGGTTGTGTTCTCGGGCGGGTTGGCAACCGAAAGCTTCCTGCCCGGACCGCAGACAACCAAGAGTTTCGAGCGGGAAATCGTGGAGGAGATTTGCAGCATCTTCCCTGAACTCGACCCTGAAACGGGCGAAGGCTACGGCCCAGCCGCCCGCCGTACTTTACGCGGATACGAAGCTGGGCTGTGGCGCAAGTCGCGCGCCGCCGCATGACCTGGATCGGCGTCAACGATCACGAGGACGGTCGGTTTTCGAAAACCGGCCTTGGCAAAGACACGTCTATTGCAAAGCTGGGGCCGATGCTCGAACGCGGCACGCTGATGTTCGAAACGCAGGTGGCTGGGCATGAACGGCCCCACGAACTACTCGGCATCGCACACCCCTTTCCCTGGCCGCGCGAGCTGTCGTTTCGTGCGATCCCGGGCGGCGGCATTGCCATGTTGCACCGGCACAATACCGATATCACGCATGCTGCCATCCGCTGGGCCAATGACGGGCGCACCCACACGCTGCGGGTCACCTACGCATGGAACGCACCCGAAGGGTGGGGGCGGCTGGCCCTGGAGCGGCCCGAAGGCAACCGCATCGTCAGCCGTCCCGTTCACATGCCCCGACCGTTCATGACTGACGATCTGCGCGATGTTGTGCTGGCTCATCCAGCTCGGACATTGTCACAAGAAGTGCTGTTTAGCGCACTCAGCGACGATATCCTGCCGATCGGCCCGATGCCATCACTTCACCCCGCAACACCCATTGCGACACCGGGCGGCTACCGCCCTGCCGAAGTCTTGCAACGCGGCGATACCGTAGTGACAGACAGCGGCGACATCGTTCCCATCCTGCACACGATACGCCACACCGTTCCCGCGCGCGGCAGCTTTGCCCCAGTGCGGCTGCGCGCACCCTATTTTGGCCTGCAGCGCGACATCGTTGTCGCGCCTGAACAGCGACTTGTTCTGAAAGGGTCCGAGGTCGAATACATCTTTGGACAGGAAGCGGTCCTGGTGCCTGCTCGGCACCTCGTGAACGGGCACGCCGCGATCTGGAACACATGCGGTAGCACTACAGACTACGTTCAACTTATCCTGCCTGGGAATGAGTCTCTGATTGCGGCAGGCTGCGCAGTCGAAAGTCTGTATATCGGGCGTATTCGCCGTGATGCAGAGCGTTTGAATGCAAGTGTGCTGGCAGACGTCCCAAGCCGTCTGCTGCCCGAACATGCGCGGCCCATCCACCAAGTGCTTGGCCCGTTCGAGGCGATCACGCTGGTCGATCAGCGCGCAGCTTAAAAGGGACGGGGGTTAACTGGCATAATTTGATCCCTCTTCGTCCAGAATGGCCTTCAGCTCGGCCAGATGACGCAAATCCTGCTCGGGATAGTCCTCGATCTCTTGCGCCGTCTTCTCTGCCACGTCATCCGGGATCAGACGCAGCGGCTGCCCGGTTTGCAGCGCCAAAAGATAGGTCTGGCAGGCCCGCTCGAAATAGAACATCCGATTGAACGTTTCGGCCACTGTATCGCCAATCACCATGATCCCGTGATTGCCCATGACCATCACCTTCGTTTTGGGATCATCGAACAGCTTGGCACAGCGTTCACCCTCTTCCTCGAAGGCAAGGCCGCCATAATCCCCATCAACCACCACACGATTGTAAAACATGCACCCATTTTGATCGACGGGCGGCAACGTGCTGTCGGCCAAGGCCGCAAGAGCTGTGGCATAGGGCGAATGCACGTGCATGGCGCAGCGGGCATGGGCGCAATGCCGGTGCATCCCGCCATGCAGCCCCCACGCTGTCGGATCGGGCGCGTCCGGCCCCTCCATACTGTCGGGATCGTTGGCATCCACAACAATCAGGTCCGACGCCTTGATGCGCGAGAAATGCATCTGGTTTGGGTTCATCAAAAACTTCGTCCCGTCGTCATTGATGGCAAGGGAGAAGTGGTTCGCCACCGCTTCATGCATGTTCAAACGCACGGTCCAGCGAAAGGCAGCAGCCAGGTCAACGCGCTCCTGCCAATTGTCCATGTTGGGGCGAATCTGTGCGACGGTCATGATGCTCTCCCTTTGCCTGGATCAAAGCGTGCACGGCGGCACGGCTTCGATCAATACAAATCCCGCTCTGCTCGCGAAACCACGTCAGCCAAACCCCGCCTGCCGAAATGACAGTTTCACAACATCTGTGCGGTCCCCCTTGCACCTCCCCGCGAAACTTGATCATTTAGGACATGGAACATGACCTTTTCCCGTCCTGGCCCGATGTTGCCCCCGATCTTGTAAATGTCGCCGCTGGCCGTGCGCCTGCGGATACTGTCATTCGCGGTGGCATCTGGGTGAATGTGCACACGCGCGAGGCACTGCCAGACCACGACATCGCCATCAAACACGGGCGTATTGCCTGCGTCCTGCCGGACGCCAGCGCACAGATCGGACCCGAGACCGAGATCATCGAGGCAAATGGCCGCTACATGATCCCCGGCCTGTGCGACGGGCACATGCATATCGAATCCGGGATGCTCACCCCCGCGGAGTTTGCGGCGGCCGTCATTCCACACGGCACCACCACCATGTTCACCGACCCGCACGAGATCGCCAACGTGCTTGGCCTCGAAGGCGTGCGTCTGATGCATGACGAGGCGCTGATGCAGCCGGTGAACATCTGGACACAGATGCCCTCCTGCGCGCCCTCAGCGCCAGGGATGGAAACGACAGGGTACGAGATCAGCGCCGAGGATGTGGCCGAGGCCATGGCATGGCCGGGCATCATCGGTCTGGGCGAGATGATGAATTTCCCCGGCATGGCTGCCGCTGATCCGCAAATGCTGGCCGAAGTCGCCGCGACCCAACGGGCGGGCAAAACGGTGGGCGGACACTACGCATCGCCTGATTTGGGGCCTGATTTTGCGGCCTATGTTGCCGGCGGCCCCGCGGATGATCACGAAGGCACATGCGAGGCCGACGCTATCGCCCGGATGCGCCAAGGCATGCGGTCCATGATCCGGCTGGGCAGCGCGTGGTACGACGTTGAAACGCAGATCACGGCGATCACCGAAAAGGGCCTCGATCCCCGCAACATGATCCTTTGCACCGATGACAGCCACTCTGGCACGCTGGTGAATGACGGGCACATGAACCGCGTTGTGCGGCACGCCATCGCGTGTGGATGCGACCCGCTGATCGCTTTGCAAATGGCGACGATCAACACGGCCACGCATTTCGGGCTGGAGCGTGAAATCGGATCTCTGACGCCCGGACGCCGGGCGGATGTGATCCTGACATCTGACCTCAAGACACTGCCCATCGAACAGGTCATCGCGAGGGGCAAGACAGTCTCCATCAACGGCGAGTTGACGACTGAATGCCCGCATCTCGACTGGCCCACCAAAGCGCGTCAAACAATCAACGTGGGTGCGCCCAAGACGGCCACCGACTTCGAGATAGCAGCGCCAGAGGGGCGCAACTCCGTAACGGCCAACGTCATCGGTGTTGTCGAAAACCAGGCACCAACCAAGGCGCTGAAACGCGACATGCCTGTCAGTGACGGCAAGGTCGAAAGCCACGGCGACACCTGCCAGATCGCGCTGGTCGAACGGCACCAGGCGACCGGCGGCGTGACAAACGCGCTGGTGTCCGGCTTTAACTACCAGGGCAAAATGGCCATGGCCTCGACCGTGGCGCATGACAGTCACCACATGATCGTCGTCGGCACAGACCGGGATCAGATGGCACTGGCCGCCAACAGGCTGGCCGAAGTGGGTGGCGGCATCACCATCTTCCACGATGGGGAAGAACTCGCGCTTGTCGAACTGCCCATTGCGGGCCTGATGTCAGACAGCCCCGCTCGCGACGTTGCCGCCAAAGCCGACAAGATGGTGCAGGCCATGGTTGATTGCGGCTGCACCCTGAACAACGCCTATATGCAGCACTCGCTGCTGGCGCTTGTCGTTATTCCTGAACTGCGCATCTCCGACCTGGGACTGGTCGATGTCCGCACGTTTGATTTCATTCCAGTCCTTGAGACAACAACATGAGAACACTTGAACAAGCTGGCCACGGCCACACCGAATTTCACGACGCCAAGGCTGCGGTGACCCATCTGCGCGAGTTGTACGAAGACGCGGTCGAATTCCTCAGCCAGCAGTTCCAGCACGCGATGGAGCACGGCGCACCCGAGGGGCGCGTGCGCGCCTACTACCCTGAAATCCGCTTTACCACGTCAAGCTACGCGCAGGTCGATACGCGCCTCAGCTTTGGGCACGTAGCAGACCCCGGCACCTACGCCACGACGGTCACGCGGCCCGACCTTTTCGAAAACTACCTGACACAACAGATCGGCCTGTTGATCACCAATCACGGGCAACCTGTCGAAATCGGTTACTCAAACACACCGATGCCCGTCCATTTCGCGGTGGCAAACGAACAGAACATAACCGTCCCGCAAGAAGGGGCAGCGGCCTTTCCCCTGCGCGACGTGTTTGACGTTCCGGATTTGACAAACACCAACGATGACATCGTCAACGGCACATACGAAGCCGCCGATGGCATTGGCCCGCTCGCCCCGTTCACGGCCCAACGCATCGATTACTCGCTGGCACGGCTTACACACTACACCGCCACCGATGCACATCACTTCCAAAACCACGTTCTGTTTACGAACTACCAGTTCTACGTCTCGGAATTCGAGGCGTATGCGCGCGCGCAGATCGACGATCCCGACAGCGGGTACACGTCTTTCGTGTCGACAGGGAATGCCGAAATCACGGCAGGCGATCAAGAGCTGCCCACCAGCCCCAAGATGCCGCAGATGCCGACCTACCACCTCAAACGTGCCGACGGCTCTGGTATCACGCTGGTGAACATCGGTGTGGGGCCGTCCAACGCCAAAACGGCAACAGACCACATTGCCGTCCTGCGCCCCCACGCCTGGCTGATGGTCGGCCACTGTGCCGGTTTGCGCAATTCCCAGGCCCTGGGGGACTTCGTTCTGGCCCACGCCTACCTGCGCGAGGACAACGTGCTCGACACTGACCTGCCGCCATGGGTTCCCATCCCCGCGCTGGCCGAGATCCAGATCGCATTGGAAGAGGCCGTGGCCGAGACCACACAACTCAAGGGCTACGAGCTGAAGCGCATCATGCGCACCGGCACCGTGGCGAGCTATGATGACCGCAACTGGGAACTGCGCGACCAGCACGGGCCGGTGCAGCGCCTGTCCCAATCCCGCGCCATCGCACTGGATATGGAAAGCGCAACGATCGCCGCCAACGGCTACCGCTTCCGCGTGCCCTACGGCACATTGCTCTGCGTGTCCGACAAGCCGCTGCATGGCGAATTGAAGCTCCCGGGTATGGCTTCGAACTTCTACAAAGAGCAGGTTGCGCGCCATTTGATGATCGGAATCCGCGCGATGGAGCATCTGCGAACCATGCCTCTGGAGCGCATTCACAGCCGGAAATTGCGGTCTTTTGAGGAAACAGCCTTCCTTTAACGGCGAAAAACAGCGGAAAACCCCTTATTTTAGCTTGCCTTGAGCCACTATTCGTTGTGTGTTCGCACAACATTCCGTTATATTGCGGATCAGAGGCCCAAGTTGTCGGGCAGACGAAGGAGACCATGAAATGGCAAAACCAATGACAAAAACCCAACTCGTCGCCGCGCTGGCCGAAGAAATGGGGACAGACAAGAAATCCGCAGGCGGCGCGCTGGACGCGATCTGCGGGCTGATCACCAAGGAAGTTTCGGGCGGTGGCGCAGTCACTCTGCCGGGCGTTGGCAAAATCTATTGCCGCGAGCGTCCCGAGCGCATGGTGCGTAACCCTGCCACGGGTGAACAGTTCAAGAAAGAAGCGGACAAGGTCGTGAAAATGACCATCGCCAAAGCGCTGAAAGACAGCGTGAACGGCTAAGACCGTGTCTCTCGACGTATTCAGGGTCGCCCTCGGGCGACCCTTTTTTATGGGCTGTACACCGTGGCCGCGTCGCCCAGGTAGTTGTCCCACGCAAACCAATAGCTGATGTGCCCCGCGATCCGTTCCAACCGTGTCCCATCCGGGCCAAACAGCGCATCCTCGGTCACCCGCCACGCGGCCCCCGACTGATCTGCGATCTTTCCATCGGTTTGGCTGAACGTCCTGTCCCCACGTTCATAAGCCCGCACGCTGCGTTTCCCAACATCTCCGATCAGCAACAGTGGCGTATCCGCAATCCCGTCATTGATGATTGGCTGCCCTTCAAACGCATTCAGCGGCCAGCCACGCGCAGCTCCGAATTGGCGCACGGCAAAGATATAGTCCTTCTGCGCGTGCTGCCGCTGATCGACCTGCGCCGGAAACATCAGGTCTGGCGAGGCGAAGTAGTCGTTGTAGACCACGCCCGAGCCATAGTCGCGGCGATGCCCGGTGTTCACGCTCAGCACCTTGGTCTTCGGGTTTGACGCTTTCCAACTGTCCCACGTGGTGATGACCACCGGGCGCTGCTGCAACTCGATCCCGCTGTTCACAAGCGGCCCCACAACGGGCTTGCCGGTCCACTGGTTCCACAGCGAATGCGTCTCGCGGTCGAACATCAGCTTGTTCGATCGATACAAAAACCCGGAAGATCCGAACACCAACGGCTTCGAGCGCCGCGGCACGTCCGTTTCAAACAGAATGCCCGAGCCGCACAGCGTACAATAGGCCAACGCCACCGGAACCCCGCCAATCACCTCGTTGAACATCTCGTGCCAGCCCATGATCCGCAGCGGATAGGCCCGCACATCACCATTGATCGACACGCCAAAAACCAGATCGTCACCACGCAGATAATCCGCATCGCCTGCCGCAATCAGCTCAGGATTATCGAGCGACGGGATACCGTCCTTGACCACCCCGCCCCACGCAATTTCTTCCAGCCGGATGCGCATCTGATCGGGCTGGATATGCTCGGGCCGCAGGAACAGGTCGAAATTGTCATCGATCCGCAGCATGACCTCGCGTTTGTAGGTGGGGAAATCTTCGTGCGGTTTGACCTGCGGGTTCTGCTCCTGCCACAACATCCACTGGAACCAGTCAGTGAAGTAGTCCTCACCGGTGATCGCCGTCAGTGTTTCGGCAATCTGTGGGCCACGGGATCGGGAAAAGCGCAAGGATGTGATCAACGGGGCGGCCATGTCGGGTGACCCGCGCTCTTCGATCCACTTCAATGCGGCTTCGAATTCGGTGGTGGGGGCCGACAATGGCGCGCGCATGGCGTCCAAAGCACTGATGCCTTGCGACAGGGCGGCATGAGGCAACAACGCACTGGACAAGGTCAGGCCACCAAAGGTGCGGCGGGTCAGGGTCATGTCGGTCCTCCTCTGCTTTGCAGCCTGTGTGCACCGAAACGCGATCACATACATTGCAAAGGGCTGTGAACAGCGCCTTGCATCCCCGCCCAATTTCCCCGAACGTCCGCCCAAGACGAAAAGGGACGGTCATGGACATCCGCGCACTTCTGATGGGCCTGACCTTTGCCCTGATCTGGTCGTCTGCCTTCACCTCGGCGCGGATTATCGTGACGCACGCACCGCCCTTCGCGGCGTCGTCCTTACGCTTCTTCATTGCCGGGATCATCGGTGTCGCCGTGGCACGGATGATGGGGCAGACATGGAACCTGACCCGCGACCAGTGGCGCGCCACGCTGATCTTCGGCCTGTGCCAGAACGCGATCTATCTGGGCCTGAATTTCTATGCCATGCAGACGGTCGAGGCGTCGGTGGCGTCGATCATCGCCTCGACCATGCCACTGATGGTGGCCTTTGCCGGATGGGTCGTGTTTCGGGACAGGCTTCCCACGATGGGCATCGTCGGGCTGGTGCTCGGGATCACAGGTGTGTTCCTGATCATGTCGGCGCGGCTGGATGCGGGCGTTGACCTCTTTGGCGTGGCGCTTTGCGTGATCGCCGCCGTTGCCTTGACCGTAGCAACCCTGTCGATGCGCACAATGTCGTCCGGGGGCAACCTGATGATGGTTGTCGGATTGCAGATGTTCGTGGGCGCCGTGGTGCTGGGCATCGCATCCGCCATGATCGAAACGATCGAAGTGACACCGACACCGGTACTTTATGCCGCCTTTGCCTACACCGTTTTGGTTCCCGGTCTTGCCGCCACCTGGATCTGGTTCGCGCTTGTCGCCCGGATCGGGGCAACCAAGGCGGCCACCTTCCACTTCCTCAATCCCTTCTTCGGTGTCGCCATCGCCGCAGCGCTTTTGGGCGAACGCTTGGGTGCGCAAGATATCGTTGGTGTCGCCATCATCACGGTCGGTATTCTTGCGGTGCAATTGTCACGACAGACCAAAAGCTGAACGCGGCCACTTGCGCCCGCGCGCGCCCGCAATATTGTATCCTGAGATTTCAGATTTCGGAGCCTTTTTGATGCGCCGCCGCACATTTCTTCTGTCTGCTGCCGCCTGCGCCGTGCCATCGCTCAGCGCGGCCTATCCGGCGCAAACCTTCACACCTGCCATCTGGCGGGATCTACGCGGCACGGATCAAACGGTCGTGATGAATTTTCGGGCCAGCTGGTCCCTGACATGCCAGATCAAATCCGACCTGATCGCCGAGGCGCTGGCGGAAAACCCGGCGTACACCAACCTGACATTCGTTGACGTGGATTGGGATACGTTTGGCCCATCGCAAATGACCCAGCGGCTGAAGGTCAAACGCCGTTCGACCTTGCTGGTGATGAAGAACGGGGACGAAGTGGCCCGGCTTGTGAATGAACCCTATGCCCGCAAGGTCCGCGCACTTCTGGACGCCGCCCTTGCTGCCTGAGGCAACGCGCCCAAGGCGCTATGCCTTTCTGCTCATTCCCGGCTATTCCCAATTGGGCTTTGCCTGCGCGTTGGAGGCTCTGAGCCTTGCCAACCTGCACCCGTCAGGTCAGACATTTTATACATGGCGCGTGATCGGAGAAACGGGCGATCCGGTGCCAGCCTACAACGGCATCACCACCGCCGTGGATGCCGCGCTGCCCGAACTTTCCCGTGACGAAACGCTTGTCGTCTGCGCCGGCAATCGGGCGGCCGAGGGCAGTACCAAACCCATCCTCAACTGGCTGCGCCGCGAGACACGCAAAGGCATGGACTTTGGCGCGCTGTCTTCCGGTACGTATACGCTGGCGCTGGCCGGTCTGTTGGCAGGCAAACAGGTGACCACCCATTGGGAATACCGCGACGCCCTGATCGAGCTTCTGCCAGACGTGATCATCGAAAACAGTCTCTATTCAAAGGACGGACGCATCTTCACCACCGCAGGCGGGGCGGCATCCATGGACATGATGCTGGACCGGATCAAATCGGAATACGGCGTTGATCTTGCGACATGGGTGGCGGACCAGATGGTGTACACCGACCCGCGTGCCGCCAGTCACGGTCAACGCCTGTCACGCCGGGCGCGTCCGGACATGGCGCATGGCAAACTGGGCATGGCGCTGCAGATCATGGAAAACAACCTCGAAGACCCGCTGCGCCCGGACGAGATCGCCGACCTGATCGAACTCAGCACACGGCAACTGGAAAGGGTGTTTGCCAAGCATCTGGGCATGTCCCCCAAGCGTCACTACCTGCAGCTGCGGCTGGAAAAGGCGCGTGGGCTTTTGCGCCAGACCAACCTGAGCGTCACGGACATTTGCGTGGCATGCGGGTTCCGATCGCTCTCGCATTTCTCCAAAAGCTATCGCGGCACCTTTGGCCTGAGCCCCGGACAGGAAAAACGTGGCACGGGATCGATGTGGCCGACACAGCCATGATTGCGGCATCACGCAACGCGATGTATCCCACCCCAAAAGGAACGAGGGGCAGATGAAATTTCTGTTTGTGCATCAGAACATGCCGGGCCAGTACCGCGAGCTGATCCAATGGTTGGCGGCAAAAGGCGGGCACCAGATAGTCTTTCTGACCCAACGCCAGAAAGCACCCCAATTCGACGGCGTCCAAACGGTCGTCTACAAGTCGCACCATCAGGCCAAGGAAGACGCCTACGGCCTCTCCCGCACATGGGAAAACGCCTCCGGCAACGGCTTTGGCGCTGTCATTGCCCTGCGCCAGCTGGTGGACAAAGGGTTCACCCCGGACATCGTCATCGGTCATGTCGGGTGGGGCGAGATGTCGTTCTTTCGCGAAGTGCTGCCCGACACGCCGATGATCGGGTTTTTTGAATACTATTATTCAGCCCATGGTGGCCCGGTTGGCTTCGACCCCGAAAGTCCGGTCAGCGAACACGCGCCGTTCATCATGCACGGCCACAACGTGGTGCCACAGGTCAACCTGAACGTAGTCGACGTGGCGCACAGCCCGACCAATTGGCAACGCGACCGGTTTCCCAAACACTTTCATGACAAGATGTATGTGTGCCATGATGGCATTCGCACCGACAAGCTGAAGCCAAACAAGAAGGCGAAGGTCAGCCTTGGGCGGATTGGTCGGCCGCTAACGGCCAAGGATGAGATCGTGACATTCATGTCCCGCAATCTCGAAACCACGCGCGGCTACCACCAGTTCATGCGCGCCGTTCCCAAGATCCAAAAGGCACGACCCAACGCCCGCATCCTCGTAATAGGCGGCAATGATGCGTCCTATGGCAGCAAGAACAAGCACCCCGGTGGCTTGCGCGGCCAGATGGAGGCCGAGGTGGGGCACCTGATTGACTGGGACCGGCTCCATTTTCTGGGGCAAGTGCCATACGAAAGCTATCAAAGCATCATTCAGATCAGCGCGTGCCACATCTACCTGTCGATGCCGTTCGTGCTGTCGTGGTCCCTGCTGGAATGCATGTCGATGGAGGCAACGATTGTCGCCAGCGACGTCGCCCCGGTCCGCGAGGCTGTAGAACATGGCAAGACGGGCTTGCTCGTCGACTTCTTCGACCCCGATGCGATTGCCGCGCAAGTCGCAGACGTTTTGGAAAAGCCCCGCGACTACGCGCACCTGGGTTCTGCCGCGCGCCAGCATGTGATCGACACCTACGACTTTGAAACCATCTGCCTGCCGGAACACATCCGCCAGATCAACGCGCTGGTCCCGGCGGACAAACAGATCGCGACAGGGTAAGCCATGCGGATCGTAATACTTGGTGCCGGCGGAAAACTGGGCCAATTGCTCGAACCACGGTGGCCGGGTGAAGCGGTTTGGACCACACGTTCCGATGTCGATATTGCCGACCCCAACACACTGACCCGCACGCTGAATGGGGCAGATGCGGTTTTTTGCCTTGCGGGGGTCACCCCCGGTTCCACAGCTTCGATGGAGTTGAACGCGACGCTGGCCCGGCAGACACTGGATGCCGCACAGGGTGCGCATGTCTTCCTGTTTTCATCCGCGGCTGTTTACGGCGCGCTGCAGGGGCCTCTCACCGAAGATGGACCAACATCACCGCAAAGCCCGTATGGCAAGTCTAAGCTCGAGATGGAGCGCCTGGCCGCCAGGCACCCGAACCCAAGCACATCGCTGCGGCTGGGCAATGTCGCCGGGGCGGACGCAATCCTTGGCGGTTGGAAACCCGGCTTTCAGCTCGATCAGTTCTCCGACAACACAACTCCGGCCCGCAGCTATATAGGTCCGGGGAAACTGGCGCGGGTGCTGAACGCACTAACACGCGCCAACACCTTACCAAAAATCATGAACATCGCTGCGCCCAAAACGGTCAGTATGGGGGCCCTCCTGGACGCGGCTTCGCTCAAATGGACGCCACAACCGGCAACGGACCGCACGATTGCGAACGTGCATCTGGACACCAGCACGCTTGAACGGTTCACATCGTTTACGGACTCTGACAGCACAGCAGCAGGGATCGTCGCCGACTGGAAGCAAGGACCACGCAGATGACATGTCGCAAGCGTATCTTCGACCTGTTCTTTGCCAGTCTTCTGGTCATCATGCTTGGCCCGATCGTCCTGTACCTTGTATGGCTGGTTTGGCGGAAACAGGGTCGCCCGCTGTTCTATGTGGCCGAACGCATGAAGTCGCCCACAGAAAGTTTCGGACTGTGGAAATTCCGCACCATGACAATCGACAACAATGATCAGGGCGTTTCTGGCGGGCATAAGGAAGCGCGGATCACACCGCTGGGCGCCAAATTACGGGCCAAGCGGCTGGATGAATTTCCACAGCTGTGGAACATTCTGAAGGGCGATCTGTCCTTTGTTGGACCCCGCCCGCCACTGCGCGAATATGTCGAACGCTTCCCGGAACTATACGGTAAGGTATTGAAATCACGGCCAGGTGTAACAGGGCTGGCAACGATCTCGTTTCCACAAGCACGAAGACAGGCTACTCGCGCGGTGCAGCACACCAGAAGAGACCGACAGCACCTATTGCCGCATTTGTGTGCCACGCAAGGCGCGGCTGGACCTCATCTATCAGAAGAATCAAAGCACCTGCTACGACTTTGACTTGGTCTTTCAAACGATTGGCAACTTGTTCCGCCGTCATCGCAGCTAGCGACCAATCCCTTATCGAATCACTTATTATGTGTAATTTGTGCCTGTGAACGGTTATTTAATGGGCATTTTTTGGCGCTTTTCCGCCGGCTATCGGCGGACTTTTCTGCACCTGCAAAATAGTTGCACAACTCTGACACGCATTCGTGTTAGCGCTTTTGGCAGCTTGGAAAGGCGACCGACCAAGGGGGCATCATGCTGAATCTGCTGAAGCTGCTTTCGCGCACGCAGAAACGAAATATTTTAATCGTCATTGATGCGATCCTGATTCCCGCTGCTCTGGTTTTTGCGTTCAGCCTCAACCTTTCCGGGCACACAGCGATCGCGAGCTTTCAAGCCTACTTGCCGATACTACCATATATGCTGATCGTGACCGTTGGCCTGTCGCTGTGGCTGGGCATTTGTTCGACAACCCTGAACGAATATGAAGCCGCATCGATCGGACGGACGGGGGTGTTCGCCGCACTCATGACGATGATGTCGATTCTACTGACGACGGCGGCCAACATGCCTCTTCCCCTGTCGACGCAAATCACATTTGGCATTTCGTTCTTCGTCTTCTCCATCGTAAGCCGCGCGATCCTTTTGCAAGTCGTATTGGCCATCTACCGCAATGGATCCAACAGGTGTCGTGTCCTGATTTACGGCGCTGGCACGACCGGTATGCAACTGGTGTCCGCCCTACGCAGTCACGAATTCATCGAGCCTGTCGCCTTTGTTGACGACAGCCAGGCTCTGCAGGGTGTGAATGTATTGCGGTTGCCAGTCTACAGCCCCGTTCGCATTGCAGAGATTGTCGCGGAGAAGAAAATCGACCGCGTGCTGCTTGCCATTCCATCGCAAAGCCATCCCAAACAAATGCAGATCGCGAGACGCCTGCAGAAAATGGGGCTGGAGGTGCAAACACTGCCGTCCTTCTCCCAACTGATCGGGGAAGAGGCGCTGATCGAAAAGCTTACTCCGATCAATCCAAGGAATTTCCTTGGTCGCGACGAAGTCATGACAGCGCAGGATGGGGGTGACGAAGCCTATGCCGACCGGCGCGTTCTGATCTCTGGTGCCGGTGGTTCCATTGGCTCGGAACTCAGCCGTCAGGTTCTGGAGTACCGTCCGCAAAAAATCGTTCTATACGAACTGAGTGAACTTGCACTCTATCAGATCCATCAGGAACTGACCCAACTCGCCGAAGGCAGCGACATCGAAATTGTTCCGCTTTTGGGGTCTGTTACCGATGCGCGGCAAGTGCGCGCTGTGTTGAAGGATCATGATATTCAGGTTGTGCTGCACGCAGCCGCCTACAAGCACGTTCCTCTTGTCGAATTCAATCCGCTCGCCGGCTTGGCCAACAACGCTTTGGGCACGCAAACCCTGGTCACCGAGGCCGCCAGCGCAGGTGTTGAACGGTTCATGTTGATTTCGTCGGACAAGGCGGTGCGTCCCACAAACATGATGGGGGCATCCAAACGTCTGGCCGAGCTGGTGGTGCAAGACATTGCCCAACGCATCGCAACACCAAACGGTCTGAAGTTTTCGATTGTGCGTTTTGGCAATGTGCTGGGCTCGTCCGGATCTGTTGTCCCGCTGTTTCAGGAACAGTTGCGGCGCGGCGGGCCCCTGACCGTCACACACCGAGACGTTTCGCGCTATTTCATGACCGTGCACGAAGCCGTGAACCTCGTGCTGCGCGCCGCGTCTATGGCCAAGGGCGGTGAAGTATTCGTGTTGGATATGGGCAAGCCCGTACGCATCGAACAACTGGCCCGTCAGGTGATCGAAAGCGCCGGGTTCACTGTGCGGGATGCCCAATACCCGGATGGCGATATCGAAATCGAGTTCACCGGTCTGCGCCCAGGCGAAAAGATGACCGAAGAGCTGACGCTCAGCGGCACTCAGGTCGGCACCGGACACAAAAAGATCTTCTCCACGGTCGAAGACTGCCTGAGCGAAATCGAAGTTGCCTCAGCCATGAGGTCGTTGCGCCAAGCGCTTGCAGCAAGCGACGAAGACGAGGCCCGCAGCGTTGTAAAGCGTTGGGTGGAAGGATTTGGGCAGAAACAAGCACATGCAGAAAAAGGCATAGAGCTTGCGCAACCCATCCAGTAAAACCTTGTAAAGCAAGGCTGACGCCTGCCATGACATTACAAGAATGCAATACTGGAAAGCTCTTAGACTTCTGGTTCAATTCAAAGGCCTGACCGTGACATATTTTACGAGACACAGTGAAAACGCTTTCGCCCTCGGGCTTGTTATCGCCATGGCCGTGGGTGGTTCGGCCCAGGCGGACACCACGACCACCTTAAGGTTCGGCGCCATCTCGGATGATTTTCTTGGTCGAACCGAGCAGTATGGCATCCTCGCATTTGACGGTGTCTCAATCTCGACCAGCACACGCGTTGGGCGGTTGGCATTCGATTTGACGCTGGGTGACACCTTCGAAAACGAAGCTGTCGATAGTGTGCTTATCTTCGGTGACGTGGGCTACCGGTTTGGAAATGACAATTGGCAAGTTGGTGTCGGGCAGTTCGAACGACACTGGTCGCCTTCCGAATACACGTCGTTGATACTGTCTCGAAATGCGCCTGCCTTCCCGTCTGTCTACATCCGCAAGGAAGAGGCGCGCACCTCGGATGTCCCGGTTCTGCGTTGGATAGGGCCTTGGAACGGTGAGGTCTTTATCGGTCAAACCGACGATGCGAACCAACCCGACAACGCATTGATACTTGGCATGCGTCTTGGGTTCGAGCCTATCCGCGACCTCGAAATTGAACTTGTCCGCGTTGCCCAATACGGCGGCGCAGGCCAGCCTGATGGCTTTGATACGTTCCTTGACGTGCTGGTGGGCAACTCAAATGAGGGCGACAGCGCACCGGCCAACCAGATTGCCGGTGTCGGCGCCTCTTACCGCTTTGGCCCCGAGACGTTCAGCAACCGCATCTACGGCCAGGCTGTGGGTGAAGACGAGGCAGGCGGCTTGCCCTCATGCTTCTTCTTTCTGTACGGGCTGGAAAACAAGTCGCGGCTCTTCAACGCCGATACCACGATAACGCTCGAACATGTCGACACCACCGTGGACTTCAGTACGGCTGGCTTTTGCGGGCCGAACACGGCCTATAACAACGACGTCTATTCCTATCGGAACGAAGGCGTGGTGATGGGTGCTGCGATCGGGTCGGAAAGTCGCTCAACCAGCCTGCGTGGCAAGCATGAATTCGACACGTGGGCCCTGGACTGGAACGTGGGCAAGTTCACCATCAACGATGCGTCAAACCCCAATCATAGTCTCAGCAGCACCCGCGAAACCGGTACGGTTGTTTCGGTCGGTGCAAGCACTCAGGTTTGGGGTGGCACGTTGCAAGGGATCGTCGCGCACCAGTCATTTGATCTGGACACCGCCGAACAAGACAGCGGTGTGCGCGTCGGCGTGAATTTCAGCAGATCGTTCTAGGATCCAGCCTGCGCCAGCGCGGCCTCAACCGCGCTGCGCACCGGGCGCGACGTGGGTGCAGTCCGTGCGCCCCATGTTTCGACAATGCGGCCATCGGCTCCGATCAGGACCTTGTTGAAATTCCAGCGCGGCACGAACCCTGCAGTCTCGCGGAACCCCTCGTATAGCGGATGCGCGTTTGCGCCCTTGATCGTCAAGATATCCGTCATCGGCATGTCGATGCCAAAGGCCATTTCGCAGAACTCCCGCACTTCCTCGGCACTGTCCAACTCCTGGCGAAAGTCATCGGACGGCACCGCCAGCACGACCAGCCCGCGCTCACGATACGTGTCGTAAAGGGTCTGCAGCGCTTCGTACTGCCCGGTGTAGGCACATTGCGATGCGGTGTTGACCACCAGAACCGGCCGCCCCTCCCAGTCAGACATCTCGATCATGCCGCCATCAATCGATGGCAGTTGCACGTCGCGCACATCCGCACTGGCCGCTTGTGCGAGGCCAATAAAAAGACAAACAAGAAATGCACGCATGTGATCGCTCCTTCTCTCGCGGTCACGTCTTAGTTAGGGCGCGGGTGCTGGCTGTCATGCTCTTCCAATTTCCTTCAATCGCACCAAGTATAAGGCAACGCTGAACGGATAGGCTGATAATGACCACCTACACCAAGAATCCCGACGTCATCGCGACACTCTCGCCCGAGGAATACCATGTCACACAGGAAAGCGGCACGGAACGCCCCGGCACGGGCAAGCTGCTAAGCAATAAAGAACCGGGCATCTATGTCGACATCGTCTCGGGTGAGCCCCTCTTTGCATCCTCCGACAAGTACGAAAGCGGCTGCGGCTGGCCCTCGTTCACCAAACCCATCGACAACGTCACCGAACACCAAGACGCCAGCCTCGGCATGATCCGGACGGAAGTCCGCAGCAAACACGGCGACAGCCACCTCGGTCACGTCTTTCCCGACGGCCCCCGCGACCGCGGCGGCCTGCGCTATTGCATCAACTCGGCCTCTCTGCGGTTCGTACACCGTGACGATATGGAGGCCGAAGGCTATGGTGCCTACCTGAACCAAGTGGAGGATGTGGCATGAACGACCAACGCGCAGTACTGGCTGGGGGCTGTTTCTGGGGCATGCAGGACCTGATCCGCAAGAAACCGGGGGTCAAGACGACCCGCGTAGGCTACACGGGCGGGGATGTCCCGAACGCAACATACCGCAACCACGGCACCCACGCCGAAGGGATCGAGATCATCTATGACCCCTCGGTCATCACCTTCCGCGACCTGCTCGAGCTTTTCTTCCAGATCCACGACCCGACCACGCTGAACCGGCAAGGCAACGATGTCGGTCTCAGCTACCGCTCTGCCATCTACTACGTGGATGACACCCAAAAGCAGGTGGCACTGGATACCATCGCGGATGTGGAAGCCTCCGGCATCTGGCCCGGCAAAGTGGTGACCGAGGTCGAACCAGTGGGCGATTTCTGGGAAGCCGAACCCGAACATCAGGACTACCTCGAACGCATCCCAAACGGCTATACCTGCCATTTCGTACGCCCCGACTGGGTTCTGCCCAAACGGGCCGCTGAATAGAGGCAATGGCGGGCATCGCGCCCGCCCTTTTTACAGGGCGATACCCGGTCGCCCTGTCGCCTCTGCAACCAACACGGCCTCGACAAACACCTCGCGCGCCTCCGCCTGCGCCGTGCGAATGTCCCGCGCGACATGCAGCTCGACATCAGATGCCCCCGCAGCAAGCGCCGAAGCACGCGCATCCTCGGCCAAAACAGTCTCTAACCGGGCCAAAGCAGGCTCTGAGGCTGCAAAATCCTCGGGCCCTGACAGCAAATGCACGCGAAACAGACCCTCGGACGGAGAGGTGACCGTTCCCGTCCGCCGCACAGTCACACGGCCCACAACAGCGCCAATCGCATTGGCAACACCCCCATCCTCGGGCAACTGCATGTCACAGCCCAGACGCGCGCCCACCGCAGGGTAGTATGCCCGTGCCGACGCACCCAACCCCACAACAGACACGTCCAGACCAGTAGACACACGCACCAAACCTTTTGCCCCCGAAAGACCGCGTTGCATCAACGAATGGGTTGCCAGCGCCTCGTCCAATCCATCCTCGGCCAATGCCGCCTCAAGCAGCGCAACGCTGGTCTGATATGTCAGCCGATCGATAACCATCTCCGCCACTTGCTCCGCCGTTTCAGCAAGCCGCTCTCCGGCACCAGTGCGACGTCGACCAAACAGGGCGCAGGCCATGCGCGCCGCATCGGCGTCCCACGCGTTCACATTCCCCAGCACATGGCTGGCATCCGATGGGGTCAGACCCGCCACCTGCACCAACCCACGGCCCACAAGGCGCTTGAGCGCGCCATGCTCCATCCGTGTGCGCAACACTGCGCCTAGACCATGCACGCGCTCGCCAATACGGGCCAACAGGTCCGCATCCCGCGCAGCCAAACCATCCGCCTGCACACCCGGCACCGCCCTTACGAAACGGCCGTCATGCTCACCAGGCGTGGTATTCCGCATCTGCAGCTCAAGCACCGGCAGCACGGCCTCGGGCGCTTCCTGCGCCAACAAGGACACCGGCAACACCCGGCGCGGTCCAAGGGTCACGCCACCGCGCAAACCCTCCGTGACAAAATGCACCTCGCTGTCACCGCCCAACCCGGTCGTGCGCATCGCCACCGCTTCGACCATGGTGCGGTGCGGACCGACACGCGCACCATCCGGATCAATCACGGGCCGACCACCCCGCAGTACGGCCACATCCGTGGTAGTGCCCCCGATGTCACTGACCAGCGCATGATCCGCCCCGGTCAGCCAGCGCGCGCCAACGATGGACGCTGCAGGGCCGCTCAGGATCGTCTCGATGGGCCGCGCCCGCGCCTGTGCGGACGACATCAACGCCCCGTCTCCCCGCACAACCATCATCGGCGCGCGTATCCCGATGGTGCGCAGTTCCGCCTCAGCCCGTCCGATCAACGCATCAATCATGCCAATCAGCCGCGCATTCAGGACGGCCGTCAACGCGCGCTTGGGTCCACCCAGCTTCGCGGACAATTGGTGCGAGGCGGACACGGGCAACCGCGTCACATCACGCACCAGCTCCATGGCACGCACTTCATGCGCAGGGTTGCGCGTGGCGAATTGCCCAGCCACGGCAAACCCACTCACATCGCTTTTATGTTTCTCTAAAAAGGCCAAAAGGTCCGCTTCATCCAGCGGCACAGCCTCCGACCCGTCATGCTTGTGCCCCCCTGCCAGAACACAAACGGGATCACCGCCCAGCGCATCGGCCAGGCCCTGAGTCTCCAGATCCCGTTCGCGAAAGCCGATGAGGATCAGCGCAACACGCCCACCCTGTCCTTCGACCAACGCGTTGGTGGCAAGGGTCGTGGACAGGGACGCCATGCCAACATCCGCCGGATCAACGCGGGCCTCTCTCAACACTGCACGCACAGCGCGCCCGACACCCACCGCCAGATCATGGCGTGTGGTCAACGCTTTGGCACGGGCCAGAACCCGCTCCTCATCCTGCATCAGAACCGCGTCGGTATAGGTGCCGCCCGTATCCACACCCAGCAAAATCGCCATGCTCATTCCCCGTTTTCGAGCAGCCCTACAGCGCCCGCTTGCGACCCGTCGCGCTCAATTGCGTCACCGCCCAACAGGCCGCGTCAGCGACCGCTGTATCCGGGTCGTCTACCAGGGCCTGAACGGCAGGTAACAGGTCCGCGCGCCCCGAATTGCCGATGGCATAGGCCACGTTGCGGACAAACCGATCCCGCCCGATCCGTTTGACGGGCGACCCCGAAAACCGCGCCCGAAACCCTGCGTCGTCAAGGGCGGCCAGCTCAGCAAGAGGCGGCTGCCCCACAGCGCCCAGATATCGCATGTCGCTGGCAGAAACGGCAAACTTGTTCCATGGGCAGACCGCAAGGCAGTCGTCACAGCCGTAAATCCGGTTGCCCAGACCGGGGCGCAGATCTTCGTCCACCGGCCCCTCATGCTCGATCGTCAGGTACGAAATGCAGCGCCGCGCATCCAGCTGATAGGGTGCCGGAAAGGCGTTCGTCGGACAGATATCCAAACAGGCGCGACACGACCCACAATGATCGATCTCGGGCGCGTCGGGTTCCAGTTCCAAAGTCGTGAAGACAGACCCTATAAAGGCCCAATTGCCCCAATCCCGGCTCACCAGATTGGTGTGCTTGCCCTGCCAGCCAAGGCCCGCTGCCTGCCCCAGCGCCTTCTCAGGCACGGGTGCGGTATCGACAAACACCTTGATCTCCGGCGCCCCGTTGAGCTCCTTTGTGCCTTCCTCGATCAACCAGCGGCCCAAACGCTTCAAACGCTTCTTGACGATATCATGGTAATCCCGCCCCTGCGCGTAAACGGAAACAGCCCCCAATTCGGGTCGCTCCAGCACCGCCAACGGGTCATGCTCCGGTGCATAGCTCTCGGCCAGCATGATCACCGACCGCGCATCGGGCCACAGCGCCGCCGGATTGCCGCGCCACTGCATCCGCTCCGCCATCCAACCCATCTGTCCATGTCGCCCGGCCTCAACAAAGGCGGCCAACCGCCCCGGCACATCCGGCACAGCATCCGGGCGACAGACCCGCGCCACCACGAACCCCTCGTCCAGAGCACGCCTTATGACCCGTTCTTTCAGGCCCATGTCTTCTTCTGACTAAAAATACGACGGGGTCTGGGGCAGCGCCCCAGTCCAACCGATGGTTCAGAAATCCAGGTCATTGTAGTGCCGCGGTGGCGGAAACCCCGACACCTGATCGGCCAGGATACTCCGAAAGGCAGGGCGCGACTTGATCTTCGCATACCAATCCTTGACCACCTCGCTGCGGTTCCAATCCACATCAGAGATATAGTCCAAAGACGACAGATGCGCAGCCGCGGCAAAATCGGCCAGTGTCATGTTGTCCCCCGCCAACCAGCGACGGTGATCCAGCAGCCACGTCATGTAGTCGAGGTGATACTTGATCGCCTTCGCCCCATCCTTGACGTTGCGGCTGTCAGGAAAACCCTGGCCCATCACCTTCTTGTTTACCCGCTCATAAAGCAGCTTCGACGTCACCTCGTTGTGGAACTTGTCGTCGAACCAGCCCACCAACCGGCGCACCTCCAGCTTCGCCACCGGGTCAGAGGGCAGCAGAGATGGTTCCGGGCGCGTCTCCTCGATGTATTCACAGATGGCGGCGCTCTCGCTCATCATCACGCCGTCCAGACGCAGCACAGGCACCTTGGCCGCAGGGTTGCGGCGCAGAAAGTCCGGGTCAGCCTCCCAATAACGCTCCTCGACCAGTTCAACCTCGATCTTCTTCTCGGCAAGGCTCAGACGCACCTTGCGGCAGAACGGGGACAGGGGAACGTGAAACAGGCGGGCCATGGTCAATCCGGTTTGGTCAAACGTTTGGCATCCATGCACGGCTAGGCCGTGATTTTCAACTCTGGAAACAGTCTGCCCGCCCATCCGCGCGGATCGTGGCCGCTCCGCTCAGGATCTGCGATGTCCGCTTGCGCACGAAGGGCGAAGGCTGACTGGCAGACCGTCCCTTCGGGTTCGGCAAGATCGCGGCCAGACGGGCCGCCTGGACATTTGATAATGCGTCGGGGGCGACACCGAAGTAATGGCGCGATGCCGCCTCGACGCCAAAGACACCCTCATCGAACTCGGCGACGTTCAGATAAACCTCCAGAATGCGGCGCTTCGACCACAACGCTTCGACCAGCGGGGTCATCGCGGCCTCCATCACCTTCCGCACCCACGACCGACCATGCCACAGATACACGTTCTTCACGACCTGCTGGCTGATGGTGGACGCGCCCCGGCTGCTGCCCTCGTCAATGGCACGGCGAATGGCGACGACATCCAGCCCCCAATGCAGGCAGAAATTGGCATCCTCCGCGGCCACCGCGGCCCGCGCCATGATGGGCGAGATTTCCTCCATCGGCACCCATTCGTGGTCCACGCCGCCCAGACGGCGGGACTCCTGCATCATGTACAGGGTCGTCGGTGGGTTGATCACCGACCAAAGCAAGGCCGCCACAACGGCCACCAGAAACACCACGCTCACGCCGCGCAATGTCCACCGCAACAGCCAGCGGCCCGGTCGAAACCGACGCTTCGCCTTGGTTTTTGATGTGCGTTTACTGCTCTTTCTTGCCATGCGCCCAGCTATAGGGCGCAGAACATCGCAAGTGAACTATCGCGTCAGAGATTGGGCAAGATAGGTGCCAATACGACGCGCTCCTGATGGGGAAGGGTGGATGCCGTCAAAGGCATAAAGCCGACGCTCCGACGGGTTCATCACGTCTTCACTATCGACAAAGCGCAGGCCCGGGGTAGCGGCAGCCAACCGGGCAAGGCGGGCATCGTATTCTACCAGGTAGGGCCGGCAGCCCGTGAACTGCCCGGACCGGGCACTGGCGTAGTACCCCATCCAGATCACCTGCGCCCCAGTCTGACGCAACTGGGCCAGAAAGGCGGGCACCTCGCCCGTCAGGTCGGGCGCGATCAACCCGTCCAGAACAGCATCACAGGCCTGACACCTGCAATCGCTCAGGAAATCATTGGCCCCACCATTGATCAGGATCACATCCCACGCACCGCTTCGAAACTGCGCACGCACATCGAACCCCGCAGCACGGCCTAAGGACGAGTCATTGGAAAACCGCGCGCCCGCCACGGCATCATTCTCGACCCGTGCATCCAGCAGGTCCCCCATGACGGACGGAATGTCCCGGCCAGTCCACTTGTGCCACGCCAAGATACTGTCGCCGATGGCCAGAACCCGCAACGGCTCCGCAGATGCAGCACCGGCCAGCATCCAAAAAACAAGAACAAGCAATCGCATAGGTGTAAGATATGGCAGGCGCGTGCGAAGACCAGACCGCAACACTCTGTTCACCAATTCATCAAAAATTAAACTTAATTACAAAGTGTTAATCACTAAGACGCGTTAACGATGTCTGCTATTTTTGCCGTGGTGGAGGCGTTCAAACCCGCACGGAGTTAGGAGATGATCGAACCAACAACCGGGGTCCAACCGGGGACCATTGCGCACCAATACCGCGTGCTCAACGCAGCCGACGCAGCACTTGTCTGGGTGTTGAAATGGTCTGGTGATGCGAACCACGTCATCGCAAACAAGCTGGGGACAATGCCCACGCGTGTCGCGGACATCCTTGCGGAAAACACGCATTTGGGCAGCAAGGAACAGGCGACCAGGATGGTCGCCCGCTCCGAAAGCTGACTATTCCGCCGGAATGGCCGCTGTTTCTTCGCTGATCGGATGCGCAAGCTTGTTTAGCATCTCCTTCGGACAGATCTGAAGGAAATTGTGTTGCTCGACATCCCAGTGCTGAAGGAGGGTGGCCGCCTTGGCACTCCCCGTCTCTTCCAGGTGGCGCTCCAGTAAACCTTCCAGCTGCGCCTTCCAATGGTCCACGGTCACGGGGCAGGTCACCAGCGTTTCCATGTTCATAAGCGCTTGTGACTTGCCTTCCGGATCATACAGATAAGCCATGCCCCCGGTCATGCCCGCGCCAAAGTTGGCCCCGATCTCACCCAGAATGACGGCGACACCGCCGGTCATGTATTCACACCCGTTCGACCCGCAGCCCTCGATCACCACCTTCGCGCCCGAGTTCCGCACGGCAAACCGTTCGCCTGCGCGACCGGCGGCAAACAGGTAACCATCAGTGGCACCGTACAGCACGGTGTTGCCGATGATCGTATTGTCGGCGGCGACGATGGGGGATGCCATGGGCGGACGCACCACGATGGTGCCGCCCGACAGGCCCTTGCCCACATAGTCATTGGCATCGCCAGACACTTCCAGCTTCAGCCCTGGTGCTGCAAAGGCGCCCAAGGACTGACCCGCTGACCCGTTCAGCTTTACAGTCAGATGGTCGGGTTGCAGCGTATTGCGCATCCCGAACTTACGCACGATGTGGCTGCTGGTGCGCGTGCCCACGGTCCGATGCGTATTCTGCACCGCATATTGCAACTGCATCTTCTCGCCATCCTCAAGGAACCGCGCAGCGTCGCGCACGATCTGCGCGTCTAACGTATCCGGCACCGCGTTGCGATCCTTGTCGCGGTTGTAAACGATGTCCGCCGCCCCATCGACCGAGATCAGCATGGGGTTCAGGTCCAGATCATCCAGATGGGCCGATCCACGCGACACCTGCGCCAGCAGGTCCGCCCGGCCAATCACCTCGTCCAACGACCGCGCGCCAATCTCGGCCAGCAGCTCGCGCACTTCCTGTGCGTAGAACGTGATCAGGTTCACCACCTTGTCCGCATTGCCGGTGAACTTCTCACGCAGGGATTCATCCTGCGTGCACACGCCCACGGGGCAGGTGTTCGACTGGCACTGACGCACCATGATACAGCCCATCGCGATCAGGGCCGCCGTGCCGATCCCGTATTCCTCGGCCCCCAGCATCGCGGCCATGACAATGTCACGGCCAGTGCGCAGTCCACCATCGGTCCGCAGGGTGATCCGGTCGCGCAGGTTGTTCATCGCAAGTACTTGGTGGGCTTCGGTCAGGCCCATTTCCCAAGGCAGACCGGCATATTTGATCGAGGTCGCGGGCGACGCGCCCGTGCCACCATTATGGCCCGAAATCAGGATCACGTCGGCCTTCGCCTTCGCCACACCAGCGGCAATCGTGCCCACACCCGACGACGCCACCAGCTTCACCGTCACCTTGCAGCGCGGGTTGATCTGCTTGAGGTCATAGATCAGCTGCGCCAGATCTTCGATCGAATAGATGTCGTGGTGCGGCGGGGGTGAAATCAGGGTCACGCCCTTGGTCGAATGCCGCAGCCGCGCGATCAGATCAGTGACCTTCATGCCGGGCAACTGCCCACCCTCACCGGGCTTGGCGCCCTGCGCCACCTTGATCTCCAGTTCTTCGCACTGGTTCAGGTACTCGGCGGTCACGCCAAAGCGGCCAGACGCCACCTGCTTGATCTTGGCGCTGGGGTTGTCGCCATTTGGCTCGGGGTGGAAGTGCGCCGGATCCTCACCGCCCTCACCACTGTCCGACTTCGCGCCAATCCGGTTCATCGCCACGTTCAGGGTCTTGTGCGCCTCCGGGCTCAGCGCGCCCAGCGACATCCCCGGCGTCACGAACCGCTTACGGATCGAGGTGATGCTTTCCACCTCTTCCAGCGGCACGGGCTTGCCCAATGGCTTGATGTCCATCAGGTCGCGCAGATGGATCGGTGGGTTCGACCGCATCTTGGCCGAATACTGTTGCCACATCTGGTAGGACGCCCGGTTGCAGGCCATCTGCATCATGTGCATCGACGTGGCTTCCCACGCGTGGGTCTCACCCGACTGCCGCGCCTTGTAGAAACCGCCAATGGGCAGCACGTTGGTGCCGGTCCAGCCCTGCGCGTGGACCTCTTCCACCTTGGACTGGATGCCGGTCACACCGATGCCCGAGATGCGGCTCGTCATGCCGGGGAAGAACTCGGCACACATGGCACGGGACAGGCCCACGGCCTCAAAATTCAGGCCCCCACGGTAGGACGACACGACGCTGATCCCCATCTTCGCCATGATCTTGAGCAGCCCCTGATCAATGGCATTGCGATACCGCGCCACAGCCTCGGTCAGGGTGCCATCCAGCAGGTTCCGGTCAATGCGGTCGGCCAGTGAATCCTCGGCCAGATAAGCGTTCACGACGGTTGCACCACAACCAATCAGCACGGCAAAGTAATGTGGGTCGATGCACTCGGCACTCCGCACATTCAGCGAACAGAAAGTCCGCAAGCCTTGCCGCGTCAGATGCGAATGCACGGCAGACGTCGCCAGGATCATCGGCATCGCCACCTTGTCCGCGTCAGAATGCTGGTCGGTCAGCACGATGTGCCCAGCACCCGACCGCACAGCGTCCTCGGCTTCGGCCCGGATACGGGTCAACCCCGCGCTCAGGGCGCCTTGTCCGGGCTCAAATGTACAGTCAATCTCGACCAGATCGGCATTCAGCTGCGTGATCAACTCATCCCACTGGGCATTGCCCACAAACGGACTGTCCAGCGTGATGATCTCGGTCTGCGCGCTGCTCTCATCCAGCACGTTTTTGAGGTTCCCGAACCGCGTCTTCAGGCTCATCACCCGATACTCGCGCAACGAGTCAATCGGCGGGTTTGTCACCTGAGAGAAATTCTGACGGAAGAAGTGCGACAGCGGGCGATACTTCTTGGACAGAACCGCCGAAGGTGTGTCATCCCCCATCGACGCCAACGCCTCTTTCCCATCCTCGGCCATGGGGGCAAGGATGCTTTCCAACTCTTCAATCGAATAGCCAGCCGCAATCTGACGGCGGCGCAACGCCTCACCCTCAAACAACGCCCTCTCGGTCACACCGGACAGCGCGGATTCAAGATCGGTGATCTTGCCCACCCACTCACCAAAGGGCTGCGAGGCCGCCAGCTGGTCCTTTATCTCGGTGTCGTGGAACAGCTTGCCCTCGACCATATCAATGGCCAGCAGCTGGCCGGGGCCCAGCGCGCCCTTCTCAACCACACCAGCTTCTTCCAATGGCACCATCCCGGTCTCGGACCCGGCAATGACCATCCCGTCATTGGTCACGACATAACGCATCGGACGCAGGCCGTTCCGGTCCAACCCGGCACAAACCCAGCGGCCATCGGTCATCGCCAAGGCGGCAGGACCGTCCCACGGCTCCATGACCGAGTTGCAGTAGGAGTACATGTCGCGCCACGCCTGCGGCAGTTCCACCGCCTGCTTCGACCACGATTCAGGCACCAGCATGGTCTTGGCCATCGGCGCATTGCGGCCCGCACGCACCAGCATCTCGAACACGGCATCCAACGCGGCCGAGTCACTCGACCCGCTGGCCACGATGGGCTTGATGTCTTCGGCCATCTCGCCAAAGGCACCCGAAGCCATGCGGATCTCGTGAGATTTCATCCAGTTCAGGTTGCCCTTCAGGGTGTTGATCTCACCATTGTGGGCCAACATGCGGAACGGCTGCGCCAGCCACCACTGCGGGAAGGTGTTGGTGGAATAGCGCTGGTGATAAATGGCAAAGGCGCTCTCGAACCGCTCGTCCATCAGGTCGGGATAGAACTCGGCCACCTGCTCGGCCAGCATCATGCCCTTGTAGATGATCGACCGGCACGACATCGACGCAATGTACAATTCAGGCACCTGCGCAGCGGCAGCGGCCTTCTCGATCCGACGACGAATGACGTAAAGCTCGCGCTCGAACGTCTCTTCGTCCACACCCTTGGAATTCGAGATCAGAATTTGCTCGATCTCCGGGCGGGTCGCGTTCGCCTTCTCACCCAGGCACGAGATGTCGACCGGCACATGGCGCCAGCCATAGATGTAATAGCCCATGCGCAGCACTTCGGTTTCCACGATGGTCCGGCAGGTCTCTTGCGCGCCAAAGTCAGTGCGGGGCAGAAACACCTGACCCACGGCCACCATTTGATCGCGATTGGGGGTGTGGCCCGTGCGCTCGATCTGGTCATAGAAAAACGCCTCGGGGATCTGCACATGAATACCCGCGCCGTCGCCGGTCTTGCCATCGGCATCCACAGCGCCACGGTGCCAAATGGCCTTCAGCGCCTTGATGCCGTTTTCAACAACAGCCCGGCTTTTGGTGCCATCCACGGACACAACCAGACCCACACCGCAAGACGAATGCTCCTCGGCCTCGGAATACAGACCATTCTCGGCCATAAACGTGCGCTTGGCTTCTTCGCGGCGAACCCAGTCAGCATCATATTTGGTCATTGGTCGGTTCCTTTCTTCGGGCTTGCGTAACGCGCCAGCGTCGGCTCGCACTCATATAGCGGCGTTTTGGTGAAGAACCCGGGCTCACCGGGATACACAAAATCAATCGGTGAATTGTCCCAAGAGAAGGGCTCGTCAGTGTCGGTCCGCGTGTAGTTGCCACTGATGAAACGGCGCAAACGCGGGATGATGTATTCGTTGCCTTCAAGTTCAAAGACGGTGCCGTCGGCCAACTCGCTGCGCATGGAAAACTGCGTTTTTAAAAGCGTTTCGCCATCAATCACAACCTCACCCGGCAGAATGCGGTCGAAGCCGACATAGCGGTTCAGCCCGTCCGGTCCCTGCTGCTGAAAATCAAGGCTATCGACCCCTGTCTCCAGCAATTCGGTCATGTTGGCCGGATCGGCGGGCGGCTCAACCAGGACGAACCGGCGCATCGGAAACATCTCATAGCTTTCGACCCACTGGGTTTCATAGTCGATCTTGCCCAGATTGCTTGGCCCATCCACGTCAAAGGTGATGCCCCATTGTTCACCTTGGGCATCCGCCTCGCAGGTATACAGATGCGTCACCTCGCACCCACGGCTCTGGATTGTCAAAACCTCGGTACATCCCGCAGGCGGATAGAACCGCGATCCATCCTGCTGTGCCAAGGCCGGAACGGCACTGGCAATCGCCAAGGCAATGCTGATGCTTGCACACAGTTTCATGATGCACCCACGTCTGGATTGATGGCGACAACTTCGTCACGCGTCAGCCGCTTTTGACCATTGTTCTCCAGACGCAGACCGGCTGGCATATGATCAACAAAGATCTCGTGGCTCAGCGTGAACACGTCCGGATCGTCAAAGATGCCAAGCGGCAGGTCAGTGCCCCCAAACCACTTACCCGGCTTCGTTTGACGGAAATACAGGTTCGTCCCACATTCCCGGCACCAGGCCCGTTCGGCCCAATCACTGGTGGCACGGGTCGCAATGTGTTCGAATCCAGTCCAGGTCAGATCATCGGTCTTCACGCTGACCTCAAACAACGCCGATCCGGTCCAGCGGCGGCAGGACGGGCAATGGCAGATGCTAAAAGTGGTCGGCACATTGCGCGCAGCAAAGCGGACCGCCCCACACAGGCAGCCTCCGGTCGCTTTGTCCAACATGTCGTTCATCTTCAGACGTCCTTAACCTTCTGGGTCATTCGGGTCAGCGATGCTGTCCTGTTGCCTTCATCTTTCGTTCAGGTTTCGGCCCCATCCCAAACTTCGCGGTTTGAGCCGACAAATGTGCAGTTTTCCAAAATCGCTGGAAAACGGCGTGTTTTCAGGGATACCAAACTTCGCAGTTTCGATCCGAAACTACGCGATTTACTCTGCCGCGATCACCTCGGTTGCCGCGTTGAACTGTTCAAGGATCGCGTCGGCACAGTCCCGACCATCCCGGATCGCCCACACCACCAGCGAAGCACCCCGCACGATATCACCCACGGCATAGACACCGTCGACGGCGGTTTTGCCTGTGGTGAATTGCGCCTTAATCGTGCCCCAGCGGGTGATGTCCAAACCGTCCGTGTTCCAAAGCGTTGGCAGGTCCTCAGGCTCAAAGCCCAGCGCCTTGATGACAATATCTGCCTCTTCGACATAGTCGGCACCTTCGATCACCTCGGGCGCTTGGCGACCCGTGGCATCAGGGGCACCCAGACGCATCTTTTGCACCATGACTCCGGCCACCTTTTCCCCGTCGGTCGTAAAGCCCTTGGGCGCGCTCAACCATTCGAAAACGACGCCTTCTTCTTCGGCGTTCTGCACTTCGCGTTGCGAGCCGGGCATGTTCGCGCGGTCGCGGCGATACAGGCATTTCACGCTCGTTGCACCCTGCCGGATCGACGTCCGCACACAGTCCATTGCAGTGTCGCCACCACCAATGACAACCACCCGCTTGCCTTCGGCATTCAGGCGACCATTGTCAAAGTCGGCTACATCATCGCCAAAGCTCTTGCGGTTCGATGCAGTCAGGAAATCAATCGCCTTCTCGATACCGGCTGATTCACCGTTAGGCATTGAAAGATCACGGCTTTTGTACACACCTGTGGCGATGATGACGGCGTCATGTTCTGCACGGATGTCATCGAAAGCGATGTCTTCGCCCACGTTGCAATTCAGTTTGAAGGTCACGCCGCCCAGCTCAAGCTGTTCGTTGCGGCGCATGACCACGTCCTTCTCCAACTTGAAGCCGGGGATACCATAGGTCAGCAAACCGCCCGCGCGATCATAGCGGTCATAGACGGTGACTTGCACACCGGCGCGGCGCAGCACGTCCGCTGCGGCCAACCCGCCGGGACCCGCCCCGATGATGCCAACAGATTCGGCCCGTTCCGTGCTCGGCTTGATGGGCAGAACCCAGCCTTCTTCCCAGGCGGTATCCGTGATGTATTTCTCAACCGACCCAATGGTGACGGTGCCGTGGCCGGACTGTTCAATCACGCAATTGCCTTCACACAGACGGTCCTGCGGGCAGATGCGGCCACAGATCTCCGGGAAGGTATTGGTCGCCTGGCTCACCTCATAGGCTTCACGCAAGCGCCCCTCGGCGGTCAGCTTCAGCCAGTCAGGGATATTGTTGTGCAACGGACAATGCGACTGGCAATAGGGCACCCCACATTGCGAACAGCGCGATGCCTGCTCCTTCGCCTTCGCATCTGCATACTCAGCATAAATCTCCCGAAAATCCTCACGACGCACGTCAGCCCCACGCTTCTCAGGCATGTCCCGTTCGATCTTCACGAATTTCAGCATCGGTTGTTCAGCCAAGACATATCCTCCAACAAGCGGTCCGAGCCGTTTATGGTATCGTGGGGGGAATTAAAAGTCAGCATTGCTGACTTTTTTCAGATTTTTTGCGAAATCGTACTGTAGGTTTGGGAAATTTGGCACAAATATACATCCGAGTCGGACCTATATTACTGCTTTACGTTCAGAATCAAAGGCTTGTAACGTCACTATATCATAGGATCAGGCGCAAGATGACTCTTTTTCAACTTCTGATGGTGGCCATCATTCAAGGCATCACCGAATTCTTGCCGGTGTCATCGTCTGGGCACCTGATCTTGTTGCCAACGCTGACCGGAACACCAGATCAGGGACTCGCCATCGATGTTGCAGTGCATGTCGGCACGTTGCTCGCGGTTATCCTGTACTTCTGGTCCGATGTACGAACCGCTGCACATGGTTTGACACGGCTCGCACAGCGCAAGGTCGACACCCAGGGCGCATTCCTGGCCCTGTGCCTGATCACGGCAACGATTCCAGCACTGGTAGTTGGCCTTGCCATCAAAGTGACCGGGTTGGACGAAGCCATGCGCAGCGCAGCGGTGATCGGATGGACCATGCTGATCTTTGGTCTTGTCCTTTACTGGGCCGACAAACGCGGCCCGACCGATCGCACAGCAGAACGATGGACCATCAAGCACGCGGGCTTGATGGGCCTTGCACAATGCCTGGCGCTGATCCCCGGCACGTCCCGGTCGGGGATCACCATCACCGCCGCACGCGCCCTTGGATATGAGCGCGAAGGGGCCGCCAAACTGTCCATGCTCATGTCGATCCCCGTTATCATCGCGTCAGGTGCGGTGTTGAGCGTTGATGTCGTCAGCGATGCAAATTGGGCCGTGATGCGCGACGCAGTCATCGCAGCCGCGTTTGCCTTTGTTGCAGCCCTCGCAGCCCTCGTTCTGATGATGCGGTTGCTGCGCAGTGTCAGCTTCACACCGTATGTGATCTACCGCGTCATCCTGGGAATTGGGTTGTTGATCTGGGCCTACAGTTAGACGCGCAGGTTCCGCGCGCTTTCCTTGATCGCATCGTATTGGCCCGAGGGGCGGAAGCGCCAGAGATAGTCTGGCAGCACCGAGCTCATCGCAATCGGATCAATCCCGAGATCCTCGAAACCTTTGGCGGCATCGGACACCACGTTGTCATTGCGCAGGTTGCGCACCTGATCGCGCGTGATCTGCGCCGGGACCAGCCCGAGTGTCAGCGCACTCAGCGTGTCAAAGCCGAACCCCATGATGGATGCAGCCCAAAACGGAATGTTCACAACGGCCCGGCGGCGACGGATCACCTCGAGCATCAAAGTCATCAGTGCCCGGAATGTGCGCACGTCCGGGCCGCCAAGCTCATACACACCGGCAGGGACATCGGTTGTCAGCGCACGTTCGGCAGCTTTGGCAACATCATCAACATAGACAGGCTGGAACCGGGTATCTGCACCGACGACAGGCAGGATTGGGCCCAAACGGGACATGGATGCAAACCGGTTAAAGAACTGGTCCTCTGGCCCGAAGATGATGGAAGGGCGCAAAATCACCGCCTCCGGCATGTGCTGTAGAACAGCCGCTTCACCTTCTGCTTTGGTCCGGGCATAATCGCTGGCGCTTTCTGCATCCGCACCGATCGCAGAGATGTGGATCATCTTTTCGACACCTTGCTCAGCTGCGATGCGCGCAATCCGCTCCGCCCCTTCCGCCTGCACGGCCTCAAAAGTGTTCTTGCCCTGTTTGGCGAGAATGCCGACGCAATTCACAACGGCATCGGCGCCCATCATCACCTGCGCAACAGACGCATCGTCGCGGATGTTGCACAGGACAGGCTCAACCTGTCCCACGACACCATAGGGTTTGACAAAGATCGCCTCATTCGGACGGCGCACGGCGACACGCACACGCCAACCTGCCTTGGCCATCCGTCTTGCGACGTACCGCCCTACAAAACCGGATCCGCCATAGATCGTGACCAGCTGGGACATGTCTTGCTCCTCGCGCACAGGTTCGAAACGGGTCTATCTGCCGCTTGGCGCGCAGACAAGACGCCAAATTGGCACGGCAAAGGCCGGATTTGAAGTTTTTCAAAGCCGTCGCTCGGAAGACCCGCGCCATGGCCTGATGATCATGCAGAATCGGATTGACACCCCCAAGCACCACGCTTAAACGACGCTCCACCAACCCGTGCCCAGATGGCGGAATTGGTAGACGCGCTAGCTTCAGGTGCTAGTGTCCGTATGGACGTGGAGGTTCGAGTCCTCTTCTGGGCACCAAAAATCCCCTTATCCTTGATCCGCATTGTGTGCCTATTCTTCGAAATAGCCCTTATGCGTCGTATAGATCGCGTCGATGATCGGGTCGAGACGGTTAAGGTGTTGGCGCAGAATGCGATCAGCGGCCTCCGCATCCTGTCCAAACAGCGCCTGCACCAGCCCATCGTGATCTTCGTACAGCGTTTGCATGGCCTCAGTGCTGGTGAGTGACAACATGCACAACCGGTCGACCTGTGCCTTATTTGCAGCGATCATCTCGAATGCAAAGGGGCGGCCGGCCGACAGACAAAGCAAGCGGTGAAAGTCGTAATCCAGATCATGAAACGCCTTCGTGTCCTCCGCCGCAATTGCATCCCGCTGACCGCGCAGACTCGCCTTGAGATCGGCATCGAATGCCACGTTCCGTGACTGGGCGGCAGTGCGTACCACCTCAAGTTCAATGGCGGCGCGCACGAACCGTGCATTTGCAATCAAATCGCGCGAGAATGGGCGAACAATCGTGGCCCGTTGGGGCCTGATCAGCAGTAGGTTGAGATTGGCAAGCCGCGTAAACGCCTCGCGCACCGGCTGGCGTGAATATCCGAAAGACTTCGCAACATCCGTCTCAGAAATCTTTGTACCGGGAAGCAGATCAAGCCCGACGATTCGAGCAAACAATTCGTCGAAGATGCGGTCCGTGCTGGTGATGCGATCGACGGTCTCTGTGGATGCCATTGGTGTTCGTCTTTCCGATATTCGATTGGCGCATTTTGCCAAAGATACAAGGCTTGGGAAGCCCCCATTTCTGTATACCAGACAACATCTGAAACAGCGCTCCGCAACGTTGAAAATAAACAGATACCGTAAAATGTAAACTTTCTTGTTGACTAGTATGCAAGTTTTCGTGTTGCCTATCTTCACTTCAGGAAGGGACGGGACAACCGGGTCGATAGGAGTGAAGTCTCGTGGGATTTGCAGTGGCCAGCAATCAACGGCTCATTCGGCTCCACATGATTCAGCTTAAGACCCGCAAGCCTACGCCTTCCACTATGGTTTCCGTCTGAGGAGGACGGCAACCGCACAGGAAGACCAGAACATGAATGGGAGGCTCACATGTTTAACTTTTCACTGAAGGCAGCGACCGCTGCTGCTGTCCTGATCGGCGGCGTTTCCATCGCACAAGCCGACGTAACCTTGCGGGGCGCAAGCATGTTCGACGAAGAACATGCGTTCACTCAGACCCTGCGCGAATTCGAACGGCTGGTTGCCGATAAATATGACGGTGAGGTCGCATTCGATCTGCGTCTGAACGGGGAACTGGGCGTTGAATCCGACTATGTGACGTATCTCAATCAGGGCGTGGCGGTCGACTATACGATCCTTGCACCGTCCAACATGGCCGTCTTTTCGGAATCGATTCCATTGATGGACATGCCTTTCCTGTTCCGGGATCTCGACCATTGGAACGCGGTTCTGTCATCGGACGCGCTGCAACCGCTTGAGGCTGATCTGCGCGAAGCTGCTGGAATTGTCATTGTTGGCTATCACGGCGGCGGTGTGCGCAACCTCGCCTCGGCCGAACCAATCACCAATATGGAAGAACTCGCCGGTCACCGGATGCGGGTGATGGGTGCTCCAATCCAGGCACAGACATTCTCGGCCGTGGGTGCCGCGCCGTCGGCCATCGCGTATAACGAGGTCTACAACGCCATCCAGACCGGTGTGATCGCAGGCTTCGAAAACGAAGCGGCGTCAATCCAGAACCTGAAGTTCTACGAGGTTGCTCCACATATCTCGTTGACACAGCACACCATCACAGTGCGTCCCATCGTGATGTCGGCAAAGATCTTTGACGGTTTGCCCGCCGATCTGCAGGCTGCCATCATGGATGCAGGGGCCGAGGCCGGTTCATTTGGTCGTGCCCTTGAAAGCGGGCAGGACGGTGAAAAGCTACAGGCGATGGCGGACGCCGGCCAGATCAAGGTTCACGACTTCGCCGGACGTGAAGAGATGCTCGAACTCGTGCAACCGGTCCAGGACGCTTATGCTGCAGAGCTGGGTGCAACCGAACTGCTTGAGCGCATCCGCGGGATGTAATTTCATGATGACGGACGGCACCTTTCGGGGGTGCCGTCCGTCGGCTCTTTGACCCGGTTTCGGGACACTCCCGCATAGGACAGAACATGGTTGGACGACTTCTAGACCGATTTTGCATCGGTCTTCGTATCTTGCTCGGCGTGCTGATGGGCGTTCTGGCCATCCCGGTCGCGATGCAGGTGATCTCTCGGTACACCGGCCTGATCCCTACGTATCTGTGGACCGAGGAACTGGCGACATTCATCTTCATATGGATCGTCATGATCGGATCAATGGTGGCTGTCTGGGATGGCACACATTTCGATGTGCGTGTGATCCCGGATGCACAGCGCCCCGTGCTGCGTCTGATCCAGAACGGCATTGTCCATCTGGCGATCCTCATATTCGGGCTGATGTTTGCAATCTACGGGATCGAATATGCCGAGTTTGGCAGCAACCAGCGGTCGGTGATGATGCGTGCCAACCTTCTGATCACCCACATTTCCCTGCCAGTTGCCGGCGTGATCTGGTCCATTTTTGCCAGCTACCGACTTGTGCAGGAATTCCTGGCATTCCGCCAACCCGCCGGAGCGACCCAATGATCCTCGACACTGCCACGGCGAGCCTCATGCTCATTGCGGGCTTCCTCATCCTCATCCTGATCCGGATTCCTGTGGCCTTTGCGCTTGGCCTGTCCACGGTGCCGGTTGTCCTGATCGAATTGCGCCTGACGCCGTTCATCGTGCTGGACCGGATGTTCCAGTCCTACAACTCGTTCATCCTTCTGGCCGTGCCGTTTTTTCTGCTTGCGGCAAATTTGATGAACAGCGGCAAGGTCACGGATCGGTTGATCGAACTGGCCCGCGTGCTCACGGGCTGGCTGCCCGGCGGGCTTGGGCATGTGAATGTGGCCGTTTCCATGTTGTTTGCAGGTATCTCCGGTTCATCCACTGCGGATGCTGCCGGGATTGGCAAGATCCTGATCCCCGCCATGCAGAGGGAAGGGTATGACACCCGCTTTGCCGTCGCGATCACCGCCTGTTCGTCCGTGATGGGGGTGATCATTCCGCCGTCCATCCTGATGATCGTCTGGGGCGGTGTGATGCAAGTCTCGGTCGGGGCGCTGTTTCTGGGGGGCGCCATACCTGGGGTGATGATCGGACTGGCGCTGATGGCGACGGTCTATGGCTTTGCAAAGGTACGCGGTTATCCCGTGACGGCGCGACCGGACTGGCGTGAATTCCTCGCAGCCTGGAAAGGGGCCGCTCTTGCGCTGCTGACGCCGATCTTCGTGATTGGTGGCATCGTGGGGGGCATCGTTACGCCAACTGAAAGCGCCATTATCGCAGCAGGCTATGCCCTGATCCTGGGCATGTTCGTCTACCGAACCGTCAAGCCACGCGATCTTGGCTTCATCCTGTACGACACCGCGCGGTTCGCTGCGATTTCCCTGTTCGCCATCGGCACTGCAACGGCCTTTGGCTGGCTCTTGTCGTTTTACAACGCGCCGCGCCTGATCGTCGGTATCCTGACCGCGTGGGACTTCGGCCCGTTCGGCACCGCGTTGGTCATCGCTGCACTGTTCCTGATCTTCGGGCTGTTCATCGATGCAATCCCGACAATCATTATCCTTGGCACAGTTCTGATGCCGGTGGCGCAGGCCGGCGGGGTCGACCCCATCGCGTTCGCGATCATCGGGATCGTGTCGCTGGCGTTCGGATTGGTGACACCGCCCTACGGGTTATGCTTGCTGATCTCATCAGCTATCGGCGGCCTCAACGTGGTGCAGGTGCTGCGCGAAGTGGCAATCATACTGGCCCCAATGCTGGCGATCCTGATCCTCCTCGCGGCGGTTCCCGACATCATATTGTGGCTTCCCAGAACCCTCATGCCCGGGGCATTCCCCTGATCCCGAGAACCTAAATCATCCCGAACCCCCGGGCCGCATAGCGCCCGCCCTGACAGGAGAGAGCTTTATGAAACTTGCAGGCAAAACCGCGATCGTGACCGGAGGTGGCCGCGACATTGGACGTGCCGTTGCCGTGAAACTGGCCTCCGAAGGGGCCAATGTCGCCATCAACTACTTCGCCAGCTCACAGGGCGCAGAGGAGACGGTGGCGCAGGTCGAGGCGGTCGGCGGCAAGGCCATCGCAGTCCAAGGTGATCTGAACAAAACAGCGGATGTTGATGCACTGGTGACCAAAACGGTCGAGGCCTTCGGGGGCATAGACATCCTCGTGAACAATGCCGGGGGCCTGATCGCGCGCAAGACCATCGCCGAGATGGACGTGGATCATTGGAATGCTGTCATGTCCCTGAACCTGACAAGCACTTTCCTGATGACAAAGGCCTGCCTTGCTCACATGTCGCAAGGGGCCATTGTCAATCTTGCCAGCCAGGCTGGACGTGACGGGGGCGGGCCAGGTGCGGTGGCCTATGCCACATCCAAGGGGGCCGTCATGACCATGACACGTGGTCTGGCCAAGGAACTGGGCCCGGATATCCGCGTCAACGCGCTTTGCCCCGGTATGATCGACACCGATTTCCACAACATCCACACACCCGACGCAGGCCGCCGCGGGTTCGAAGCGAACGCCCCGCTCAAGCGGCAGGGCTATGTCGAAGATGCTGCGAACCTGGTGCTGTTCCTCGCCTGTGATGACAGCGCCTTCGTCACCGGAACAAACATCGACATCAACGGCGGCATGCTGTTTTCATGACCGGCACTCCGAACCACCCTGTCGTTCAGACGGGCGAGGGCGTCACACGGCAAGTGCTGGCTGACCACCCCGAGATGATGGTGGTGGCCTTCCGTTTCTCAGCGGAAGGCGCCATCGGCGCGTTGCATGATCATCCCCACGTTCAATCCACCTACGTGGAGAGCGGGCGCTTCGAATTCACGCTTGGCGACACCACACGCGTCGTTGGCCCGGGCGACAGTTTTGTCATTCCATCGGGGCAGACACATGGATGCGTCTGCCTCGCGCCCGGGACGCTGATCGACAGCTTCACGCCCCGACGCGACGACTTCCTGTAGGGTTCCTTCCCGCACAACGCGCCGTTCTTTGGCTCAAACGGTGCGGTGGCATCACATCAAACCTGCGCCGTTTGGGCAAAAAGCATCCGACCCATCACATAACCGACGATGAAATCGTTGGGCGCTGATATGCCCCGTAAAACAGCTGCAGACGGCGTCGCTCAATGCCATCAGGCCCGTCAGAAAACCCAACTGTAACAATTCTTGACTCCAAAACGGTTTGTCAGAACACGTTTTGCGGGAATACTGTCGCGTATAGACAATCTGGGGGATTGCTGATGTTCCGGGCATGTATTTTCGTTTTTGCATTGCTTTTACTGCTGCCGATGGTCGGCGCGACCGCAACATTTGCAGCGGGTGAACCGACCCAATCCCGGCCCGCCGATCTTCCTCTGCCTTCCAGCCTGCCACTCATCGATTACGAGAGGGCGTTGTTCCCCTGGATCGCCAAACGCGAATATGTCGGCCTCGGTTGGAACCGTGACAAAAGCTGGCGAGATACCGGCCCGTTCGTATTCAACATGAGCTTTGGGATTCATCCCGCAGTGCGCATGTACTATTCACCCGAAATCATGTCCTGGCTGGAAAACGGCCGCGAGGGCGTGATTGCAGATGGCGCAATCGTCATCAAGGAAATGGTGAATCCACCGTCTGCCAAATACAATGAACATCGCGCAGCGCTTGTCGAAAAGTACAAGGATGACCCCGAAAAAGTCGCCAAGGAAATGGCCGATTATGCCTATGACACCGGCGGGCTGAATTGGACGGTCATGGTCAAGGACAGCCAGTTGTCGCATGGCGGGTGGTTCTTTGCCTCGGTCTATTTCGCCGACAAGGACGACATGAAGGCGCGCAAGCCGGTCATCGACAATTTCCAGCCGCCCTACAGCCCACCGCTCGGAGCGGGCGGCGACGGGATGTGCATGCGCTGCCATGCGTCTGCGGCCGAAGAGCTGATCTTTTCCGCACTTGAGAACATCGAAGGATATCCGGGCGAACCGTTGATCTTCCGCGTCGATGAAAGCTGGCGGGACCTGCCAAAACAGCAAAAACCTGCATTCGGTGTGGACCTGACGACGTTGATCGAAGCCTATTTGAACGATCCCCACGATCCGGCCGCCATGCGCGCCGCACATGTGGCGGCCGCAACCGCGTCTCCCGTCGATCAGAACCCTGAGTTCACCGCCATGTTCCCCGGCACGGGCGGGGTCGATATTACGCGAGCCAACTTGCAGACCCTGCCAAGCGAATGGCTGGACCATGTGCCCGCCCGCCCCAATGACACCCAGCATTTCCTGACCTCCGACAACTGTCTTGGATGCCATGGCGGCCTGGGCGGCGCGCCATCAGGCGTGACCATGTTCATCAAGAACGGCCCGGACTATGGCGATGGCTACAACATCTCGGAATACGGCGAATGGCGCTGGTCCCCCATGGGTCTGGCCGGGCGTGATCCGATTTTCTATGCGCAACTGGAATCAGAGTTTGCACTGCTGGAACAGGCCGGTGTCGGCGACTTGTCCGGTAATCTGGGCACGACATGCCTGTCCTGTCACGGTGCCATGGGACAGCGCCAGCTTGAGATTGACGCACATGCCAATCCCGATCTCGGGCTGGACGGCAATAACTTCAAACCTGAATACGTCCTGTTGCATGACCCGCTGACACTGGAAGAAAAAGACCAGCAAATCGCGGACGGCACCTACCCCTATCACGAATATGGAAACCTCGCGCGCGAGGGCATCTCGTGCGCCGTGTGCCACCACATCGCGCCACCAGAGCGGGCAGATGGGCAACCGGATTACAACAAACTCGATACCTATCTGATGAACGGCACAACCGGGGTGTTCCGCATGAACGCTGCGGATGAATTGATCGGCCCCTATTCTGACGTCCGACAAAAGCCGATGCAGAATGCGATGGGCATCACGCCGCTGCACAATGATTACATCAAAGACAGCGAGATGTGTGGCGCCTGCCATACGATCAACCTGCCCAATGTGGATGCTGCAACTGATCAGCCATTGCCCGGGTTCACGCCTGCCGAACAGGCCATCCTCAACGACTCCGCAAAGAACGCGGTTGCGTTCCTGAAGGATGAGTTTGGCGTCACCTATCGCGAGCCGCTGGTGCAGTTTCAGCACTCGGTTGAACAGGCAACATTCATTGAGTGGCAGAACAGTGAATTCGCCGACGCGGGCACGGCGCAGTCCTGTCAGGACTGCCACATGAAAAGCAACTTCGAAACGCTGGATGGGACGGTGAATATCGAAAGCCTGACCACGCAAATCGCATCAATCCAGGACACCAACCTGCCCGAAGTGCCCAACGCGCTACCGCATGAAGAGATCGATGTGCCGTTCCGCGACACATACAAACGTCACAACTTTGTCGGCCTCAACGCCTTTATGGTGAAAATGTTGTCGCAGTTCGACGAAGAGATGGGATTGGGTCCCAAGGATCCAATGACTTACGCGACAAACGGCGCGCAGCTGTCACTCGACACGATGGCGCTGCAGGCGCGGGATGAAACGGCAGATGTTGCAATCGAAAGCCTGACGGAAAGCAATGGCACGCTCGAAGCCGTGGTCAGCGTCGATAACAAGACCGGTCACCGTCTGCCATCCGGCGTCGGCTTCCGCCGCGCATTTCTCGAAGTTCGAGTGACCGATGGCAGTGGCACGCAGCTTTGGTGTTCCGGTTGCACAAACGGCGCCGGGGTCATCATCGGACCAGACAAACAGCCCTTGAAAACCGAGTTCCTGGACTTTGTGCCCGAAGGCGCGACCGAGGCACTGTATCAGCCACATTACAATCTGATTGATGATGAGACACAGGTCCAAATCTACGAAGAGCTGACGCAGAACGCCAAAAAGGAATTCACGACCAGCTTCGTACATCGGGTTTATCACCCCAAGGACAACCGGTTGCTGCCATGGGGTGCAGCCGAACCCGGCACCGAGGCGTTCGTGAAACGGTTTGGCACGTCAGAGGTCACAGCCGCCTTTATGAAAGCAACAATGCCAGAAGGCCGGGCAGAGCATGATGAGGGCGTGAAAGCGGGAAAGGATGAACTGACCTACAAGATCGCGCTGCCATCCGGTGTCGACGCCAAGGATGTGACCGTCGCGGCCACACTCTATTCTCAGGCCATTCCGCCCTACTACCTCAAACAGCGCTTTGAAACGGCACCAAATGGTCCGGCAACACAGCGCCTGTACTATCTGGCCAGCCGCCTGAAAACCAAAGGTACATTGATCGAAGATTGGAAGCTGAAGATACAAGGGGACAGTGCTCAACTGCGCTAAAATTCCCATGCGCTTGCGTTTGTAAACGCTTTGCTTGGTCAAACCCACAATTGCATTTTATCCAGCTGACCCACACACCTTATGGTTGATTTTTTGAGCCTTTGCGTAGACGCTCGTCTCGAAGGAATTTTTTAAAGAGGTGTATTGTGTCAGATCGTTCAGATTTCAAATCCCGTCGCCAGTTTCTTGGCATGGCGTCAAGCGCAGCATTGATCGCAGGTGCCCCTTGGCCCGCGCGGGCGAACATAAATACGCAAAATGTCTACGAACTGGCAGCATCCGACGCTGCTGTTGCCAAAGTGCGGATTTACCCCGCGCTGGGCATTTGCCGCGTGGGGGGATCACCAAAATGGTTTTATGCGCCCGAAGTGCCGGGTCTGCCACCGCAGCCCGAGGACGGCAATTTCAAGGACGGGCTTGAGAAGGTCAAAAAGCAAGTTCAGCGCTTTCGCGTCTATGCCTTTGACGCAGAGGACAGGATCATTGGCGAAGTTACGGGCGAGGACATCACATGGGGTGTCCATTTGGCCAACACAAAGGCCAATTGGTACGGGTTCAACAATCCTCTCGATAATGGTGATCTGGCCCCCGGCCTGCCTTCGCAAAAGCGCAATCAATACTTTGTCACGAATGCGGACCGCGAAGAAAACCTGATCATCGACGGCGGTGCGCGCGAAATCTCGGGACTTGGCACCAATCAGGCTGGCAACGATCCCACCTACCAATTCGAAGGGACGTTCTGGGGTGGGCAGGCTGACGCAATCTCGGTCGGTTTGGGTCAACTTCGCACCGATGATGCCGGGCGCTTGCTGGTGGTCCCACCGGATGGCGTGTCCAATTCACCCAGCAATGCCGCAATCACAAGCTTTGCAGACAACAACGCTTGGCATGACGATTGGTGCGATGGTCCGGTCACCGCGCTGGTACAAATCGGCGATCAAGTGCTTGAGGCTGAACCGTCATGGGTGGCCTGTGTCGGTCCAAACTTCGCGCCGGAAATTCCCCCCATCACAACGCTCTATGACTTGGTCGCCGACCTGAACGTGCAGGAAGGCTGGTCAGACGCGCCAGCGCTTCCGATCTCATTCATGACATACATCTACCCAACCTTCAGGCGGGTTGCGTTGATGGAGTGGGTGACGCAAGCCGCTAACTTGCGTCAGGGCTGGATGGCGATTGGAGACCTGAGCGACCCTGCATATGTGGCGCAACTTGCTGACCCGTCGCCAGAGAATGCGGCGTTCCGGCAGTCCATCTTCGATCTGTTCCGCAACCCTTACAACCTGACTGACACGTCCTACATCGAAGAGCGACTGAAGATCCCTTATATGCTGGGCGATGGCGTGAATTATGACGGCAGCCCCCTGCAGTGGTTCCAGTTCCCCAAATTGCAATATGACTATCTAGTTGCTTGGGCGGCGGGTGACTTTGTCGACGATTATGACGGACAATCCCCCGAGGATACGACAGCAGACTACCAAACCTTTGATGACATCCCGCTCGAACTGCAACCGGGGGCGCTGACCCAAGCCGCGCTCGAACCCTGTTCCGGAGGGGCGTTCCATCCCGGGGTGGAACTGACCTACTACCTGCGGCTCAAAGAGATGTATGCGCGCAACTACGATGATACGGCCGAGCCTTTCCGCATCGCGCATGGGGATCGACCAAGCCTGAACCAGAACCTTGGCCGTTTGTTGACGCCCGAGATTGCGTTTGGAGGATTTGAAGATACGCCGCCCGCAATCGGACCACAGATGGCAGGCGACCTGACCCGGTGGATGGGCCTGCCATGGCAATGCGATGCATTCAGCTGCCAGCAGGTGCTTTTGCAGCAGAACTATCCCACCGCCGTGTGGTGGCCAGCCTTGCTGCCCATCGATGTGTTGCCCGAACCCTACTACGCCGCCAGCCTTGATGAGACCCTGACCGAAGCCGAGCGGGACAAGTTCCTTGCAAGCCGGGTCAACTGGTCGCGTGGTGTCGCAGGCATCGGGTACCACGCCAATTCCAGCTACTGGGATGGGATCACCAACATGATCACTGTGTGGGAACGGATGGGCTTTGTTGTCAGAATGCCGTCCCCGCAGGGCGACGTCTTTGTCGAGATGCAGCACGCCGACAACATGGAAACCCGGTTCGATTGGAACCCCGGTCAGGGGATGTTGCCCAATTGATCCATCAGGTTGCCGTCCTCGGGGGCGGGATCGCGGGGGCCGCGGCTGCGTTGCGTTTGGCGCAGGGCGGCCTACACCCCGTTTGGATCGCGCAGAACCGGCAGGATACCTTCAAACCGGGCGAACACCTCAGCGCCGCCGCCATTCCGCTGCTGAAAACACTCGGATCAGACGCGATGCTGCGGTCCGAAGTCCACCGGCATGCCCACAGCACCTATTCGGCCTGGGGCAGCGACATGCTGGTCGAACGCAATGCAATCGTTCATCTCGAAGGCCCACCTTTCGTCCTCGATCGCGGCGCGTTCGAGGATGCCCTGACGGCACAGGCGGTCGCTGCGGGTGCCCAACGGATTGAACAGGACGTTGGCAACCTGCGCGTTGCCGACGGGCTTTGGCACCTTGATACCGGCGACAATCAGATCAAGGCAGGTTTCGTGTTCGATGCCACCGGACGGAAAGCAATTGTCGCATCAAAGTTTGCAACCCGGTTTCAAGCCGACAAACTGAGCTGCCAATACGCTTTGTTCACCAGCTCGGCGCTGGAAGACCCAAGGCCCGTTACACTGATCGAGGCCGAAGCGCGCGGATGGTGGTACATGTCCGTCTTGGCTGACCAACGCGTCATCGTGAACTTCTATTCAGACGCGGACTTGCCCGGGTTTGAAAACGCGCAGCTCGAGGAAAATGCGCATCGAACCAAGGCCATATCAGCCTACCTCTCGGACTACGGTTATCGGATAAGCGGCGATGCCAAGCGGATCACGACAAACAGCAGCTGGATCGCCCCCGCCATCGGCGCTGGGTGGGTTGCCATCGGAGATGCGTCCGCAGCGTTTGACCCTCTTTCGTCGCACGGCATGACAACTGCACTTTGGTCCGCCATACAAGCTGCGGATGCGTTTGTCGCGCAGGATCGGGGCAAGATGCACGCCTACGCCGAAAATGTTGCCAACGGGGTCGAACAGTATCTGACGGCATTGCATCAGGTTTACAGCTCCGAACAACGATGGGTGGATCGCCCATTCTGGGCACGCAGGGCCGGCACATATGCCAAAACAGACAAGGTGCCGAAGGCTGAGAATACTTTTTGATTTCTTTTGCTTGGCGGGTAAACGGGTCCAAGGGCAGATCATCTGCCACATTCGAAACAGCTTCCGGGTGTCTCCATGCGCGCAGCCGTCGTCCGCACATTTAGCCAAGACTTGTCGATCGAAACGGTGGCCGACCCGGTTTGCCCCGACAACGGCGTCGTTCTTGAGGTCACGGCCTGCGGCGTTTGCCGATCCGACTATCACGGATGGACGGGTGAACATCCTCGCGTCCAAGACGGATCGATCCTCGGCCACGAATACTGCGGCACGGTGGTCGATGCGGGACCACATGCGAAACACGCGCTGGGCGACCGGTTGATCGCACCTTTCATCCTGTCTTGCGGCGACTGCTCAGCGTGCCACACCGGTGTGTCCAATACCTGCGAAAACCAGGTGGTGCCGGGTTTCGGGGTGCCGGGCGCCTATGCGGAATACGTGGCCGCGCCATTTGACCACAATCTGGTGCACCTGCCCGATACGATGACACCCGCGCTGGCCGCCGGGCTGGGATGCCGGGTGACCACCGCGTGGCATGCGCTGACCGATCGGGCCAATGCGCGGGCAGGTGAATGGGTGGCCGTACATGGCACCGGGGGCATTGGCCTTGCCACGCTGCTCTTGGCCAAGATGCTTGGGGCACAGGTGGTTGTTGTGGACGTGGTCGAGGAAAAGCTGACCCATGCCAAGTCCCTCGGCGCGGATGCAGCAGTAAACGCAGCCGATACCGACGCGGCCGCTGCGATCCGCGACATCACCGGCGGCGGCGCCCATGTATCTGTCGAAGCCCTTGGGATCGAAACGACCACCAACGCGTCGGTGGACTGCTTGCGCACCTTGGGCCGCCACGTGCATGTGGGTATGCCAGCGGGTTCCGGCATGATGCAGGTGAACATGCGGGCGATCTATACCAAGCAACTGTCCTTCTTCGGCACACGCGGCATGCCCGCGTGGAAGTACCCGTCGCTCCTGTCGATGATCGAGCGGGGCGATGTTGACCTGAGCCCCATGGTTGCGCGCGAGGTCCCTTGTCCGGTGCCAGCGCCGAATTGCGGGCCATGCATGGCCCCACCCCGCCGGGCACCGCTGTCATAACCAATTTCCAAGCCTAGCGTCCTAGTCGACGCAGAAGCCCCGCTTGCGCAGATACGCGCCAAAACCTGCACGTTCCGGCTGGCTGTATTGGCGCACCTTGTCGTCTGACCAAGTGTAGTGCTCCGCTTCTCCGAACGCTTCGACAAAACGCTGCTTTGCATATGGCTGCGCTTCGGCACGATCTGCGTCATAGGCGTGAACAGCGTCGCGCAGACCATCCTCCTGATATCGATCCGCATGGCACGTGACGCTCAACGGCAGTCGCTTTGCGATCTCGGGCGCATCGCTCGGATACCCCAGCGCCAGACCGGCGAAGGGAAACACGTGATCCGGCAGCCTGAGCAACTCAGATACGGCTTGCGCGTCGTTCCGCACGGCGCTGATTGGGCAGCATCCCAAGCCCACCGCTTCAGCCGCTGTAACGAATGCACCAAGGGCGATGGCCGCATCTGCCGTCGCATTGATGACCGCATCCATATGATCGTTGGCAAACGGCACGTCATGCCAGGTGTGCAACAACCGCTGACGCCGGTTGTTCCCGCAAAACACCAACAGCACAGGCGCCTGCGCGACCCACGCTTGGCCAGACACAAGCTTTGCAAGCTGTGCGCGCGCTTCGGGTGATTTCAACACAACGATGTCGCGCTGCTGCAAATCACTTTTGGTGGGCGACGCCAGCGCAATGGCGCAGAGCGTTTGCAACAGATCGTCCGGAACCGGCGTCGCTTCAAAGGCGCGGCACGACCCGCGGGCCGCCATCGATTGCAGCAGCGGCTCCTCTGACATCCCAGTATCGGGCGCGTCGGAATAGCGTGCGGCCAACGCAGTGTTCAGGTCTGGTTCGGAACTTTGTGTCATCCAGCCATCCGGATTGAATAATTGTAAGCTTTTCTAACAAGAAGCTTCAGAAATTATCGCACTCATTAAGCATTTCTGTAAGCTATACTCTGACACGAAACATGCAGCCCGGGAAAGTCCCAGCCAACCATGACAGCACATTCGCTCAAGGTAACCATCGAACGTGGCCCGGACACGTGGGATGTGTTCGACGTGCCCGCATACGAAAGCCAAACCGTGCTCGACGTTGTTTCTTGGGTGCAGCAGAATGCCGACCCAACGCTCAGCTACAGGTTCGCCTGCCGTGTGGGGATGTGCGGCAGTTGCGCGATGATGGTGAATGGCGTGCCCCGGTGGACCTGTCGCACGCACATGTCCAAGGTCCTCAAGGACAACGCGGTGACTATTGGCCCCCTGCGCAATCTGCCGGTGGTCAAGGACTTGGTCGTCGATATGGACCCGTTCTTTGACAAGTGGGTCGGGGCCGAGGGCGTGCATCATGGCACCCTGACCCGCGACGACCCAATCGCCCCGGTGGACGAAACCAGCGAAGCACGGGTCGAGGCAAATGCCGGGATCGAATGCATCAATTGTTCGGTTTGCTATGCGGCCTGTGACACCGTTGCGGGCAACCCCGACTACCTTGGCCCGGCTGCGCTGCAACGCGCATGGACCCTGCTCAATGACGCAAAGGACGAAGGGCGCGTCGCCATCCTCGACGCTGTTTCGGGCAGTGGCGGTTGTCATAACTGCCACTCGATGGGCTCCTGCACCACCTACTGTCCGAACGACCTCGACCCGATGTCCGCCATCGCCGGTCTGAAACGCGAAACGGCCAAGTCTTTTTTCCGGAGGCGCCGCTGATGCTGAGCTTGCGCCTCTACATGCTGCAACGGATCACGGCCCTCCTGATGGCACCGCTGGTGCTCGGCCACCTCGCCGTGATGATCTATGCAATCCAAGGGGGGCTCAGCGCCGCCGAAATCCTGGGTCGAACCCAAGGATCCATCGCTTGGTTCCTGTTCTACGGCCTGTTCGTCGCCGCCGTGTCGATCCACGGCGCCATCGGCCTGCGCACGGTTGTGCATGAGTGGGGTGGTTTGAAAGGCGCAGCGCTCGAGGCATTCATGTGGGTGGTGGGCTTTGGCCTCTTCGCACTGGGGGCACGGGCCGTCTGGGCCGTGACATTCGCATGAGGGCCGCAGGCATCACATCACGGGCGCATCCCCTGTGGCTCGCTTACATCCTGCACCGGCTGTCGGGGCTCGGCCTCGCCCTGTTCCTGCCGTTCCACTTCTGGATCCTGTCGCTGGCCCTGACGAACCCCGCGCGGCTGGATGGTTTTCTGGCGCTGACGGACATCGGCGCGGTCAAACTGGCAGAGGTCGGCCTGGTCTTTCTGCTGGCCGTCCACATGTTCGGTGGCCTGCGCCTCATGGCGATGGAATGGCTGCCCTGGACACCACCGCAAAAGACGCTCGCGGCAGGCGCGACTGCCCTGTCATTCCTGATCGCCACGCTCTTTCTGATGCAGGCGGTGTGACATGAAACTAAGCGATATCGAACGCCACGACACAGACATCCTGATCCTCGGCACCGGGGGCGCGGGCCTCTTCGCGGCGCTGCACGCACAACAGACCGCCCCCGAAGGCACCAAGATCACCATCGCGGTCAAAGGTTTGATCGGCAAGTGCGGCTGCACCCGCATGGTGCAGGGCGGTTACAACGTAGCGCTGGGCGGCGGCGACACGGTCGAGCGGCACTTCATGGACACGATCCAGGGTGGCAAATGGCTGCCCAATCAGGACATGGCGTGGCGACTATGCGAACAGGCCGTGGTGCGCATCCGCGAGCTGGAGAACGAGGTCGGATGCTTCTTTGATCGCAATCCCGACGGGTCGCTTCACCAAAAGGCATTCGCGGGCCAGACCGCTGACCGGACCGTGCACAAGGGCGACCTGACGGGAATCGAGATCATCAACCGCCTGATGGAAAAGGTGCTGGCGAGTGGCGTCGAGAAGATGCAAGAACACCGGGCGGTGGGCCTCATTCCAACGAAAGATCGCTCCGCGCTGGCGGGCGTCCTGATGATCGACATGCGCACCGGACGCTTTCGTCTGGTCCGAGCCAAAACGGTGCTGATGGCCACGGGCGGTGGCCCAACCATGTACAAATACCACACCCCCTCGGGGGACAAGACGATGGACGGCCTCGCCATGGCCCTGCGCGCAGGCTTGCCGCTGCGTGATATGGAGATGGTGCAGTTTCATCCCACGGGCCTCCTCGCTGGTGACCATACGCGCATGACTGGAACGGTGCTTGAGGAAGGGTTGCGCGGGGCAGGCGGGCAGTTGATCAACCACGCCGGCCAGCGCTTCATGTTCGACTATGACGGCAAGGGCGAACGCGCCACCCGCGACGTCGTCAGCCGCGGCATCTATGCCGAGATGCGCAAGAACAACAATCCGGATCAGGAAGGCGTGTTCATCTCCATGTCCCACCTTGGCCCGGAGTGGGTGGCTCAGAAATTCAAAGGCATGGTGAAACGCTGCGCCGACAGCGGCTTTGATCTCGCCGCGGGCAAGGTTGAGGTGGTGCCGACAGCCCACTATTTCATGGGCGGCGTCGTGGTCGATGTCGACACGCGCACCGCGATGGAGGGGCTATACGTCGCAGGCGAGGACGCAGGCGGCGCGCACGGCTCGAACCGGCTGGGTGGCAACGGGGTCGCCAACTCCACCGTCTACGGCGGCATCGCGGGTGACACGATGGGCCATGACGTGGGTGCGATGACGCTGCGCGACCCGGACGAAGGCGTGCTGGCCGCCGAGTTCGAACGCGCCACGTATCCCCTGACCCGGAAACCCGACCTGATCCTGCCCATGCGCAAGCAGCTACAGGACCTCATGTGGGAAGAGGTCGGCGTGATGCGGACCGAGGCAGGGATGAAACGCGGGCTAGAGAGCATCGCGCAGGTATCCGACGCGCTGATGAATGTTGGCGTGGACGCCAGCAACCTCGCCTTCAACCTGACGTGGCACGATTGGCTGAACCTCCGCTCGCTCTGCGACGTCTCCGAGGTCATCACCAAGGCTGGGATCGCCCGTGAAAACTCCCGTGGGGCGCATTATCGTGAGGACTTCCCCGAAGATGGCGGGTTGGAGAACAGCGATTTCACAGTCGCGACGCAAGACGGCGAAGGCGTCAAGGTCACCCGTGAACCGGTGAAATTTACCATCGTACGTCCCGGCGAAACGATCCTACCGGACGGCGAGCCAGAAACATTGGTGGCGGCGCAATGACCATCATCAAGTCGAAGAACCGGCGCGTATGCGCCATGCCCGACCTCCCCCCGGGGAGGGCATACAGAACCATCCGCCGTCATCCCGGTACCGCAGCTAGACTGAAAGTTGGTTTGCCCTTGTTGAAGCGCCTCCCGAGGTCGGGCATGGCGCATACGCTTGTACAGTCAGGAGACGTGACATGATCCCCATCTCCCTCATCCAATCCACCGCAGAAATCCTCATGGACAAGGCGGCCATCGAAATCCCGCAGGACTACCTCGACGGCTTGCAACACGCGGCCAAGACCGAAGACGGCGACCTGTCCTCCTTCGTCCTCAAGGCCATGCTCGACAACTACGAAGCGGCCAAGGAAGACCGCCGCGCCATGTGCGGCGACACCGGCGTGCCCCGCTGGTTCGTGAAGATGGGGAACGAGGCGCAGGTGGAGGGCGGCATGGTCGCCCTCGAAGCGGCCCTGCGCCGCGCCACGGCCAACGCCACCAACGGCGTGCCCCTGCGCCCCAACCGCGTGCACCCGCTGTGGCGCACGGATCACGACAACAACGTCGGCATCGGTGCACCCGAAATCGAATACGGGTTCGAGCCGGAAGGCGAATGGATCGACCTGATCACCGTGCACAAGGGCGGGCTGTTCGGCACCGACTACCGGATGCTGTTCCCGAGCGACGGCATTCAGGGGATCAAGCGGTTCTACCTCGACAGCCTGATGGCTTTTGGCAAACGCGGTCTTGCGTGTCAGCCCGCCATTATCGGCATTGGTCTGGGCGGGTCCAAGGACATCTGCATGACGCTGGGCAAACGCGCTTCGACCCTACGCATCGTGGGCAGCCGCAATTCCGATCCGCGGATTGCCGAAATGGAGGATGAGTTCAAGGACCTCGGCAACTCCATCGGCATGGGCGCCATGGGGTTTGTGGGCAAGAACATGGTGATCGATTGCAATATCGAGGTGGGCTATTGCCATACCGGTGGCATGCCCATGTCGGTCCACGCCTTCTGCCTGTCCTCGCGCCGCGCCGTCGCGCGCATCCATGCTGATGGCCGGGTGGAACATCGCACGGATCCCGACTGGTTCACCGACTACCAGCGCCGCGAAACAGTAGAATGGGAACCACAGCGAGAGGCCGCGGAATGAAGGTCCTCGTAGTTGGTGCAAATGGGGACATCGGTCAAGCTGCCTGCGACGCCTTGTCTGAACGCAACGAGATCATCCGGGCAGGGCGGTCTTCGGGCGATATTCAAGTCGATATCGCCGATCCAGCTTCCGTAGCCGAGATGTACAAAAAGGTCGGCCCATTGGATGCGCTTGTTTCTACAGCTGGCGATGCGCATTTTGCGGCACTTGTGGATCAGACCAAAGAAACCTTCATGATCGGTCTCACCCAAAAAGTGATGGGTCAGGTCAATCTGGTTCTGCAAGGCTTGGATCATCTGAACGACGGCGGTTCATTCACTTTAACAAGCGGTGTATTGGATCGAGATCCGATCCCGATGGCCACAAACGCCGCCGCTGCCAATGGGGCCTTGGGTGGCTTTGTGAAGGCCGCCGCGCTTGAGATGCCACGCGGTTTGCGCATCAATGTGGTCAGCCCTGAAGTGCTCGAAGCCTCCATGCCCCGCTATGGCAACTGGTTCAGAGGGCATATCCCGGTGTCGTCGCAAAAGGTCGGAGCGGCATATGTGAAATCCGTCGAAGGTGCCGTGACGGGCCAAGTTCTGATCGTGGAGTGAAACATGCGCGAAATCGTTCTATCGACCACCCCAACCGATGAGGCCATCGCCGACTTACGCCTCGGCGATGTCGTCTACCTCGACGGCCTAATGTACACAGCGCGCGAGGGTGTCTACATGCGCGCGCTTGAGGACAAGGCGAACATCCCGATGGAATTGCCCAGCCAATCGGCGGCGAATTTCCACTGCTCGCCAGCGGCCCGCATCAACCCCGATGGCAGCTTTGATATGGGGGCCGTCACCGCCACCGCCTCCTTCCGCTTTGCCAAATGGCTGCCGGAATGGATGGCCAAGACCGGGGCCAAGCTGATCGTGGGCAAGGGCGGCATGACCTCCAAGGACTACAAAGAGTACTTCGTCCCAAACGGAGCCGTCTACCTGTCCACGGTGGGCTATGGCACCGGTGCCTTGCTGGGTCGCGGCGTGGAGAACGTCGAAGCGGTGCATTGGAACGAGGAACTGGGCCTGGCCCAGGCCATGTGGGTCATCAAATGCAACCATATGGGACCGTTCATTGTGGCATCAGACCTGAACGGCGACTGCCTGTTCGAACGCGAAAACGCCAAGATTGCCGAAAACGTGGCCCGGGTGTACGAAGGCACCAAACCGGCCGTCCTCAAACGCTACGGCGAAAGCGATGACCGCACGGACGAGGTGATCTGAAGCATCCATGCCCGACCTGTCCCTGATCGCGTTTGCCAGCGCCGTCCTGTTGCTGGCAGGCACGGTAAAGGGTTTTATCGGGTTGGGGATGCCGACAGTGGCCCTGACCCTTCTCACATTTCAGCTTGATACCAGGTCTGCCGTGTCGTTGGTCGTCGTCCCCATGCTGCTCAGCAATGTTTGGCAGTTCTCGCGTGGTCCGGACAGGCTCGGGTGTGTCAAACAGCATTGGCGTTACGCGGCCATTCTGACCCTGTTTGTGGCCGCAACCGTCTGGTTCAGCCAATCCGCACCCGATGTATTTCTGCGTGCGACCTTGGGTGTTTTCGTTCTCGCGTTCTGCTTTCTCAGCTGGCGCAACATGGTGCCCCCCATCCCGACGCATCGGGTGCGCCTGTTCGAAGGATTAAGCGCCGTAATCGCCGGTTTGATCGGAGGCTTGACGGCCGCTTGGGCCCCGCCCCTGGTCATGTACCTGACCGGCCTCCGGCTTGACCGCGATGCTTTTGTGCAGGCACTTGGATTCCTGATCTCGGCAGGCAGCGTCTCGATCTTTGTCATGTTTGTTGCCGTCGGGCACAGTTCGGCCCCGGATCTGGCAGTCTCCACCTTCTTGCTGATCCCGGCGCTTATCGGTTTTTCAGCAGGCGAGCGCTTGAGACACCGGACGAACCCGGAACAATTCAGGACACTCTTCCTGGCAGCGTTTTCGGTGTTGGGTGCAAATCTGGTGTTGGGCGCGCTCTTGGGCTGACACGCGCCTACGTCAATTCGCTCAAAAGCAGACCCGCCCCCATCGCAAGGGTCAACAGGATCAGCAAACGCCGAAAGCCGATATCGCTCAGTCGGCGAAACACCATGATCCCAACCTGCGCCGCGATCAACCCGCAGGGAATTGTGATCATCAGCGCATTCACCGCAGCCTGATCATACGCCCCCTTGAAGAAAAGCAACGTGACCGTCGTGCTCAGAATGACCATGTTCAACGGCTGCATGACAGCGCGCGTCTCGGATTTGGTCCACGGGCGCACAGACAGCCACATGGCAGGCAAAGCACCCGACACGCCCGCCGTACCGCCAAGGACACCGCCCAGAAAACCAACAATCACGTCAATGACGGGGGTCTTGCGCGAAAATGACGGCAGCGCCGCACGAAAGCCAAAATATCCGCCATAGACAATCAGAAACACGGCAATCCCGATGCGCAGCGTCCCGGTGTCAATGACATCCAACAACAGTAGGCCAAGCGGCACACCCGCAAGCCCGGGCAGGATGAAACGGGCCAAACGGTCCGGACGGGCAAAGATGGACGCGCGCACGATCCACAGACCTTGAAGGCCCACCAGTACGGACATCAAAGCCACGATGGCAACAGACGTCGTGGGCGGCAGAACAACCAGGTAAAAACCCAGTGCAAACAATGCGGTGCCAGTGCCGGACAGGCCATTGATGAAGCCCCCCGCCGCAGCCCCCAGCGCAAGAAACAGGATCATGTCAGTGGTCATACAGTGTCTATGCCCTGCGGTCGCACGGCCGCAATGACCCCGGCCAGGGCATCGAAAATCTCATCAACGGCCCGCATCTTGATCTGATCTTCCGGGAAGGCCAACCCAAGCACCCGGGTCGGTGCGTCGGCACCAAGGCTCAATCGCTTCACGGGTACAGTCTCCAACGGTTTCACGGCAAGATCGGGCACAATCGACACACCCAGGTTGGCATGCACCATGCTGACAATGGCTTCGGGCGTATCCAATTCCATTGCCTCGGTCACGCGGATACGCTTCGACCTGATCCAATTGTCAATCAAGACTCCCAGCACCGCGTTCCGGTTGAAGCGGATGTATGGTTTGGTCGCGAGCAACCGCATGGGGTCATCTTCCCGCTCCTCCATGGCAGCGATCAATTGCATCGGCTCCTCGGTCAACGGGCGAAACACGATGCCCACGGGCATGAGGTGAGGTTTGGTAATGATCGCGGCATCCAGATGGCCGCGTTCAATATCGGCCAGCAATGTGCCCGTCAGCCCGGGGCGGATGTGCAGGCCAACGCGTGGAAACCGGCCTTTGAATATGGCCATGGCCTGCGGCGTCAGCCCCGTCAGCGTCGTGCCAAGGGCGCCCAGTTTCAGCACACCGCTCAACCCACCATCGGCCAGCACGGACGGAACAAGGGTGTCATAATCAGAAATCAGCTTACGCGCCTTTGCCACAACTTCATGCGCAACGGGGGTCAGTTCGGGTGTCCGCGTTGAACGGTTGAACAGGGCAAGGCCCAACTCGGCCTCCAACGCGCGCATTTGTTGGCTTACAGCGGCATGGGTGACGTGAACGGCGTCTGCCGCAGCGCTAAACGTCTTGTTGTCCGCGACCGCAACAAGGGTGCGCAGCAATCGAATGGTCATGTCACCCGCACCGCCTGAAAGTCAGTCTTTCAAACTCCATGGCTAGCGTCGCAAAGCCGAAAGATCAAACTGCAGCCCGAAGCGGACACCGCTGGAATGGCCCATAGGTTAGATCTGCGGGACGAAAGCCCGTGCATTCAGATCACAGACCAGACCGGAATCAAGCCGCAGGCGCCGGTCCAACACAAGCCCGTCCCGGCGGGCTGGTGTTTCGGCTGCTGCCCCGAACAGAATTTCTGTGGAATGTGCTTGGCGACCATAAAGCGCTACTGAATGTGCGGTGCGACACCACCCCACGGGCTTGCGTTGGTCAGGCTCAAGGTCGGCTCTGCGGGACAGAGCACCAATTCACTGCGTTCGCACCAATCGTTGCTTTTGGCACATTCGGCTCCATAGGGTGGCCTGCAGCGAGCCCATTCAGCTCGGTAGTGTGGGCGCAGCGAACGGCCGACACCGTGAACATGTGCGTGAAAAAACCAAAGTTTCTGCATTGACTTGAAGCTCTCCCACCACATCACCTGCATCCGCAGAGTTGCTAGTTTGTCGCAAATTTGGTAGAATTTTTTACTTCATCTATTTCGGAAGCGCTGATTTCGTACAAACGATTTGAGGTATTTTATGTTTAAGATTTTTGCACCTGCGGCATTGGCCGCACTTGTCTCCACCACTGCATTTGCGGACACGGACGGTAAGCACTACCCCGGCACCTTCTGCAAGGTGGCTGACAACTCTGAGGCGGGCACTGGCGCCGTGCGCTATGACCGCTTTGGTAAAATCATTAACAACTCCGACAACAACCGGATGCAGATCGTTTGCCCGATCCTGCGGGATGAGATCGACACGACCCGGGGGCTCGATGTCTCGGTTTATTACCACGCCAATAACGCCGACGATCCACTGGCTTGCGAATTGCGCGAGGTGCCCGTGATGGGCGATACCGACATCCGCCGCGACCGCTTTGTGCTGCGGAGCGTACCTTCGCTTACCGGGGTCGATGAACCAGTGTGCAACCCTAGCCTTTTGTTAACCGGCAGCAACCCGGGTGGTGCTTGTGCCTCACGCCTGAGCACACCCAACTCAACAGGGCCAAGCGCCAATCGAGCGGGTTCAGGCTGGACACTGGTCTGCGGGCTGCCAGCTCGCGATCCAACTCGGGGCCGTTCGGCTATCGCAAGTTACTATGTCTTTGAGACCAAGCAGTGAGCTCTGCCGCCTCCGCTGAATGACATCCCAGCCTATTGGAAGCGCCGCTCAATCCGCCGCAAGTGCTATGGCAATCACTTCATATTGCTTGGGATGCGCGTGCATAATTCGCAGCTTTAGCGAACCACAAACGTGCGCACGTGCTGACAGTGTTTTCTGGGGAACCAGTCGTGTCCAAAATCTGAGCCTTGCGTCTATAGCGGCATTGTCAACACATCGGACATAAACCTTTTTCAAGACTTCGTTTGGTTTTGGCACGTTTTTGGTGGATAGCCTCAGAAGCCGACATTGGTACATCGCGCAGCATCGGTCAAAGAGGGCTCGGAGCCGTCATCTGACGGTTTGGCTCGGTTGAATGGTGCCAGCTCGAAGCGGACCTTGGCCGGGGCATCAAATACGGCGCAGCTTCACGAAACCGACCGTTCACCGCATGTGCAAATTAGGTAGCAGGCGAACTTAGCAGCCACAGACATTTCCGACATACAGCCAACGCAGCCAAATGCCTGTCTTCAAACAGCGAACCCCGCCGTGTGCTGTCTTCCAATACCGTCTGGTTCGCTCCGGCGGACGGTTCTTTCTATCGCAAGAAAGGTCCTTTAGAAGAAAATTACACAAATATTACGGGAAGTAATGAACTTACGAGATTTAGAATACGTGGCTGCAGTTGCGAAGTGTGGTAACTTCAGCGCCGCTGCGGAGTATTGCAACGTCTCGCAGCCCGCTCTGTCAAACCAAATCAAAAAACTCGAGAAAGAGCTGGGCACTGATCTGTTCCTCCGCCTGAGCGGCGAGGTTAGACCAACAGCCTGCGGCCAACGCATCATAAAAATTGCCAACGAGATGTTGATCAGCGCTCAACGGATCAAAGACACGGCTACCGAGTTTCGCGACCCAGAAGCGGTGCCCTTTAACATCGGCCTGACCCCGACACTGGCCCCGTATCTGACCGACTACTTCTCAAAATTGTTCAGCGTCCTTTTTCCACGAATGCGGGTCACAATGATCGAAGACCTGCCGCAGAACATGTTGAAGATGGTCGAGGATCACAGCCTGGACGTGGCCTTGGTGGCGAAACTCAATCACAATCCGACGCTCGAATTCACGTCGATCTGGGAAGAGCCTTTGTATTTGGCAGTTCACCAGGGGCACCCGCTTGCGCCACTCCCATCCATCCGGCCTGAAGACGTGCCAATACATGACTTAATTCGTCTCCCGCATTCGTTCGGATACGAACTTGAAGAACGGTTACCTACACCTGACCAGGCATCACGCGGGTCCAAGAAATTCGACCTGACTGCGCTGCGTTTCGAAACCATCTGTCGGCATATCTGCCATTCGGACGATTGCACGATTGTCTCCGCCCTCGCCGCCGAGCAGTTCCGCCAGGACAATTGGCCTTTGTCCTTCATCCCGTTCGAAGCCCCGGGGAACCTTCGCAACCTCGGTGCCGCGTCGCGATTGAACTGCCCCCGAAAACCGCTGCTTGCCAAGATCGGGACCTATATCCAGGAAAATCCACCGAAAGGCGTCACGCCAACATTTGTGGCGTGACGCGTTTTTTCCTATTCGATAAAGGTGCGCGCCAACCGGTCGCTCAGCGGCTGGGTCAGGTAGCTCAGGGCCGTGCGTTCGCCCGTATTCACAAACAGGTCGGCGGGCATACCCGGCACCAGATCCAGTGCGGCCACCTCTTGGGGTTGGACGTCATCCAGTTTGACACGCGCGGTGTAATAGTAGTCTCCGGTGCGCTCGTCTTCGAGGCTGTCGGCAGAGATGTCGATGATGCGGCCCTCTGCCTCGGGCACATCGCCCTGATCAAAGGCGGACAGACGCACGCGTGTGGACTGACCAACATAGAGTTTTTCGATGTCGGCCGTATTCACACGCGCCTCGACCACAAGCGGTTGGTCAATCGGCACGATGTCCAGAATGGGCGCCCCCGGACGGACAACACCGCCTGCAGTGAACACCGTCATCTCGACCACCCGGCCACCCACGGGCGCAGTGATTGCCACACGCTTCAGCCGTTCCGAGGCGCCGATAAACTGCGGCTTGAGCGTGGCAAGTGACGCGTCGATCTGCGCCAGTTCGGTCGAGGTTGCCTCGTCTCGCAAGGTGCGTGCGCCGATGCTGGCCAGTTGCAACTCGCTGATCTGGTTGCGGGCCTGCGCCTCTTGGGTCAGCAGGGCGGCATCCACACCGATCAGGCGCTCGACCTCGACCCGGCGCGCATTCACGCGCGCCGCAGCGACAAGGCCCTTGTCCAGCAGCGTTTGCAGGTTGCCCAACTCCTGGCGGGTGATGTCCAGCTGCCGGGTGTTGGAGGCGCGTTGCGATTGCAGGCCGCTCACTTGATCCTCGAGATTGGCGATGCGTTGTGCTGTCAGCGCCTCTTCGGCATCGCGCGACCGGCGTTCTGCATCGAATAGCAGCTTCTGGGTGGTGAATGCCGTAGCCCACGTTGCGGGGTCCAGTTCGACACGCATCATCTGCGCAACGGACGCTTGATCAAATGTATCGGCTTCCTGCAGCTGAGCCATCAGCCGCGCACGGCGCACTGATAGATCGCTGAGCTGGCTTTCGATCACGTCCAGATCGACGCCCAGATCTGTGCTGTCCAACTCCAGTAGGGTCTGGCCCGCTTCGACCAGATCGCCGTTGCTGACAAGAATGCTGCTGACGATGCCGCCATCCAGATGCTCGACCGTCTTGCGATTGCCTTCGACCACAAAACTTGCTTGGGCCACAACTGCGCCATCCAGCTTTGACACCGTTGCCCAATAGGCGGCACCGCCAAGGAAACTAATGACGGCCAACAGCCCAAAGATCACAAAGCCGGTGATACCAGCGCCAGAGGCCTTGGGTTGAACGCGGTTGTACTCTTCAAGGCGCAGAACGCCGGTTTTGCGGGTGGGGGTGAGTGCAGTTGTCATTGTGCTGCTCCTTTCACAGCGGCCAGTTGTGCGGCGGTCATCTGGGCCACCGGTGTGCTCTGCTGGCGCGGACGCAGGATGTCTTCCTTGTCGCCAAAGCCGGTTTGCGTGCCTTTGTTGAGTGTCAGAACCTTGTTGACGGCCTCCAACGTGCTTGGGCGATGCGTCATCACGAAGGTGACGGCCCCGCGTGCGCTGGCGCCACGAATGGCGTTGCGCAGTGCCGCCTCGCCTTGGGCGTCCAGGTCGGAATTCGGCTCATCCAGAACCAGAATGAACGGATCATCATAGAGCGCGCGCGCAAGTGCGATCCGTTGGCGTTGACCGCCGGACAGATGGAAGCCATTGCCGATCTCTGTCGCGTAGCCATCGGGCAGGCTGCTGATCAGGCCGTGCACATCGGCGGCGACGGCCGCGGCCAGCACCTTGCTGTCGTCGATCGACGTTGAAAACCGCGCAATGTTTTCGCGAATGGTCCCATCGAACAGATGCACATCCTGCGGCAAGTAGCCCACCAACTGTCCCAGCTCTTCGGGATCCCATTTGGCCATGGGCGTGCCATCAAGGCGAATGGCTCCGCGTTGCGGGGTCCAGATCCCGGCCAGCATCTTTGCCAGCGTTGACTTGCCGGACCCGCTGTGACCGATCACGGCCAAAACATCGCCAGCCGACAGGGCAAACTCGATCCCGCCGATGGTGGCGTTTTGCGCCAAGGGCGGGCCCGCCTGCGCGATTGCTGCGTTCAGCGAGATTTGCGGACGCGGCAGTGCCAACCGCTTGGGCGGCTCGGAGTAGGTTTCGGACAGGGCGCGCAGGGTCTTGTACGAACCACGTGCAGCCAGGAAGGTGCGCCACTGACCGATCAGTTGATCGATGGGCGCAAGCGCACGGGCCAGCACGATGGTGGCGGCAATCATCACACCGGCGGTGGCCTGACCGCTGACGGCAAGGGCGGCGCCCAAACCCAACATGCCCGATTGCAAGGCCATGCGGGTCGTCTTGGACATCACCGAAAAGCTGGCCAGCCGGTCAGACACCCGGGATTTCAGGTGATGCGCATTGTGTTGCAGAGCTGTCCAACGCCGGGCGAGATCACCAGTCATACCCATTGCGTGGACAAGCTCTGCATTCTGTTCACTAGAGGTGAACAAACTGTCGGACCTGGCGCGCGCCTCGCCAGCGTCTTGCATAACATCGGCAGAACGTGCGTTGTTGATCAGGGCCATGAGTGTCAGGAACAGCGCGCCGGCAAGACCAAGAGCGCCAAGATAAGGGTGCAGAACATAGAGCACACCCAGGTAAAGCGGGATCCACGGTGCATCGAAAAATGCGACCAGAGTGGGCCCCGAAATGAAGTCGCGCATGCCGTTCACATCGGCGGCGGGGTTGTCGCCACTGGCCTTACCTTGAACCCGGCGGCGGATCGAAGCCTGCAAGATCGGCGCGCCAATCTCCAACTCAAACCGCGCGCCAAGGCGGCTGAGGATACGCATGCGGATCAGGTCCAGAAGACCGGTAACCAGGAAAACACCACCCAGCAGGATGCTGAGGGCAATGAGGGTGTCCATGTTCTGGCTGGTCAGCACGCGATCATAGACTTGCAACATGTAGAGGGGGCCGGCCAACATCAGCAGGTTCAGGATCATGCTGAAGAAGCCGATGGCGACAAAGCCGCTGCGCAGCTTGCCCCATGCGGATTTAACGGTGGATTTTTTCTGAAACATTTGGGTGATCTCTTTTCAGCGTGAAGAGGTGGCGGCCTGTGCCGCCACCTCGGTGTGTTTTGATCAGGCGATGAAGTCGTCGTCGGAGAAGTCGCTGCTGTTGACCCCTTTGAGGCGCACGGAGGCGTCCGATGAGAAGGTCAGCAGGGCGTCGTCGCCGTCTTGCGACACAACGAGGCTCTCGGCGAAGTCCGGGCCGAAGTCGGAGAAGTCCAACCGGTCTACGCCAACTTCAAAGTCGCCCACCGTGTCGTTGCCGAACAACCCTTCGAAGGTGAAGGTGTCGGAGCCTTCGCCGCCGAGCAGCAGGTCGTCCCCTTGGCCACCGTTCAGCAGGTCATCACCGTCTTCACCCGACAGGGTGTTGTCGGCATTGGACCCGATGATGACGTCGGCATCGTCCGACCCGATCACGTTCTCGATCGAGCTGAGGATGTCGGTCTCGACCACTTCGTCGATGACATCCAGACCGGACACACCCGTGGGGGCATCTGCGTCAATGGTTGCACCAGCGTCCACCAGCGTGTCCTGCGCAATGGGACCGTTGATCCCGGCAGGTGCGTTGTGCAGGTGGATGGCCGATACGACACCCGGAACCGGGGTTTGCAGGTCTGCTTCGTTCAGGCCCGTCACGGTCAGTTCCGAAGAGTAGACAACCTGGCCGGTGGCTTCGTCGACCGAGATGGTCAGTGTCGCCGTGCCCGTCGCATCGCTGTCGGAGGTCGGACCAGGTTCCTGGCTTGCGTCGAGTGTCGCCACCAGTTCGATGACACGCGCATGCCCGTCGCCCTCATCACTGACAACTTCGAACTGGCCACGGATTTCACCGCCTGGGAAGTCCGAGGTGTGGATGTTGTAGTACAGGTTCCCGGCAAGGGCTTCTGCTACAAATCCGGCCGCGTCATTGATGTTTTGGGTGGGTTGCAAAGATGCACCGACCGCAACATTTTCGACAGAGACCGTGAACCCGGTTTCGCGGGTGGCCGTTCCGTTTCCGTTGGCTCCAAGGTTCACGGTCACAGCCACGTCCTGATCGGAGAAGTCAGCCGTGTCGATGCCTGCGCCGCCTTCAATGAAGTCGTTGCCAAGGCCACCGACAATCACGTTGTCGCCTTGTCCGGCAATCAGAACGTCATCGCCTGCGCCACCGTCGAGAACACCGTTGATTTGACCAAGGTCGACAACAATGTCTTCTCCGGCGCCCAGTAGCACGTTGCCGTTCACCACACCCTCATCGTCGTTGACGAAAGTGACGTCGCCCGCTTCGGTTGCGTCGATGGCGTTGACTGTACCGGTGATTTCACCTTCGTTCAGGATCGCACCCAGCAGGTTCAGGCCACCGTCGATGCGGATACCCGCTGCGGCATCGCTGTCTTCGGACCCTGCGATGACGCCTTCGTTTTGCACCAGTCCGGCAAAGCTTGCGTCTTCCTGGTTGCTGAACAAACGGAGACCGTCACCAACAGTGTTGCCTCCGACCGCGTCACCGCGACCTTGCAGGATACCTTCGTTGAAGATGGCGGCTGACACGACATCACCATCCACGTCGCCGGTCTGAAGCGACACGGCGGAGCCGTTGTTGCCCGCGCCAGCATCAACAATGCCAGTGTTGGTGAACGTGTAATTGTTGGCCGTGCCATCGGCATAGACCGTGCCGTTGCGCTGGTTGCCAGTGCCGAGGATTGCGCCGGAGTTCACAACTTCCAGCCCTTCACCGTCGATGTTGACTGCGCGACTGTCAGACGACACCACGCCAGAGTTCACAAAGGACCCACCCGTGTGATCACCCGTGCCAAAGTAGACACCGTTCTGCACACCGGAGATGGTCCCGGAGTTGTTCAACTCACCTTTGAAGTCGATGCCGTTTACGACACGAACACCAGCAACGGTGCCGTTGGCACCTTCGGACAGGATCTCGCCTGAGTTGGTGATGGTGGCGTCGGTCGTGCCGGTGTTGCCGACATTGCCGATCCGTACGCCGTCGCCTGCCGGGTTGTTGCCCGCCGGCGCATTGCCGCGGCCTTGAATTGTCCCGTTATTGTCCAGCGTGAACGTGTTGGCACCATCCTCGGCACCACCAATCTCGGCTCCAAAGCCAGACCCTTGGTTGCCAGCACCGGCATCGATTGTTCCGGTTGCGAGGTTGCGCACGCTGAAGTCATCCGCCGTACCATCGGCATAAACGGTGCCGTTGCGCTGGTCGCCTGTCCCCAGGATGTCGCCCGCGTTGATCAGATCAACGCCGGTCCCATCGATGTTCACCGCGCGGCTGTCCGATTGGATCGTCCCGAAGTTAAGGACGTCAAGATCATGCTCGGCTTCGCCGATATACAGACCATTGCGCACCCCCTCGATCACACCGGTGGATGTGTTCAGGATGCGACCTTCAGCTGCGGCGCCGTCGGCGATACGGATACCTGCCGCCGTGCCGTTGTTGCTTTCGGACGAGATGAGGCCCGAGTTCACGATGTCCGTGTCAGACACTGTGCCCTCTGCGCCGTTGTTGACGCGGATGCCGTCGCCCGCGCCGCCGGTGTTCGAGGCCGCTTGGCCGCGCCCTTGAATGGTGGCACCAAAGCCGTTGAAGACGGAGTTCGACACCACGTCGCCCGCCTCGTCGCCAACCTGGAACGAAATGCCGGCGCCATCGTTGCCTTCACCAGCGTCAATCGTACCGCCTGTGAAGTTCGAGATGCTGACATCTTCTGCCGTTGCGTTGGTGTAGATGGTACCGTTGCGCTGATCGTCCGTGCCGACAATGTCGCCAAAGTTGCGAACGCTGATACCTTCGCCTTCGATCTCGACAGCGCGGCTGTCGGACGAAATGACACCGCCACGGAAGTTGTCGAGCGTGCCCGAGCTGTTTGGACCGCTGAATTCAACACCATTCAACTCGCCCGCAATGCTGCCAAAGTTGCGAATGTCGGCGCTGGAGCCGTCTGTCACTTCGATGCCTGTGGCGTCTGGGCCATTGGCCTCGATGCTGCCTGTGCGGAAGTTAAAGACCTGAACGTCCTCGGCCTCGACCGATACGGCGGACGGTGCGCCGTTGGTTTCAACCTCGCCAAAGTTCAGAAACCGGGAAAGGTCGTTGTTCAGCACGAAGGCAGGGGTGTTGTCGACAACGGTACTTTGGAAAAAGCCGTTGGTCAGTGTCTGTCCATCACGAACAGTTTCCTGGGCCAGTGACGAGGTCGTCAGCAGTCTGGCACGCAGGCTTGCAAGTAGTTCGGAAAGCATGGGTGATCTCCGCTTGAGATTTGGTTGCTGCGGAGATCAGACCGAGACTGTGGCCTCTCCGCTGTTCAACCAAGTGCGGATGCATGGATGTATTGGAAATTCTTGGTCCGAATACCGTGTATAAGAACGAGAAATAGTCACGACAGTCGTGAGATACGTGAAGAAACTTACGTTTAAAATCAAATGCTTTGCATCAAAATACAAAGGCGTACAGGTTAATCGTTGACGACAATTCACGAAACTGTTCGCGGAGTTTACTGACGAAGTCAGAGGAGAGCATGCCTGACATCGGGAACTTGCAGATTTGTCGAACGCCCAACGATCCGACCGACATCCCATTTCAGTACACTGGAAACATGCGCTTTTGACTTTGACAAGCACAGTCCTTTCCAGACTTTCATCCTACCGTGCAGCGCTGCAATACAGCAGCGGCCAACCTGTCGCCGCCGCATAACGGGCCGCCCGATTTAAACTTTCTGAGGGAACATACGAAACGGCATACCAAACCGCACTAGATGAAGAGCGTGAGCCCGATCATGGATACTAATAGGAATAACACGGTCATAATTCCTCCTGAACGGATAAAATCCACAACCCGGTAGCCTGCGGGACCCATGATCAGCGCATTGACTTGGTGTGTTGGGATCAGGAAGGAGTTTGAGGTCGAAATTGCAACTGTCAGTGCGAAGACTGCCGGATCTCCTCCGGAAGAGATCGCAATGGAGATAGCCAACGGCACCAGCAATACCGTCGCGCCAACATTCGACATCACGAGCGTAAAGATCGTCGCCAGCACTGCCAAACCAGCCTGCAGAGACCAAAGTGGCCAGCCATTCAACAGGGAAAGGATTTGCTCTGCGATCCAAGCCGCCGTGCCGGTGTTTTGTACCGCGATCCCCAACGGGATCAGCGACGCCAGGAGAAAGACCGTGCTCCAACTGACTGCTTCATAGGCTTCATCGATCGACAGCACGCGTGACAAGATCATGCCTACTGCGCCAGCTAACAAAGAAAGTGACAACAGCAGGTCGGTAAACAGAATGAGACCCAGCGTCATCAAAAAGAAACCGAGTGCCCAGTTTACCTTGTGTGGGCGCAATTCCTCTTGGGGGAAATCCGATGTCACGACGACGAAGTCCTGATCAGACTTGAGCCGGGTCAGCCGCTCCCATTGGACGTGGACCACCAGTGTGTCACCTGCTTGTAGAAGGACCTCACCGATATGGGTGGCAACGTGGTCATCGGTTTCAACATGGCTCAGCGTATCTTCACCTCGGTGGATCGCCAGAATGGACAGTCCATGCGTTTGACGCAGGCGGAGTTCTATGGGCGACTGACCTATGACGGTCGAGCCCGGTGGGATGACCACTTCGGCGACGCCAGATTCTGTCGCGGCAAAGTCATCGGCGAAAACGTCCAACCCGGGCAAAATTTCCAGACCATACGGCTCAGCGAATTCATCCTGCAGCACCCGCCGTAGGCCCAGAATAGCCAAGCGTGCTGGTGCTTCGATTGTAGTATCCGCCATTGGCGCGATGACCTTGTGGCCTCTGTAAGACGTGCCGAGAATATAGATATGATGTGCAACCATGATATCCGCCAGCTTCTGACCGATCAGGATTGACCCTTCTGGCACGCGCACTTCGAACATATCGGCGCGCAGCCCATAGGTGTTCTCGACATAGGTCTGCATTGACCGCGCAGCGCCTGCGTCCTCGCCGCGCCCTCGCTGTCCGGGCAGAATCCAACGGCCGAGAAGCACAAAGTAGAGAACGCCGGTCAGGACCAGCATCATCCCGATCGGTGTGACTGAAAACAGGCCAAACGGTTCCATCTGTTGATCGGCTGGCAATGTTCGGTTCGCCGAAATCAGGAGATCGTTCAGCAAGATCAACGGAGAGGACCCGACCATTGTGATCGTCCCGCCAAGGATTGCGCAAAACCCCATCGGCATCGCCAAACGGCTCATTGGTATTTCGGTCCGGGCGGATATTCGGCTGATGACGGGCAGGAACAATGCGGCCGCGCCAACGTTTTGCATGAAAGAACTGATAACACCTACGGTGCCAGAGACGATCGGGATAATCCGCGCCTCGGTCGTGCCGCCGCGTTTCAATATCAGCGTGGCAACTTTGGACATCAGGCCAGTTTTATCCAGCCCGGCCCCGATGATCATCACAGCGATGATCGAGATGACCGCGTTTGACGAAAATCCCGCAAAAAGGTCAGCCCGGTTCGAGAGATTGGCCAGTCCGGGCAAAGTGCTCAGCCCACCCAAGATCACCATGACCAGGATTGCGGCCAAATCGATGCGAATGATCTCGGAGATAAACAGAAATACAGTTAGAGCCAGCAGCCCCAGGACCGCCATCATTTCGAACGTCAGAACTGTCGCTTCCATCACTTCTCCCCGTTCAGCAGCATAACGGCGGTTGCCCGATACGCATAGAGCCAGTCCTGCCGACTTTTTTGACCAGTGGTCGATTTCGTGATGCTGTTCTTCGCCAAGCAGCAATTGAAGCAATCGTTATCGATGCTCATTTATCCAGGTCGCGGTTATTCCGTCAGCAAAAACACGGCGCAGATGATCAATTCAGCTTTGGTGACTGCTGCATTGCCGCGGAGTACGATTGCATCAAGATCCGCAGGGATATGCCAGTGGCGCGTGGACTGGTCTCTGGCGACATAGTTGCCGCGCTATCGCCTACCGTCTGCTTCAAGCCGACATCGACGGATGTTGCAATCTGGCCGAACGGCTGCTTTGCAGCTCAAAAGAGACCTGGGATTTAGATCACGATGGCAGGTCAGCGGGACAAAGCCACCGTTGCTTAAACGCCGGAACTGATCATATCACGGACTTTCACGGCCTTCTCAAAATGATCCAACTCATGTGTTTTGATCCACCATTCCGCCGCTTCCATCAGCAACTCAGGTTCGTCATTCTTGTTGGCAAAGAATGCGTAAAAAGAAAGGCCGACCTTTTCCCCTTTCTTGGCAATCTTCTCGTTGCAGATCTTGATTGCCCTGGTTCTCAAGGTGGATCGCATGCCAACTATACCCATTCTGTTCCAGTGCTGCACAACAGAACATAAAAAGAACACGCGCTCTCTGCAACCGAAGTCGCTTTGTGGGGCGAGCTGACCGTGTTGGCTTGATTACAATACTGGCTGCGCATTGCAGGCGTTGCAGGACTATACCGCGTCAAGCCAGGTGGGGCCGAAGCCGATGTTTGACAGTAACGGTCAGTTGGCTGGAGAGCTCTTTTGCCGACATTCGTCGCACAATCCAGCTCTGCGGCGCGGCTTAACCATAAGCACTGTGTTTTCCCGGATCACAACGGCCAGAGCAGCGAGCTTCGGGGCGCGTATCATGCTGTCACGCTTTTGCCGCGCGGCAGGGACAGGAACCCGGCCAGAACGATGATGGCGATACCAGCCAAGGACAGCGCGTCCGGCAATTCCGAGAAGAACAGAGCACCCCAGATCAGGCTGAAAACGAGATAGCTGTAGTCAAAGGCTGCCACCGTCGCGGGTGGCCCATTCTGATAGGCGATGGCCGCGCCCACGCTGCCCACAAGGATCACGGCAGAGAGTGCCGCGACGGTTCCGATGAGCGCGATATCGAAGCTCTGCCATGGGCCGAAAATGAACGACCCTTCCTGACCCGAGAACAGGCCCAGACCGGCCCCCGCAACGATGAAGGCGATGTTCAGAGCCAAGGCAAGCGCGAATGGATTGTCATCACGACATTTTAGCGAGGTCAGCACCATTGCGCAGGCGTAGAGCAGCGCCGCCAACAGCGGCAGAAGCGCCGCCAGATCGAAGCCCGAAGCGTCAGGCCGCAAAACAAGAATCACACCCCCAAACCCCAGAACGACCGCCAGCATGACACGTGGCGCTGGCCTGCGCCCCGCCAGCAGGGCGGCAAGAACCGTGATGATGATCGGCGATGTGTAGTAGGCCGCAGCCGCGAGAGACAGCGGCATGAGCGGCAGAGCGGAATAGTAGCTGAGCCACATGGCGACCAGTAGAAGGCTGCGCAGGATGACCCAAAGCAGGGAAGTGAAGGCAATCGGCCCCTTGCGCCGCGCCGGCCACCAAAGCACCGGGAGAACGAGCGCAGAACGCAGGATGTACATCTGCCAGAGCGGTAGATCGAGGCCGGTGGCCTTGATGATCGCATCGCCAAGCGACAGGGCCAGCACCGCGATGATCACAGCGCCAACCGCAAAGCCGGTGCGATATGTTGATCCTGTTGCAGTCATACTTGCGCAGCCTTTCTGTCCGGGCGTCTCGCCCCTCCATAGGCCGCGAGGATCGCGCCCGCAAAGTAGATCGTAAGTCCGGTCATGGTCGCGGGGGCAAAGTCCACGCGACCTTCAATGATCCGGAACAGAAAGACAAATACCGGTCCGAGCGCGGTGATTGCCGTAAGCGTCAGAGTGGACATGAGCGAGATCGCCTTTTGTATTGCAAAGACTGGAAACGCCATGATTGCGAAGCCAATCACAACGACGACTGCGGTGGTCCAATCACCACGCAAGAAGCCTGATCGCGCAAGCATAGTGATGGTGAACGGATAGGCGATGGCAAGGACCACCACGAGCAAGCCGAACCCTTCACGCGGTTTCGCAACGGCGAGGCCTTCGACAGCCCGAACCAAGCGGCAGCAAAAATGGCGACGGGGATCAGAGCAGAGAAAATGGTGAAGACCACGGCGGGTTCGATCATCTGTAACGCGAAGAAATAGGCGATCCACACGAAGGTCGTGGAGATCTTCAATCCCAGCAATCTCAATCGGTTCGCAGTTGCTCAGGCGTCCGCAATCCCACCGTTGAAGGCCATAGGAGTCACGAAAAACTGACTTTTATTCTGCACAGATCACCGGCAGCGCAGCGGGACGGAGCTGCCTTTCCTCTTGTGCTGACACATGACTGCTCTCAGCCCAAAGCCGACCTTGGGTTGCACAGGTCGGGTGGCCACTGGGCGGACGAAGCAGGCATTTCACCCAACTGTTTGAGCGGCTGCTTTATCTCAGTATTGATGAAATTCGATGCACTTTGCTTTGACGGTTTGGTTAGGACGGTTCGGGTACTGATCTGCACCGTCTTTAAACGACCTATAAGCGCCAAATTTCGGGTAAAAAATGAAATCGCTAGCCTCACTCACATCCGAGAAATCCAAAAGAGGAAAGCGTCGCCCCCTGCGAACACCATCCGAAGCAATCTGAACATCTAGATCGATTTTTTGATCTTGTATCTTCAAGTCTGCTTTGACCGTGAATTTCCTAAGATCTGGGTTTATTCCTTCGCCACAGCCAAAACTTGGCTTCCATTCGAGCATCTCACCCATCTCATGAACAGGCTTGTATCTTATGCCCGCCCAATAGACACGTGCATCCTCGAGGCCAAGACATTCGTCCTTTGGAACACATCTAAATGGTCTGATGTTGAGCATAAATATCGGTTCAGCGGGACGGGGTTCACTGTCGTCTTGTCCCATGATTGATGAGTGAATTTGAAAAATTGTCAATTTCGGGTGAGCAATCTTTAGATCGTCTAATAACTCGTATTCGACGCTAACGCGAAATCCCCTACGACTCGCCGGGCCAGCCATCTCATGGCGTTCGCTATCGCCCCTCTCATGTTTCCAGCGCTGATTTGCAACCAAGTTAAACCTGCCTGTTCCCACTGCTGACATCGTATTTTCTGGCTGATGTTCGTTGAATCTTTCCCAGTATGCCATCTTGTGCCTCATGTAGTCATATTGTTCCCTATGCAAGTAATTGGAACAATCGATAAAGTTCTGGATTTCGCTATTACTTCGTACAGACTCCTAAGATCGCAATTACACGTGACAAGCTGCTTTATCCACTTGGGCTGGAGAAAGCGGACACTTAAACACCTCGCAGCGTCAAGTACATTTGGGCTCAAGGGCGACATCCATCGGACGGGGTGGTTGACCACTGCCAGCCCAGAGGCGACATTCCTTATGCTTGAGCGTATGTTCGTGACATCCGCAGGTGAGGCGGGCCGCCGTCCTGCGCTGCTGATGCAAAAAATCAACATCAGAACCAAATTGGTCCTTCTGACCTGAAGACGAGACTCCCATTGTTGTGGTGTAAAGTCCGCATAAACCTTTGGGCTGCCGCATCCCGACTTGCGGAACGACATAGCTCAAAAATCACATGACCGCAGTTTTTAGGCAGAACTCAATTGCAGTTTCGACTTCTTTGTCCCGGGAGGGAAGGCTCTTTCCCATTTCGACAAGCTGATTATGGTATCTTGTGCATTCTTTCTTTGCTTCATCGAGTCGCCCCCAGGCCAACAGCGCTTTTGGATGCGACATTGCAAGTGCCACAAGCGGATATTCATCTTCGGCGTTGGATCGAGTTACCGTCTGTTGGAGGAGCTCAGTAACTGCGTCGGAAAGCATCCCTTCTAGGTAAGGTGTTGCCTCATTGAATTGCGCGCAGTAGATCAACTTTTGCTGGGCTAAGGAATGGCGAGCATAGGAGCCGTCGTAAGCCTCGACTGACCTTTCGAAATGACTCAGCGCAATCTCATGGTTTTTTCTACCACGCCTTGAGCGATAGAACCGTCCTCTTTGGAGCCAAAAATGTCCGTCGTTCTGATAGTCATATTCTAGTTCATCATACAATTCTTCGACTTTGGCGGGGTTATTACGGAAAACAGGAAGCAAAAAATCACTCCGCATCATGAATTTGAGTATGTTTCCCTTCTGTTTTCCGGAATTCACTACAAAAGGCACTTCGTAGACTGTGAAGCTTCTCAGTATTGCGAGACAGGCATCATAAACCGTGTCAAGATTGGCCGCTGCAGAAACAATGTGGCGTACATAATTTTCATGTCGGCCGACCAGCTTTTGATCACTGGAGATTTCAACAATACCCTCAAGTTGGGCTAAGCAAGCCGTAAGAGGAGATCTGAGCCCGAACAGCGCCACTATTTCGCTGTAGTCTGATAAACTTAGCCTAGTGCGCGTCAGAGTTACAATCGCAATCATGCAGAGCAGTGCTTTAGCATCTTCATCATCAATTGACGTATATTCACTTTCTATTATTTCCTCAAAGGGGCGCTGCTTTGTCGCCTCCAACATCAAAATCAGCAGCTGGTTTCGCGACCGCTTCAAGCTTTTGACCTGATCATCCCTTGACATTCTGCGAAATTCGGGTGCGGTCGCATAATCTGAAATGGCTCTTGCGAGGTTACTGTAGTCTTCATCAACCAACCTGCCAGTCTCTATCAGTTTGTCAATTTCCTTGTGTTTTCGGAAAAAGCGCCCTGACCAGTCGCTGCTACGCAACTCTCCAACGATATGGATGCAATTGGACTTGGCTACTCTCGCTATTTTTTCAACGTCATCCGCGTAAATCTGGAAATCAGGAATCCAAATAAGTTTCTTCTTCCCTGTTCCGCTTCTTGCAATAGAGCCTACACATCGTTCAAGCTCCTCGAAGCCGTTTCCACTAAATTCAAAAGCTTGAACGTCGTCGGACAAACTCATGTTGTGAACCGCGGTCATCAAGTTGGTTGTTTTGCCAGATCCCGCTTGTCCGACAATCATCGAGAGTCCTGCATCTTTTTTTATCACGTACTCAGATAACTGAGCTGTGGTCTTAGCGGTGGTAGACAGCGACACAGGCCATTCAGAAGCGATACACTGCCATGTAGGAGAAACTCCAGAGAAGTAGCTGCGCCTCGCTGTAGCACTTCGATGTGCCTGCTTATCCAATACTTCGCTTAGCCAAGCTGCTGTCCCAATTTCGGTCAATCCAGTGATGTGACCCTCAGCCTCGAGGTTCACTCGATGCTGATTACTGCGAAGCCAGTTCGTTAAGTCGGCAAGACTGGCTGCAATAGGCTTTATGTTGATTTCCCCTAGGTCTTCTCTCTCGCGATCTGAAACTGGACTCGGCTTGATCAGAAATGAACGCGCAAAAGTCGAAACATCCTCAAGATTCTCGACATACGACTTAAAAATCGGTTCATCTAGCTCGGTCCCGATGAACAGGAACGTATAACTTGCAAAGTCAGAAGCGCACTTTTCATACCACGGGGTGTGTTTTCGTATGCGCGAACGAAACTCTTTATCCGACAGGACAATACCGTCATCTATGCGCAGTATTGATCCATTCAAATGAATCACCTGCAATTGATCAGTATTCGGATTATCTTCGATACGATCTGTTCCGATGAAGTATTTATGACGTTGACTTTTTTCACGTCTGGGGATGCCTGATATCGTATCGTCATAGTTTAAAGTATAACAGCGATACCATGGATAGGAAAAAAGTTCCGATAGCTCTTTGGATGGGTGAGTCTCTAGAAACACTTCCTCAAGGGTTCTTTTAATTCCATCATCACCAAGGATTTTTCGAGCATCCTTTCCAACCTCAGAAAGAGGCAGATTTGTTTGTACGCCCGCCGCTTTTGCTAGATGCTCTTTCAAGCTTTGCCCCAAGGGAACTGGGTTGCCATCTCTTGTTTCAGAACCAAAAGATGCTCCAGCGCCAAGAAAAATGACAACATTGCGCTTTCCAAGCGCGCCAATCAGGTACTCTTCTTCTTGTGCCGTGAACATATTGCGCTCCAAATCATATGTTTCGGAGCAGTATGAAAAATGCTACGTAGTATTACCACAAAAATGTAAGTCACCGGTGCCTATACTTTCGGACAGGTTTTTTGCTAACCATATAAAGCACTTCTGTTGATCCCAGCCTAACGACCATGATCAGCAGCACTCGAGTAATCCAAGTCAAGCATCAGCTCACGATCGGCTGTCGGTCTCGGATGGCCGTTATAACAATGCACGCGTCGTGCTACAAGAAAAGTTTGACGGGTAATCCAAAGCATTGGGAGTTTTGTACCACGAATTTCTTGCTGACGAAGCGCTCGGATTTGCGATTGCAGCGAATGTCTCCTCTGATGGGCCGGAGTGCAACGATGGTTGCTACAGTCGAGCGGTAGAACTCGGCCGCGTAAAGCCTGCAGGCTGACGCGACTTTGCAAATTTGCAGTGTCCGCTTCCTGCGCCTTGCGCGACCCGCGGCATTGGCGATGCGGGATCATGGCAAGGTGAGCCCGCGCTCTATTCCAATCCGGTCCAGAAACTCCTGGTCATGGCTGACCACAAGGATTGCGCCGTCATATGCGCTGAGGGCGGCCTCCAACGTCTCGACCGCTTCGATATCGAGGTGATTGCTGGGTTCGTCCAGCAGGAGGAGTTGGCGCGGCTGGCTGTGTCCGAGGGTACAGGCCAATCCGGCGCGCAGGCGTTGTCCGCCGCTGAGCGCGCCGATGCGTTGGTGGGCGTCATCCCCCCGAAAGAGGAAGCGGGCGAGGGCGGCGCGGCGGGTGTTTTCGCTGGCCTCCGGGTCGATGCGGGCGAAGGCGTCGCGGACCGTTTCCTCTGGATCGAACAGGCTGAGATCCTGATCGAGAAGCGCCGCCGGGACATGCAGGGCAATGGAGCCGGTTTGGGGCTGGAGATCGCCGTGAATGCAGGCGAGCAAGGTTGATTTGCCCGAGCCGTTTGCGCCCGTGATCGCAATGCGTTCCGGGCCGCGGATGGTGAGGGACACATCGGTGAGGATTGGCTGATCCAGCTGATACTCGAAGCGCAGGGTGTCGATCTGCAACACGTTGCACCCGTCGACCAGACCAGAAGACGGGATGTCGATGGTGAGCGGTTGCAGAACCTCGATTGCTTCGCGTGCGTCTTCGAGGGTGGAGTCTGCCTTGTCCATTTGACGGTTGCGCAAGCGGGCGGCGGAGGCGCCTGATCCTTCGCTGCGTTCTTTTGCGGCGTCGAGCACGAGCTTTGACTGGCTGCCCGAGGCGCGCAACTGCCTGCCTTGCCGGTCGGTGCGGGCCTTGCGTTCGGCCGCCAGCCGCACCCGCGCCCGGGTGTCGGCCACCGCGCGTTCTGCGCGGGCCAGATCGGTTTCTGCCGCTGCCAGTTCGGCGGCTTTCATGTCCCGATAGGCGGCGTAGTTGCCGCCATAGGTGCGTGCGCCAAGCGTCGTCAGTTCGACAATGGCGTCCATCTCGGCCAGCAGGGTGCGGTCGTGGCTTGCGACGATGACGCAGCCCTGCCACGTGCGCAGGGCTTGGACCACCTGTGTGCGTCCAAGGTGATCGAGGTGGTTTGTTGGTTCGTCCAGCAAAAGCGCATCTGGTTCCGCGAACATGAGTGCGGCGAGCCCTGCGCGGGTGCGTTGGCCGCCGGACAGTGCATTGAGCGGTGTCTCTGGCGGTTGGTCCAGGCCCATGCTTCCCAAGGCGGCGTCGAGGCGCGCCTCGAGTGTCCAATCTGCATCTGCCAGATCATCTGCGGTCGCTTCGCCTTTTTCGGCGCGGGCTAGAATGGCGAGTTGATCATTTGCGCCGAAAAGATCGGCCAACGTCGCGCCTTTGTGTTGCTCTGGGTTCTGTTGAAGGAACCCGATCGAAGGTGGTTTCGTTATGGAGCCGGACGAGGGGGTAATGTCACCAGCAATCAGACGCAAAAGCGTTGTCTTGCCTGTCCCGTTTCGGCCGACAAGACCGGTTTGCACGGGGCCGAATGTCAGGTTCAGGTCAGTGAAGAGAGGTGTGTTGTTTGGGGTGGTGTGCCAGCTGAGGCCGGCCAGAACGATAGAAGACATGGGATGTGCTCGCGATTGGAAACCGTTGAGGGGTCAAATGGCGAGTGTGCAATCCATGTTCTTGGTCCCGTTGATGCTACGTCTAAAATAATAGTCATGGCCGGGTGCATATACAATGTACAAGATGTGCTGAACCGCAGCTTGGCATTGATGTTCAGCCTGCCTTGAAGAGCAAGCTTATCTCCCGCTTGCGCTGCGTTTTTGATGAACCGTATTTGCCAAAGGTTGAGCGCTCCGCCCCAAACACCCGCTCGATTGTCACCATCACGTCGTTCATCCGGCTGGGGGCTTTGCATCCTGGCCCTGAAAACCGGATAATCCAGTTAAAGCTGGCGAGTTTGCGGCGGATTTGGAAGCTTTGGGCAAATTTGATGGAGGGCGGCGGGTCGCGCGCATCGATGTGTGTCAGTGGGATATGGTGGAAGGGGTGGTCATATTGTTGCCCCACGTTCTGCTTGTGTGCCGTAGGGCGGGAACCGGGGTGTTGCGTGTGCGGTGGGGACCCCATGCTGTGAGGCCCCCGGAGAATGTGGTGCGGGATCAGCTGTTGCCTTCGGGCAGGATCACCTTGTCGATCACGTGGATCACGCCGTTCGAGGTTTCGATGTCGGCGCTGACGACCGTCGCTTCTTCCACTTTGACCCCGTCGTCGAGGTCGATTGTCACGGTCTCACCCTGAACGGTTGTGGCTTCCATGTCGTCCTGCAGGTCGGTCGACATCACTTTGCCCGGTACGACGTGGTAGGTCAGGATGGCGGTCAACTGGTCCTTGTTCTCGGGCAGCAGCAGGCTTTCCACGGTGCCTTCTGGCAGGGCGGCGAACGCTTCGTCCGTGGGGGCGAAGACAGTGAAGGGACCTTCGCCCTTCAGCGTATCAACAAGGCCGGCGGCTTGGACTGCGGCCACGAGTGTTTCGAACGAGCCTGCGCTCACGGCTGTATCAACGATGTCTTTCTTGGCAGAGCCTGCGATGGCGGCTGTTGCAAAGACGGCGGTGGCGATTGTGGCCAGAAGTGTCTTGCGTATCATAAAGGTGTCTCCCGTAGATAGGTTGTGATTACCGTCATGCGGCATCGTGAGGGAAACGCGCGGTTTATGCCTTTGGATCACGTGGAAATTTTTCCCACACTATCTTGAAACGTGCCATTGAACCCCTAAGCTGGGCCGTCTTCACATTTCCACTCACGACTTTGTTAAGCATGGCAGAAACCCGCCTGTGCTTGCGTCCTTGCTCCGGGCTTTGCACAGTGTGCGGAACTTTAGAGGGATGGTGTCGTGGGATTTGCAATGGCTGTGCTCGAGGTTCTGGTCCTCGGCTTCTTTTTCATTATTGGTTTGGCGGTGGCCGTGGCTTTGGTCATGTTCGTCATCGACCGGGCCCAGACCCACGATGCGATCCGGCGGAATTATCCGGTCATCGGGCGGTTCCGGCATTTGTTCTCGACCTTGGGCGAGTTCTTTCGCCAATACTTCTTTGCCATGGACCGCGAGGAGCTGCCGTTCAACCGGGCGCAGCGTGAGTGGATCAAGCGGGCGGGCGAGGGGGTCAGCAACACGGTGGCCTTTGGATCGACCCGCAACCTGAATGTTGTCGGTACGCCGATCTTTGTGAATGCGGCCTTCCCGCCGCTGGAGGATCAGTTTGCCCGCACTGCCCCCATGGTCATCGGTGAGGGCGCGCGTACACCTTATACGGCGCGGTCGTTCTTCAACATTTCCGGCATGAGCTATGGCGCCATTTCCAAACCGGCGGTGCGGGCCCTGAGCCGGGGTGCGAAAGAGGCGGGTGTGTGGATGAACACGGGCGAGGGCGGGATCAGCAAGTATCACCTTGAGGGTGGTTGCGACATCGTCTTTCAGATCGGCACGGCCAAGTTCGGTGTCCGCGATGAAGAGGGCAACCTGAGTGACGACAAGCTGCGCGAGGTGGCGACCCACAAACAGGTGCGGATGTTCGAGATCAAGTTGGCGCAGGGGGCCAAGCCGGGGAAGGGGGGATCCTGCCCGGCGCCAAGGTGACGGAGGAGATTGCCGGTATCCGCGGCCTGCGTGTTGGTCAGGATGGAATTTCGCCGAACCGCCATGCCGAGGTGAATGACTGGAATGATCTGCTGGATCTGGTGTGCCACATCCGCGGTGTGACCGGGAAGCCGGTGGGAATCAAAACCGTTGTGGGGGCAGAGCGCCCCGTGGCTGAGCTGTTTGCCGCGATCAACGCGCGGGGCGCGGCCTGTGCGCCTGACTTTATTACAATAGACGGCGGTGAGGGCGGAACGGGTGCGGCACCCATGCCTCTGATCGATCTGGTGGGCATGTCGATCCGCGAGGCGCTGGTCGCTGTTGTCGATTTGCGGGATGAGGCGGGCCTGAAGGATCGCATTCGCATCGTCGCCTCGGGCAAGCTGGTGAACCCGGGCGATATTGCCTGGGCGCTGGCGGCGGGCGCTGATTTCATCACCACCGCGCGCGGCTTCATGTTTAGCCTGGGCTGCATTCAGGCGCTGAAGTGCAACAAGAATACGTGCCCCACCGGCATCACCACGCATGACAAGCGGTTCCAGAAGGGGCTGGTGGTCGAGGACAAAGAAAAGCGGGTGACCCGCTATGCCCGTGAAATCATCCACGAGGTTGAGACCATTGCGCACTCTGTTGGCGTGGCAGAGCCACGGATGATGCGCCGCCGCCATGTGCGCATCGTGCAGGATGATGGCCGGTCGCGGCCGCTGAACGAAATCACTCCGAGTTACAACCCGGTGACAAGGGCGTGAGCGAATATCATTTTGGTAGCCGGTCAGACCCATCTATGTGCCATGGTGCTTGAAATCGTAGGAGACACCTGAATGGCCCATCGTTGGAAAAACACCCTCACGCGCGCCGACGCGACGCCGTTGGCGGCGTATATGAACCGTCGGCAGATCATGGCGGGGGCGATGGGTCTGGGACTGATCGGTGCGGCAGGCATGGCACGCAGCCAGGAGGCCGAGCTTGAGCCCAATTCCTGGGAAGACATCACACAGTATAATAACTTCTACGAGTTCGGGACGGGCAAGAGCGATCCGGCGCGCAATGCGCATACGCTGACGACCGAGCCGTGGACCGTTGCCATCGACGGGCTGGTCGACAATCCCGGCGACTATTCCATGGGCCAGATCATGGAGGCCATGACGATCGAGGAGCGCATCTACCGCTTCCGCTGTGTCGAGGCGTGGTCGATGGTGATCCCGTGGAACGGTTTTGAGCTGGCCGACCTGTTGAACCTGGCCGGTGTGCAGGAGGGTGCGAAATACGTGGCCTTTGAAACGGCCCTGCGTCCGGACGAGATGCCCGGTGTGCGCTTCCCCGTTCTGGACTGGCCTTATGTTGAGGGTCTGCGTCTGGACGAGGCGATGCATCCGCTGACGATGATGGCGACGGGAATCTACGGCAAGCCAATCCCGAACCAGAATGGAGCGCCGATCCGCTTGGTGGTGCCGTGGAAGTATGGGTTCAAATCGATCAAGTCGATTGTGCGTATTACTGTGACAGCAGATGAACCGCCCACCAGCTGGAACAAGGCGAACGGGCGCGAGTATGGCTTCTATAGTAATGTGAACCCGGAAGTGGATCACCTGCGCTGGAGCCAGGCGAGTGAGCGCATGGTTGGTGGTGGCCTGTTTGCCAAGCGACAGCCAACATTGATGTTCAACGGGTACGAAGAAGACGTGGCCAGCCTGTACGAAGGCATGGACCTGCGCGCGAACTTCTGATGCTGGTGGATCGGATCAATCAGGCGGCCCGCAAGGTCCCCACATGGGCAGTGTATATAGTGTACCTGATCCCGGTCCCCGTACTTCTATATATGGCACAGACTGGGGGGCTTGGCCGTGAGCCCATCAACGCCCTTGAGCGTGAGCTCGGAGAGATCGCGCTACAGCTTGTGATCATCGGCTTGTGCATCTCGCCCTTGCGCCGGTTCATTGGCGTGAACCTGATCAAGTTCAGACGGACCATCGGCGTGCTCGCCTTTACATATGTCGTGCTGCATCTGCTGGTGTGGGCGGTGCTGGATGTGCAGTCCATTGACCGGGTCGTGGCAGACATCATCAAGCGCCCGTACATTACAATAGGGATGGCCGCGTTTATCCTGATGCTGCCGCTGGCGCTGACGTCGAACAATACATCCGTAAAGTGGCTGGGCGCTGTCTGGCGTCGATTGCATCTGCTGACCTATCCGGTCGCGATTCTGTCTGGCGTGCACTTTGTCTGGCTCAGCAAGGGATTTCAGTTGGAGCCTTTGGTGTATCTGACCGTTATTCTGGCGCTTTTGGCGCTGCGTGTTCCCACTCTGGTCAGAAAAGTAGCGACCTGAGGGCTGATTTGCCCTGAATCGGGCGCTGTTTGCGTCGCGAGTCAGGTGTGAATCGGGGGTCGGGCATGGAATTTTCAAAAAATCTGGGTGCTGAATCGGTGAATCGGGCGACTCGCTCGGTTGAATCGGCTGCGATTCACCCGAGTCTGGCCACTGAGTCTGGTGAGTCTTGGGGATAGGTCTGTGGATAACCCCATA